>CAZKGK010000001.1:0-270523 GCA_964552555.1 uncultured Candidatus Saccharibacteria bacterium
TTTACAGTGTAGAACAGTCGGTTTTTTAATGTTGCAAAGCTATTGAGTCATTACGCATTACTTGTAATCTTATCGTTTTTGTGTTATTATTTTTTTATGTCTGGGCAAATCGCTTCGCATGGAGAATTTCCTGCTTTTCAGGGTAGTATTGAATTCGTGCCTGCGGAAGGTATTGCACCCTCTTCAAAACTCCGAGAGCTCGCGCCACCCGACCTGCTTATAGCCGTAAAAGGCATGGAGGCCAACAGCTTCCTGCTGCTAGATGAAGCGTTCACTAGCATAGCAGCTGATCCACCAGCGTCTGAAGCCCAATTTTCTCTTTGGCCTGATCTCGGACGCGGACGCGAGGCAAGCGCACACGGAGTAGTCTTTGGTGAGTTAATGCTTGCCAGCGAAGATAATTCGGTAACTGAATTTGTGGCCGTTAAACCGTTCGATACCGCAAAGGACGCCGTACGTGAGTATGGTGCGATCGACCATGTCAACAGACTCCATCCGAACGGTAGTCGCCCACTCAGCCTAGAGCCTCTTGGATTTTTTCATGGAGAAAATGGCCAGGTTTCTCTTATTACGGCATATGATCAAAGCATCAGAACATGGGATCGAGTATTCTGGGATCCAAATCACGTTCCCAGTACCGCCGAGGTACGCAGGGCACTCGGCCAAAGTGCATATAGTCTCGCGGCCATGCACGACCACTTGAGCACTCATGGCGATGCGCAGGTCAAAAATATGGGAGCTGACCGCCGCGGCGTACGCTACGTCGACCTGGAAACTTTCTCTCGCTTCCAAGTAGATGATGGTAGCGCCCTACATGAGGCAGTCGAAAGGGACCTTGGTACATTCTTGAGTTCCTTGAACGGTGGAATCACGACGAGACAAAGCGACTACACTGAGGCCGTAGCCAGTCATTTTGTCGCCCCATACATACGGATCACACAGTCTCCTCTGTCATCACTACCCGAGTCCGCACAGATGACTGGTGACCAGATTCTATCACTATATAGCCCCAATCAAATCTCTTGAAAAACTGAAGCCCGATTGACCTGTTGGCCGCATAATCTTGCCTCATTACAGTTATAACTTCTCATATTGTGGTGAGCCAGCCGTAATAGTCGGAACTGTTAATTCAGCTCTGACTTTTTTGCCCTGAATAAAGTTGAAGACAATAATACCTGCGGCTAGCAATAACTTCTCAAAAGTCACATAACATTGATACCGATGCAAAAATACAAATGGTAGAACATACTGAAAATATGACCACAGTTGACCTATTGCTTCACCCTGTCCGCCTCAGTATACTTCAGGCATTTCTGGGTGGGCGTGAGTTAACTACTACTCAATTGGCGGCTGAAATGGGAGGCATACCGACAGGTCGAATATATCGTCATATTACTTTGCTTACATATGCGGGTGTACTGATTGTAAAATCGGAGCAACATGTCCGTGGAGCGGTTGAGCGTACCTATGTCCTACGACTTCGGACAACAATTGATCCAGTCGAGTTACATACAATGAGCCCAGACGATCATTTACAAGTCTTCACCGCGTTCATGGCTAGTCTACTTGCATGCTATGAGCAGTACCTTGCAATCGGCAAACCAGACCTAGAACGTGATGGCGTGAGCTATTCAATGAATGCCCTCTGGCTTAGTGACAATGAACATACTAATTTCCTGAAAGACGTAGCCAGGATTGTTGCGCCACGCACAAAGCTAAAGCAAACAGCAGGACGTAAACGTCGTTTAGTTGCCAGCGCTTTTATGCCACTGCCAAATCCAAAGGAGGAATCAAATGACTGAACATGAAGTTGAATTTACTTCGGATAATTATACGTTGGCAGGAACGTTTGTTTCGCCAGCAGAGAGTAAGCCTCTACCGGCAGTACTCATGTTACCCGGCTCCGGACAAACTAATCGTGACGATAACGCCCAAAAACTTGCTATAAACGTTTTTCCTCAAATGGCTGAAGCACTGAGTAATTTAGGCTTTGCCAGCTTACGCTATGACAAGCGTGGTGCAGGCGCCAGTCAGGGCGATTATTGGCGCAGTGGCTTTACTGATCGTATAACTGATGCCAGAGGAGCGGTTGAATGGCTGCGCTCTCAACCTAATGTTGACCCTCGACATATCTATGTACTGGGACATAGCGAGGGTGCGCTTGTAGCCACCAGTCTTGCGGCAGGGAATACCACGCTGGCTGGCATTATTCTATTAGGAGGCTCATCAAAGACAGGTGAAGAAACAATGCTTTGGCAAGGCCAGCAAATAGTAGCTGGCTTAACGGGTTTCTCTAAATGGTTCGTTGGCCACCTACACATTGACCCCCTAAAGAAGCAGCGGCAACAGATTGAACGCATAAAAACTAGTCCGGAAGATACATTTCGGGTTCAAATGGTGCAGAGGATAAACGCTCGATGGATGCGTGAGTTCTTTGTTTACGACCCAGAAAAAGACTTTGCTAAAATTCACATTCCCGTACTTGCCATTACCGGCTCTAAAGATATCCAGGTTGACGCCGCTGACCTTGAACGAATGAAGCAACTGACCAAAGGCCCATTTGAGTCTCATGATGTGCCAGACGTGACGCATATGTTACGTACAGACTCTGGTGCGCCGAGTATTCGTGCATATAAGGAACAGGTAACTCGACCAATTGATGAGCGGATTATGAAATATATACAAACGTGGCTAAGGGAGCAAGCATATGGCAAAAATCAACAAACAAGACGATAAGCTCGTTATAACGCTTACAGCAACAGAGAAACTGGAAGCACTGCGAGAAGGCTTTGATGTACCTCTTAAGGCAGTCCAGAGGGTGGAATCAGTAGATGATCCAGTTCATGAAATACATGGCCTTAAGCCAAGTGGGTTAAAGCTATTTGGTGCCTACATTCCAGGCAAAGTTGCTGTGGGCACCTTCCTTTCCGGGTTACACAAGAAACCAATTTTTGCGGTACTACACCATGACGACAAGACGGGTATTCGCATAACCTTAAATGATGAAAAGTTTAGTGAGCTAATCATCGGCTGTGATGATCCAGGGGCAATAATACAAATGCTCGGCTAGGCTTAAATCTGTTAGTGCGCCCTACACGGTGTGTGAGTCCTAATGATAAACGGTCTTTATCTACGCTCGCCCATCTCCATTTGAGTCGAATTCTACCGTCCACTCAATACCGAATTTGTCTCTAAACATCCCAAAATATGTGCCCCATGGACTATCGCCAAGAGGCATTTCAACGGCACCACCCGATGTAAGTCCAGCGAATATTTTGTCAGCCTCTGCACGACTTTCCGTACTAACGGATATTTTAGATCTGTTTTCGTTTTCATTTACTAGACCCATACTTTCAGGAACATCATTGGCTATTAAAGTGTTTCCACCAATAGGCAAAACGATACGCATAATTTTATTTGCATCGTTTTTTGGTATAGGGAATTCAGGACTTTCTAAATCCTTGAAACGTACAAGCGCTTCAAACTCTCCACCAAACACAGATTTATAGAAATTGAAGGCTTCTTCGGCATTTCCGTTGAAGTTAATGTAAGGATTGATAATTGCCATTCGATTATTCCCCTAATAAATATTTAGTTTCATTCCATTTTAGCAAACAATGAATTTTGCTTTGTTACGGCTACAACTTCCTCTATTACTGAGCCAAGGGCACATATTTTACAGAGAATCTGGTGAGCATGCACGTACTAGATTTTTATCTTGTATATGACCTAGACACTAGAAATAATACCTGTTACTATCCGTCCATGCGTAGAGCATTAACTCATAAACAATCACATTGGTTCCACCGCACCTGAGGTGTCTATTGATAATGTAGTAATTTTGCATACAACCCATCTAAGACGCCTCCCCACCGGGGAGTTTTTTATTTTTTAAGCACTCTAAATTAAAGGGAAATACTTATGTCCAAACAACGAACGAATGCCATGTGGGCGTCCAAACGGCTTGACTTCAACGGCCCGGGAGAACAGACTAGTCAGCAAATTAAAAATGCAATGAACGCCTTTTTGGAGAACACAGCAAGCTCCGCCTTGGCCCATTCGATTCATCCAGCCTGGCGATAATCTACCGAAACTCGAATCATCACTGGGCAAGCTACAGGCCACACGTCTATTCCGCGCGGTAATTGATATTACAAGGGGAGGGCTAAGCACTAGGCTCAGTCTACCCGAGAATCTGCCAACGATAAATAATGTTTCGATTGGCCGCACTCGGCATGCAGACAAAACCGGGTTACTAACTACGGGGCATCTACTGAGTCACAGCGCAGAAGAACTACATGGAACATTAGGCGATCCCGACGATGCGCCTTTCTCAGGCGCAACGAGCATTATTTTCGAGCGACTACCTCGGAGAGTACTGCCCGAGCGAACTCTACGATTTTCACACGGGCTCCCGATCCTAAACGAGGGAACGCTCGGTGAAAACCCCGGAGCAAAACAACGCCTCAATAAATTGGGGAGTCGGGCGGTTGGAGGCACACGAATGCGTACATCCTGGGACGATGGCTGACATTTCCTAGATATGATTTTAGCAGCGAATTTCGATGCTCACATCAAGAGCTGCTCCGCACACCAGAGCAGGGGCAGGCAACAGAGGCTCTACAACGACTTTTTCCGAGTAAGCCCACACAAGACGAACTCATTGGGTGCAAAAAGGGCCGTCTCGTGACCGGCGCTCAGATCATGGAGGGCTGCACGTCCATAACCTCAGTTCATGCCAGTCGTCAAGCAGAGTGATTTACTCGATCCGCAAGATTGGCGTGCTGGCGAAGCAGTAACTATAGAACGCCTAAGAACAAATTCACGAAATACTAAATGGAGAATCCAATGCGTAATATAAAAGGAATTATTTTTGATATGGACGGTTGTCTATACCCGTTTGACCGCGGGTCAGGCAATAGCTTTAGTGAGTCCCAATTTGGACAATCCATTAAGACTCAAGAGCTGACTTTTATTCAAAACCAGCTTGGTGTTGACGCCAAGGAAGCCGAAATAATAAATAGTAATTTGAAGGAACGCTTCAACCAACATTTGAGTCTTGCGCTGGAGTACGAGCATGATATTCCGCGCGAACTATTTTTCAACGCTACTTGGGATTTACAGCCCGCGCAATTCATCGATAAGCAACCGCAACTATTGAGCGAGTTAAGCGAGTTGCCGGTATGCTCAGCCTTGCTAACGGCTGCGCCAAAAATCTGGGCAGAGCGCGTGCTTGAATATCTTGGCGTACGCTCACATTTTGGCACCAATGTCCTGTGCGGCGACCAAGACGTACGCAAACCAGACCCGCAAGTATTTCAGCAAGTTGCTGACATGCTTGGATTCAGACCAGAACAGCTCATATCGATCGGCGACCAAGAACACACCGACATTCTACCCGCGCAAACGCTTGGCATGATCACGGTACGCATTGGCGGGTATAGCACTAATGCCGACTTCTTGGCCAGTGACATACCCGATGCCATCAATCAACTAAAGAAAAGAGGACTACTATGAAAATTATCATCGATGCTGATCCCGGGCACGACGATGCGATGGCACTTATGCTGGCATGCAAGAGTGTCGAGCTTGACGTGCTCGCCGTAACGACAGTAGCCGGCAATTCAACCATTGAGAACACGACCCGCAATGCTCGATTCATTTTAGGCTTTATTGGCCGTAACGACATTCCTGTATACTCCGGTGCAGCCCGCCCGCTCAGGCGCCCACTCGTCCAAGCTGCCGTGCACGGCACGAGCGGTCTCGCGGGAATTGACCCACAAGATGAGGCGCACTTAACAAACAATGCCGTAGACCAGATCTTACGGCTGGTGCGGAAAAATCCCAATGAGATAACCATCGTGACACTGGCGCCGCTCACCAACATAGCCGAAGCCATCGCTCGTGATCCAATCACCATGGGCCAAGTCAAACGAATTGTTTCCATGGGAGGTGCGATTTCAGTCCCCGGCAACATGAATCGGGTTGCCGAATTCAATATATTCGTAGATCCAGAAGCGGCCGAAGACGTACTACAATTTGAAGGCATACCTAAAACCTTCGTGCCCCTGGATGCCTGTAATCATGTGCAAATGAGTCTTGATGACTTTAAGCGCGTGCAAGATGTACCGCTGCGAAAGCTATTACTGAAGATGATGCGCCCGTACATCATCAACCTCCGTAATGACGTCGGTGTCGATGCCGCCCTGATGTACGATCCGTTAACGATTTTCTTCTTGTTGCAACGCCAATCGTGCAAAACAACCCGTTGCAATGTGCAGATTGAGACACAAGGCGAGCTCACTCGAGGAATGATGATAGCAGATAGACGTATAGTGACGGATGGGCTCAGACCGAATATTACTATAGTGTCAGACATTCAGGCGTCAGACTTCATAAAGAGGTTCATCGATACACTGAATGGCCTGAGACCGGAACGCTGAGCCGGGCATACCATAATTGCAAGATGACAAGTTTCCGTGTACAATATCATGGTCTTTTAGGGTGGCCGAGCAATCCTTACATGTACTGTGGGGATTGATGTATTCGAATTGTTCGCCACCCCCCAAGCTTTAATTCCATCGCGGGTATATGCCCCGAAGGATTTACTCATTTATTGGATTAAATTTAGGCTATGTCTCAACAACACAAACATCTTTTCGATGAGCAACACCTCTTGCATGAACTAAAGCATTATTTGCCTACCCAAGGTCCGCTCAAGGACTTTGTGCATCACAACACACTGCATGCGTTTCAGGATATGAAATTTTATGACGCAATCTTTAAAGCGTCAGCCATCTTTGGGTTCCAAACTACATTTTCACTCACTGAATATAGGGATCTATATAGGATAGGACGGATCACTCCGAAAATCCTGGACAGAACAATACGGGAAAGGAAAGGCAACGAGAATTTCGAAGAGTGGCAATTCAAAGTCATCCACAAAATGTATAGTTGGACAGTCCAATCACGCGTCGGGAAACTGAGGGCCGAATGGAAGCACTCGCACCACGTCGACATGGATAATGCAGTGCATCCACTCCTGTTCCGCATTATCTGTAGTTATATCGACCAAGGCATTGCCATTTCATCATTTCCCTTTGAAAATAAAGGCCTCCTAAATGCACTACGCAGCCTAGAAGACCATAGCCTGGTAAGCTTTTTCAAAACAAAAACAGCCCGCGACCTCCTACACGATAAGTCATGCACCATAACCAAACTCCTGGAAATAGTGGTAGGCGAGGACAGAGAAGCGTACTTTGAACAATATATCTACGACCAACAGTTTGCACACCGCGGATGGTCGGGTATGGTATCAACCCTAGAGGACAAGCCCGAATCGCTCTTGTACCCAAAGAAAATTGCACTAGAAGATATGGTGATCTTGGAGCTTCTACTCGAAATTGACGTACTAACGAGCACACTAGGAGATGGATGGAAACCGCTGGGAGATAGTATTGCACAGCCGCCTATGGATATGTTTGCCGACGAGCCACCTACCGAGCTACAAGAAGTTATCAAGATATGGCAGGATGCATTTGAGTGGAGTTATTATGACACGGCGCTCGCCGGGTTGATGCTGACATTACCCACCCGTTCGGCTGCAAATAAACCAACCCCAAAAAGTTTTCAAGCTATCTTTTGCATCGACGAACGGGAATATTCCCTGCGAACCTATGTGGAGAGCGTGGACAGCCACTGCGAAACATACGGTGCGCCTGGATTCTTTGGGGTAGAGTTCTATTTTCACCCCGCTCACGCAAAATTTTATGACAAGCTTTGTCCTGCACCGGTTACTCCAAAATATCTCATTGAAGAGATCCCAAAGAATGATTCACATGCGCACCCGACAGAAATCATGTACAGCAAACACAGCCATAAGCTGGTCAGGGGATTCTTCCTTTCTTACTTGTTGGGGATTCCAGCCCTGGGCAAACTCATCGCCAATCTTATAAATCCTACGATGAGCCCCGCGATTGCCGACGCATTTGGGCATATGGATCCAGATGCCGACCTAACCATCGTGCACACCGGGAAGCATGACAAAGAAAAGGGCCTGCAAGTAGGCTTCACCGTAGAGGAAATGGCCGACCGCGTTGAAAAATTATTGCGGTGCATCGGTCTAACCCATAATCTTTCTCCGCTTGTGTATGCTATAGGTCACGGATCGAGCAGCGCTAATAACCCTCATCACGGCGCCCACGACTGTGGCGCATGTAGCGGACGGCCAGGGCTGGTCAACGCCCGGGTGTTTGCCTACATGGCGAACTATCAGCCAGTGCGAGATTTGTTGGAAACGCGCGGTCTGTCCATACCCGAAACCACACAATTCCTGGGGGCCCTACACGATACGGCGTCTGACGAAATCCAGTTTTACGACGAAGCAGCTCTGTCGAAGGAAAACAAACGGCTACATAACAAAAATAAACCGCTATTCGAAAAAGCCCTTAACTTGGATGCCAAAGAACGCTCCCGTAGATTTATGTCTATCGACACAAAACAGCCCTTAGAAAAAATCCGGAACGATATAAAAAAACGTTCGGTTTCATATTACGAACCCCGGCCTGAACTAGGGCATGGTACCAACGCGCTATGCATAGTAGGCAAAAGGAGCCTCACCAAACATCTATTTCTTGACCGAAGAGCGTTTTTGAACTCCTACGACTATACAAGCGACCCGGAGGGTACATTATTGGGCAACGTGCTGGCTCCTCTCGGAATTGTTTGCGGCGGCATCAATCTAGAATATTTCTTCTCACGCATGGATAACTACAAACTAGGCGCCGGCACTAAGCTACCCCATAATGTCATGGGGCTCATCGGAGTCGCGAACAGCAGCGACGGCGACCTTCGCTCCGGACTGCCCCTACAAATGATTGAAGTACATGATCCCGTGCGGCTCCTCATGGTTATTGAGCACTCTCCAGAGATTGTTCTGAAGGTCATACAATCAAACCCCGCACTCTATGAATGGTTCGATAATGAATGGATTCATTTAGTCGCATTGCATCCAAAAGAGAAGACACTCTACGTCTTTAAAGAGGGAAAATTTGTGCCGTATGCTCCGCTCACCAAAAAACTACCTACCGTGCACAACCTACCTAACATGTTTAATACAACCCTAAAGATGAAAACAAATCATATTTTAGATGCCACGCAGGAAAACTTGCCGGTGCATATAATTGATACGCGTAAGTAGGTAGCCATATGTTGACACATCTTCTCACCGCATTAATACTTATTCCAATCCTCGGCTTTGCTGGCTGTATTCTGACATCCCAGAAAAAAGAGCGTGTCATATTTTCTATAGCCATCACCACAATCCTCATGGAACTTGTGGCATTTTTATTTTTGGGCTATAAATGGCTCAGCACCGGCGCTGCTCCGGTATCTGCGAGCATCGGGGCCTTGTATGCCAGCCACCACTACACCTTCTCAGTCGATTTCTATTTTGACAGACTTTCAGCAGTATTTATGGGGATGGCTGCGATAATGACAGCTCTTGTTTTTATCTTCAGCAAATACTACATGCACCGCGAGCCGGGTTTTAAAAGATTTTATTGCACGGTCCTGCTATTTTTTATAGGATTATCACTCATAATTATTGGCGGTAATTTTGAAGTACTACTCCTAGGCTGGGAGTTCATCGGGATAAGCTCCGTACTGCTCATTGCTTTTTACAGGGATCGATTCCTGCCGGCCAGAAATGCCCTGAAAGTTTTTTCAGTATATCGCATTGCCGACGCCTTCCTGCTAGCTGCCATTTGGTACGCACACCATATTTTTGAGAAGAGCATCAATTTCTCCGAATTATCGAGCGTAGTTGCAGGGCATAGCAGCCAACTAGGTCTTCTAGGCCTGCTTCTGTTCATCGCCGCCCTCATTAAGTCGGCACAATTTCCGTTCTCGTACTGGTTGCCTCGCGCGATGGAAGGCCCTACTACATCTAGCGCAATCTTTTACGGGGCTCTCTCCGTGCATATGGGTCTATTCCTGTTGCTTCGGACATATCCGCTCTGGCAAGGCATCACATGGCTTCGGGTTGCTATTGCTGTCATCGGCTTAGTGACGGCAATTGTCGCTTCGACCATTGCCCGGGTGCAATCATCAATCAAAACACAGATTGCATATGCTTCTATCACTCAAATTGGCATCATGTTCATTGAGATTGCTGCCGGCCTGCGATGGTTGGTGCTGGTTCACTTTGTGAGCAACGCCTCCCTCAGGACATATCAACTACTCATCTCTCCATCAATCGTAAGTTATCTTGTCCATGATCAGTTTTTCTATTTTTTACCTCCCGCCCAAAAGATCAAAAATACACTTCTAGGCAAGCTGCGTGCTACGCTCTACATCCTAAGCATCAAGGAGTGGAACATGAATACTGCAGTGAGCCACTATATATGGCAGCCGCTCAAGTCCATCGGGCGAGCCTTCTCATTCCTGGACAGCACACCTGCACAAGTGGCTTCCGTAGTGCTGTTTCTAGCTGCCGTGTGGATTACTACGCCCGTGGCGGTGCCAACCAGCTCGATACTGACCGTCTCCACCGCCGTGGCCATCATAAGTATTATTTTTTACATACGAGCGTATACCACCAAAAAATCTGCTAGAACCTGCTGGAACCTTATAATGCTGGGGCACCTTTTTGGAGCACTTTTCCTGAGCCTAGCCTCCGGCGGTAATTGGAAGTATCTGGTCACGTACGGGGCGGGAGTGACAGTTGCGTTCATAGTGGGCCATGCATGCCTTTGGTATTTAGAAATGGAAGGCGAGTCAACTACACTCGGGGATTACCATGGGTCTATATGCGCATTCAAGAAACTCGGCAGCCTGTTCTTCATCGTATGCCTTCTATTCATGGCATTCCCTATTAGTGCATCCTTTTTAGCACAAGATGTTCTTTTGGATCTGATCCCGGGCAGTCATGCCTTTCAGGTAGTACTATTTTGTCTCTCTTATTTGCTCGTGGGAGTGAGCATCATGCGCTTATATACAAAAGTCTCATTTGGGCCGTACAAGAGAAGCTATCATGAGATAGCTTACAAATCTTCTTAGAGTCGGCGACTTTTCTCCAATCAGCTAAACCCCACTCCATAACTCACCACTCAGGGTCTGCCGCAAGGGCATGGACCGGAGTCGAATATACGCACTTGCTAGAGTAGGGTGTTTTAGACTTTTAATTATCAACATTTTATGGTATTATAACTATAATCTAAAGATGGCTTTCAGCCTCTCATTTTTTATGCGCTACACACCATCCCATAAAGTTCAGACACGAATACACATCATAGGTGTGGCCTCTCGGCTATTCAAAGAGCAGGGCATTGATGCAACTGGTATAGCCGTAGTCATGAAAGAAGCCGGACTAACAAATGGCGCCTTTTACACCCATTTTGATTCGAAGGAAGCCTTGGTTGAGGCGGTGGTTGCCGACCAGTTACAAAAGCAAATCGAGAGCTTCCAGCAAGTACCCAAAGACATATCCGGAGTCAAGACAATTATCAGTCTATATTTAACTACCGAACACCGCGATAATTGCGGGGAAGGGTGCCCTTCTGCTGCACTCCTGGATGAAATAGGCCGTCGCTCAACATCAACCAAACAGGCATATAGCAGTGGAATGCTGTTGTTAGTGGATGGCTTTCAGGAGCATTTCCCACACCTTAGTGCCGAGGATACAAGAGCGTTAGTTTTTGCGCTTATAAGTCTACTAATTGGCACGATGCAACTCTCCCGTGCCATGACCGATAAAAACACGTCTAACTTCGTGCTCGAGAATGGCAAAAAAGCCGCGTTCGCACTTGTTGATGCGTCATAGAATACTTTATCTGCCCGACCCCTTCGGCTCTCATATCTTTCCTAATTTAAGAATTCCAGAGCTTTTTTAACAAAGTCTTCGTGGTATTGGAATAGGCCACCATGCCCGGAATCTTTATAGATTACAAGTTCTGAATTTGAAATTCGCTTGGCCAAATCATATGTATTGCTACTTGGCACCATTCTGTCATTATCACCGTTGGCTATTAAGGTTTGTTGCTTAATAACCGACAAATCTTGCGGCTTTTGTAATCCCCATGCGTGGATAGCCTTTAGTTGATTACTGAATGATTTTAGCTTAATTTTTTTATCACGATTTTCAGTGCGCTCTTTTAGACGGCCTAGGAACTCATTGGCGAATCTTTTTCCGTTTTTGTTTTGATTGAAAAACAAATAAAATTTCGGATCTTTACAAGTCAGATAGCCTCTTAGCATATCTATATAAGTTACCTTGGTGACATTTTCTATGCCTTCGCCACCCGCAGGGCCCGTGCCAGTCATAATAACTTTGCGGACAAGACGAGGTTCTTGCAATAATATTTCTTGTGTAATAAATGCACCCATTGAAAAACTTACAATATCTACTTTCTCGTATCCTAAGGCCTTGATGAAATTAATTGCATCTTTTGCCATTTCAGCAATTGTCGTAGGTGTCGTGCCGCCCGTGCCGCCTACGCCACGGTTATCAAAAGCGATAAGTTGGTGCTTTGTGGCTATACCGTCCATTATCCTAGGGTCACAGTTATCCAAAGTAGCACCTAAGTGATTCAAGAATATGACAGGTACGCCAGTATTCGAACCAAGCTTTCGGTAGACAAATTTCGTTTCTCCGACATTGATGGTCTGATTAGGTGTATTTTGGTAGTTTTGGGAGTTGTTTCGTGATGAGTTCATATGTACACCTTTATTTATTAAGCTTTGCTCTATTCCTTTGAATCGTTCCCGATGCGACCCTTGCTTAGTGCGCGCCGATACGTCGCCTGGTTTAATAATGGGAGTTCACCAGTAGCTTCGGTCGTGGCAATGTACTCAAGCATCAATCGCTGAGCTTCTTTTGATTGATCTCTCACGAGAAATTCAGCGTGCTCTAATTGTAGGCCCCGCGGAAGCGTCATTGAGCCACCGAAGTACACGGATCGCTTAATAGCCCCCAGAGATTGCTTAGATCGCAGACCTAAGTATTCGGCACGCTCTATCGCGCGTGCAAGCACCCTATCCTGGGGTACCACCTCGTCGACCGCACCAGCCGCAAGGGCTTCTGCAGGGGTAAATGGCCTACCTTCGAGAATAGCACCCAACGATTGCCGCGCACCAATCAAGCGAGTCAATCGTTGAGAACCGCCGCCGCCCGGAGTAAGCGCGAGCAGTACTTCGGACAGCCCGATGCCAAAGTCTCCATCGGCCATGATGCGCACATCGCATGCCCAGGCTAATTCCGCACCAACAGCAAAAGCGGAACCATTAAGCGCCGCAACGAAAATGGTGCCGCTCGCGTTCATCTTCAGAAAAGTCGCATGAAAACTATCGAGTTGTAAGAGTGTCTTGAGTCGGGTCATGCCAGCGAGCGATCTGACAATTGGCGTTTTATTAATAGCTCTCGCCATGCGCGATACAGCCCCAGCCATGCGTGTGTTGATAGGCGGAAATCCGACGCCACCCCCTTGTAGCCATCTTACATCCGCGTGGCTCAGGAATCGATCGGGATGCGCGCCCGTAAATACGACTGCATGGACGGAGGGATCTTTGTCGGCCCTATTAACAAGCTCGCCTAACTGAGTGGCAATCTCTTGGCTGAACAGCGCGTGCTTACCGCCATCAATACGCACAATCAAAGTTGTGCCGTGCGCTTCTATTTTCAGTCGTGTTTTGTCTTCGGCCTTCATACGCCCGTATCTCCGTCGTTGACGTCTCATGTACTTGCGGCATAGGACAAACGTCATGTTATATTATGATCATAATATAATACACTCTGTGTGTTGAGACAAGGTAAACAGGGAAGTCATAGCATGATTGAAATAATTTTCTTACTTGTGACTACTAGTTTTGCCGTGCCAATCTTTTTGGGGGCATCTTATGTACCGACCCTTAAACCATTTATTCCCGTGGCCTTTGATTTACTTGATCTTGCCCCCGGGCAGACTTCTTTGGATGTCTTTATTATTTGCTATGCTTATAGGCATGCCCCATGGCTTGAAGGTTACCGCTTCAGTGTTAGCTACCGCCCTCGCGCTGGTGGCGTATATTCCATACATCATCGACATGATCAAGGGAAAGAACAAACCCCATCTGTACACTTGGGTTAGTATTTTTCTAGTGACGGCTATCATCGCTTATTTGCAGATTCTCGGTGGTGCCGGTATTGGGGCCGTGCCGATAGTACTGGGTGTTGGCGTGGACGTAATTATCCTGATATGTTGCTTCAGGTTCGGCACCAAAGACGTCGTGCTTATGGACAAAATCTGTTTGGCGCTATCCATTATTGGGGTGGTAGCGTATTTACTGTTTGCCAAGCAGCCGCTAGTTGCTTTGACTATCGTATCCATCGCCGAAGTTATCGGATTTATCCCAACAGTACGTAAAACCAGAAATGATCCGTACTCAGAATCACTACCTAGCTATTATTTGCTGATCATCAAACTGGGTCTTATCACCGTGGCACTACAACAATACAACTGGTTAACTCTATCGTACCTGGTTATGTGGATTGGTGTGTTCGTGATCTTTTTGGCAGCCGTTTTCCGCTGGCGTGCCCAAAAATCACCAAAGAGACAAGAGCCGCAGCCAGAAGCAGCCCCCTTAATCTAGCGGAGGATGACTATCCACCCAGTTAAATCCTGCTTTATTAGGACGATAACTTCCCGTATTGTAATGAGACGGATTGGCTCCCAAGTTATTCCTGGCGCCAGAGAATCATTCATTAAGTAAAAAATAACCACATAGGGAAGTTTACCCGAGAGTGAAAAAAGAAATATTTCAGAAGCTGGCCGCCAAGCTATCGAAGGTAAAAGCAAAAAAACCACTACTATATAAAGCGGTTTTTGGTATTGCTGTAAGTCTGATAATTGTCTTAGTATTACTGCCGGTGCTCATCAGCTACAAGCATATAGGCTGGCTTGACTGGGACACCTATGTCTCTTACTACGAATCGATACGACGGGTGATTATCGATTATCACCAGTTCCCATGGTGGGATCCTTGGATCGCCGGAGGTGTGCCGCTATATGGAAATCCCCAGATTGGGGTGATAAGTCTTGAAACGCCCCTCGTTTTGCTATTCGGTACCATATTTGGGCTAAAATTAGCCGCAGCGATCTATTTCATTAGCGGTTTCTGGGGCATGTACTGGCTGCTCAAAGAGCTAAAGACACAGCTAGCTCCTCGGCTACTCCTCTCGTATATTTGGATTTTTTCGACGTTCGTGACCTTTCACTTTTATGCCGGTCATATAACGTTCCTACTGTACTTATTGAGCCCATGGTTATTCTTTTTAGCCCTCAGGCTACGAGATGGTTGGTGGTGGGCAGTTGGACTCGGATTATTCATAGGTTTTCTCGGGAACGCAAGCATCCATTACATGGTAATTCATTCGCTAATAATCTTAGGCGCCTGGATGACAGTGGAGTTTGTAACTTCTAAGGATAAAAAAATATTTATACTACGTTCACTTGTGGCATGGGCTATAGGACTAGTCATGTGGCTGCCGCATTTGTACTTTGCCTATACGTACGTTTCGGATTTTCCAGCGCAGGCCAGCGCGTTATTGCAACCAGTCAGTGATTGGCGGACTACAGCGCGAGCTTTCTTGCTGCCACTACAAAGACCCGATAATCCTTTACGGAATGGTCTAAGGTGGTGGGAGTACTCGAGCTATTCTGGCGTGACAACAGTGATACTATTTTTCGCGGTCACCATAAACTATTTTCGAGATTTTTATAAACACAAAAAGATGAACTTGGGACTTATTTTCTTCATCGGTTTTCTCATCTGTTTTACATTAGGATTAGGGCCGTTTGCCAAATTTAGTCCATACAACATACTGCAGCACATGCCCGTACTGAAGAGCACGGAGGTGCCAAGTCGCTGGTTTGGCTGGTGTCTCTTTTTTGCACTACTAACAATTAGCCAGTGCAAAAAACCAACCAAGCTTCTCACCGCTTTGTTAGTTATTGCGGCCATTGAACTCACGGTTACTTTGCCGCTGGGCAGAATATTTCGACATACCCCGCCTGCTCGCATCGCAAATAGTAATTTTCAGCAACATTATGATTTTCCAGTGCCAGATCCGTACACATCTAATATGTACCAAGGCATCATCTCAAACTATGGCGTGATTCCTGCGTACGAGCCAATTATATTTCGTTCCGGCCTTCCACTTGCTCGCTGTGGTATTGAGGATGGCTGTGGCTTGGCTTCAGATAACGCACGGGTGCTGTATTGGTCACCAAACATTATTCGTTTGCAGCGCGCAGCCGCGGGAACAATTACGGTGAATATTAATCCCGGTTCATACTGGCTCGTTAATGGGAAGCGACTATTTGCCAATGATCGAGTGGCGGAACCTGGCAAACAATTTTTAATTACCGACCCTTCCAAAAACATTGTTCTAGAAATTAAACCCCAACTCTGACTAGTGAGAATAACTCTGTAGCCGAAAAGTTCGCCAGCGATATATATAGTACTGCAACCCAGCAACAAAATCATTTTGGAGGACACGGCGAACCCGCAGGAACAGAGAGCGTCGGACGCCACTTGCGTTTGAGGCGTTGAATAGCTACAGTCCTAATGATGAATGACGATATAGGACAAAGGGTCGCAAAATTTTTCAGTCACTATCCAGCTCGCTCCTTTAAAAAGCGGCAGCTTCTGGTACGAGCCGGGGAAACACCACCCGGCGTATTTTATATTGTCGAGGGGCGGGTGAACCAATACGACATCACACCAAGCGGCAACGAGATTGCTGTGAACGTCTTTAAGCCCGGTGCGTTCTTCCCGATGTCAACTGCCATAAACGGCACGCCAAACTATTATTTTTTTGAGGCCGGCACGGCGGTGACTACTCGACAAGCTCCGGCAGTAGAGGTGGTACGATTCTTAAAGGACAATCCGGATATCCTTTTCGACCTGTTAGCGCGTGTATATCGAGGAACGGATGGCGTGCTGAGACGCATGGCGCATCTTATGGGTGGTAATGCCAAAACACGCCTGTTATTCGAATTGCTTAACGCCGCCTATCGGTTCGGTGAGCCGCAACCAGATGGTTCAATTTTCATTGCACTTACAGAAAGTGACCTTGCTCGGCACTCCGGTCTAGCCCGCGAGACTATCAACCGCACGATACAAGCTCTCAAAACAGAAGAACTAGTCACGGTAACACCTCATGGCCTAACAATTAAAAGCGCAAGCAGGCTAGAGGAGATACTCGGCAACGGCGTGTAGCTTGACGCCAATTATTTAAAACAGCCCACAACCTGCCAGACATGTTCCAAAAGGAGTACTAACATGCTATTGTGCAGACTTCTAAAGAGTTACGCATGGCGAAAAGGTATCTTGGCGGCGGGTTGTTACCGCCAAACACTGCGTAACTGCCACCCAACCATGCGGCCCAGTAACAGGGCCTCCTCTTTAGTCCAAACCGAAACATATTTTAACTCCCGTCACGCTTTTCGTCATATAATAGGCATCACTTAGAGGAGTAACTATGAAAAAAATTATCCTGACCGGCGCAAGCAGCTTTACTGGCACGAAATTTATAGAACTCTATGGTTCCAAATATGAGATTACGCCAGTATCTAGGAGTAATACCACGAATCCGTTTGACTTGAATGACCGGGAGCAGCTCAAGGCTCTATTCGCCGCCATCAGACCCGACGCGGTAGTACACTTGGCTGCAACCATTGGCCGTGATGCTCACAATGCAAACGTACTTACCGTAGACGTTGCCACCACAAAATCTCTTATTGACTTGGCAAAGGAGCAAAATATACCGTTCGTATACACCAGTTCAGAAGTTGTGTACGATGGACGTCCTGACGGTATGTTCGAAGAAACGGATGAGTATCACCCACGCAGTGATTACGGCAAATCGAAAGTTATTTCCGAAGAATACCTCAAAGCATCGGATTTGCCATACCTGATTACACGTGGACACCGCTACATCGGCTACCCAAGTAAGGGTTTTGACCGGCCAAAACAGTTCCCTGATGCTCTCAAAGACTTAACTACTGGTAACGAGATCCATACGGACTCGAAGAGAAAAGTGACACTAATCCTGATTGATAACATCTGTGACATCATCGACCACTATATTGAGCACGATTCTGATAAGCAGATAATCCTCAATATGGGCATGGAGAAGGTGACAACCTACTACAATCTCTGGCTCGATATTGCCCGTGCCGCGAGTATCGACACCGAACTGATTCATAGTGATGGTGATGAACCGGGCTGGCTAATGGACAGCACGCTCTCCACGCAAAAGCTGCGTGATTTGGGCTATCCGCAGAGAAGCTACGAGGAAGTGATTAATACTATCGTGCGGGGCATAAAGGATAACAACACATAAAAGCCTACACCGATACAGGAATGGAACTAGGGCTCGATCTCCGGCAAGGCCAAGCTATGCTCAACCAAGTTTGAAACGATTATCAACATGCAAAAATCAGAAATGATGCCCCTTTCTTTGCCTGTGACTCACGTCACAAATCATTGCCCTAGGTACGCAGTATGCTCGTTCTATGAACCTAGCAAAAAACCCTCGTCACAATCTAACGTGGCAAAGGGCGTTGCCATACGTTTTACTCACCGCCGGTCTGGTTGGCCTCACGGCGTCGTTTTTCCTGACTCTGGACAAAATAAATCTCTTGCAAAATACAACCTTTAAGCCCGCATGTGACCTAAACCCCATCATAAGCTGCGGGGCTGTTATGAAATCTAATCAGGCCAACACCTTTGGTGTGCCAAATAGCGTGTTTGGTCTTATTGCGTTCAGCGCGCTTACAGTGTTGGGAGTCGCAGTATTGGCGGGTGCAACGTTTAAGCGCTGGTTCTGGCTGGCAGCGCAGGTGGCAGCCACGGCCGGGATACTAGCCATGCATTATCTATTTTTCGAGGACGTATTCCGGATTCATGCCATTTGCCCGTGGTGCTTCTCGGTGTGGATGGTGACAATTCCGACGTATTTCGGCATTACTATCTACAATATCCGCGCCGGTAACCTGGGGACGGCTAGGGTAGTTAAGGCGATCAGTAAATACAGTAACGACATTTTAGTGTTATGGTATCTGATCATATTTGCCGTACTGCTCATTAGGTTCTGGTACTATTGGAAAACCCTGCTATAAAGGCGACATATATCTTTTGCGAGTAAGTGGAGTAGACTAAAAACATAATCATAAAGGATGGGTATCATGGCGAGCACTGAAAGAAAAGCAATCGATAAAGTTTTTATCTTGCTAGGAGTTATGGCTACAGTAGTATTACTTGGCGCAAGCGGACTAGCGTGGTATGGGTATCACTTTGCAACAACCGAAGTGCGTAGCGAGCTCTCCGAGCAAAAGATATATTTCCCACCGAAGGGCAGTCCCTCGTTTAGTTCGAGCGAATTCCCGGACATCCAAAAATATGCCGGACAGCAAGTGAATGATGGCCCCAAGGCTAAAGCATACGCCAATGGCTTTATTAATAGGCACTTGCAAAAAGTGGCCGACGGAAAGACATACGCCGAGGTTAGTGCACTTGCCATGCAAGACCCGACCAACCAAGCATTACAACGAGAGAAAGCGACCCTGTTCCAAGGCGAGACCTTACGCGGATTACTACTAGGTGACGGCTATGCCTATTGGACGTTTGGTATATTGGCATTGTATGCCTCAATCGCCGCACTTGCTGGAGCCGTCGTGATGGCCGTGTTGGTAGGGCTTGGAGCAAGACACCTCAAACGCCTCAAGTAATAACATCCTTTCCATTGTAGATGGATTGCATTTAATCTTAAAATCGTTATGCTTAGGCTATAAAGGTACTCAAAAATGCCGACAATTATCGAGTTAAAAAATGTAACGCGTACATATAAGCTGGGTGACGAAGTGCTTAATGCGCTGGATGATGTTTCTTTTTCAGTAAATGAGGGTGATTTTGTAGCGATTACCGGTCCGAGTGGATCAGGCAAGTCGACGCTAGCAAATATTATTGGTGGCCTGGATCACCCTGATAGCGGGTCAGTAATGGTGGATGGCAATGAGTTAAACCATACACGTGACGCTAAGCTTTCGTCGTACCGGAATCACCATATCGGTTTTGTATTTCAGTCATTCAACTTGCAGGGAAATAACACGGCACTGGAAAATGTCATGCTGCCACTCGTCTTCGCACGCATGAAGCATAAAGAGCGTAAAGCACGAGCGCAGGAATGCCTTGAGGCCGTAGGATTGGGTGATCGACTCAAGCATCGACCAACCCAATTATCCGGTGGCCAACGACAGCGCGTCGCAATTGCTCGTGCCCTAGCAGTAAAACCCAAAATTATCATTGCCGACGAGCCAACGGGCAATTTAGATAGCGGTAAGGGGCAAGAAATTATTAAACTGCTCAAGGAACTAAATAAGCAGGGCATTACTTTGCTTATTATCACTCACGATATGAATGTTGCACGCCAGGCTGGCCGCATTGTAGAAATCCACGATGGCAAAATAGCAGAAAGGCGAGGCTAACACATGCAATTTTCTGATTACATACGTATTGCTTTTCGCAATATCCGTCGTCAAAAGCTTCGCAGTGTACTAACCATCTTCGCCATAGTTATTGGCGCCACTAGCGTCACCATTATGCTTGCCCTCGTTACTGGTGCTAAAGGTTTCTTCATGAGTCAGGTTGAGGCCAATGGCACGCTCCAGCAGGTGGCCATTTCCGCCAAAACAGACATTACAAATTTCGATGATGCCCAGCATGGCGGTGGCGGCAATTGTGACAGTTGTATCAAATTAGATGATGGCCTGATAAAAAAAGTAGCAGCCGTACCGCACGTGGTAGGCGTCGCGCGGATTACCAATCAAGGCATGATCGAAGCAATCACTTACGGCAGCAAAAAATTGACCGCAGAACAGGTGGCCGCATACGACGCTAACGGTATTCTAACAAACAATATAGTGGCCGGCCGAGATATTACAGCGTCCGACACAACCGGCGTTATTACGGTTACATCGGACTATGCAGATAAATTTGGCTTCAAAAATAATTACCAGGAACTTGTCGGCAAACAAGTGCAACTACAAACCCGTAGTTTCTATACTGGCGTCGGAGCCGATGTACAAGCCCCGCCGCAAAACGGCCCAGGCAACCAAGATGATCAAAGACAACAACAGAAGCCGACCGTCTTAACTGCACAAATTGTTGGCGTCGTAGATACTAGTAATAATTCGGCCACAATACGCATCCCCCTAGAATGGATGCGCGGCATGCAAGAAAACCGCATGTACCAGTTCACGGCTGCCGACCAGGCAGCACGGGAGGCGGCTTGTAAAAACGTCCGTGGCCCCTGTAATTACCAGCAACACTTTACGCTCGTCGTACAAGATATGTTGGCCCAGAATGGCTACAACAGTCTAATCGCCAAAGTTGACAACAGTAAAAACGCAGCTGGAGCAGCCACTGCCATCAAAAAGTTTGGCGTAGGTGCAGCCGATGCCGAGACTTCCATAAAGCAACAACTAACCATCTTCAATATTCTTGGCCTCATACTGGGTGGCATCGGTGGGATAGCTTTGGCCGTGGCCGCTATAGGAGTGGTGAATACCATGATCATGGCCATTCTGGAGCGGACGCGCGAAATCGGCGTCATGCGTGCCGTTGGCGCTAAGCGTTCCACGGTTCGTGCACTATTTACCTTCGAAGCCTCGATGCTTGGCTTCATGGGTGGCGTCGTGGGAGTAGCAGTCGGCTTTGGTCTTACTCGCGTCGCAAATATCTTTGTCAATAAGCAACTCGCCAGCCAAAGTGTTAAGGCCCACGATATTATTGGTCTGCCACTATGGCTAATCTTAGCCGTCGTCGGCATTGCCACCCTTATTGGAATGCTTGCCGGTCTATATCCGGCGGCACGTGCTGCCAAGCTCGATCCGGTTGAAGCACTGCGCTACGAATAGTATCTCTAGTCATCAAACCCACATCTTCACTGGAGAAAACTGCATCAAGCAGCGTAGATCGCTACCAAGGAGAGGGAATCTTAGCCTACCCTCAAGTATTCTGGTATCATCACAGATGTGAACGACAAACAGAAAGAACAGTCTCATTACCAACTAGCTTTTTTGGCGAGTATTGTCGGATTAGCAGCGTTTCGCGGTGACTTGTCGTCGATCAGCTTTGCGCTGTTTGGTTTAGAAACAACACTATTCCGCGCCTTAATACCTACAGTCGTCCTATTATTTATAGGTGCATACATCAACGCTATTACACTAACGGTAGTTGATGGATTGAATATCACACGTTTCCCGCTACGAGGGCTGCTATTACGACTCTCTATGTTCTGCAACCTTTTAGGATTACTTTTTCCCTTAGGCGTCCTGCTCATGTGGCTTGTGGCCAAAGCACTAGGTTTGGCCGACAAAACTGGAGCGACGACTAGCGTTTTGACGATCGCCATGACAATGACCGTGATTCAATTGGCAATTATTTATAAAATCAGCCGAAAACTACAACAACAAAATGCCCAAGCAATCGCACTCCGGCAAATGCGTGAATCAGAGTTGCGGCAAACAGAGCAAAACGAGACCAAAGATGCCGCAGCCAGCTTCTTGCAGCAATACGCATACTTAATAGAATCACTGAAAAAATATTTGGGGCTCAAAGGCTACGGGACAAGGACCTCCGACCTCGTCTTTCTCGCCAACGTGTTACAACAAAAAAAACTCTTCACAGCAGCAGACGTGAAGTCCGCCAAGACGATCGCCTCCTTTCGCGACAACCTCGTGCATAATGCGCACGTGTTTACTACTACTGAGCACAAAGATCTGGAGTTGCAGTTAGAAGGTCTTTACCAAAAGCTCAGAGTCGATTATTTAAAACTAATCGAGACAAGTAGCGATATCCATCGCAGTAAAATGGCGTGGCGTACCTCGCTCTTGTCGATAATGAGCATAGTGGTCGTAGCTGCAGCGCTCTTAAACGCCATGCATCTGCGCACCATAAATGGTCCATGGGTAGGGAGTTCCGTAGGGAACAGCCAAGAGAGCCCTAATGAAAAATTGCTACGCGCCATGAACGACCTGCGCAAATCTTCCGGTACTGGGTTCCTACGGTTTGACCCAATCATGCTGACCTACGTAAGCGATCAATGTACTGGCGGCCTATCACAGAGCGCATTAGACCTACTCGATACAAGCGGCATAGACCGTATCAGTTTTACTACCAAGTCGGAAAAACCTCAGGATGTGTTGGCCGCAATTGAGAGTGACCCCACCATAAAAGCCAAGCTACTCAACCCCGCGTACACACGCACTGCATTCGGCTTCTGTAATTCAAAAAGCTCAGCACCTCAACAGATAGGCGTGACCTACATACAACACCTGCGTTAACTGTTAGCTCATCAGATTTTGTGGGTGAACGTATTCTTAAAAAATGACACGTGTCCGATAACCGCTAGTATATAGAATTTGAGCATGTCAAGATGAGGGTATGGCTGGTGGGCTTAATAATTTAGCACGTTATCGTGCCATATCGACGAGGGACAAGCGATACGACGGTATATTTTACTTTGCCATAGAAAATGGCAACATATTCTGTCGTCCATCTTGCAGCCTGAAACATCCCGTGCGCGGAAAGTATTCTTTTTTTGATACCACTCAAGATGCCACAGCACATGGCTACCAAGCATGCAGACAGTGTCATCCCGGTAGATTCAAAAATGACCTGTCATCAGAAATACTAGACAGTATTGATGCGGGCGGAATAAATAGTCAGGGTGTACACGGACTTGCCGATTCGCTGCATATAAGTGAACGGCACTTGCGCCGCATCGTACAGAAAAAAACCGGGATCTCACCTCAGCGCCTCAATAATAATTTACGACTCAACACTGCCAAACGACTTATCACACAAACGGATATACCAATTATTGATGTTGCCTTTAGCTCAGATTTTTCCAGTCTTCGACAGTTTAATGACGTCTTCAAAGATGCCTTTAAAACTTCGCCGCGTGAGATGAGAAAAACCACCAGACTGCATATTGTCGTACTTCCCCTCAGATTATCTTATACAGGCCTTCTGCAGGCATCATTAATTAACTAACTAAAATAGGTGGAATATGGAAAAACCTTCGAAACACTTGCTACTAACCGGGTTTGTTGCTGTCCTCATGCTCAGCTTAGTGGGCGTAGGCACAGCGCAAGCCGCACAGCCGACAATAGACCTGCAGTCGGCGACTCCATTTGCGCTACTAGCAGGTACCCCGAACATTACAGATGTAGCAAATTCGTCTACCATAACAGGCAATGTTGGGCTATCACCGGCGAGTGGTGCGGGCATTGGATTGCTCTGCTCGCAAGTGACCGGAACGATCTACTCTGTTGACGCCACTGGTCCACTGCCATGTCGAGTGACAAATGGGCCGCTACTGGTGACGGCAAAAAATGACCTCACTGCAGCATATATTGATGCGGCGGGGCGAACCCCAGCGACAATCGTACCCACGGAGCTAGGCGGCACCACAAAAACGGCAGGTGTCTACGCATCGAATGCGACAACTTTTCAAATTACCGCAGGGGCTGGTCCGTTGGTTATTGATGGCCAAAATGACCCTTCATCCGTCTTTATATTCGAAATGAATGCTAGCGGCACCGGGCTCACCGTAGGGCCTGGTAGCACTGTGTCGCTCATCAATGGTGCTTCAGCATGTAATATCTTCTGGCGTGTTGATACCGCCACCATTAATACAACTGCCGTGTTCAAGGGAACCGTGCTAGCACTTACCTCCATTAGCGTTGCGAATGGGGCAAATATATCAGGGAGGCTTCTAGCGCGTAATGGAGCAGTAACACTCAATAATGACGTAGTTGCGGTACCGGCAGCCTGTGCAACAGCTCCCACTACAAGCAGTGGGAGTGGGAGTAGCTCATCGTCAAGTACAGCACCGACGCTTCCAAATACTGGCATTGCACCTAAAAGCGATCATATAGTTTTGTGGAATAGCATCATTCTTGTAGGTACTATTGTTACCGTTCTAGCTTCATTCTATCTTGCCCGTAAGAGGCGAGTACTCTAGACGGGGCACGAGAAGATTATGTATGGATACACCGAACGTCTCTCTCAAAAGAATACTCACCACCATCCTCATTACCGAAGCACTACTTAGCGCAAGCCTCATTGCCTACTTTATCGTACATAGACCACCCCGAAGTGCCTCAGCCTCAGTGCGCACGCCGCACAGCATTCAAAAGGAAGTCAAGTTACCAACAGCAACCATTGGATTCCCCGTGCGCTTTAGAATTCCCCAGATTAATATTAATACTACCTTCGATTATGTAAGACTGACGGACAAAGGAGCCCTAGAAGCACCTAAAGGCCCAACGAATGTGGGCTGGTTCGACCATGGGCCACGTCCCGGCGAAAAAGGGAGCGCCGTTATTGATGGACACTTCGGGTACAGGGATAATATACCAGCAGTATTTGATAATTTGCATACGCTGCAGCCAGGTGATCTTCTGTACGTTGAAGACGAACGAGGAGCCACAATAACGTTCATAGTAAGTGCCGTACGAACCTATAGCGAGAACGACAATGCAACAGACGTGTTTCGCTCAAGTGACGGCAAGGCTCATCTTAATCTTATTACCTGTGGCGGTACGTGGAGTCAGGCCAAAAAAAGTTATTCTAATCGTCTCGTGGTATTTACCGATAAAAAGTAGGGTAGGTAACTCATTCTGCAACGGTCTTTGGCATACAATTTTACTAGTACTTGAACTTAGGTTCCGGCACGTGCCGACTAGTGTCGAATAGTCGCATCGTGCCGCCTGTAGCGGATTTATCTCCAGCATAGCGCAGCAGACCAGCGCCCATGTCCGCGAGCGACACACCGGCTTGTGCGGTCGGCGTATTATATGCTTCGCCCATTGCCGTATTCAAAAAGGCATAGGCGTACGACTTGTGTGTCCTGGTGTTATAGATAACCCCCACATCATGACGATTATTACCCGACGGATCATCAAGAATGCCTACCTTATTTGCGAGCACGATATAATCATTACCAGCCAACTGGCTGCGTACCCCATAATCCGTATAGATATTAGTAGCGAGGGCATTCTTCACGAAGATCCCATATTGATCCTGGCTGGCAAGAACCTTCTGAATCATAGTAGACGCATCGCGTGCGGTAGTGTTCCCTAGATAAAAACGATTAGCATCGAGCGGCTGCAAATAGGTATGGTGCAGCCCGATTTCACCTACAATCCGCGTATTAACTGCGGCTGCCCCACCAAGGGAATAATTAACAAGTATGCGAACAGCCGTGTTGCCGGATGGGTTCAGCATATCAAACAACAACTGTCGCACAGTAGCCGTTGTGGGCGCGCCAGGCTGATCATATATACCCCTGCCAGCACGTACATCGCTCGCAACCCATGTTAGATTTGCATCGAGACTCGTCTTACCGGCACGCAGGTCACTAAGCACCAGCGCGGCAATTGCGAGCTTGTTATCGCTGGCAGCAAATTGCTCCGTATCGAGATTGTGGCCCACCAATAGCTCACCCGTTTGCAAATCGGTAATAGAAACATCGGTAGTTATGTTATTTTGCTCATTCTTAGCAAGAATCTGATTTACGTAATGTTTCAGTAGCAGCGTTTTAAAACTAGGTGCAACACTATCGTCAGATAAGCTTCCTAAATCTCCGGTCAAGGCCTGTTGTTGCGAAGTCTGACTAGCGTCGTATGTTGTATTAGTATTTATATTATTGGTGGTTGTAGGGGTAGCAATCATGGGATTATGATGAACCATATCGTTATCATCAGGCTGTAATAGATCTTCTTGTGTGTTCATATATTTTATGATTCTACATGTTGTCGTTTATGTTTACAAAATTACGGCCATGCTAATTTGTAATGCAATTAAAAAGAGCGCCCTCGGTGGGTGCTCTTCGCATGCATAGTCTGCGTAGATTTACTTTTTATCTGCTACATTCACCATCCATTGAATGCCAAACTTATCCAAAAGCATACCGAATTTATCGCCCCAAGGAGCTTTCTCCAGTGGCATAAGAATAGTACCGCCAACGGAGAGCTTCTCAAAATAGCCAGATAACTCACTATCGTTATCACCACTCAGCGACATGCTGATGGAAGAGCCTGCCTTGTACTCCATTTTATTAGGCGTATCTGATGCCATAAACGTAATGCCATTGTCGGCCTCAAGCATCGAATGCATAACCTTGTCATCTTCGGCAGTATCTTCTGAAGCCTGATATTCCTTGAAGGTATGTATTTCTAATTTTCCACCGAATACGGTCTTATAAAACTCCATTGCTTCACGAGCATTGTCTTTAAAACCGATGTACGGGTTTAGGGTTGATTGCATATAAAACTACCTCCTTATACTTACTAAGATTGCCGTGTCGTACTTTCGCATTCGGCACATACACCATAATACCACCAAAGTATTTATGGCTTAGGGTAAGCGGTGCTTGTTAACGGCTGTTATAATCAAACCTATTACTATTTTTATTGAGGAGCTATTTATGGCAGAGAATCTTATCGGAGACATTGGATTAAATAACATGGCGAACTTTGTTCCTGAAACACCAGAAGTCACCGACAGGGTGGTAGCGCCAGCCATAGCCGAAAGTCTTCTTTTGAAGGGCACCGTTGAACCCTTCGGCACCAATCTTGCCGTCGAGGCAAGCCCTATTAGTAACGACAAGGGTACCGCTGGCCCGACTGGGCCAAAGGCAACCGGTGGCTATGACGACGCCAAAACATTCAGCGAATAATTTTCGTGTATCTTGTTATTAGCGAAGCGGACGACAATCACGTTCCATATGTTGAACGACACCTTGATGAGCCGTTCACAGTCCTTACCACCAGAGACATACTGGATCAGAAAGCTTGTTCGTATGAGCTAAACAACGGCAATACTATCATCACAAGAAACGGGCATCAACTAAAAAACGTACAAAGCGTCTGGTTTCGTAGGCTGCTCATCATCCGAGGATCTGAATTGCCGGTTGCACCTGGAAAGCAAGAATATGCACAGGGGGCACTCAAATATTTCGGCATGCTCCTCTTCACGCAGTTCCCTGATGCGCTATGGGTGTCAGATTACTTCATAACCGACCGCGCAGACGACAAATTACTACAATTGCAAACCGCCGCTAAGATCGGCCTTAATGTTCCTCATACGCTTATTACCACTTCAACCGAGAAAGCAAAAGCATTCGTTCGTGTGCATAAGCATGCCATCGCCAAGCCAAACTACTCAGCCCGTTTTCAGCAAAATGACAAGGATTACGTATTCTTCACGTCTCGCATTGACACCAATACTGATTTCTCAGGACTACACATGGCTCCGGCGATCCTGCAGCAAGCCATTGAAGTTAAGACGGAGTTACGCATTACCGTTGTAGGCGACCAAGTATTTGCTGCCTCTATTCAAGAGGAGCCCAAAACCATACCCGCACACATCCGCGACTGGCGACTAACTCACCTTGTTGAGGATGTCATATTCCATGCGTTCGACTTGCCCCAAAAACTTGCTGACCAATGCATCACGGTCGTAAAAGAACTAGGACTACAGTTCGGGGCAATCGATGCTATCATAGACACCCACGGTAAATTCTGGTTTCTAGAAAATAACGCCAACGGGCAGTGGTTATTCATAGAAAAAGCCACTGGACTACCTATTGGCAAGGCTTTAGCGCAGCTCCTCATGCAAGGCAAGAGCAAGTCAAAATAATTCTACAACCACGGATAGCGTGTCTTGCAAGTATATATTTACGCGTCAATTGCCCGAGCTGTTACAATATCTGTGATGCGATGACCGAGAATAGGTGATAGCCCACAGAGCTTTACGGCAGGGTTATGTCTGCCTCGCATTCCACTATCTTTATGACAGCACAAGCATACATTCTCTCGACCCTAAAGGCGCTTTCGTTGCCCACTGACAACAAAGATCCTATTAATGCACCCTTAGAAATCGCCATTCTAAATAAAGTTCTCTCGAAAAAATTTCGTAAGAATAAAGCGGATGCAGCAGCAATCCTTACCGCAAAACAGGCAATCCACTTTGCAATTAAAGCGCAACAGCCCCTAACGTTTAGTCTTCTTTTTGGCGGCAATAAGTTATGGCGATTTGATGAAGCCCCAGAAATTGACTGGGCAGAATTATTTGCCATGACCTACTACGCACGCTGGATGAAAACCATTGCCGATATCTATCCGGCAGGGGCGGAACTCATACTGTATTCCCAAGACGTTTCCGTAGAACGGCTCAATAATGTGCCGAGAGTAGAGACCGATAGGTACTCCAGTTCCATGCGCCACATGCTCAAATGGCTGGATTCCTATCTGCCAGGCAACATACATATTACCTACCGCCGGCAAGCCGAGGAGTTAACAAACATATCCGACTATGATAGCGAGATAGACGAAGCCAAGAAAATAGTGTTGGCAGAGAACAACGGAAAACTCCCTAAGCTCAGTGCGATCCAAAAACTCGCGACCGAGCTGAATGTAAAACTACAGCCAGGCCAAGCCGATGACCCGCAGTGGCGCGAAAAGATCGAACTAGAGCATCAAGCAGTTTTCCGCACTAAGTCACTACTACGATTCTTCCAAGAGCCTGGCCGCATACCCATCTGTCCTACGCCGTTTCCAGGACTCATCGTAACAGGCAGCACAAAAAGATCTATCGCTAAATTTTGGGCAGGCATAGGTGCTTTGGAAAAATCCGGTGATGCATACCACGAGCTCGTACTTACGCCAAAACAGCTTGCTAGTGCGCACTTCGACTGGGAATCTATCAACATAGAAGGTTTGCAAGAAGGAAACTTCACGCGAATACGGGTGCTCGTATGAGCACTACGATTAAATGTACAAATTGTGGCGAAGAAATAGAGATCAGTGCAGCACTGCAAGGACAAATCGAAGCCCAGGTATTACAAGCCGAACATCAGAAGCATAGCGCCGAGCTAGAAAAAGTGAGAACCGAAGCGACCGCCAAGGCCAAAAAGGACACAGACGCGGCCTTAGAGCTGGCTAAAAAGCAGCTGGCTGGCGAAAAAGATATCTTAAAAAAGGAAGCCGACGCAGAGCTGGAGTTGGCCAAAAAACGACTCGAATCCGAACTTATTACCCAGCAGAAAAAAACAGCAGGTGAGCAGGAGTTGCTCATTGCATCGCTGAAAGCAGATGCTGTAGATGCCAAGGAAGATGGCAAACAGCTGCGTGAACAATTGACCGAGCTAACCAAAGCGCTTCGCGAAGAAAAGAAAGCCAAAGAAAATGCCGAGCTCGACATGCAAAAAAAGCTCAGCACCGAGCAAGATAAAATTCGTGAGGAAGTGACTAAAAGTTCTGATGAAAAGTATCGCCTGAAACTTGCTGAGCAAGAAAAAAAACTATCCGATACACAAAAAGCGCTTGAAGAAGCGCAGCGTAAGGCCGCCCAAGGCTCCCAACAACTGCAGGGTGAAATCATGGAACTTGATCTTGAAAGGGCGTTAGCCGACGCTTTCCGCGATGACGATATTGAGCCCGTCGCAAAGGGTGTGCGCGGAGGCGATATCAAGCAGACCGTCAAAAGTCCTCGTGGCAGCATATGTGGCGTTATACTCTGGGAAATTAAACGAACTAAAAACTGGACCGATGGCTGGATCCCTAAACTCAAAGAAGACTTGCGTAATGAGCGAGCTAATGTACCGATTATCGTAACAGAGGCTATGCCCAAGCAAATCTCAGAGGATATGGGCGTACTGCAAGGCGTATGGATATGCAAGCCACCGCTCACTATTATCCTTGGCACACTGCTCCGCAAAAGCCTTCTGGACGCAGGCCTGCAAAAAGCCTTGGCCGAAAATCGTGGCACTAAAGCCGAAGCACTCTTTAATTTCGTTACAAGTCATGAGTTTGTACAGCAAGTTGAATCAATGGTCGAAACCTATCAAGATATGGCCGCGCAAATCACCAAGGAAAAAGTAGTCTACCAAAAAATCTGGGCGCAGCGCGAAGCCCAAACTCAAAGTTTACTACTCAATACTGCCAATATCATTGGCAGTATGCAGGGGCATATTGGTCAAGCTTCAATGCCCAGAATCAAAGGCCTAGAGCTACTTGAGCCCGGCGAAAGCGAAGCTCAGCAACTCGGTTTAGATAGCTTGTAGATTCAGTAGCCTGAAAAATGATCGGTCATAATATTACTCTGCCTTATGGGCAACTGGTGTAGCAGGCTATTATAATACTCGACAAAATTACTTGGGCCAGACAAATAATAACGGCGTACACTAAAATCTGACACTTCTTGCTTGAGCATAGCCACCGTCAAGGGACCAACAGAGCCTTCCCAGCCACGGGGAGCCTTCGCGGCTGCCGTTAATACCGGTACAAGTCGAAACCCAAAAATAGCAGCTTGCTGCCACACCTCAGCGAAGCAAAGCTCCGCCGGATCAGCCACCAGATAAAACAACACAATATCACGTTGCTCCTTACGCTTCACCATATCTCTTGCCATGCTCACAAAAGGCGTTACTCCGATGCCGCCAGCAATACATACTATCGGTTTAGTGGTGTTCTTTGGCAGTACAAAATTACCAGCCAATTGAGCCGCAACGATCGTATCGCCGTCTTGCAATGCGAGTATGGTCTTCTTGAATGCGCTGCCCGGATTTACAGTTTTTATGGCTATGCTCACCTCGTGCTGATCTGGTGCCGAAGCAAGACTAAAGCTACGACGATTGCCTCGCGAATCGAAGGGAACACCCGACAACGTCCATTGCATGTACTGCCCAGGCTTAAACTTGATTACACGGTCGCTCTTGAAGCTAAACTCGTAAATACGCGGTGCTAATTGTTGTTTCTTTTGTAGGTATAGGCGCAACGCATACCGCGGGCTCACGATAAATGTATATATATTTGCTACTATCAGTGCCAATTCTGGCGTTGCCGAAACGACGCCGAATCGTACCTGCGAAGTGAAAATAACGCCTACAAGCATAGCGTACGTTCGCTGTTGCCACTTCATGGATGGAATAGCCTCAGGCTCAGTGAGCATAATAGTGCCCAGGAAAACTAGCGGCCAAGATTTCACAACAGTAACGAGTGCATGCACGAGTGCCTGGTGATGTACGCTACTTACTACCGTGCCGACCACTAGACTTGCGGCCAAAAACCAAAGGAACAGCTGGAAGCGTCGCGTCTTGCGCAGCACCAGCAGACCAAGAGCCGTAGTCAGAGTCAACATTGCTGGATTCCCGATCCACCAGATAGCTGGCAATAGGCCCGTAAGGCCTAAGATTAATGCCGCGAATGCCGCCGGATTGAAAAAGTGTTTGTGACGATAGACGAGCACGTACTTAGAGAGCATTGCAATCAAGCCGGCCAGACCTATGAGTGCTAAACGGTGCAGGTCAGTTGAGGGAGGGAGGATACAGCAAAGTATCAGTGCCGTTATCAGCCACGACTCACTATTCGCCGGGGATCCACTGAGAGTCGCAAGCAAACGATTTGCCGCAAAACAAACAATGAGCAAAACCAGTAGCATAGCCGCAATGCCAATCGCAGACATGGGTAGCGAGCCGACCAAGGAAAACGCCATTGCGACGACAAGCAGTAACGCCAAACCATACGCCAGCAGGCGATATGTAGTGATCTTATTCAGCCAAGCATCAATAAGCTTTACGAGCTCCATATACTAGACTGCCCGCCGTTCAGTAAAAAACTCTGCTGGAAATCCTGCGGAGTGAGTAAGTGAATAATCTTCCATGACCATTGCATACTCAAAGTTATACCATTTGTGGAGTAGTCTTGCTTCGGTAAAAAAGAGTGCCGTCGTCAACCCATCGGCGAGCAATGTCGACTCGGCGACAACCCACACGGCCCGCACTGCCTGCGGCGAGAGATGACTCCGTGGATGCAAGATATGATGATACCCATCCCAGGTTCTTCGATTGCCAGCCGAGCCGCAAAGACTTCGATTCTGCAATGTCGCCACACCAATAACTTGCTCTGAATTTCCGGGGTGCTCCAAACCAACCGTCTCAGCCTGGCTGCCGCGTTGCGTCATATCACCACCGGCATTCACACAAAACTCGGTAATCCCGCTTGCCTCTATAATATCCGCAATAATATCTACTAGATAGCCCTTTCCGGCTGCACCTACGTCAAGCAAGACTGGTCGCTTGATGGTCAGTGTCGGAAATGCGTAGACAAGTGCCTGGTCCCAAGTTGGCGTAGGGTGCATGCGCTTTGGTATAAACGAATACTGCGCATCATAACCAGCATCAGAAAGTGCTTGCCCGATAAGAGGCGTCACTGCACCACCCGTGCGTTCGTATAACTGTTCATAGAGATCAAATAACGGCTTAGCATCATCCGGCAACTGGTACGTTCCCGTTTTTTCAGTCATGGCCGACACAAGAGAGTCTGTACGAAAACGCGAGTACTGCATATCGAACTGCGCAATACGACGAAAGACCGCTTCCTTAAGGACGTCTAACGCAGACCGAGACATACGTTTTGCAATCGTTATCCGCCACTGTGTCCCAATTGCTGCAAACTCCAAATTCTGGAGCGCAAGCCTAGGACTGCGCTTGGCGTTTGATTTGATCAAGGGCATTATTAAAACCTTCTGACGTCAGCGAAGATCCAGAGACGTTGCCAAGCTTAATATCGGCAATATTCTTGCCAACCACAAAAGTCTTGTAGTTAGCGACAAACACATCCTGATAACTCTTAGCGCTCGGGTCATCTGCATCGGCAACAACGGTACTTTCGACGACCGTATTCGCTGAAAGGGTGACGCTTACTTCGATTGATTCAATGCCACCAGGAGAGTTATATCCGCCGGTCGCCTTATATGTTCCATCTTTGTATGCGCCACTGGTCGTCGACGGCGTCGTCGGAGTAGGGGTTACCGCGGTTTGTGTTGTCGTGCTAGCAGAGGTCGGCGCGGCTGGCTTCGTAATAGATACAGTGGTATTCGGTTTGGTACGGGTAGCCACTGCGGTGCCGACAATAACTGTCGCGAGTACGACTAGGGATACGCCCGCCTGTACTTTCGCCTTTTTTGTTATATGCTGATCCATGTCGTCTCCATGTCACTAACGTCTGCTTTGTCCTTATTTTATAGATTCTTGCTGCAAATCTACACTAGTTCATCATTATAGCAGTCGTCTCCACCATGCAGACGCAGCTTTTTGGTATACTCAAACACATGCATAGCCGTACAAAAATATTACCATTGCCACTGCTTGTCATAGTGAGCGGCGCCCCGGGATCTGGCAAGACCACCTTTGCCGGCAAGCTTGCAGATCATATGCGCCTATTACATTTGGAGCGTGATGTATTTTTTAACAGTCTCGAGTACACCATAGGTAAAAAGATTGACCGGCAAGCGGTTGGTGTCCCGCGCTTTTATGAAGTCGTCACTCAAGTACTTGCAGCGGGTGCCAGCCTTATTATTGATTCCACGCTCTATAAAGGCATCTCAGAGGAAGCCATCATTGAGTTGCAAGCAATCGCTGACATAGTAAACATCCACTGCCGAGCAGTAAACACTCACGAGCGATTCTACAAAAGAGAAGTGACTCGCGCACAAGGTGTTCCCGAATGGCTTCCTCCTCATATGTTACATCTAGAAAAAATCCACCCCATTGTTGTAGAGCCCTTGTCGCTAGACTGGGACACTATAGAAGTTGAGACAACTGATAAGTATATGCCTTCTCTCGCATCCGTTGCGGAACAACTAGAGGAACGGCAAAAATCACATGAAGCTACAAGCACCCAAGCTACCGAATAGGGCAGATCTCACGCCGTGTGATGCAACGCAGCTTATGTCGGAAACAGCTCTTGAGAGCATCAGACTACAGGGAGTAGATGCCAGTAATCTTCCTATTCAAAGCCTCAGCATTGATGAGGCCATACTGGAAAAAGTCATATTTTCAGGAGCAACTCTCGATCGATTCAGTCTCAGTGATGCAGAATTGCTCGGATGTGATTTCACGGCAACGCACTGCCCAGGCGCATCTCTCATTCGAATGCAGGTTACCGGCGGACGCTTAACCGGTATCGATCTCAGCCGCAGCACACTCAAAGATATTATCTTCGATGGCTGCAAATTAGACATGGCAAATTTCCGTTATGCCAAACTTACTCGTGTAACTTTCGTGGATTGCCTGCTCACCGAAACAGACTTCCAGGCAGCGGAATTGTCCGAAGTTACCTTTCAATCGTCGATTTTGGATCGTGTTGAATTTGGACACTGCAAAGTAAAGATGAGTGACGCCCGCACATCACAACTACTTGATATTCGTGGCTGGGAATACCTTAAAGGGATCACTATAGACTCTCTGCAACTTATGGCTGTCGCTCCGCAACTAGCCCTTGAAATTGGGATCACGATCAAAGATTGACGTCATTCGTACTCACTACAATCTATGCAAAAATAGAAAATAAACGACCGCTACACGAGGGACACTATCCCTCAGCAATAAACGGTTACTTACTGACCGAGAACAACGTTGTTGGCATGCAGCCAACCATTGAGTGAGCCACCATCCAGATAGGTGCCCTCAGAGCGCTCCACAAGAATCTGTCCACCATCTTGTACGTATGCATTTAAGGCTTCTGTCACCTGATATTCACCATTTGGAGCAGGAGGACTCATCATTACCTTATGTGCATAATCAAACATCGCTCGATCAAAAAGATACTTACTCGCGTTGAATAAGTTGCTCGTCATATCTTCCGGGTTTGCATTTTCAATATTGCCTTTGAAGTGCTTGCCATCTTCCTTAAGTTCGATGACGCCACCAATCAGCTGCTCTCGGGGGAGCTCCGAAACAAGCAAGCCAGCAGTCGTGCCATCAGCTTCTACGGAGGCAAGCAAACGAGCTATATCAGATTTGCCATCCGTGCGGTATAGAAAATTGTCACCAGCAGCTACCAGTACTTGTTCATCAGCACCAACCCAGAAAGAGCAGAGATCCACAGGCACAGCAGTACCATAAGGCATGCTTGAGCTCTGTACGACATAGTGGAAATTCGCCTTACGAGCGATATCCTTGACCTGCTCTAGCTGAGGCTTCTTGCCCAGGCGACCCAAGTACTCTTCCAATAACTGATTTGTACCATAATACGTACGAATCTGATCAGATTGCTCACCAACAACGAACATAATTTCGGTGATGCCAGCGGTAATACAGTCTTCAACAATGTAATCAATCAATGGACGGTTACCGATTGGCAGCATGCATTTCTCGAGTGCCTTCGTAATAGGCAGACGACGAGTACCGTAGCCAGCTGTTAGGATAATCGCTTTTTTAACTGTCGCCATTACTGTTGGCCTCTCCTTATTACTAATAGAAAGTAATAGTATACCATAAAAACCTTTCAAATGATACGCTAGCACTTCTCACAAAACAAAACACAAGCAGTGATGCTACGCGTATTTTGCTCAACCCCAATTTTGGAGGCTCGCAGATGAACGAACCCATCAACATATAAAGCAACTAAATAGGATAATCCAAAAAAACTTCTAGTGCTTGCAAAATGTTCGGTTAGTGGTACGCTACCTTCATAAGAAAGGTGGTTGACTATGAATATCATACAAAAAGGGAGCGTCCTACTAATAACATCGCTCCTACTCGCTGCATCTAGCATCAGCGGTCCTATTATTGCTGCGCATGCGGCGGCAGTAAATCTAATAACAAATCCTTCACTGGAGCTGGCGAACGCCGGCGGCACAGCGCCACTCAACTGGCAAACCGATAAATGGGGAACTAATACAGCCACCTTCCAATACAAAAACACCGGTAATCAATCGAATCATAGTGCCTACGTATCTGTTAGCGGCTATAAAAGCGGTGACGCTAAATGGTTCTTTGATCCGGTCGCCGTCAGTGCTAGCACTTCCTATACCTTTAGCGAAAGCTACCAATCAAGCATTAAGACCCATCTAGTAGCCATGAGTCTTAATGCGAGTAATGTAGCCAGCTATTTTGACATTGACGTTAATGTCCCTGCTAGCGCAACCTGGAAAAATTTAACGTACAACGTTAAGACGCTTGCTGGCACAAAAAAATTGACTATTCTGCATCTCGTTGAGGGAAATGGCTGGTTGCAAACAGACAATTTTAGTTTGTCGCTACCAGGCGGTACAACGCCCACGCCTCCACCAGTAACTCCTCCAACACCTCCACCGGTAACACCTCCGGCCGTGCCAGGGGTCGTTGACCATGTACCGAATAACTCAGTCGAAGGTGTATCAGCGGCAAATACCACTCTGCCAACCGACTGGTCACACAGCAGCTGGGGCACAAACAAGCCCACTTACCAGTACATCAAGAACGATGGTCATGACGGTAGCGATAGCGTCAAAGTGACTATGGCCAGCTACACCGACGGTGACGCTAAGTGGGTCTACACACCACAAGCCCTGACACGTGGTGCAGACTACCGGTTCACGGGCTGGTACAAGACCAACACCGTCCCGCACGTTGTAGCACAGTATATTAAGGACGATGGCAGCGAAGACTACTTTGGTCTGCCAGACCCAGAACCGGCAGCCAATGCCGCAACTACTTGGCAAAAATACTCCGACGTCTTCTCGGTACCACAGGGCGTGAAGTCCGTATCGCTCTTCTTCTTCGTGAGCAACAACGGCTGGGTGCAGACCGATGACTATCATGTCACTCCCTACCAGTACACCGGGTTCAATCGCGGTCTGGTCACACTCACGTTCGACGATGGATTTGAAGAAAATGTCACTACCGCCTTGCCAACACTAGACAAGTACAACTTTAAGGCCACCGAATGTTTTGCAACGCAATATGTTGAAGGGTTGCCTGACGAAGTAGCCATTACCAAAAAGCTTGCCGACGACGGACAAGAGATATGCTCACACAGCGTTACACATCCTTGGCTTAGTCAAATACCGACGGCACAAGTCGACTACGAACTGCAGCACTCTCAACAATTCCTGCAAAGTATCACAGGACAGCCCATCACGAATTTCGCGTCCCCTTATGGCGATTACAATGCCAGCGTGAATGCCGAGCTCGCGAAATTCTACAAATCGCACCGCACTACCGATGAAGGATTTAACAGTAAGGATAATTTCAACCCGTACCGTTTGCGTGTACAAAACATGCAAACTACCACCACGCTCGCTCAAGTGCAAAGTTGGGTCAACAAGGCTAAGGTCGACCATACCTGGCTCGTCTTGGTCTACCATGTCATTGGCACAAACAAGGCCGACCTGGAACAATTCGACACATACAAGCCTGATTTTGACACGCAGATGGCGTGGCTCGCGCAAAACGGCATTACTGTAGAACGTTGGGACCAAGCGCTCAATGAAGTAAGTACTCAGTAGCCCATAATAACAAAACTATCACTTAAATAGGCCCGACCAGGGCCTATTTAAGTATCACTCGTAGCCGCTCTTGCAACTATGCACCCTCGGTGCTAGAATATTACTTTTCTAGTAATATTTGAAATTTGGTAAAAATAGTATGAATATTTGTTTCTTCTGTGCTGCTTCTGATCTGGAGCCACGTTACACCGAGCCAGCCGTTCGTCTTGCGCGCATGGTTGCTGAGGCCGGCCATACACTGGTCTGGGGCGGATCGGATCGTGGCCTCATGAGTGATATTGCTCGAGCAGCACAAGCAGCCGGTGGTGAAGTCCTTGGCATCACCATGGAGTCACTAAAGCAAACTGCATTAGAGAGCGCCGATCGCATGATTGTCGCTAGGGATCTCGCTGAACGTAAAGCATTGATGCTTGAGCACTCAGACGCCATCGTAACACTTACCGGCGGCACAGGGACTTTGGATGAATTCACTGAGCTCTTTGAGCTACGTCGACATGGTGTCCACGACAAGCCACTCATTATCCTTAACACTGAAGGATTCTACGATGGACTGCTTACGCAGTGGCAGCGCATGGCTGATGACGACTTTTTAGATCGCCTGCCAAGGCCACTATTTGAACTAGTCACCATGGCAGAAACTCCTGAAGAAGTTATGGCATTGGTCGAAGGGGAGCTTGCAGTACCCCAAAAAATTCTGAGCACGCCGCTAGTCTTCTCCAACGAAGCTATTTAGTAAAAAGATAGAACCAAAAAAGCTCTTCGCAAGTGAAGAGCTTTTTTAATGGATAGGGTCGACTCTTATTCCAAAAGAGTAGCATCCGCTGCCATAAATACGCTAGAAATTTTACCACAGCTATCAACCTGGAGAGAAACCACGTGATGACTAGCCGCTTCGCCAGTATAAAACATACCCGTAAAGTACTGTTTATAGAAATGGGCAGCCCAAACGTCAGTCGTGCCGGATGGTAGAGCAAAGTTCCAAGGATCGGTAGCTCCACTCAGGTAAGCCATATCGGCAACTGCTTGGGCTGGTGACTCGCTGCCACCTTTCTCCGAAGCCGCAATAACTACGGTAACAGGACTCGCCATATAACCCGCAAGGGCAGCATAATTTTTACTTTTAACCGCATCCGCCATATTGTCTTTGAGACTCTGTGGGATACTAGTTACCGCACAGGCGGCGCTTGAGGTACTTGCACTATTGGAGGCAGTCGCTTTGGTCGTGACCAGCTGTTTATTAAGACTAGCCACTTTTTGCTCCAGCTGCGTGTTTGTCACCGTAGTCTTCTTGTCCTCATCTTTACATTGTTTCAGTTGCCATGCAAGCCAACCGGCGGCGGCTAGCAGGAGCAGTAAGATAATTACCGCCAACGTTTTTGGCCATATATGTCGATTCTCGTGCGGACGAGACACGGATGAGGGTGCATTCTCCATGGTAAATCCTTATTTATAGATCTTAGTATACCGCTTATGCTATATATGCAGTACCGGACAACCTACGAACTAAAAAGACTCCCATTTTAAAAAGGAGTCTTTTTGTTGACTAGATTCGCCAGTCTAGACAGTCATGTCTACCAGCGTCCAGGACTGTTCGCCACTATTAAATTGCAGGCGATAATCGCGCGCGCCATCGGTCATGTCGAATACCTGCGTTGCTCCTCGCAAGCCCTTGTGCACCAAGTAACGCAAGCCGTCCATAAAAGTATATTCACGACCACCGAACTCCATGCGGCGCGGGTAGCTCTTCAGCTGGCCTTCGCTTTTGAAGTATAGCTCGGGTACGCTGACTTCCTGGTTAACGATAACGCGATTTTTGTTGAAATTGTTCATAGGTCAAGCTCCTAGAAAAATTAGTGGTTAGTAAGAAGACTGTTTCGTTTTACAACGCTCAGCTGACGGGATAGAAAGAGAGTGATTTGACAGAGCTGGATAACCGTCCGTATCAAGTTCTATAGCCAAAAACACTTGCTTGAATTGCGGGAGGCAGGGACGCGGTCGCCTAAAGCGAACCGGTGAGTATACTTCCCAAAAACATCTCTGAAAGCCTGTATGTAAGAAGACTCTTTGAGGAGCCAGCACACACATTGCTACTACCTAGTATAGACCTGTGCCGAGTAGGTGCAAGGCTTTAGCTGTAGTGTTATGTGCAGCGATCAACACGAAGACGCGGTTCAGCGTCTCCCTACATCCTTACTCGGACGCACTACCTAAATGTTCCTAGGCATGGGGCCACCCGCATGAAGAAGGGGTATGGCCGGGGACGGCCCAAATAATATCCCAGCACAATTGATTGGCATTGCTACCGGGCTACTAGGAGCAGCTACTGTAGATATACTCGCAGTCGCCACTTCGCCTATTGTCTGGCTGCTTGGTATGCGAGGCAAGGGAGATGATTCTAGGTTCGCACTAATCTCACATGCATCTCTATTTTCAAACGTAGCATTGTCATGAGCTGCCAGTTCCTGCACTACGCCGTAACTACTACAAAAAATGGCGCCACCAGCTAAGATCAATCCAGTACGATAGCCAGGGCGAACACGCAATACACTTATTTCAGACATAATCAATAATTATAACATATATTTAAAAATCTGCTGTAGTGCAGGGGAGATTACGATCCAACCCTCGTGTATACTGACCCAACCACAGTGGACCACCAGTAAAACTCGCTGCCGCACAAGCCTTTTTTGCATCTTCAAACTTAGTACCGCCAGTGGCCGCCCAGGCTGGAAAATGGGGATGCCATTTACCGGTAATAATGTCCCATTGGGCGGGGTAGGAATATACACCTACTCGCCCGAATACGGTCTCACGTCTAATTGCGTCAATACTACCCTGAATACTCGCTCGATTAACCAGCGGGTCATCATCCCAGCTATTCTCCGTTTCTACATCTACCCACCACACCCCAGCATGCAAGCCTTGGCTCGTGGCCAAATGCACTGCATAGACTCCTTCGGCGTATCCATAATCGTAAGCAAGACAAGTTGAATCATATACCGAGCAATCCTTGGGTGCGCTTGAAAATTGCCAGACTCGTTTGCCGCCCGGATAACCAGTATTGATATATAAAGAGAGTGTTTTAAACCAGCTTGCCTCAATGCGGGCGCAATTATTAGGACGCAAAGAAATACCGCCGGTAATACCCACGATGCCCCAGCTCATATTGTTTGGTGGTTTTATGCCGCAGTTCGGCCACGAGACGTCATAGCCAATAGGCATATCGGCGTAGGGGTTACCGAGCGTCCAGCGTCCAGGACTACTACGTACAATACAACCCAAAACGACGGCCAGAGCCACCAGAACCACATATGCACACCGTAAACGGATTATATATTCATCCACTTCTTCTATTAGATAACACACCGAGCAATTAGTAAAGTAGCGTAAATCTTCAGAAAAGCCGTATACTATCTATAAATGAAGCATCGTAAACAGACCAAGCAACAAGAAACGCTTGAACGTTCTACTAAGCCAGGCAATTTACTCGACCTTAACCGCGCGCTACCTAACTATTCATACCATCCAGGGGTTGAATCTATGCATATACCACCAGAGCCACCAAAACGTCGTTTTTCATGGAAACGATTTTTTAAATGGAGCGCCATTAGCATCACCGTAGTGGTGCTACTCGCAGGTGGGTGGCTCGGCTGGAAGATCCTCCACAACGAGCTAAAAGTCTTTGGCTGGAAGGGGCTCGCCAGTATCGTACACCCTACAAAGCTCAAAGGTGAAGACAGTGGTCACGTCAATATTCTCATTGCTGGCAATTCCGCCGACGACCCGGGACACCAAGGAGGCAGCCTTACCGACTCAATCATGCTTGTCAGCCTCAATACGAAGACAAATACCGGATTCATGCTCAGCATCCCTCGAGACCTCTATGTGAATATTCCTGGGGAAGGCTATGCCAAAATCAACGAAGCATATCAAGATGGCAATAATGATGGATTTAGCCAGGCCGGTTATCCAAGCGGTGGCATCGGCTTGCTTGAAAAAACCGTCAGCCAGGCGACAGGCCTACCTATCCAGTACTATGCAGTTGTCAATTATGGTGCGGTGCGTGACGCGGTCAATGCAGTGGGTGGCATCACGGTGAATATCAAAAGTTCCGACTCAAGAGGGCTCAACGATCCTAGCCCCGACTGGGGTAATAGCGGCAAACCCCTCGTTGACCACCTTACCAATGGCCCGCATACCCTTAATGGCATACAAGCCCTCGGCCTCAGTCGCTCTCGAGGCGACACATACGGCTCCTATGGCTATGCACTCAGTGATTTCACGAGGACACAAAACCAACGGCTTATCCTTCTGGGACTGAAAGACAAAGCCAGTTCACTCAGCACTCTGTCTAACCCCCTCAAACTCAGCGACCTATTTGACTCGCTAGGCAACAATGTGAAGACCGACTTAACGCTTGGTGGTGTGGCGCGTCTCTACAACCTCGTGAAGAAAGTGCCTAACAGCAAGATTGCCTCCATTGGGCTGAATAGCGTGGACAACAAGAATTTACTAGCCAGTCACACCACGCGCAGTGGCCAAAGCGCGCTCATACCGGCAGCAGGCATTGATGACTTCAGCGATATCCAGGCCTACCTCCAAACAGTATATAATCCACCGGCTCCGGCGCCCTCTCCCACCAACAAGACGCAGTAATAAACACGAGCCACGTATGCTACGCTGACAGTAGATGAAGTTGCATCATGCCAGCACAAAACCAGATTGGGAACAGATTACGTCCGCCAAACACACTACTTGGCAGCATATTGCCTATGCCACCCGTGGCATCATTACACCCGGGAATATACTCAGTTGCACTGGTCTTGTGTTCACTCTAATAGGCGTCATTGTCATAGCCAAGGATAAACCCTGGGGTGGACTGGCACTTGTTGCCGTGGGGCGACTCTTCGATATTCTTGATGGCATGGTTGCCGAACGCACTCACACCAAGAGTCCCTTGGGGGAAGGGGTGGATGCTACCTTTGACAAAATAGCGGCATTTGCCTGTCTACTCGTATTTTCAGTCACGGGAATACTGCCGGAAGTACTTGCCTGGGTCATTGGCATCCAGAATGCGATTACGGTTGTTTTGTCATTGTTTGCAAAAAGCAAGCACTGGCCCATACACCCCGTTGCGGCAGGAAAAATTGGTGTAGCGGTGGAATGGGTCGCGCTCCTATTCTTTGTACTCTTCAATGCTGTATGGTACGGACAACTTACTGCAATAATCGCCTATAGCCTAACGTTTGCGGCAATCGCTCTCAATGCTATCGCAACCGGTTCCTATGTACGCACCATGCTTGCGCAGGGTAAAGCACCAAGATCCCGACGCTAGAACCAATCTAATTTCTCTCGATCATATTCAGCACATGATTCTTCGGACATCCATGCATCCCAAACACATGTAAAGAATAGAGAACCTCACGAATGAGTCCGTCTGCCAGGGGCTGACCTGCCCGCTGGAATGGAACCTCATGGAGGCTCACATTTCATCACCACAAGATTTTATCAATGTATTACGTTGACATATAAGTATTACGTTCATATAATGTATTACATGATATACACAACCACCGTCACAAGCAAAGGCACCATAACTATTGCAGCTCCACTGCGTAAAGCGCTGGGTATAAAGCTGGGTCAAAAATTATCCATGAGCATCACCGAAGACAATCGCCTTGAACTTAATGCCGGTACAGACATGAAAGCATTTCAAGCAAGACGTGAAGAGATCACCAAAAAGATACCCGATCATCTGAAGGGTCTTTCAGGCGAAGCGCTAGCAAAAGCAAGCGCTAGGGCATGGCTTGCCGGCTACAATGATTAGCTTAGACACTAACATCGTCCTGCGCTTCTTACTTGGAGACGTAGCGGAACAGACCGAAAAGGCTACAGAGCTCATAGAAAATAATATGGTGTATATTACCGATGTTATAGTCATTGAAATTATATATGTTCTTGAAAAAGTATATGAACTGTCTCGTAAAGATATATGCGCCGTAGTAACTGATTTTCTTAACTTTACTAATGTCGTGCACAATCCACGGTTTTTACTTAAAACGATAAATCTTTACGAAAACCACCCAGCACTCTCGGCGGTTGATTGCTATGCTTGCGAAGAAGCAAAAGATTACAGCAACGAACTTGTAACTTTAGACAAGCGACTCATCAGTCAGGGTGGACCACATGTCAGGTCGTTAAGTTAAAAGAGTCTACTACTTTCAGCCTTTTCTACATATCCAAAGGTTTCCGAAGAGCAACGATGGCATAGTCTTGGTCATACCAAAACCTGCCTGTCTTGGTGTTGATTTTTTTATAATGTAGCGCCTAGGTTGCAAATATAAACTACTAAATAGGTCGTTCTTTGAGGTGTAAGAGCCAACCTACATAGGATGAAATGAGATGTACCACAAGCCACAGCAAAATAAGTATTGCGTACTGCGCAAGGCTCAGTGCAACCAATGGCATGGTGGCAAGTGAGGCTCCAATAATATAGTCCAGCTGGTCAAAAGGGAACCAGCCATGGCCCGGGGCAACATTAAGTTGGCGTTTGAAAAAACTTTCAATTGCATCACCACCGAGAGCACCAACCCCGAAGAGAACCCCCATAAGAATAGTCGGTAATGAAGAGTAGTCGAGCGAGTCACTGAGTGTATGTGCCCACTGAAAATGAGCCGCCGCTAGCTGCTGCAGCCAGAGCGTCAGTATTGCCATTAGGACGCCGAATACCAGACCACGCCACGTCTTATGAGAACCGAGAATACGCTTTCCTCGGAATGTACGCCCAAAGTCCATGGGCGCCTGTAATTTCCGTAGCCCTGGCAGTGGAGCAACAAGAATTGGCGTTACATTTGCAATGCCGGCAGGCAAAAAGAACCACAGAGCGAAAAGCACGTCCTTAAGCATTGACTAGCCTCTTCCGCATACGATGATACTTCGGATACAGGATGCCACGCACGCCAGGCAATCCGCTCTTGTACTGCGCGCCCCGCAAGAGGTTCACGAGAGTTGCACGCGTCGGCATCTCACTGAGTACGCTGTACGTTTTGCCCCAGCCACTCGGGCCATGAGCGTCACTACTCGCCGCCCCAGGTAAATCATGCTCAGCCGCCCACGCATAGGCTTCCTTGGTTCGGTTCTGGAATACTGCGCGCCCATTACACGTTTCTACAATATCTATATCTGCAAGGATTGTTGCAAGTGCCCGAACCGACACGCCGCTACGCCGTATTTCAAAGGGATGCGGTATATAGAGGAGGCCTTTCTGCTCCTTAATAGCACGTACTGCTTCCTGGAGTGAAAGCCCCTTATCTATAGGGTGCTTCAGATACAAACCGATAATTTCACCAGCTGAGGTGGTAATTTCTTCGCCCACAATGATACGATCGCCCAATTGCATGTGGAGTTCCTGCGCGAATGCGATGGTATTGTGATCCGTTACCGCTATGCAGGCCAAATTATGGTCATCCAGCATGCGCTGGTAATGGGGCGCCATCAAACCCCCATCCTGGGAGGCATGCGAATGTGTATGCAAGTCCACTCTACACATATAACTTACCCCAACGCCCTACTGATGCGTCCCAATCGTTGCAGGGCAGTAAAGCCACCCAGCAATGCAATACCTGCAACCGCCACTACCAACTGGTTTGCAATCAGTCCAATAACGAGCACCGCCATGCGCAACTCAAAGGTCAATAGGCCGTCTTTAAAAAGTTTATTCAGTGTAGCATGCGGTATTGGCTTGCCAGCAGCAACGGCCGCTTCGCCCTTCGCCTTTACGTAGCTTACGCAGAGGGAAACACCACAAGCAGCGGTCGCCCAAACCGCCATAGCGGGATGCTTACCAAGAACTAATGCGTAAGTAATGCCCGTGTAGAGTAGCACTTCCTTCATGCGATCAGTCGATGCATCAAGCAACATGCCGCGTGCTGACGCCTTTACTTGCAGTCGCGCCAGCTCGCCGTCCAGCGTGTCAAATAATCCAAAAATAATCAGTAACATAGCGGCTACTACCTGGTAATGCTGTAGCGCGATAAGGATTGCTATAGGAATGTGCATTAGGAAGCCAACAATCGTCACAGTATCCGGATGTAACCGCCCGCGGGTGACAGTATTCAGCCATCGCGCAACCCTACGCATAGCAGCTCGAACCAAATCCCGAATGGCATCAATCAAGCTCATCTATATATATTCTATCACGAGGCACGTGTCGGTCTGGTACTATACGTCTGCATGTATATCGTTGCGAGCATTGTACTGCTCATTGCCGGATTACTTGGCGGTGCGTATCTGACCAATCCTTTTAATCGCATCACCATCATAAAACGACCATTCGTACTGCGTATGGTCGCTACTTCTTTCCAGACCATTAACCACAACCATCGGTTACGCATTCGACAACAATGGTGGTGGCGTTGGTTTGCGATCGTTAAATGTGGCATTCATATTTTAAATACCCGCTGGGTGCGTAGTCCCCGCTCACACGGAGCATCAGTAGATGCCATCATTGCCGACATTCACAAAAAACGGTTTGACCCCCATCGCTTACTACTTACCTCAGGTGACCACTTTAGTGCGTTGTTCGTACGCAATCTTGGGGTCTTCTACTATCCGATCCTGGACACTCGTATCGCAGGCAGCACGCAGGACTGGGAGCACCGACAGATAGTGTACTTACAAACTATCGCATATGCTCTGGGTGTCTTCGATAAGCACCGCATACCAACAACAACCATCGTAAGCACCGGGCCTTACCAAGCAACATGCGTTAATTTCTATGCCTATCCATCGGACACGGTGTACGGCATATTATTTGCCATTGCTGCGCTCCTCGGCGAAGAACGGGCCGCCGCCACCGACTATGCGAAGCCAGTCCACCGACTGCGCACCAAGGCGGCGACACGACTACTCATGAATCAGTACCAGGGAACCATGCAAGCCCTGTATGAGCATTATCGGGCCACCGTATTCGATGGAAGGACCGGCCTCGTTCGAGCGGACGTACATCTCTCGGGCGCCAAGGACATCACACGGAGAGAGTCCGCCTTCTACGATAATGTTGTTTTCTGGAAGACGACCCAGCTCGCAACTACACTCGGGCTTATACCTAAAGATACGACATTTCTGGCGACGCTCAAACAACATATACTGACAACATTCTGGCTTGAGGAAGAAGGGTATTTCTTAGAAGATATCTCGGAAGAAGGGCGCCAAAAAGCCTACTACTCCTCAGATTGGCTATTTGTACTCACTAGCGGTTTTTTAGATCCAGCCGATCCCATGGAGCGCTCCTACTTTATTCGTAGTGTGGCGTACATCCAGAAACGAGGCATCGACCAACCACTGCCCATCAAGTATCAGCACGAAACACGAGCCCATCGCCAATTCCTTGCGGTGCGTCTAGCCGTTGCCTCATACGGGGGCGACGCCATTTGGAGCTTCTGGGGTATGGAGTACATTAAGGTGCTCCTGCTACTATATACACATACGGGGAACGAACCCTATCGCCTACAGGCGGAAAAACACATCGCCGCATACGAGCGAGTCATGCTTCGCGAGGGAGGATTTCCTGAAGTACTTGATAGTCGTGGTCAGTTTTTACAAACGTTACTCTATCGCAGCATCCGGCAGACAGGGTGGGTAATTGGCTTCGAACAAGTTCGCGCCATGCACGCAGCATATACGAAAGGTCCTCATTCATGACCCAAATCACCACTACAGAGCCATTGTTCACCCAAGTTATCGTCATTCGCAACCCGGTCAGCACAAATGCGCGTCGAGCTCAAAAGCGTATCCTCAAACTACAGTCCCTAATGCCAAAGACAGCTTTCGAGATAGTTGACACTGCTGCCTCTGGCCGCGTTGCAAACAAAGCCATCCTGCACAAATTATCCCCCAAGCTTGGCGCCAAAACACTGCTCTGCGTTGCAGCCGGCGACGGGACTATTAATATGGTTGCTGAGGCACTCCTTAACGACCCAACACTACCTGCAGTGGCCCGATTAACTCCGCTGCTACCACTTTGGGGCGGTAACGCCAACGACCTGGCTCATATGCTCAATGGCCATGGATTCATGACTCCTCTAACGCATATCCTGCATGCTGGAAAAATCGTTGAGATACACCCGCTTACGTGCACACTCGATCTACCGGATGGCTCTCAACAAAAATATAGCGCCTTATGTTATGCCAGCTTTGGTGCGAGCGCCTTTGCCGCGCGTCGCCTCAGCCAACCAGCATTGCGTAATCATCCGCTCGACAAACTGCCTGGAGGTCGAGAAATCAAGGAGTTCATTGCAACCATGCAAGCGCTCTTTGCCGCACCACAGGTTCCAATTGAAGAGGATGGACAAATAAAAGATGTCTATGAACACATTTTTCTAAAAGGCTCGCGCTTCGCAAAAGTAAAGGGAGCACGTCTGCGTCTCACTGACCCGCACTTCTACCACACAGTGATGCGGCGCAAACGTGCACGTAGCTTCTTGTTCCATGTCTGGGAACTAACCGAACCACGGGCGGCACGACGTGTAGCCGGCGATCATGCATCTTTCGTGCCACAACAGGCCATGTGGGGTCAGGTGGATGGCGAAGTATTCAACATTCCAGCGCACACAAAAGTAGAAATCACGTTGTCAAGGCAGTCACTACGCGTCTTCAGTACCTTGCTAAAATAGGTGGCTATACCGCTCCTTTATGAGTAAACATAACGCTAAAGGCGCCAATAAGAGTTACTGTACAGCCGATCACAATAGTGGTAATAGCCTCTCCTTGTGCATTATCACCAAGTAGCAAGAGGCCGACAACCGTAGGGACTAATGCTTCAGTGGCCACGAGTGCCGCATTCATAATAGTAGCCGACCCACGTTGCAAGGCCAGCGTAAACAAGAACAACCCCAAAACACCATAGGCTACGAGCGACCAGGTAAGCGGCTCAGAAAAGATGCTCCACCAGGGATCATGTAAGGTAATAATACGGCCGCTGATAGATACGCCACCAAATGCGACACCGCTCACCAAAGCCAAGCCGACACCAGAGGCCATGCTACGCAATCGAACCAAAATCATCCCTATTGCCGCTATGACCAAAGGGGCGAGTATAATTGCCCAGCGCACGGCAGACCGAACCTGCGCCTCGGCTGCTGGCTTGGATGCTATGCCCAAGATAACTAACCCGATCATCACCAAGCCAACCGCAGCATAGGTATGCCTACTCATATGGTGCTTCAATACAAATCGATCGATGAGTGCCGTCACCACCACGCTTGAGGCGATAACCGATTGCACAAGGAAAAGAGGCAAGAAACGTACCGAGAACAACTCCGCCGCGCCCCCCATAAGGTCCAACACGATACTAATGACATAGGGTCCGGCGTGAATAAGCTGCCAAAGCAGTCCCACGTTCAATGTATGGGCACGCTTCTCCTTGCTAGCACTGGCTTTTTGCAGAATGGCAGCCACACCGTTACAGATGGCGCAGGTTGCTGCGGCCGCCAGGGCAAAGTAAAACATTGTTACTAGTGTACCAGAGCATATGAACTGCTTATGCTCTTTTTGACAAGACTGCCGTGTATGTAGAAAACGAGCAATAGCTCATCTTCTTGCTTATGCATGTTATAGTAAAAGTATTATGTTCCGCTTCTTGTTTATTTCGTTACTGGCGGCCCTACCATCGAGTACCAACTACACTCTAAAAAACTATGATTTTGGGTCTGGTGCGAATACCAGCAGTAGCACAAATTACACATTGCGTGGCCAGGCTGGTGGTAGCGGAGGGAAGCTCACCAGTACTACGTATGGACTCCCTGCAGGCATTCAGGCTTCGAGTACTGCAGCAGTACCACCTGCACCAACTATCACTAACCCGAATAACACCTATGATCGGCTGCATCTCGTGCTGAATACGAATAGTTTTCCAAGTGATACAAAATATCTTATTGCTATTAGTAGCGACAACTTCGTCTCGACTAAATATGTACAATTAGACAACACCATAGGGGCGGGAGTAACCATCACCAACTACCAGACATACGCAGCGTGGGGCAGCGCCAGTGGCTTCGACGTCGTAGGACTCAGTCCCAGCACTACGTATACCGTAAAGGCAGCAGCCTTGCAGGGCATTAGAACGGGAAGCGGTTTCGGACCGACCGCTTCTACGGCGACACAAGCCCCGAATGCCACATTCTCCATGCAGACATCACTGACGGCAACACCGCCTTTCACTGTCGACTTTACCAGCCTACCAGCAGGCGCCATAACCAGTGGCGGGGCTACAGTAACGACTACTGTAACAACAAATGCCCTGTACGGTGGGAACTTATTAATTGCCGATAAAAATAGTGGCTTAACCAGCGCCGCAAAAAGCACGACACTCGCTTCCGCTACAACAGACCTAGGAGTTGCCAGTAGCGGGTACGGAGCGCAGGTCACTGGCACCTCACAAAGCAGCGGGGGACCAATAGGCTCACTCAGCCCGTATAATGGCGCAGGCAACAACGTAGGTGGACTCAATACCGGTTGGCAGCCGTTCGCTACGTGGAATAGTGCGATAACGACAGGCAGCGCAACGCTTGCCTTGACAGCAAAAACGAACACTCTAACACCAGCCGCTACGGATTACGCAGATGTCATGACTATTTCATTATCGCTGCTGTTTTAATGTTCATTTTATGCTTGCATTCCGCTTTAGCAGGGCTCATACTTTGACTCAAGCATAAACACTAAGAGGATATTACTGTATGAACCGAATATTGTCCGGAAAACAGATACCATCAAAAGCGAGTTTTTACTCGCTTTCCGTAATCCTAGGCCTTTCTACCGCTATTTTCGGCTTTGCCCCGGGCATTGCGGCGGCAGGCAGCTTAAATCAAACCACTGTTCGTTTTGATCGCCTGCAGACTTCACAAGCCACAACAGGCACCGTCTGCGCAAAGGCTTCGACGGTAGCCACAGAAGCTTCCGTGCAAGTTGCCTTTCCAACTGGCTATACGGTTAACGCCTTAGGTAACTGGGTCGTTAACACCACTAATCTATCCTGGCCAACTGGTGGCACCGCGTGGCCGGGCATCAACACGGCTACTAACGTAACATCTCAAACCGTCACGTTCCCTAGCGGCGACCTTACCGTCGGCACGCTGTACTGTTTCAACTGGACAAACAGCGCCGCTGTCAGCGTGAAGTCGAGTGCTACCAGCAATAACACTGGTACCGTGACTACTCAGACAAGCCTGCCTGCCACTATCGACACTGCGCCATATGGTACCGTGAGCTTAAGTGGTGATCAGGTGAACGTTACCGCCTCAGTACCACAAGCCTTTACATACGCGTTGAGTGCTACCTCGGATGCATTAGGTGCATTAACCTCAGGTAGCGTTACCAGCAGCCCAACTCCTCGTACGCTCACGATCAACACCAATGCCAGTACTGGTTGGGTGGCATGGGCGCAAGACAGTAGTACTGGGCTGCACTCAAATGCAGGCAGTTATACGGTTCCTTCAACGACGCCTGGAGCCAACAGCACTATTAGTGGTAGCACTGAAGGCTACAACATGGGGGTCACCAGCACACAGACCAGTGGTAGCGGCACCATTGCTGTGGCGGCACCTTTCGTTGGCGGCACATCAGGCAAGGGAGGTGGACTAGATACTACTTTGCGATCAATAGCTTCTTCTACCGGCACCGCTAATAATGCAGTACTGACCCTAACCAATAACGCGACAATTAGCAGCCTCACCGCAGCAGCCACGGACTACAGTGATACCATCACATTGCCCGCGGCAGCAATGTTCTAAACGTTTCAGTTCTTCATATTCGGGGAGTATCTCCCCACGAGTTTTTCACCATTTACAAAGAGAGCAGTGTGATGCGATCCAACCATATAATTTCATGGTTGCGAAGTACAGTGAAAGTTTGGCCGCTAGGAGTGGCGACCATTCTTGTTGTCTGTGTGCCGGCAACGGCACATGCCACCGGCAATGATTTCAATATCCAGGTATCACCCTCACCAGTAGTAGTGAGCCTGACACCAGGACAAACACAGACAACAACCCTGACGCTTCGCAATTTTTCCAACCATAGCGAATCCCTTCAGCCTGGAATAACTGGCTTACAAGTCGACAAAACCAGCCAAAAGGTGACGTTGCAGTCTTCGCTTCCTGCCGACATAGCTAGCTGGCTTCATTTTAGCCCCAGCGCCATCACCCTAGCACCAGGTACGAGCACCAAGCTAACGATTACATTTACGACGCCCCGAGATATTGGCTTTAACTATTCAGTGGGCATAACGCTCACCAGTTCGGAGAATGCAGGCCAAACAAATAACGGCGCCGCCATCAAGCCGGAAGTAGTTGTTTTCTGTCTGATTAATATTAATCGGCCGGACGCTCGAAGCCAACTTTCCATCGAAGGTTTCTCAGGTGACAAATCGCATTACAATTTCTTACCAGCAAACTTTACCATTAAGGTAAAAAATTCTGGCAATGTCATTAGTCAACCTAGTGGCACTATCTTTATACAACGATCATTTAACGATGCAACACCTATCGCCACGCTGCCCATTAATAATGGTGGAGGATACTCGCTGCCAGGAACAACACGTAGCTTTAGTGCAAACTGGAACGCCGGATTCCCACTCTACGTCACAACAAGTGCAGGCAAGCACTACTTAAGCTGGAACTGGAAACGTGTCAGCGAATTGCGTTTTGGTAAATATGTCGCAAAAGCAGTTCTTGTCTACGACAATGGACGTCAAGACGTGCCGATCATCACTAGTTTCAGCTTCTGGGTCATTCCCTGGGGACTGCTCCTGTTCGTGACAGTTACAGCCATTATTCTCGTTATGGGACTCGTCACCTGGGGTTGGTTGCTTTTCAAGGGTACGAAAAAAATGAAAGGATACGCATCTCATGCGCATCGTAAGAAGTAGTATCTGGCTGGCCCTGCTGCTTGCAGGCATCTCGGTAACTACCGCCCATGCGACGCAGGCTCCGGCTACCGGAGGTATTATGCTCAGCCCGGCAACGGCAACGTTATCTCTGGCTGCCGGCCACGCCCAAGAGCAGGCACGCTTCACAATCACCAATAAGTACAGCACGCCCATCAGTGTACATCTCGACTTTGACCAAACCGTAACAACGCCCGGTGCGGCAAACAGCGCCACAAAACAACTGAGCGTGAGTCCAAATGACCTCACACTTATGGCAGGCGCCACCGCAACGCCCACCATCACCCTTACAGACAGCGCAGCGTTAGCACCAGGCAGTCAACAGGTAAATCTCATACTTACACAACAGACAACAAGCGGCATGAACGTCAGCGTTATTCCTAGCATTCGTATGCCGCTCATCATAATTAAGCAATCAGGTGCCATCACCGACTTTGCCATCAGTAGATTAGTCTATCCTCACTTTGCGCTCAAGCTGCCAAAAGAGCTCTCATTCACCATGAGCAACACCGGCAATGTAATCGCTACTCCGCGCGGATACGTTACCATACAAGACCCACGCGGACGAATCGTCAATAAGGGCGTGCTCAATACCGCCTCAACGGCGCTTGCACCACGCAGCAAGCTAGCCTTACAGCCACCGCTTACTATGCTCAGCCATGCATGGCTGCCAGGTGACTACCAAGTGGCTATCTCCTACAGTATCGGGGGCGATGCGGTGGCTAAAATTGTCACCAGCCATTTTTTCTACCTGCCGCTCTGGCAGCCACTCCTCCTACTGCTTATCGGTGCTATCGTATACTGCGCGTGGCAGATTTGGCGTGAGTACAGGCAAGGGAACATAGCGGATGCAGAAAAGAGTACATCATGAGACAACTGCGTAAACTCTCCGTATTTCTATGCTACAGCCTTATAAGTTGTGTCTTGCTCATGTCACCAGTCAGCGCGACGGTAACACCTTATGTTAGTTTTCAGGGCAAGCTCACGAATCCTGACGGTACCAACGTGGCCGACACAAGTTATAGCGTGACTTTCTCCATATATAGCGTCAGCTCGGGAGGATCAGCAGTCTGGACGGAGACGAAATCCATCACGACGAGCGCCGGACTATTCCAGACAAATCTTGGCGATACCACTGCGCTACCAGGGAGCGTCAACTTTAACTCTACTGCACTCTATCTTGGAGTTAAGGTCGGTAGCGACGCCGAAATGACGCCACGCGTCCAGCTTACTGCAGTGCCCCAGGCCTTTAACGCAGACAATCTAGATGGCATCGATTCTACGGGCTTTATACAGTTGTCTCCTGGCAGTCAGCAAACAGGCAATATTAATATCTCAGGGTCAATTACGTCGGGTGCGATTAATACCAACACGTTCAGTGCCACTGCATTAACTTTCGGTGCAGCCAGTACTGCAACCATACAATCAGCAGCCAGTCAGGCGCTGACCATTACGGCCAATGCAGCCAGTACCTGGAGCACCAGCTCAGGTACGCTCACTCTACAGTCTGGTTCTGGTACTGTCAGCCTCGGCTCCAGTACCGTACTCACTAGTACGGGTGCACTAGCAATAAATAGTGGAGCAGCAACAGCGTTAACAGTTGACTCAGGCACCACCGGCGCCCTAAATCTCGGCACCAGTAGTAATGCAAAAACCATCATCATCGGTAACACCACTGGAGCCACCACTGTAGCGACTCTTGTAGGCGGCAGCACTAATGCCTTCTCAGTTCAAGGCGCCTCAAGTGCGATCTTCTTCCAGATCGATTCGACCAACAGTCGTATATATATTGGCAACCCGACAGCCGACAGCAGCGCAGCACTGTTCGTACTTGATGCGAGAAACGTGTCGGGAGAAACAAGCGCGCCGGCCGTAACCGGAGTAAACGGGGGCGAGTACTACAACTCTGCCGATAACAAATTCCGCTGCTACGAAAACTCTGCCTGGAAAAACTGTATCAACGGTGATGCCTACGTTTTCTCGACCGTCTACGGCGCAACAGCAGCAACTGCAGCCAAAGCGGCAGCAGCGACAATCTTAGTTTCACCGCTCTATGTATCCGGACAAATCACCGTCAACAAACTGGTTATTGACGTCACGACGCTACTCGGCGCCGCCGGCGATGTAGGCATTTACGACAGCACAGGAGCACTAGTACTCAATGGCGGCAACAGCAGTGTCACTACCGCTGCCGGTGTGAAGTCAATTACGCCCACGCAGACAAATAAAACACTGCAGCCAGGCCAATATTACGCTGCCGTTACCTGGAACTCAACAACAGGTGCTGTATTAGGCTCAACAGTAGCCGGAGCCGGGATGATCTCACGCACGGGCAGTATCGCAGCCGGTGGCGGCCTCGTCTTACCCTCAACCATTACCCCCAGCGGCATCACAAATGGCACCGCACTCTACGCAATATCAATCAATAACTAGCAAAATTCTTACGCAGCCTGATGTGTATGTCGGTTACAGGCACTCAACATATACCGAGCGATGGCGCCCACTGCCTCATGATGTAAGGGCGAGCCAGGTAGCTCTTGGTATTTTTCGGTAAGCCCCATTTGCACCGCCGCTAAGGTGAGCTGAAAACATATAATCAATTCACGCTCGGTCACCTGGGGACAACGCTTTTTCAGAACTCCATTAAAGACTGTTGTAAATTGGTCCCAAGTGTCTTTGCTCAAAGCACCTAACCGCGGGTTAGCTCGCTGTGCGTAGAGAAAGGCAAATGGACCATTGAGCCGAGAATAATTGACCCAGGAGTCAGCTAGCAAAAGTAACAATTCATCCCAAGATAGATATTCCAAGAAGGGGTGTTGACCAATCTCTTCAAAAATATGTGACAGATCTTCTGCAACCAGCTGCGTGAGCGCAACCACGATACTATCCTTGTTGGGATAATAACGATACAACGAGCCTATAGGGATATGTGCTCGTTCAGCAATATCATTCGTCGTGACTTCTTCTAAGCCGCGTTCCTTGAATAGCTTTAGCGCGGCAGACAAGATAAGCCTTACGCGCTCTTTACCGCGCGCCTGCGATGGCTGACGCCGAACGGCTTTCACTGTGTATTTATCTGGATCATACATTGTATCTAAGTGTATCGGGGCATGCCAGGTTAGGCAACAGATTTGCAACTTAGACAAAAGCAAAGCGCTTTTGATATGATTGATCTATTATATGGCAGCCCAAACTTCTTCAATCGTTTTTTTACAATATCTAACTACCGTTTTCGACAATATAACTGACGCAATCATGCTCATTGATATTGAAAGCGACGGCTACCGCTTACTAACCGCAAATACTGCATTTTTTACTATAAGCGGCTACCCGCAAGACTCTATTAGCAAAAAGATCGTCGATATTGTGTCTCCGGAGTCTTATCGTTTTTTACTCAAGCAGTATAAGAAAACTATAAAGACCAAGCTCCCCGTCGACTATACCAATTGGTCGGATACACCTTTAGGTCGTCGCGCATATACCGTACGACTCATACCAATATTCAATACCGTGGGTGACCCGGTACAAATTGCCGGAGTTGCTCGTGACATGACGGAATGGATGAATAATCAGACAGAGCTTGAGCAGTTACGCAAGCAGCTGCGTGCGATAAAACGAAAATAGCACGTTACATGACTGCTGTATAATAAAGTTTGTGCTTTCGAAGTTATAAACTACAGCAAACCGGGAGGGCATAGATGGCTTCAGTCAAAATAGAAATGACAAAAGTGATACGAACAGCACTTATCGTGCAGGGCGGTCTCGCCATCCTCTTTGGTGTTGCGGCAATATTCTGGCCGGGCCTCACAGCGCTCGTATTGGCATGGTTGTTTGCAGCCTTCCTGATCGCCGACGGCACCGTACTGCTCGGGGTGGGCTGGACATATCGCCAACATGCGGGTATGTCACTCAAGTCTACTTGGGGTGCACTCCAGTTACTCGCGGGTATATTCTTACTTTTTCACCCAGCAGTAACCTTTACGGTACTACTCCTTATTCTTGGTATATCACTGGTATTCCGCGGAGTATTTGGCCTGGTGCATGCCTTTACGCACCATAGCGAAGACGGTTCGGTGCTGACCATGCACGGTGTTGTTGGTGCGTTAGGCATCGTCATCGGTATGGTCGTGTTGTTCCAGCCCTCAGTAGGTGGTCTTGCTTTTGTATGGATACTAGGGCTGTATGCTTTAGTGACCGGTGTCGTCCTATTAGGGCTCTCTACTGTGGTGACCGCGCCACCCGTCAAACGGAGTCGCCATACCGCGCCACCAAAACGGCACCATACCGCAAAAAACTAACGGCGCCACCAGACAGGTGCCTGCAAGCCATACTGATCTTGTAGCTGCTTAGTTACTCTTCCGCGAACTTGCTTGTTTCGCTCAGCACTCAATGACATGTTAACAATGCCATGTGCCATAACCATAAAGACCGCCAGCCGCTTACGCTCTCGCTCAACCCGCTCACGCAACCAACGACGAGAACGTTCTCGTTTGCGTTGCGCTGCTATTTCTTGTTGGTAATGAGGATTGATCGATCCTATTTCCTGTGGTGTAAATTGGCCGTTTCTAGGAGCATGTTCCATGGTAGTTCCTTCTCGCCTTACAATGTACTAGCATATCGCGCCGACCACAGGTCGGTCAGTGAATAATCTTACATGTGAAAGTTTTTTGACAACTCCGCTACTAACTTCGTATACTAAGATATGGATACATTTAAACTCGCTCTAACATTCGACGATGTGCTATTGAAACCCCGTTATTCGGGGTTTTTGCGTGAAGACATAGAACTTGAGACACAGCTCACGCCGCGCGTGAAGTTACGCTTACCGCTTATTAGTGCACCAATGGACACCGTCACAGAGAGCGATCTTGCGATCGCCCTCGCCGAACTCGGCGGCATCGGCATTATTCATCGCAACCTAACCGTAAACGAACAGGCAAGTGAAGTAGAGAAAGTCAAAGCCAAGGGACTCCTCGTCGGTGCTGCCGTAGGCTCAACAAGTGGCTATGAACAACGTGTGCAAGCCCTCGTTGCCGCAGGAGTAGATGTACTGGTTGTAGATTCTGCCCATGGCCATTCCATGAAGGTGGTTACTGCCATAAGCTATATCAAGCAACACTTCGATATTGATGTCATAGGCGGCAGTGTCGCAACCTACGAAGGTGCCAAAGCGCTTATCACCGCAGGTGCAGATGCGCTGCGCGTCGGCATGGGACCAGGCGCAATTTGTTCAACACGTATTGTCTCGGGTATGGGCGTCCCGCAGCTGACCGCAATTATGGAGACCGTGCGCGCCGCGAAACACCATAATATTCCTGTAATCGCCGACGGTGGCATTAGCTATTCAGGTGACATCGTTAAAGCACTAGCCGCTGGAGCATCCTGTATTATGCTGGGACGCCTTTTTGCGGCATGTAAAGAAGCTCCAGGTAAAGTCGTCATGCTCAAGCCGGAAGATGTACCAGCTCGTTTCCGTAGCATCCTTGACGGTTCAGAAGAGTACTGCTTCAAAGAGTATCGCGGCATGGGCTCTATTGCAGCCATGCAGCGCGGTTTGGAAGTAAGTTCTGAAGATGAATTTCACGGTAAGAGCTACCAAAATGACGTCCTTATTGCCGAAGGAGTCGAAGGGCTCGTGCCTTCTACGAAAAGCGTCAAGAATCTTGTTGATCAGCTGGCCGGTGGCGTGCATTCTGGTATGTACTACGTAGGCGCACGCACAATCCCTGAGCTCTGGGAAACAGCTGAATTCATGCGCATTACACAAGCCAGCCTGAGTGAAAGCCATCCGCACGATTTACTTATCACTAATCCTGGCGAAAACTACGACGCATAAAAATACGACTCTTCAATAACATAAACTGCTTCGTCCAGCAAATAATCAGAGGGTGTGGGGTATAATGGACTTTTAGAGAGAAGACTATGAAACTAGTTGTACAAATACCCTGTCTAAACGAAGCCAAGACACTGCCTCTTGTCCTGAAAAGTATACCGAAACGCATTCAGGGTGTAGACAGCATAGAGATTGTTGTTATCGACGATGGTTGCAGCGACGACACGGTCGCCATCGCTCGTTCCCACGGCGTCAAACATTTTGTCCGCCATCCTCAAAAACAAGGCCTCGCACGAAGCTTCCAAGATGGACTTATGAAGAGTCTTTCTCTTGGCGCTGATATCATCGTGAATACCGATGGAGATAATCAGTATCCGCAAAAGGACATCCCAAAGCTTATCGGACCGCTTTTAGAGCACACTGCCGACATGGTGATCGCCGATAGACAAATACCTAAGATTGCACACTTCTCACCCGCTAAAAAACGCCTGCAGCGTCTTGGCACCCGCGTACTTAATGCGGCCGCCGGAACCGATATACCGGATGCCGCTAGTGGTTTTCGGGCATATTCGCGCGAAGCAGCCCTGCAGTTAAACACGGTAACCCCCTTTAGCTATGCGATGGAGACACTTATTCAGGCTGGGAATAAAGGTCTCGCAATTACCAGCGTACGAATAACCGTCAACCCAAAAACACGGGAGTCACGTCTGTTTAAAAACTCTGCCGAGCATGTCCTTAAATCGGGTATAGCAATTAGTCGCGCGTTCGTTATGTACAGGCCCTATGCCGTATTCCTAACTATTGGCCTCACCCTATTCATCGGAGGTTCGGTACCATTCATGCGCTACCTCTATTTTGTCTATGCCGACCACAGTCATGGCAGAGGTCACTTACAATCACTTATTATTGGCAGTGTACTGCTGGTCGCATCATTCACCTCATTTACGTTGGGCGTAGTCGCGGATCTTATACGCATTAACCGCGTTCTTCTTGAAGACGGCCTAGAGCAAAGCAAACGTCAACGACTCAATATAAAAGACTAGTAATACTTATTACCCTCTATAGTGACCGGTGCCAGAACACGACGTGCGGCGTTATTCATATGTACGACTACAGCACTGGGCCAATCCCAGTGCTCGTCGCTGCGCAAGATAAAACTGAATACACCGCCACCCTGCAGAAATAGTAAAATGGTAAGCAATACGAAACCCATTCGTAGTGCACGCCATTGCCGTAATACTAAGGTCAGTGCACGGCCGAATACTGCGGCAAGCGGCAAGATTACAACCAATAGATACCTTCCATTAATAGCGACTGGCTGGCCAGTCATTAAGTAGGCGCTATAATTATCTGCCCAGACGACTACACAGTAGAGTGCTGAAATAAGCAACAAAAAGACCAAAAAACTATGGCCTGAGAATACACGCCGCCAGTAACACAGCAGGGCAGTTATCCCCATAATCGTAGCTACTACTGCGGTGGCGCTAGGCAAGGGCATGGGAGGGTAATTCGTAAAATTGTTCATTGGGCCAGCGACCATAAAAAATAGCCTGTAGTGCATCGCTTGCAACCAAGTCCAGGTGAAGGGGAGAAGTCTGTCGTCATTGTCTGTCGTTTTAGACAGTGCATAGGCGTAGTTACGCGCCCATGGACTGTATGACATACACTTATCGGTGCTCAACACTGCGTCGCATTTCGGTAAAGGCGTATGGTAGGTCACCACATTCAGTACATAGCGCTGGGCAAAGAGGCTAGTAATGAGCACCAGTAGCGTCAGTAATACTATTTTAGTGCGGCTGCTGAGGCCGTGATATGACTCGCCTACTGCCTGTCGCAGCTGTTTCTTGTGTCCGCGGAATGCACGCACACCCTGGACGCCCAAAAATACCACAGCCACAAATGCCATCGGCAAGAAAGCATACTTCACAATGCTCGCGAACATACAGACCAGCACTACTAGCAGCATGGTCTTTAGGTCGAATTTGCGTACCGACAATTGATCATTAATTTTTTGTACGAGTAGACAGAGCCAGGCGACAATGGCAAACAATAAATTGTCGTAATTAATTTGCCCTGCGAGCAAAGGTACAATAGGGATAAGGACGAACACCAGTAGCGCCGTGTTCGTAAGTACGCGCGACGATCCCGCGCGACGCAGTACTTTATAAAAAAGTACGAGACCTATAGCAAAGAAAACAATATTGAGTAGTCGAAGGATAATCACTTGCGCCGTTTGACTATGGGTGAATAGCTCTATAAATCGATAGGGGAAACTCATCAAATAGTGGTATGCATAAGATGGGTCTCGGGTTAGCGCACCATACTGGATGCTCTCACTTGGCTGAGAAGAAAGGAATGGCAGCCAGTAATGGCTATAGACTTTTATCAGCCCAAAATGAAAGTCCTCGTCGAATGCCATAGGATAGACCGCAGAGCAGGCAACCCAAAATGCCTCAAAACTAAAAAAGCCCAAAATGCCAAGGGCAAAGCGACGAGACCCTACAATTGTGGCGACAGTACGAGTAATCCGTTCAATCAAAATTACCCCTTATTATACATGGTGGTTTGGAAGTAACCTGAAGATCAACCCGAAGAACGATCCGAAACAAGTCCACCGGCAGCCATAAAGTATCCCCATGGTATACTTGCCAGAGATGAAACGGTATGCTAAGTCGGTTGTAGCAATAGGTATTCTGCTCGTCACGGCCGGCGCCTTTATCTACTATTTAGTCCAGCATCCTGAAACCGTTGAGCGACTAAAACACCTCGCCCCACTCACCCTAGTCGTGCTGCTTGCATTATGCCTACTATCTTTCGGCTGTCAGGTCCTCGTAACGCGTGCATCACTGCATCTGTATGGAAAAAGCATGGGCAAACAGGAGAACATGCTCTTTAATGCCTACTCGTCGCTTATTAACTTCTTTGGACCAGGACAAAGTGGCCCCATTTTTCGAGGGGCATATCTCAAAAAAAAGCTTGGACTAGGCGTCAAGCAATATCTATTCGCAACTCTTTTTTACTATGCCTTTTTTGGCGTAATCAGCGTTCTGCTCATATTCGCCGGTAGAGCGGCTTGGTGGCAAACAGCGCTACTCACCGTTCTTGCGACAGTGGCGAGTGCTACTATTATTCGCTGGTATCAACGCAAATCACAAATTAAGGCGACCCATTTAGATGCAAAACACATAGCCTGGATTGGTATTGCGACCGCGCTACAGCTACTCGTCCAAACAATTATTTATGGCGTCGAGCTACACAATGTGGGAGCGCACGCCAGCACCGCGCAAGTACTTTGTTATACCGGAGTCGCAAACCTGGCCATGTTCGTAGCCCTCACGCCAGGTGCAATTGGTATCCGTGAAGCATTTCTCCTCTTTAGCCAGCGCTTGCATCACATAGACAGTACCAATATCGTTGCTGCTAATATCCTCGATAGAGGCGTATACCTTGTGTTCCTGGGGATCCTACTACTACTCGTTATCAGTCTGCATGCCAAAACAAAGCTGCAAGTAGCCCAATTGGATACAGGCAGTTCAACACATTAGTTTTACTAGCTTCTTACGGACAACAGACGAGCTGTCGCTAGTAAATCTAAGCTAATTTAAATACGTGCGCCGCACGCTTTCGTTCAAGCCTATGCCTACCCACACTTCGCGTGTCTTGCCATACTCCAACCGGGCCCGGAGCGTTGCCGTTTGCGTTATCAAGCGCCCTCTACAACAGAAGAATTTGACTATCTACATATTGGATGTAAATATGGACGTCAGTACGCCCAATTTACAGTCTAATCTTATTAGGATATTCCATACCCCATGCATAGCGTAGTAGCAGCCCTGGATGGCCCCACTAAAACAGGTAAGACGAGGTTTGCAAAAGAAGTTGAAGCAGCTGCTAAGGCGAGTGGTCGCATAGCACGTGCCAACCACGGAAGACAGCTTGAGACACCGTCGTTCAATGAAATAAAAACCATATCAGCGGGCAATATGTTTCGCGCTGCTGCGTATCTCATAAAACTCGAGGAAGAGAGAAATAGGATCAAGACCAAATTCGTTGACGGAGATACGGATAGGCTGCGCGAAATACTCCAAACAGAGGGCATCTACCACACACTACAGACCGATCCAGAGGTTGGGCGCAGAGTAAGCCCGGCAGCAAAATTACCTGGCGTACAAAAACTGTGCGGTTCGCTTTTCTGTGATGCAATAGTCGAAGCATACAACAAAGATGGTGCACTAGTACTTGCGGATGCGCGCAACCCTTGCGGGATTATGGATCGAAATAACATACTTGGTGACCCGATCGCTCCAGCAAGCATAATCCCCATACATAGCAGTACACCGGCGAATATTGCCGCACAAAGACAGGCCGGAGACTATAAGACGTGGTTCGACGAAATAACAGAGAGAAGGGAAATAGATAAAAGCCGTCCAGAATATCCCGTTCATCCACCAAGCCATCTTATTGCCGACCTTGCTGTGTGGTCGGCCCAATTTGAGGACATAACACCTGAAACTGGCTTAGTAGTGGCGTACGACTTCGACAATGGAGAAAACACAAGCCCCGAAGCCCTCAAAAGCTTCGCAGAACACGTTGCCGCATTGGCGTTAGGTGTCGGCAGTCGCCTTGACCAACTCAATGCCATGGCCTAGCGCAGTAGCACGATTACGCACTAAAGTAAGCAATTTTTCAGCAAAAACCGGTATAGTAAAAACAGCATGAACTGGCTCGATCTCTTTATTATTCTCTTTCTTATCACTGCTTTTGTTCGTGGCATGGAAGTAGGCTTCATTCGACAATTCTGTTCCACGGCCGGATTCTTTGCTGGTCTTTTTCTGGGTGCCATGCTGGAAGGAAAGATTGCCTCCCATGCCCACTCGGCTGAAGCCAAAGCAGTACTTGCGCTTGCCGTTATCGGTGGATGCGCCGCACTGCTTTGGGGGATTGGCGAATACATAGGCATACGTCTAAAGTTTAGTATCGGGGACGGTAATATAGGGGACAAACTCGATAAATTCTTCGGCTCGTTGCTTGCCGCAGCAACTCTTCTCGCGACAGTATGGCTTGGTACGGCCGTATTTCGTAACCTACCATCAGGGATGTGGCAACAGCAAATTCGCTCATCACAAATCGTGGCTATACTAAATCGAGACCTTCCTTCAGCACCAAATATTATTACCAAACTAGGTCACATCATTGACCCCAACGGCTTTCCACAAGTGTTTACGGGCCTGGAACCAACTGTCGAAACAGGTGCACCGCTTCCTGACATGGGCGAGTTAAATCAGGCGATTGCACAAGATCGCCCATCGGTCGTAAAAGTCCAAGGCAAGGGCTGTGGCGGCATTGTCGAAGGCTCAGGCTTTGTCGTGAGCAGTGACGAAATAGTAACTAATGCGCATGTTGTTGCCGGTGTCGTGAAGCCACTCGTGGCAGACCAAGGGGGGGTGCATCATGCTACCGTGATCTCATTTGACTCTAACCTCGATATAGCAATCTTGCGCGTACCCGATCTAACAGGCAAACCCCTCTCCCTGAACGGACAAACAGCAACAAATGGTACGGCAGCAGCCGTAGCTGGATATCCGGGGGGTGGTGGCTTCACGGCCGGACCAGCCGCAATCATAGAGGCGTTTAAAGCCACGGGGCGCAATATCTACAATGAAGGGGGCACAACTCGCAATATCTACTCCTTAAAGGCTGACGTGCAGCAAGGAAATTCTGGTGGTCCCGTTATTGCCAAAGACGGCTCGGTTATTGGCGTCGTGTTCGCCAAATCCACGAGTTACAACCAAGTTGGATATGCACTGACCATGCAGGCAGTCATACAAGAAGTAAACCAAGCGGCAGGAGAGACAACAGCAATCGGCACCGGGTCATGCGCGGAATAAGGTAAGGTATACTTGAAATCATGAAACCACTAAGGCAAAATATTACGCTACAGAAAGCGCTACCATGGCTCCTAGTCATTGGCGGCATTATTGGCCTCATATGCTCATTCATTATTGCCTTCGATGAAGTAAAACTAGCACAAAATGCACATTTTCGTCCGAACTGTGATCTTAACCCAATCATTAGTTGTGGCTCGGTTATGCAATCCAAGCAGGCGCATGCTTTTGGATTCCCCAATCCATTCATAGGCCTCATGGCGTTCCCAATACTTATCACGACCGGCGCAATACTCATGAGTGGCGTGAAGCTAAAAAGATGGTACTGGCTAGGGCTCGAAGCAGGAACCATTCTTGGTGTTGGATTCGTACATTGGCTACTCTTTGAAACCGTCTGGCGCATTCATGCTTTATGTCCGTACTGTATGGTCGTATGGGTGATAACCATCGCAATGTTCTGGTATGTCACGCTGTACAACATACAGACCAACAACATTCACTTGAAGGACGCATGGCAAAAAATAGGCTTCTATCTACGCAAACATCACCTGGATATATTCGTCCTGTGGCTATTAATCATTGCCGGCCTTATCCTGAAGCATTTCTGGTATTATTATGGAAGAAACTTCCATATATAGAAAATCCTTACCGCCTACGTTTTTCTGATACAATACAGATAAGCGAGCAAAAATGCCCACAACATCACATAAGATATTAACGAAAACTGCTGAAGCACCAGCTGCAGCCCTCGGGCGCGCGGTTTTAGTAAGCCAAATTGTACGTGATGCCGGAACGAACAATAAAGTAGTAAAACGCGGCAAAGATTACTGGCTCATGCTGGGACCGGGTCTTACTACTGGAGCCTCGGACGATGATCCATCTGGTATCGCCACCTATTCACAGACCGGTGCTCAATATGGATTCAACCTTCTCTGGCTAGCCCCGTGGACATTTCCACTCATGGCGACCGTACAGGAAATGTGCGCTCGCATCGGTCTCGTAACGGGCAGGGGACTGGCTGGTAATATTCGCGTCTTCTATAACAAGCGCGTACTCTACTTTTGTACTGCTCTGTTATTTGCGGCCAACGCCTTTAACATCGGTGCCGACCTTGGGGCGATGGCTAAAGCCATACAGCTCTTAAATCCGAATCTTGGTTTTGGGTGGCTGGTAATTGGCCTCACATTCTTCAGTCTGCTACTGCAGATATTCACCCCCTACGTACGCTATGCTAAATATCTGAAATGGCTAGCGCTCATTCTTCTTTCATATATCCTATCTGCGATTCTGGCACACCCTAATTGGCACACCGTATTGATGCATACTTTTGTGCCACACATTGAGTTCAATAAAGACCAGGTCCTCCTTATATGCGCAATCTTAGGTACCACGATCTCTCCCTACCTCTTCTTCTGGCAGACAAGTCAAGAAGTTGAGGAACAAGTATTGGAAGGCAAACTGACAGTCAAAGACCGTCGCAACCAGACAACCGCCACGGAAGTTAAGTCGATGCGCATCGACGTTTGGACGGGTATGCTGCTCAGTAACCTCGTCATGTTCTTCATTATCGCCGCTGCAGGTGGCATACTTTTCCCGCACGGCATTACCCATATCCAGACAGCAGCTCAAGCCGCTGAGGCATTACGGCCGTTCGCCGGTAATGCAACGTATTTCTTGTTTGCTATCGGCCTTATCGGCACGGGGCTGCTAGCCATACCGGTTCTTGCAGGCTCCAGCTCATACGCAATTGCCGAATCTCTTCGCTGGAAGGAGGGCCTATACCGAGATCTTGGACAGGCCAAGGCCTTTTACGGCGTTATCATTATCTCCATGCTCGTAGGCCTTGGCATGAACTTTATTGGTCTAGATCCCATTAAAGCGCTTATCTATGCCGCCGTGGGCAATGCCATAGTAGCGCCAGTCGTCATATTCTTCATCGTACGCATCAGTAGCAGTAAAAAATTCATGGGTAGCTGGAAAAACAAAAAAACCACGGCATTCGTGGGCTGGATCGTATTTGGCTTGATGCTCCTTGCTGCTCTCGCAGCAATATGGGCACTGTTCTAAAAACCATAGTTCGCGTGTAGCTGCAAAAAACTTTAGAAATAAACTTTTTTGATATCATTAAACCATAACCATATTATGCGAGATCGCAATATCCTGAAAGGCATATTTTGGAAACGACTACTCCTCCTCGGCCAGATTTACCAACCGTAGAAAAGAAATCTTCCATAGGAAAAATCTGGGGACGACTATCCGGAAGTCGCTATCGACTGGCTATCTTCGTAGCCACCTTTGCAGTCATTGGCGGAATCGTTACGCTACTCATTACTCATGCCGACACAACCAATGGCCCGATCAACTGGTCTACATCTAACAAATGCCTTGACCTCGACGGTGGCCGCCAGATTACCTCCAACAAGGTGAAGCTCTATACCTGCAATGGCTCTTCAGCCCAGCAATGGACAATACGTGCCGACAATACCATCCATGCGAATAACGAGAACAACTGGTGCCTAGACGTCATAAACAGCAGCACTACCCCTGGGACGCCAGTACAGCTCTATACCTGCAATGGTACCGGTGCGCAGCGGTGGACACTCACTGCACAAAATACTTTAGTGAATACCAACTCAGGACTTTGCCTGGATAACTTCAATTCTCAAGACCAGGATAATAATGCAGTCAATGTATATACCTGCAATGGTACCGGTGCGCAGCGGTGGACACCCGCGAAGGTAGCCAGTGCCCAAAATACCCCTGAGCCTGCAGTAACCGTCAAGCCCAGCACACCAGCCGCCACTCCACTGGCAGCATCCACCGGGACAAATGGGTCGGTAGCTGCACAACCGGTACAAAATGCAACTCTCGACGACGATGCCGCCCGTGCGGCCGCGCCTAAAATTTCCCAGCCAGCTTGGCGTGATGAATTTAACGGCAATTCCTTATCTTACGCCACCGAGAATGGTGGCGGCACCTGGCGCACGAGAGGCACCGAGGGAGGCGGAAAACTAGCTGATGGCTACATCGATTACGCCGGCTCTTCTTGGAATGCCAACCAGAAGCAAATCCAGGCTAATGGTCTAGCAACAGTTGGCGGTGGAGCGCTAACCCTTAAAACCAAGCGCACGCCAGCCAATAAGGGTCCTTTTAACAACGCTAAATGGATGGGCGCCTACCTGGTATCTAACGATGCAACCAACCTCAGCTGGCACTATGGGTACTTTGAGTGGCGTATGTCCTTACCGAACCCGGCTCGTGGCATGTTCCCGGCCATCTGGCTATTCAACAACGCTAAGAATCCCGTCAACGGTTACCAAGGTGCCGAGATAGATATGCTGGAAGTATTCGGTAGTAGAACCGGCGAGCCCTGGTCTTCAGGTGTACACTTTACCCCTAAACTACTGAACGGCGTCAAGGACAAGACAATAACCACACAGTCCAGTGACACGGGTGGCTGGCACCGCTATGGCGTTAACTGGACCGCTAACTCCATCACGTTCTACAAAGACGGTACTGCCGTTGGCTCGCTCACTGGAGCCGGTGCCCAATGGTTCCGCAATGCCAACCTCGGCATCCGCATAAACTACGCCATGGATCCAAGCTGGAAAGGTGTACCAACAGCCTATAAATCGACCGCCACCGACCCTAAAGCAGGCACGACACCAAGCATGAAAGTCGACTACGTACGCTACTACAAAGCATTGCCGGGCTCACTACCCAAGGGCAGTGGAGACCCCCTATAAGGGGTCCGCGAACGATCTACGATCATTCATTTGAAATAAATATGATCTAGGCACTCTTCTAAGAAGCACCGGCTAGGCGTTGGCCCCGTGATGACTATCGTACCAGTGTTGCTTCCTGATGACTCTCTTTGACTGCTGGGGTGGATCAAAATTATACCCTGCAGGATGCAAACTAACTGGCGGCTTAATTTCCGCTACAAGATCCGCAGCCCTCTGCGCAGTTCCCGGAGTAAAAAAAGTACCGAAGCTAACTTCTATGAGCTCTATTCCTGAAACACGTCCGAGCCCTCGAGCTTGACGGTCAAGCAATGCCGCAGCAACGGTATCTCGTTCGCGGTGTAGCTCCTGTACTGATTCACTGTCAAATAAACCCAGCACCGTATAGCCGCGAGTTGGCGCTCCGGGAACAGTCTGAGGCAGTTGTTGCATGCGAACCTTTGCCCCGCGCAACTGCAGATCCTGAACATCATCCAACTCAGGAACTGCGCTCCAGGCGCGATCAATCCCCGAGGCCGCATCAAGCGAGCCGACACCCGCCTCCCAAGCCTTCTCGCCAATAAGTCGAGAAATATAGGTTGCGTCGGAGACTACCCAGTCAAGATCGTCGCCAACTCTTCCACCGAGGATGTCGGCAGCGGCCACGCCCTCAACCAACTCCTGTCTAAATGTCAGCATACTATTTCCATAGGCACGAAAAACAGTCACACCGTCTCTTAGCTGTCCGCCAGCCGCCGCTATATTATGCTCAATACTCATAAGTTGAATATTATATCATTTAAAACTACGGACACGAACGACCGTCGTCTAAAAGAAGAGCCATTGCTATACCCTCGTGGGTCACTAGCGTTCTCCGCGGGGAAATTGCGCAAGCATTGATGCGTACTCTAAAGGCACACCAGCCAGAACGGTGCCAATACGCTCTTCCTGCAAATCTCCTGTCGGCTCTGGAGTAAACTCTGCGACCAACGGGCCGAATACTTGAGCAGTATCTGCCATTGCGAATGCCCCAAGCGGCACATTAAGCGATCGATCCGTCCTTCCGCAGGTCCGTTGTTCAAAGCGGCCCTGTTTCAGGTGGGTCGTAGCCTCCGAAACGTCGCGCCAATCGAATCGAATGCCACCCCCTGAAGTACCTGGATTTTCCATATACACGAATGGAAGCGTTCCGTGACCGAGTACGACCACGTCGGATACAGCCCTATCCGCTAAAATCTCTTGGAATTCAAAAGATTTTGCATCCTGTATAAGTATTGGGGATCTGCCTGTTTCATTGTGGACTTTACGGCCTATATATTGACCATATTCTGTAGCATCTGCGACCATGAGCTCTCGCACTACCGGCAATGCAGTAGCTTCAAGCAATCCTAAATGATGAGAGACGAGTACGGCGGTCCTACCGACTTTTCTTGAAGCGCTAAACTTCCTCTCTGCCAGAAGTTCATTGCGTCGAGAAACCGCCTTATTAAACCGAGAAAAATCACCAGCCCATATACTATATATTATAATATATAGTGAAGAATAATTCAAATATAAGTTTCCATTACTCGTGTCGGAGCGCTTCAATAGGGTCTTTACGCGCCGCCTTAACCGCAGGCACAGAGCCGAACACAATACCTATCACAAGACTAACACCCAAAGCGATCACCATAGCCTTCCAAGAAACGACCGGTTTGAGGTTAGTGTAGGTGTATAGCAAGCCTACGGCACCCAATGAGGCAAGCATACCGATAACACCGCCCACAAGGCTTAGTACGGTCGCCTCAAGCATAAACTGACCGAGTATCTGACGCGATGTGGCACCAATCGCTTTACGCACGCCAATTTCGTGCATACGTTCCGTGACACTCAACAACATAATATTCATAATACCGACTCCGCCGATAAAGAGTGATATAGCTGCGACTGCCCAAATCCAGACCGACAACAGATGCATGACATCGGCGCTAAAGCCCTTACTCTGGTTTGAGCCCAATACGCTAAAGTCTTGTTCGCCACCGTGTGCCTGTTTCATGCGACCGTTCAGTGAGTTAGCGGTAGTCGACACATCCTTTGGGTTGCCGGTCTTTGCAAGCACCGCATACAGACCCGAATCATTATGTGTTAGACGAGCCGCTGTCTGATAGGGAACAAAAATTGCATCATCAAAATTTGCGGTTGGCGAGAAGGGGACATTCACCCATGTTGCAAAAACGCCTCGGACTAAAAAGACTTGCCCACGAAATGTAAAACTTGCACCGAGCGGGGCAGGGTCGTTGAACAGCTTGCTGGCCACATGTTGGCCAATGACTGCGACATTCGCGTTATCATTGTCTGCACCCCAGAAATCACCCTCTTCCACTCGCTGGTTCAAAATTTCTGCCGCATGAGAACTAGTAGCAAGCACGAAAATGCCTGGTGCGCTTTTGTCGCCGGCCTTGGGAGTGCCCGCGACAATGCCCAGAGGGCTCACTTCGTGAATCCCAGGCGTACGCTGTATTGTCGTGACGTCATTAGTGGTTAAACTAGTGGAGCCGCTCATGCCAAAGAGTACATCCGTGTTATTGCCCGAAAGTGCACCCTGACTGTTCACTTGTCCTGGCCTCACAATAATGAGATCTTTGCCAAAATGATCCAGGCTACCAGCGATCTGTCGCTTCACACCTTCACCAATGCCGACAACCAACACAACGGCCACAATACCCACGATAACCCCAAGCATAGTCAACACGCTACGCCATTTAGCGCCACGGATTCCCGACAGGGCCATGCGCAGATTGCCACGCATTACAGCACTCATTTCTTGACCCCTGCAGTACGCTTCGCTCGGGATTTCGGCGCTGCCTTCTTCGTCGATTTTTTCTTCGTGGCAGACTTTCCCTTTTCGGATTTGGACTTATCCCCGCCTGGAACGGATTTCATAAGTGTCGAAACGCCGGCCAGGTCGTCTTCTTCAGTTTTCACTGCAATAGTGTACATAACCTTACGAGCAGTAGGCGCTATATCTCCGATGGCCGTTTGTTCGTCGTGGACGATGCTGCCATCATGCATATATACCACGCGAGTTGCGTAGCGGGTAAGCTCAGGATTATGCGTTACGAACAAAATCGTATTGCCCGTTTTGTGAATCTCACTAAGTAATTCCATGACCAGACGAGACGCATTGCTATCTAAATTGCCCGTAGGTTCATCGGCGATAATAATACTTGGATTATTAATAAGTGCGCGGGCTATAGCAACACATTGCGCTTGACCGCCGCTTAAGTGACGAGGGTAGTAGAATTCACGCCCATTCAGTCCAACACGTTCCAGCATATTCAATGCCTGCTTCATACGACGATGTGAACCAATCCCCTTATATGCAAGGGGTAGACCGACATTTTCAAGTACCGTCAATCGCGGTAATAAATTGAAAAACTGGAAGACAAAGCCTATGGTATCCCGCCGTATTTTTGCCCGGCGTGTGGGACGCAAGCGTTCGACCGATTTATCTCGTAGTGTATAGGTGCCGTGTGTCGGACGATCTAACAGACCGATAAGATTCATGAGTGTAGACTTACCGCAGCCGCTCGGCCCCATGACCGCAACGAACTCACCCTCTTCAATACGCAAGCTCACCTCATCGAGCGCCAGTGCGGTCGCATCCCCGAAGCCATACAGTTTACTAACATCCTGCAATTCTATAATCGCCATTACCCTTAGTGTACCTTTCGAATAATCACTGCTGCAAGGTGTTTTTGTAGCATTTTTTGCGATATAATGCCCCCGTAGCGCAAACGGGGTGCAAATGACCGTGCATACCAGCGCTTTTAGGGAGAGGTCGCATAGTTGGTCTAGTGCGCTCGCTTGGAAGGCGAGTATAGGGGTGACTCTATCGAGGGTTCGAATCCCTCCCTCTCCGCCACATGCATATACTAATCGCCCATTCGTAATGAACGGGCGATTTCTGTTTAGTGGGTAGTTTTTCTACTTACGTAAATGAAAGTCTTTGAGCAGTGCCGCAGTTATCGTTTTGCCGTCTACACCCTGGTTGTGTGCAAGATCAGAGACTTTTGCGCAAAGTGTATATACACTTTGCGCAAACTTATGGCCATCCTCCGGGAGCAGGGAGTAGGCCTGCGTCAAGGCAGCCTCTACCTGAACGGGAAGTTTATTGAGCTTCTGTGGAGCGAAGATCGTAATAAGTTTACGCGTCATTGAACTGAACGAAGGAATAGGTACGGGCTTGGTGGCATCCGCATCTTGTTGCTCCAAAGCACCATGGCTCTGTAAGAAGTTGCCTATACCCTCCATAATTTCAGGTGATGCCGCGCGAATCGCACGCTGGCGAGGCAAGCCTAAACGAGATGAATAGCCCATAGAGGGTAGCAGTTTACCAATGACAGGATATTCTTCAGGGTCAATAGCGTCTTTTTCACGAAGATACTCAGCAGGAGCACCGATGCTATCAATCATGCGCGGAAGCATATCTTGCGTGGGAGTCTCTGCGTCAGCGTCTTCGCTATCTTTCTCGCTATCACCCTGTAAATACTTATAGAGTGTGCCAACTTCTTTTAGGAACTGATCCCTTGGACGCTCAATAGTGCCCATGACTTTGAGTGGGATCGTGATACGACGAGCCGCACCAGCGATTCGAGCTCGAGCTTTATTCTCGATATAGGCATCGAAACGACTGCCAAAACCAAAGAAGCTACAGAAACCAGAAAAAAGACTTAGCCAAAAACTCTCTTCTTTAAGTTGGTGAGCCGTGGGCGAAAAAAATTCCGTTGTAGAGTCGTTCTCATAAGTAACGGCGGAAGCAACTGCCGGGGCATATCGTTCCATTCTGTCATATATTTTATTAGCTCGTTCTCGTAGCTTACTCAACAATTTCGTTTTACTGAGCTCCTCAACGGCCTCTGGATCAGTGTCTGTCGCCTCTACCAACGAGAGCGAGCCTAATTGCTCGGCTACATCTTTTTGCGCAGATTCGTGGGATGGATCATCATCGGGTGTTTTTCCTGTTTCAAGTAGAGGAGGCTTGGGCTGTAGATTCTGAACTTCATCTTCAGGGGGACCAGTAAGTAATTCAGTCATTTAGTATAATCTTAACACCATATACAAGGGTGTCAAACTATGATTATTTGACTTACGCCAATAGCCATGTCATAATATGACATATATGTCTGCCTTTTTTGAATCTATACCACCCGATCGCAAAGTCGCTTATCTACAAAATACTCAAGAAATCATTGAAGCAGCCACCCAACCCGTAATAAACTCCGCCACAGAAGCCCTCGGAGAGTTAGTGATCAAAGGAGTTGAGTCTCTGGCCGGTGCAGACGCAAAAGGCGCCCAAGTCGCTGATGAGGCCCAGGACTTTCTTGCTTCGGACTCGATCGGCGATCAAGCTGACGAATATCTAGGGGAACAGGAGCGACAAATTGAAAAATTCGTTGATGAGGTTACAGGCGAAGAATCATGCGATTTTACATCTATGCGAAGTGAGTATGTACAAAAATATTCGCCAGACCGTGCAGACCTTGGCAGGCTCGGCTTCGGCAACCTCGAAACGCCAATGGATCAAAGCAGCCCTCTACAAAACCAGCTTTGGGTAATAATGACTGAGCAAAATCGACCTGGTCCGGAAAATCCCCAAGCTCCTTCGTCCTAAGTCTCGGTGTCACCAAAATTAGACCTAAGCTAGTCATTACGCACAAGGAGGTACTGCGACTTCGACAAATTGCTAGTATCTCAAAAATCAAAGATAGACAATACACCGCGTAGCAAAGGCTGATGGTGTTTTGCAGTTAAGTAGAAAGACTTTATACTTACACTATGAACGTCGTTACCTCCCGATTTCCCTTTATCGACATTGATGCATACGGTTCCATGGTGGGCTATGCGGATCTCGCGAGCATACAAGGGCGACCAACTCGTGCCGCTACCTCAGCAAAACTCAACGAGAGCATTCCAGATAGCTTACGTGCGCTGAACGCACCAGTGGACATGAACTACCAGCCACAGCCAGGCGAAAACTTTACCCTAGTAGATATTTCAGACCCAAAATCGTTCGACCCCATGGTTGACCCTGAGCGAATCATGGAAATTATCGACCATCATCCCGGTTTTGAGGCGTACTGGCGGCATACTATGGGCGGTCGGGCCAGTATCCAAAGAATTGGTGCCGCTTGTACACTTATCTACGAAAGATGGGCCAAAGCAAGCCTTCTCGATGCGATGAATCCACGGACTGCAGTTCTCCTGGCAGCCGGAATTCTCGATAATACGCTCAATTTCCAAGCTCACATAACTACTGCGCGGGACAGAGAAGCATATCGCGATTTGCAAGGCATCGCAAAACTCCCGGACAACTGGGCCATCACCTATTTTAAAGACTGTCAGCAGGGTATTGAAAGCAATCTCGAAGAGGCCATCAAGAATGACACAAAAATAATTGAGTTTAGGGGCCAGCCTAATCTCTACGCCGTAGGGCAAATCGTTATCTGGGACGCACAATCGATTATCACTGACCATCTCGACGTTATTGAGCGAACCGTCTCTAGTGTGCAACCCACTTGGTTCATGAACGTCGTAAGCATCAAAGGGGATAAAAGCTACTTTGTATGCACAGATCCAAGCATTCAATCATGGCTCTCCAGCCTACTTGGCGTACGCTTTAGTGGCAATATTGCTCCCTCCGATCGCTTATGGCTCCGAAAAGAGATTGTCATGGCAGCGCTCATAAAACAAGGACATTCCTAGACTATACTGAAGAGGTGAACATAACATGAGATTTTTTCGATGTACCCAAGTCATGATCAGCACCTCAGCCATACGACCGACGACACCATATTTTTCTTTTCCCATGCATTCGACCCTCTAAATAATTGGTCAGCCCATCAGGTACGTCTATGGGGTAGCGTATTCTCAACTGTCGAACATGGATTTCACTACCGCAAATTTGCCGACCACGAACCAACAATTGCCACGAATATATTGAAGGCAACGAGCCCGTACGTAGCCCTTCAATTGGCCAGGCGATATACAGCAAAGCGACGGCCAGATTGGAATAAAGTAAAAGTAGACATTATGGCCGAGCTTGTTCGCGCCAAAGTCGCCCAGCATAATGACGTACGGAGCATCCTGCTCGAGACAGGGGATAAAACAATCGTAGAGAACTCACCATGGGACAATTTTTGGGGTAATGGTCCGGATAACGTCGGACAAAACCATATGGGTCGCATTTTGATGCAAGTGCGAAGTGAATTACAAAAGGAGAAAAAATATGAAACTCACAAAATATGAACACGCCTGTGTCGTGCTTGAAGAACAAGGCAAAAAAATAGTTATCGATCCCGGCGCGTTCACCCAGAGTTTCGGTGAGCTTACTAACATCGTCGCAGTTGTCGTCACCCATAAACATCCCGATCACTTTGAACCACGCCATCTGGATGCGATTATCGCCGCCAATCCAGCGGTGCGCATCTTTGCACCGAGCGATGTCACGGATCAATTCCCAGACAAACCAACGACGGCCGTTACCGGTGGAGACACTGCCGATATAGCTCCATTCAATCTGCGATTCTTCGGTGAACGCCATGCCGAGATTCATCCCGATCACTTTACAATGCCAGAAAATATCGGCGTCATGATCAATGACCGCGTATATAATCCAGGTGATTCATTCGTCATCCCAAATGTACCGGTAACGACACTTCTCGCTCCCGTTAGTGCACCCTGGCTTAAAATAGGTGAGACAATCGACTTTGTCGAGCACATCAAGCCAAATCTCTGTATCGCCACGCACACCGCGCTATTATCTGAAGTCGCCATTACACTTACTGAGCAGAACTGGCTTGGCGCCGTTTGCAAAGAGGACGGCATTATCTATAAGCACCTAAATCCAGGCGACTCTATAGACGTAGTTTAGGCTATATGGCTGCCTATCGGTTCGCCCCGTACGGCCTTCACAAGATTATCGGCGTCCATAGGATTGAGCACGATAACAGGCATATGCTGTTCCATGGCCAGTCCAATGGCCGCCTTATCCATGACCTTAATAGCATCATTGGCAACTGCATCTTGATAGCTCAACTTTGGCAGCAGCTGCGCATCTGGGAATTTAACTGGATCTTTATCATATACACCAGCAACTTTCGTCGCCTTTAGAACGACATCACAGCCCAATTCGAGCGCAATGCTTACTGCCGCAGTATCGTGCGTGACGTAAGGACGAGCGATACCACCACCAACTACAATAATACGGCCACGCTCAAGGTGTTTTTCGGCAAGGCGGAAACTATAGGACTCCGCGACCTGTAGGGCATAGATATTGCTCATACAACGCGTGACCAAACCTTCGCTTTCGAAGATGTCTGTCACGCCCATAGCATTAATGAGACCGGATAACATGCCCATCTGATCGGCCGTCACTCGCTTAATGCCATGCCCGGCAACTTCAGCACCGCGAACCATATTGCCACCACCAACAATGAGAACGAGCTGGCAGCCCGCGTCTATGATCTTCTGACATTCTTGCGCCAAATAGCGTACGACGTCGGGATCAATGCCAAAGGCGTGCTTCCCAGAAAGCTGTTCGCCAGAAATTTTCAGCACGACGCGTTTATACATCGCCCTTAGACTAGCAAACCATTCCTCTAAAAGCTATACTTTTCTGATATATGGTCAAAATTTATTCCTGGAACGTCAATGGTATTCGAGCAGTTGTCCGTAAAGACACATTTGCGCCTTTTATAGCAAGCGAGCAGCCAGACATCATCTGTCTGCAAGAGACAAAAGCCGCCCAAGGCCAGGCCGAAATCGACCTGCAAGGCTACGAAGAGTACTGGAACTCCGCCGAGAAAAAAGGCTACAGCGGTACGGCAATTTTTACCAAAATCAAGCCGCTAGTCATCACGAACGGTTTTCCGGAACATATCATCAGAGAGCACAGCGTAACTGGCGACGTCTACGGCGACCCTAACAAAGAGGGAAGGGTAATAGCTGCCGAATTCGAAAAATTCTTTGTCGTAACCGTCTACACCCCAAATGCCAAGGATGACCTCAGTCGTATACCACTGCGGGAAAAACACTGGGATCCTGCTTTTCTACAATACTGCAAAGAGCTCGAACAGAAAAAACCAGTAGTATTCTGCGGTGACTTAAATGTCGCCCATACCGAATTAGATCTCGCCAATCCTAAACCGAACCGAGGCAAAAAAGGATTTACCGAACAAGAACGTGCTGGTTTCCAAAAATTCCTTGATGCCGGATTTATAGATAGTCTACGCATATTCAAGCAAGGCAACGGCTTCTACACCTGGTGGTCACATTTTGCCAACTCAAGAGCCCGCAACGTCGGCTGGCGTATCGACTACATGCTTATTTCAGCTAGCCTAAAATCTAAACTGCAGGCCGCCGAGATTCATCCTCAAGTCATGGGCTCCGACCACTGTCCTATCAGTGTTACACTAGACATATGATCAAGAAGAACGATCAGTCGACTACGCTCCAAGAGCTCAAAGATCTAGTCGCGACATTTCGTGATGAGCGCGGCTGGAGTACGCATCACAGTCCTAAAAACCTAGCCATGTCGATTGCCATCGAAGCCGCCGAGCTCATGGAACACTTCCAGTGGGATGAATACACCATATCTAGAAAGCAGGAAATTAGCGATGAACTATCTGACGTACTCCTCTACTGTTTTAATATGGCAGATACGCTAGATATAGACATAGCAACCGCATACCGTGACAAGCTCACACGTGCAGAAAAAAAATTTCCCACAGAGGTCTTCAATCCCGGACATGATGATCCGGAAGCATATGCCCGCATCAGGAGAGCCTACCGGGCAGGTGATCTCAAATGACCCATGTCACGCTGCTTTTCCTGCAACGTGACGGCGAGTTGCTACTAGCCATGAAGAAACGTGGCTTTGGCATGGGAAAGTGGAATGGCGTAGGTGGCAAGCTAGAATCAGGCGAGTCACCCATGCAGGCCGCAATCCGTGAATGCGAAGAAGAAATCGGCGTCACGCCGCACAATCTCCAAAAAACGTGTGAACTCGATTTCTACTTAGATTATGATGCCGATTTCAATCATTTTGCCCATGTATACATTACCGAAGATTGGGATGGCGAGCCCCACGAGACCGAAGAAATGCGACCGAAGTGGTTCAAGCGTAATGCGCTACCATATGATGCTATGTGGGGCGACGACAAAGTATGGTTACCAGAGATGCTAGCAGGCAAGCGTTTTCGCGGTACGTTCACCCTAGACAACAAAGACGATATTTTGCACTCAAAGATGGTGTTCATTACTAACCAGGAGGAATTTACTACATGACCCCAGACAAAGATACTATCCAAGAGTTATTTCTACCCGTCGGTAATGACCATCGCCTCTACGTACAAGAGTGGGGCAACCCCAAAGCAAATACGTCGCCCATCATTTTTCTGCATGGCGGACCCGGTGCTGGCTGCAACGACAAGCAAAAAGGCTTATTTAATCCTGCTAATCAACATGTTATCTTCTTCGACCAGCGCGGCAGCGGCCACAGTCAGCCATATGGCAGGCTGGAGCACAACACTACCGACGATCTCGTCAGCGACATCACAAAGATTGCTAATCACTTCGCATTTGATATGTTCACCATCACAGGCGGCTCCTGGGGCTCCTGCCTGGCGCTCACCTACGCAATACGACACCCGAAGCGCGTCCACGCCATGGCACTACGCGGCATTTTTACGGGTGCCCAGGAAGAGCAAGACTACATCGATCAGGGAGGCTTTCGGACGTTCTTTCCCGAAGTCTGGGAACGATTCGTGGAAGCGACGCCTAAAGAGCATCGCAAAAATCCAGCAGCCTATCATCATGCACAGATGCAGGGTGAAAATGTGGCTGCCGCCCGTCGTTCGGCCTGCGCCTACTCCAACCTCGAGGGTGCTCTCATGAAACTTGATGACCGCTTCCGACCCACAGAACCAGAAGACCCACACTTTGATCCTGTTTGCGCAACCATAGAATCACACTATCTATCTGCAGGATGTTTCTTACCGGATGACCGTTACATCCTTAAGAATGCACATAAGCTCACCATGCCTATCTGGCTCGTGCAGGGCCGCTACGACATGGTCTGTCCGCCAAAGACTGCATATGCGCTCCACAAACTACTACCAAACAGCCATCTTCTCTTTGCCATAGGGGGACACAGCGGCGGAGAACATGAAATTGAAAATATCCTGCGAACCATCCTACAGTCCCAAATTGGAACAATCTAGTGTCAACTTCGGTCTGCATTATCTATGGATTCTGTGAAGGCCCTCATATGGCAGGCACTATGCTGCATGCTCTGAAGCATGCTGGGTACACCATTATCAACGACCCGTACAAAGCAGACGTGGTTATTGCTCACTCCGGTGGCTGTTTCTTGGTGCCCAAAGATTTACCCGCAAAGCAAATCATCATGATCGGCCTAACCTACTGGCCGCATAAATCAATTCTTAGGGCGCTATTCGAAAAAAACTGGAACGACTTTCACTTTCACCGTCGATCTCGCAATGCGCGCCATTGGCTGCGTAAATTCATCTGGAACACGATTTATTTTTGGAATTGGCCCCACAATATCCGCATGCTGCGTGCTCGCAAGCGTGGTGAATTCTGGCACCTGAAACGGCTCACGCTCATCCGAAACGAAGAAGATAGCTTTTGTACACCAGACATAGCCAACATTCCATTCACGCACAAACCCGACTTTATTGAACTACCCGACCAACACGACGATTGTTGGCTACACCCTAAACACTACATCGCTGTTATACAATACTAGAGCTATGGAACGAGAATACTGGCAACGCCAAGATGCACAAAAGCCGTTATTTCCGGATATGGCCTGGAGTCGACCCGAAAATCGGATGCAGGCAGGCAAGTTACTCGTTGCGGGAGGCAACCTGCACGGTTTTGCTGCGCCTGCAGAAGCATATACCGAAGCAGTCAAGGCGGGTATTGGTACGGCCCGGGTGCTACTCCCCAATGCAATACAAAAGATTGTGGGTCGAGTACTGGAAAACGGCGAGTTTGCCCCAAGCACACCAAGCGGGAGCTTCAGCCAGAAGGCCTTGGAAGAATTTCTATTTTCTGCTCACTGGGCAGATGCTGTACTACTCGCCGGGGATCTTGGGCGCAATAGCGAAACTGCCATCCTGCTTGAAAAATTTCTACACAAATACTCTCAGGCGGTCACTCTAACGAAAGATGCTGTAGATTATGCCGTCAGTGCACCACAAACGGTGCTACAGCGCGAGCACACCGCTCTAGTACTCAGCTTTAGCCAGTTGCAACGCCTCGGTACGGCAGCCAAGGTAGCAACCCCGATAGCGTTTAGCATGGACTTGTTACGTCTCGTGGAATGGCTGCATGAATTTACTCTTACGCACCAGCCATATATTGTTGTAAAACATTTAGATACTATGCTTGTCGCCGTACGTGGGCGGGTGAGCACTACAAGACTCACTGACGAGCTCCCCATCTGGCGAATAGCTACCAGCGCCCACATAGCAGTATGGTGGCTACAAAATCCCGCAAAACCGTTTGAAGCGCTCACTGCAGCACTCGCTACAAAGTAAAAAGGTCTCGCAATTGAGACCTTTTTACTTTGGTGGGCGAGGAGGGAATCGAACCCTCACGAGTATAAGCTCACAGGATTTTGAGTCCAGCGCGTCTACCAATTCCGCCACCCGCCCGAATTCCGTACATATTACTTGGTAGGCTTACAGCAACCGATTGTACTATACTTGAGAGGATAAGGCGAGCATAAGCCACATACATGAACGGACTATTCCCAGACGAATCAAATCAAACCAAGCGCGATGACGCCAGTTATGTGCTACCCCGAGCCGAACGACGCATTGAGCCAGTAAGCAAAGATAGTGCTAATCCGGCAGCAGATCTCATCCGTCGCAAGATAGAAGACCTCTATGCAGCGGAACCCAGCGCGAAAGAAGAGCTAAAAGAGGTTCAATCCGGGCCACAAACCAAACACCAAGCCTTCATGCACGAGTTGAGTACCTCTGGAAAATCGCTTGCCGAGATCCAATCTGCCTGGCACGGCTATTACGCTAACCTACCCGACGATGAAAAACGTGCAGTATGGCAAGAATTCTATGCCGCCAACGCCAGCGCCCCTGCGCATACATCACCCACGCCACGCACCAGGATCATACAACAGCGAAGCAGCGCACTCACAAAGCCTCGTATTATGGGCAAATCCCTGCCCGCAGTCGCTGCGCCATCCCATTCGCAAACACTACCTCAGCAAGTAGCGGAACGACCAAAGCCACGTGTCGTTGTACTAGAGCCAGAACCAATTCCACACCGGCCCACCGACCGTCGCAGTGTCGCCACCATACGCAGGCAAGTACTCAAAAAAGTACGCGATCAAGGTATGGCGAACGTCAAGGCCAAGCATCATGTCCAATCGCTTGCTTTTGGACTTGGCCTCGGCGCTTTAGTGGTACTCATCTTTCTGTTTAGTTTCTTTAACGAGGTTATTATTGCGCCTTTCATCCAGCCTAATAACCACGCCGAAGCTACACCAATTATTCTCAGCCAAGGCAGTCTCGCTCCGAGCAGCACACCTGAAGTCATTATTCCCAAAATCAATGTAGAACTACCCGTTATTTATGGCACATCCACAAATGAAAATGATGTCGAAAACTCTCTTGAAGACGGCGTCGTACACTACGGCAGCACGTCAGTGCCTGGGCAGCAAGGAAATACTGCCTTCTTTGGCCATTCTAGTAATAATATCTTTAATCCTGGTAAATATAAGTTTGCCTTCGTGCTACTGCACGAAATAGTGCCAGGCGACATCTTCTATCTCACCTATAATGGCAAGGTCTTTACCTATCGTGTGTTCCAAAAGCAAGTTGTAGAGCCTACCGACGTCTGGGTACTCAACCCAGTACAAGGCAAAACAGCCACTGCAGCACTTATTACGTGCGACCCGCCGGGCACAAGCCTACATCGGCTCGTAGTGTGGGGCGAACAGATAGATCCAGACCCAGTCGCCAATACCGGCGCACCTGCAGTCGCACAGACCACATCACACCCCACTGAGCTCGCCTCAAATGGTCCAACACTTTGGAGTCGAGTATGGCACTGGGCGACCCCTTGGTAATTCTATCTACTTGTCTTCTGGCGTCAAAAACGTCGTACTAGTCAGCGCATTCTGGGCGCTCATGGTGTACATAAATGTATAGTTATCATTAAAGAGTGGCAAGTAACTCGGGCTCGCGGCAGACAGGCCTTGAACATTTGCACCATCAAAGTCGAATACTTGTACCTTGCCACCGCTCACTAGATCGAGGTGGTAGCCATCCATCCAGGCAGCATGTGTCTGTGGCGCATCAAGTGGCGTCTTTACCTGATAGGCGTATCCCTTGTCCGTCTGGGCGTCATAAACCGCGAAATGATCGGCGTTCTCAGCCATAACAAAGCGAGCGTTATCGGAGAATACTAAATATGTAGGATTCGTTACTTTTAAAATTTGCACTGGCGCTACGACGCTAGAAGGAGCATCCTTGAGCTCAGCAATAGGATCCTCGTAAACGTACACCTTATTTTCACTCTGCGCACCGGCAGCGACATATGGCGTTCCGTCGTAGGTCGCCAGATCGAGCAAGTATGTATTGCCAGCCGACACCGTGCGCAAGGTATGAGCTGGATCAGCATTCTGTCGCAAACGGATCAGCACCTTGCCAGTAGTGGCGTCTTGAGACGTTGCATAAAGCACGGTATTTTTATCCGCGGTGAAGTTCAGCACTTTCTCTAGGTACAGCTGCGGCGTTGGCTTTTTCAGCGTGGCAGTAAAAACTGTGCCATTAGGTTGATCATAGGCATAGTATTGATCATAGGCATTATTGCGTAGCTCGATAGTTGTCGGCGTAAAACCAAGTAGTTGGCTAAGATTCTTAGACTGCGTCGGGTCTTGTGTATCAAGCAATATATATTCACTGCCGGCGCTGCCGTCTTTCTGATTTTGGTAATTGCGGCGAAGCAGGGCATGTCGATTATCTCCAGCCCACTTCACAAGCTGCCAATTTTGGGTATCCGTACTGGCGGTGAGCACTTCTGCTGGTATGGTCAATGTCTTAGAGATTGGCTTTGTGGCATTACCAAGATCGAAAAGATCGAAATCATTCGTGCCGGGAGGGGTCACTAGTAACCAGCGACGGTCATTACTTTCAACGGCCAGAGCTGGGGCAGCACTATACTGCTTCACGGCAGTCGTTACGAGCTTCTTCGGGAAGAGCACAGAATAGTCAAACCGCTCTACACTGCCACCATCCACCGTGATCACACGCTTCCAGTCACGGTACCCGCTACGCGTAATCCGTACGGTGTATTGACCCGCAGGGACGGTCATGCGTGTATTAGTCTGCGACTTATACTTCTGGTTATTCACATATATATCAGCACTTTTGGGCTGTGACGAAAGAAATACCAATCCGTTCTGAATAACTTGGCCATTTTTATCAATGCCAAATCCATAGGCCTGATATACCAAAATGGTAGTAGCCAGTACTAGGGCTAGTCCGATAAGTGCATATCCGACGCCCAAACGAATTGCGTGCGATTTTTGTTTTTTGGGATCAAAGAAATCCATAACAGGTCACTCTATTATATGTCACACCCCACCCCATATTGCAACTACTTTTACGGGGATCGGCTACTCGAGCATATTTCGACTGTCGAGTGGTTCCATGAGCATGTGCGTCCATTCCTCAAAGCTTGGCGGGCAGTCCAAACGCGTCGAAGGCTCAAACTGAACTTGCAAATCGCGAGCAAATGCGCCGCTCTGCAAGGAGTCAACAATAAATTGTTCGGGCACCGCATCATCGTCTGTCACCATCCACTCGCCGCTCCCTTGCGTATAGCCGGTCCTTATCTGACCCCTGGCACCTTGCTCGTAGCGAACCGACTGAAAAAAAGTCATAGAGTCATAAAAACGCAGGAGTCGTAGGTCTACAATAGTCGTAGGCCCACTCTCCAAATGATTCTTCTGCGTAAAGTCAAATTCCACCACTGCAGGATTTGTATCTTCTTCGGCACCAAATCGCTTCACATAGCCTCGTGCTCGCTCACCAAGCAACACACCCTCGCCAAGCGTATGAGCTAGTTCCTCGTACCTCGCCACTCCTTCGCCAAAAAACTGCCCATGGGGAGAGACAGTAATGTCGGCTGCCTGGGTAACGGGCGGTACGCCTGTGCTTCTTTCCAACATATATCGATTATCCTCAAAAGATTCACGCTGCAAGTCTATACGCTCAGAGACATCACCGTCTAGCCTGCGCACCACGACAGTCTCAGCTGCGTGCATAGGATAGGCAGCATCCCAAAATTGGTCACCATGAGGATCGTCGCCACGATAGGTGAATGTGCAAAGTGAGTCAACGGCATACTTGGCCGCCTCTAGCACAATATGAGCCCTCTGGATCTCGCCATATTCCACAGGCCGGAGTTCCGACGGGCTAGGAAAGTGACCATTTATCATTATTATATAATGACATAAATATTAATAAAATACAATCAGCATGCTGGTCTAGGCTTGCCTGATAAAAGCATCATCGAACCGTTTTTCTCGCTTGCCATAAGCGGTTCAGACGCGTTAAGATACTTATAATGTACGCTTAGGCGACGAGGGTAACAATAGGTGAGTCAAAACGTTATTGAGCTAAACGGTAAACGTTATGACGCCATTACAGGCGCATATCTCGGTAAGAGTACCGCAAAAACAGTGCTCCATGCCCAACAAAAAATGCAGGGTAAAGTAATTGATGGCTTTATTCGGCAAAGTGTCAGGCCGACACTACACACTGTACCAATCACACCAGTAAAGCAGGCCACAAAAAAGAAGCTACCCATTTCGGCAGCGGCTGCCAAGAAAGAAAAAGAAGCGGTACCGACAGCGGTTATCGCTACACCCAAACAACGTGCCGAGCACAAACACACGACCGGCGTCTCAGTGGCGCATCACCGACCAGAACACGCCAAGACGCTCATGCGACACACCGTTCAAAAGCCGGAGATGAACCTCAAACCAGCAATTAAAACTCAGGCTCCTGCTGAAATCGCGGCAAAGCCCGCATCAGCAATAGCTCGCAAGCCCTCGGCCACACGAGTCGACCCTACGAGACTAGAACGAGCCAAGCACGCCATAAAGCACGTGGCAGTACGCCGTTTTCCTTCAGAAAAAAAGGGAATTGAATCAATTGACTACACCTCGACTGTAGCCCTGAAACATGTTCCGATCATACCGGTGCGTGCACATCCTGTAGCTGTCGAGCGGGCCACGCCGGTCACGGCAAAACGGCCAGACATGTTTGAAGCCGCTATCAAACATGCCAAAAGTCATGAGGAGCCACTCCACAAACGGCGCCGAGCACATCGCAGACTCGTAAATACCGTTGCCATAGTGTCCACCTTCTTGATACTTGGTGGCTTCGTAACATATCTTAATTTGCCCAATATTCAGTTACACATCGCTTCAGTCCAGGCTGGCTTTCACGCAACAATTCCGGACTATACGCCAACTGGCTACGCGCTACAGGGTGGCGTCAATCATACTGGGGGCACGATCAGCATGCGATTCACCTCTGGCGACAGCAGCTATCAGGTCACCGAGCAGTCTTCTAATTGGAACAGCCAGACATTGCTCGATAACACATTGGCGCTCTCTGGCCAGCACGAAACTATCGAACGCGGTGGTCGCACTATTTATATCTACGCGAACGGCGCCAACGCATCATGGGTAACGGGAAGTGTCCGCTATGACATCACCGGCACGGCCAGTTTAAGCCCGGATGAGCTAGCCAATATCGCCTCAAGTATGTAGTAGCAACTTGTCAGACGAGGGAAGATTGCTCAATAATACAACTATGAGCAAGATCCAGCAGCCTTTTTCAGTTATCTTTTGGAATGTCTGGGTTGAGAGTCAACTCGCTACCGATAAACTCCGCGCACTCTGTCGTCGCTTCGACGAACTTATTGCTAAATACGATCCTGATGCCTTTGGCCTAAACGAAGTACTCAGTCACAGCCGCGGGCTGCCGCCATTACTAAAACACCTAGAAAGCAGGGGATACCGTGTATTCTTTGCACCTTTCAGCCCCGAAAAGAATGGATACTACGGAGGATCAGCGTTCGTGAGCAAGGTTGATCCACTAGGCATTGATATACACGAGCTAGGGCCAGATAAGCACGGTGAGCGGCACGGATACCCAGGCCACACCATTAAAATAATCCGTGCAAGTATGCTGCATGCCGGCATGCCGGTGAATGTAGTCGTAAGCTACCTCGCACACCTCGTGCCATATAACTGGGCAGCACATACAAAACAATATCGGAATTTCAGGGCGCTCATGCGTATGCCAGATCTGCAAACGGGCACAATTATAGGCGGTGATTTCAATCGGTTTAAGTTCCTTCCACCACTGCGCGGCGGCACGCGCCGCTACGGACGTGCAACCGGCACCTTACTACATCCCACATGGAAGCTAATCGGCAAGATTCCCCTCATTCAGGCCAACTACGACAATATCCTCTGGACTACCTGTGGCAAATTGCTGTTACGCGACTTTCGTGTACTAGATCGCCATCCTTCCGACCATGCGCCTCTCTATGCGAGCTTCATGGTGGAACCTTAGGCAACAGATAGACTTCGCCTCTGTTTACGGCTATAATTACTGCATGAATCAACCTGCTCGTACTCGTTTTGCGCCCAGCCCAACTGGGTATATGCACGTCGGTGGCGTTCGTACTGCACTATTCGCTTGGCTTGTCGCACGACAAACGGGGGGACAATTTATTTTGCGTCTTGAAGATACCGACAAGGTTCGAGAGGTTGCTGGCTCTGCCGAGCACATCATGGAATCATTACGCTGGCTAGGCCTAAATTGGGACGAGGGCATTGACGTTGGTGGCCCGTATGCACCATACAAACAAAGTGAACGCTTAGATACCTACAAACAGTGGGCGCATACACTTATCGAGAAAGGACGGGCCTATGCTGATCCGTATACGCCCGCAGAAGTAGAGTCTTTCCGCGACGAAGCCAAGGCAACAAAAAAACCCTTCCTATTCCGTGATCATCGACCTGAAAATCCCCCCACATGGGATGGTACGCAACCGCTGCGTTTTAAAAGTGATCCAAAAGAATATACCTGGCAGGATGCTTGCCTAGGAGAACTCCATGCTGGAGCCGAAGCGATAGACGACTTTATTCTCATAAAGAGTGATGGCTACCCAACGTATAACTTCTGCCACATTATTGACGACTTACTTATGAAATGTACGCATATCATTCGTTCACAAGAGTTCATCGCCAGCGTGCCGAAATACCTTAACCTGTATGAAGCTCTAGAGATACAGCCACCAGTACTTGCCACTGTGCCATACGTCATGGGCCCCGACGGCAAAAAGAAACTCAGTAAGCGCGACGGTGCCAAGGATATTTTAGACTACGCACGCGAAGGCTATCTACCTGAGACACTGGTTAACTTTATGGCTACCCTCGGATGGAACGACGGCACCGAGAAAGAAATCTTTACGGTGCCTGAGCTTATAGATGCATTTAAACTCGACCGAGTCCAGCGCGGCGGAGCCAAGTTCGATGAACAACGCCTGCTATGGATGAATGGAGCACATATTCGCGAGCTGGCGCTCGATGATCTCTATACCAAAGTAGAAACATTCTGGTCAGAAGCAGCCCGGGCATATGATGCAGACTACAAAAAACGAGTCTTGTCCCTGGTGCAAGAGCGGTTGAAGTATTTCGCGGAGCTTCCGAATCTCACGCAATTCTTTTTTACGGATTTACCCGTGCAACCCTCGCTTTGGACCAACCATAAACAGCTCAAAAAACTTGATACCAGCGAGCTAAGGCAATTATTAGAGAAGAGCAGGGCGACGCTCGCAGACAGTGATTTCACACTACCTGATATTACTACCAGGTTGAATAACTTATTAGAACAGACAAGCCAAAAACCGGCAGTACTTTTTAGCCTGATTCGCATTGCCAGCACGCAGGCCCCAGCTAGCCCCAGCCTGGCCGAGACCCTTGAGGTAATCGGCAAAGAAGTCAGCCTCGCTCGTATCGACACCATGCTTGCTACCTTATAAAAGCGGGCGCGTAAGCAACCATAAGCTGTTACAATGAAAACCATGCAAAATGATATAGGGCGCCCTCAAAAAACACAAAGAGATAATCAGCCAGGCGATATCTTTCGACCCCCGGAAGTAGTTGCCGAGCAAGAACAAAATCAGGATCAACCAATCGAGCATATCGACATGAATCCACAGCAAAGCGACAGACCGAAAAAACAACGTCGCTCTTTCAAGGAATGGTTAAAAAGTTTAAGCAAGAAGCAGTGGATCATTATTGGCATCGTTGCTGTCCTTCTGCTTGGTGGGGGTGGATACGGAGTCTACGCACTCGTCTTCAACAAAAAAACGCCAGTAAAAACAGTGGTCATCAAGAAAAAACCCGCGGTCATCAAACCAGCAACTATTGCTTCGTCGTTGACTGGATTGCAAGTTGATCCTGCGCTGAATCAGCGCCCAACAACTGCAGTCATGATTGAAAACAGCACCTTCGCTCGTCCACAGTCCGGGCTAGATAAGGCTGGTGTGGTTTTCGAGGCAGTCGCGGAAGGTGGCATCACCCGCTTTGAAGCCATATTCCAAGATACGACCCCGACCTACGTAGGGCCAGTTCGCTCCGTACGACCTTACTACATACAATGGGCGCTCGGTTTTGACGCAGCCATTGCACACGTCGGTGGTAGTCCGGAAGCACTCACTGACATGAAGACGTGGAATGCTAAAGACCTCGATCAATTCTACAATGCACCCTCGTACCAGCGTATCGCGACGCGCGACGCGCCGCACAACGTCTATACCGGCATCGACCAGCTCAACGCTCTAGAAGCCAAAAAAGGTTTTGGGGCACCAAAATTCACCGGCTTTGCTCGCAAAGTCGCCAAACCCGCTAAGGCACCGACAGCAAGCAGTATAGACATAGCCATTTCTAGCGCCGACTACAACTCCCACTACGACTACGATCCCGCTACGAACGCATACAAGCGCAGTGAAGGCGGTCAGCCCCATATGGAAATGGATCAGAATGGTGCACAAACACAAATCACTGCAGACACGGTTATTGCACTGACTATGCCGCAGGGCATTGAGCCTGACGACAAGCACACAAGTTACGGGACTATTGGTACTGGTCATGCCACTATCTTCCAAGATGGCACCGCAACTGATGGAACTTGGCATAAAGCGAGCAACAACGAGAATCTCACCTTTACCGATGCCGCCGGCAAAGTCATCACGTTAAATCCAGGCAGAACCTGGATCACGGTCGTAGGAAATGCAACCTTCGTAACATTCCACTAATATGGACAATCTACAACGATTTGCTTCTGAGGTTCGCAATCGGCTCGTCACCGTCCTGTTCATCAACAACCTCCTTATCTTTGCGGACTGGTGGTTCATGGAGCACGTTATCGGGCTCGACACAACGAAACTCATCATTACCCTGGGCATTACTTCTGTATTGAGTTTAACCATACTGCCCTGGCTGAGCGCTCGTTATCTTGTCCAACCAACAAAACTAATCTGGCAGGCAATCTTGCATATTGCGCCCGAGACCGTCAATGTACCGGCGCCTGACCTTAAGAAGCGCTTCATGGGGCATGAGCTGGTCACTAACCTTGTCAGCCACATCTACCAGCTCGCAAGCGTCGTAGATACGCTGGAGAAAAACGAGGCCAGGAAACCCATTGATCTTAAGAGTGATTTCGTTGCCAATTCTATACCACTACCGCTCCTAGTGTTAGATAAAAACCAGAATATCTTATTCGCAAATCATGAGGCGGGGAAGTACATGCAGCGAACGCCCTCAGACATAGTAGGGCAAAGCGTTTACTCAGCATTAGACATGTCATTTAATACTGAAGAAACATTCGATAAATGGCTCGATACCGCTAAACACCATGCCGCAGTTGCCACTAAAACCTGGGAGCGGGTCCGCTTGCGCGTGCAAGACGAAAAGACCCAGCAACGCCAATTTGACCTGGCTGCCTACTTCAATAACGAAAACCCCAATGGTTTCGAAACCATGCTCGTACTCTTCGACCACACTGAAAGCTACAGCCGAGATGATCAAGAGCTAGGCTTTATTGCATTAGCCGTACATGAACTGCGTACCCCGATCACACTGCTACGAGGATACATTGATATTTTTGAAGAAGAACTTGAGGGAAAGATCACCCCTGAGCTGAGTGACTATCTACACAAAATGAATGCTACAGCAGCGAGCCTCACCACCTTCATTAATAATATGCTAAACGTTTCACGCGTCGAAAATGATCAACTCACGCTCAAATTACATGAAGAGAATTGGCCCGAAATAATTGGAACGGTCACCAGTGACCTTGGACTACGTGCCCGCATTCAGGGCGTTACTATCGAAACAGACATCGCTAATAACCTGCCAACCGTTGGCGTTGATCGTGTCGGTATTTACGAAGTACTCGGCAATCTCATAGACAATGCCATTAAGTACAGTGGCACCGACAAAAAAATCAGTATCAAGACAACCCTCAATAAGGCAGGACTCGTCGAAACAACAGTAAAAGATCTTGGGGCAGGAATACCCGAGGGTGTCCTTGGCAATCTATTCGATAAATACTACCGCTCGCACCGCTCTCGAGGTGAAGTCGGGGGCACGGGGCTCGGTCTATACCTCAGCAAGGCCATTGTCGATGCACATGGCGGCCAAATTTGGGTACGTAGCAAAGAAGGGCAGGGCAGCACATTTGGATTCACTATTCTGCCCTATGCGAAACTTGCCGACGAGCAAAAAAACGGTGATAATAATGACATTGTCCGTGGCGCACACGGGTGGATAAAAAATCACTCCTTATACAGTAGGTAATTATGGAACCAACAGCTGCACCCACACAACCCCAGCGAAAAGTACTCATTATCGAAGATGAGCAATTTATTAGCGAGCTCTACGTACGGGCCCTAACGCGCGCCGGCTACAGCGCAACCGTTGAAGTTGATGGACAGCGCGGCCTCGTCCTGGCTCAGAGCAACACCTTTGATATCATTCTATTAGACCTCATGGTACCAACCATTACGGGTATCGACATACTCCACCGATTGCGAGGCCCAGGCACGCCACCGCTGAAGGCAAAAATTGTAATTACGACCAACCTCGAACAACGAGAAGGGGTGCATACCGAAATAGAAAAGCAGGCTGACGCATATCTGGTAAAAGCCGAGATCACCCCCCGAGAGCTCGTTGATTTTTTGAATACCATTAAGTAGCCTTACTCTCCAGCGGGGGCACATCTTACAGAAATGCTCTCCGTGCTATGCTGAAGTAGTTAGAGGCCATGAGAGACATTGCATTTAATCGCCCACCCCACCCGCATCATGATGCGGAAGCTTTGCTATGTGGCCCGAAACGGCTACCCACAGACGTAGCCGAGGGCCTGCTTCTACGCCTAGACGCAGGCCTATCACTCGATACGAATGGTGTCATGAACGAACTCATAGCGTGCTTCACAACACCCGGGACTATCGACCCCTACGCGGTGGTGCACATGATTAGCGCGAACTCGTTGGATCTCGGTCAACTACTAGGCGCAGCGGTAGGTGTCAAAGAAGGCTATCGCTTGCACGAGCATACCCAAGCGGTTATGAGTGGATTTGAAGCCGATTACGCTCCTTATTTTCCTGATCCGCATGAGCGCAAACTCATCCGCACCACTTTGCTGTTCCAAGATATGGCGAAATCTCTACTACACAGCACCGATGGAAGTAGTGCGCAACAAGCCGCGTGCAATACAAGAATGGCCATTAATCTACTCAAAACAGTGAGTCCTAACGTTCTGGATGAGGATGAAAAAATCGCTATTCCTCTTCTTGTGGGGCACGATATATTTGGAAAAGCTATACGAGGAGCCACCTACACTAACCCCACTCGGAACTGTATTACTATGGAAGAGGCGGCAGATCAACTCGCTACACTCAAGGCAAACTGCCCGGAAGCCGTCCAGAAAAAATTACCCGAACTCATGCCGGCAATTTATCTTGCCGATATAACCGCCTATAGCTCGTTCCGTTCATATAGGGAACCAGGAGCAACAGCCACAACTCCCTGTATAGGTACACTTGATGCCCTTTTCGAGCGAGACCAGCATGACGCAATCAAATTTGCCCCAGTGGTGCACCAACAAGCGCTCGAGCGCTTAGTGTACCTTGTCAGTGCCGCTTAGCTTCGTTTTGTTATAACCGCGTGGGTATCGATCTTGTCGGGATTGCCACGATGCGCCATAGAAATAATTCTAATAGTGGCGACATCCTGCCGAGTATCCAACCCAGCACATAGCGTCCTAAAGCGCGCGGGGGGCTGTGCAAGCGGGCGAGGTACCTGTGCGAATAACAATCCATTAGGCCGCGTCCTATCCAAAAGTAAATGAGCGGCACCAGAATAGGTTGTTGCCGGCAGATCCTGTAAAGAACCAACTGGTCGATGCATAACAATAGCAAATCCTTTTGGCGCATACTCTTCCTGCCAATCAAGAAGAGTATGCCAGGTTTCAGCGAGAACAAGATTACCAGCGATGTGATGTAAACGCGCATCTCCTCGCACCGCATCAGAGCGGTGATCCTCAAAATTCGTCATAAGTCCGGTGATAATTAGACCCTCGTCAAGCAAATTTCGCAAAGCTTCACCATTAGACCCGGCGGCGAGATCTAGACCGACATTATTATTCTCCGCGCCAATCTGCTCCCCAATTAGACCTACAAGCCCATTAGGATGGCCCATACCACCAGCCCTAGCGGAATATGCCTCAATTGAAGAGTTGTTCACTCTCCAATTTCCAGCTTCGAGATGTGTGAGTCGCGGGACGGGGATATCACTCTCAGCCGCGCCCTCGAGGAATGAAAGATCGCGCCTGAATGTCTCACTCATAGAATTATTATATTTGCATAAACTATTAAACTTAGCAATACTAAAGAAATTGAGGTATTAGATTTGGAACTCCCGCGCTGCCCCCTGGGCTACGATTGCATAAATCCTGCAGCCTGCTTTCAAGCAAGCATAGGCATTGATCCTGCTGCCGCAATAAAGCTTCGAGCAACTGAACTGATTATTGATGACCGCTACGACAACGCCCCTCTCCTGAGAGTATGCAGCGGCCTTGTTCGTTACGGACCAATCACGCCCGAGGCACAACTGGTCATGAGACTACCTACTAAAAATACTGAAAATCCGGTGATTGCCATCGGAAATGCTGGTTTAGAAGCAGCTGTGAGCCGCCGACGAATTACGACCATAGCCTTTTGTCCTAAACTAAAACATTTATTTACGGATTAGGACTACTCTAGTTACTTACGCTGGATCACTTGTATGGGAAAAGTCTTTACACCACAAGAGCTGATGGAGAATAGGGTACCCGAACGGGGGGTACATGCGAAGGCCGCGACCTTTGTAATGGAAGAACTTTTCGGCGCACAAGACACAGACCCAAGCCCCCATCCGTACATTGAATCCGGCCTTGCCTACGGATCAGTACAGCTCGGCAACCCTGGGCCACGAAGCGATCTAGATATGCTTATTAACTACCAAGAGGAAGAAGCCGCTACGGCCCTGCAGGTGATCGGAAAGGTGAGTACGGAAGCCTCTGTAAAATTCAATGTGCCTATTGGTATCAAACCCCTGTACGTAGGCGCCCTAGCTGACCCCCTTGAGCACGATATCGACAGAGACTTTGCAGGCCACCTGCTAACCGTAGCCCGAAACGGACGCCCGGAATGGATACGAGGCAATCCCATACCGAACGACCTCGTTGAAAATTGTGCCACCCAATCGTTACTGGAATTCGCGCTCATTTACTGCGGCATCAAAGTTCGCGCTATCGCCAAAGCCATTGCAAATCCTGACCCGAATGACGTCAAAACATTGCAACAAGTATTTGAGCTGCCCGATGCCATCTGCCGAAAGGCGTTCCCAGCATTAAGGGATCCCGAAATAGACGCATTCTCCTATGAACAAAGTAAGCGAGAAATCCTAAACAGTACCATTTGCTGGGCAAGAAGAATGGGTAGGGAGGATCTCATCTGGGGCCTTATGAAACTTGTCGATAAAAATCTTGACTACACACATGTGCTCGATGCAGTCATAGAAGGCGAACTAAGCAATGAGGAGTATGCCGGATGGCTAGACGAAAATCGTAGGCCATCCCTTATACACGGCCATACGCTTGCTTTAGAGTGGATCACCCTACTACGGGAAGAACTCCATCAGCGGATCACTAACAAACGACTCCTTGTTTGAGACCGATGTCAGATGAGCCGGCAGGCCATCGACGGTGAGCACTTCACGGATAATATTTGAAAGCTCTTCACAATGGCTATCGCCGGTTGCAGCTGTATATAGTACTAAGCCCGTAAGTTTTATAAGAGCCTCTGTTCGGCGGCAAGACACGTCAATATTCTGCCCGTCCATGACTGTCTCTACCAATGCTCCAGGAGCAAGATAAGTTGGATCGAAACTACCATACTGCAAACAGTCTCGAAAAGGAATATTCCCCTGAGCTCTACCAAAATCTAGGAGCGTACTATGACCTTCAAGAATAATCGTATGAGCAGCCTTAGGATCTCCGTGACAGAGTACTGGAGTAACAACTTGATCAGCACTTTGTCGCACAACTTCTAAGGCAGCAGCAACTTCGTGATCGGTCAGTCCGCCCGCCCGCAATAAGTCCTTTCGGTCGAGGCGACTATCTGCCATCCCGTTCACATACGCACCCCACGTCGGATATTTAGGCGCCGCTTCATGCAGTAAGCCAAAGCCCTCGACCGGAATAGTGTGCAGACGGCTAAGACTGACAGCCCCAATAGCCGACAATTGATACTGTTCGTCAGGGTCTGCATGTTGCAGCAGTGCATCGAGTGGTTCCCCCGGCACTTCTTTGGTCACGATCGCATTGGCGAATGGGGGCGCATCGTCCAATCCCTCAAAGACACGACCAGGTGCGACAAAATCCAAGCCCGGAGCATAGCCTTCTAAAAATGCAATTTCAGGAAACTGCCCACTATCGGAAGCCTCAAAAAGCTTCACGTAATAATTTGCTTCGTCCCCTGTACAGCGCCAGGTCTCCCGCCGATGCATACCATTACCACCAGCGCTGAATCGAACCTGCTCAGCGGCAACAACTTGATCATTAAATAGTCCACCGACAACCTTTTCGCATACTTGGATCATCTCATCTCTTTCTTTTTGTATCGGCCCGACTAGCGGCAGCAAGCAGCGCATGCGACTCCGCCGTATAGCCAGCTATAAGTACTGGCACCTCATCGGCCACAAAGGGCAGGTCGGAGGCCCCACCAAGCACGTCGAATAGTCGGGTCCACGTCTGTGTGTACCTCGTCGTAACGGGGTCTAGTTGATCCTCTCCTTCAGTTACCCGCGGGGCAAAGGCCAGGGTACAACCTCGCTTACCCGTACGAGCCACGATAGCCGCCGGTAGAGTAGCAGGATCAACACCTTGCTCATGTATCTTTCGCTTCACCTCAGCAAAATAGGGAGTATGTAGTTCATGTGCCCTAGTATTAAGGTCAACGAAACCCTGTGCGAGAAGTGGCCTTCCGTCTATGTTCTCGACAGCGCCCGGATAACGAGCGCCCGCTAGCGTTGCCACACCCGCCATAAAATTCAATGCCGCGATTCGCGCCAATGCCGTGACCATATTATGCTCAGCAAGCCAGGTTATCGCCTCCGGGCCAGTTGCTTTGCCGGGAATATATGAATTTGTCAAAAACGCGAGACTTGAGGCCGTAGTGATATTGCCTTCTTGCTCACTGCCGATGACACCTTGCTCCACCGGCCGAATCGGGGCATCGCCCCCAGCAATGTTATAGGCTCGCATCGTCTTGGAGCCATAAAATTCAGCGTTAGCGGCGGTCGTAGCCCGCGCATCGGCATTGTGCGCAACGTCATACTTGATAAAATGAGCAGCAAGCCAAGCGGTTGCCGCTATTCTTTTGGCGAATGCAAGATCATAGTCACCAACAGGTACGCGTATGTTGGCAATCCCTAAAGAATCAAGCGCAACATTGGCCGCGACCACAAACGATTTAGAGCGCCCAGGCATATCCTCAAATAGCGCTAGCGTGCCATCTTTCAATGCCGAAGGGAATATACGCCGGTCTTTCACGCACATATCCGCAGCGTTAACCCAAAGGTTGTCAGGCCCGGAACGTCTTTGTGCAGCCTCATCGACTGCCTGATAAGCACGCCACTCTTCCGGACTGATCATATCAGTCCCCCTCACCTTAAGTGTATGGGTAAGCTTCTTGCGCATAGACCCCGTGATGACGCGCTGCTGAAGCTCAGGCCATGATCCGTAGTTACTATACGGCGTGTCCGCAGGCTTTGGTGTAATACCGGTCCGTGCACAGTATCGGGCTACGTGTTCTGGCCAGTAGCTATCCATATGCGCATCGACTGCCGCTTCGCTCGTGAGGGGAACCGGCAGGCCGTCTGAGCCACAGTCGTCAAACAGGTCAGGGAAGTAGGCCGCCACGCTATAATCTATAGCATCGGTCACGCATAGATTGCCTGCGGCACGCAATTCCTCAGGGTGGTGACCAATTGCCACGTCAACTCGATTTGCCCACGCATCCATGGGAGCAGTAAGGTCATTCTGAAATTCCTCACGTACTGGTTGACCATACGTATGCAATAATCTTGCATCACTTACTTGTTCTGCCATAAATAGCCATCATACCATGACACTCTTGGGAAAATCCAAAAGAGCCATCCTAGTGAGACGATAAGAGAAACTGTACAATAGTCTCACATGGAAGAGAGCGACACGCCAACTGGTGTCAGTGTGCATACCGGATTCCCTAATCCGGCACTGGACAAAAATACGCATGGGCTTGATCTTAATAAGCTCCTCATTCACCACGCTACAAGCACATATTTATTCCGTGTGCGTGGTGCTACATGGGAAAACAGCGGCGTATTCGATGGTGACGTCGCCATCATAGACCGAGCGCTTGATGCTCGGAATAATGATGTTGTTCTTTGGTGGGACGAAGCACGTAACGAATTCGCCATCACAATCTACAGCGCCATGATGCCCGGAGCAACGCTCTGGGGTGTTATTACGTCTACTATCCACGAGCTACGAAAAGGGGCCGTGCACACAGATGCTAGAGAAGAGGCGAAGCACTAATATGAAAACTTTTGCACTCATAGATTGCAATAACTTCTTCGCAAGCTGCGAGAGACTCTTCCGGCCAGAGCTAGAAGGGGAACCAGTGGTCGTACTGAGCAGCAATGATGGCTGCGTCGTAGCGCGGAGCAACGAAGCAAAAGAGCTAGGCATCCCGATGGGAGCACCAGCATTCCAGTGGCGCGAGACTTTCAAACGCCACAAGGTAACTACCTTCTCGGCAAACTTTGCTATTTACGGCGATATCAGTAGACGCATCACTGCGTTGCTCGCGACGGTAACACCGCGCATCGAGGTATATTCAGTAGATGAGTCATTCTTAGATCTATCCACACTACCAATCACTCATTATGCAGAGTGGGGCAGGGTCGTACGTGCTAGTGTCGAAAAAAATATCGGGGTCCCGGTGAGCATCGGTATTGCATCGAGCAAAACACTTGCGAAGCTGGCAAGCGATATCGCTAAAAAGCAGAGACAATATAACGGCGTATTCGACTTCACAAGACTAAACGAACAGGAGTGGCAAGCAGCGTTGCAGGGAATACCCATTGGCGATGTATGGGGCGTAGGCTGGAGGCTAACGCCAAAGCTAAAAGCCGAGGGCATCAGTACCGCCCTAGCGCTCGCTAGATTGCGCCCCCAACGAGCACAGCAGTTGATGGGGATCCACGGGCGTCAATTAGTCGCCGAACTCAACGGAACCTCCTGCTACCCGCTCACCCGCGAACACGAGACAGCCAAAAGCATTATGCGTAGCCGTACTTTTGGGGAGGATGTGTCCGAGGCACACATACTTGAATCAGCGATAGCTACTCTTGGCGCACAGGCCGCGTTCAAGCTACGTAATGAAGCGCTCCTTGCCAGACGCATCGGCTTCTTTACGAATACAAACCGCCATAAACCGGGCTATCGTCGTTGGGTCGAAGAACTCGTTTTACCCCAGCCCACCAGTGATAGCGGCGAAATAATCTCATTACTCGTACAACAACTGGGGGAAATCTTTAATAGTCAACAGAAGTACCACCGCCTAGGCGTATTCTTATATGATCTCGTACCGGCGAAAGCCCTACAGACAGACATCCTACAGACGATCAGCGCAGACAGACATGATCGCCAAACGGCTCGCATGCAAGCATTGGACTCTATCGCCGCAAAATATGGCAAAGGGAAGCTCTACTATGCGGCAGAAGATCTAGGGAAAAGCTGGCAGCCCAAACATCAAATCCGCTCTCCTCGCTACTTGTCTAACTGGGATGAATTACCAGAGGCGTACATCCATGGATAATGCAGATTCCTACACGTTTCACCGTGTTCCCAATACGAGCGCCAATCGATTTCATGGGGAACCACTCATCTCGGATCAAGTCTCAAAAGCCGACATTAACCTCATCTGGCGAGAACTAGAACAAGTACTAGCCGATAACATAACAGGGGCCGTCGTGGAATTCGGGTGCTACGTCGGTACAACCAGTTTATTCATTAGGCGTCTCCTCAATAAAGCAAACGAACAGACAAGACCGTTCCATGTATACGACTCATTCGAGGGCCTTCCTCAAAAAGCCACTGGGGATGCTAGTGCCGCAGGGGTAGATTTCCAAGCTGGCAAGTTAGCAGTCAGTAAAAAAGAGTTCCTGCGTCAATTCCATATCGCCAGATTACAGCCCCCCATCATACATAAAGGCTGGTTTAGCGCGCTGGACGATGATGCCGTGCCCAATCCTATTGCGTTCGCATTCTTAGATGGAGATTTTTATACCTCCATCCTCGATTCGCTGAAACTTGTCTGGCCAAACATGGCCCCGAAGGGAACTATCCTTATAGATGACTATCAGCGCCCTGAGCTACCAGGTGTCGAGCAAGCCGTTCATGAGTTCTTTCAAGATAAGGCTATGCCGATAATACGAGTCGAGCACAATATAGCAATATTGCGTATGGGTAAAAGCTAGGGCACGAATTTTCAGGAACCCTAGGCTCAGTCCACGCACCGCAAAATCTTGCCGTGACGTACTAATCCCGTTCGGTAGGCCCTTCTGCGGATATCTCATCTTGAGATCCGGTCATTTTTACTTCAACGTAAAATTTTTACGCGATGCCACTATAACTCTATCTGCCATAGGAGCCAAACTTTATTAACTCAATATCCGACATACTCAGTGATACACTAGCACTATGACTACGCCCATATTAAAAGCGCTAAACTTTGCATATCATGAGCTTATCGCAAAACGTAGTCGTCAGATACCTTTCTGGATACTTTGCGGATTTCTTCCAACATTCCTTATCGCCCGTTTCATAGTAGACACCTCCCCAGGTCTTTTTCTTGCGGTTCACGGAACTCATGTCCATCACTTTACCTATGGCATTATCGTACTGGCTGCTACAGGGTTTGCGTCACTAGTATGGGAAAAGGCGTCGCGAACGGCTCTCGCTATCGTATATGGAATCGGACTTGCACTATCATTTGACGAATTTGGCATGTGGCTCCACCTGACGGACAACTACAATATCGATCAGTCTGAGTTCGTCATGGTTGGTATATTGGTTTTCCTCGTAATTATCGTCTACGGTGTCGGTATTGCTAGACGCGCAATTCGTTTCATTCGCTAAGCTAGAACCATTGCACAACACCACCATGATGTGAACAAGTGCCCCTGCGTGACTGGCTAAAGCTATATGTACCATCCGCGCAGTGGGCTGTTGCGCCAGCTGGAGCACTAGGACTGACCTCGGGACTGCAGACCGTATTACCGACAGAGTTTACGTAACTGCCATTTGTGCAGCTTGGAGTTGGAGCAGGGACGGGGGTAGGAACAGGTGCGGGTGGCACAACAACAGGATTAGGAGTGGGGACAGGCATCACTTGGGATGTCGCATTTGGATTACCGGCAAGGAAGCTAACTTTATCGTTGGCTACAGTATAGAAACGTACGTAATTTATCGGGCGCTGTTGCGGTCTATGGTTCGTGGTCTTCACTTCTCTTGCAAAAGATACCTTACCACTGCCCGTAAGCACTACTCGATGGAAGGTTGCCCAATTCTTACTATTAACCGTTGCATCGGTAGGGCTCTTGTCGTTCACATAGAGCACTAGCTTCGTGCCAGATGCGTCCTTCACCACAACGTCAAACGTATTATTGCCCTTAGCATAACCAGCAGCAATGCCAATACCTACTGGGCTCGCAGAGACTTGCGCTACAGACAAAAGAGTGATGAAGGCAAAAACTGAAAGTATGCTGAGTATTTTCTTAATCATAGTTTGCATTTAATACTCTTGTTGCAAAATATGCAACAAAAATGAATAAAACATTAAAACCAATTCGCTTGTGCCAGGAGACGGATGATGTTGACTATATCAAATTTAAAGTAGATAGTAGATATACTATGGCATCTGGAGAAATTCCTCTTCACTCTCCACTCGACAGAGAAGACATTCTGCCGCCTGGTGTAGATTGTATTGTCGAGGCGCCTGAAGTATTCAAACAGATAGAGCAAGGTGAGCAAAGGCAATGGTTCTTGAATAAGGCCGCACGGGTATGCGGAGACTGCGCCTTACAAGGAGATAATTGTCCCAAAGAAGCAATCAACTTTATGGGCGCCGAAATTGCCGTGTTTGATGGAATGGTTGTTAGGTCGGAGGCTGAAGCCGTCGAGGCAGCGCGCACCCAAGAGCCAACTTTCGTATTCCCCATGGGACAGCTGCCGAATGATGAAAAGGCGGCGCTGCGGTTTATTCGCGTACATAACCGCGCAGGCACTTTAGAGGCAGCGCCAGGAAAAGCAGGGAGAACAGTTGCGGATATATTCATCGGTCGAGCAATGGCAAATCTGACAGATACTGCTCCCTCCCTAGACTCCTCTGAGCTTGCACACCTATGCCATCAGCTATACGGCATGATCACTAACGAGGACGTAACCGACGGAGTCCCCGTAACCCTCTTTTCGACACTATGTGAACAGGTGGCGCACGATGCTGCAAGGCTAAAGGCCGCGGGGCATGTCAACCCTGTTGACCTAGCCCTACGCCACCGCCCGGAAATATTTGAAGAACTCGGCATGCCCCCCGCAGAAAAACTAGAGGCACTACGACAAACGCTCCGAGCCAACCCTAATATGCTCAATAGGTCTCCTCCATCCAATTTCGAAGATTTTATAGCAGCCCTCGAACCCAAAGTGCCGTTCACAGACACGCAACGATTGGCGCTTCGACGCTTAAGTATAATGATCCGTTACAGGTGGCCACAGGATCTCAGGATAGAAGCAGAGCAACAGCTCTTCAACGAATTAGCACCGACACTACTCGCAGATATTACCGCCGTTGAGTATCTTGGTGTTCTTGGACCCCGCTTTGCGATCTCGTATAGTCCCGCCTACCTAGACGGACTTCTGGCTGAATTTATGCCTGTCAAAGAAATTACAAAGAAAGACCTCCTTTGGGCGTGCGAGAAAATGGGACAAACCACTCCACGAGAAGCATTGTACGCATTCATGATCACCCTAGACACACTGCGGCAAGGGGAATGGCCACAACCCATGAAAGACTTGAAGCCACTTAAGACTGCGGCACGTTCGTCCAATCCTGTTGCCGCCATGGAAACCATGCAATCAAGCCTAAAGCGGTTCAAGGAAAAATATCCAAATCATCGCTTTTTGAAAAAAGCCGACTTTTATCGTCTATGCTTCGAAACGCCCGGCTCGGCTATGAATCGGGCGGCTACCTTTATTCGTACCTGTGAAGAGGTCGCTCCCGATTTTGCAGACGATCCAGACTTGACCGACGTAGGTCTTCGTAGGATTGCCATAAGGCATATAGCATCTCCTAAAATAGTTCGTAGCCGAATCGCCGAGTTCAAGGCTAGCGTGAAACGAGTACGGAATATGTATAGCGACCCTGAGGGGCTCGACGAAGAATCCCTGATTATCATCGCGAATGCACAACCATTTAACGTAGAAGGATCTGCCAAAACGTGGCTCTTCAGATATAAGACTCTCACGAATAGATTTGACGGCATAGATACGTGGATACTAAAAAATTGTCTAGCGCACAATGTACATGTCAAAGAGCGGGAATTAATAACTCGTTTACATTTGTATAACAGCTTTTTTCGCTCAAGCCTCAACATTGTGGCCTCCCGGAATGGTAAAGACATAGATGATTCAAGAGATAAACGACTTGAGGACAAAAAATCTCTAGGTATAAATCCGGCACAGGTCCTGGAGGAGAAGGAGGCTGCCGTAGCGCAACTGAAACATATTTTCACTTTAGTACAAACTCTAGGGCCAGAAGAAAGGATGGCGGTAATGGAAGCGTATCAGATAGACTGGTACACCAAAGAAGCCTCCACTATGACCACGGAAGAGCTACAAGTTCATTTCGATACAGAAAATCTAAAAGTATATGTCGATACGCATATCATGCCCCGACTGCAACAGGCAGTCGCCAGCCAGCAGCAAAGCAGCTCTGCTTGCGTACCGCCAAATAGCTAGCATACTATGGCTTTATGAATACCTACGATTATCTCATCGTATTATGTCCAGGCATCGTCAATGATAAAGGGCAGTTTGACGAAATCGACTCGAACGGTCTCTATCTTGGCGGGCAAGTACGGATGCAGGCTGCTGCGGCACTCCATACAGATCCCACAGTTGAAATCGGTAAGTATATCATCGTAGGTGGGGGTATGGAAAAGACGAACATAACAAAAAGGCAAGAGAAAGTCGATTGCATGTGCAGCTTCCTCAAGAATAAGGGCGTGCCAAAAGAAACTATTGTTCGTGTCGTTTCTGGTGCAGATACATCTGGCAATTTTCGAGCACTATGGAAAGTGTTCAGGTCCGAGCTGCAACAAAAACGTATCGGCATCCTGACTAATTTCTACCACATGCCGCGTGTAATGCGTATTGCCCAGGATGCACAGTTTGACTGGCAGGTGTCGTTTGTTCCTATCTGCGCCGAAGCAATACGTCCGGCTGAACCTCCGCTGGATCACATACCCGGATTGAGTGCCCGGATTGCTACAGAAATCAAAGGGCTGGGGGACTGGGAACGAGGAGAATACAGAGACCAGCATAAGCCAGTAATCGAATGGGAAGGTGAGCTACTCCCGGACTAAGAGATATAGCTCCCACTCCTACTTGCTAGTAAGGGTCGTTGGTGCCGCCAGGTAGGTTGACTGGCTTAGTCTTGTAATAGCGCACATAATCGACTTCAGAGGTGGGCATAGTGCCAATAGCAGGATCGTTGTCTGTACTGTGATTAGGAGAGCCGGCTCCTACAAATTTAGGATCCATCGTGTAGTTCATGCGAATACCCAGATCAGCGTTCCGATACCAGGCAGCATCGTTACCAGTAAGGGTACCAATAGTAGCTCCGTCTCGGGCATAAGTAATTTTATCTGCGGTCCATTCTATAGAATAGCGATGCCAGTTAGATGTATCGGTATTAAGTGTTGCTACGTTCTGTCCTTCTTTGTTCACGCCGCCAACAGATCTATTTGGATTGAAGTGGACACCGGCATACCAGGGCGATCCAGTCCTACTGCCGAAGATCTCGATCATGTCCAGCTCCGCACCTTCGTAACCGTTATGCTTGTCTGCTATGTTATTGAATAGCCACAGGGTGGGGAACATGCCTCGTACGGGGTTAGGATTACGCATACGCCACTCAAAATACCCATAGCGCCAGGTAAGATTTGTGACATTATTTGATACAAGGTATGGCCCGACCCACTTGTTGCCTACACCAGGGATACCCGGATTACGCATAGCCTTCATAGAGAGGACGCCGTTGGCAACATTAGCCAGTCCGTATTGCTGGAGTTGAGACTGAGTAGCATTCCAGTTCTCAGCGACAAAATCACCATAGCCGTTGTTCAGTGAGCCGCCGGCTTCATATCCCTTGGTTCGCCAGGTGCCGCCACCGTTATCTGTAGCGTAGGACAGAGAATTGCCATTAAATTCATCGCTCCAGGTGGGTCGCTGCAGGCCTGAAGTCGGAGGAGTAGGAGTAGGGGTCGGGGTCGGTGATGGTGTGGGTGGCGTAGGTACCGGGGTGGGGGTAGGAGTTACGGGTGGGGTAGAACCTTGTTGCGGGTGCCACTTTTGCGCATTCGTTGCGTTACAGTCCCAAATCCATATTTGGGTACCATCGGCTTGGCCCGAGTACTGGACATCCAGACAGCGCCCAGATTGAGGATTAACTATTGCGTTATTGGCGCCAAGTTTCCAAATTTGCGCAGCAGTGCCATTACACTCGTAGAGCTGCACGAGAGTCCCTGCTACTCGTTTGCCGCTTTTTACGTCAAGGCACCAGTTATCTGTATTATTAGCATGGATGGTGCCGTTCTCACGAATTGTCCACTTTTGCGCAGTACTATTATTACACTTGTACAACTGTATTTTTGCCTCGTTGACATGTCTGTCAGCTTGCAGGTCTAAACATTTGCCGTTAAAAGCAGAATTAATAGGTGCCGGTACGGTTGCAGCATGTGTCACATATAAAGCAATTATTCCACCGACTACTGCGAAAGAGACGACAAAGACAGCAAGCTTCGAGTTACGCTTGAAAAATTGAGATAAAGACGACATCTTTTTAGGTGACGCCACTGGGGTGTCGGCGTCGGTAGGGTTATCCGAGGAGGATTGCATATGTTTTCCTTTTTCATTTTTTGTATGTTTGTATGCTCATTTTTAGTATAGAATTCTTTCTAGAATTTCTCAAGAAAACTACAGCTAAGCAAAAAATCACTTAGCCCTCTTTAGCGAGCGGCTGTTTTTCTTCTTGAGCCGCAAGATACATCTGAATAGTAGAAACAATAAGAATCATGAGCACCGGCCCCACAACAATGCCCAAAAATCCGAACATACCAACCCCAGCGAAAACCGATAATAACGTCAGTGCTGAATTGAGATGCGCGCTGCGAGGCACGAGTCGAGGACGAATAAGGTTATCTATATTCGTTACTATCAGGAAATGTCCTAGTAGTACAAGCAGCCCTTGCCAAATATGGCCGGTCAACAATAGAACCACGCCGATAGGTATAGCCACAATGCCACCACCAAGTGGTATTATCGACAGCAAACTGAGTAGCATGAACATAAAGAAGAAGAGGTACTGGAATCCAACAAACGCTAAAATGATTGCCCCGACAAGACCCTGCACAATAGCCACGATAAACTGACCACGCACCATGGCCGTAGTCATCTTTCCCATTTTCGTCAAATATTCATTGCTCGCTTTGATGCCGAGTGGGTTCAATCGACGCAGCGCACCAAGTAGGGTGCCCTGGAATATGAGCATATTCATAAATAGATAAATATATAGAATCACCGTGACAAATAAGCTGGCCACATTACCTGCAGAACCGCTCAAGAAACTCAGTACTTTTTGCGCAATCGTCCCGACAGCACTCTCAGCATGCGAGGTAATCATTGCCTGGGTTATATGGTGGTCACCAGGAAAATGTGCGAGCAAACGGTTCGTGTCATCTAGTAACTTTTGGCCGAACTTTCCAACAGTAGTAATATCTAGCGTGCCGTTCTGGACACTATGCACAATATTCTGCACCTGAAAAAAGGTAAGGAAACCAACGAGGACAAGCGGGATAATAATGATGGCTACGCACGCCAAAAGAGTGAGCGAAGCAGCACTACTTTTACGCTTCAGCTTACGACTCAGCCACGAATAGAGTGGGTTCAATAAGTAAGCCGTGATGGCAGCAAAAGCAATAACAGTGAAAAAGTTACGCAAAAAATAAACGCCAAATCCAACAGCAACAAAGGCAGCAACTGCCAGCGTTCCTTTGCGATTTTGTGGTAGTACTGCCATAGCCTATTCAGTGTATATGCTTCCTCTCGTCGGTGCAATTAGAGAGGGCGGGGGGCATAGCCATGCCGTGCGGATTCAACTACCTCATAATAAGGCAAATCTGGACCATATGAGCTAACCCTGGCCTGAACGCTACCCACACTATACGCCTCTAACCGCCATTGATCTACAGGCGCAGCACCTTCACCAAAATAGGTATATTTTGGAGTGGCCACCTCTGGGCGCGGGCGAAAGCCACGGTGCGTCCACCAATCAAGCCCTTCTTTATTTTCGTCAAATACATATGCCGTGGGCCTCTGGTTGGGATCGAAAGGCCGTAGCACTTCTTCAAGCATAATAGACCCTACGCCTTGACCTTGATACTTGGGAAGCGTATTGAGCTGAGCAACGCTGGCATATGGCCGCTTACCTAGTGCTTCATAAGCAGCTCTTTTTGCATACTGACGAGGAACGCTCAGCGTGCCCACATCATCCGTAGCCCATGCGTAGCCGATCATCTGATTTCGGAGGACTGCCACCACACCCACAAAAGTGCCAATCTTTCCCCTCATTTTGCTATACAGTCTTTCGGTATTATGATAACCATCATTCGGATCAAACATATGTCGTATTTCTGTATCAGTCCGTTCGCCATTGCCTCGACTCAAGCTTACTGTCCACGCTTCGTAACCAATTGGCTGTGCTAACTGTGCGAACGTTCTCGTCGCAACCCTCGTCCGCGCTATGCGCAGATCATCACCTATCTCGTATTGCTTAGACATAGCCTCACCATTAAGGACACAAAAAGTAATCAGCTTCTGAGATCTATATTATACCATAAAATGCTGCTCCCGGCATAACTCTCCTGAATCAATCAGTTCTTTACCGCAGCTCAAAAAAACCTTCTTGCAGTTGATTTACTGGCCGCTCTAGGTATTCTTATGTCATGGACCCGTATCAGGCAATAATCGCTTTCTGGCGTGACTGTATTAAATCCGAAAGCGCTCTTGAACAAAGTTTTGTCGTGCATACTTCCAAATTTAGCCTGGCCTCAAGAGTCAGAACGGAATTATTTGAAGGGCCCCAAGACCCCTTTATCTTTGCCGAAAGCGATTTCACCTATACCCTACAGAACGGCAAAACCTATGATCTGGTTACTCGATCAAAACTAAAAGGCCAAGAGGTGTACTTCGGTTATCCCATGCTGATGTTTACCGAAAACAAAAAGAACAAAATCGCCCCACTATTCGTAATGAGGCTTGATGTTGAGGTAGGGGAGAGTGAAACGGTTCTTGCGAGAGGAGAGTCCACGCCGACGCTAGGGGCCAACGCATTTGAAAAACTAGGCCTAAAGCAAGAAGAAATCATTGCCCTCAATACGGCTGTTGGCGAAATATTTGAAGCTAACAAAAAACCAAAGCTGGAAACAATTCTGTATCTGCTTAAAAAAGAGACTCAGCTAACATTCGTCGAAGGAATTGATCCACAAAACCTATCAACGACCGACAACATCCATCCATATAGTGGCACCGTCATATATAACAAGGCCGTACTATATGCGAGCGAGGCTTCAGCCTACAATCTCCATATCCTAAATGACTTAGAAAAACTGGTCAAAAGGACCGATCTAGCAAGCAGTTCGCTGCGTTATATTGGTACACCAACCGCAAACGGATATAGCGACTTTACGCCCGTATTACCGTTCCAGTTCGACGAGTACCAGCTCCGAGCCATTCAACATATCCTTGGTAGCGAGCTGACTGTGGTCACCGGCCCACCCGGGACAGGGAAGAGCCAATTCATAGCCAACCTCATCATCAATCTTTTTCTCTTGAAGAAAAAAGTACTTTTTGTCAGCCATACCGGTGAAGCGGTACGCGTAGTGAACGAACGTATCAACGATAATTTCGCGAACCTTATGATGCAGACCGGAAAAAAGGAAATCCGCCAAGATCTCGGGCGACGTCTTGAAGAAATGGTCAGTCAATACAATGATCAGCAGACCGCACCAATATCAGATTTTTCTCTCAGGGATATAACAAAGAATTGGCATGACATTCAAGAAGACGCCAACTACGTTCGACATAACAATACAATGTATAGGCTGCTATCGCGCGCACTACAAAGCCAGCAAAATCAAAAACGCAGAACAGGCATGCTCTCTTGGGTAGCCGCTTTCGTAGTCGGCATACAGGTAGCCGCCTTGTCGCAGGGCATACGTAAAAGGCGAGCAACCCACACAGTATTAGAAACTATTGAACAAGCGAAGCAATTTCATGTAGAGATAAGTCGCTCTTATGTGGAGGCGAACTACTTATCACTCATACTTGAGAACGGACTCTATGGACAATTATTGTCCTATATCGACGCCGTACAAAATAAAAAATCTAATGGATACCAATCAGGTAGAAGCGATAAATACGTCAGTGCGGCACTCAAGGCCATGAATATATGGTCATGCACGCTTAAATCGCTAGCGGCCACATTCCCGCTACAGGCAGACTTGTTCGACTACGTCATCTTTGACGAAGCTTCTCAGATTGACCTGCCATCAGCAGCACCAGCTCTTTACCGCGCCCATAACATGGTCGTGGTCGGTGATGAAAACCAGTTGAATCATATCGCCAAGATCAATCAGAAGCTGGAGGATGAACTTGCCGAAAAATATGGGCTTCCGGGCCACGACTTTTACCCAGCACTCACTCGGTATAGTGACGTCTCTCTATTTAATTCAGCAAAGAAAGCGCTGACCGAACCAGAGCAAGAACTCAAAAATCACTATCGTTCCAATACCCTGATCGCAAATCTATTTAGTGATGTCTTTTACGGTGGTAAATTACGCATTTATGAACCCGCCTCCAAACTGCCAGAAAGCATGGAGCCAGGCGTCAAGTGGATCGACGTAAAAGGGGCAGCATACAAATATAAATCAGGCAGTCGGTACAATAGACAAGAAATTGCATATATCGTAAAAATATTGGAACGGCTGTTGCCCATTGCCAACCAACGCGATCTCACCGTTGGCATCACCACGCCATATGCAAAACAGCGAAATCTTATCGCCGATGAGTTAGCCAAAAAATTCGAACCGGAGGCGCTCAACAGCGTACGCGTACTGACCGTACATCAATTTCAAGGATCAGAAGTCGATGTGTTACTCTTCTCACCCGTCTTAGCTCAAAAGGGAGATGGCAACTCAGACTATTGGTATATCAGCAACAAACAGATACTCAATGTGGCGATCTCTCGCGCAAAACACCTGCTACTCATTCTTGGAGACTTAGAGTATGCATTGCATGGTCAATCTAAACTCAAAGATATTGCAGAATATTGTAATGCACTCGGCCAACAGGAGGAACGGCCCGTACCCAATAGGCCGATGAACATCTTCGAACAAAAACTCCTGGGCATCCTTAAGAAAGCCGTGCCGAAGAGCTACACTATTGAACCGCAGTATGTTACTGGCAATCGATTCACACTCGACTTTGCCCTCATCTCAAAAAAGGAAACAATCGCAGTCGAATTGGATGGTAGGCAACACGAAATTATCGGGGGCATCCCAGTGTTTGAAGATAAGCAACGCGACGCCTATCTGCTGGCTCATGGATGGTTTATCATTAGAATAACGGTTTATGACTTGTTGCAGAATCCGACACGAATTGCAAAACTATTCGAAGAAATCGAAACCAGGCAAGCCCGGTCCTTCTCTTGACACTGACTTGTCCCTAGACACCGACAAAGGCAGTAACTTCCTGCAATACCTGAGTTCTCAGCGTTTCAGTAACTACAGACATGTCATGATGCATATCCGTTCTAAGATGAGCAACGGTGTCATCAGGATGAGCCTCGGTACGCCCACCTACTAGTGAGGCGCCAATAATAACCGTGCCGCTAGCTACTAAACGCTCCGAGGCTGGGTATATAGGTACGCTCCCTTGAGAAAGGCCGGCAGTATCGGTGTTGTACAGTAAATGGGTAAAGTCTTGGCTCATGTCCCCCCGCATTGAGGCCACACTCGCTTCAAAAGTTAATCCAGGAGTAGTAGCTTCTTCCTTCAAGTTCATAATTCCTACTCTACGAGACCCTTTATGCCGCGCTTGCTCTGCGAATGCCTCCTGAGCCCCAGTAGGCTTCAATGCGGGCGCAATGGATGTCCTCTGACTCCCAGGGCCGATCACGACAACGTGTGCGTTCATAATCACCGCAGCAGCCTCCGTGCTAATGGTAGGTGCGGGGCGATCTTCAATGCTCGCAAGATACTCGGCCACCTCATGTGGGTCATCGATAATTTTATCCCGTATCTCCCCGGCCTCAAGCCAAATATTCGTACCAGTTGGGTGAGCACGCATGACATAGTCATCAATACGACCTTCTCCAATAACAACCTGGTTGAGCCATGGATCATACATGACGACGTTATGGGGCGTAGCAGTAACGGGCACGACATCCACTCTCGTGTCCAACAAGCCATTTGCTTCTCTTACGGCAGCCATACTATCGTCCCCATGATCGAGTCGTAACGCTGTCAGTATAAGATTGCCATACCTCAGGCTACGGAGGCCACGACGTCGCGCAATCAATTCATCACTCAACGCAGCCACATCATCAAGCAGTCTACTAGCCCTATCGGTATCTTTACCGGTCGTCACCAGATTGCCAAGCATGCGTTCGTTCAGCTCGCGTATATCCTCTGTCGTTGTAGCTTCACTAAAACGCTGATTAGCAAATAAATCACCTGCAGCTTCGTTGGCGGCCGTCTCTCCCACAATTTTGCTTACATCACCAAACGCCGGGCCACCAAACTCTTTGCAAATAATTTTAGTTCCACCACCACCGTCACCCATAGGCACGACGATCGATACGTTCGCGTCAGGGAAGCCATTAGCAAGGCCTACGCCCAGCACTGAGCCGCCGCTGCCGCCGCCGAAGCCGCAAATGTTCAATCTATTTGTCTGTTCTATAGCCATATGTAGTTGCAGTACTGTTTTATACCAAAGGGCACGCAAGCCTACAAGAGTAATTGGCAACAATAAAATGACAATTTTTTATCTGTTAATGATACAATTGTAGAAATGGAAAGTGACAATAAATTAGTTGAACTGCTAACCGACCTCAAATTAGCTCCCGCAGATGCGGCCACCTATGTCACGCTGCTGCAAAATAACAGTCTTTCGATTCGTAAAATTGCCGCTCGTACCGGTATCAATCGTGGCACTACGCATGAGGCTCTCAAGCGCTTGCTTGTCACGGGGCTAGTCAGCGTTGTGCAACGCGGGCAACGCGAATACTATACCGCCGAATCACCGGAAAAAATATACGATCTCATTCGTGACAAACGTCGCGATTTACTAGATGTCTCCGAAGCAGCCAAAGCCATCATACCTAGCATCCTAGCCAAGCACACTCGTCCCACCGGACGCCCCGTCGTTCGCTATTACGATGGGGACGATGGCGTTGCAACTATTCTCAAAGACGTCCTTGAGACCTGTCGCGGGCTAGAAGACCCACTCTATTATTGCTATTCTTCAAGCCGCATTCGCCAATACCTCTATCGTGAATTTCCACAATTTACCCAGCGACGTATTGCAGCAGAAATCATGGTAAAAGTCATTGGCATGAGTCAGGGCGGGGAAGTAGCTCATAAATCCGAGCGCAAATGGCTTTCCAACTCCTCAAGCGTCGATGCTTCTAGCTATACATTAATCTATGGTAATAAGGTGGCCGTTATCTCTATTTCAAGCGACCTTACGCCGTATGGCGTAGTGGTCGAGGATCCAGCAGCGGCAGCCATGCAACGCCTCATCTTTGAACAGCTCTGGCAATACCTATAGATCCCCCCACGTGTAATGCCAAAAATGGCGCTCAAAGAAGACTAGCGTACGGGCTTAGGGTTGCGGGATCGGAGTCCCGTTATGGTCAAGATTATTGCTCCAGCTCGCGATAATAAAGCCGGGCTCTCTTTCAACATCCGTATAGAACGGCACGCCAAAAACATTATCCTGTATGACTGCACCGGTTGCAGGTTCTTCTAGGCGCATAGTAATCGAACCGCCAAACAGATTATTGCCAATAATCTCAGGATTCGTTGCAGTACTGCCACCGGCTGGCTGGATAAAAATAGAACCATTTTGATGCACACCGTCACAGGGCAGCCCATTAGAGCTAATATCTATACGGTTATAACGAATTGCTAACCCACTGCCACCATAATATTGTATGCCGTCATTATGCGTCTCGTTTGGAGACACACCGAGTAGGGCAGGGCCGTGAATATAGTTTTGCTCAATGAGCGAACTATCGAATATGCCTATCCCATCAGGGTAGCCCGAAATGTCGCAACGAGTAATGACCGTTGCAGTACCTTGGTCCGAACCGATAGCACTATTACCCCAGTTAGGTGTAGGAGGGGGGTCACCCGTCTTGTACGTTATAGTCGTATCCGTAATAGTACCCGTGCCATTACGGATAAGTATGGCCGAGAACGAAAATTGATTTCCCTCAACCATACAATTACGAACAGTCAGATTGGCGCCATAGCAGTCGATGCCGCCCTTCACAGAATAGCCGCTCAGTTCTACATCATCGGCATTAACCCGCAGGTACCCATTCTCCCAAACGGTTCCGACGGGAGTAGGGGCCGTGCCATCAATAATAGTGAGGGCATTCACCTTGCCTAGGTACCCAACTTGCCCCGGATTGGGAACTGTATTCGGCGCAAGCGTGAATACTTCTGGAATGATCTGCACGTTGAAAAAAGATGCAAATGCCGAATGCGAGGGTGGATTGCTCGTGCTGGTACCGAGCGGAGATATAGCCAGTGAAACAGCAGCGTAGTTATTATTAGAGCTGCTGCTTGCTGTCGCCGTCCTCGTACCCGTGCTGCCTGCCGCACCCAGCACCTCACTGTCTACCGAGCCAAAGACAAAAGCAGAAGTAATATCACCTTGCTCGATCATCCCACCCGCCGGGGTATATGAAAGGGCGAAGTCACTTGTTGACGACCACGCGCAAAGCAGCAAACAGCCGCTCGCCGTAGTAGTCACATCGGGAGCAACATGAGCAAGCTGAGCAGAACCTCCGTCAAACCAAACCGGGCCAACGTTCACTGGAACCGTTACATCCTGGCCACTGATTGCTACCACAACAACTACGGAGGTATCATCTTGTCCGAATATGTATGAGGCAGGCTCAGATCCACCGGCGACCTTGTACCAAACCTTACCAAAAGGGTTACCACTAGCACCGGTATGCGTACCAACAAGCGCCCAACCCGCCGGCGCTGTCATAGCAGCCAGTGAGCCAAAGGGATCTTCGAAGTGTAAGGCCACTAATAAGTCACCGCTAACTACGCCCGCTGGCCTTGTAACTATTACACTCCCAGAATTTGCAAGAGCACTGGAGGCAGATCGAACAGCAATTGCCATAGCTAGTAGCCCTTGATAAAGGCTATGACATACCACTTACTACTAATCGAGTTATATATGGCACCCATAAAGTCCCTCTTGCCGCCAATAGTAGTAAGAGTTACTGAACTAATATCCGTACCGATTGCAAAAGCCGAACCAAGGGTGATAACCCGCGTGCCTGTAGCATCCTGAATAAATTCCCACATTACCTTTTGTCCATCAGAAGGATTCGTTGGATTCGCTAGCGTACGATTTCCGCCAAGCGTTACTCTAAAATGCGTCCCCAAGCTCGCATCAGTAGCGATGGTTGCAGCATCAGTTAGAACGACCGGTGCAGGTGCCGCAGGCAAGTCTGTTGCTTTAAATTTAACCGCCGAAGCCGACCATGTGATGACCTGTGCGTTGGTCGGAGGCGTGGTATTATCGTAGTCGCTCAGATTCGTTATAGCGTGATTGTGATTACCCAACGCAACCTGCGATGCGCCCACGCCGGTAGGCAACTGCAGGACTGGGACTTGCGTGCCACTATCCAGTGAAGCTACACCGTTGGCTGCGCCTCGTGCAGCGCTGCTTAACTTGCCCGCAAGATCAGTTGACAGATTCTGAATTTTGGCCTGCGGTATAGTGCCATCAACAATTTGGGCTGGCCCTACGGAGCCGGCTTTCAAATTACCCGAGCTATCAAGGGCCTGAGAGAGATATTCATTTAGAACAGCTCCCCAAGTATTATTGTCGGAACCAGGGACTGGCAATCGTGGCATATGACCTCTCGGTAGATTGTAACATATGCATTATAGCGCAGACCCCAGGGATCTGCGCGGTCTACTTAGTGCAATATGATGGGCAAAAGTACAAACAGTCTAAACAAATTACACCAGCGAGAAACGCCCAGCGTAACAATAACGTGAGGCCTGTTCAGACGCCGCATGCTAGGATCTACGATACCCGTATAGCTGCACGTACTAGGACAAGCAAGTAATCGAACTGAACTAGTAGGAAAGTTAAGCTCAATATTTTGAAGTTCTTTGCTTTTATGTAGCAGCCTGCGGGATGGTCAAACCAAAAAAAGATTAAGCAATCTTTGAATAAAAATCCTTGAAAGTGATGTGGTATATAATCGACTCATAAACAAGGAGCAATCGATGGGCGAGATATTTCCTGAAACAATCAAGCTAGGATCAACCGAACAGTTTGATCCACGCTGCAGCATGGCACTGAGCAAAAAAATAACCCCAGTGGCGATGGCATCATTGACGACGCCAGGGAACACGGTCTTTCTCCTACATGCATGAACAAGAAGCTAGAGCTCCACAACTTACTATTCGCGAAGAGCTAAAAAACACCTTGTATGGACTTGCCACGGCAACCTTGGGGTGGGCTGGTGAATGTGTCAACGATAATGTCCACAGCTTTCGCGGTGGACCACTTGGCAATTGGAATCCGGCAGAGCATATAGGCAACGTGGGCTGGAGTGTAATTATCGGAATGACAGCCTATGCAGCCACTCAAACCCTAGAAACATCTAATAACATTCGTACGGCAAGTCTTGCACTAGCTCTAGGTGGTGGCTTGGCCTGCGGCTTTGTAGTTAATGCGGCTTGGGAAACGGATAGTGGTTCGGCCGTCACAGCCCATATTCCAGAGCGGGCGCCATTAATTGGCCAACTTAACAGCAAACGACACACTGCAGACCCTCTCGATCTTTGGATCGGGACAATTGTAAGCGGTCTTACGGCCGTCGATATGGCAAGGCGTCGTCATAGCTATTTACAAAAGAGAAAACCGCCAATATATCACACAAACACTTAAAAGGAGTAGTCAATGATCCAGCCACATCCTGAAAGAATCGAGCCAGAACCAACCGAACAATTTAGTCCCGTTAGTCTCGGCGAAGTCGCGCAAGAGGGGCAGATCGACCCCAACGTGTTCGAACAATTTAGTCCGCACGAACCGAACCCAGCCAAAAGCGAGTGGCTGCGAAGAACCGCAGCACGATGGGGGCCGCCCGTTCTCGCCACTGCCATTGCACTCACCGGCGCAGGCGCAAAGGGAGGTTGGGGCAGTGACAGCGGTAGCACCTCCGCAACCCGCAGCTGCACCCCACACTCCCGAAGTGAAGCTCGAGGTAGCGCCGTTAAGGCCGTTAAAGGCGGTGGTTTCACGCCACAACGAAAAACAACAGGTATCGAACTACTGAGTTGCCGCGAATCAAAAGGCGACCCAGTTTCATATAGGACCGCTGGATTTGTAGCGAGCATAGGCGGAACGGCTTCTTGTGTCGTGTCTATTAGAGCCACTATGAAAGAGAACAACGCTCCAAGTTGGACGGTATATGGGCTAGGGAACAAATATACCAACGAAAAAAATGCTGGACTATTTAATAAAATGGGCAGTCCCACAGGAGAAGAAGTACTCAATGCCGCAAAAAAGAGCTATCTCGCCAAGTTTATAGTCCAGAAGTGCGCGAGCTAAGCTCTACCTACCAAACGTGGAACGCTTTGTAGCCAAAATGAGCTGAAGCGCTGTCAACGCTCTACAGTACTAACCTTGCGCTGCCCTAGATTTTCTTCCATTTCTTGTCCTGCAGGACAGAGAAAATGATGCCAGCAACAATCAGCACGAATGTAGCAGCATTTAAAGCGTTATTTTGCTTGTTACCGAGTATCAGAAAGAACATAGTTACACTCGCCAAGCCCCACGATATGCTTTTGCTAGTTGTAGCTTTTTTGCATTCATGACAGTTATTGTAGCCAACTAGGAGTTGAATAATGTCATGGTGACCGCGCGGGGCTCTACATGGAAACAATTTTGGGGGAGCATAGAGAATGAGTCAAAAACTCGAGAAACTAGAGGTCTAGATATTTTCTCAACGAAGTTTGCAACGCCCGAATCTCTTCTACACTTAGAACACCGAGATCGGCAATTAAATCCGCCTGCAGCATAGTGGTCAGTCTGTGCACTCGAGCAACAGACGGCTTGAGTAAGCCAGCCTTACTCCATTCAGTAATGGCTACATCTACTTCTTCCCTTGTCAGTCTTGAGGAAACCGGCACGATTGCAATTATTTTGTGCGAACCTTGCGGCTTGCTAACCACAACCACCGGACGAATCTTTGTTTCTCCAGAATCTAAAAAAGGAAATCGTGCAGTGTATATACCGAAGGCTTTCGGCGTACTCACGAAAAGTCTACCTTTTTGCCTATATTGGTACTGTAGATATCTTCTTCAATGCTCTCTAAATATTCCTTGCCCAGTGCGGCAGAGGATACGCGCCGGATCTCATTATGATCTTCTGCGAGGGTCGAAGTCTCATTATATTCGGTGACGATTTTAGACAAGCCTAACTTTAGGATCTCCGGATCGGACAGGGCTGGGTATCGTCTCTTTGCCAAATCCAAAGTCTTGCGAACATCTTTGGTGATTGAAAGTCGGATGGCTGTTGGTGCTGGATTTTTCATGATTTAAGTATAGCATACACTGTCATTTTACAACAACGAGTGTCAATTTATGTAGTTTCCGCTACAGGAGACGAACATAAAACAACAGAGACAGGTGATAAAAAGAAAAGCTCCAACAATAGATATTGGAACTTTTCCTCTCTGTAAATTCTGAAATAACTACTTGGTGACCCCTGCGGGAGTCGAACCCGCGATCTTCAGGATGAGAACCTGACGTCCTGGACCACTAGACGAAGGGGCCATACGCATGAACGAAAATCGTTCAGTAAATAGCCGCTTAATTCTAGCATAACAGGGGAGGAATCGCAACGAACAGCTCCTGCTATAAAACCATAAGCGTAGTATACTAAGACCAATGGCCATCGACGACTTCATGTTTCATGTGGCGAAATTCTGGTATCGCACATACTGGGGTATCATTGTTTTGCTTAACACCGTCGTACTTGCCGGTTATCTTTTGGTACATTTCGTACCGCAACCGCACCTAGCCAGTCTGGGCCACACTCTCAACCTGGATAATGGTGTAACACCCATACTATCGATTTTGGTGCTCGTCTACATACTTGGGCCATATTGGTTAGTGCAACGCTTAGGTGCCGCACTGGCAACACTTATCGCAAGCATGCTCAACGCATTCGTGCTTTTAAATGGCATCACCAATACCGGCTCCAACTGGGGAGGAATGCTGTACCTTGTTCTTTGGGCGTTGGCTGCTCTCCTCAGCGGCATGTATGGCGTGCCGGGGCTCATGGGTTCCGTACTCCTCAGTGGCGTCTTCGTGCTCGCGCAGAGTAACTTCCGTCTTGAGGCCGTCAACCAGCAGTCTTGGATTATGCTAGGAAGCACCATGGTGATCACGATTATTGCGTATTTCTTCTGGCGTAATCGGTTCATCAGCCAACAAGACAAGCAAATGAGTAAGCTCTCCGGGATGCTCCGTACCAACCAGACGCAGTCGGCGATTCTCATTCAGTCTATTGCCGATGGTGTTATCGTAACCAACACTGAAGGACAGATCACCCTAATGAACCGTGCCGCCTCGAATATGACTGGATGGACAACCGAAGAAGCAGCAGGTACGGAGGTAAAACTAGTAGTGAAAGTAAGGCGGGATGATGGTTCGGAAATTCCCGAAGAGGAGTATCCATTCACTGCCGTACTAACGCATAAGGCCTTCATAAATAGCACGTTACAAATTACGTCACGACACGACAAAAAACAAGTTATCTCACTCGTTATATCTCCAGTAGTAACCGCCAGTGGGGAAGTATACGGCGCAGTTGCCGTCATGCGTGATGTCAGCGAGCAAAGAGCAGCAGAAAAACAAAGCGCTGAATTTATTAGCACCGCCAGTCACGAAATGCGTACACCTGTTGCTGCGATCGAAGGCTATTTAGCATTAGCCCTGAACGACAAGGTGAGCACAATCGACGCAAGGGCGCGTAGCTTCCTTGAAAAAGCACACGCCAGCACCCAACACCTTGGAGAACTCTTCCAAGACCTACTAACCAGCGCCAAGGCCGAAGATGGTCGACTAACCAATCATCCACAAATTATCGAAATCGGCGCATTCATGGAACAACTTGTAGAAGATTTACGCTTCTCAGCCCAGAAAAAAGGTCTCGCAGCAGAATTTGTCGTCGGCAGCGATGCAGCCATCGATGCTACTAAGTCTGACGAGGACGGCCGTAAAGTCGTGAAACCGCTGTATTACGTTAATGCCGACCCTGATCGTCTGCGTGAAGTTATCACCAATCTCTTCGACAACGCCTGTAAATATACTGATGCCGGTAAAATCAGTATTGGACTCACCGGCAATACTGAAGTAGTCCAAGCCTACATCCGTGACACAGGCGCAGGTATTCCCGCCGAAGACATTCCACATTTGTTCCAAAAATTCTACCGCGTGGACAGTTCAGCCACCCGCACTATAGGTGGCACCGGGCTAGGTCTCTTCATCTGTCGAAAGATTATCGAAATGTATCAAGGTCGTCTATGGGTGGAGAGCGAAATGGGCAAGGGAAGCACCTTCTTCATCAATCTGCCACGCATAGATAGCCTGCGTGCACAACAAATGCAATCAGCAGCCGCAGCTACGCCGCCACAGTAGTAGAGTAGGGCTTACATCTCTAAAAATCGTGCTACAATAAAATTAAACATAAGCAACGGGTAACAAGGTAGTAACGAATAATGGCAAAAATTCTGTTGGTCGAGGACGACAATAACTTACGCGAAATCTATGAGGCCCGTCTCCAAGCCGAAGGCTATGATATCATCTCTGCAAAAGACGGGGAAGAGGCACTATCAATTGCCAAAAAAGAGCAACCAGATCTAATTATATCTGACGTTATGATGCCACGTATTAGTGGTTTTGAAATGCTCGACATCCTACGCAATACCGATGGTCTGAAGGAAGTAAAAGTCATTATGCTCACTGCGCTTGGCCAAGCTGAAGACAAGACCCGTGCCGACAAGTTAGGCGCCGATCGATACCTCGTCAAATCACAAGTGACTCTTGAAGATATCGTTAAAAGCGCGAGCGACCTACTAGCAGGAGCGCCACCACCTGCGCCCACAGCAGGGCTAGCACCGGTAGCTCCTACGCCTATACCGGCACCAATGCCGCCGGCTCCTGCGCCCGTAACACCAATGGTAGCCGCACCAGTGAACACTGCACCCCCAGTAGCGCCAAGTGCACCACCGACTCTTGAAGCGACCGTAGCCCCAACGAACCAAGTAGTACCAACGGCGCCACCAATCGAACAGCCAGTAGCTCCCATCACACCAGTGACTCCTGTACCAGTCGCGCCTCTTCCTACGCCTCCAGTATCAGCCCCCGTGCTGATGCCACCGACTCCGGCTCCTGTAGCGCCGACAGCACCAGAGCCCGCACCTCCGACGTCACCGATTCCTGTAGCTCCTGCACCTACACCATCAATCGCTCCCAATACGCCGCCCGCAGCCGCTACAAAGCCCCCAGCTCCCGTAGCCCCTGCACCCCCCGTGCCCGCACCGACTCTACAAGAGCAAGAAACCACGGCAGCGAATGCGGCAGCACAAGATACATCGGCCGAGGAAGCAGCGATGCAAGCGCAAATCAACTCCTTTATCGCAAACGCGCAGCCTGCACCAACGGGAAACGGTGATGCCGTCATGGATGCGGCAGTAAAAGACCTCATATCCGGTACTCCGAGTGAGGAAAAACCCGACAAACCCGAACTAACCATCCAGCCCCCAGCACCAACTGCGCCTCCCGAACCAAATGCTACGCCAGCACAACCAAGCACGCCCGTGCCCGCGCCTCCACTGGCAACACCACCTTCCGCCATGGGAGAAAGCAACCAACCTCAATTATCTACGCCTACGGTTCCCAGCGCAGTTATGGGCGACAGTGTCACCATCTCTAACAAGAAAATAATCAAACCGCTCGCCAATGACACTACCAAGGCCGAGCCAAATCTACATGATCTGCTCGCCAAAGAAGGTATGAACCCAGACGGTAGCAGCCAGGCCGGTGGCGCTCCCGCGCCCGACCCTAATGCTATGCCCGGTATGAATCCTATGCAGCATCAACCCGGACATGTCATCTCACCGACCGCAACAAATGCCAGCGGCGCCCCTGTAGACCCCAACAGTATTTCACTCTAGCGTATACTACCAACCATGCGCATCAATAAATGGATAGCAAATGCCAGCAGCCTCTCACGCCGAGCGGCTGATACTGCAATAGCCAATGGACGTGTATGGGTCAATGGAAAACCAGCCCAACCCGGACAAGAAGTGAGCGACACCGATATTATTCTTCTAGCCGGCCGACAGCTGGAGGCACCGCGCCCCACACAAACGGTACTATTCAATAAGCCGGTTGGTTATGTCGTCAGCCGGGACGGGCAGGGGAGTCAGACAATATATGACCTCCTCCCGAATGAGCTACGACCACTCAATCCTGTCGGTCGCCTCGATAAAGATTCATCCGGCCTATTACTGCTGACCAGCGATGGCCAACTAGCGCAAGAACTCACTCATCCAAAGTATGAAAAGATGAAAGTCTATGAGATCCGCCTAGGTAGGGCATTACCTCCACTCCATCGTCAGATGATCGCCGAAAAGGGCATACAGCTCAACGACGGCCTCAGTAAGCTTGCCCTAGAACGGATGCATGAAGGAGATGATCGCCACTGGCGAATACGCATGCACGAAGGACGCAATCGACAGATCCGCCGCACCTTTGCATCCCTAGGTTATGCGATTAGCACGCTCCATCGCACACATTTCGGCGATTATACTTTAGGCGATTTAGCATCTGGTGCATACCGTGACATCACATCAAAAAATGCCACACACTAAAGTACATACTACGCATTCTTTATTTTAAGCTGTCAATATACCTCTACCTCTGATATAATGGACGGCAATGAGTAATCAACGAGTGCCGATTGTTGCTATCGTCGGGCGTGCCAACGTGGGCAAGTCTAGTTTGTTCAACGTGATCCTTGACCGCCGCGAGGCAATTGTCGCCCAAGAAGCCGGCACTACTCGTGACAGTATCATGGCAAAGGCCAGCTGGAACGGCCAAGACTTTTGGCTTGTTGATACTGCCGGTATTAAAGATGCCGAAGATGACTTCGAATTCACCATCCAAGAGCAAATCCTGCAAGCCGCAGATAGCGCAGATATTATCTGGGTTGTTGTCGAGGCAGACATCCCCATCACGGATGAAGACCGCCGTGTTGCCAAAATGGCCCTAAAGAGTCGCAAGCCAGTATTTCTAGTCATCAACAAGCTAGATAAAGCAAAAGGCCAGGATCTAAACGCCTTCGACCGCCTAGGCATCAAGCCCATCATAAAGACGAGCACCACCCAACACCGTGGCATCAGTGAACTCCTTGACGCAGTCGTTGAGAAAATCCCCAAAGCCACGCTACAAGAAGACAGCGATCGTTTGCGTATTGCGCTGCTCGGACGACCAAATGTAGGTAAATCGGCCCTATTTAATAGCCTTGCAAAAAAACAACAAGCGATTGTCGCACCTCGCGCCGGCACTACTCGTGATATTAATCGTGCCGTTATTCGCTATGAAGGACGTGAGGTAGAACTCATGGATACTGCCGGCATACGCCGCCCTGGTAAAATCGGCGTTGGTATTGAGCACTTCAGCGTCATACGAACTCTGAGCGCCATCGAACAGGCAGATATCTGCCTGTTGCTCATGGATGCTAATGAATTAAACGTAGCCCTCGACCAGAAGATCGCTGGCATGATAAAAGAAGCCGGCAAGGGCCTTATCCTCGTCGTCAGTAAATGGGACGCCGTAGAGGGCAGAGATGCCTTCACGCGTGACGCGCTAGCCCCACAGATCGCTCACACGTATGATTTCGTCCCGTGGGCTCCCCTAATCTTTACGAGTAGCATTACTGGGCAAAATGTCATTAAGATCTTTGATCTGGCCACCGACATCGACGGACGACGTCATAAACGAATCACGACGAGCGAATTAAACAAGTGGCTGCGTGCAACCGTCGATAAGCATCCTCCAGCGGGTCTAAAGAACCGTGCGCCCAAGCTTAACTACATGACCCAAGAAGATGATAACCCCATTCCGGCATTCAAGGTATTTGGTTCACACACTAAATTCCTCCACTGGAGCTATCGCCGCTTCATGGAGCATCAATTTCGCGAGCGCTGGCACTATGAAGGTTCACCCGTACAGTTCTGGTTTATCGAAAAACACGAGACCCACAAACACGGCAATAGCCCAACCAAAGAACCGCGTAAAAAATAATACCTACTCATCGGATAGCTAGACCTACCCTAGGAAGGGAAAAGCTTGGCGTGAGTCTGCGCAGCAACTCCTTCAAACAACATAATTGCCTCATTCACGTTCACGCTCTCGGCAGTGACCGGCCCACCCAGTGTGGGGTCACCATGCTCATCGTGAAGGCTCTTTTTAGCAACATACAAAGCTGCGCCGAATAATAGCCGGCCTTGTTTGTCGCCCTCATCATCAATAGTGTCAAAAACCCTTCCAACAACAGATCCTAGATGCGCACGAACGAAAGGATCAATAGGTCTTTCCGAGTCCAGTTCCATTAGACTATTACTTATTTGCCAGGTGAGTAGTCTTGCACCGTCAGGCGTAAAAGTCGCGCTCAGCATGGCTCCGCGTGCAATCTGTGCACGACGTTCGGCTTCTGAGCCAGTGTTGTAAGGGAACTCAAAAGCACTCATAATTATACTATAATATAGTAAATACTATTTGTCAATAATGCTAGGGGTCTCGTATACTTAGCTGTATATGGCACTCTTTCAAAGACGCCCCCAGCTGGGTGACAGTATTCAATTCTATACACTCGGACAAAATAAGACCGTCCTTATTGTCGGCCTAGGCAACCCGGGCAAAGATTATGACCATACTCGTCACAACATTGGATTTGCCGCAATTGACGCTTTCGTAGAAGCAAACAGCGAGTTCGAACAATGGGTCGCCAAAAAAGACCTCAAATGCCTTCAGGCAAGCGCCACCATGGGTGACACGCGCGTTATTGTCATCAAGCCAACCACTTTTATGAATCTGAGTGGTGAAGCAGTACAAGCCGTCGCAAGTTTCTATAAAATTCCAGCCGAAAAAATAATTGTCGTCCACGACGAGTTAGATATTCTCTTCGGACAGATACGTCTGCGCATTGGAGGTTCATCTGCCGGGCACAATGGCCTAAAATCGATCATACAACACATGGGAGAAGGATTTGGCCGCGTCCGTATTGGCATCGGTCCAAAAGAACCTGAGCAGATGGACGGTGCTGACTTTGTACTTGCCCGATTCTCGAAAGAACAGCAAGGGCATATGTCGGAGCTACTACGAGAAAGTAATGCCATCCTGAGTGAAGCCGCCTATGGTGCGGGCAATTTACCTCAAGAGACGCACAATTTTCTCGTATAATATCAAATGCTTATCGTGGAATCTATTCTTGACCCGGTTCGGGCACAACGGGGAGAGGAGGCAAGTCCAGAACCCCAACGAGTATCAGACTCTCGCAGCCTATCTTGTTTATAGTTGCGCCAAAAGAGTCCCACGCCCGTGCCGTATCTACTGCCTGCAGCTCTTCGGGTGACATACAGACTGGCCTACCGTCGGCTATACGATCTGCGGCAATGCCGTCATAGACAAGTGTACACCCCAGCAAAAAAGACGCGATTCCTACGAATATCTTACGGCGATCGCTTGCGTTATTAATGCCTTCGCCGCTCATACTAATATATTACTTTATACCTGGAGGTAATTGCGTCTCATTTGCCGTCGGCTATACGATCTACCGCTATAGCGTCATAACAGGTAGCAACCACTAATGCTGCACCAAGCGTCCCATATACATAATGACGAGGGGATTATCGAAGAAAGCTTCTACACGCGCTAGGTTCATCCCAGAACGACCCCTGCGGCTTTACATATCACGTCAGTATTCAAATTAGCGATAGGGGTCTCGGCATAATTAATTGGGTGGGCAAACAGTTCCGCTGGCCGTACCGTAGTTGTCGCACATGCTGATTTACCTTCAAAAGCATTACCCATGGCATGATTTCCGAACGCAACACCAGCCACAATAGCCGCAGCCCCTATGGTTCTACCGACGAGAGACCAATCACGAGAACCTACATTAGATAGAGAAGCTTCATAAGTCATAATCATTATATTATAGCATAAATATTTAAATAATGCAAACAAAAAGACCGGCGAGAGGGGGTGGGCACCGCTCGCCGGTCTTTTTGGGGACGTTTACAAGAAACATCCCCGAAGGTTCCAAGGAACCACCCTTCAACCCACCCCAGCGAAGCATCACGCGCTAAAACTCCATAAAGCGGTGTGCCGGTTCAAAAGAACCATCTTTGAGGACTCACTGACCCACATTAGGGCCTCTGTTTCCGAGGAAACAGGGGTTGTCACCCATCGAACGAATCCGACGATGACCAGTTAAAGGGGTTAGTTTGTTTTAGAACGCATGTCTGCCGGTTGATTAAAATCGCCAGGCAAGCGCCGGTAGAGATAAGTGGAGGGTAACAACTTGGCTCATAGTGGCACGTTCTAAAACAATCTAACAATTGTTAGAATGGGGGATATAAGGTGCGTAAGTACCTACCGGCACTTACAGGATGCGATTTTAGCATCTTGTTCTTCATGTGTCAATACTTTTCCCACATAATTGTCTAGTGGTCAAATAACTTATGCTTATCTACCCCTGTTGTTCCGATTATAATAGGGAACATCGCATTATGTCCAAGTTGTTGCCTTAAAAGGCTTTAATGTTAACGAGCATATCTTGCGAGGCGTCTGTCGCTGGTTCAAAAAAGGGCGCTCTGCTACGTCCCGGAATTGTCAAATTAATGCAAGCCGACTTGAGAGTATAAACGGTTTATGGGGCGACGTCGATACTAGAAGATAAAGGCCTGCATGCATGAGATAGGGGTACTCCGAACGTATTTTGTTCCAAAACATCAGATAGAGAACAGGGGCGGCAAAAAGAAAATAAACAAATTCTACAACAATAGCCTAAAGCCCGAGAGAGCACCGAAGGGAAACTCTACTAAAAGAATATCCACGCGTCCGAAATGCGATGGGGATCATAGCGCCTAGAAGGCTTTGGATAGCCTAGCAGCAGGGCTTACAATAAGCCTATGGGTGCCAAAACTCTAATTTGGATCGGTGTCTTCCTTGGCTCAAGTGCCGGTGGCTGGCTTGGGGCCCTACTCAGTCATGGCAACTGGTTTAGCTGGCAAAGTGTACTTTGCGGAGCGATTGGGTCGTTCCTGGGGATCTACGGCGGCTACAAGCTAAGTGAGTACATATAAAAAGCGGCTCACTGTCTGAACCGCTTTTTTATTTCTACGATGTACTGACCGCAATAGCTAGAACTGCCCTATAGCCATATTACCGGTAGCGTGAGCGACGGTCATAGGAGCAACCACGCCGCGTTCAGCACCGACAGGAACTGATGCTACTTCCCACTGGATAGGTGGACGTTCTGCGCGCGCTCGAGCGACTGCAGCCATCCCGGCGGCATATTCACCAACACTAACTCCGAGAGCCTCAGCCTTTCTCGTCACTACTTCCGCAGCCGTTGGCCCTGTAAGCCCAACTTGTTCATTAGGAACCCCGAAGCCATACCGCTCTTGAAATCCGCTCATAATTCTCCTTTACTTTATATAGGCAAAAACCCAAAATAAAAAAACCACCACCGTTTTGCTGGTAGCGGCCGTTCAATTCAGCGTCTTGCCAATTTAATTAACTTTACCTATACGTTTTACCCCTTGACCCATAACATGTCAAGCTGGTTACGACTCACGAGAACAGAGAGAAACTTCGAGAGTCAGTATAAAAAGTTGCGTTTTAACCAACACTTGCGTACTATGAGCGCTTACGTATAAGATACACGAATAAACATGAGTAAAAACCTAGTAATCGTTGAGAGTCCGGCGAAAGCCAAGACCATTGAAAAATACTTAGGCAAAGACTACACCGTAAAAAGTAGTTTTGGCCATATTCGTGATTTGCCAAAGAAAGGTCTCAATATAGATATTGAGCACGACTTTGCACCAACCTATGAAGTGAACCCAGATAAGAAAAAAGTTGTTGCGGAGCTGCGTGCCGCAGCCAAGGGCGCCGACATCTGGCTCGCAAGCGATGAAGACCGTGAAGGGGAGGCGATTGCCTGGCATTTGGCGCAGGCGCTCAAATTAGATCTTTCTAAAACGAAGCGCATTGTCTTCCATGAAATTACGAAGACAGCTATTGAAGAGGCTATTAAGCATCCAAGAATCGTGGACTTGAAGCTCGTTGACGCCCAGCAGGCGAGAAGGGTACTCGACCGTCTCGTTGGTTACGAACTATCGCCAGTGCTCTGGAAAAAGGTTCGCACTGGCTTAAGCGCCGGACGCGTTCAATCCGTTGCGGTGCGCATTATCGTGGAGCGGGAGCGGGAAATCCGCGAGCACCAAGCCAAGAGTAGCTACAAGATAGTCGCCATTTTTACCGTTGACGGGGAAGAGCTAAAGGCCGAACTCGCCGACAAGCTGAGTACTATTGATAACGCTCGAACCTTTCTTCGAGATGCCATTGGCGCCACCTTCACCATTACGAATATTGAACAAAAGCCCGGCAGTCGAAACCCAAGCGCACCATTTACCACCAGCACCTTGCAGCAGGAAGCAGCTCGCCGCCTTGGCTTTAGCGTGAAACAAACCATGACCTTAGCTCAACGCTTATACGAAGAAGGTAACATCACCTACATGCGTACTGACAGCACCATCATGAGCAGTCTAGCTCTTGGTACGGCTGAGGAGTACATAAAAAAAACCTTTGGGGATGACTACCATGTCCGTCGACAATACAAAACAAAGAACGCGAGCGCTCAAGAGGCGCACGAAGCAATTCGTCCTACTGAATTTAAACGACTAGAGGCTGGCACTGAAACGGGGCAGCAAAAGCTCTATCAGCTCATCTGGCAACGCGCATTAGCCAGTCAAATGGCATCAGCTAAAACCGAACGTACAGAAGTAACTATTACCGTCTCAACTCGTCCCGAAAAGCTTATATCGAAGGGCGAGATCCTCCAATTTGATGGGTTCTTAAAAGTCTACGGCGGCGGCAAGGACGACACACTGCTACCACCAGTCAAACAAGGCCAAGAATTACCGCTCGCTTCTATGACGGCTACTGAAACCTTCAGTCGTGCAGCAGCACGATACAGCGAGGCAGCGCTCGTCAAGAAGCTTGAAGAGCTTGGCATTGGTCGTCCGAGCACCTATGCGCCGACTATTAGTACCATTCAGACCCGCGAATATGTCGAGAAAAAAGATTTGGAAGGTACCGAGCGTAAAGTACAGACATTAACTCTCCTCAATGGTGCTATCGCCGAAGAGACTACTACCGAGATTACTGGCGCTGATCGTGCAAAACTGGTGCCAACAGCAGTCGCTGAGGTGACTACTGATTTCCTGGTAAAATACTTCCCAAGTATCGTCGACTATGATTTTACCGCAACCGTAGAAAAAGGCTTTGACCTCGTAGAAGAAGGTGAAGAAACCTGGCAAAAAATGATTGCCACCTTCTATAAAGATTTTCATCCACTTATCATAAAATCCGCTGAAGCCTCTCGTGAAGAAGTATCTCAGGCCCGAGAGCTTGGCACCGACCCAAAGACCGGTAAGCCTATTCTTGCTCGATTTGGCCGATATGGCCCAATGCTGCAGCGCGGCGAGACGGAAAGTGAAGAGAAGCCAGCCTTTGCGCCCCTACCAGAGGGTGCCACCCTCGAAGAGGTCACCCTTGAACAGGCGCTTAAGATGTTTGAGCTACCGCGTACTGTAGGGACCACGCCTGGCGGCGAGACAATTACGGCTAATATTGGTCGGTTTGGCCCTTATATCCAAGTAGGGAAGATCTTTGTAAGCATTAAGCCCCAAAGCCCCTTCGATATTACCGAAGCACAAGCCCGAGAGGCATACGCCGAAAAAGAAGCAAAAGAAGCAAACAAATATATCCAGAAGTTCGATAGTGGCATCCAAGTAGTGAATGGCATGTACGGGCCCTACATAACCGATGGCAAGAAGAACGCCAAAATTCCCAAGGACGTCGAACCCGAGAAACTCACCGAAGCCGAATGCAAGAAGTTACTTGATGAAGCGCCAGCCAAGAAGCGACGCTTTACTCGCCGTAAGACAAAATAGCCCATGAAGAGAGCTTCGAAGGCCGAGCTCAATAGACGTGTTGACATAGGCATTGCAATATTCTCAGGCGTAGCAGCCATCGCTATAGGGCCTATCACTCTAGAATGTATTCTTCACCCAAAGCAAGTTATGCGGACAGAAAAGGTTATAACTGCAGAACAAAACATCGAAAAACTGCGCAAACGTGCGGCGAGTTACCCTGAGCCTCAGACTGCAGATACGCTCGCCTTTGAGGAACTCAAAATCGCTAAACTTAAAGGAGAGGGTTATAAACCCCCTGAGATAGAAAATTTCTTAGAAAGAGGTCTCATCTTTGGGGTAGTAACTGAAGGACTAATAGTCATACGAAAACGCAGAAGAGGCAATGCCATAGATCCTCACCCCATAACGTCTCCTGCATCAGATACAGGGTCTCTTACGGATGTTAAATCCGTCGGGCAAGCGCCTGCCATTACTATATCGCTCCGAACCTCGCATCTTCTTACGGGAGTAGAGCCCTTAGCATTTCCTAGGAGTCTACAGCCCCATACTCCACCCTCAACGACCGTGGCCATAGCCGGTGCGGCAACTCAGCATACCACCATAGCCCACAGTCCTGTGACGCCAGAGTAGTTGTATGCAAGAACAACTTATTTTCTAGTGATATTTCTACAACACATTACAAACCATCATGTCCATTTCGTGATACAATAAGTTTGATTGAAAAAGAGGGCTTGACTTTTACCCCCATTAGTTTTATAGTTAACCTCAGTGAACTATTCTAAGAAGTAGGAAAACAAGATATGACAGAAGCTGGAACAGGGCAAACACCCATACTCAACACTGAAACATTCGTCCAAGATATCTTGAGCAATATTGAGCGTGAGCGTGAGCGTGAAATCGTTGCACGACGCTTTGGGCTCTTTGATCGCCGCGAAACTCTAGAACAGATCGGTGAGCTATTAGGCATCACCCGCGAGCGCGTACGCCAGTTAGAAAAATCAGTTATTGCACGTTTTAAAACCATGGCAGAGCAGGGTCAACTTCCGCATGTCAAGGAAGTTGAAACCAGCTTGACACGACAACTACAGCAAATGGGTGATGCTGCACGCATCAGTAATTTGACTGCCGTAGTGACTGCCGAGAACTCCAAAACCGACCAGTCTCGTATCGTGTTCCTTGCAACCTTGTGCCCGCACTTGAGTGTTATTGATGAAGATGATCACTTTTACCAAGCAGTCGGCATCACAAGCACTCGTGACGTCGCCGGCATGAAAGCCGACATTGCTAAGCTAACCGAAGCTATTAAAAAGGCTGGGGAGCCCATAGCTATCGCCGATGCTTCCAAAGCTGCAGACCTAGAAGACGCCCGACAAGCCGCAGCGCTTGCTAGCATCTCTAAGAGCCTTGCGACATTAAACGGTCGCTGGGGCCTTGTTAAATGGCCAATGGTCAACCCTAAAAACATCCGCGACAAGATCTATGTCATCCTCAAAGAAAATGGCCACCACATGCACTTCAATGAAATTGCCGGTGCCATTAAGGACAGTGACTTTAAGCGCAAGGATGTTACCACACAGGCAATCCACAATGAACTCATCAAGGACAAACGCTTCGTACTTATTGGCCGTGGTATCTACGCCCTAAAAGAGTGGGGTTACAGTAAAGGTACTGTTGCCGATATCATTTCAAAGGTGCTCAAAGAAGCAGGGGAGCCCCTACACCGAGACGAGATTGTTAAGCGCGTGCTAAAAAGTCGCTTCGTAAAAGAAACAACTATCCTCCTGAATCTTCAGGGGAAGACACAGTTCAAACGCGTCGCCAAAGCTACCTACGAGCTCGACGAAGCTTAAGATAGGGCACGAGACACTACCGTCCCCGCTGAGAAATAGATCAAAAATAGCCCCAGTCCAATCGACTGGGGCTATTTGTCTCTCAAACCATGCAAACGCGAATGACAGCACTTGAGAAGCTATAATCATGCTATTATACCGATATGTCTATGCTGCTCCGTGCTGAGCTTGCTACGCACGCGTCTAATCTAGATTTGGTCGCCCACGCTGCTGCGACGACTCTCGGCCTAGAGCCCAATAATTTTGCGTGGATTGAAGGTCAATATCGTGAGCCGAAGAATAAATTAGTAACAGATCCTGCCATTCCTCAGGAAACTCACTATTTCCTGAGTAGTGCCGCCTATTATGGAAACCACGATACTGAACGTAGTTCTGGTGACATTTTAGCCCACATCATGGAGCCGACACCTAGTGGCGTAATCAATTTGCGCGGCGACACGCCGCAAGTGCCATACATCGGCCGGACACTTATTGCGAGCGAAGGAGTCGTCACCGTCAAAACGCTCCCACCACCTCATCGAGAAAAGCGACCACCCCAAGCCTCCTCCATACAGGCAATCGAATACAACAGGCGCACAAGCGAGGTAGCCGTGTGGACAGAAGAATCGATGAACACCTGTGCCTCGCCCGAGCAAAACCTATCTGAATTACCGGCTGAATTGCAGGCGAGATATCTGGCCGCAGCGGTATATACGGTGAAGGCGACAGCCGCTATGTTTGAGTGGATTGTCAGAGGCGATGCACGGCAATTTGCATGGCATGTCTACTGAGCCGCTAGGTGAGCCCTATATGCTTCAGCAACGGGTTTCAGTAGCGCCTCGGGGTTAGTTAGTAGCGTATCATGATCACCTAGCCTCAAAGAGAATGAGTCTGGGTCTACAGACGCATCGGGGAAAAACACGTCAGTCTTACCCAGAGTCATTCCGACCCATACACCCACTTCACGCAATCGCTGGGCTGCAATAACAGTTTCAGTCTGAGCTACTTTTTCTAAATGGCTTAGATAATCAGGGCCATGCCTAACAAATTCCGAGGCAGTGTCCCTCGCAACATCCCAGTGAGTGCCCCTATCGGGGCCCGTAATACTGCGTCCGAGATGTCGAACTTCTCTTGAATTCCGCCAACACCCAACTTAGCTTCTCGCCAAAAAAGGGAACCAGTTTGACCACCGGGTCCGCTTGCACTCACTACTACATCAGGGCGATAATCTCTTCCTGTAGACTGCCTCACTTCGGCAATATCTGCTATGGTAGGCGGGATGATATTATTGGCTGAATGCGACACCAAGGTACCATTCTGCGCCGCTTCAGCAACTCTATCAGGATGTTCAGTCGCTTCACGAAAATCAAAAATAATCTTTTCGCCTTCGCCAAGTCCCAATTCCTGAACAACATCTGCAACATGTTCTAGAAGACTTGGGTCAGTCTCAAAGCCTTTTGAAGTAAAAAAGCCACCGCCAATAACTGTATTGCCCATATCAACAGATATGGTAGCACAACAATTGCTAGATATATAGTTTACCCCTGTTGAACAGGGGTAGGGGGTGAGATGTGAAGATTTATCACACAAAATCAGGTATTAATCCAGACTTAGTTTTTACGATGAACACCAAATAAAGCCATAAAATGTAGATAAATACAAAATACGAACAGAGTAGTGAACGTCTCAGGGTAAAAGCCATCGTGGCAAGGAAAGTTTAAATATTGCGTAATAGTCAAAGAAGTATGAGGCAAATGATAGTGGGCACATAAGGCAGAGCAATGCACAAAATAAAGATGAGCCGGGTGGTAACAAAGGCGAGAGTAAGGAGGAGTTAGGACCGGTCAACGGCCAAGCAAAAGGCATTGACCATACGTCGCACAATGTATATTTTACGACTCACTATATAGAATTACAGTTGTAAACGAATACCCCTACAATAGGGGAATATTACTGGGGCGTGGCCTGTTTTGACCACACAGTCTCGAACTATGCATTCCAAATCCTTTTATATAATACTGACATACGTACTGTGCAAGCTGTATCCCCCCTGGGCGTATCCCACTTTAAAAGCCTCCTAGCGTGTCGTGCATTTTCTGCACGCTATGGTGCTATTATCATTTGTTGTAATTATCTTGGATTTGACTTATCCACAGTTACGTCGTGAAATTATTGCTTTTTGTCCTATTTCATTTCGTATATACCTTCCCCTCTCCTACTCCTGTTTTATATAAACATTTGACAAACAACTATTTTGATATGTTTATATATATTTCACAGAAGAACAACATAAAAACAGACAACTGAACAAAAGACGAACTGTAAGGGCAGCGGGGTTCCGCTATTTGTAGTAAGCTCGTCCGTCTACCCTTACGTCTACATAGGTACTCGGAACTGTACGTTTAGCATCTAGCTGCCGCTTTACTGCCAAAAATGTACCAGCCTCTGCCCTTCCGTCCCCACGTATGTTATATCTCCCGTAATACCCCACTCCGCTGAGCCGCACATCAAGTTCGCTAGTTCCTTTGGGCAAGGTCAAACTTGCCACAGAGAGGTGTGCGCCCTGCATCTGACCTGCTACCTGGCTAATAAACGCGACTGTACTACTTGGCAGCACTATATGCCCCGGGACTACAGAGAGTCCACTTTGATCAGTAACCACGGGAAGGCTCAACTTGCTTACCTCAGGCGCCTGTGCGGGCGTCAGTAGCGCCCGTCCAGTTGTGTCGAGCACATAGGACTGACCGCTATTGGAGCTCAAGATAAGCATGGGTGTTGGCGCTTGAATATGTACCACGGGGTGTTGACCAAAGACCGGAAGTGTCACCGTAACATGAGCCAATTCTGGAAACTGACTCTGTAGCTTTTGGGCTATAGTATTTACATTAATAGTTATTTTTGTCCGGTTCAGTAGCGAGTCATCAAGTAAATCTGCGGCGGCCTGTTGGTAGGAGCCTTCGCTACGCAAAAAAAGTGTACTATGACTATCTCCGATAGACACAATACGCGGCTGCGTACTAAGGAGCACACTATTAAGCAACAACAGGATCAACAAGCCCACGCCAATAATGGTGGGGGCACGCTTCAGCCAGTTAATTTTTGTCTGCCGACGTTCGGCGGCTGGACCCTTTTCGGCCTCTTTCTGTTGTGCCTTTAAGTCACGACCCGTATTTCCGGTGCCGACTCGTGCCGTACGATTGTTGGCGTGATATGAAAATACTGCGGAATTACGCCGCTCAGGTAGGACTTGGGGTCGTTGACGACCTTGGATAGGTGGTTGCTTCTTCTTGCCAAACATACTTTTTTTATTTTTCAGTGTATTTTCGACTGCCGATTTATGTGAGAGCAGGTTTGCCTTCTACTACTTCTAATAATAACATTGCGAGGAGATGAGCGGCATTGGGTTGCGCTAACTTGGCTAACTTCCTACCAAGCAGTTGACGCTTCTCGGGGTGATCGAATAGCTCCGTCAATGGCGGCATTAGTGCGTGCAAATCTTCTTGCAGTGTTGCTTCGTTCACTAAACGGACTGCCTTACGATCGGATAATACTTGCGCATTCTTAAGCTGATGACCACCGCTCAAGTGTGGTGCCGGGATGACTATGCACGCCTTGGCCTGGGCGGCAAATTCAGCAATACTATTACCTCCAGCACGCGAGACGATTATGTCGGCAGCGCCGCTATATTGATACATATTCGTAACAAAACCTTTTATAAGAATGCGTTGCCGTTCTTTGGGTGGCAATTCTTGATGATACTGGCGCCGGACTACTGCTTCTTCCAGACGACCAGCAATATGCACGATCCACAAATCAGGATATCGAGCCAGTAACTCAGGTACAGAAGCAACTGTTGCCATATTAATACGCTGCGCGCCTAAGCCGCCACCAGTAACTAATAGCACTTTATCGGCAGCGCCTAGTTGCAGCTGCTCACGAATAGTTTTAATCTCTGTTGTTGTTAGTGGATGGAACTTGTCCGAAATCGGTACACCTACAGTGATTGTCTTATTTGGAGGATAGCTGTAGAGCTCTTTAGGCAGCGCAACGGCGTGTAGACGTGCCCACGGTGCGATAAGACGGTTCGCGAGGCTGGGGATAGCATCCGAATCATGCGTGATATACGGTATGCCACGCAATTTCGCCGCAAGACATACGGGTACACTCACAAAACTACCCCGAGTAAAAATAATATCTGGCCGTAACCTTCCTAGCAACCAAAAACTCTGCCAAATACCAACAACTACGAATATGACATCTCGTAGATTTTTATACAACGTTGCCGCATCAAAGATTTGCTTCCACCCTTCTCCATGATAACGACGAAACTTCCCTGCCCGCACACTATAACTACGATCGATATTCTTGTCTTGCTCAGGAATGTCACCCAAAGAGTCGCCAGTCTGGCCAATATACTCAATGATCACCTCTGGTCTGAGCTTTTTTAGCTCATGCGCGACTGCTAGCACCGGGGTGATATGCCCCCCGGACCCGCCGCCGGTCACCACTATTTTCATGGTCTGTCCTTCCATTAGCTGCATCTGATTGTCGTGGAACGCTGTACAAAGTATAGCGCGAAAGATTAAAAAGCAAGCCCACTGCTGCCATTACGAATAACACGCTCGTCCCTCCGTAGCTGATAAATGGTAGCGTAATCCCCTTTAACGGCAGAACACCCAACATGGCACCCACGTTGATGAGCGTTTGCACTGTCAGCCACGTAAATATCCCCGTTGCCAGAAGACGAGTGAAGTCGTCAGGCGCCAGCTCCATAACCCGCTTGATGCGAGCAAAAAATCCCAATAACAGACCAAGCAAAACACTCACTCCAATAAAACCAAACTTTTCAGCGAAGATAGCAAAAATAGAGTCATTCTCCGCCTCCGGCAGATAACCAAATGCCTGCACGCTCTTCCCTAACCCAAGACCGATCAACCCACCAGAGCCAACAGCGATTAAGGCTTGGCATGCCTGATAACTCGTCGTCAAACAATTCGCCTCAGGGTTAAGAAATGAAGTAAGACGTGCACGTCGATACGGCGTAGTTGAGATTGCCAGTATCGTACCAATAACAATGATGCCACCGAAAAGCAAAATACGCTTCATAGGCATCCCTGCAACAAACACCATGGCAGCCATCATGGCGACTATAACGCCCGTAGAGCCAAGATCACTCTGCACGCCGGCTACCACGCCCCCAATAACCAATAAAGCGATTAACAACGGCTTAAGAGTCTGCTTCACATTAGTGATAGTCCCCTCCCCAATTCGTTGCGCCAGGAATGAAGACATGGCAATCAGCAAGGCAAACTTTAGTAGCTCGACTGACTGGAACGACAATCCTCCAACACGAATCCACCTATGCGCAGGATATTGCACATTCACGGGCAACAGCAATGCAAAGAGCGTCATGGCAGCAGCGAAACCGAGCAATGGGATGCCTGCTTTACGCCACATTTCTATAGGAACGCGTGAGGTAATCGCAAAAATAATAAGCCCCAGGCTAATGGCAAGCAGCTGTCTGGTGACAAAAAAACTACCATTAACATGCTTCTCGACGGCAAGTCCCGGGCTAATGGCATACACCACGATTAAACCGATAGCAAGCAGCATGGCCGCGAGCATAAGCAACCAATAATCGGGCTTGTGCCGTCTGGCACCTTCAGGGCGTACGATGGAAGACGGACTGCGGCGCGTTACCGCCCCCATCTACACGTATCTCCCTATGAGGAAAATTGTCAGACCTAATACGGCAGCGACTTGACCGATAACCCAAAAACGCATTGTCACCTTTGTCTCAGGCCAGCCCAAGGCTTCAAAGTGATGATGAATCGGAGCAATCTTAAAGACCTTTTTACCATGACGTAACTTCTTGGAAGCAATCTGAATCGCACTGGAACCCGCCTCAGCTACAAAGACGATACCAATAATCGGCAACAGCAATACCGTGTCGGTGATCATAGCGACCACGCCGAGGGCCGTTCCCAATGCAAATGAGCCAATATCGCCCATGAAGAAACGTGCCGGGAAAATATTGAACCATGTGTAGCTCAATAATGCGCCCACCATCGTCAAACAAAAACCAGCAACAGCGAAACGACCTTCGAGCATAGCGATTACCGCGTAGGCGCCAAAGGCCGTAGAAGTTAACCCTCCGGCCAATCCATCCTCCCCATCGCTGATATTAACGGCGTTAGCCATTGATACAACAACTGCAATAAATAGAGGAACGATCCACCAACCAATATGTAATTGACTGTGCATCAACGGAATATGGATACTCGTAACATCCAGCTTAAAGTAAAAATAAAAACCGCCAATTGTTGCCACTACCGTGGTCAGCAACAGCTTAATTTTAGTTCGCAAGCCAGCAACCCCTGTACCGTCGCCACGAATATTAATGACATCATCCAGCAAGCCTACGCAAGCAGCGCCGACAAAAGCAGCCAATGGCAGCCAAGTCTGCGAACGGCTCAAGTTGAATATCAATGTTACAAATGTTACTGCGGCCACAAAGATAAGACCGGCCATCGTAGGGATTAGTCGCTTATGTTTTGCTCCATGTAACTTCATAAATACGGTTGCTTTTTCACCCGTCGTAGCTGCGGTACGTGGCTTTTTCCACCACTGCCACTTATACGCCATCGTAGTGTATACCGGCGTAATGAGCATACTCACCAAAAACCCGAGGAAACCAAGTAACAATACGCGAATGAGTGTGTCGGTTTGAACCGATATAACGAACGTTGTGTGCATGAGATCCGTGTATCCTTTTAGTTACCTGGTATTATATCACTTCAATGTGTCTTCGGCGTGACGCCAAAATTATCGATTAACATGTGAGCAAGCGAAGTAAAAATTGGCTGGGCGGCGGCAGTGCCAGCATAGCCTCCATTGTGTGGTTGGATGGCAGTTACCATCACAACATACTGAGGCGTGTCCCCGCCGACAAAACCTATATACGTACCGTTAAATTCGTGGTCGTAGTAACCACCGCCCGGCTTCGCAATCTGTGCCGTACCCGTCTTACCTCCGACCATATACTGACTCTGATTAAACGGTGGTGAAATAAAGTGGTGCTGTACTACGTACTCCAGCATGGTAATCATTTCTTGACTCACCTGCGGTGAAACTGTGTTCTTCTCTATCGGATTAGGTTTATTGTGAGTCATTGTACCGTCGGCCTTGATCGTCTCATCGATCAGTGTAGGCTGATAGTAAGTTCCTCCGTTAATCATCGCCGAAAACGCAGCAGCCATTTGGATTGGAGTGACAGTCATTCCCTGTCCAAATGTCGTATTTGCATATGTTAAGTCCCGAGCATAACCATCATTAGGATCTGGAATCGTTCCTGGCGCCTCGTAGCCCTGCTCAATGCCCGTTGCTCGGCCAAAGCGATAATGATTCACCATATAGTTATGCCACGCCTCACGGCCCTTCTGCGTGATCTGCGTACCTCCCGGATTGCTCATCTGCATTAATTCCCACGTAGCGCCGGTATTTAGCGAAAGGTTGAGCAAGTCAGCGACACTTTTTACACCCGCCCCGCCATCTTCTTCAATATTCGTAATTGTAAAGTCATCCACTACCCAATGCGCGGGATCATTGTATGTCTGATTCGCTTTAATAGCACCTTGATCAAGCGCTGCTGCTGTGGTTAAACCTTTCATTATCGACCCGACTTCAATGGGCGAGCTAACGCTCGCATTATTGAAAGCGTTTGGGTCACTCACATTCCCATAATTACCCGGGTCATATGTTGGCCAGTTGGCCATAGCCTTGATCGCTCCGGTGCTCGGATCCATAATAATCGCGCTGCCAGATCCAGACTTGGCAGTCTGAAGACCTTTTTGCAGAATAGTTTCAAGCTGCTTCTGCATAGCCATATTAACGGTCAGCACCATGTTATCTCCGTTTACGGGTGCGTCTTCTATATTCTTCGTATCTGCTGCAAGTGGGACGCCGTTAATATCAGTTACGGCCTTCAGCCGCCCTGCCTTACCCGACAATTCTTTATTTAACGCCTGCTCGAGTCCATACACACCTTTGCCATCGTTGTTTACGAAGCCCAGAAGCTGCGAAGCCAATGAGCCATTTGGATAGGTACGTGAGGTGGTCGCTTGAGCACCGATGCCGGGGTATTTATGCTTCAAAATGGCAGTCTTTATCTCGGGCGCAACTTTTTTTCCGAGTATTACATAACGTGTATTTGGCGTTTTTAGTTGCTTCTGGTAATTTTCAGCGCTACCACCTAGATTTGCAGCCAAGGCGTCAGCCACCTTACCCGCATCTTTGACGAGGCTAGGATCAGCATACACCGTATACAGCATCTGATTGAGTACGATTGGCACGACACCATCCCCGTTATGCGCCTCGATAAGTCCGCGAGTTGAAGGAATCTCATATTCTTTGAGTTGGTCAGCCTGTGCTGCTTTGCGGTAATAATCATGCCGAATAACCTGCAGATAAAATGCGCGTACTAAAAAAATACCGATAACACATGCTATCAGTGTATAAAAAATTCGCACCCGCCGAACCGCTTGGCTAGACCCCTGCTGCATACCGGTCATTATAGACTACTATTGAACCGTTGCCGAAGGCGCAACAGATACCAAGGCTTTTGCCTGATCACTGCCTTGAACTCGATCGACACCTTGTGCGCGAGCCGCAGCCACCTCGAGATCCTCGTGCTGCGAGTTCAATTGCGCTTGTTGCTGTTGCAAGCTATTAATCGTATACCCATATGCATTTGTTTTTGTTACCTGTGCTAAGTAGAACAGGCCCAATAGGCATGCGAGTACGATAAGAATAATGGTATTACTCACTGGCCCCAACGCTCGTGTTTGGGTACGGAATGCTACACCATTTTGATTGCGGCCTGCAAAGGCACTTTTACGCCCTACGGCGATAGAACTTGAATATGTCATATTTTTGTTTTTGTTTTTCTAAGTTTTAATTGAGGACCCGTGACTGGCGGTTTTACCCGCCAGTCACAACGGCTACTAGTCGTCCATGCTGTCTAGTTCGGCGTGCCGAACTGTAACATGAATTTTTGTAGCACGGGGGCTTAAGTCTTTTACCACTACAGGCATGAGCTTATTCCCCTTTCTTTTTTTGTTATTTTTGTTTCGCTGCGGCGCGGAGTTTTGCACTCCTTGCACGCGGATTAAAAACTATTTCATGCTCGTCGCCGGATACTGGATGCTTGGTCAGTAAAGTTAAAATTGCATCGTACCTGTCGCCTGTCACTTCCTGAAATGCCTGTTTAACCAATCGGTCTTCAAGGCTGTGGAAGCTAATGACAGCTATCCGTCCACCTGGCGCTAAGAGTTGCTCGATCCAAATCGGCAAACTCAGGCGCAGGAGCTCCAGCTCATTGTTCACCGCGACGCGAAGCGCTTGAAACGTTCGCGTCGCAGGATGAACTTTGCTGTGCCCTGGCCAGGCTTTGGCAACGAGAGTGGCGAGTTCATGCGTAGACTCTATGGGGCGCTCCCGCACTATGAGTGTCGCAATTGCCCGAGCTTTTGGCTCCTCTCCATACGTTTTGAATATTCTCACTAGTTCTTCCTGCGAATAGCTATTGATCACCATTTCTGCAGTTAGTTCTTGCGTTGTATCCATGCGCATGTCGAGCGGACCATCTTTTTGGATGGAAAACCCACGACTCGCCTGATTAAGGTGCGGTGATGAAACGCCCAAGTCGGCCAATATAAGGTCAAACTGTTTCCCGTCTGCTGCAAGCTTTTGGCTTGCCGAGAGAAAATCTTTTTGGATTATCTCTACACCCTTCTTATTAAATCGCTCCTGTAGGCTTTTTACGGCTGCCGGGTCACGGTCTACTAAGATGGCTGCTTCTGGATTTTTTGTCATTTCGATAATTGCACTCGCATGGCCACCGTATCCTCCTGTTAGGTCGAGGTAGCGGTCCCCTTCCCTTGGGTCTAAATACTGTAGCGTTTGCTTGAGCAATACCGGAATGTGTTCGTCTTGTAGTTGGTTTTCTTGGTGCATCCTTGCATACAATCTACCACTTTTTTGTTTTGGTTTTTTGTTTTTTGCAAGATCACCTAATCAGCAGTCAACTTTTTGTTTTGTACGTTTTTGTTTTTGTTGGTGATCAAACACTTGGTATGTATGGGAAGTTATTGAGGTAACTTCCTGACTTCGGTGTCTGATCAAAAGTTTGAGAGACTTATGTGTGAGGTGGAGTTTTGGGAGGTGTTCGTTAGAACAAAGGTGCAAAGGTTTTTAGAAAGTGGTGCCTTATGGCCACTTGCTGACTGCCGAATAGCTGATCTCGAGTTCGTGATTTTTCTTGCTCTGCCAAATTGTTAATGTGCCGTAGTACCCTGCTCATGTTGTCTAACTGCCAGCCATAAGCCTCCAGTACTTGCCAACCCGCACCGCCACAACTTCCTTCTCGATCCCAGCATAGTCCAACAAGTGTTGCTCTAAGGTGATGCGACCCTGTTTGTCGTCAATCTCCCCATCGCTCTTCCCCATTCGGAATTGGACATTCAGATCAGCCGTGTGCTCATCCAGGATATTTCCCTTCAAGAGAGGCTCAACGTCGTCGTCCCATACCGCCTTGGGGTACAAGTGCAGGTACTTCTGGAACCCTCGGGTAATGATCACTCCGCCTGCAAACTCCGCACGTAATTCGGTCGGTATTGTTAACCGCCGCTTGTCGTCGAGTTTACGCTGAAAGTAATCTACCGTGGCCATTGATACTTTCGTTAATTTACTAGTGGTGTTTTTTGTTTTTGCTTGGGTAGTCTTTTTTGGCTTACCCACGATTACCCACTCAGCTGATAATACTACCCACCACTACCCACATACAAGTAGTTTTTATTAAAATGTGGGTGTTTGCTACAGCACTTATCCACAGTTTTGCAGCGTAAAGCCACTTATCCACAACATGTGGTGGTTCAACATAATTTACAGGCGCTAGACTATTTTCCGGACATTGTTGGTAGCTTCGCGGCAATCTCAAAACTTATCGGTACTCTTGTTGTTTCTTCTCGCATATACTGCCCTACCATACCGAACCCCTGGGCATAGGCCTGGCGAACAAGGCCGATGACCCGAGCATCGGTTTTTATCATGGCAATCGCCATTAGAGCCAACACGAGGCCCACACAATACTGTTTGCGAAAGAAGTACTCCATATGGAGATGGAATGGTCGATTGGCATGATTTTTATTTTTTGTTTTCATGATGTACAAACATACAATAACAAAACATAAGCATTTTGTCAATTATATGACGTACTACTTTGTTGCATATCTACACCTGTGCTGCCTGCGCCCAATCAGAAGGCGTCTGGCCTTCGTGAATTAATAGCTCAGTTTTCCAAGTGCGCTTATGTACAAGCTTAGCACTGGTCACTCCGCGCATTTGCACATATGGGGTGCCAAAATTGGCATCATACTTATCGAGCAGGTCGGCAAAAACAATAAGCCCCTTATCAATCGATGTATACTCCTGCGCAAATCGCACTCGCTCCCCACGCCTGTTTATGTTGCCCATAGTAATGATGCCTTCTTCTACTAGTCGCTTCGCATGAGGGTTGTTCTCCGCGAAAAGTCTAAGCGCTATACTGCCTGCATGTCCAGCCACAGGGCAACCGAGAGATCGCGCCCGCTTCATTCGGTCATGCATTTGGCGTCTAAAGCCGTCATTCATGACGGCAGTTAAATAAGTCCTGTCCACTACATCATCATACTGGGCAGAAACCTCCAACGGACTACTAACCCCTATTCTATGTCTCTCGTTAATGTCATCCTCTAGCCCTTTGTCGGCAACAAAATCGCTAGGTTTTTTCCGAAGGTGCCATATGTATTGATCTGCGCTAAAGCCATATCGTGCATCAGATCCCCGAACCATCCCGATCCTATCAGATCCGCCCAATCCCCTAATGTCATGTTGGCTCTCTGCTCGGTAGTGATGTAGCTCTGTTTCTCAAAAAGCGCCACAACATTATTGGCCATAGCACCAGCAAAATAAAAAACGAAGTCTTGATCCGCGAAGCCACCATCATATTTGAATCGATTATTAGGCCCGATATCTTCTGGGGATACTCCATATATACTATTGAAGTCTGGGCTTTTGGCTATCGCTTCAGCATGACTCTGAATTCTATGGGTAAGTAGGTGCAGAGATCCCGCAGAGGGATTCATTTGTGCCACTTCGACATTTTGCTCTGCGGTTATTTGAGGGATGTCCCATGCACGCATATCACCCATGAATCTGTCAGCAACGTCGATAACGAGCACGAGGCCTTCATCTCGTCCGTATTCATTACGAGTTTGATATGGCATACGCACATAATAACCTATTTTATAATAAATGATCATTGCCATCAAATTAAGCACCTCCCACTGTTAACAAGAAGCTTCGATCCTTGAGGGAACTTCTGTTACACTGGCGCTATGCCAGCTGCAAGACGCATGCACCAGATACCTACTGCCGACCGACCCCGCGAAAAACTACAACGAAAAGGCCCGGCTGCACTGAGTGACTTCGAATTACTCGAAGTGCTAATAGGCAGTGGTAGCCGCGGCAGTGACGTCGGTTCTCTTGCCAGACAAATACAGAAAGTACTCAATGGTGATGGCGCACAGGCACTCTCATACGAACGCTTAACCGCATTGCATGGTGTCAGTACGGCGACGGCCGGTAAGGTGCTGGCTGCTCTTGAATTAGCTCGACGACATCTCGTTCGTAACATCGAACCATTGCGTACACAGCATGATATATTGCAGCGCTTGGTCGACCTGCGAACAAAGCAACAAGAATATTTCGTCGCATTGACGCTTGATGGAGGCCAACGACTTATCGCCCAACGAACTATTACCATGGGTATCTTGGACTCGGTTCTTGCGCACCCTCGTGAGGTCTTTGCTGACGCGCTCACAGACCGTGCGGCTACCATTATCGTTGCGCATAATCACCCATCCGGTGAAGCCAAGCCAAGTCTGAACGACATAACACTCACCCAACGCCTGGCGGGTGCTGGTCAACTCGTAGGCATAGAGCTACACGATCATATTATCCTCACTAAAACCGAACACTTTAGCTTTCGCCAGCACCATATGTTGTAATTTTACTTTTTAATGTTAGTTTAATTTACTCTCAGGGAACCTATGTTATGATGCGCCAACCATAAAGAGGGAGTGGCGATAATGACAAATTGTTATGTGGAACTACGGAAAAATGGAGCACGCGGCACAGACAGTACGGTGGCAGATATTATGCGTCACTTGCATGCGAGACAACACTTAGGTAAGGCTGTCATTGTATGTGAATCACCCGCCGCTTTACTCAGTGCTGCCCGCAAACAGTGGATGAAACTTACACGAACCACACAAAAACAGCGTGCGAGTACGCTTAATGCAGATAAGATTCTCAAATATACTCACATGATTACCCATATGCAGCATATGCACTTTTCCGCCAAAACTCCCATGGAAAATCCGCAGGCTGAAGTATATTTTATGGAGGCCTCACACGCCGCGATTATGCCTATCCACTGCTGGACCGTGTACGTGCTGACAGAATTCACTGATGTGATCGCTCAGGATATGCTCAGACTACTTCCTTCAGAAGCGCTCATCGTGGACTATACACAAGCGCTCCGCTGGGAACAATTTGGGCTGCGGCCAAAACGTGAACTAGAGCAACAGGTAGATCAAGTTTGGCGGCGTACCTGTCGCTTCCTCAAAAATTACGATATTAGTATCACGGCAATCTCTCGTGACGACATGAGCGATATTGACACAATGGATGACGCACTCGATACGCTACTCGGTATTAACCATCGATTTCTACAAATCGCGAATGATTTTCAACGCGCGCTCGAACTAGCAAGACCTATCCGCATCACGAAGGAGTTGCGTGCTCAGTATGATGCGCTCATTATATTAGCCCACCGCGTTCAAGCACTATCTCCAGGTGCCTTCACGCAACAGTTCCTTGAGATATACAACGAGGACGACACTATCTTCTTATACGATGCAAAGCGTGGTCGGTGGATCCTCAACGAACGTGCAGTGTCGGAAGCATACAATATTCACTTACAAGCTGGTCGCGTCAATATAGCGCATGCACTGCGTACCTTGTCTGAGCAATATATTTCCCCGCTCAGAGCACCAAACGTCACACAGTAGGTTAGACACTGGTCACCGTCCACTTCCCTCACGCCACCAATCGTTCACATCTTGCGCGATAAGAGCGGTACAGCTGATGCGTAGTCGCTGATACGGAAATATACCCGGCTTTATATCTATAGTCATAACTCCTTCATGTTTGATGCGCACAAACCAAAACTCCCGATCGCCCTTGCGCCAAAATGTGCCTGCCAAAAAACGCCATGGGATACTAGTGCCTGGGATGCGCAAATAGCCCCAAAAGTCCTGCATGGCTGGCCGCTGAGCCAGATAATCTACCTCGGTAATCGCAGCCCTAGGCACTCGCAGACAACGCTTAAGCGCCCAAAGACGTTCCATGCCCTCAAGTTGTACAATCAACACATCGTCTTGTGTAATAAATCTCAAACCAAACTCTCCTCCAGGGCATCCACTGCTGCCGGCAGTTGCGCCACCAAATCTGTTGCCGTGTCGTAACGCACCAATGTTATATAACCAGCGCTTACTAGCCCTTCGTTAAAAAATGCCAGTGGTTGCTCTGTTTGCGCCGCAAGAATAACTTGCTTCCCTTTTGCCACCGCATAGCCAATCTCAAATTGCACACCAGCAGAAGGCGCATCGTGTATGAGCGCGATCAAAGTATCGGCAAAATCCACCTCCTCAATGTCTTTTTGCACTCCTTTATCCAAAAGATCCGCCGAAATCTTCCAGCCTTCGTCTTCTACCGCGCAAAATACATCCACGTCTAACAGCTCACGTAGAGCAGTTAGAATAGTTTCAATCGAAGTACGGAATTCAGGAAAAACCTCGCCAGTATCATAGTTAACTTGACCGGAAAAAGATGTTGATAGAAAAATATGCTTCATACATCTAGTATATCAATCTTTCGCGGCCAAAGAATTATGGCGACATAGGCAGCATTTATAAGAAGGATGTAGATCGGATACAGCAATGCCTCGGTTGTGTGGACACTGGCGGATACAATACTAGCGGCCGCAAAAACATCCAATAAGTAGAATAGCCACGATTCAGTATGTGGCAGTCGTAAGGTCTTCTTCAGCGAAAGTACGCATGCTACGAAGTCTGCAACAATTGACATGACGAGCCCGAATAGTGATTCACCACTATAGAGCCATAGTCCAATCCCCATAAAGCACAACCCAAAACAAATCATGTCCAAACGCTCGCTTCCGCCCATTCCCCGCTTAAGCGATAGCAGCCAAAGGACTATCGACTGTCCCGATGACACATATGCCAACCAGATGCCGGCATGATCATGGCTAGCAGCAAGCGCTCCAAGGGAGAGCCCGCTAATAACCAAAATGAGCAACCTGGTCATGCGATGTGGTCGGCTTTTGCCGCGCAATATAGATACAATATAGATGATCGTAGCTACAATGGGCAGTAATGACCCGACAATCAAAAACAACATTCGCATGAGACAAGTGTAAAGAACTGGGGTCACCCCTACAAATAGTTGTCCGAAATTACGGACAACTATGCTACGATGCCCCTATGAGTGCGTCGACAATTATCGAAGAGTCACTGGCGAAGCTCGGCCTAGAACCTGCGGCTACAAAAGTGTATGTCGCACTTACCGCTATCGGCCCCTCCTCCGCCCTGCAACTCGCAAAGGCTACAGAGATAAGTCGCACGCAAATATACCGACATCTTGAGCACCTGCAAGAGACTGGACTCACGAGTGCCGAACAGCTCAACTATGGGACTCTGTATCGTGCTCTACCGCTCGAGAACATTGAGGGCTTATTAGCCATTCGTGAGGCCGAGACGACGGCGGTGCGGCAAAACATAGGCGCCATGGCAGCCGCGCTGCGAGCACTCGCTGGGGGTAGTGGTCCTCAGGCAACCATACAACACTACTATGGCCGTGCTGGTCTAAAGCAAGTTAACTGGAATCTCACGAAGGCCGAAACTGAATATCGAGTATTCGAGGTGGCTCACCTCAGCGAACATCTAGATAAAACATTCGCCCGCCGCTGTCGAGAACAATGCATTTCCCGAGGCGTACGCACGTACGACCTTACTAACGCAAAAACGATTGCTCTCGAGGAAGTGGAGCCCATTGATCTCAACTTATCCGAATTCCGGCACATTGACCCAGCCATACTAATGATTAATTTTGAGGTATATATTTACAACGACATGGTTACGCTCATCGATTATTTAGAGGATCATGAGATGGCGATGGAGATTCATCATCCATCTCTCAAAAATATGATGCAACAACTCTTTGATGCAATGTGGACAACAGCCACTCCCATGCAAATATTAGCATCTTAAATAATAATATAGGCAAAGATACGACTTTGATCTACAGTTAGACCTATGGTTGCCCATGAGTTATTGCAGAGAGAAGGCATTGCCATTCCTGAGTGGAGCCCGCATCAAGACCGCATTGGGCCCTGGACCGGACCGGATGGGCCCCGTTACGCCATTACCTCATGGCGCTCGAATGGAGAAGAACCAGGTCTATTGGTTGTACAAAAATGGGGCTCAAGCGATCATAGAGGGGCGCCGGGCCATATTTACTTCAATGAGATTGCTCGAATACGAACGTTGGGCGTGGTTGGTATGCAGCCAGCACTAGATGCCGTAGGCGTAAACATAGACATGGTAGCGGTTGAAAACTTTAAAGATGAGCCCCCGAGCACACTCGCCACGATGACTATCCCAGCAACGGATCCTTTTTGCGAAGGTGCAAATCGCTTCCTGCAAGACACTCATCCTACAGACCGTACCGATGATGGACCATTACGATTTGAAGCATACGAAGATGGCGGCCGGTGTAAATATCCTATGCTTACTGGACTTGAAAAGATAAGCGATCGCACAGTACTCATAGCCAATCATCCGGTGCTGGGGGAACATGACATTATTACGCATGGTCTTGGCTACCTAAGTTTTGAACCAAGTATATTTAGCATTCCAGTAGGGCTGGCCCAAAACAGTCTTAAGCCACATGGCCCTCCTCATGCAGATATTCGTACCTACTTGCCTCGCGTTGTCGCGGATAGAATTGAAAGCGGGGTGAGCGTTTACAGCGTGCTAAGAGTTATGACAGGCGGCGTACGTGAGTCTAACCTAGAAGATCTATTGGGGTCTCAAGGCAGAATACCCGAAGAAGAATGTACACGGCGCATGGCGGAGCACATACTTACTACGCCTGGACGCGCTGCCATAGCCGGATACGACGTATAGCACCGCTTAAAATATTTACTTTTCAGCCGTGTGTCCTTTCACGATGCTCAAAATCTCTATGCCATAGTTTTCAACACGCTTAGGCCCAAATCCAGGTATATTCAAGAGTTGTTTCTCTGTAGTTGGTTTGCTTACCGCCACCGCCTCAAGCGCTTTATTATCTGCAATGACATATGATGGCACGCTCTTTTCCCTGGCCAGCTCGAATCGCCAATCACGAAGCGCCTCAAGCAATCCGGGTTCCGGTGTTGCGACCATATTTTGTTCGGCTATCTTCTTATCGTGTTCACCACTCTCTTCATCTGTATGCCATCGGGATATCTGATCGGCGTAGGTCTGTAGCGCCTGATCGCTTCGTGAACGTAGCTCAGCATCGATTTGCTTTGCAAGCGGGCTGACTCGCAACGCCATACCGTTAAGGCCATCGAGTACTAAGTGCCTGAGGGAACGAACGCGGCTCAATGCCACATACCCCATTCCCTCAACAAAAGCTCGAGAAAGATCAATGCGAGCAGCATCTAGTGTCATGCCCTGGCTTTTATGCACCGTGATAGCCCACGCAAGACGCAATGGTATCTGCATCAGCTGTGCTCGACGTTTATCACCGTCCATCAGTTCCCAGGTATCCGGACGCAATACAATAGCATTACCATTCAATAGTTCCACAACGGGATAATCAGTCGCTTTCTCGAAGTTCACTACTGTGCCTAATGTGCCATTTGCATAGCGACGATCTTGCGCGTTCTTAATGCACATCACTTGGGCGCCTATTTTCAAGCGCAATACTTCGGGAGCCAGGCATGAGCGTTGTAGTTGCTCGACATAATTCTTACTGCCATGCGTTTCCATATCGTAGGTATGCACCTTCCCTTCTAAATCATCGAGCTGCGCCTCGTTCACTGTGTCGACATCAACATTCACGGTTAATAGCCGCGTATGTGGCGTGAACGGATCGACCGTCGCCTTCGATCGGGCTTGCAGTGTATCTAGCTGACTCCGTGTGAGTACCCCAGCACGAATACCGTTCAAGATTTGTGTGTATGACTCATCATCACTCTGTCGATATTGCTTTTCAAGATAGCAAACACTGAACACATTTTTTTGCCAAACTTCAGAAAAAATGACGAAGCTACCCTGCCGACTATCGCGACGATTCACCGGCGGCAGCTGAAAAAAGTCGCCGCATAAAATGACTTGCAGACCCCCAAATGGCATTTCATTCTCGCAGACTAAGCGCAATATCTCATCAACCATATCAAGTCGGAAATCATGTAGCATACTAATTTCATCAATCACGAGTACATCTGCTTTACGAATAAGCTCTTGACGACTCTTGCCGAGCTTAGTGGCCATGTGTTTATCGATTGTATCGTGGACACCAATACCCGACCAGGCATGGATAGTCGTACCATTTAAGTGCGTTGCCGCTAGACCCGTTGTAGCAGTAACTGCTACGTGCAGGCCCCGTTTCTTGGCACGACGAATAAACTTATTGAGTACATAGGTTTTACCCGTGCCTGCGGCTCCAGTCAATAAGACTGACTGACCAGATTCTAAAATAGCCAACGCCTCATCCTGAGTCACTGGAACTCCCTCCTCGTGTCGTCACATTGTATCAGGGATAGGTGCGTTATTGTTTAAAATTCGGTTGGGCAGTCTTGGCCTGCCGGCAGAGTAATCGCTGAAACCTTACATGTTGTTGAGGTACGTTCTCGCCTAAGCACTACGTATTTTTACGAGATATTGCTTTCATATAATGCGCTTTTTGCTCGACGGAGAGATGCTCCAGCGCATAGCGCAGCGTAGTGCGTGGCATGTCATGAGCATGTTTGTCTAAAAAATCGAGGAGTAGCCGTTTATCTACTCGTTTGCCTACTTCACGTAGTTGCCAGCCCACTGCCTTTTGAATCAGATCCTGTTTGTCCTGCAGCAGGACTTCGGCCAGTTCAATAGTAACCGTAGCATCCCCTTTCTTAATGTAGTCAAATGCCGCCATAATGCCGACACGACGGCACCAAATACTATCAGTTGCTGCGAGATCAAATAATATATCTTTGGACTTATCCGCAAGCCAAGGGCCGACGATAAATTCGGCCGAACTATCCACTAAGTCCCAATTATTCACGCGATTGTGTCGAACATTTTTAAGATATAGCTCATATATCTGCTTCTGCATTGGCTCATTTGCCTTTACATACTGATCGGCAAGTAAAATAACTGCGGCCAGCCGATGTTCATGGATGCGGCTATCCAGTAGCTTCTGAATCTCGTTAAGCGGTAGGTCCTTAAATTGCCTACAGACCGCTCGGGTTTGGGGCACTCGCACGCCGATAAATGTATCGTCAGCGCCATATTGCCCTTCCCCTGTCTTGAAGAATCGTTGCAAAAATGTTGCGTCAGATGTACTGGCATGTTGCTGCAGCGCGGCAATAACTTCATTGGCAGTTGCGCTCATACAGATGCCTCCGCCTTAGAGGCATACAGTCCATGCCTATTAATATAGCCCGTTACCTCAGGAGGCAACGCAGGCATAACACCAAGTGCGTCACGGATCTGCGAAGAGGCAACATCACTATGCTTGGCAACATCTACAAATGAATACCTAAGGGTGACTCCTCCATACACTTGTTGCAAGGATCGCATTTGTCCTTCTACCTGCCTACGCGTCTCACGACTCCGTACCGCGATAAGTAACTCCATAGTGCCCAGGAGCCGCTCTAAGCCCGGCCACCGATACGCAAAGGTCTCTACAACGTCCGAGCCAAGCAACAGGCTCAACTGATCTCCAGGAAATAGGTCCGCAAGTTGTGGTAACGTTTCAACAGCGCTAAAACGATCCCCGTTCAATTCGAGTGATTCCAAGGTCGGATACGATACCAGTGCCTGCCGCAACATGGCAGATCGATGAGGCAGCGGCGTAACCTGTTGTTTGGCTCGCGGTTTTGGCTCCGGCAGAAAAACAACCCTTGCCACTAAGCCTGCTTGCACCGCAGCGAGAGCGAATGCCAAGTGACCATTATGGACTGGGTCAAAGGTACCGGAAAAAATGCCTATTCGTGCCATATCGATTCTACGGTTTAAATATACCTATAGCCATGCCCATAACGATAAGGGTTACGAAACGATTCCCTACCGCTAATGCTGTGAGCTTCCACAGTTTCTGCTCAAAACTATTATGAATAATCAGGGTAGGTGCCGCCAGCCCAAGTGCCAGCCAAAAAGAACACGTCACAGAGTCCATAAAAAAGCCGGCTCCGAAAAAGCCGTGCCACACGAAAACGAAATAAGACAACACGTAGGCAGTTACAAAAGATCCGAGGAGCGATAAAACCATCGGGCCGAGCATCCCCTTCTTCGCCTTCTCCCGATCCAAGCCGGCAAGTTTCATCCATACTGTGCCGAATACACCTGGTGAATACCAAAAGAAGCCCACAACCATAGCACTAATAGTCGCTAGACCAATGCCGATCCAACTTACTTCTACGCTCATCTCACCCTCCCTTTGGTTATAGCACCAGTATGCACCCCGTAGGATATATTCTGCAATTAAAAATCCCGCCAGATATACTGGCGGGACATAAATTCACTCGGGTCAGAGTCTATTGAAAAAAGTTAACAATAATGTTTATAACGTTATGTGACCCTGACTGGTGAACATTCAGCTCGACGTTGGCAGTATTGCCATAGCCAGAACCGGTGTTCGGTTTTGTGCTTGTTTGGGCTGCCGCAATACCGGTGGTACCGATAACTGCTGCCGCTGCCAAAGAAGCGAACCCGAGTGTTAATTTGTTAATACCTCTGCGCTGTACGCCAGCTGCGTCGGTTCGTTTGAAAACCATAGGCTTACCTCCTTTAATTAACAAACTATTGTATAGTACCATAAGCGTTTTAACCTGCGCAAATTTCAGCCATCATTAAGTTTCCTACTCTCTCCAAGTTGGCGTTGCAGAACTACTACCATCCACCACTACGGGCTTCCTCAGGCGATCTTCATCAAGATTATCCACCAGTGACCGTACCTCATAAAAATCAGACAACACATCATCCGCTTTGGCGATTACTGACGGACGGCTTATTGTTTCGGTAAATGCCCAGAACTGATCTGCCACACCGAAAGCCTTCATCTCGTAATCGGTGTATCCATCACCAATTACGATAACCGGTCCAGTCAGTTTAAGGCTAAGTATTTGCTTTACCTTTCCCTGCGGCTGACTCAGTAAGCTCTCTCGGTCGTAGCCGCATACGACCCCCTCTTCGTCGTAGGCAAAATGATTTGCAAATACTTTGTCACCATCTAGCCCCAGCATTTCAGTAACGGGCAGGATGCACTCGGCGAAGCCACCAGATATAACATATATGTGCTCACGGTGCGCATGGAGCCAATCTCGCACACCAAGCGCCGATGGACTTACCATGGACGGAAGATCAACAGCTATCTGCTCAACATGCCGTCGATCAGCCCTAAACAATTGCAGCCTACGACGAAGCGATTCATCGAATGCGAGCTCTCCAGCCATAGCTTGAGCACACAACTCTTCTAGCCGCCCCATGACGTGTGCCCTATTCGATTGTGACGCAAGCGCCAAATGAGCTAGCTCATCCAGGGATTCTACCGTTATAAGCGTGCTATCAAAATCAATCACCAAAGTCTGTTGCATCATGCCTGAAGTTCTATCCGTTCATCTTATGAATTACACGCCGAAATATAAGCCCTACCCGTTATAGCACACTATTCAACAATCATGCACACCAACTTATAGTGGCATCAAAGACGAGTACGACGTTTATGTCTTTTGCCCGCTGGAGACTCTAAAATCGACGATACAACCCCAACAACCAAAAATAGAAACGTGTAGGTAGCAAAATTACTCGCAAGGTCAGCATTCTGACGAACGACCAACAATGCCACTACGGTAGACAGTGACAAAAACGCCATCACAAAGCTCACCCGACTACTGAATCGTCTCGCCCACGCCACGAGCGCGTAGATAGCAATAACCGCCATGCCAATAGGCAAAGACTGTACCAAAAAGCTAGTGCACATGCATAACACCACAATCGTAGGAAAGACCAATCGGTTCCACCAGCGACGTCGTGGTTGAAATTTTGGTGGCGCTGCAAAAGTTCGGTGTTGGGGTGTTGGAGGTGTTACTTTATGAGCGATTTGTTGGGGTGTTGCGGCCGTGACAGCTGGCCGCGGCGCAAAACCATCAATTGTCTTCGGCATTACTGCTTCCTTTTCCACAATGTATTTTCATACACATTCATAGTAGCGGATTCTCGAACAAGTCGAAATTGCGGCTGCCTTACAATAGCGACAAACTTCTTGTAGTCATAGTCCTTTGCGAGCAACACGTACCGCACATCATAACCGGCCAGTCTTCTGGCTACATCCCCTTTTACGTTCGGCTCCAGGCCAACCACGTCACCGACACGCGTGACAATACTATCTTTAGGCGGCATGATTTCACCTAATTCCGGATCATTGCTTACAATGACTGGATTTGTGAAATAGCGTGTGCCTGGGTTCGCAATAATGCGACCAGCAAAATCAAAACTCATATATTCGTGCCACGGCAAAAATACCGTGTTGTATGTGCCTGATTGTTGACGCAAGTATGCATCCACCGTGGTCCATCCTGCCGGATAATGACGAGGGCGGAGCTGTCGAGCGAAACCCCAATACATGGTAGGAGTAAACACTAAAATAACAGCCATAACAGCCGCGGGCATGGTCGCCCGTATGAACTCTGATCGTGCTCCAGCCCAAGCTGCCAGTCGAGCTGCCCCAAAGGTGATAAATACGGCGAATACTAATGTCACAAGGCCGGCAAACTTCTGTGGCTCCCTGTACCCTATGCGCGTAAGTTGTTGCGCGAATAAGCCGGCCGCAAGCAACGCACTCATCAAACCCAAGGCACCAAATGTTGCCGCTATTCGCCGCGACTGACGATAGCAAGCTATTGCACCGGACCCCACTAATGCCCAAATACACAATCGAATAGTACCCCACCCGGGGAGTGCGGCCTGCGGCAGGGCAAAAAGTCGATGTGACTCAGCCCAAAAACCTTGTAACCGAAATACATTCCCGAGCCGGATCAACAAATTGTCACCAGACGTGGCAAAAGCCGTGGTATGTGTCGCGTCAAATTGCCGCAAAGTGGCAACAACCGTTCCCTTGCCCAGTATGGCTGGCACCAACCAGTAGCAGTTTAGTAGCGTAAATAGGCCGGCAGCCTGTAAGGCACCAGTCAAATATTTAGACAATGGTGCCTTACGTCGCAAAACTGCGAAAATAAACACACTTATTGCCGCCAGGCCCAGTTCACCCAACGCAGGAATCCCCACGACACCAAGCAAGGTCGCCAGCAGACCTAATCGCAGTGCAGTCCTTGATTCTGGTCGATCGACAAATTCTAACAGATACCGCATGCCTAATGGCAGTAAGGCGTAGCCAAGTAGTACTTCGTACTGTCCGGCCATAAATCTATCATACGTAAATGGATTAGCTACGTATAAAACTCCTCCCGCATAGGTCGCCCAGCGCCAATCCTCATCAGAAAGTTGCTGCTTAACACCTTTCAAGGCATGGTGTAAATAATATAATAGCTGGTGCATACTAATTGCGGCGATCATAGGGATTGCAACAAAAATCGCCTTCTCTATAACCTGGCTCGGCAACACAAAGTTAAGTATGTGCAATAGTAGCTGCCAAGCCGCACCGTTACTAAGTCCCGTAGGTGCGCGCAAATATGGCACAAAAACCGTATCCAAAGTCAAAATATAACCAGGTGTCAAAAGTGGGGCCATTATAGCTAGAGTCAATAAACTGTACGGTGCATACGTCTTTAGCCTATTCTTCATGGGTGCCTCCGATATGTCGGCTGTTTTTTTGGCCGTACCAGTATAAGATAGGCCCCAGCACTGACCACCGTTAACCAGCTTATGAAGGTGGCTATACCGAACCAACGATGCGGCACGAATTCAGCCTTAAGCTCCAAGCTGTATGATCCATCTGTATTCCGTGAGCAGCCAGCATGAAGGTTACCCCCTCCCTGACCACACAAAATAGCAGGGTCCACAAGCCACCCATTAATTACGCCACTTACCTTGCCGTGCGTCACGCCGGAGGTAAAGGCCGAGGCGCTGGGCAGCCAGCCATTAAGCAAGCCATCGACACTGCTATTGTTAAGCTCCAGCCGCCATTGAGGATGATATGTTTCGCTCAATTCTACAAAAAACGGCGTAGTTGCGCCCCGGACATGTATAGTACGCACACTCTGTGAGCCCAGCGTACTCGTCAACTGCCTTGGTGCATGCATGGGCTTCAATGGCTGCTGCACGACATAAAATCGTGCGCTGAGATTGGGCAATTGAACGAGACTAACATTATCGTAGCGAACAATATTTGTCGTACGATCGCTTGATTCAAAAGCATATAGATAGACAGTCATAGTAGTCGTACGCTGGGGAATATGCAGGGTAATATTGGCCGTATGCCAGCCGCCAGCCGCAATAGAATCTAACTGATCGCGACTCAGTGTCGCGCCTGGATCATCATAGCTGACTGCATAGCCATAGCTTTGCCCGGCAAGCACCTCGTAATCAAAGTGAAGCGCGTAATCCGCGCCAGCAACAACGTTGGCAGTAGTGTGTACGCACGCGTCATGATGACCGGCGCTTAGCTCTAAAGATTGACTGCCATTAGTCTTGTCCTGCGCATCAAGACGCATACCCAATTTTGGCAATCCATCATAGTTATTGCAGTCACCAACTTTTGCCTGCCAACCGCCCTGTTCGAATGAAGGATTTGCAATAAGGTTCTGATAGTTATAGTTGGGATCTTTGAAGGTAAAAACCTGATCACCCGATGTAAGAGCTGTTTCGGTATACTGTCTAGTTGCTGCCGGTACAGTTAGTTTCGTGAGTGGCTGCAGGGGCATGAGGCTAAGATTATCGTAATGATTTATGGTGGCATGCGCACCATCACCTTCTAAGGCATAAAGGAATATGCGAGCCTTTTCAGTCTTGGCAGGAGTGAATAACATGGTACTCGTGTGCCATTTTTCGTCAGTAATAGCACGCGATCCCTTGCCAAGCGGCACACCACCACTCAATGACCCGATGTAGAAGCTTGCCGTCTGCGCATTAGCGCTTTGATAGTCGAAACTGAATGCGTACTGCGTAGCCGCAGCCAATTGCACAGTCTGTGAAGTACATGCCGTATGTCGAGTAGCGTTCAGCTCTAATGAGGCTTTGCCGTCGCTGGCCGTTGCCACCGTTCGAGCCATAGCGACTTTGCCATTATTGTCATAGTCGTTACAGTCACCAACACGCTGCTCCCATAATCCGGATTCAAATGACGAATTAGCTAGTAAATTCGCGCTCTGGCCGTTGAGCACTTCTACGATGTCGCCAGCCTTGCCGGCACCGAGCGTGCCCTGCCCGACATGAATTTGCTGCAACGTTCCCGCTATACTGACGTAATATATAACACCCTTATTCAACGGCACAATTCCAACAACTTGACGTTGAGATGGGAGGCTGCCTGCGGGCTGTCCATTTATAAGTAACGGTGGCACCGGCTCTGCATATAGCGTCAGCATGCTTGCTGTCGCTGAATAAGTTAGCGTTCGATATGACTGATTCACATATAGCTTGGCGCTACTGTGAGTGGGTACTCGCACCGCCTGAGAGAAGGTCTGTTTTACTTTGTTTAAATTTGCTGCATTTCCGCTAAATAGATTCGTTATCTGAGTCGTATATGATTTTGCCGCTGAGTTATCGTCTATATAACTCAGACCATGCCCCAACTCCTGTCTAGTAAATGCTGCTGCATCACTTGCCTGATCGGCACTTACTCCGCTGAACATATTCTCGGTAGCTGCAACGCGCGGCATAAAATCGGTCACTTCCAGAACGTGGTCACCCACCCTTCTTAGACGGCCAGGATTATGCGCGAGTAATTTGTCAAAAAAATGTGGATCATTCTTAATCAAACTAAGATCACCGTTATAGGTAGCCGCAGGCACATAAAAATTGTAGTTAGAGGTGTAGAAACTTGAAAAATCAAAGATATACTTCACATTGTATGGCCGTAGTACATCTACGTTATACGTCTGCAACAATCGATTCTGTACGGAATCTTGAAATTGATATGGGGCTACATCATTTTGTAAAAATGCCTGGCTAGCGAATGCTGCGAAGCTATCGTGGCCACTATTTTTGAGCGGAAACTGCCCTTCGGGATCCGCTGGCTCATTCTTGAGTAGATACTTATCGAAAAATGGATACGCTAGCACACGATAATTACTCGGATCCCTATCGGCGAGCTGCTTGAATGGTGCGAATTGTTGTCGTGCAGTGGCAAAACTATAACTCTGGGAATAATATTGGAATTTAACCCCGACGATAAAAATCGAACCTACAAGTACGAGTAATAGCGCCCAGCGCCAATGCGTACGCTGCAGCAAGCGCGAAATAAGTAGCAAAGCAATCAATACAATCACTGGTGCAAAATGCCCCACTTCACGTAGCATGGGATACAGTACATTCAGCGGCCAGAGGGCAATCACCTGATACATCCCAGTGGCCAGGAAAATCAGCACTGCCAAAAATACAAGCAGTACTATGTCGAATCGCTCTTTGCGTTTACCGTTACTCAAAAGCCAAAACAAGAATACGAATAAAGCCCCGTTCCACAATAGTTCATAGAACGCATAAAATTTACTCAGGAGTGTCGCCTGTGAAAAGTTGAAGGTAAAAATATTTAGAAAGCTACTTGCACTGGATGCCTTAAAACTGACCTTGGCGGCAGTTGCACCGGTTTGGGCTGCACTGGCTCCACCATCAATAAAATTCATAAGCCACACCATGTTGATCAGCACAGGGATTCCGAATAGTACAGGCAGATACTTAAGTGCGACCTTGTCGCGATTCCAGATCAAAAACAACAATAAAAATATGCCAGCGATAATAAAGAACTGTATTTGCGCCCCGATAAATCCCATGAAAATACCAACGACAATAGCACTACGCAAAGTTCTATCAAAACTCCGTAGCAGGTAGCGCATCATATAAATCAGTAACGGAAAGGAGAGAAAATAGTCAAAATGACCTGCCGTATATTTATAGAATATTGCCGGATTAATACACGCAGCCAGACCCAATAGAAACGCTAGCCAACGACTTGTATACGGTCGACTTAACAGGTATACACCGAATGCCGTCACCGAGAACAGCCCAGCCAAGAGTAAATAGTGTAGCGTCTCTGGTTGTAAGAAAATGAACAGGCCCACGAAAAAGCGAAAGAAATAATCTGAAGAGTAGCCTAAGGGGCTACCACTTTTTGCCTGTATCCAGCTTGAATTCTGATTGGCGAATAAGTTATGGATTTGATCGTGAAAATAAGGGAACGACCAATCCCAATACTGCCCCACTCCCGCGCGTATACCCCAAAAGAATGCTAAAAATAATACCGTATACGCACCCAGAACCAATAGATGGTGCTGGCGTAGCCAGTGGATTATGCCATGTTCATTAGAAGTGTCGTTCGATAAAGATCTGATAGGACGCTCCCTCTTGGATATTGTCGTCACGAGCGTCCATGGTCTGTTGCATCACTCGTGGATAGGTGTCTCGCATCTTCCAGAACAGCTCGCTGAGATTTTTAGTAGTAAGGTGGGACAAATCTATGCAATAGTCCTGTAATTTATTCGCGCCGAAAAAGGATGACACTTTCGGTCGATATGCAATGCCCAAACAAGGAGTGCCGGTCATCAACGCAATAATATTGGCGTGCAAGCGGGCACCAATCATAAGGTCAACATCCGCTAGTTCTTCAACGACGTCGTCCAACTCACGCGCTGGCGAAATCACAACATCTACGACGTCGTCTAAAGCCAACTGCAGTTGACGTGCTACCCATAAATCATCTTTTGGATCCGAGGGTGACACCAACATCGGAAACAGGACAACACGAAAATTTTCTGCCGGCAAACTGGCCACAAATGCATGCAATGTCTCAAGCAATTGTGGGAATGTATGCTCTGGGTTGGGTAGATGATACAGGATGGAAATACCTATCGTGAATGGCTTACCTGGTGAATGTTTTTTTGGCTTCACCGGCCAGCCAAGTGACGTTATTAAATCCGGTAGCACCACGGTACGACGTAGCCCAAGTACTTTTGCCGAGCGCGGCTCACGTACAATCACCGTATTGGCTAGTCGTGCGCTCATACGTGCCAAAAGCAATGAATAGCCTCGCAAGTCTCCAACGCCGCAGCCCAAATAGTAGACCCGCTTACCGCTCATACGTGCCAGCAAATTCATAGCCACCATCTTATAGAGCGACAAACGTGGATAAGTAGCACCGTACAGTTCCACCCATAGATCGCCACCACAATAGATAATATGCTTAACACCCTTAAATGCTTTTATCTTCTTCCGTAAATCGTGATTACCCGTTGTGGCCAGAGTTTGCGTACGGCCCCTTGCGATTCGAGGTAATAACTCATCATAGGCCGAGTTGACATAGAGCGGTACATTCTCCGGCAAATGTCTGATAGCTGCTGCCAAAAACGCATCATCTCCGATGTTGCCTCTCCCATAAGAGCCGAGCAACAAAACTGGCTTCGCCGTGTTGATCATACTGCGGCTCCTTCTAGGAGGAACGCGTACTCTCGTGCCGCAACAGTATCACGCTGGAATCGCCCGGCAAAAGCAACCAACTCATCTTGTTCTTTAGCATATGCCGCCGGCGACTGACGATATCGTGCCAACAAACGACGACTCGAGCTGCGCAAGCGCTGTTCATTGCCTACGGCAACCGTACGTATATGCCGACCAAACGCAGACTTGTACACCGGCAGATCGTAAGCGAGCACAGGCGTCCCGACGCTTAGTGCCTCCGCGATAACAATGCCCCACCCTTCTTCGACACTCGGGAATACGAAAAGCCTAGCACGGCGTAAGTACTCGAACTTCTCAGACTCACTGGCGCGTCCAGCAAAAGTAATATTGAGACGTTTTCGGGTGGCCAGTTCTACAAGCCTGTGCAGCTCCGGGCCAATACCGATCATAACTGCACGAAAGTCGTTGTCATCACGCTGTAGTACCTCACACAAACGGACGAAATCATCAACGCCCTTCTGCTTTACCATTCGCCCGCAAAACGCCAGGGTAAAGTCCTTGTTCGCGATGGCCATAGGCCTAGCGCCCCCATTATCTACAAAGTTACTCGACACCAATATGGGCTGCTTAAAGCCACGTCGCCGCAAACCGTCTACTACATCCTGGTTCACTGTAATAATTTTATCGAACTTGCGACGAATCAGTCGGAAGCACCACCTTTCCTGTATATTTGCCAATAGCGTATTAAGCCCTCGTGGACGCGGCATGTCCTGCACAATATGGTGGATATACACCGCTCGCATACCACGACCCCCATTGCGATAGACTGGCAATACATCCGGTAAGAAGTGCGATCCGGCAACAAAAACATTATCTTCTTCATCATTTGGCAATGGCACTCGGCTGCCTCGCTGAGCGCGACGCATATACATAAGCCCCACCGGACGCTGCGCTCCATTATCGGCATACGTCAGCTGCTGTAAGGCAGCCGTCTCTGGATACACAGCTTCCTGCCCATCATTAGCTGCATGCACCAACGAAATAGGCGTTTCAGGATGAGCTACTTGTACCCATGCACAAAACCCTCCTGCATGCATATCCCCGCCCGAAACATCACCAGTGAAACAATTGCGATAGACCACAAAATTATTCATGCGATGCACTCCGACTGCCAAATAAATACCCCACCCCACCAAACGCAAATTCACATGTTTTCATGAACAACATCCCCATAGCGGTAAATGGATTACTAAATAATTTACGGGGTTGAGTAAAAAATAATTTGTAGCGCTGGAGTGGTCCCGCCTGCGCCGTAAGCTTTGCACCCACCTTATTCTTGGCAAAATAATTTCGTGCTTGCCGAGCATAGTATGCCTTCTTCTTCAACGTCGTCCACAATTGCAGACGACCCTCATTGTGGTGAATAAAAGGTGTTACCCGCTCCAACGTCCCTGCTTCAGCAATGCGTCGCGATAGGTCCCAGTCCTCTCCGCTAACCATAGTCTCATCATAACCGCCGGCACTCATATACGTCTGTCGACTAAAGAAACGTGCCGCCTCTATCCAATCGACGCCCACATAGAACGAACGCTCTAAGCGTTTACATTGTGCCCAAAAGCCTTGCCCGAACGACTCTTCTGGGATAATAACCCCACTTGCTTTTTCATTACCTTGCATCACCGCCACAGAGGCAGCGATGACTTCCGGCTCTAATTCCATATCTGAGTCAATAATTGCAACATACGTTCCGTGGGCCCGAGCAACGCCAAAATTACGCTGTACTGAACGTTCGGGGGGTCGGTTTAATACAATTTGCGTATAACAACGAGCGATAGCCTTCGTGTCGTCAGTAGAGTCATTATCTACCACGATCAATTCCAATGGTGTGTACGTCTGCGCTGTAATCGACTGTAAGCACGCTTCAAGCGTGTCGTGATTATTGCGAGTAGTCACAATAACACTGACGAGCGGTCTTTCCATAATTCTATCCCTCCAATACTTGCTTGAAATCCTGATAGCTTTGATCAAATGTTAATCGTTTACTCCACTGCCACGCGGCAGCACGAATTTTTTTATATAATGAGTGGTCATCGAATAAATTAATAATGCCATTTGCGAGCGCCAGACTATAGGGTGGCACAACCAGGCCAGTCTCATGGTCATGGACGCTGTCTCGTAGTCCGTCAACGTTATACACAATTGCAGGCGTTCCTTGGCTGGCAGCCTCTGTAACGATCAGTCCCCATCCTTCCTTTACTGATGTGACGCACATAATATGCGTCTGTCGCATCAATTCAAGCTTACGCGCACGACTGACACGTCCTTCACAAGTAATATCATCGACATAGGCACTGTGAGCGATATAGTCCAATACTCGCTTACCATAGGCACCCGACGTATCACCTGCCAGAATCATTTTAAGGTTAGGGATTTGTTGTTTTGCCAATTCAAAAGCTTTTACCTGATCTAGTGTTCTCTTCATCGCACGCATCGCGCCGAAACTAAGCATTGTTGGCTCAGGCAGTTTCCGTATTCCTCGCAGACTCAACAGCGGTTCCAGTTCTATCCCTTGTGTAATAATGGCAGAGCCCGACTCGCTAAAGCCGAAGTGTCCCAGATCCTGCAAAGTGCTATTCGAAATGGTTATAAGCGGTGCGTGACTATGCGCGAGCAAACGAGTCGCTAGTGGCTCTAGGGCATAGTAACCGACCTGTGATAATGGTGATTTTGTTTCGTGGAACCATACCTCGCGAGCCAATTGATGATAGAACAAAAAGGTTTTTGCTCCGCCACCAAAGAGTACTCCAAAATAGGGTGCGGTATTTACTACCTCCACGACCACATCAAACTTGCCGCGCAAGTGTCGCATGTAATATAGCAGTGCTTGAAATGAGTGCAGATATCGGTTACGCCCTATGCGAATCACCTCAATCCCGTCCAATCGCTCGTGGGCGGCAAATCCTGCGGGCCGGGCCGTCAGGAATGTAACCTGATGCCCGTCCGCGACTAACCGTTTAGAAAGCTCACGCAAAACCACTTCCGCCCCGCCAGACTGTGGATGTTTGTAGTCCTTCCAGGTAAGCCAAAGAATATTCATTTCAATACGATCTCCCCATAAGGCGCCTCTAATTCAGCTGGGGTAAATAAGCTGGGCTGCGGATAATGTTCGTTCCAGCGGCGCCTATCTGCAACGTGACGACGGACGACATACAGCGGTCGATTAGTTACTTCGGCATGAATATGCGCTATATATAATGAAATAAGTCCCAAGCAGCCGAGCATTATACCAACAAGCACCAGAATCATTAACGCCAGTAACGCGGTGCCGGTTATATTCCAGTGCCATGGATCATGCATAATGAATCGTTCGACACAAAGGAACATCCCCGTTGGTACGGCAGCCAGTAGTATAGAACCTCCAAGATAGCCTGCCAGTTTAAGTGGAAATAGACTGTACCCGGTGAAAGAATTAATGGCCAACGCAACGAGCTTGCGCCAGCTATAGCTGGCCACCCCATTGGCTCGTGGTGGTGCAATGAAACTAATATACTCGCGCCTAAAACCTAGCCAGTCAATAAGGCCACGTGTGATACGATCGCGCTCCGTCAATTGACGAAAAACACGGATGACTTTCTTGTCCAGCAAACGAAAGTCGCTGGCATGTGGCGTAATTTTCGTGTGCGCCACCAAATGTAATAAATGATAAAAAGCGTCCGATGTGAGACGCTTGAAGCGTCCTTCTTGCTTACTGTAACGTCGCACTCCTATAACCACGTCGTTACCCTGCTCCCAGGCGGTAATAAAATCAGGGATGAGTGCAGGTGGGTGCTGCAAGTCGGCATCTAAAATAATTGCTGCTTCGCCCCAGGCGGCATCTAACCCAGCGCTTACTGCGGCTTCTTTGCCGAAGTTCCGGGCGAACTCGAGTACACGCACTCGTTCGTCCTTACCGGTTAACTCTTGTAACCGTTCCAGTGAATCATCCGTGCTGCCGTCATCTACAAACACGAATTCAAATTGATAAGGTGCTATTTCTGTATGTTTCGTTAACTCTCTAAACAGGAGCGGGATATTCGATGCCTCATTATGAATCGGCACGATTATCGAGATCAGCTTCCCCTCCATTCTGTTCCTTTCTGTAAAACTTTAGTTGCAATCAGCCACAGTGCCAGCAGGCCGACCATCGCGAAGCTGCCGGCAAGTAGACTTTGCACTACCGCTTCGGGACTACGGTGATGCCACACCATAAGCCCGTAGGTAATGAGTCCACCTGCCACCACAACTACGGCGATGCCGTACCGGCGCAGAGCCAGGTAATAAGAAACGAAAAGATTTAATACGGCGACCAAACAAATCGCCAAGCCTAATTGAGGCAACAATCCTGCCATACGCTCATATGAAGAGCCCATTAACAGACCAACAACAAAACGAGGAAAACCTACAAATAGGAGCAGCGTCGGCACAGTAAGCACCGTGAACAGCAAAAGAGATTTGAGCAATAACTTATGATTATGTTCCGGCGTATGATGCAGACGTACGGAAGGCATAAGGACCAACGCGATTGAAGCTGTTAAGAAAAATACAATACGCGCTACGCTGGCAACGCCTGCATAGAGTCCGGCAGTATGCGCATCAAAATAGTGCTTCACAACCACTATATCAATGCTGTACTGCATGGTAATCATTAGCGAGCCTACGAGCACCAAACCACCATAGCGTAACTCAGGCAGCAAGACGCGCATATCCGGCAAGGCACGATGCTTGGTATTCTGATCACGCTTCAGGCCGAGTTTGAGTGCCCACCAAGCTACATATATACAAGCCACGGCCTGCGCTAAAACCAAACCGCCGATCGCGCCAGCCGTCCCCAACCCCACGGTAACAAGTAATACCGAGAATACTATCTTAGCCCCTGCCACAACAGCGTTAGAGATTGCCGAGATACCAAATCTTTGCTTGCCACGAAGAAACGCTCCTCGAAAAGTGAATGGAACCGTCGCCACAAGAGATAGCATCAATATAATAAATGGCAATGCCGACGAAAAGTGTAAGAATTGTTTCAGGCTAGTTTGGAATATAATCGTTAGTATCAGCAGTCCTACACTAATAGCGAGTCCTAGTTTCTCAAATTCCAGAACCACTGCATTCCGCGCAGTCTCGTCCTCATAGTTCGCAACAATATTCACCGTAACTAATCCCAGAACCGACAAAAAGATACTAATTTGTAAGAATAAAGATACGAGCGTCTGCACTTCCCCAAAGGCGCTAGGAGACAATATTCGCCCAAGTACCGGATAGTACAGATAGTTCAATCCGCCGACAAGGATAGAGCCAACTAGATAGATCAGATTGTCTCGTAGGAATTGGCTATTACGGAACTGTCGTATCAGATATTGCATCTGCCCTCTCCACTTTCTCTCACATCCTAAATGCTTGTCCTATTGTGACATGCCATTGACGTAAATCTTGTTAGAAAGCTCACAACTTCTCGTACCTATCGTGAATTTTTTAAAATTAATCTTACCTTAGGTTTATTCTAAAAATACCTATGCTCAACTAAGAGCATAGGTATTTTATTAATTTCGATGAGCTACTGGTTGAACTTGCTAGACAGCAGAACGAAGTCGGCCAAGTTAACTTTGCCATCCTGGTTAACGTCCGAACGACCGAGTGCTGCCGTCGTACCGACCTGGTTGAACTTGCTAGACATAATTACGAAATCGCCTAGGTTGATAAAGCCATCCTGGTTAACGTCTTCCGGCCTGTACGTAGGAGTTGGGATGACGAACGTCCAGTCCTGGGCGGGTGTACCATTGCAAGTATAGAGTTGGACCTTCGAGCCGTCTGCAGTGAGTCCACTAGCGATGTCTAGACAGAGGCCAGAATTTGGATTAGTGATAGTCCTAGCCGATGAATTGACCGCCCATACCTGCGAAGCGTTGCCATTGCAGGTATGAATTCCGACAGCAGACCCACTAACCTTCGCTCCATCTTTAACTTCTAGACAGAAGTTGCTATTGTTCGCGTGGATAGTGCCATCCGAACTAACTGTCCACTGTTGACTAGTAGTTCCGTTACATACATATATCTGAGCCTTATTATCATCCACGAGCGCACCAGTCGCATTGTCTAAACACTTATTAGCTGCCACCGCTGAAGTAATTGTCCCCGTCTGGGAGGTCGTAGTAGCTATAGTAACCGCGACGCTGTTCGATGTCGTTACATTCCCTGCTGCATCATACGCTTTCGCAAGCAGTGTATGTGTGCCCGTGAGACCTGCAGTACTCCAGTTAATGGTGTAAGGAGGTGTCGTTGGGTTGGCTTTTAGTTGGTTGTCGACGTAGAATTCCACCTTCGTGACTCCAATGTCATCATTAGCAACGGCAGTAATGGGGACTATTCCACTGACCACTTGTCCATTTGTTGGTGTTGACAATGAAACAGTTGGTGGCGAAGCGTCAGTTGCCGGCGGTGAAGCGCAGTTGTCTCCATAGCCTGTTGCTGGTGTTGGCGTACAATTTGCGTCAGCGGTAAAAATAACACGATCCAATGATACACCAGCTTCACGACCAACCATGCGAACAGTGTGTGTGCCTGCTGTAAGCGTAACCGTAATTTTAGCGTTTGAGCTATTGTAGTTAACCCAAGTCCATGTATTTGTCGGCATCGCACTATTATCACCCACCGTAACGTTACACATGGCCGTCGACGTTGTACCATCTATCTCAAGAGTGTATGAATTAGCGTTAGCATCTGGTGCACTTATACGACTCCAGACAGTATATGTACCCGCCGCTACATTTATGGTCTGTGTCACCGAACCGTAAGTTGTAGGCAAAGCCGCGCAAGCAGCAGAAGCTGATTTAACATGAGCAATACTCAAGACAGTAGTTGTCAGTACGGTGGCAACTAAGAGGGCCCTTAAAGTACGCACGAAAGAAAGATTGCGATTGATGCTCACGTTACAGTCCTCCCTCGTTTTTACTATTAGGGCTTGGCGCATACGTACTTCCTGGTTGCGGCGAGACATCATTGGGATAAGGCGAGGCGCTACCTCCCCCACCAACCACAGGTCCTGATGGCGGCGCCAGTTGCTGGGGCGCACTGGGCATCACTGACTGTCCGGTATAAGACGGATCGCTATAACCTATTGGCATAGAATTCGTAGGCGGAAGCGTCTGAGAAGCGTCTGGGTCACCGGCGCCGTATGAAGGAGGAAACTTATTATCGTCGTTTTTTTTCTTGCGTACGATGATGATCACGAGAACAATCAGCACTAGCACGACCACTATACCGCCAATGAGTATCAACATGGTATTGCTCTTGTTGGCGCCATAACTAACCGTAGCTATCTGTGTGGCAGCAGATTGAGCGCCACCTTCGGTTACGATGTTGTTCTTAACCGAGAGGGCTTGGCTGTAAGACTTTCCACTAATCGTAGTTTCGAGTTTGTGATTTCCAAGCGCTACATCCGTGAAGGTAACAATACCATCGTCATTCGTTTTGCCATCCACTGGATCGGAGTGGAGTGTTACTTTTTGATTTCTAAACGGCTTCCCGTCCTTACCGCGAACCACTAACTTAAGTGTAAAGCCCTTTGTCTTGAGTGTCTGGACTGCACCCTGCTTAATAGTGCCGTTACTGTCTTTTGTTACGACGGTGTATGAATACACTTCACCGGGGACTAAAAGTTTTGGATCAAGGCTAACTGTATGTTCGGTACTTGATTCCGACAATGGCGTGTTGAGTGTAAGTTCACCGTTTACGCCGTATTTGATGTAGACCTGAGAAGGAGTAGCTGTCTTAATACTGATTATTGCCTGTGTGAACTGCACCTTGACATCGCCAAGTGTTATTCCTGCTGCGGCGTTAGCACTCGTCGTGGCAGCTGTAGGCGGACTTGCCCCTGCTGGAGTTGGAGTTGGACTGGGGTTGGCGGCCGAAGAACCACCACTAGCTGGCGTGGGAGAGGGTTTCGTTGAAGGGGTTGGCGACGGGCTGGGAGTTGGGGCTGGAGTAGGACTGGGGTTGGGTTTCGTTGTTGGCGATGGTGTTGGAGTCGGTGTGGGTGTGGGGGTTGGCGACGGGCTGGGAGTTGGGGCTGGAGTAGTCGGCACAGGAGTAAGGCTTACTGTTGCATTGCTGATCGTAGGATCGACATACCCATTTGCGTTACCGGCGTTAGCAGGAGAAAGCGTTAACGGCGTAGTACCACTACCCGTCAAGGCCTTGAAGGTCATGGTTGCTATTAGCACATCACCACTTACACTCGTGCCCAAATTACCGCGAGCGAATGAAACGGTCCCAGCACTCGCTGCAGCTGGCGGAAGAGTTACCGTAAATGCTGATCCTGATACGTCCTGACCGACAAGTTGTAATTTATTGGTGTCGTAATGAATCGTACCTTCGGCTCCGTAGAGGGCCGTGCCCGTAACCCGGAATGCAACCGTTACATTGTTGCCGATTTGTACGCTCGCACTACTAGGCGAAAGATATATTTGGCCACTTGCGGCATGAGTACTCTGCCGTATCCAAAAGCCACCTACAAATGCGAATATGATTGCTACTAGGACAAAACGTAAAGATTTTATATGTTTATTCATTCCTGTCACCACTAAATTATTTACAGCTTACTATTATCGGGATCACATATGCAAGGCCAAACTTAAGCATCTTACTTCTTTTTATTCAGAACGAGCATCGATACGTACAAACGCCAGATAACTACTTATTAATCATTGAAGTATAACGGATATCGATTTGATTTTGACTAAACAAATAATCGTAGATAGCAACCTTCCCTATCATCAGCTTTTAGCTGGAGGCTACCAACAGTAAGCTGCAGATCAATCGCCTGAGGAACAACCGTAAATCGCTCACCAAACAACCAGCGTCTCGGTGAGTGGCCTGCCTGGCCCCACATGACACCATGCAGCCACAATTAATGCGCTACTACGTTGTTTGAGCACTCTACCTACCATTTGAGCGCGAAGCTTATTAATATATAAAACCGCTCCCCTATAGTCTCTACGTAAACGTTTTGGCCTACGACTCTTGGAAAACATAAACGGCGTATTACGAGTCGCGCCGACGATCATAATTTCTTCAAAAAAGTTTGAGGTGTGCTGCGCTATGAAGCATAATGGGTTCATTAGCATGAATGGATTATTTCAGATACCGAAAAAATATTTACGGCCGTTTTTCTTTATAGCTATATTTGCAGCTGGTGGTGGTATTCTCCTGCTAATAGTCACGCATGCAGCGACTCCGGTAAGCTCGTTCGAGGCGGAGGACGGAACTCCTGATGGAGTCTCAAGAGTCACCGACATAACCGCTTCAGCAGGTCATGCAATTAAGTTCGGCACAGGTACTTCATCAAGTGGTACTGCATACGTTCAGCCAAATTCCGTTGGCTTTTTGGGCGATCCTAATACACTTACAATAATTGACGCCACGCACCCCGTAGCCGACCCCCTCAATCAGTGTAGCTGGAATAATTCAGACGGGGTGGTTTGTGCTAAAACCGATCTCACTCTCGATCATGTCTACATCAAAGGAGGTCTCTATTGGAAAGGCAGCGGTACGTTAAAAATTACTAATTCCATTATTGAAGGTGGACAGGCATTCTATACAATATACGCCGAAGCCAATGCGCCCATAATCAACATATCAGACTCAACACTTAGATGGCCAACGAGCAAAGCATATCCCACCGGTTCAGACGCGGCGCCAATTGTCATGAATGGCCGCGCCAAGGAACTACTCTCGCGCAATAATATCTACGGCCAGCCTCACGGCGTCGAGGTAGTAGCCGACAACTCAATAATCGACTCAAACTGGATCCATGATCTTGCCTACACTAGCACCGACCCTCACTTGGACGGTATTTTCATCATGGGAGGCAAAAACATTACGGTGACGCACAACTATGTTGACGTGACAGTAAATGGCACTCACGCCACTGCCGCAATCTTCTTCCAAGATCAGTTTGGTACTGGGATCGACGCGCCCATCATAAAAAATAATTTTCTCGTGGGAGGCGCCTTCAGCTACTTCAACGAGAATGGCACGCACACGGATACTGAAGATAACATAATAAATCCAGGAATATATGGCGATGTAACGGTAGTGAAAACGGGTTCAACATCTACTTGGATTAATAATAAGCATAGTGATGGTTCGATCGTCGCCAAACCGAGCCAATAGACCTACCTACTGCGGGTATGCATAAAAATTATTCGAAATCACTAATCTGCAGGGCTATGAGCTGCCGTTTTGGAGCAACCAAAGTCCTAAGCAACAGGTAGCATCATGTCTGCGTCACTCGTTGGTTTAAGCGGACGCTTTTTCATTACCTCGTAACGAATCCCCGTAAGGTTAGATTCCATATAATCATCATTCAAAAGGTTTACGAATTTCGAGAGATCCTTCTGGTTCATAATGATAATTGCACCCGCTTCATCAACCATAAGATCGACGCCGATTTCTTCAGAATGATCAATGAGTTGCTCTTGCGTTAGCTCACCTACTTCAATCTTCTGTAGCTTATTAATCATCGCTTTGTTACCCTCAACCGCTGACTGCAATGTTATGCCTTCGGCAAAGCTAAGTTGATAGTGTGATTCAATTTCCTGCACCTTTTTATTCGCAATGCTATTCTTCTTGGCATCGTAGCTAAAAAGTCGATCTAGCTTAGCTTCGTTAAAAACGTATAGATCCTGATCGAGCACTAACATATGCGCTTCGGCTGGGATTTTCAATGCTGCAGCCTGGAAAGGTTTGAAGACCTTACCAGTGACCATCCACGTGCCATCGCCCTTCAACATCTGTCCGCCACTCAAAGCTTTAATAACGTAGAAAGGCTGAGGCAGCTTGGGATGCGATACGCGAACCAGAGCGCCTTTAATACGCTTCAGATCATGCTCTTCTTCGGTGAATAACTCAATCTCGCTTTCCTGCGTACGAATCCAATGCATCACTTCGCGCAACTTCTCGATCTTCTTCCAACGAACAAGCTGTAGAACCCCTGTCTCGCCTTCCCCATCTGAAAAATCACGCACAACAATACCATTTTCTGCACCCTCTAGGACCTGCTCCAGGGTATTGTCTAAAAATAATGGCTGTAGCTGCTTATCAAGTTCAGGGGCTGTTTTTGTGCGGTATACGACGTTATTCTTATTGATCCAAAATAATTCTAGTTTCAATTCTTCTTTGTATTCAAACAAGTTATTTGCCCACGCAAATACATCGCTCTGCTGATAGTCATCATCCTCGGATTCGGCAAGAATATCTTTGGGAGGCACATCAGACGGTGGCATCGCAGGAACAGATGGCTGAGAATCCGCCACCGTTTCTTGGGTTATATTTTTTTCCTCTGTTTGTATTTCGCTTTCAGACATACTCACCATTCTACCTGACACTGATGCAAAAAACTGCTGTAAAAATATCTCTCAACAAAATTTAGCTTTTACGCGTCGGTTAAAACTCGGCAATTCTACAATTATGGGGAGCCCAACTCGAGGTGACTGAAAATTTGTCGGCTCTTGCTAGGACACCTCTACCAAAAAATCTGAGCGCAGTAATGACTCGATCATAAAGACCAAAAGGAGCTAACCCCTTACCTTTGTGCGCTCGTCGACATGACTACAAAAAACTCTAGGCTATCTTTGTCGCGACTTTTCTAGACACTGTTCGCGAGCCTTATTAGCCCAGTAATCAGCCATTTCATTACCCGGATCATTGTTATGACCACGGACCCATACGAGCTTAGCTTGCGAGCTACGATATAGCGGACAGACCTCTCTCACAATATCCAGATTTTTAATTTCACCACCTTTTTTCTTCCAGCCATTCTTTTCCCACGCCAATGACCATTTAGTGATCACATTAATCCAAAACTCACTATCGGTATAAATCTCACAAGGCGCACCACCGGCGTACTTAAGAGCCGCAATGATCGCAAAACCCTCCATGCGGATATTTGTTGTCTTACTGCCATCGGGTTCACCACCAAGAACCACGGGTTTTTGATCTTGAATAACAGCAAAACCGCCAGGACCAGGATTAGGGCTTGCGCTGCCATCTGTGTAATACGTAATCATGTTGCACTCCCTATACTTAACGAAATAATAGCAATTGCCACCAATATAATACCTATCCACTGCCGCATGCGGAGTGGATCCTTAAAAATCCTGTGGGCGAGCAAAAAGTACACAGCGGGGTAGCCCCCTAGTAGCGCTTCAATAATAACAATCTGCTGACCACTTCCCAAAGAAAATGCCTGCAGTGCCTCCGCAATGCCAATAACCAATGCTGCCGGCAATACGAATATCCAAGCTTTTTTACGATTCGTATCAAGCACCAGACCAGGAATTTGTCGATTGTACAGTGCGACAGCACCCAATCCCATGACTATTGCTATTAACGTCTGCACGACAAACCATGCATGCGGTGTATTAAGGTGATTTATCGGTTCATGAAGCAAAGCGCCGAAGATACCCCAACATACGAGCGGCAACATAGCAAGCAAAACGCCCCTCTCTATTTTGAACGATGTACGCCAATCTTCGGGCAAGCCAATCAGTATAACTCCCAGTAAAACGATCAACAGCAACGCAATAGTTATTAGTGACGGTCGCTGGCCCAAAAATACAATTGCCACAACCGCAGCCGATGCCGGAAAACAACCCGCGACGACTCCTACCAGTGCTGGATTCTTGCCCATCTGAAAGGCCATATTGAACCCCCAATAAGCCACAAAAAATAATGCACCAAGTACCCCCGCCCAGGCCACCGTGTAACCGTCTATGACCGAAAACTCTTCGTGAAGCATTACGGCAAATGGCACATACAAAATTAGCTTGAGCAAGGTGAGTAACAACATGCTAGCCTTTCCATTCACCTTGCGCGCCAGTAGCGCCGTAAATACATCACCACCCGCAAAACCAAAGGTTGCGGTCAATGCCGCTAGAACAGCCGTATCCATACGCTGGTCATTATACTCCAATCAGGTATACTGCTTCGTATGCAAACACGATTCTCAATCAGCGAGGAGCATGGTATTTTGGCGCTACCCGCCGCTGCACTTAAAATATACAGCGTCGGGATCAGCACAGCCGGTGCCGCCGAGCTGCGGATGGCTGAAAGCAACCCTGAGCGCCACATTACGGCTACGACTATTGACGAAAAAGGCGTAGATTCTGCGCGTAAACAAATTATGAAACACGGCATAAATAAGCAAATCGACGTTAGGCTTGAAGATGTTAGCAAGCCGCTGCCCTACCCGGACGAACACTTTGACTATATTTATGCGCGGCTAGTGCTTCACTATCTACCGGAACAAGCACTTGCTCCAGCTCTTCGTGAGTTGTATCGCGTACTACAAAAAGGCGGCAAGTTGTTCATCGTCGTACGCTCCGCAGATTGTCCGGATGCTATTCGCGACAGTTCAACTCTAGATATCGAAACGGGCCTCACAACCTACATAGACGCGACCGATAGCCGGACGACGCCCAAAAAGCTGCAGCGCTTCTTCCATTCTAAAAATTCAATCACCGAGTTCGTACAGGCAGCAGGGTTTGGCGTAGATGCGATCACCTCCTACGACGAAAAACTTTTCCAAGACTTCAATCGCACGATAGAAGCGCCACACTTTGATAAACTTATCGAACTTATAGCAACTAAATAAATTCTAGTGAATACCGCCCCAGCGGAGTAACACCCCCATAAGCACCACAACAACGGATAATGCAGTCGTCTGCAAGGCAAGCGCCGATACCAGACTGGGCGGTGGCAAGTCGGCTTCTGGGTTAGTCTCTACGGCCACATTATCTAATTTTATCTGCAGTATGGTCGGATCAACAAGGCGACCATCGGCGTCGCGTAGTTGATCATTCAAAGGACCGCGGCGCTGCTGCTCACGCCAGACTTCGGTCGCCTGCTTATTAAGCTGGGCAGCGGTAATTATCTGAAAAGCAAGTATTGGTACAGCGGACAATAATAGTAGCAATAATGTATTTAGGTTTGGCATGCTCTGGCTAGCGCCCGACTTAGTATTGCCCATAGTCTTAGCTGGGTCAAAATTAGTGTCATTTACTCGCACCTGTCTATACCCAGTGGTCTCGTTAACGTTGGTGTACACTTTTCGCGTAATAATTGGCCACCCATAAGACTGGACAGTCGCATCACAAACTGAATATGCCGGTTCACAATAAGTACTCGCAATACCCGCCGCCGATCCATTTGCCCTATTATCGAAAACCACGCCCACTAGTGCGCATCCCAAGACCCAGATAATGAGCACGAAAGTATTCATTTCCCTATAATACGCTGCGTACGCCGCTAACTAAAGCGGTTTACACTACAAATATCATTTACTAGGAAACTCTGGAAACAAGCACATCTAGTGCTACGCGCTGTTGTTCTGCCGTATCGCGTTCTCGAACGGTTACCGTACCATCCTCCAACGTCTGAAAGTCGATAGTAACGCATGCTGGGGTACCGATTTCATCCTGTCGCCTATAGCGCTTCCCGATATTGCCGTTGTCATCCCACATAACGGCCCCAAGTTCCTTTTTGAGTAGCGTATATACCTCACGCGCCTTCTCGACGAGCTCCGGCTTATTCTTGAGAAGTGGAGAAACTGCAGCCTTGATTGGCGCCAGTTCTTTGGGTAGTTTCAGGAATATACGCTTTTCGCCATTCATTTCGTCTTCAGTATAGGCGTTGCATAGAACAGCCATTAGAGTACGGCCAACACCAAAGGTCGGCTCGATAACATGGGGTACAAAGGGCGCACTGCCATCCTTTGGGCGATACTCCATGCTCTTACCACTGGCCTTCTGATGATTCACTAGATCGAAATCCGTACGATATGCTAAGCCGTACAACTCTTTCTTACCGAACGGAAAATCATATTCCAGATCAATGGTACGCATGCTGTAGTGAGCGCGATCCTCCGGTGGTACTTCCAACTCGTGAATTTTTTCGGTGGGCAAGCCTATACTATTACACCAGTCATGCATCAGTTGGCGCCATTTTTCGAATTCAGCTTCCCAATTACTGGGATTGATAAAGTATTCGAATTCCATAATCTCAAACTCGCGGGCGCGAAATATAAAATCTCGCGGGCTAATTTCGTTACGAAAAGCCGTCCCTATCTGGGCGATACCAAACGGAACATCTGGATAGAATGTATCTATGATGTTCTTAAAATTTGTGAACATACCCTGAGCTGTTTCACCACGCAGGTACACCATGCTGGACTCGTCTTGTACAGCGCCGATCTTAGTTTCAAATAGCATATTGAAGTTAGCCGGGTTCCCCAAATCATTACCATCTGGGCTCTTGACGTTGTGCTCTTTTAGGGCAGCCGTCATCTGCTCAAGGCCCATGCCCTTAACATCCACGCCCGCGTCCTCCAACAAGTGATCTAAACGGTAGCGCTTCTTGGTTTTTACATCTTCAATCAGAGGATCAGTAAAGCCAGCCACATGGCCACTAGTCTCCCATACCTTCGGATTCATAAGAATTGCTGATTCAATGCCGTACATGTCTTCACGGCTATCAACAAAAAACTTCCACCAGGCGTTGGTGATATTGCGCTTTAACGCCGTACCCAACGGGCCGTAATCCCAGGTACCCGCTAGACCACCATAAATATCACTTCCCTGATAAATAAACCCGCGTCGCTTTGCCAAAGAGGCAATGTCTTCTAAAGAAATGTCGCTCATATAGCCGCTATTATACCCGAAGATGCGTCTGGAACATAGCAGCCACCAGAGGCGCAATAGTTTCAACGAGTTCTTCGCCCCCCCGCACATGGGCGAGCACCTGTACAGAATTTCCGGCGAATGCCAAACGCAAAAATTTAATATGACCAGCCGCAAACTGGCCCTTGGTGTTTGCAGCGAAGCACATCGCGTCAAAGCTGAAGTCATAGATAACGTCGGGGCGCAATGACTCATTTGCCATATCGGTATGGAGATTTGGTGCATGCCCACCTAGCTGTAACAATTGCGCCTGGAACCAACAACGGATCAATGCTAAAGAAATTGCGGCATCATCTAGTGCCTCAAAGGTTTGTTGCAGTAATTCGAAGTAAACTGGCTCAGCTTGATCCTCGGTGATCTTATTCAATAATTTTATAAGCTCATACCCGAGCATCGTACGATCCAAATCCTTCACAATATGAGAGTAATGTTTATTTAGCCGTGCTGAAATTAAAGTACCGAGCTCACTACGCCCCTGAATATATGTAATCGCACTCACGCTAAATAGCTCAATACCGCCAGCCAACTTAGACTTTATACGGCGAACCCCCTTCGCCAGCAAATGCAGTTTGCCATAGTCCGGCGTCAGTACTGTCAGAATCCGGTCTGCCTCGCCGTAATCGATACGGGACAAGATGATGGCTGTGGTGACGAGTTGCTTCACGCAAGAACCAGCTGTTCATGCACAACACTGAGCAACCGCTTCAAACTGGTACGTGGTTTGTACAATATTACACTTACACCTAAGTCGCGATACAGCGTTTCCTCAGCTACGGTCGTTTTTGTCGGCGGCAATGAACTATGTACCACTATAGGGACATGACGCCATTCGGGATATGAACGAAATTCATGCAAGAATTCGACACCGCTGTGCACCGGCAAATATAACTCCAAAACGACCAGATCTGGCTGCTGGACATCTGCCGCACTCACTGCTGACTGTGCGCTAGTAACACTAGTAACCGTAAAGCCAGCATGCTGCAATGCCCGACTGTAAGTGGTGGCAAGTAAGGTGTTAGGCTCGAGTAATAGTATGTGCATACTGGGTACAAATATTATACAAGTTGCAACTGTCGGCTTGGCTGGAGCGTGGCGGCCAAGCCTCCGCGTCGCAAATAACGTCCAGGGCGCAAACGACTATCCATTGAACGCAAAATAGCATCTGCAACGAATAAGCCAGCACTACTGCCCGAGCTTAGTCCGGTCAACGGCTGACTCGCCTTACCACAGAGCGTCAAAGCACGGCGCCAAGCATCCATAGTGACAGACTGGCTCCCATAAATGCCAGTAATAATACCATGTGGCGTACGATGCGTAGCCAATACTACTTTATGCGGTACGTCCTCTGCTGCGGCAGCTTGCGCTTCGATCAACGCAAATCCCAACGAGAGCAATGCCGCTTTTAGCCCACGGGGATTGCTCATCACTGGGCCATACCTACCTGCCGTTTCCATCTCAACCGTTATCCCGTACTGTCGGGCAAAGCCATGCAGCTCATGTGCAGCATCGACCAGCATCGAGGAAACCGAAACAGGTTCAAGTTCCAGCCGTGTCTGAGACTGCAATAGCTCAAGACCCAATAAATAACTATCGACAAGTATCAGTGCCGCATCAGCCTGAGCTGCGATAATAGCGACGTCCATAGAGGATTCGGAGCCTGTCAGCTCCCTTAATTCTGCCTGTCGAGCGATAATTGCAAGCGGCACTTTCAATTGCTCGGCAACCGAAACAAGCAATTCATTTGCTTCCGGTCGCGCGTCTAAACCTACCGCCATCATTACCCTCTCCTATGCGCTCTCAGTATAGCACCGAGAAAGCTACTTTATGGCGAGAACGACAGATTTGGCAAAATAATATTATCGAAGTCAGGCTCGAAAGCTTGTGCTTGGGTAGAAATAACCAGTGTTAGATTGCGGAGTGGCAATACAATAACGCTACCCTGATTATCTGTAGAAATCTGTCCGTCCACACGTGAGCCGATAACACTCGGTACTTTTACAAGACTATATGGCTTGATGGTAACTTGCTTCACCAGCACCTTGGGGCTATATGATTGCATTACTTGGGCATACGTCTGGTTAACAACTTGGATGCGTAACGCGAATGAAGTATTCGGCGCACTAATATCATTCACGACATCAGGCTGGAAATATGCGTCGAGTGGCGAAGAACTATTCCGTACGATATAACCACTCCACGTTTTCGGATAGTGTACGGTGATACCACCATACTGTGCTGGACCAACATAGGTCTTCAGTGGATTCTTTGCTTCTTGAGCATATTTAGTGGCGTCAGCCGCTTGAGCAACTTTGACCGCAGCGCTCGCAGCAGCCGCTGCCTTTACGTCACTGTGGTTCTTATAATCTTGACGACCACTAAAAGCCCAGGCGCTAAATCCAGCCGTGCCCAAGAATAAGACCACGGCAAAAATCAGGCCGACTAATAACAGGTTAATATAACCGCTCTGGCGATTAGTACTCATACCGCTCATGGTAGCGGAACTTGGCCGCCCACGCAAGTCATTTGTACTCATACAAATACACCGCATCACGCTCGGCAATTACTTTCTTATCAGGAATTTGAAACGCGAAGCTTGCCAAACGAACGGGGCGTTTATGCCATTGTTGCCAGCGCATTATAGAGATATCCAATTTCTTCATTTGGTATTGAATCATAAAACTAAAAATACCGTCTGCAGGAGGCCAATTTTTATAAAAATAATTGCCCCACATAATCTTCACCTGCTTTCGATATCGACGCGTGCGAAACCACGATATAATAACAAGAAATAAACTGAGCTCGATGCCCACTACATTCAAGCCGCGTTTAGCGCCAGCAAGCAAAATACGACCGTCGCCAGATCCAAGGTCTAATAATGTCTGACCAGGCTTGAGGTCCAACATATCTAATGCGGTATTTATGTTGAGCCGCAACGTAGGTACATACGGGGGGCCGAACAAGACCGGTAAACCGAAGCTAAGCACCAAAACCGTGCTGACGGCTACCGTCAGCCACACCCATATCATGCGTCTGCCTTACTCGCTACCTGCAACTTAAGTTTTTGAATCTCGTTTTTAGCCTGCTTAAGATGTATCTCAAGGCGATCGGCCAGATGCAATCCCCGCTCGTATAGCTTCACTGCCTCATCAACTTGCACATCTGGCCGCTGCAGTGCGACCAAAACAGATTCTAACTCTTGGCTAAGTGTTTGGTAATCCTCTATTTGCTTGGTCATTTTATTTTGCCTCTCTTCATGGTAACGCGTTCGACCATAGCAGTCACGTCCGCATCGCTAAAGTTAATCGTTAGTTCATCGCCTACTTTGAGCTGCGCTCCGCCCCTTATAAGCGTCCCCTCTGTGCGAACTAGCGCGTATCCACGGTTCAGGGCGCTTTGCGGATCAAAAGCTCGTAATAGTTGCTGCTGCAAAACGAACTTCTGGGCTGCAGTGGAAATAACCTGCTCAGCGCTTCGCTGGATTACTTGCAGTGTATGCGCCAACTGGGCCTGCGCTGTCAGTATCGTCTGAAGCGCTCCCCGTTGCAGCTGCATACGGGTTGCCCGTAAACCGTCCATGATACTCTGACGATCAGGCACTAGTAGTTCCGCCGCATTACTTGGGGTACTAGCCCGTTGGTCAGCAGCCAACTCTGCCAAACTTATGTCTACCTCATGACCAATCGCAACAAGCGTCGGTATACGACTACTGGCTACCGCGCGCGTGACCTGCTCAGTGCTAAATGCCTGCAGATCCTCAGCGCTACCCCCGCCCCTTGTCAAAACGAGCACATCCGGTGGTTCGACTAATTGATTGAAACGCTCAATGGCGGCAGTCAATTGCGCTGGAGCCACATCACCCTGCACCTGTACATCGATGAGTGTTATGACCAATCCGCCCCAGCGCGCGTTAATTATTTTTACAAAGTCACGGTAAGCGGCAGACTCACCCGAGGTTATAAGACCAACGGTACGGGGCGGATATGGTAAGGCTCGTTTACGCGCAGGATCAAACAACCCCTCAGCAGTCAACTTCGTCTCAAGCAATGCGGCTGCTTTTTTAATAGAGCCCTCGCCTACAGGACGCATATGCGAGACCGTAACGCTAAAGCCATACTGTGAGTGCAAGCGTGGCGTCCCCTGCACCGCCAGTATCATGCCGTTTTCAACTGGGCCTGACAACTGATAAATCGTACCAAAAAAGTGCACCGTCGCTTCTTCGTCTTTTAAGTCGAAGTACACCCAACGATTTTTACTTACCCGGAAATTAGCCAGTTCACCAGTTATAGTCACGCTTGGGTACGCGTACTCGAGCGTCTGATTTAAAAGCGCTACAAACTCCCCGACACTAAAGACCAACTCATTGTCAGCGCCCATTGTCCGACTCCGGATTCGCATCTTGCAAGCTTTGGTGATACAGCACGTATCCAGGCGGAAGCTGGATGAGAGTACTAAGAACTCGATACATAACCGTTACAGGCAGGCTAAGTGCCGCTGGGATACCTGCAGCTGCTAACACACCGGTCATGAGCGCCTCATAGATACCAATACCTCCTGGCAACACCGATACCAGCCCAGCGAAATTGGCTACCGCATAGGCTAAAATGATTGCCCCAATATTTACCCATTTGCCAAATGCGACATACACCACATATATAGTCAGTATCTCTGTCAGATTTGCCATAAATGACCAGAAGAATGGAGCCTTAAGCTCGCGATAATTTTTCTCCACTAATTTGTAATTACTGTGGAGTTCTACGGCAATCTGTTCAATGCGGGCCATGCGGATTGTTTCCGGATTCTTTGGTCTGAAAAAATGAATAATACGATTTACGAGAATCGTTATGGTGCTAAACGTAGCATGAATACGCCTCTCCGAACCGATAATCATAATGAAAGCGAACGTTCCTACTACGAGTAGTGTTGAGAGCGAACCACCAGCTAAGACGACCAAATTACTTGCCCTACCACCAACGGCCATAAAAATCAGACCAGCAATAAGAAGAATCTCAAACGAGACAAACAGTAAAATCAACTTCAAAAGCTGAACTACCGTCGCTTTACCTCCCGTAATACTGTCATTCTTCATGCGCAGACCGAAATATGAAATACCAGAAACACCACCACTCGGAAATACATGATTCACAAAATTCAATTCTAGAGCGACTTTAACGACAAAAGCATAGGACAATTTATTTCCTACTAGCGCGAACAACTTTTGATATACCCTAGTTTGAGCGTGATAGTTCAGCATCTGTAACGGGAGCATGGCGAGCAATACCCAGCCGTTTACTCGAGACAAATTATTAAATGTATCGATAATTTGATGTCTGATGGCATAGATAAGCACCAGAAGTGCAGTAACCGTCAGCGCGTTGACGATGATCTTCCAATTCCGTTTCAAAAATGTGGTTTTGCTTTTAGGCATACAAGGCAATTATACTAGGAAATAGAAAATGATATATAAAAGTATATGTATATTGGGCCGAACACCGGCCATAGGACGTGCCGAACTAGAGAGCATGTATGGTGCGACGCACCTTATGCCCGTCCATGACTACGCCATGCTCAGTGACATGCAGGCGCGAGATGTCGCCTTCGATCGTCTCGGCGGCACCGTAAAGCTAGCTACCATACTCGACGTAGTGAAAACAAATGAATGGCGTACCATACAACAAGAACTCAGCAACCATGCCGTTGCCCTGGCACAGGATTTACCCGAAGGCAAAATAAAGTTAGGCGTTAGTATCTACGGATTACGCACTAACACTCGTCAACTCATGGCCTCGGGCCTCGAAATCAAAAAAGCACTTCGTGCCCACCACTATTCAGTTCGACTAGTACCCAATCAAGAAGAGGCGCTATCCAGCGCCCAAGTGCTACATAATCATCTAACTGGCGAACGTGGCATTGAACTACTGGCCATCCGTCATGGGGCTGAAGTCATACTAGCGCGTACCACTGCAGTACAAGACATCACCGCTTACGCCGCACGAGATCAGTCACGCCCCAAGCGTGATGCTTTTGTGGGTATGCTCCCTCCTAAGTTAGCGCAAACGATTGTTAATCTAAGCACCGGGCTTGTGGAGTCGAATCCAGAGCATACCATTCTAGATCCCTTCTGCGGTACTGGCGTCGTACTACAAGAAGCAGCGCTGATGGGGTATAAAATTTACGGCACTGATCTTGAGCCTCGTATGATCGAATACGCCACGATCAACTTACAATGGCTCGCCGAACGAGCCACGATCAACTCCCCCGTTCTAGAAGTTGGCGACGCGACTACGTTTCAATGGCAATCTAACTTCTCGGCTGTCGCAAGTGAAACATACCTAGGCCGCCCTCTTAGCGGCTGGCCAAATCCTGAAAAGTTACATGACATTATTGGCACTTGTAACGTCATCATAGAAAAATTTTTGCGCAATATGGCATCACAAACGCAGCCCGGTATGCGCCTAGCGCTAGCCGTACCTGCATGGCGTGGGCCAAATGAACGGATCCACCACTTGCCGCTGCTTGACCATCTCGAGAAAATGGGGTACAATCGAGTAAGTTTTGAGCATGCGCGTAACGAGGAGTTGGTCTACTTTAGACCAGAACAACTAGTTGCTCGCGAATTGCTCGTAATAACAAGGAATTAATACAGATGTCACACGTAAAAGCAGGTGGAACTTCCAAAAATACACGCGACAGCGTTGGTCAACGTTTAGGTGTTAAAATTTTTGGTGGCCAAAAAGTAAGCAAAGGCCAAGTCATCGTTCGTCAAGTAGGCGAAACGAAACGCGCTGGTAAAGGCACGAAACTCTCACGTAACTTTACCGTACACGCACATCGTGATGGCATCGTTACCTACAAGACACGTAAGGTTCGTCGCTTCACAGGCAAATCTGTACGTCGTACTGAAGTTACCGTCGAATAATCCATAGTTCGATAAGTTAAAAAACTGCCGAATTTTGGCGGTTTTTTTAATTACCCTTAGCGTTGAGCTACGGCTGCATGACCTAGTCGACGAGCCATTGCTCTATCAAGTCTATGTGCATTAGGGCTAAAAACTATTGCACTTATATCCTCAATACGCCCCCATACACGCACAAGGCTAGGATCCCGAAAAATATTCTTCCCATTAAAACCAAGCCTGCTCGTGACGACCCTCGCCATCTCTGGGTTAGTTAGGCCGACAAAGCGCTTGGGATGATTTGGGATATTCCCCGTTTCGGCAAGTATCACGAAATCCTGAACCGCCCGTAGGCCCGTCAACGCGATATGTGTCGCGTCCTCGGGAGTCGGAAAACTTGTTCCATTAGGGTTTTCCGTGGTCGATGGTCGAAAATCCATCTCCGCCTTTTTTCCCAAGCCCATAAATCCACCGCCCGGATAACCAATTTGCAGTCCGTCCTGGTCGAAGGCTAGCCCATCCTCGTCACGAGGCCGAGTCGCTGTATCTATAAGTCTCTCCAACCTATCTTGCGATAAGGTAAGGCCACGATTCTCTGCATACGCACTAATTTGTTCGCGTACCAATTCATTGCCAACCCCGAGGCGTTCGCCTGCCGTAGCGATAGAGTTGGATTCAGGAGAAAAAGTAACGTTCATAATAAATATTATATCACGTTAATACTTAATACGCAATAAATACTCTTCCTCGGCTTCGTACGCTCAATACTGTTAGCAGTGAACTCAGCCGGCAAGCCCGAGATGTTTCTTGATTCGATCAATAACATCGGTAATAACAACTTGGGATTTCACGAGATATTCGTCTACGCCCATACTCTCGGCACGCTTGCGATCGCTTTCCTGACTGAGTGCGGTCAGCATAATAATCTTCATATTGGCAGTTTCTGGCGTGTTACGCAGAATATCCAAGACGTCAAAACCGCTTACTTTGGGCATCATAACATCTAACAATACTAGGTCAGGATGAAAACTAGTAGCTGCTGCTAATGCCTCCTCCCCGTTGGAAACACGTTTAACGTCAAAGCCTTCGGCCTGTAGTCGTACGAGATATACGCCTGCAAGCGCATCGTCGTCTTCAACGAACAATATACGCTTGGGGTGTTGCGGTGGGGCTGCTGATGGGATCGTGTCTGTCATTTCGCTTACTTCCATATCCTTTAACGCTACCGTAAAGCGCCTATTTTTGCAATAAACTTGCTATGAAACTATCGAACATTGGGTGGGCACGATTAGGGCGTGACTTAAACTCGGGATGGAATTGGCTCGCCATAAAGAATGGGTGATCAATGCCTTCAATCATTTCTACCAGATGGCCATCGGGGCTAGTGCCTACCGCACGAATACCCCAACTCTCATATTGGTCGCGGTAATCGTTATTACATTCACCCCGATGACGGTGACGTTCGATGATCTCATCCGTTCCATATGCCTTTGCAGCCTTGCTGTCTTTTTCGATTTTGCAGGGATAATCACCGAGTCGCATAGTACCACCAGTGAGCAGCTTGTCATGCTGATCGGCCATCGTGTTGATGACCACATCCTTAGCGTCAGGATTCAGTTCAAACGTAGAGGCGTCTTTTAATCCTGCGTTACGCGCTGCAGCGATTACACCCATCTGTAGACCCAGACACAAACCAAGATATGGCACCTTGTGTTTTAAGGCATGCTGAGCAGCCTTAATTTTACCTTCTAGGCCACGATCGCCGAACCCGCCAGGCACCACAATCCCATCGAGACCTTTTAGGGCTGGAGCAATATTGGCACTCGTATCATCATATTTCTCGGCCGGTATCCAATGTAACACCAGATTCGTATCATTCCACCATGCGGCGGCTCGAAGTGCCTCGAATACACAGATGTACGCGTCAAAGTTGTCCATGTATTTTGCTACAACACCTACATTAACCGTACGATCGAATTGCTTATTGGAACGGGCCACCATCTCACGCCATGGGCGTAAGTCGGCCTTGGGCGTCTTCAGCTGAAGTTTTTTACAAACCACGTCAGCAATACCAGCATCTTCAAGCGTCAAGGGTACTTCATAGATACTTGAGGCATTTGGCAAAAGTGTAATAGCGTCTTCACTTACGCCGGTAAATAAACTAAGCTTACCCTTCACTATTGGATTCGCTGGCTTTTCACTGCGGCACACAAGTATGTCCGGGATAATGCCCAAACCACGAAGCTCACGTACTGAGTTCTGGGCTGGTTTTGTTTTCGTCTCCTGACTAGCGGCAAGGTACGGCAGGTACACGACGTGTACATAGAGGCAATTCTCCCGGCCGACGCGAATGCCGAGCTCCCGAATTGCTTCTAAGAAGCTTAATGATTCCATGTCACCTACAGTGCCACCTATTTCAACAATATGTACGTCGAAATCGCTCGCGGCGTCTTTGATAAATTCCTGTATCGCTGCCGTGAGATGTGGAATAATCTGCACGTCCTCGCCGGCGTACTTACCTGCGCGCTCATCCTCAATAACTTTCAAAAATACACGGCCGCTCATAAGCGAGCTGGCACTTGTCAACTCTTCATCTATAAATCGCTCATAATGGCCAAGATCGAGATCCGTCTCAGCACCATCTTTCGTAACAAAACACTCGCCATGCTCACGTGGATTAAGGGTTCCCGCATCCACATTCAGATATGGATCACATTTCTGAAGATTAACATGCAATCCGCGGGCTTTTAAGAGATTGGCGATTGAGGCGGCGGTGATACCCTTCCCGAGTCCAGAAAGTACTCCACCTGTAACAAAAATATATTTCGTTGCCTTCGGCACGCCGCATCTCTCCTCTTTACTTTACTAGATGCTACCCTATGTTAACGCTTGTGGCAAGCTATATTCTTAACGCCACAAGCATCGCCTCTGTTATTTCTGATCAATAAGGAACTGGGCAGCTGCATCCTTTTGCGGATCTTTGCCCGCCTTAACATCATCTGCGGTGATAGATACAAGATGTTCTGGCTTAATGCCCTTCTTATCAATGTTCTGGCCATTTGGACGGTACCAACGTGCAATAGTGACCTTCATTTCCGTCTTATTGGGTAGCTGAACAACCTGCTGCACGCTTCCCTTTCCGTAGCTCTTGACCCCGAAGAGGGTGGCTGCACCATTGTCGTGAAGAGCTCCTGCGGTTATCTCTGATGCCGAGGCGCTGCCCTCATCAATAAGCACGGTTGTTGGCATCCCGTGGAGTATGTCGTTGCCTGTAGCGGTCTCGGTTGATACCACAGCCCCTCCACGCTTCTCCTGTAAGATAGTTTGCCCCTGAGGCAACCATAGGCTGGAGATAGCAACCGCTGAATTCAATAGCCCACCTGGATTGCCACGCAAATCCAAAACAATACCCTTAACGCCTTTGTCTCTCAAATCCTGAGCGGCTTTTCGTGCCAAATCAGCAGTATCGTCGCTAAATTCGCTAATCGCAACATAACCGATGTTATCATCTAAGATTTTAGATTTTACGCTGGGCACTTTTATGTTGTCACGAGTAATGGTGAAATCGAGACTCTGGGATTTATCGCGGACTACTTTCAGGACCACCTTCGTACCCTTGGCACCACGAATCTTACCAACAGCCGTATCAACCGACATACCCGAAGTTGAAGTTCCGCCGATATTCGTAATCACATCCTGGGACTTGAGGCCAGCAGTAGCTGCCGGTGTTCCGTCTATGGGCGACACGATAATCAGATTGCCATCGGCATTCTCTCCTAGCACCGCACCAATACCGCTAAATGTACCGCTGAGCTGTTCATTAAAGTCTTTGGCATCCTTGGCGCTAAAGTACTCGGTATAAGGATCACCTGCCGCTTGGACCAGGCCAGCCTTCATGCCATCCAGTAGCTTCGTCTGATCAAGCTTTCCGTCATAATTCTCGCGTAAAGCGTTATATACCTGTGTAACGCTAGAATAGTTCAACTTATTTGGTAAATTACCATTCTGACTACTGAGGGTCGAGAATGAAATGCGGCCACTGCCTACGGCAATACCTATCGCAAACACACCTACCAATACGACTGTTGAGGCTGCCGCAACCGCACCTCGTTTCAGCCACCACTGTCTTGTGCGTACTTGACGCACATTATGCTCTTGCTGCACTGTAGATCCCTCTCTTTTTCGGTTATGCTCCCAATTATATCCGAATAGCTGGAGGTAAGTCCAAGAAAATAGCACATTAGAAAAAATGATGCTCTATTTGTTCAAAAAACTAAAAATGGAGGAACACTAAATTCGTGGTATATCGCCAACCTTCACTATACTGGCCTGTCAGTTGCTGATTGTATTGTTGTACGTATATTTGAGTTTTGTCAGCACTCACCGCAGCCACCCACATTGCGTGGCCATATATACCCGAATTACTAATGGCGACCGACCCAGCAGTCGGGGTACTGTCAACCGGGATACCTGAAGCGCGAGCGTTCTCATCCCACTGGTTAGCATTGCCAAAACCACCCCAATAAGGCATGTCGTGGTTACCTCTACCGGCCAAGTAGGCCTGATGCACCTTAAAAGCGGTGAACGATACGCATTCACGGTTATACATGCCCCACGGGTCAAGCATGCTGTCCTGTGGCGCATTATTCCAAGCATCGGGATAACCGCCGTGATCTGGACTTGTCGTGAAAGTGCCAATGTTGTATTGGGCATTTAGAATTGCTTGCTGTTTACGTAGATCGCCGATCTTACCCTGATTGACTGCTATTTGTTGATTGAATTGGCTCTGCTGACTCTGGTTGTAGGATAGTAGCTGGGCCTGTTGTGTGCGAGCACCGTTGAGTTGCGTCTGTTGTATTTGTTGATCTTGGAGCAGTTGATCGACGGCTAGCTTTTGCTTCTGGAGCTGAGCCTGCAAGGCATTAATCTTCTTCAGTGTGTCTTGAATTTTAGTCTGCACATTCGTGCGATATTGCTGCTTATCTACAAAGTCTCCTAGGGATCCGCTACTTGCTAACATTTCAAGTGTCGTTGGCTGACCATCGACGTACATTGCCTTAATATCACTGCCCAAAACAGCCTTTTCCTGATCCAACTTATGTCGATTGTCTACAATCTGCTGTTGCAGTGCTGCCTGTTCGTTAAGATTAGTGTTTATCTTTTGCTGTACATCATTAATCTGTGCCTGTAATTTCCCGATAGCGTCTTGATAGCTACTTGCTTGCGCCTCCAAGTTACTCAAAGAGCCCTGCGTGGCAGCATTTTGCTGTTGCAGTTGTGCAATCTGCTGGTCAAACTGGTCAGCTCGTGCCACCGGCACTGCAGTCATGCCGACAGAGAGAATTGTACCGATTGTCAGCATGGGCAGACCGCTCAATCGTAGCCAAGTACCAGATTTTTTTGTCATTTTTTGTTTCATATGGATTACCGTTACTAGATTCATGATAACACTCTCCCCTCGTTGGTCAAGTTACGCTGTTAGTGCCGCAATTCGTATTAGGGAGGAATAAACTATTTTGTAGTCTTGAATTTGAGGTATCGTCGAGTTGCAACAATGGATGAAGCGGCTCCTATCAGTATACCAAGCACTAACTGCATTGCCAAAAGCTGCCAGAAATGGGCATGGAAGTATGTTGCGGCGTAGTTAATATCGAGCAATCCAAGACTGCTTGCCTGCAACGCAGAGTTACTCGCTACGAACAACGAATGTATCAACAGTACTGAAGTAAGTGCCGAGATCACCCCATACAGCAAGGCTTCGACTACGAACGGACCACGAATATACCAAGTACTCGCACCGAGTAAACGCATAATTGTCAGTTCATCACGACGATTAAAAATTGCCATCTGTATTGTATTAAAGATAATGAGCACTGAAATTACCGCAAAAACGGCCACGGCGATAATGCCGGCGCGCTTCAACAGATCAGTCGCGTGAGCAATTTTATCTATTGCCGCCTTACGATCACCATTGTAAGAAATTTGATCAATGAGTGGCTTATATTTTTTTTGTTCCAATGAGGCCTGGATGGTTTGAATTTTGTTAAGATCCCAAGGCTTCACGCGGATAGTGGCCGGGATAGGATTCTCTGCCTCGTTCACTGCATTCAATAGCTGCGTGTTACCAACATTTTGCTGCCTATATGCATCGAGAGCTTGCTGCTTGTTCAAATAAGTCACTTGTTGTACATTTGGCAAATTCCGCAAATTGCCTAAAAGTCGATCAACCTGTGCCTGTTGAGCGGAGTCTTTGAGATACACCGAAACGTCAATCTTGGAGGTAATCTGAGCGATCGTATTATTAAAGGTGGCGTTGGTGATAACTGAAAAAAGCACAATAGTGAGAGTAATGATCATGACTGCCATAGCGGCGATGCTCAGCCAAGCATTGCGAACAAAATTCACCATGCCCGTACGAATTATGCGGGAAAAAGTAATCACTTTTCTGTTCATATTTTGTATCGCGCCCCTGCCAAATCACTGGCGATCTGTCCATGCTGGATAGTAACCACACGACGCTTCAGCTTGTTAACAATTTCCTGATTATGCGTTGTTAACAGTACTGTTGTCCCGTAATGATTCACCTTTTCCAGTACTTTGATGACATCCCAAGCATGCTTGGGATCTAGATTTCCGGTCGGCTCATCGGCAATTAAGATTTTAGGCTGACGCACGATAGCACGTGCAATAGCTACTCGTTGACGCTCACCGCCCGAAAGCTCCGCTGGCATCCGCTTCTCCTTGCCTCGCAAGTTTACGATCTCTAGTACTTTGGGCACTGTAGCGTGTATTTCGTGGTTTGTTGCACCGACAATCTCGAGCGCAAAGGCAATATTTTCGAACACGGTTCGATTAGGTAAGAGCTTAAAATCTTGGAAGACAACACCAATCTTACGACGTAACAGTGGAATTTCACGATCCTTCAGTTTGTCATAGTCAATGCCACCAACAATAATTTTGCCACTACTGGGCTTCTCTTCTCGAGTCAATAGTCGCAATAAGGTTGTCTTACCCGCGCCGCTCTGTCCTACGACAATCACAAACTCTTTCGGCTCGACATGCAGACTTATTCGATCTAAGGCCGGTGTCGCCACCTTGCCATACGCTTTCGTTACCCTATCCAACAAAATCATTATGCTTATTATACTAGCAGACTTTGTGTTGAAGCAAACACCTATATATCTATATAGCGGGGATAACACTACCTAGCCAAGAGAGTACTCAAGGTACGCATCAATAAGTGGATTGAGCCCACCACCTAGCACACTATCCGGATCACTCGTCTCATATCCACTACGTAAGTCTTTTACCTGCTTATACGGATGTAGTACGTAGTTGCGAATTTGACTTCCAAACTCATTCGCACTGCTTGGCCCCTTGAGCTCGCTGATTTTATCCTTATGCTGCTCTAGTCGCAATTGGATAAGTTTTGATCGTAAAATCGTCAGCGCCGTTTCTTTATTTTGCAGCTGGGATCGCTCGTTCTGTATAGCCACGGCTATACCCGTTGGGATGTGCGTGATGCGCACCGCACTGTCCGTCGTATTCACACTTTGGCCGCCGTGGCCACCACTCCGATATACATCAATACGCAAGTCTTTGTCGTCTAGCAGTAGCTCGTCAGGACTGTCGATTCTTGGGAGGATATCAACTTTTGCAAAGCTTGTCTCTCTAGATGATGCCGAATTAAATGGGCTGAGTCGTACGAGTCGATGTACGCCATGCTCGCCTTTCAGCTTTCCATATGCAAAGTGTCCGGATAGCTCAAACGTAACGCTCTTAATACCCGCTTCATCACCGGATGATTCATCTATAGTCGTTACGGTATACTTATTAGCTTCAGCCCAACGTATGTACATGCGTAGCAGCATCTGCGCCCAATCTTGCGCGTCAGTACCGCCAGCACCTGCATAGATGCTCACGATCACGTCATGATCATCGTACGGGCCCGCAAACTTCAATTCTTCCTTAAATTCAGTGAAGCGGGCGCTCAATATTCCATACTGCGTCTCTAAATCAGCCAGCATTGTTTTATCTCGTAATGCAGTAAGCTCAACGAGGTCCTTAACATCATCTTGTAGTGCAATCCACGGGCGAATGCGCTGTTCTAGTTTTGCTTGTTGTTTAGAAATTCCCTGAGCTTTTTGGGCATCCTGCCAAAAATCCGGCCTAGAAGCTTGCTCATCAAAGGCACGCTTCTGCTCAAGCAGACGTGTGATACCTATACGCCGAGTTGCCTCGTTCACCTCTGTTTGTAATTGTTTTGCCCGCTCATAAAGTTCATCCATACTATAGCCATTATACCTGGCGTAGCCCACAGCATGAAGCCAAATACAAGATCATTGCTATTATTGATAATTTATGTTACAGTAAAATTATGGAAACTCCTCACTTTGCCCCCGGCGCTCAAGAAGCATATCGTACCGGAATCCCCCCGGTGACACCCGTGGGTGCCGAATTTGCTGCCCCCCTGCCGGTTGAGGCCACCCCAGTAATGTCAGAGGCAGATCCAAGCCGTTTTGCACGTCTCACTGCAAGTGTTGGCAATATTGCACATCGTGGATTTGACATGACGCGTAATGGATATACCGCTGCCGCACTAAAGGTTGGCGAAATTACAGGGGTTATACCCGTCGATAACGCAGCCAATAGCGTTCCAACCGCTCCCACACCAGCCGCTTCGAACCGCAAGGGTCGTTGGGAAGCACTACTGCAGCCTCAGGTTGTCGTAGGTGCAATGGCCATAGGGACACTTGCAGTAAAAACATTCATGAGTGCGCGGCACGGCGTCGAAACCGGTGGTAACGGCTCCAACTCTTATAAACTTGTCGCGGAAGCTACCCCCACTCCTACTTATAACGGTGAAAATGCAGCACAAGCCGCAGAGACCATTAAGAGCCTCGGGCTTCACGTAGCCGAAGGTGCAGTAGCGGTGGTAGGGACCTACAAAACAGTCAGAAGGGGTTGGCGTATGCATCAGGCTCGACGACCAGATAGAACCTCTGACTTCGAAATACATTCCCGCGCCATAGATGCTCGCCAGGCACATGATGACCGTCAGGCCAGCGAGTATATAGACCCAGTCACTAGTAAAGTCTTTTATCGAGGAAGAAGGACTGGTGCGCCAGTTGTCAATCGTAGTGCCGATGGTACCAAGATCACAGGCCGTCCAGGCTGGGTAGCCGGAGCCGAAAGAATCATAAGCTCAGCTACATATGATCCCCAAATCCCGGTTCCTGGAGTTAGACCAAGACGAATCCCTTGGCGGCAAGCCTTTCAAGAGACAAAGTCAGCACCAAAACATAAGAGAAACTATGCCGCTCAACACGCGGGGCCTCGCAGATGGTATCATCGTGGACCCGAGCGATGGCAAGGAAGATGGCGTCCTTAAGAGGAGATGCCCTTCTTTTCTTCCCTAACGTTTTTCCTGTTCTTTGTCCTGAGCGCCTTTCCATAGCGCTGTGATTTGCTTATATAGCTCGTTCGCGAAAGGCTTCTCGCAATTGCTGAGTACACCTAAGCCCCAAATGTTGTCAGTGAACATAGCTCGTGACGTCTCTACTATTTGCGCTTTGGTCACCGCCTTAATGCGTTGTGGCATCTCATAGTAATCATCGATTATCTCGTCAAAGAAGTAACGTCCGCTATAACAACCGGCTACACCGGCAACGGTCTGTGCACTTCGCTGAAAACGACCGAGAGCGTATGCTTTTGCCGCCTCTAAATCTTCTGCAGCAATTTCGCCACGAAAAACATTATCTAGCTCGTCTATAATAATTTCGAATAATGCACCAGCATTCTTTTGTGACACTTGCGTACCAAACCACCAGTTGCCACTACCCCGTGTCTGTCCGTAACCACTGCTCATGCCATATACCAGACCACGCTCACGGGCTGTACCTAAAATCTTAGAATACAGCGTCTCGGTCAGCATGGTATTGACCAAGTTGAGAGCATCCGTTTCAGGGTCTGTCATTCGTCGTAACATAAAAGTATCGATGAAAAAATATAGATTCTTAACGCTTTTATCGTGAATATATACTGGTGTTTCTTGAGGCTTAGGCTTCTCAATGGGCAACTCGATACGCTCTTTCCCTAGAGGCAACTCTATGCCGGCAAGTGTAGTTTCAATTTGTTTCTGCCGCTTTGGAGTCAAATCTCCGGCAATAATGAAGCGTAAATTGCGACTAGTGTGTGTATTTTCGTAATGGTCGCGTACGTCGCTAATAGTTACATTCTCCATTAGCTTCAAGCGCTCTTCATCTGTCTTGGCGGTAAAACCGTATCGCTCACGTAACGCTAAGCTCAAGTGACGAAAATGGTTGTTATGCCGAGCCGCTAGCTCCTCACGCACATTACCTACTTCGGCTTCGAATTCATCCGCCAGGAATAACGGCTTTGTTATGGCAAGCAACATCAACTCAAGGATGCGATCCCACTCAAAGTCAGCACACTCCGCCTCATAGCTTATGTCATAGGCGCTCGTGCTGGCATTGCTATAGGCACCATTTTTCTCAATTTCCGCCTGGAAGATACGACTCTTGGGATAGCGTTCGTTTGCGCCGAGCAACATGTGCTCCATTAGGTGAGGAGTCTCCCATTTTTCAGGCTCTACAAGATACTCACCGGCTCGAAAGTTGAACTCATAACTCGCTACAGAAGCGTCAGGAATATGGATTAGGAGGCCACGGGCCCCATTTTTTAGTTTTAATTCAGTAACTGTGTGCTTCATAGAATATACAGATGACCTACTTACGCTTCCGGGCTTTAGCTTTACGCTGCCGCTCAGCCTTGTGCACCTTTTTGCGAGCCGTAGGCTTCTTTACCGTAGTAGGCGTAGCATTAGCCTTTTTGTCAGCAAAATCGGCTGCTTCGAATTCATCATCAGCCTCTAAAATCTTATTTGCATTACTAATGGAACCACGGGCGGCACGAGTTAATTCGGTCTCGGCCATTTGCTCCAACATTGCGTTACTAACAGGCTGAGCGTTAAATACAAATTGTAGTACGTCATGGCGCAGTGTTTGCTGCATGTCATCGAACAAAAGCTGGGCTTGGCGACGATACTCCACGAGGGGATCACGCTGGCCAACACTCATCCAGTGAATACCTTCACGCAGGTGATCCATGTTTTCTAGGTGCTGCATCCATAGGTTGTCGAGTACCTGCAAGTAAATATCACGCTCCACTTTACGCATCATCTCAGGAGTAAATGCAACTTCCCGGCCGTCATATAGCTCGTGTACTGCTTTTACAAGTACACTTCCGAACTTGTCAGATGAGCTGTCGAACACACGGTCCATTGTAGATTCATCGAGAGGGAAAGTATCACGCACAATACCTTCAAATTTCTCCGTCAGTAGCTCGGGTGAAGCAGCTAAAGCAGCAGCTTGCTCCTCAATGAAGATCTTGATTCGCTTTGAAATATCTTCGCTACGTAAGATCTCCTTACGCATTGCGTAAATAGCCTTACGGTGACGGTTCATTACATCATCGTATTGAACAACGCTTTTACGTTGGTCAAAGTGGAATCCTTCAACCTTCTTCTGCGCACCCTCGAGCGACTTGCTAATAAGGCGGTTCTCGATAGGAGTTTCGTTATCTACCTTTAAACGCTCCATCATGCCAGCGATGCGATCACCACCAAATATACGCATCAGATCATCTTCAGTGCTAACGAAAAATTGAGTAATGCCCGGGTCACCTTGACGGCCAGCACGACCACGCAACTGGTTATCGATACGGCGAGACTCGTGGCGTTCAGAGCCGAGAACAAACAGACCACCCAACTCTTTTACACCTTCGCCCAATATAATATCCGTGCCACGTCCGGCAATGTTGGTTGCCAGCGTAACTGCACCTTTTTCGCCGGCACGAGAAATGATATTAGCTTCTTTTTCATTATTCTTAGCGTTGAGCACCTCATGAGCTACACCGGCTTTGGCCAACATATTACCGAGTCGTTCGTTCTTTTCGATAGAGACCGTACCAAGCAACACAGGCTGGCCCTTGGTGTGAAGCATCTTCACCTCGTTCACAATAGCCTTAAATTTGCCTGCCTCATTCTTATAGATCCGATCCGGGCGGTCAGTACGGGCTATCTTACGGTTAGCCGGAATCTCCACAACATCCAACTTATAAATCTGGTGAAACTCTTCGGCCTCCGTCAAGGCCGTACCGGTCATACCAGCTAGTTTTTCGTACAGACGGAAATAATTCTGGAAGCTAATAGTAGCTAGCGTCATACTCTCCTGCTGCACCTCTACACCCTCTTTAGCTTCAATCGCCTGATGTAAACCTTCGTTGTAACGACGGCCTTTCAGTAAGCGACCAGTAAACTCATCAACGATGACAATCTCGCCATCTTTCGTAGCTACATAATCTTTGTCGCGCTTAAAAAGCGCCTGAGCACGTAGTGCCTGCTCTAGGTGATAAATAGTGCGAATGTTCTCAGTGGCGTATAGGCTGGTTAGGCCCAATACCTTCTCTACTTTTTCTACGCCTTTGTCGGTCAAGATGACCGTTTTGCGCTTTTCATCAACTTCGTAGTCAGTTTCATTTTCGAGCTGCCTGGCAACTTTAGAGAATTGTGCATAGGCATTGCCACTTGTTACTGACGGTGCAGAAATGATGAGAGGCGTACGAGCTTCGTCGATAAGAATAGAGTCAGCTTCATCGACGATAGCATAATGTAGCTCACGCTGACGGAGCTGCTCTTCTTCTCGTACCATGTTATCTCGCAGGTAGTCGAAACCGTATTCGTTATTGGTACCGTAAGTAATGTCTGCACCGTATGCCTCTTGACGAGTAGCCGGGCGCAGATGACGGAAGCGCTCATCTTCATGGTCTTCGTTGAGATACTTCAAGTCATAGATATAGGAATGGTCGGCGACAATAACACCAACACTCATGCCCAAAAATGAGTAAACTTGTGCCATCCAGCCAGCGTCACGCTGCGCCAAGTATTCGTTGACGGTCACGACGTGAGCGCCCTTCTCCGTAAGCGCATTGAGATATATGGGCAACGTAGCGACTAGAGTCTTCCCCTCACCTGTTTTCATCTCGGCAACATTGCCCTCATGCAATACCATGCCACCTATGAGCTGGACATCAAAATGACGCATTCCCAAGGCACGATCAGCAGCTTCGCGCATAACGGCGAACGCATCGGGCAAAATCTTATCTAGAGACTCTTTTTTGAGTCGCTTCTTCAGTACGTCAGTCTGCGCTTGCAGCTTGGCGTCATCCATCTTCTTATACTTATCTTCGAGCGCATTGATTTCCTTCACACGCTTGCGCAAACGACGAACCGTTCGCGCCTGCGGATCGCCAAGCAACTTCTTCAACAGACTATTCATCAAAAACACTCCCTCATTTCCAATTTCGTGCGTTACATCACATTGTACCGCAAACTACCAGCGTCCGCGAGTTGATTTTACACGTATATTCAGCTTCCTACTATTATGCATTACCTGGCCATGAACTCGACCCAAGAAATTGGCGATCCAAGCCCTAGAGGGTTAGCAGTTCGGCCTCAAGCATAGTCACTTTTTCAATAATATGCTTCACACCCAATTTTTCGGCCTGTTGCCTAGTGAGATGACCCGTAAGCACAGCAATTGGCTCCACGCCTGCGTTCCACGCCATCTGCATATCATTAGCCGCGTCACCCACTAGCACCGTATCTTCGGGCTTCACTCCGGCTGTTCTCATAATCTTCTGTGCCATAAATGGGTGTGGTTTTGCGTGGGCTATATCGTCAATATCGTAGATGGTAGCGATCTCCACAAATACATTAGGTATCTTAAATTTTGGAATAAGACGTTCTTTGAGTACTTTTGGGTGTGTCCCAGTCGCGATGGCAAGTGCGTACCGCTTAGCTATGTTCACTAAAAAATTATGAGCTCCCGGGATAACGGTTAAACAATCAACGAAAGTATCGCCAAAAAAGTTGTCCTGATAGATCTGAACCGCTTTCGGCACCAATTCAGGATGCTCCTTCAGGAGATACTTGAGCTGCGCCTCATGCCCAGCGCCCCACTTCTCCTTGATTCGCCGTTCCTCCTCTTCGGAAGTCAACGCCGCTCCCACGCCTTCTATCGCCTTGTGATAGCACTTATAATAACCTTTGATGGAATTCTGCGTGAAGACATCATCCCAATCAAAGATAATGAGCTTAATCACAGCTCCTCTGGCTGTCCTTGTCGCTTCAGCCTTGCTAACACCCGACGATGCAACTTCGGCCCAGCGTGCATGCCCTTATACTTATGCAAACGAGTCTTTAGCTTCTCTTCAACAATATCTATCGCAGCATAAATATTAATAGTCGTCTCGGTGATGGCAATAACTTCTTTAGGCAAATGAAAAATAACTTCGCAAGTACGTTCATTCTTGGTCTTAGTGTTAGTTTCTTTTAACCGTACTTCTACATGTACGCTCTCACGGGCATGAGTAGGTATATATTTGTCCAGATGACCAATCTTCTTGACGACATACTTTCGTAGATCATCGCCCACAGTCATGTGAACCCCGGCTATTTCTAGCTTCTTAATCATACAGCCCTCCTTAGCGTATTAAATTTCGGATAGGCCGCCCATAAACGGCCGCAGGACTTCAGGAACAATAATGTGACCATCGGCGGTCTGAAAATTTTCAAGGATAGCTTTTAGAATACGCCCCATAGCAAACGCCGTTGCGTCGGCAGTATGTACAAGCTCAGTCTCATTACTCTGCGTTCGACGAACACGAATTTTTAGGTCGCGGGCCTGATAGTCGGTCATATAGTCAGCCGTATGCGTTTCGCGATATTTGCCCTGACCGGGGAACCAACAATTAATATCCGTGCCAGCTGCGTTAGGTTTACCAATGTCCGCAGTGCACTTCTGTAGAAGTTGATAGGGCAAGCCAATTTGCCGTACCAAATACTCTTGAATAGCAATCTGTAACTTGTGTTCTTCGGGCCCGGTTTCCGGCGTCGTAAACGACTCCATCTCTAGTTTGTCAAACTGATGCATACGGAATATGCCTTCCTCGTCCTTGCCATAGGTACCAGCCTCACGGCGAAAACTTGTAGCATATCCTAGGTAACGAATCGGAAACATGTCTTCTGGAAGAATCTCGTTCCAATACATTGTGCATAATGTATGCTCTGCACTGGCATTTAACCAAAGATCATCTTGTTCAATCTTATAGGTGACTTCTTCGGCGTTTAATCGCGCACTCGCACGATACGGTTCAGTGCGTAGCATTGCCGGTGGTAATACAGGCATAAATGGCTTCGTACTAAGATTCAGGTGGTTCTCTTGCACAAGCTTCCGAATAATTCGTTCATCACCGAGCTGTTGCATCACAAATTGCACAAGGGCAAATTGCAGTCGTACAAGGTCTCCTTTTAGATAGGCAAACCGTGAGCCAGCTATTTTAGTGGCTCGCTCTTTATCTATGAGATCGTGTAGCTCCCCAAGTTGATAGTCGTGACGGGGTGTAAAATCGAATTGCTTCGGCTCACCAACGGTTCTAATGATTACGTTCTCATCTTCACTCGAGCCAATAGGCACATGCTCAAGGGGTATATTCGGCACGGCTCGCACCAACTCCGCATAGGCTGTTTCGATGGGCTCTAGCCGCTGCTCTAACCCAACAAGTTGCTCTTTCAGCTGTCGGCCGTATTCGATCTGTTCATCAGTAGGGCGTTGTCCCTTTGCGGCATCTGCCAGCTCATTACGCTGCGCACGCAAACGCTCGACTTCACCTAGTAGCTCGCGCCGCTGCCTGTCTAATTCTAATAGGTGAGGAATATCTACCGGATATCCTTTTTGTTTAGCCTTTTCCGCTACCGCCTCTGCGTTGTCTCGGATAAATTGAATGTCTATCATATTGTTCGTCCTCTATCGCTATAAGTTACTGCAAGAAATACTATTACGGTCGACTGATGGAGCGACTAGAGCGAAAGCTACGACTGGTCTTCAAAAAAACTCGTGTCATCACTTATATTATATCAGGTTAGTTATAGGGAATGGCACGACTGAATCATCACTTAAATGACGGAACAAGCGCTGCGCTCTGGCAATGATTTTATGCTCTCATCCTCTGGCACGCTTCTGGAGCGCAACAAGTGTAAGCTTTGTGCGTTCTCTTGCATAGGCGCAGAATGTACACTCACCGCCCATAATGCTATCTCCTACTGCTGGTATCTCTCCATCCATGCAGGCCTTCATCTTTATAACGGTAGGCTCAATCCAGGCATCGCTACCAACATATGGAATAACCTTGGTACGAAACTCCACCCGATCATTGAATCCCTCAAGATCAGAGCGACCATTGGCGTATACGAAATAGGCCGTATTGCTTACTTTTAGTCCATTTTGCCTCAGAAGCCACTGATAGACTTCTACTTGTCGCTTATAACTAATCTGCCATCCAGCGTTAATGGTCACCTCTTTATCTTTGGAGGTCGCCTTATAGTCGACTACAATCACTTCCCCACTTTCGTCGTCAACCCATACATCATCGATGCCGCCAAAAACCAGTAAATTTGTCGGCTGATGAACATATTGTATGCCGACAAAGGTCTCACGCCAGTCATCTAATTTTTCGTGCACGAATGGCTTCGCCTTAATGCCATGAGCAGTCATTAATGGGTGAGGCTTGCCCTCCCCACGATATACGTCAAATTCTTTTTTAAATAGTTCGTCGATCGTTTTATTGATATTAAACGGTGGACCCTCTGGTCGCTTAATTTTCAACCTTACGTCTAGCCAGAAGCAACGCTGACACTGCATAAAAAGCTCGATCTTCGATCGACTCACCTTAAACGGCTTTAGCTGCCCCGGCGCATACGGCACGGAGCGTTCCCTCCAATAATTCATATCTTTGTATTGTAGCAGTTTGCAGAAGAGGCACTAAACCTTAAACAGATTGAGCAACTCTTTTGGCTTGTTTACGATAATATCCGGGTGCGCTCGTTTGAGCCCTGCGACATTGTTATAGCCCCAGCTAACCGCCACACAAGCCATATGAGCACGACGCGCAGCTTCAACGTCGCGTGCTTCATCTCCGATATAATGGCAATCCTCCAAGGATAAGCCATGCCGTTGAGCAATCTTTCGTAAGCCTCCTGCCTTGGCGAACAGACCGATACCACCATAAGCTCCGTCGAAATAGGCTTCAAAATTATTTTCTTTCAAAAATCTATGTACGTTCTTGGTGCTATTGCTGCTTACTATATATAGACTGTGGCCACGCCTATGCAACTCCTTAAGTACAGGCTCTATTCCGTTGATAGGCTTAACCTCGTCTTGACGACGTTGAACCGCCTTCCTAGCGTAATAGATAATGTAGGGCAAGTGCCACCATCGTGCGCCGACACGACGAATTGCATCTTTCGCCGATAGGCTCCGCAATGCTTCAATTTCCTTATCACTGGTAGGATGACGGCCAGTAGCAAGTTTGCGAAAGACGTCTACGGCGATAAAAAACGTATCGGCGATAGTACCGTCGAAATCAAAAATGAGTGTACTCATGTCGCAGAAGAGCTAAAGAGCTCCTGCAAAAATCTGCCATGCCAGTATAGTTGCAGCCACCAGGTTCAAAAACATGTACATTTTCTCCGTGTAGAGCACATCGCTCCACCGACCACGACTCGTCATGCGGAAGTACGCCGCAAGGCCCCAACAGCCAAATAACACTAAGGTAGCACCATACATCATATACACGCTACCGGAAACATGGCCGTTCCATAGCAAGGCGCCCAGTATACCTATGCCAAGAATAATCCAAGGCAAAATAGCGCTTGCCAAGCCGACAATACACACTGCCTTAGCGAGCATTGTGCCCTTTGCCTCGCGATGCAATCGCTCTGTCAGCGGCTCCAAGCCTATGCCGATAAGCGTAAACCCGAAGAGTGCCAATAGCCCAGCAACCTGATACACGCCACTTTCTAAACCAATCGCAGCAACCATCAAACCGCCACCAAGGGCAAAGCTTAGCCAACGGCCAACATGCATACCCTGTTGTAGTCGTAACTCATACCGTGCTCGTCCAACAGTTGCGAGTGCTAGGCTCGTAAGCGCAAAAACCGTCAAGAATATTGCAATAACCACTGTGAAACGGATATCAAAGAGGTGGCGCACTGCTGCTGCCACTACCTGATGGCCAGCTGCCTGTGTGCTAAGCTGGTCGGTCGCCAGATAAGATGTAGTGACCGGTGCAACCTTGGAGCCACCGAAGAGTACCGCAGCTACAGCTTGCACGCCGAATATGAGCGCAAGCCATAGGTTCATATTGCGCAGTTGCTCTAGCTCAAGGGCTGCAAGCAACGGCTTCTTCTCAACTTCTTTATTTTTAGAAATTATTGTCTTTTTTGTAGCCATGGCACCACTATAACACTTCGCTCAGTCTGCGGCCACTGGAGCATACGGAATATGGCACATACCTATGCCCGTCTTTTCTGTAAACTTCTGGTGATAGTCTTCTGCCTCGTAGAAAATTCCTGCGGGTTCAATCTGAGTCGCAATGGGCTTATCTATGGCCGTTTGCCGCTGATTACGCACTTGTACGGCTTCTTTGTGTTGTTCTTCATCAAAATAAAAAATAGCGGACCTGTAGCCGTCACCGATATCGGGACCTTGTCGATTCAACTGTGTCGGGTCATGCATTCTGAAAAACTGTAGCAATAACATCTTGTAACTTACTTTTTCTGAATCAAACGTAATAAGCGTAGCTTCCGCGTGGCCAGTCGTATGCGTACAGAGCTCGTCGTAAGTAGGATTCTCGGTATGACCCCCCGTGTACCCAACGACCGTCTTTATAACCCCTGGCACTTGATCAAAATAGTATTGCACACCCCAAAAGCAACCAGCGGCAAAAATTGCTTTTTGTATCTTCATACCCTTAGTTTACAGCAAATTATGCGGACTCGGCTCGTAGCAATAAAGTGGTTCACATTCCCTGATATCAAGAGGTGACTACAATAAAAGCCGTCTTTACAACAACTTCTTATCTGTTATAGTAATAGCTATGACGAGACAGCCCTAAGTTCTCCCTCTACGTTTTTATTGAAAGGACTGTTTCATGCTCGCTACCATTGATATCGAACAAAAAATAATAGGTAATAAACAATTATTTACTGATCTTCAGCTCGCCATAGGTGATCGCGAAAAAATTGCCATAATTGGCCGTAACGGTGTGGGTAAAACTACCCTATTTCGTATGCTTGCCGGTGAGGACAAGGACTATGGCGGATCAATCACCTATCGTAACGGCATCCAGGTAGTCTTCACAAGACAAGAGCACCATGACGTAAGAGGCCAAACCGTTACCGATTACATCCTACAAAATCTACCCGAATACACAAAGCTGCATGAGATTATCGAGACATACCCTGAGACCATGGGCGATGACTTACGTAAAATCACCCGTTACAGCGAGGCGCTAGAACGATTTGGCGCGCTCGATTACTACAATGTCGAGGATCGTATTAGGCGTTCACTCACAGACTACCAACTTGGCGAGACCGCAGACAGACCGATGTACTCGCTTAGCGGTGGTCAAAAGCGTTTTATCGAGCTCATACGCGTCGAACACTCGCACGCTGAATTGGCACTCATTGACGAGCCTACAAACCACATGGACTTCGTAGCTAAGCAAGCGTTCCTGGAATGGTTCGTCGCGGTTCGACACTCCGTCGTAGTCATTACGCACGACCGTGACCTCCTCCAAAAAGTGGATCGGATAATAGAAATAAAGGACCAGGTGGCGTTCAATTTCCATGGCAATTATGATGCGTACCTCAAGCAAAATGCTAGCCGTACTGCCGCCGGCCTCAATGACTACGACACTATGCAACGCCGCATACAAAACATAAAAAAACAGATCCAGGCAGCACGCGCGAAAAAAGCTCGCTGGGGTGGTACCGCAGATAAGAAAAACCCCTTTCTGGTTATCGAAAATCGCCTCATTAAAGAGCTAGCAACACTGCAGGACCAAGAGCTCCCTAGCTTCTGGATAGATAAAGAGTCCGTCGAAAATCTACGACCCGAGGACGAAGCGAACTATCAAAAGCACAAGGCCAAGAGCATCCATATTCATCGGCTGAATCGTGATGAACGGCCACGAGAGCTGCTTGTGCTCGACAACGTCCAGGCAGGTTACGACAAACCTTTCTTTCAACCCCTTAGCGTACGCATCCAAACCGGCGAACGATTGCAGATTATTGGCCGTAACGGTGTGGGTAAAACTACTCTTGTAAAAACGATCCTCAAACAACTAACTGAACAGCGCCCAAAGACCTTGCAACACGGTAGCATTAAGCTCGATACCCAATTGCGCATTAATACATACGAGCAAGAAATTGATCCAAAACTACTCGAGATGACGCTAGGACAGGCAGTCCAACACATCTATGACGACTTTGAACTTTCGATTAGTAGCGAACAGATTATGCGTATCCTCAGTAACTATCTATTTGACCCACACGGTGATCGTGAGCAGCCCGTTGCCAATCTGTCTGGTGGTCAAAAAGCCCGATTGCAACTTATACGCCTCTTCGCCAATGAACCCAATCTTGTGATCCTAGATGAGCCTACCAACCACCTTGATCTGCCGAGTATCGAAGAGCTTGAAGGCGCACTCATGCAATACAAGGGGGCACTTATCTACATAACACACGATAGTTACCTTGCGAAACACCTTGGCGGTGAAAAACTGCCTATCGTTCCGGTCCAACAAACGACTTCTTAAGAAATCGTTTTAATGTAGCTGCGGATAGCTCCACTCTATAGTCACGGATAAACACTCCCTTTTCTATCTGTACATCATTAATCCAGAAGCGCTCTGGAATAGCTTCATAGACTCTTCGTACTGCATCACCCGTAAATGCCTTGGGGTACTCAGGATCAGTCTTACGCAAAGCACAGGCCCTGCGTACATCTCGAATCTCATGCAATTCGCGAGCGAACGCCTGTATGTACAAGCCCGTGGGTCGGCCTTGACCATCGGCAACTGTCGAATCATAAAAAACAATAGATACTCGACCGTTCTCACGTACATTCCGTGCATGTTTACTCGCACGATCAGAGAACCAATACAGATTCAGTGCAGTATCACGCTCGGTAATTATCGGGGTATTCCAGGGTTCGCCATCAGCACTAGCGGTAGCTACTGCAGCAACATATGACTCCTGAAGTATGCGGATTGCCGATCTATAATAATATGTGCGCTTCATTGCACAGATAGCCTAACAGCTGTGGCTATCCTGTGAAAAACTGTTGTGCAAAAACTGCACAACCACTACACTATGGATATGTTAACTGATGTACGTGCCATCCAGACCTACTTTGGTAAGCTCGGATTAGAAAAAGCAATTGCCGATCTATACCTAGCGTTGCATACTCATGGCCCTCAGAGTATTTCCGAGCTCTCACGCAATGCTAAAGTAGAACGCACCCGTATCTATCGCCTTATTGACACTCTCATGGCGTCAAACCTCATAGAGGTAGAAAATCACCATAAGCGAGCCATCATCAAAGCCGCCCCTATCGCCAACTTGCACATTCTCATCTCGGAAAAAGAGCAAGAACTACATAGCCTACAAGATGAGTTAGACCTTATTCAGCAGATGTTAGCCCGAAACTCCTTGAGCTCTCCTGCAACCCGCGTGCAGTCATATCATGGGCGTGAGGGTATCCGCCAGATGCTCTGGAACGAGCTAAACGCTAAAAACACCCTAATTGGTTATCACTACCAGATACTTGATGCCGGTACAGGTAATGCCTTCATGCAACGTTGGACTGAAGAATTTGAGAAGCGCCAGCTACAGCGTCAAATCATGTTCGACGATACTTACGTCAAGAGTTGGCAATCACGCAACCCCCTTGGAAAGCGTATCAAAGGCATTGCCTACCACCACTTAGACGCACGAGCATTCTTCCCTGTCACGCACTCATGCGACGTTTATGACAATGTTGTGGCCTACTTCAACTGGCAAGAAGGAGAAATATTCGGTCTAGAGATATACAACCAACAGATCGCGGATGCCCAGCGCCACCTACTAGAGGGTTTATGGGCTAAATCTAAGCCCGAGAGTCGCTTTTAGACCTTTTTACTCTATTACTTCAACATCGCGCCAAAATGCTACGTAATTACTGAAATCCTTCTTCACGGTGTCTATCGCAGAGGGTTTTGGTTCAGGATAGCTCCATGCGTTGTCCGCACTCCATTTTTCATCTTGCCCGACATCAAAGTACCGACATACACCCTTCCAGGGGCAGGTGTAAGGAGTAGCACTCTTACGCAGGAACTCCTGTTTGATGCTACTGGGTGGAAAATACCAATTTTTCTCTATATAAATCAGTTGATCTTTTGGTGCATCTGCGATGACTATACCGCTCCATATTGCCTTCATGAACTATCTCCTGATTTTATTTACTTTACCGCTTGCTATATCTAGTATAGCAAGCGCGGATGCTATCTGTTATTCAACAGTATTACGAACGATGCCAGTACCAGCCCCACGGGGATTGAGTAGCTTACAATACTCGCTGCAAATTTTTCGTCGAGCTTCTCAAGCGAAGTAAAAGTCAAAATGTTAAATCCAACAGGGGCAGATGCCAATAATAGTATCGCAGCCCTGTTCACGCCCGTCTGATGTGCAAAGACCACTACAGCAGAGCCAATAATCAGCCCTACGCCCATGCGTGCGAATAGTACGAGCATAGCCTTACCAAAGTAGGCACGTACTGGGCTGAAGGTTAATCCGAGAGCAATTATTATGGTCATCCCTGTTAAATTACCTATGCCAAGCAAAGCATCCCTGGCAAATGTCGATATCGTGATGTCTGCTATATTGCAAAACAATCCGAGCGCCAATGCCCACAGGGGCGGCGAGAGCAAAACCCTCTTAAGCACATCTATTTTGCCCGTGTTATGCGGACTATGCGCCGCGATGATGGCATATACCCAAATAAAAATGAGTGGATTATTCATAGTATTAAACAGTACAACTCGAGCTACCCCCTCTTGGCCGAAAATTGAGAGCAAGAAAGGTAGCGCAAAACCAGAATTAATTGCCATAGGTGCGGCCTCAAATACCCCTTTTTGAGCACGTGATAGGTGTTGATGAGAGGAAAGAAGTCGTGCGACGAAGAAACTTGCGACGACCAATAACAGTGGTAATAGTGGAAATAGCAATAAATCGCGCGATAGTTCTATATGTGACGCCGAGACAAATACCAGAGGCGGAATCGTAATATAGAAGGCTATTTTCAATAGACTATCACCGTCTCTTGCCTGCAGCAATCTACACTTCTTAGCCGTAAACGCAGCAAAAAAGGCGATAAAGATCGGTATTAACTTCTCAGCGCTCTCGAACATATGACAAGTATATGACAGTTCTGACCCCTATTCATAGTGTGCAATACTTGGCCAGACGACCGCCTAGAGCCTAGTCATCTCTATAAAGGTATAAAAGACTTGACTTAATATGCTTATGATAGTATAATAGCTCATGTTAATCCGTTCTGGAGCTTGAGAACTTCAGACCAAGAGGAAGGATACGGAGATGAATAAATCAATTAAAGTTCTAGTAAGTAGTAGCGTAACAGGTGTGGCGGTTGCCGGTTTGATGACCAGTACTGCTTTTGCCTGGCACCCCAAGGGCATGATTACAAAGTATGTCCAAAATGTGACTCAAAATAGCCAGATGGCTAACGCAAACGATGCGCAAAATGCAGTGGCCGCCAAGCCTGGCGACACCCTCAAGTACACGATTGTAGTAGAAAATGACGGTGATGCCTCCAACGATGGCAACAACGACATGGCCCACACAGTTATGACTGACACTCTGCCTGCCGGCGTTGTTATGGCCGACGGCTCCAGTAGCACAATATCTGTTGACTTGGGCACCATTAAGCCCGGACAAAAAGTTACCAAAGAGTACTTAGTGAAAGTTACTTCCACTAAGGACGGTGACCTCATTGAAAACAAAGCCTGCTTCACTGGCAACAGCACAGCGAACGACAATCCCCAAAAGGGTTGTGATGTGGCCGATGTTAAAGTGAGCGTTCCTACGCCTCCTGTAACTCCTACGCCCCCTGTGGCACCTGTAACCCCACAGGTTCAAGCTGCTGCCACTACCCTGCCGAACACCGGCGCTGGTGACCTATTGTTACCTGCTGGTATCGTCAGCGGCCTCGGCTACGCCGGCAACATGCTTCGTTTGAAGCGCCGCGCTAGCAAACAGAACTAGATAGTAGTTCTAGATGCAGAACAAAAGAGCCCCTTCCGGGGCTCTTTTTTATTGATCAAATTTCTTGCAGGCTTGCAGACAATTCCTCTTCGGATGCTTGCCGCAGGTACAACTAGGTGGTACTTCGGGTAAAGTAGTATCTGGTGATATGGGTACCGTGCTCGGTGAGATGACCGGTGCCTTAATATCGTCAATAGCATTCTTAGCGGGAGTCGGAACTATTACCACCTGCGGTGCTTGCGTTTGTACTGTAGTCGTCGACTGACTACTTACCACTTTAGGAACGGGCGTCTTCGTTATACTAGCCACAGTTGCAGCCGGGGTTCCTGCGGTCAACATCATTGCCATAAGTGCTAATAGGCGCATCCTCAAACCATCCCAAATACCAAACATACCTACAAATCTCCCTTTTGATATTTTTAGTATACACTTTTTTCGGCAGCATAAGCAGGATCGAACAAACGAACTATATATTTGGCCGATCGTGCCGAGACTCCATGAAAGTCAGTCACCACATGGAGACTAATTTGTTTATTATGGACGAACATACTCTCGATGCCACGACGTATGACGACAAGGTCCAGCCGCCCATATACGATATCCGTAGGGAGCGCTATACGCCGCAATTCATCATAGGCACGCTGTTCTAGGATGGTATTTCGTAGGGAGCGCTCAAAAGGTAGCCACTCTTCTGGGCTAAGATGCGCACCCCAAAGTTTACGGGCAATACGCCACAATAAGCGCGCCTCTACATGGGCTAGTTGAGGGTGTGAGGCAATAAATTCAAACATCGTTTTATATCGTGCACTTCGCCTTGTATGGCGAGGGTGATCAGGAATCTCTCCGAGCAACGGCGGCTCATACAAGATTAGTTGTGCAACGGATCGAGGGCGAACGCTAGCAATATGCGCAGCGATAAGACAGCCCATCGAATGGCCAACTATAATCGCTGGATGCTTCAAATGATGCTTTCGTATGATAGCCAATACGGCACGAGCATGATCATCGACGGTATACTCTGGCCACTCCGGCTTCGGTGAGTCACCGAAGCCTAATAAATCCGGCACAATAACCTTATACCGTGTTGGGTCTAACTGCTTAAGTAACGGCTTCCATACCTTTCCGTCGGAGGCTATGCCGTGTAGTAGTATTACTGGCAATGGCCCCTCGCCCACTTCTGCGACTTCTAGATGATAAGGACGTCTTAGTGTTCGATGCCAAAAAGTATCTAAAAAACCCATAACCCCTAGTATACCCAGGCCAAGCTAGTATTACACTTTGCCTAAACGGCGTTGCAAGTTATACCATTTGGCAAAATCGTGCCAGATCATTCCAGTGGTATCAACCCGAGAATGACCTGCAGCTTCGGCAATTGTCTTGTCCTGACCGTCCAATATGACTATCTGCTCGATAGATTGCCCTTGGCCCTGCGGCCTATCTATAATTTTTCCCCAAATATCCATGGAGAATATTTTGGAGCGTTTCCCATCGTAGTAAACTAACGTATCCGTACATCCGATAGTTCGATCCGTCTTATCTGCGAGAAGGGCCAAAAAATCCTCAGCTCTCAACCAACCCACCATATAGCTCATAAAAGCCCCAGGGAAGCCGCGTAACGCTAGTATATTCCAAAAAGCATCATTTACCACTATGGGCCGTCCGGCGAGCTTGTAGGCCCGCTTAGCCTTGTCTAGGGCTATTTTTTCGGGATCATGTGACTGCACTTCGTCAACCGGCAGCTCTACTTGTTCGATCGTAATACCGTAAGGCTCACAAGCTCGCTCTAAATCGCGCAACTTTCGGGTGTTACTCGTCACAAAGGCCAAGGCTTCGTGCTTCAGCTTATCGTCCGATTTTTTAATACGCTCATACCGATAATGACCACTTATGAACGCATAAAAGTATTGACCGTACGAGTCAGTACGCATAAATCGTACATAGATATCTGGAGCTACGTCCAAGTATTGATATATACGCCCCTCTTTAAATTCAACTTCTAGAACTCGCGTCTTTGGATCATAGCCAATAGCTACAAGATCCGTGGAGTCTACTGGTATCCGTCGCATAGGAACCTAAGCTTCAAACTTGAGACGCTTAACCAGCCACGCACGAGGCAACATACTCAAGAACCAACCAGCTCGGGGGCCACTATCTTTAGCGATAAGCGCACGGTATAGGGTAGTGAATAACTCTTTAGGGGCCATTCCCAGCTCATCTTTAAGTTCATAAATCGCTGTATGAAAATAGGCGCCATCAGCGTCCGCTGGTGCGCTAGCCACCTTTTCACCCAATGCTTTTAGGAATACCTGCTCTTGCTCGGTAAAATCCGCTGGATTCACTTGCTCGGTCAGCGCAAACTTAACTTCTTCCGGGGCTCGCAGACGCAACCACTCATCAATGAAACGCAACTCTTCACGGATAATGGCTGCGTCTTCTTCGGCAATCTGAGCATACTCTGTACGCTTGATAACTGCCAATGTTTTGTCGTCGTCCTTTAATGATGCTTGGTAGCTTGCTACCAGATGCGAAAAAGGTACTCGGCTCACGCTGCGCTTCGTGGTATTACCCCGAGTACAGATATGCCAGAGCTGTTCTTCGCTTTCAGTCCTGTTTGTCTTGGCGGCAAAAGCCGCAAATTCGTCCATAAGTTGTACGACACTATTAATTGGATCAAAATAAAGTCGCTTACTGGGCGCTGCACGTAAAATAAAGTAACGTACTACCTCAGGCGGCATAAGCGTGGCACCCTCTACGGCGTCCAGGCCTGTTCCTTTGCTAGCACTCATTTTTTTTGTGTCACCAACCATGTTGATAAAATCATATGGCACTGGATATGGAGGTTCCGCATTGTACACATCACGTACAATCTGTACGCCCGTATCGTAGCTACCGCCTTTAGTCATATGATCACGGCCAGCGGGCTCAATGTCTACGCCCTGCAGCCACCAGCGACCCGGCCAATCCAGACGCCAATCTAACTTCACCGCGCCCTTATCGTAGCCAATAGTCTGGGGAGCCCCCTCGGCGTCTTCGTATGTAAGTGTCTTCGTATTTTTATCGAGAGCGAGGAAAGCTCTTTTCTTGAGCCTACCATTCTCCATGACCTGAATTGGCGACCAATGCTGGTCCAATTGCCTACCCGATACTGCCTCAAGGGCCCGTCTTGCTTCAGATACGTGTTCCAAGGCACGCTCGATAGCAGGCACGTAGAATCCCTCTCTGTACTTAAGATGAGCACGCACAAATTCGACTTCAATGCCCAAAATATTACAAGCATCAATCAATCCCTGTAGAAAGTAGTCTGCAGTTGATTGATCCGATCCGTCAGGCGCCGGCATATCGCACAAAGGGTATCCGAAATACTTCTCATATTCAGCAGGCATGTTAACCGGTACTTTGCGGAATCCATCAAGGTCGTCAACGAACTGAATATGCCGGACTTGACGTCCGCGGCGTTGTAGCTCCAGTAAAATCGCGTCACAAGTGACCAGCTCGCGCAAATGCCCTAGGTGGTACGTGCCCGAAGGTGAGCTGCCGGATTCGATCAAAATCTCACCATCAGCATTGCGTACGGCAACTTCATCAACAATTTGGTTTAGCCACTGCATAATTACCTGCAAGTATATCTGTTAGCGCTCAAAAAAGCCAGTCGTGACATGATGGTTCGAAACCGGCTACAGCTATGAAATTTCAGCGATGCTGTAAGTTGCCGTCTCGGCTGGAGTTTTGATTTCGACTTCTTCGCCGACGTTCTTACCCATAAGTGCTTTACCGATAGGCGATTCATCAGAAATTTTGCCGTTCAGAGGATCAGCCTCGACGGTACCGACTACCTGGAACTCCTTGGTCTTATCGCCACTGCTCTTCAGCTTCACGGTCGATCCAAGAACTACTTTACCATCACCCTTTGGTGCGGTGATTACCTGTACATTCTTCAAGATATGTTCGATCTCAGCGATACGGTTCTCATTGCGCTCTTTGTCCTGCATTGCAGCGGTATATTCCATATTTTCGCCAAGGTCACCGAATTCGCGTGCCGTTTTAATACGATCAGCGATTTCAGCTCGTTGTGCGTTCAGTTCTGCGAGCTCGTGCTGCAGTTCATCAACGCCCTGTTTGGTCAGGTGGAATAATTTATTCATACTGTTCACTCCTTCGTGCTCTGATTGGTTCGGCTATGAACGACATTTATTATAACAATTTCTTTCGTGATTCCGCGACCATTTTTATCACAGACTGCCGATCCATGAATTGTACATCCTTGGCATCACGTCTCTTTACTTCAACTTGGTCTGCCACGAGTGTTTTCGCACTTATCACGATTCTATATGGTATGCCGAGAAGGTCCGCATCGGCGAATTTTTCGCCGGCCCGCGTTCCGGTACGGTCGTCATATAATACCGCGACGCCGGCGCGTGTCAAGTCCTCGTAAAACTGTTGGGCCGTTTGCATTACCGCTTCTTCCTCGCCGAGTCGTACGAGATAAGCTGAGTATGGCGCAATGCTTTCCGGCCATATAATGCCGCGTTCGTCGTGATGCGCTTCTACAATGGCAGCCAGAGTACGCCCGATACCTATGCCATAACACCCCATGTAGTACTTCTGTCGAGTACCTTTATCATCAGTATACTCAGCATCATGCATGAGATTACTGTAGTGATATCCGAGCTGGAAGATGTTCCCCACCTCTATGCCCTTCTTCTCCACCAATGTTCCGCCTTCGGGGCTGAACATGCCTGCTTGAGCAAGTGCGATATCCGCCTCAACATCCAGTGTATAGTCGCGATCTATATTAATGTTGAGCAAGTCTTTATACTTCTGATTGTTACCTCCGTACATATTACGGACAGTACGCAGACTTAAGTCACCTACTAGCACGACCGGGTAATTCGTCTTCTTACCAATCTTCACGAAGCCGACTGGGCTAATGAAGCCTGGCTCGCTACCGAGATCGTCACGAATTTCCTCTTCAGTAGCATGACGTAAGTCCCATGCTCCAGCAGCCTGCATGAGCTTTGTTTCGTTGACGTCAAAGTCCCCCCGAATAAGGGCCAGAATATATCGTTTCGTAGCCACATCAAAATAGAGTACATCTTTCGTCTGTTGCCAGAGAGGTAAACCATGCAGCCTTACACCATCTTCCATGGTCGTACCACGCTCAGCATCAACTTCTTGCAAAGGCTGCAGCTCGTCAGTATTATTTTTGTCCTCTAATTTAAACTTGGCGACATCTTCGTGTGCAGCATAGCCACTCGATTCATCGATAAAATAACGACTTTCACCTGCTATGCTTTCGGAGACGAATTCATGACAGTACTCTCCACCAATGTAGCCATTATCTGCGGCTACAATGTCTACGTCCAGCCCTAGCTCTTCGAAAATATTCTTATAGGCGTCTCTGTAGGCTTGATATATCTCATTAAACTGATCTTCCGTACTAAAACTGTAGGCATCTTTCATAATAAATTCTCGGACGCGCAAGAGGCCGCCACGAGCACGTAGCTCATCACGGAATTTCATACTGAACTGATACACGCTAAACGGCAGATCTTTATAGCTCACATTAAACTTGCGAACCAAGTCTACGGCCATTTCCTCTGCGGTGCCGCCCAAAGCGAACTCGGCACCTCGCCGATCTTCAACCTTCATCAGCTCAAAGCCGGCACTGGTAGTACGATTTGTCTCTTTCCATAGCTCAAGGGGATGTAGGGTCGGTAAAAGCACCTCTTGGGCACCTATGGCCTCCATGTGCTTACGCACTACTGCAATAATATTATTTTGTACTACCTGCCCCAATGGCAGAAAGAAGTAACGTCCCGCGGTTGATTCGCGGACGAATCCCCCCTGAGTCAACAGACGGTGTGAGGCAGTCTTGTAGTCGACGCCTTCGGTCTTAGAAGTCCGGCCAAGCAATTGCGATACCTTCATCGTGATAGCTCCTTAAATTGTGATTCGTTACTAGTGAAAAATGGAAACGGTATTAAGAGAAGAACTACAGCCCGGGGGCCGGAGTGAGCGAAGTTGAAATGATGAGTTTGCGCTGCTGTAGTTTCATTTGAGCCAAGTATAGCACAAGCCTACTTGCTGGCGAAAACATATAGCGCCATGAATGCTAAGCCGTTCTTCAGCATATGCACCGAAAAACTCGCCCATAGGGCGCCAGTTTTTTCTCGTAAATAGCATAGCACTAACGACAATATGAACGTATCAATAGCGCCAGTCCATAGAAGTCCGGCATTGGCCTCGAACAAATGCGGCAACGCGAATAAAAAACTAGTAAATAATGCTGCCCAAATAAATGGCAATTTTTTGCGGAACCCACCGAACATAAATCCGCGAAATAGCGTCTCTTCGGCAATCGGCGGCAATAATACTAAACTTATAAAGGTCGCCAATCTCTGCATACTACTTGCGACGTTACTAAAACCGATCTCCTGCTTCTTGTTGACATCAATATGGAATAACACCTTAGCAAGCACGATTGCAATCATAAGCATTGAAAGATAGATCAAAAAACCAATCACCGCATAACCAATATCCTTCCATGCGGCCTTACGCTTAAAGCCAAGGATCCGCCAGTCTATCTTTCGGTAGCGCAAAAAAAGCCAAAGAATCAATAAGGTTAGGATCTCGCTAACTACAACGACAATAAATTGACCGAAGGTACTAGCAAGTAATCCGTTAATGCGACCCGATGAAGCTCCTCCTATTGCCAACACGGCCATAAATAAACCACCCGCAATGAGCTGGGCCCCAAGGAAGGCTAAAGCAGTAACAAATACACTCGCCGCTGGGCCCCAAGAGGATTTCTGACGTTTTACGTCGATATCAGTACTAGAAGAATCGTTTGACATCGACGATCGTAATTAATACTACGAGTATTAGCAAGAACACAAAGCTAGACCCAACGATCCGCTCTTCCATGTCCTTGGACAATTTTTTGCCGAATATACGCGACAGAAATAGCACATAAAAACGACCGCCATCCAATGCCGGGATAGGAAGTACGTTCATGATCGCCAATGATAATGAGATCAATCCAATGATGAGCAGCACAAATTGGTAACCCAATAGGCTGCCGTCGTGCAATAACACAACAATACCTACAGGGCCTGAAACCTGTTGGCTAGCCGTGGTAGTGTCGCCATGGAATAAGGCGCTGAAGGCCGTACCCAGTCCTTTAAAAGTTGCAGCCGTGAACTGCCACATGAGTCCGAGTGACTGTACTGGCGCTGACCAGGTGGCACGAGTCAGAGTGAATTCGGTTGGCGAGAGACCAAGATACGCACCATCTTTCGCAACCGCCTGCGTCCGCAGTATGGGCTGCGCAGTATGCACCTGATTATCGCGACTATAACTGATCTCTATCTTCTTTCCCGCATACCGCTTCGTCACTTCAGGCATAGCCGCTGCCGAAGGGAGTGACGAAAGGTGGTGACCAGGCAAGCCTACGGCAATAATTTTGTCACGCGCCCGCAGCCCTGCCTTGGCCGCCGGAGAGTTAGCCTCTACGTAGCCGACTAGAACTTCGCGATGTGACGTCTTGGTATCACTCTGTACTGAAAACTGCTTATCTATGAGCTGTGGCATACCCACTAAAGCCAAAATTGTAAAAATTACGAATGCCGCAAGTAGATTCATACCAACACCTGCAAGCATAATCTTGGTCTTGGTTCTAAAAGAAGCCGCGCCAAATGATCCAGGCTCGGTGGCGGCATCATTTTCGCCTTTTAGTTTTACGAAGCCACCAATAGGGAGCCAGTTAATCGTAAATAAAAATCCTTTCTTGGTTTTACGCTCCCAAGCACGTGGGGGGAATCCAATGCCGAACTCCTCTACTTCAACGCCATTGCGTCGGGCGGCTAAAAAATGACCGAACTCATGCACTACCACCAATCCGATGAACAGCACCAAGCCTATGATAAGTAACAGTATGGACAAAACCCCTCCTTCTTACTGGTCCGCTAACCGCCGAAGCGTCGCTGGCGACGATTGTATTCTTTAATAATATCTGTCACGTCTTGTTTTGTCATGTCAGGCCAATACTTCTTCAAAAACAAGAGCTCACTGTAGGCGGCACGCCATAACATAAAATTGCTAAGACGTTGCTCACCAGAGGTTCGCACTATAAGGTCTATAGGTGGTGCTTCAGGTACGTATAGGCGTTCAGCTATCGCCTCTTCGGTAAGCTCATCTGCGATCAAGCCATCAGCCACGCACTGCCGAGCAGCATCGACAATCTCCTGTTGCCCGCCGTAGTTAAAACACAGTAGCAGTGTGCCACCGGTTAGACGACGAGTGGCCTCTTCGGCCTTTTCAACACCTGCCAATAACTTTTTTCCGATACCCTCCCGCCGGCCTGCATATCGCACCCGGATATCCCTATCAACGAATCGTTTGAGATCAGATGTTACGGCACGCGTTGCTAACTTCATAAGATTTGAGACTTCACGTTTGTCCCGCTTCCAATTCTCGGTTGAGAAAGCGTATACCGTTACATATGGAACTCCCATCTCGAAACAGCCCTCAATGACTTCTCTAAGAGCATTATAACCAGCAAGATGTCCATCGAACTCCGGTAGACTATGTTGTCGTGCCCAGCGACGGTTGCCGTCTAAAATAAATCCAAGATGCTTTGGCGTCATTGTGAGTGTTGTCTTCTCCATCGGTATCACTAGTATACACTCGACGCCCGTCCATGGACTTAAATCGTCATTATTTCAGTTTCTTTTGTCTTGGCACCCGAATCCACCTCAGTCTTAGAACGGTTCATGGCGTCATCGACTTGCTTCTCTAAACGCTTAGCATCATCCTCGCCCACTTGCTTATCTTTCTTGGCCTTACTAACGGCGTCCATTGCATCATGGCGGATACTGCGAAGGGCCACCATACAGTCTTCGACCTTGCCACCGAGCGTCTTCACGTATTCACGACGCCGTTCTTCAGTAAGTGCAGGAATAGGCACACGAACGACGCGCCCATCATCGCTAGGATTTAAATTCAGCGTTGGGTTATCGCGAATAGCGCTCGCAATAGCCTGAATATTGCTAGGATCGAATGGGGTAATCTGAATAAGCTGTGCTTCAGGTGCAGTCACATTAGCAACCTGATTCAACGGCATCTGCGAGCCGTATGCCGTCACCATCATTCCGTCCAGCATGCCTGCACTTGCCCGGCCAGTTCGTACTTTCTTCAATTCTTCTTGAAAGTGACCAACTGCCTGCTTCATCTTTTCTTCGTAAGGTTTAATGTCCATATATCTTATCCTTCTTGGTTAAACTTTAAGTAATAATTAAGAGCTAGTTGCAGATCACGCTTGGCCGGCTCACCCTCTTTCAAACGCCGCAAAAAAGTCTCAGGCGTTAGCCATTCATATGAGATGAAGTCATTGGTATTATACTGCGGTGTGTCGTCGCTACGATATACAAAAAGCGCGTTAAAATACGGTATCCCCACTGGAACATTACTAATGTTACCGACATACTCGAGATCCTGCTCTGCCACCTGAAGATTCAACTCTTCTTGTATGCCCCGTAACATACCGGCTAAATAAGTCTCGCCAGACTTAATGTGCTCACCGGCACTGTAGTCCAATCCAATCGGCGCGATCTTCTTATGGGGCGACCGTCGTGGCACCCAAATTTCACCATTACCGTTTACTATAAAAGTACTGGCCGACCGTACCATTCCTGGCAATTCCATTAGTTGATTCTGCACTTCTTCGCGTGATATCGTGCCAATCACAACGTCCTGGTTATCAACCAGATCTAAAATTTCTTCGGGTTCATCAGTCACGACCATGTGTCTTAGCATATAGTAAAACCGCCTCTTTTTACAGAGGCGGTTTTTGATTCGTAAAGATACGAATTATTCGCTAACTTCACCTAGAGCCATGCGACTAAAACGACGAACGACGATGTTCTCGCCAAGCTTGGCAATGTGCTCCTTAATAAAGTCGCCAACGTTTTGATCAGGGTTCTTAACGAATGGCTGGTCCAGTAGACAACGCTCTGCGAAGTGTTTCTTCAACATGCCTTCGACGATCTTATCAAGCATATTGTCCGGCTTACCTTCGGCCTTTGCTTTCTCAGTAAACTCAGCCTTAGTGGCTGCCTGTATTTCCTCAGGGATATCACTAGTGCTAACGTACTGAGGTGCGCTGGCAGCAATATGCATACTCAAATCTTTGACAAGCGTAGTAAAGATATCGTTACGGGCCACGAAGTCGGTCTCACAGTTTACCTCTATCAAGACACCGATACGACTGTCGTGGTTATATGTACCAATTACTCCGGCACGAGCTTCGCGTTCACCACGCTTCTCAGCTTTGGTCATGCCTTTTTTACGCATTTGCTCAAGAGCCGTGTCAAAATCACCACTAGCTTCGTCCAATGCCTTCTTAGCATCGGTCATGCCGACACCAGTCAGTTCACGCAGGCGCTTAATTTCTTCAATACTAATAGCCATTACTCCCCCTATTTCTTCTTTTCTTCAGTTTTTTCGTCTTTATCGATAGCAGGGGTGGCCTTTGCGTGCCTAGCCTTACCTGCTTCAACAGCCTGTTTGGCATAGTCGGCAACGAGCTGAATTGTTCGGATGGCATCATCATTACAAGGAACGACGTAGTCAACGAGAGTCGGATCGGCGTTCGTATCTACTAAGGCTACAATCGGCAAGCCAAGCTTACGGGCCTCCTTGACGGCATTGACATCAGAAACAATGTCAAAGATGAATACCGCCCCAGGTTTAGCGGACATATTCTTAATACCACCATAAAGTGTGTTCAGCCGATCGATTTCTTCTTGGAAGCGCTGTACTTCAAGCTTCGCATACTTATTGGCAAGTTCACCGGAAGCCATTTTCTCCTCTAAGTCGTGGAGGCGCTTTACTCGGCCACTTATAGTCGGCCAGTTAGTCAGCATACCGCCGAGCCAACGTTCGGTAACAAAAGGCTGATTCACGTCTTCCGCGAGCTGCTTCACAATGTCCTGTGCTTGGCGTTTCGTAGCGACAAACAGTATCTGTTTGCCCTCGGCTACGGTTGCGGCGACAAAGTCTAGTGCCTTTTCCAGGCCGTCGACAGTCTTGGTCAAATCAATAATATGACTACCGTCACGCTTACTGTGAATAAATGGCGCCATCTTTGGGTGCCAACGGCTTGTCTTGTGGCCAAAATGAGCACCTGACTCTAATAGTTTCTTGATGTCTACATCAACTGTAGCCATGATTGTTGTCCTTTCTCTTCGGGTGGGCGCCCTTGAATGCCTGCACGGCGTTGTTCAAAGGAGGATACGTTCCCAACCTGTTTTAATAATACTCAAGTAGTATATCAGATGTCACCCCTGTTGTCCACAAGAATAAGGCGACTCTGCAGCTCGTCCTAAAAACACCTTCGACTACGTTGACATTTCAGATAAGAACAGATACAATAATTTGGATTATGAAAAAAGACATCCACCCCAGCAGCTACCGTCCAGTAGTGTTCGAAGACTTGAACAATGGATTCAAGTTTCTGACACGCTCAACCGTAGCCACCGAAGATACTACTAAATGGGAAGACGGTAACGACTACCCTCTCGTTAAAGTACACATTACAAGTACCTCCCACCCATTCTTTACGGGTGAAGAACGTATCGTGGACATCGAAGGTCGCGTAGATAAATTCAAGGCTCGTGCCGAAGCTGCCGCTAAGGCGCGCGACGCTCGCATGGCTGCCGCCAAGAAACAAGCGGCGCGTCATGCCGCCAAAGCTGAAAAGGCCGAGTCCAAAAAGAGCGACGCGAAGGCGTAGTTATCTATTCTGAACCTAAACCGCCTGCAATCCAGGCGGTTTTGTTTTACACTTAGAAAGAAATATGGAACAAAAAGAACAATCTTTACGCGCAGAGCTCAGCGAGTTAGTCAGTCGACTTGATGATCCGAGTATCTTTAGTTCCAAAGAATATCCTCGACTTGCCAAGCGCCGAACCGAACTAGACCACGTCATTGGGCTATTAGAGGACCATACCCGCATACTAAAAGATCAAGCTGAAGTGCTCGAACTGGCCCAAGGATCAGACCCTGAGATGACCGAACTAGCGCGGAGTGAGTTACAGGAAATAAGCGAAAAGTTAGCAGCAAACAACACTCTTCTCCAAGAAGCACTCAGCCCTAAGGATCCCAACGATGATCGTGACGTCGTTATGGAAATTCGTGCCGCTGCTGGCGGCGATGAGGCGAGTCTTTTTGCCGGCGATCTATACCGCATGTATGTTCGATGGGCCGAACACCATAACTATAAGGTGGAGCTTATAGATGAGGCGTTGAGTGAAGTTGGTGGGTATAAAGAAATAATTTTCGGTATCAATGGCGACTCCATGTATAAGCAACTAAAGTTTGAAGCCGGCGTACATCGCGTCCAGCGAGTACCAAGCACTGAATCACAAGGCCGCATCCATACATCCACCGTTACGGTAGCAGTCCTCCCGGAGGCAGAAGAAACAGATATCGAAATCAATGCAAATGACTTACGCATTGATGTCTATCGTAGCAGCGGGCATGGTGGACAAAGTGTGAACACAACGGATAGTGCCGTGCGTATCACTCACCTGCCGACCGGAATCGTCGTGACCTGTCAGGATGAAAAATCTCAGATCAAGAACAAGGACAAGGCGCTCGGCGTACTTCGTTCGCGCTTGCTGGCAATGAAGATTGAAGAAGAACAAAAACAACTTAGTGATGCTCGCAAAAAACTCATTGGCAGTGGCGACCGCTCCGAAAAAATTCGTACCTACAATTTCCCACAAGATCGTATCACCGACCACCGAATTGGTTACTCACGCAGTAATATCCCTGGTGCACTAAACGGTGAAATCGATGATCTTATTGACCAATTACAGAGCTACGAACGGCAGCTCATTACCGAATCAATGAGCCAGGCATAGTACTCACGCAAATGCGTATCGATCAATTCTTAGCGCAAACCAGTAAGCAGCTACACGACGCCGGCATTGACAGTGCTCGTCTCGACACTCTCATACTCCTAGAGGATGAGCTTAGACAAGATCGGGCATTACTCCTCGCTCATCCTGAGGCTGAAATCCCTGCTCCTATCTTTGCCGAATTATACAAAAAACGCCTCCAGCGCGAACGGCACGTGCCCCTTGCATACATTAGACACAAAGCATCGTTTTACGGTCGCGAATTCTATGTCAACGAACACGTACTGGTACCACGGCCGGAGAGCGAAGCAATGATAACCCTTCTTAAAGAGCTATCGCCCTCTTCCAAATCCCTACAAATCGCTGACGTAGGCACGGGCAGTGGATGTCTTGGCATAACTGCCGCGCTTGAGCTATCAGACGCAAAGGTACGCTTATACGATATTGATCCAAACGCGCTTACTGTTGCTAAAGATAATATTATTCAGCATCATGTGACTGCCGCCACCATAAAACAAGACCTATTACTGGGAGATACTCCGATGGCCCCCACCATCATTCTTGCGAATCTGCCATACGTACCTACTTCCCTGTTACTAAATCGAGCTGCAACGCATGAGCCCCCACAAGCTATCTTTTCGGGAACAGATGGACTCGACCATTATAAGCGCTTCTGGGAACAAGTAACGAGCTTAGGGAAACCACCGAAGCTTATAATAACCGAGTCACTCGTAGGTCAGCATCACACGAATGCGTTATTAGCTCGAAAGGCGCACTATTATCTCAATAGAACCGAGGGACTAGCCCAAGCTTTTGAGCTTATTGCTTAATTGTCTGCAGGCGCTGCGCCCAATGCGACCGTGACGCTTTGCGTTTTACCATTCCGCACTATTGTCAATGTTACTTTGTCTCCTACACCATGCTTGTTCACCAAGGCAGACAAGCTATTATTCTGATCTATAGGTTTGTCGTCCAACTTAGTTATGATATCGCCGGCCTGCAAACCCGCTTTATCAGCCGGGCCACCAGCGACAATCGGTGTCGAGCCAAGTTGATCGGCCGTGGGTACGTATGCGCCACGCGTGGTGGTCAAATTATACTGCTGTGCTATGTCGTTAGTGATTGGTACATAATAAACGCCAATGTAAGGACGTGCCAGCTTGCCTGTCTGTTCGACGGTCTTAATGAGCCCGCTGACATCATTAATGGGTATGGAGAAACCAATATTCTGTGCGTCTCCTGCAACGGCCGTGTTGATACCAATCACCTCACCGTCCAAGTTAACAAGCGGACCACCGGAATTCCCTGCGTTAATAGCCGCATCAGTCTGGAATAAATCTTCCAAACTTTCGGAGCCACTGCCGTCGCTATCACTAGCCTGCACGCTGCGGCCGTAGCCAGAGAGAATGCCGCTGGTGACCGTATTTTGGAATTGGCCGAGTGCGTTACCAATAGCAATCACCGAGTCACCAACCTGCATCTTAGTGGAATCGCCTATAGTGGCGGGTGTCAGCTTATGACCTTTTTTATCCCCTATCTTGAGAAAGGCAACATCCAAGCTATCGGTGCTATTCGTTCGCCCAACAACCGTGACATTGTCAAATTCCGTGCCATCCGAGAGCACTACACTAACACTTGTTGTGCCCTGCGGTACAACGTGTCGATTAGTAACGATCAGACCATCAGAGGTAAGAATAATGCCAGTACCCGCACCCTGCTGTTGCCTAGACTGACCCGTACCAAAAAATCCCTGTGTCGCCACCGTACTTGTAGTGTTCACCGAAACCACGCTCGCGCCCACGGTCTTCGCGATATTGCTAATAAGCTGGCCTTGGCTCTTTAGAATGACCTGCTGCTTCTGGGGGCTAGTAGTGGGATCATTCCGCGACCCCAGCCAACCGCCCAAAAGACCAGAGCCAATCGCAATAATGATCAATAACGCCATTGCCAAAAATTTTATCTTAGGGTGATCGGGGCCAAGAACGGGCTTAGTGGCATTTGTAAAAGTCATTTTCGGTTTACTTTGCCATTCTGGCGAAAAATGTCCAGATGAAATCGCCCGATCTCTATCGTCCTTCTTCTTATCATCTGCTAATACGCTTTGCTTATCCTCTTCCATATTCCCCCATTCTTTTCTTAGCGCAATAATGCGCGAACCGTCGTACTAACGTTCACTGTCAACGAGACTACTACCGCCAACACGATGGCACATGTCGTTACAACGATCTCTAGTCGTGCAAGCTTAGATAATCGATCATGGTGATCAAGATAATAAAGAGCCGCCAAGCCATAACCCAAGGCCGTAAGCAGCAGCGTAGGCTGCGCCAAGAAACCATAGAATAGCAACCAATGACACAGAATCCATGTAAGACCTGCTGCAAAATAAGCCCACAAATACGAAAGTAGCCTCGCATAAGGTTCGTCGAAGACGTCCAGAAAATGGCGCGACACCAAATAGGCAATCAGCGCAGAGCTAAGTACCAGCCAGTAGACTGCGCCGTCACCCCATCCGAGGAAAAGCGCCGTCATCCCAAACAACAAACCAGTCATGGCCTGCAAGGAAACCAAAAGCCCTGACGAGGCAGGCTTCAACACCAAAAGCCACAATACATAAGCTACCGTCCATGTGAGTTGTAGCCATGTATTGTTGCCGTGCACCATAAATAACAATATGGAAGCACTAACAATAATATCAATTGAATTAGCCCTAATATTAGCTGGCCAAAATCGTGGACGTACTGCAAACATACGCCACTTACTTAACAAAATTATGGCCAAGGCTAGCTGGACAAAATCAATTCTGACCAACACAAACACAAGTAGCGCTAGTAGTACGTTGAGCCCGACATGCGCAACGCGCGAGAAGCCACTGGCTGGCTTAATTTTGGCTATTAGTGGTCGCATCCTGCCCTAAGATTACCACAAAATCTGCACCGGTTGCTTGGATTGTAGTGTCTGGCAGCTTAGTTGCAACCTTAACGCCGAATCGTTTTTCAAGATAATTTTTTGTGTATGGTTTCTTGCCGTTAGTTAGATCAACCACCATCGTCTTTTTATAGTTTGCCGTTGGTGCACTGTCTACTTTTATAACGTTATATCCGAAAGACTTCAGCTTATCCGCTGATGTCGTAGCCAAACCCGCAATCGTGGTGCCGTTTAGCACTTCCACTGCCCCATTTTCTTTGGCCAAGTATGGGTCCTTAAGAGTATTGCGAATGTAGCTCTGTATCTCAGTGTATACATCGAATCCAGCACTTGGGCGCACGACAGAAGTACTACCTACAGCACCATTTACCACAAAATTATTGGGTGGATCAGCCAAACCAATAGATTTTACCGAAGGACCGCTAATCCCCTTGGCGATGTTCATCAAACGCAAGGCATCATTCACCCCAAGGTCGGTCGAGACATGATTACCAAATGCGCTCAATAGCTGAGATATCTTGAGTGGATTAGAATACGTACCTGCAGATAGGACTTTCTGGCTCAATGCTTCAATAAGCGCACGCTGTCGCTCAGTACGATCAAAGTCACCTCGTACCGAAGTATGGCGTGAGCGTACATACATTAAGGCCTGGATACCAGCCATATGATCTACACCCTGCTTGGCCAATACGGGATTCCAAGCGTTCTCCCAAGCCATTGTGGGGTCAACCAATGCCGCAGGAACATTCACATCAACGCCACCCACGGCATCCACCGCCTCCTTGAATGCCTGGAAATCCATAAGTACATGATAATGAATAGGTATTCCCAAAACTGAACTAACCTCTTGTGAAGCTAGGTTGATGCCGTCTGTCTCGGCTTTAGATGAATCCTTAGAATTGGTATTCAGATCATGATACTTAGCATTCGCATATACAGCATTAATCTTCATCTGCCCATAGCCAGACACATTAACCCATAGGTCGCGCGGAATACTCACCAACGCTGCGGTTTTATTTACTGGGTCGATACTGGCAACAAGCATAGTGTCAGTTAGATCAGGTCCATCGTGGCCGTCACCGCCTCTTCCTAAGAGGAGAAAGTTAATGCGACCGTCCCCTTCACCCTTTAGTAGTTGTGGCTTTACATTTGCCTGTAGTGCAGCTGCCTTACCTCCACCTTTTAGCACCTTATGAAGCTGTAGCATCGTCTTGACGCCCAAGAAACCACCCAGAAGCAATACAATACCGGCCAACACAAGCGTAGTACGAAGACTCCAGCGACGGAATAAAGATTTCTTATCGTGCTTTCGTGTGCGGCCCCTTTTACCCTTGACTGCCTTTTCATCGCCGATAGGATTGCTATTTCCGGGCAAGCTCATATGTAATATGGAGGACTGACCCTTGGTGGGAGTAATCGAGGCGGTGGCACCCTGTACCCTAGCTCCTCGTTCCAAGGACCGGTTGGTACGCGCTCCGACGGGTGGTATCGGGTGCAATCCCTCAGGACGCTTAAAGTCACCCACGCTTCGCTTTGCAGTATGCATACCATCAAGACGCGCATTAATTTGCGGCCTCTTCGATGCGTTCAGAAAGCCATCGACTGTTTGGCGTTGTGGATGCCGTGTTTGTTTTCGAAATTCATGCATAGACAATGGATTTTAGTATAACGTCTTTGGGCAAGATGGTAAACATAGCCTTATTGCTTAAATTGCCGCTTTATAGAGACGCTTTGGTCTCCTCGAGCCAAATAACTAAAAATTATAGGCTATCAAGCTGGTTAAAAAGCCTGCGCCAACCGTCCTCGTCCAACCGTCCACTAGGCCGTAAGAAAACGAGTGTACCTTTGCCATTAATAGCAGCCAGCTGTTGGCTGTTGATGTCCTGGTTGTTTGCAACATAGGCAGTGCCTATCGGCGTTGCTAGAGTCTTCTTGTCCTTCATAAGATCAAATTGTCGCGAAAGCATCTCAGGATATGACGCCATAACACTTGGAACCGCCTGCTCGGTTACGGTTATAGCCTGGTCGCCTTTACGTATTACAAAAGTAAGCACCTTTGAATCCTGGCTATAGCTCACCGATGATTTATCGACCGAATATGTGCTCTTCTTAGGCACAAGAATAACAAAACTCACCTTGCTAGTAATAGATCCGCTTATGAGTGGCCGTGACGATAATCGCATGGCGACAAGACCACCCGCAATAATCAAGCAACTTACGGCCAATACGATCCAAACCCTGGGGCGCAACATTGATCGTCTCATATCTACTGTGTAATGCCTCCTGTAACAAGACCAACTAAGGCGAACGGTCTGCTGTTACTTGTATCATGTGTTCCTGGCAAAGTAACTGATGAAGGCAACGGGAATGAGCTCGCAAAGTAATTCACGCCAACAACACCGTCAATACCGGATCGATTAAAGGTTGCCGTCGTGTTATCTGCCGAGATAGCAAGATAGTAGATACCTGGGTTAATTGTCGCGGACGCAGTGAAGTTGATACTAGCAGCTCCTGCCGCAGGACAGGTTACTGATCCAGACGAGGCGAGTCTCGTACCGGAATTGTTGTATAATCCTACATCCAGGTTGCCTGATGAAGCCGCTATCGACGTACGGATAGCCGTGACCGTTACGGGAGTAGGTACGTTTACAGCGATCAACCAGGCGCGATTCGCAGTAACCACATTTGCCGCTGAGTTTGGATCCATATTGTATCCAATAAATGCAGGGGTGTAGTCATTACGCGATAGGCAGTTCTGCCAAGCGCTGTTTTCGTAGCAACGGAAGCGACCTAAATTGGAGTTGTAATACATTGCTCCGTTGACGCCCGTAGGATCACCGGCGTTGGTCTTTGTGCCGAGCACGAGCAAGGTCCCGACCGTATCGCCGGCGGCAGGCCCTACGGTAATGCGGGCAGCAGACATATCAACGGTGAGGTAATTAACACTGGACGTATTTTGTACTTGGAAGGTACTGCTATTGCGGAAGGTCGCGTGCCCATCATCGGCTATAGAGAATTCGGGAATCGACGTCTCAGAATCGTAATTCGTATAGAAATCATATCCGTTGCTCTGACTGGTATGGAAGTTGAAAGAATTACCCCCAAAATTAATAGCATTTTCGTTCGTGGCGTTGCCAAAGCTAATCTGGCCACCCGTACCCGTGCCGCCAATGGTTAACTGAGCGCCATCGGCGCCAAGATCCAGAGCGGAACGAGGGGTCGCTGTGCCGATGCCTACCGTGCCAGTACTCGTAACTTGCAGCCCAACATAGTGCAAACGATATGCCTGCGATGCGACTGATTGCGAGACCGATGCCGTCAAAGATGTCGCGCTGCCAAAGGCGGTGATAGTAGCCTTCGCACCACTCGCAAAAATAATCTCATCGCCTACCATGGCTGCAGTCCAAGTCGTGCCCACACCGGTAATAGTCGTAGTCGTTTGGCTGGCTGTGCCAGTACTATACTGGACTGGACTAACGCTCAGCGTATTGGAAGGAACTGTTGTGCCGATACCGACCTTCACTGCATTGCTACCTTGACCGCCTAGCGCCAAAGTGTTTGAAGCCTGAACTTGGGCTGCATAGCCGATTGCCGTAATATTGGTCAAATTTGTACCCGTCAAAAAAGTGCTGGAGGCAGGATCTTGATAGCCAGCATAGTACCCAATAGCCGTATTGTTGCTTGTAGTGTTGCCCTGTAATGCGTAGTAGCCTAACGCCGTATTCTTGCTGCCTGTCTGGTTGGACTGGAGCGAATAATAACCCAGGGCCGTATTCTGGTTCCCTGATGTCGTTTGATTAAGAGAGAAGTAACCTACGCCCGTGTTGTTCGTACCATCAGCCACCAGCTTCAAAGCCTGCGTGCCTATGCCAACATTTTTATCTCCCGTTGTGACGGCCGTACCACTGCTGGTACCTATAAATATGTTATTTAATCCTGAGCCACCGCTCCTCACTTCAAATCCTACAGTGCCGTCGCTATTATTCAGGGTCAATACTGAACCGTTAACGGTCGAACTCTGTAAAGTGGTCTTCCCGGCTGAGCTAACAGCCAACAAAACGCCTGCTGTAGAATTCTGCACCTGCAGGATATCTACACTCTGACTTGTTGCCCCCTGAATTATAGAGGTAATGCTCCCGGAACTTGCACTCTGAATGAACATATTGGCAGTCTGTACTGTGGTCTGATTGTGGATATAAAAACCCGAACCACTCTTGGCGATACATCCGGTACTACCGGTCGTATCACAGACTGAGGTACCAGCCAGCCGAAGAGCCGTAGAGGTATTAATGTCGCCTACTACATCCAGAGGATAGCCTGGTGCGCTAGTACCGATACCTATTCTACCGTTTGTAGTGTCGACATCGAATATACTGGCGCCAGCTGCATTCTGCACCTGGAAAGCCAACGACGAATCAACAAAGTTCTGTAGCGTTACTCGTCCCGTGTCACTAAGAGTAAAGAGCGACTTGCTAAATGAGTCGTATGCGCCGCTAGGCGTTACAATTGCGTACTCCGAATACTTATTAGCATAGTGGCCATCAGGAGTGCCGAATGAACCGTTCCAGGTACCCATCGGCACGCCGAACTTCACTACAGTCTGATTCGCAGTCCCAGCGTCATACTTCAGGTTGTTTTGTGCACCACTGGCGGTAGCCGTTTCAACGCAGATCCAGTAAACTTGGCCAGCGGTAACGCTAGTACCCGACATCCCCACACTCGCCCAAGCGTTCAGTAGTAACGTCCCTGTACTAGAGTTTCCCACCAATGTACTTGGCGAGCTAGGAGCACCTCCATCGTCGGTATATATACCAGCTTGGAACGAAGGAGTTGTGGCGTTAACACTACCGGCGTACACCAACATGGAAGTCACCGAACCACTGTTACCGGCCGTAAACTTGTTACAGTTGATATTGCCAGGCATCCCCGTCTCGGTTGTTCCGCCCGCAGTTGTATATCCAAGGTTGGTACTGGAAGCAGATGCCACACTTGATGAGATTTTAAAGCTACTGGCGTCACTGGCATCTTGTCCAAGCAAAAAGCTCTTCGCTGGCGTCTTAAATTCTAGGCTAGCATCGCCCGTTCCTGCTTGCTGGATTATCAAGGGAGGTGCCGTGGTTGCAGAATCGTTCAGCGAAAGGTCAAGAGCACGGGTGGGTGTGTTTGTACCAATACCTACACGCGAGTTGGTGGTATCGACATTAAGTGCTGACGTACCACTACCAGCAGATTGAACCTGGAAGGCATTGACCGACGTATTCTTATGCAGAGTCGCGCCAGTGCTGCTAACGCTTCCCACGGTCGTACCTGCGCCATTAAGCAGGTCGAGGATATCACCCGTACCTGCAGCATTTGCCCGCAATACACCAGCTACAGTGCCGCTTGTGGCGGCCTGCACGTAGAAATTAGCTGATTGCACTGTTGCCTGATTTTGGATAAAGGTACCAGTCAGTCCGAAACCACAGCTAGCCGAGTTGCGCAAACATATCGTGCCTGCTTCGTCTGGTAATATGATCGTTCGGTTCGCAGTGAGCGTGTTGGTGTTAAGTGTCGCTCCAAAGTTGTCATTCGTACCATCGGCGAATACTATGGAACCTGCCTGTGTACTACCGCTACTTGCCACGCGGCCCAAAGTGAGAAGGCCAGCTGCACTAAACGAAGCTACGGTGTCTCCACCGGTGTTATTGAGATTGATCAAGCTTGCACTCTGACCCGAACCAGCGGTCAGGTTTAATGAGCCGTCGGCTGCATAGGTCAGAGCTCGCGTACCGACATTATCAACCTGTATGAGGTTGGCCGTTTGAGCTGCGTCACCATAGAGCGACAGAACGACATTTGAAGCACCCGTTGCCTTCACTAACAGCTGCTCACTCGAGCTAAACGCGCCGCCAACGGCAACCACGTTATCGAACTGTGCCGTTCCTACTTGATGCATGCCGCCTAATGCATCAATATTAAATACCAAAGCGTTACTACTATTAACTACCTTGAGCGGATCGCCCGTCTGCGCGGCTCGTTTTTTCAGTAGCACGGTAATGTCGCCATCGGCTGCACTCGAAATTGCGATGCTGGCGTTAGTCTGCACGGTAGTTGTGTTTTGAATGTAATTAGCAGAACCTGATGAGGCAGCGAAGCCACATGCTGCAGACGACTGCAGGCAGATCGTGCCAGTTGCATCTGGGAGCGTAATTGTGCGAGGGGCCGTAGCCGTACCGGTAACAGTAAAGTTGTTAGTACCCGGAGTCCCAGAGGAACCGGCAAGATACAGATTACGGAACGGTGCGGTACTGGAGCCGAGATCAATGGTAGTGGATCCAGGTAGTAATGAAGTGTTGATAGCTACACCAGTCAAATTCGATAGTGCAGTGTTGGCTCCCCCGCCTCCTCCGCCTAGACAGTTGCCGCTGTCCAAACAAACGATACCGCTTGAATCGGGGAGTGTAATCGTGCGAGGAGCGGCTACCGCACCAGTCGTTAGAGTTGTCTGATTAGTGTTGGTGGCGTTATTAAACACTAAAGCTCCAGCTAAAGTCGTGCCCTGCCCCAATATCGTCTTACCATTAGTAGTATCAATCACGAGGACTTTTGTACTACCCTGCGTCAATACAGAGAGTGCCGCAAGTGAATTTGCTGAATTCTGCATGGTAACCGCGCCCGTGTTGCCGACCCCCAACAATACACTGCCTAAACCGGCACCATTACTGGCACGTACATCGAAGAGATCAGCACCTATAGTCGTGTCAGCATCCTGAATATCCAATCCATGAATGGTGCTATTGAGTTTTATCTTTGGCGTCGTACCACCAGCTGAAAAATTGTAAGCGGTTTGAAGAGTCGCGCCAGCGCCAGCACAGTTGCCGCTATCTAAACAAATGACACCTGTTGAGTCTGGAAGCGTAATCGTACGAGCAGCCGTGGGAGTACCCGGCAGAATCGTCGTCGTGTTGTTGTTGCTCATATTGCTGAAAACGATCTTGCCGTCCAGTGAACTGCCCGTACCCAATACAATCTGGGCGTTCGTGGAATCACCGGTGAAATAGCGGCCTGTAGCATTCTGCAGATTAAATGCGTTAGTCGAATCAGTGCCAGGCTTGAAACCAACCGTGTTACCAGTGAAAGTCTCACTAGAGCTTAACTTGGCTAGATCAAGATCATTACTTAATGCAGAGGAAGATATTTGCGTGTTGTTAATCTGAAAGGTGTGGCCGCTGGTAAGATTTATGCTTCCAGCTACCGTGACGACAGATCCGCTTTGGCTAAGCAGTGAATCGCCTACGGCTTGCGTACCAGTGAATACTGCAATCGTGCCGGGAGTGCCGCCAGGAGTAGTCACACCTGTGCCAGTACCAGCACAGTTACCAATAGTGCTACAGATGGTGTACGTACCGGCTGCAACCGTCCGATCAAAGTTGTAGTTAACGTTGGCTACTGCCGTACCGTTGAATCCAACTGTTGTAGTGAAGCCGTTTCCGCTTGCCGAAAGAGTAGTGCTAGCGTTGCCTTGCAGCGTCAATGTTTGAGTTGTAGCGCCTGCGGTCAACGTGCCGCCAGGGGTGATACTCAAAGCAGCCGCAGAATTCAAGGACGCGCCGTTAATAGTAACCGCACCACTGAATGTTGCATTCCCGTTCGTAGCCAAAGCAAGTGCCGTCGTACCATTAGTGCGTATGTTTAGGCTATTGTTATCGTTTGTGCCCAGTACGCCAGTCGCACCAAAAGAATTGCCGTTTTGTACAAAGGCAGCGCCGCTACCAGTTGCGAATCCACAACTGCTGCTCGTTTGTAGACACACTGTTCCCGATGCGTCTGGAAGCGTAATCGTACGAGCAGCCGTAGCGATACCAGTAATTGTAAAGTTATTGGTGCCCGGCGTAACAGATGATCCCGCAAGATACAGATTGCGGAACGGCGCAGCGCTGGAACCGAGATCGACGGTAGTACTACCGGGGAGCAATGAAGTGTTGATAGCTACACCAGTCAAATTCGATAGTGCAGTGTTGGCTCCCCCGCCTCCTCCGCCTAGACAGTTGCCGCTACTCAGACAAACGGTGCCACTTGCGTCGGGCAATGTGTAGGTTCGGCCGGCCGTAAGTATACCTTGAACAAGGCTACCGCTAAAGGCACTACTGCCATCAGCTAGAACCAACGTCCCAGTTTGTGAGCTGACAACACCAACCGTAGCCGTACCGCCTTGTACTACAAGATTCACACTGCTGGTTACCGTCGTGCCGTCATCAGATATGCTCGAGTCTCCAATCGTTTGATTGGCGGTAAACTTGGCTAACTTGTTCGTTGTTCCACCTGGAGTCGTGACGCCACCGCCAGAACCAGTACAGTTACCAACTGTAGTACAAATATCGTAGGTACCCGCTGTCGCTGTCGCGAGACGATATGTCACCGTTGCCGTCGGGGCTTGAAAGTTCACCGTTGTGGAGTTTGCTCCGCTGACTGCCTTGAAACTTGATGATGATCCACCCTGCAAGGCTAACGTTTGATTAGTAGCCCCTACGGTGAGAGATCCGCCAGGAGTAATATTCAGAGACCCTGCCGAGCTTACCGTTGCGCCATTAATAGTCAGCGCGCCGCTAAATGTTGCATCTCCGTTTGTGGCCAGAGCCAAAGCTGTTGCACCATTTGTACGAAGGTTTAGACCAAACCCGTCATTCGTGCCTAAATTAGCGACTACACCCAGTGTATTGCCATTCTGCACAAAAGCAGTTCCGGTTCCGGTCAAGAAGCCACAGTTCGTACTGTTATTCAAACAGACAGTGCCGCTTGAGTCCGGTAGGGTTATGACCCTAGCACCCGTAGCAGTACCCGTAATTTGAAAATTATTAGAGCTCGGCGTAACTGAGCTGCCAGCAATGAATAGATTGCGGAACGGCGCTGCGCTGGAACCGAGATCGACGGTAGTACTACCGGGGAGCAATGAAGTGTTGATAGCTACACCAGTCAAATTCGATAGTGCAGTGTTGGCTCCCCCGCCTCCTCCGCCTAGACAGTTGCCGCTACTCAGACAAACGGTGCCACTTGCGTCGGGCAATGTGTAGGTTCGATTACCCGTAAGCGTGCCCTGTGTGACCGTTCCAGTAAAATTAGCGGAGCCATACGCGAGCGATAGTGACCCCGTCTGCGAGTTAGCCACTCCCACAGTTGCCGTTCCACCCTGTACGGCTAAATTGGCCGAGGTCGTTACCGTGATACCATCATCTGATATCGTAGAGTCCGCAATGGTTTGCGCGCCAGTGAACTTCGAGAGGCGATTTGTTGTTCCCCCAGGTGTTGTCACACCGCCACCCGAACCAGCGCAATTACCTGCCGTAGAACAAAGGTCGTAACTCCCAGCTGCTGCTGTTGGCAAACGATATGTCACCGTTGCCGTCGGGGCTTGAAAGTTCACCGTTGTGGAGTTTGCTCCGCTGACTGCCTTGAAACTTGATGAGCTACCACCCTGCAAGGCCAACGTTTGCGTAGTAGCTCCTACCGTCAAAATTCCTCCTGGAGTGATGTTTAACGCTCCTGTCGAAGTCAAATTGCCACCATTGACCGCCAGGTTACCAGTTAAGGTTGTGTTCCCCGCCACTCCTAGTGTGCCCGTAAAATTAGCTGCATTCGAAATTGTCTGTCCGTTGATAGTGCCAACCGTTGTGACATTACCGCCAGGTTGAACACTAAATTTACTCGTACCATTCAACTGCAAATCAAGTAAATTCCCAGAGGCGGCGGCGTTTGTGTTATTAACAAGCAGCATAGGATTGGTAGCTTGATTGGAGGTAACCGTTAATCGCCCGAACGTTGGCGTCGCCGTAGTATTGATATCCTGTATGGTGTTTATAAGACCCGATACTGCACTGAAATTGGTCGCATTAAAACTGGCGATACCCTTAGTGCCGCTCGTACTTGCATCATCAATGGTGATTGTACTTCCTGCTGCGCTAGCATTCGCTAGCGTCAAGGCACCAGTCAAGGCATTGAGAGATGTTACGCCACCGCCACCGCCCGGACAGGCACCAAATGCTGGCGCGCCGACGGTAGACATAAAGCATAAACCAGAAGCGCCAGCAGTCACTGCAGTGAACGCGGCAGTCCCGTTACTGATTACTACACCGTTGGTAGCTAGAGAGGTCGCGCCAGTACCACCATTACTTACAGTCAGGGCGTTTCCCAGGCTAAGGCCGCCAGTAACTACGTTGAGATCACCAGTTATGGTTATAGTATTACCGCTCTGATTAATGAGCGAACCAACAATATCTTGAGCACCATCGAACATGGCAATATCCCCGACAGTTCCGCCCGGGCTAGTTACCGTGCCAGTACCAGCACCCACATTACTGATTGTCAGATTTCCGTTACCGTCATTGTTCACGACCAAATTCGCCGTACCGGAAGTTAAACTGATCACTCCACCGTTTTGTAGCGTTGCACCACTTAATTTAAGACCGCTGCCAACACTTATTGCGCCAGTTTGGCCGCCGAAGGACGTTACCCCATTATTCACTGAAATGAGTTGATTACCTATCGTTGTCAGACCACCCCCCAGAGTCACCTGACCAGATATGCCGCCAATACTCTGTACCACTGCACCTTGGGCGGTCAGTGGCACAAATGCCGTACCGTTATAGTAAGCCATTTGATTAGTATTCTGGTCGAAATAAAGTTGACCCGCCGTAGGAGCATTTGGTTGCACAGAAGGTGTAATTACTAAGCCGTTATTTAATTTTAACGATCCATTAATAGCCACACTACTATTACCAAAGCTGATACCTTGCTCGTTGGCGATAAATGCGCCTAGGGGCAGCTTTACTGCGTTAAACTTATCCGTCACATTAGCTACATTTTCGACGTGTGACTTTCTGGTGGCGTTAACCACAAAAAATCCTACCGCTCCGAGGACGATAAGTAAGAGCAATAAAATATCGGCTCGTTTTGCTAAACGAACGATAACGTTACCTTTTTTAGTATCCGCCGGATTAACACCTGGTGGTGGCTGCGACAGCAAACTTGGATCCAGAGACAATGCATCTGATTCCTCAGGAGTAGAAACGACACCGAAGTTAGGGGTGAGCGACTGGCTAGCGTCCTCACTTACATAACTAACATTCGTGTTTTGGTTTTTGTCTTCCACGACTGTTTTTGTTTCCTCTCATTAAGAGAGTTCTCCTCTTAGATATCCTACACCGCTTATGCTAGTCAAGAAATGTATTTTTTACTACGATAAAGTAGTGAAACTGTGCATAAATTATTGTTACGTTGAAAGGATCAAATACACCACGATGACCGTAAAGACGAGCACGCCAACGATCGTAAGGCCGACCTCTAAGAGACTCTTGTGCACGGCCTGTTCGCTCAGCGGATTACGCCCAATAGAAATAATGCTGCTGTGTACCGCCGAATAAAGAAGTATTGTCACCGCCACAAAAAGTAGCATCACAAGCAAAGCAGCAACTATTACACGGACGGGCGATACCTGATGTCCAGCAACACTATTAGCGAAATCAGCTAATGCGGGCGGTAAGAAACTCTCTTTATCGCTTGGAACCTGGTAAAAAACCTTGTCCACTTGCAGAGGAATTGCCCCTATATGGATCTTCACCTCATCGCCCTTCTTGTCGGTGACGTTCTGTGTAGTTGTTTTTTCGTTAGATAAATTATTCTGGGCGGTACCTACTACTACACCGCTTTCAGTCGCCTTCATACCGATGCCAGCAATAGGCGAGGTAGTTATCTTATCTCCCGTCTTTACGGCTCCGTTTATATCACTAACGAGGGTTGCAGTGACGCCGCTCGTAACCACCTGTACCGAACCGACTCCTCCAGAAGATAATTCGATCAAAGACTTGCCACCAGCCACACCAATCAGTTGTTGTACGTTCGAAGAAGTACCCAGTTCAACTGCATTTGGCGTATTTTGCTTTAGACTCACTAGTGCACCGGCGACCACATTCGAATCACTCGTCTGGAACCCCTGCGCTATAGATGAAACGCCCTGCGCGCTAAGAGAAGACACGCCGAGAATAAGTGTGAGCATCGCCAAACCCAAACTTACATACTTAACATTCGAATATTTTTGTCGCTGCAGCAACATCAGTAGAGCCTTCTTATTGTTATGCTTACGATTATATCCCAGTTGCATGCCGCACCAAAAAAGTAAATTCTATGTGTGCACGATCTCTTGCTTTACGCTATAGTTAAGGTCTGTAATGAATGAAGCACCGATAAACACCAGCCAGCCAGTACCCGTACAGGCTAAACAACAGAAAAATAAAGGCAGCGAGGGTTGGCATAGTATTGTTTCAACCATCCTCGTCTTATTATTGGCACCGCTTATTGCCATATTCCTTACCATGTTTGTGTTCCAGTCGTATCAGGTTGATGGACCAAGCATGGAGACGACACTTCATAATAATGATCGTCTTATTGTTTGGAAGCTGGCGCGTAGCTGGGCAAAAATCACTCACCACGTATACATCCCAAAGCGCGGTGACATTGTTGTGTTTACGGATGCGCGTCTTGGCCAGTTCGGTCAAGATCCTGACAAACAGCTTATTAAACGAGTCATTGGCCTGCCCGGGGATAAAGTCGTAGTTAATAACGGATACGTTACCGTATATGACACACAGCGCCCTAATGGCTTTCGACCAGATGCAACACTACCTTACGGTAAAGTCATACCGGTTACCGGCATCGATGGCGAGTGGACGGTTGGTAAAGGCCAGGTATTTGTTATGGGCGACAATCGTAACAATTCTCTGGATTCGCGTCTGTTTGGGCCTGTCAACGCCACAAGTATCATAGGCAAATTAGCTATACGCGTGCTTCCGGCCAACATGATCGAACGATTCTAGCCAACAACTTGATCGTTGCTACAATGATTGTAGAATTTTTTCGAGCTCCTCGTCGGTCTTAAATCCTATTTCTAGTTTACCGCCCTTGGCCGTACGGCGGATATGCACAGGGGAGCCGCCTAAACGCTTGCTGAGTTGTTTGGTCGCGGGGGTTTCGCTGCTCATTCGTTCATGTGTAGCAGTCTTCTCTTTGAAGCCCTCCTTGTAGGAGGTCACAAATTGTTCAGCCTGCCGAACAGACCAGCCATGCTTCAAGATATCATCCAATAATTGAGCTTGGTGTTCTGCTGAATCCTTCAGCGCTAGAATAGCTCGAGCATGACCCTCGCTAATTTTCTGCTCTTGCAACGCACGTTTAGCGGCATCGGGCAGTTGGAGTAGTCGCACAATATTATTAATCGTCGAGTTAGCTTTTCCTAGGCGTTTCGAGATACCATCATAAGTCATATTGAATTGTTGATGTAAGCGCTCTATAGAAACGGCTTGTTCTAATGGAGACAGGTCTACCCGCTGTACATTTTCTACTATAGCTATCTCAAGCCGCTCTAATTCTTTGGTAGTACGAACGAGCGCGGGAATCTTTTGTAAGCCAACAAGCTGAGCGGCACGCCAACGACGTTCGCCAGCCACAATTACGTACTTACCAGCCGTGTGCGGGGTCAACACTATAGGCTGCACTATGCCATATTGCTTAATTGAGGTGGCGAGCCCAGCTAACGCGGTATCGTCAAAGTGCTGTCGTGGCTGATCCGGATTCGCCACGATGTCGGCGATGCGTATCTTCTGCACACGATCTTGATCATCAAATAATGTGGTCGCATCAACGCTCTTCGGGATAAGCGCATCAAAACCGCGGCCGAGACCAGTTTTACTCATGGACACGTTTTGCTACCTCCTTGGCGACGTTTTTATATGCACGGGCACCTTTACTCCAACGATCATGCTCAAAAATAGTCTTGCCGAAGCTGGGTGCTTCAGCAAGTCGTACATTGCGTGGAACTACTGTCTTGAAAAGCTTTTCACCGAAATGATTCTTTAGCTCTTGCATAACCTGCTCAGACAAGCTGGTTCGCTTATCGTACATGGTCAGCACAACGCCCAATAGATCAAGGCCAGGATTTAAACCCTCTTTCACCCGCTGCACGGTGGCTAGTAATTGGCCTAAACCCTCTAACGCATAGTATTCGGCCTGCACCGGAATAAGAATACTGGTAGCTGCGCTCAATGCGTTGATAGTAAGGAGACCGAGTGCCGGTGGACAGTCGATAATAATATAGCTATACGCTGCGACCTCGAGAGAACGGCGCAATGCATACTCACGCTGCTCAAGACTAACTAACTCAACCTCTGCAGCCGCCAAATTAGCGTTGGCCGGCAAGATATAGAGACCATCTCGATCGGCCGGTCTAACTGCCTGATCAAGTGCGGCATGACCAAACAATACTTCATAGGTTGTCGGCTCCACTTCCCTATCAATCCCTAGGCCACTCGTAGCATTACCCTGTGGATCCAAATCTATTAACAGAACAGTGCTATCCTTTGAGGCAAGCTGTGCGGCTAAATTGGTAGCCGTAGTTGTTTTACCCACACCGCCCTTCTGATTTATCACCGCAATGATTGTTTGTTTCATCAGTTCCCTCTTTGGTCAAAGTATACCACCCCTTGCTTACGCTCGCCACCACAAAAGCACTAGAGGTAACTAGCCGCATACGGCTAGCCGTACTCATCTCTATTGAAGAGCCCCGATATAATCTACCCAGACCTGATTCGTAATCTTGCCACTTGAGCGAATGAGAATGAGCAGATCACTTTTACTAATCACAAGAGATTGAGCCCCTGCTGATGTTGTGGCCAAATATGCGATAGAGCCATCAATCATCACTAATTTCTCACTGGCATTGAACTGCTTAGCGATTTGGGATACTTGGGAATTCTCTGGCAGTGGCTGCTCGCTAACTACTATATGCGTACTACTCACGCTATCCGAGTAGGCAAAAACTGGATTCTTTTCAGGAGGACTCACTCGACCCCAACCACCAAGCTGCTCTATTGTCTTACCTATAGGTAAGACAGTTGTGTAGCCAGGCCGAGTGCCACCGACTGGCGTAGTCGGGCTAGTAGTGATAGTGCTGTGTTTTATCTTTTCAGCATGCGGCACCTTATTGTATATGCCCTGTGTTGCTATTATAAAAACCACAAGAATCAAGCCACCAGCGACATACAGACGATGCTTAATGCTAAGTCTGGGAATTACTACTCGTTTCCTAATGCTGCGCGCTAGGCGGGCCACATTGAGCTTAGGGAGAGTGAGCTTAACCTCAATTTCCTTTGAACCACTCCGTGCTCCTGTAACGTGGCCGCTTTTGGCTTTCTTGAACAGACCCAGCTGCTTGCGGCGCTGCCTCTTGGCTATCTTTGCTTTCTCGCGCGCTATCGCCTCGGCTAAATGTATACGCTTTTGCTCCGCCCAAATATCAGCCACTTCAATCTCTTCACCGGCCGACTTTAATCGTCCGTCCGCTGCTCTTCGTAGCTGGACTTTTGGTCGTCCGCTATATCGTCGCTCTATTTCCCGCATATGTATGCAGTATACAAGAGATAGTACCTAGGCTTAAGCACTCTATGGATGAGCGTCGAGATCTTGCTGAGTTTGATCACGGAAGTCTCTTCCGTGCATAAGACGTTTAGACGGAGCGGGCGAATAATACAGCTCATATTGTGAGATGCTAGGCTGTGTATCATCGGTAAATGTAAAGCTTTGCTCCATATTTATGTCAAAACTCATCGATATCCAGCGAGCCTGCTTTACATTAGTACCCGTACCATCCAGGGCCGATACCGTGTTAATCACCTGACTAGTCAGTGGATATACAGTGGTTGTCACGCCCCATGCATTCGTTGCTTCCATACTTGTCTTGTATTGCAGACGCCAATTCTCAATATCAACGCCATTGTTAACTGCATTTGTGAGGTAGCCAACAAAATTCCAAGGCGTACCGTCACCTGAAAAGTCGGCATACTTTGAAATTAACGTCTTCATAGCCTGCGACTGTTCGCCACCGTATTGAATAATATTCGAGCTAATGACGTTCGTACAGTCATCTCCACCGAGCATATAATAATAACCGTTGTAGAACGTCGCGGCAGCCCCGAATCGCGCTGTCGTAAAATTGTTAACTCCTTGAGACCATTGACTGAGCGTCCCCGTACTATTGACCGATGCTATATAGCTATTTGCTATACATGAGGTGGGAGTCGTACGACCACCAAGTAAATAAATATAGCCATTGGCCGCGAAAGCGCTTTGATAGCTGACGGTCTGAGGTAGTTCTCGCGAATACGCCCAAGAACCCGTAGTAGCACCAGTGGATGGATTCAACTGAATATACTGCACGTCCTGTAGCGCATTGGTTCCATCGTCCCCTCCTATAACGTACAGGTAGCCCCCCGCAACAACCGAAACATTATTGGAACGCGTTGTCGTGAATGTCGTACCAGTGCCCCAAGAACCGGTAATATTACCGCCGGTCGAGAGATCAGGGCTGTAGTATACCGATACTTGATTTATACCAATGGCAAATAGGTTGTTTTGCCCACCGGTTACATAAACACGATTGCCGAAAACGCCACACCCAAACCAAGAACGCGGAAAAGGAATCCCGTTGGTTGCCTGTGACCATGCACCAGGCACTCCATTCGCACCGATCTGACTGTATAGTACCGTCGAGACGGAAACGCCAGTGTTATCTTCGCCTCCGACATAATATAAATAACCTGAGTTAGCCACTAGGCAACCTCCCGCACGAGCGTTCGAAGCGGTAAGGTTGTTCCCGCTTGTAGTCCACGATCCAAGTGTCCCGTCTGGATTGACCGCAGTGTAAGCAACACTGTTGTCTTGATTCCCCGCCGGGCAGGAGGTGTTACCAAAAGTCGTACCAACAGTATAAGTAGTACAGCCGCCAGCGGCATACATATAACCGTTATACGTGGTGGTGGCTGCACCCGTACGATTTGTCGCATAAACATTGGAAGAATTTGACCAGCTACTGGTCCCTTTATTCCCTGCGTTAAAGACCTCCACGTATTCGACGGCTGTCGATATGCCACCCGAACTACAGGAGGCCGGAGGGTTACCAGTTGCACAGCCCCCAGTGACATACATATAGCCATTTGAGAATACGGCTCGTTCATCCCAGCGCGGCGTAATCTGAATCACGGAGTTGGTAAAGTTACTCGTAATATTGCCTGTAGACATATTTATTTTACCGATCTCTATATCGCCGTAGGTTGTCGGTCCACCACCGTCGTGGCCTCCAATAACATAGAGGTATCCATTCATTGCCACAGCGTCAGCTCGTCGCAGGCTGTGTACTAATGTACCAGTTGCCGTAGACCAACTAGTGATATTGCCGTTGTCCTGAATCTTTGCATAAAAAACCGTGTTTGTCTGACCAATGGTCCCGTTCGCACCACCGGCAAGATATATGTAACCATTATATAAAGCCGGAGCCATCAAGGCAGTCGCGGTTGGTAGGTTCAAAAAATTCCCCGTAGCAGCGCTAGTAGTAAGAAAGCCAGGGGCACCCGCCGCTCCAATGGGCATACTATAATTCGTGTTACGGTAGGTACTACAACCCGCCGAGCCAGTTGTGCCAATGCAACCACCAAATACAAACAGAGAACCTCGATAGGCCACCGCTGAATCATAATAAGTCGTGGCACCCAATTTATTAGACTGCAACGTCCAGTTACCAACTAAGCTGCCGTTAGTGTTGAGCTGAACATAGTACACATTTCTGGAAGGACCACCTGAGGTATATCCTCCGGTTACGTAAAGATAATTGTTGTACACTGTCATACCCATGGCCGCTAAGCCGGTTGCCGTACCAATACCGGCACTGTTGAGGATGTGGGTCGTATCTGTCGTCCAACTACCTATAGTGCCATCCGCATTAAGCTGGGCATAGCTCGTCTGTCCTGTTGTATCGTTAGTGCCGCTTTGACAACTAATCGTGATACAACCACCGACAACATATATGTAGCCATTGTTGACCACCGAACCATGAGCCCAGGTAGCTGTCGGCATTACCGTAGTTGTGTTAACAGGCCCAACTTGACCGGGGGTACTAATCGTACTATACGATTCCGTATTTTGAGTCGACCCCGAAGCGCAAGAAACCGCTCCAGCGTTCATAGCGGCACAGCCAGCAAAGCTATATATCGTGCCGCGCCATTGAAGTAGAGGCGCACCGACGCGGGCAAGTGAGGCAATACTAGTACTTACATCCGACCATGGACCCAGTGTTCCGTCGGCATTGATCTGCGCAACTTGGATCTCATTCCTCACCGACGTACATGAGTCGCTAGTATATGCACTACAGCCGCCTTCCACATACATATAGCCGTCATTGGTCGCCGTAAAACTTGCCCCCATATTGGAACGTGCCGTGCCAAACAAACTAGCCGATTTCCAAGAGCCGCTGCCGCTACCATAAATGCTACCGTCGCTTGCCAGTGGTGCATAAAGTGTAGTATTCGTGAGCGTGCCATTGAGGTTGCCGCCAATTATATAAATATAACCATTATAGATGCGCAGATCTGCGTCAAACCTTGCCGCCGGCAACACAGAGTCATCAGAAGCAAATGTCGACAGGCTGCCATCAGGATTTATTGTGGCGTATGCTACCGTGGCTATCCCCGTGCTAGTCGCCGAACCGGTTCTACCACCAGCTACATACATAACGCCGTTATAAGCCATAGCGCCCAAGCCGCAGACCGATGAAGGAAGGTTGTTAGCGTTTGTCGTCCAGTTCGCACTGAGCTGGCCATTCACCTGTATACGATTGTAGTACACAAGATTGGAGTCAGTCCCACAGCTCGTTGTGCTTGTTGCGCCACCGATAGCATATAGGTAGCCGTTATATGCGACGAGACTGTACCGAGAAAGCGCCGCAGGAAGACTGGTAGTCGCAGACCAGGCACCGATTGACGAGCCCGAACTACTGAGTCGCGCGAACTCTACGCTCGTGATATTAGATGTACTGTTCGATCCAGCTCCGCCAGCAACATAGGCGTAGTCGTCATAGATAGCCGTACCATGCAAAAAGCGTGCTGTAGTCAAGTTGTTAGCGTTTGTCGTCCAAGCAGGGATAACTCCGCCAGTAACCGCACCACGCGAAATATTACCCGTAGAGCCATTAAAATCCGCGTTAGAATCCGGATTTGTGTCACGGAATAGATCCGATGTACTCGTAACTGTCACTGTCGGGTCGATCGTCAACGGATACTTCCCACGCCTCAAGTCAGTAGCAACTGTCTCTAGGACATCACCCCGCAACGCGTAATGAAGCCGTATATCCTCCGCAGACTTTTGGGGCCCATATGCTTGGGGCGCTGGCATACTGAAAAAAAGCTTATTTTTTTGTGCCTTCTTGCGTGCCGCCTGGAGCAATTGTGCATCCTTAGGGTTACCAGTGGCTACCTGTCCGGTCAACGGAGAATCATCCCCATAGATGCCTACGGATCCGTCGTTCTCCAAACGTGCGTCAAAATTACCATTCAGTTTCAATTTATACTTAAGTGTCATATCGTTGCCGTTCACATGTCTCAACAAGACGTCCTCTTTAACACCACCTACTTCCATCGTGTAAACCAGCCAACCAGTTCCGTCGCGCAATGGATAAACCACCCTATTACCATCTTGCTTGCCCGTCATAAGCTCAAAAGAGGGAGTCATCGTAAAGTCAGTCCCGTTAATCGGGTCAGTCACCGTGAGACCTTTCGTTGGATCTTCGTAAGCAACTGCAGTTATCTGTGGACCCCCTCCACCCTTGGTATGCTGTTGTGCAAGCGGATTAAAGCTACTATTAAATTGGAAAGCGCCCGACTTCTGGTCAAACAATAATTTACTCGCAAGCAGCTTATCCGTGCGCTGCAATAGATCACCAGATGCTCCAAGTGCGTACGTATGTTGGACAAGATAAGGCTGGAGAATGATGATCAATTCCACGGACACCAACAATAAAATCGAACCTAGCGCCCCTGCCCTAACCCAACCCTTGCGGAAATACTGCCGAGTACGAGGACTGAGCTTAAAATGAGGTAGCCGTACCTTGACAACAACCTTGTTCGGTTCGGAACTTACGGCACGAACAGATGGATCTAGATGGCTATGTCCTTTTTGGCGCACCGAAATAGAGCGCACTATTGGCCTCGCGCTCGTTGCTGTTAATTTTGGCTTTAATTTTTTTACATCATCCATGCCCGTGGTTTTAACCTCTTTCAGGCAATTCCTCTAATGCTTAGTATTGTAGTATATCCTCCAACAGAGAAGCAAACTCTCACATGTCCTACTGATTCGCGAACGTGAAGTTAAGGTTTGAAACGTAGGCATTAGCGTTATTACTAGAAAGCACATCGATTTTGAAAACAATACTGTTGCCTGCGGCGAAGCTACAGGTTGAGGGGTCAGTACTCGGAGAGACCGTCAACCAGTTAGACTGAACTCCAGTAGATACCGAAGTCGCACTCCCGCAGGCCGTCAAAACTCCACTCGCATTCTTATATACGGTGTATTGTACTGTTGAATTCGTACTATCAGTGCGAGCCGTCAGTGATACACTACCCGCCGAAAAATTCTTGAATGTATTGGGCATCTGGTACGTCACGAAAATACTATATTGTTGAGTTGTACTTTGTGGTGAAGTCCAGCGGTAGAAATTGAATGTCTGGTTGCTGACGCAAATGGTCGGCTGACCACTGCTACCATCATTGATTGCGAGTGAATTAGAACAAAAGTCCGACGTCAGAGTCCCAATACTACTCGTGCCCGTAGCATGCAGAACGGCGTTCGCGAATTCAGGAGAAAGTGTAATCACGTTGTTTGGCGCAGCACCGCAAGCACCCCAGCTCGTACCGTCATAACACTGAATTTTGCCCTGAGTAGTGTCGAAGTACATTGAGCCAGCCAAAGATGCGTTCGCTCCTGTAAACGGCGTTCCAGCAGCCGTATCAAGGGTAAAGAGCGTAAGTCCTTGGCTGGAGGAGCCCCCGACTCTTAAGTCACCAGTATTCTGAGCACCGGAAGCGTTCTGGGAGATAATGTTCAAGTTATCAACATATATGCTTCGCGAGGTAGCATCTGCCTGGAATATTGCCAGGTATGCGGATGAGGTGGTAGCGGTTGCGGTTGTTGTCAGAGAGCAGGTGTATTTTATGAAGGCCGAAGTACTTATTGCGCCATAGCTACTATTCATCGTGCTACAAGTAGCATTATTACTAGTTGTGCCCGTTGGGCTGAAGACGACTGACAAGTTTGCATTTATCAGTGCAACGCTTACCTTAACCGAAAAGCTAACTACATATGTAGTACTCGCAGCCATGGCCGTTCCTACATTATTGCGCACGCCCTGAGTTGCACCAGTAGTCGCTGCTGCTGCTGCTGCGATGCCACTCGTGAAATGGCCCGCTGTCGTATCACGACTCAAAGTCGCAGAGCCATGCGCCGCCCAGCTCGTGGGTGTTGTTGTACCGACCTCCGCCCCTGAGTTAAGAGCAACGTTCAACTCGGCTGCAGTATTTGTCGGATCCGCAGTCAGTAAATTTGCACCCAGAGCATTCTGTATCTGGAAAGTGCCCTCGACACCAGTGCCCGTAGATGCACCAAGACTTAGCGTAATGCTGCCACCGATGTTATTACCGCTTCCCTGTGCATTACCGGCATCCAACAGGATGCTGCCGGCTGCGCCACCGGTACCCGTACCAGAGCCGTTAGCGCTCGCAATAGCAACACCGCCACCAGTAGATCCCGCAGTTGCAGCTGCTGCGCCGCCCTGAATGGTCACTAGACCACCCGTAAATACACCTACGGCCGTACCGCCAGTTACGTTTGCTGCACCACCGGTACCAGATGTTGCACCACCGGTACCACCTTGCAGTGTGGCCGTACCGCCAGTACCTGTTGCACCACCGGTACCACCTTGAACGGTAATTGCACCACCGGTACCAGTAGTATTGCCATTGCCACCGATAATACTGAGCGCGCCACCAGCTACTGTAGCAGCGCTTGAACCGGTGCCCGCAACAGTAAAGTTATTAGGGGCGCTGGCTGTAATACCGTTACCCAAGTAAAGATTATTACTCGTATCAAAGGTAGCTCGAATATTGCTTGCACCGCCTGTCACAATTTGTAGATTATTCGCATCTGTGGTCCCTAGAACACTCGTCGCCCCAAATGCATTTCCTCCCTGAAGGAAAGGACGACCGCTAGTATTTGTCGCATCGCAAGCCGTAAGAGTAGTACTGGATGTGTCACGACAAACGGCAGCAGAGGTTGCGGTTACACCCCCTAATGCTCCAATTTTTACGCTCGTAGAGCCACCGCCGAGAGTAACCGAACTGGCGTTGCTTATACCGATAGAGAGGGCGCCCCCTGACAATGCGTCCAATGCCGGCGTCAAAAGACTAGTATCCGACCTGCCTGTACCGCTAATCCAATAGTTACTAGTAGCTTGTTGGCCGGCATTTTGGTTTTGGATGTAGCTTGCTGTCGTGCCAGTTGCAAAGCCACAACTTGCGCTACTTTGGAGGCATATGGTGCCGCCCGCGCCAGCGGTATTGGGGATCGTAATAGTCTGACTCCCTACAGTAAGAGTTGCATTCTGCAGAGTCGTACCAAAAGCACTTGCGCTATCATTGAGAACCAACTTACCCGCAACGTTACTCACTCGACCCAAGGTCAATTGGGCTCCAGTCGAGTTGAATGCTGCATTAACATTATCGTTGCTGTCCTCGATTTGTAATATGTCAGTCGACTGTCCACTCGCTCCCTGCACTATTTGAACGGGTATGCTACTTGTACTTCCAGCAACGTGTAGGCGCGCACCAGCGTTAAGACTGCCAATGCCGACACGATTAGTTAATGTATTCACATTAAAGGCCTGGGTGCCACCATTCGTATATACAGCGAGTGCCGTGTTGGAGTTCTCGGCAGGCTGTACGATAAGAGAGCTGCTAACACCACCATTAAAACTCAACTTACTTGACTCGTAGGCACTTGCACCTCCGCTTGCTTCAACTTGTAGGCCATCAATATAGATATCCCTCAGAACTGCATCGCTCTGTTTAAAGAAGAAGTAGGGGGAACCGCTCACTGTTCCCGTAGTAAACGTAAGCGTGTAGCGTTGCCAACCAGTGGAATTCACGGTATTCCCCGTCTTTACGAGACCAGCAGTATTCTCTGTTGCACCATTTTGTGCGTATCCAAAGTCAAGGGTCGAGAAACTACCAGAAGCCTTCGCGTAGAAAGACATCGTGTACTGAGTTGAGCTAGATAGCGTCAAGGCATAATTTACTCCTGCGTTCGCAGTGGCCGATGTTAGACAATCACCGGACCAGGCGCCAAATGCGACCGTAGTACCAACACGACTCAACGCACAGCCAGTCCGTTGACTCCAGTTAGTTGTATTGGTCTCAAAACTAGGGTTAGTGACTAGGTTGGCGGCGTTCGCCGTAGTGTCAACGCCGAGGACCGTTTCGGCAGCCGTGTTTTGTATTTGAAACGCTGCATTATTATTGGTGGTGCTCTTTGCGATAATACTAGCACCCGAGTTCAGGCTAATACTGCCCGTCCCGGTGGTGGTGGCAATAATGCCACCATTTGCCGCAGGCGTTAGGGCAATAGCACCCGAACCAGAGCCGCCATTAACGGTCGTTACTGATGTCCCTGCCAAACTGCCAACATTCACTGTTTGAGCTTGCGTAAGGAGACCGCCACCCACACCCACGTTTATAGTTCGTACGTTATTGGTGGTACCACCCAAATAGACAAGACTTGAGTTTGCATCGCCTAGATTGAGAGTGCCGCCGCTATGTAGTGTGACAATATTCCCAGCACCATTTAGCTCTAGGCGGTTATTAGTACTATTGGCCTGCAGGTTCAACGTACCGGCAGTTACAGACCAAGTGGCGGTCGATGTTGAAGTTATCGTGAGTGCGTTGGCGGACGTACTAATCGAAGAGTTGTTATTACCGGTGAGCGAGAAGGCTCCTCCGGACTGAGTAAGAGCACCCGTTATAGTCGTATCCTTATTCAGAGCAATTGCCGTAGCAGTGGTCGTACCCAGGCTCAAAGTTCCTGCGATTGCCGTATCCAATGCCGGCGTCAAAAGACTAGTATCCGACCTGCCTGTACCGCTAATCCAATAGTTACTAGTAGCTTGTTGGCCGGCATTTTGGTTTTGGATGTAGCTTGCTGTCGTGCCAGTTGCAAAGCCACAACTTGCGCTACTTTGGAGGCATATGGTGCCGCCCGCATCCGGTAATCTGATCGTTCGGTTCGCAGTGAGTGTGTTGGTGTTAAGTGTCACTCCAAAGTTGTCATTCGTACCATCACTAAAAATTAAGGTGCCGGCCTGCGTAGTACCGCTAGCAGCGATACGGCCTAGTGTTAGCTGACCGGAGGCATCAAATTTACTCAGCGTATCACCAGTGGTATTCCGCAAGTCGAGCAAGCTGGTCGCCTGACCAGAACCGGCAGTAACTACCAGGGTACCAGCTCCCGTGTAGTTCAAGGCTCGTGTGCCTGCTCCATCAACACCGATTAAATCGGCTGTTTGCGCGCTATTGGCATAGATAGTTAGACCACTTGTCGATGCATTAAGCACCGCTACACGTAATTGTTCGCCGGAGCTTGATGCCATGCCAACGCCGACATAGCTATTAAAGCTTGCCGCACCAGACTGGTGCATGTCACCAAAAGCATCGACGTTAAAAATAGTCGTATTGCTACTATCGGCAATTCGTAAGATGTCCGCTGTCTGAGTTGATCGTTGCTTTAACAGAAGCGTGACACTAGCATCCGCCGATGACTGAACGGCGATATTAGCGCTTTGGGCCGTAGTTGTGTTTTGAATATAATTAGCTGAGCCGCTAGTGGGGGCAAAGCCGCAAGCTGTGGCAGTTTGGTAACAAACAGATGCCGTACTCGCCCCAGGATCCGGCAGGGTGATGGTTGTATTCTGGCCAAAACTACCCGCAAACTGCAAGCTCGCAGTATTCACGCCCGACAGTGTTGCTAATTGACCTGCACGAAACGCATAAGGAACGGCTGTTAGCTGCAAACGTGGAGTCATTTCGCCATCCCAGGTTGGCGTGCCCGTGCCGCCAATGTTCATGGTCAGCCATAGCTTTTGATCCCAGTTAATAGTCGTCGGAAATGATGTAACACTACCCAAACTTACGGTTACGTAACCATTCGCCACATGTACTGTATTTGCGCTCGTACGAGTCTCTGCCCATAAACAGCTTGCATCACCAGTACAACTTCCTTGCGAAGATCCGCTGGATGTTATCGCATTGTAGAGTTTAAATTCAACATTGTAGTTACCGTCTGGCGCAATCGCGCCGCTAGCGTCCATTAGACGAGCCTGGAAATTGATTGTTGAGTTTGTTGCAGCCGCTGCGCGTCGAACATTCAACACGTAGGTGCCAGTCATGCTCACAAGCAGAAGCACGGTAAAGACAGCCAGCGCCAGAGTCGGCCTGCTCACAAATAACTTAAATTTTTGCGCTGTTTGTCGCATGTATTGATTTTTGATAATTTAGTTTTTGTGTTCCCGTCTACAAGGTAGACTTTGGAGTACCTTATCATTATGGGGTGAACCGGTGGTCTTCTTCAAGATAGAAAACAGGGAAAGGTGTCGTACCGATTAAGACAGATTCCGATCACTTGGTCTATAGACAAGCATTGTTTTTAGTACAACGAATTAGATATACCCCCTTAAAAAATTGGTTAATCTATAAAATAGCTTACAATTGGAATTTATTTATGATGTACAAAAAACAGCAACGGTATTATTCGCTGCTGTTTTATCCACAGGACCAAAATCTTTAAGCGATTTTTGCAATCTTAATCTTCGTCAAATGTTGGCGATGACCATGCACTTTATGCACGCGCTTCTTTGCCTTATAGCGAATCGCCGTGACCTTAGGTGCTTGCTTGTCGGCTTCGAGAATTTCGGCCGTAACCATAGCTTTGTCCACAATTGGTGTGCCAATACTAACGGTTTCACCATCAATAATTAGCAGTGGCTCAAAGGTTGCACTTTTACTATCAGCGTGCAATAGCTCGATATCCAAGATCTCTCCCTCGGTTACGAGGTACTGCTTGCCGCCGGTTGCGATGACTGCTTTTTTCATACTTTTGCTCTTTCCTACGGGAAATTAACTACCAAGAGATAGTATCAGATATGAGCCCATCTGTAAAGTGTTATAGGCCCTACTTCTTCCTATTTTGCAACGATATAGTTAGAGGTGCGGCATCTATCACGCATGCACTTTCGTAACTATATGTCCGATCAAAGTCCACGCTAGCAGCCAATGTTTCGGCAGCAATAACTTTCGTATGCTCGACAATGGCTGCGCGCAACTCCTCGTCTGCTGTCGATAGACCTAAGTGTATGCGATCATTCACCTCTAGTCCGGCATTCTTGCGGGCACTTTGTATATTACGAATAACCTCGCGCATCATACCCTCGCGCCTTAACTCCGGAGTGATGCCCGTAGCAAGCTTTACCTCATGTGCATCATCGTCACTACTAACAGAGATTTCTTTAACGTTCAACTCTTCCTTCAAAATGGTCAGATATTCTTCCTCCATGCCTTGGGAAAAGATCGGTGCTCCTTTGATAAATAACTTCTGTAGTGGCTGACGAACCTTTATAGCGGCAGCTGCACGTTGGGAGAGTCCCTCATTAATCACCTCGCGTACATATGTCATTCTATCGAGGGTCAATTCGTTGACCCTGCCCGGCTTAGGCCAATCTCGTAGATGCACGCTTTCGCCATTAGTTAATTTTCGATACAGTTCTTCTGACAAAAATGGCGTAAAGGGAGCCATCAAATGAGCAAGTTGAACTAAAATATAATGCAGCGTACGGTATGCATTCTGCTTGTCCGCATCGTCCTCACTTTTCCAGAATCGTCGACGTGAACGGCGGACGTACCAATTGCTAGCATCCTCAATGAATGGCAGTACAAGCTTTATGGCATTCGGTATATCATAGCCCTCCATATGGCCACGAATCTCTTCCCCGGTTCGATGAACTCGCGAGACAATCCAAGTGTCGAGCGGATTGCGTAAATCGTCACTAGGATCATTGTAATTGCCATCCCACTCCCAGCCATCGACATCAGCATAAAGGGTAAAAAAGTCGTACATATTCCAAATCATACTCAACTTACGGGCGACGTCCGCAACGTCTTTATCTACGAGTGAAAAATCTTCCCCATTTAATAAAGGCGAGCCAAGAAGCAAAAAACGCAGAGAATCTGCTGAGTATTTATCAATGAGCTCATTCGGATCAGTATAGTTACCGAAGTTCTTGCTCATCTTGCGGCCATCGTTGCCCGCAAGCGTACCAGTCACAATCACATTTTTAAATGACTCCTTTTCAAAGAGCCCGACACTAATGGCATGGAGGTAGTAAAACCAGGCTCGCACCTGTCCCACATACTCAGCAATAAAACTGCCCGGGAAACTTGCTTCAAATTTCTGCTTGTTCTCAAATGGATAATGAAACTGTGCGAACGGCATTGATCCGCTCTCAAACCAACAGTCTAAGACCTTATCAATTCGCTTATACTTCACGCCATCGACTTCAAAAGTAACATCATCAATCCAAGGACGGTGGTAGTCATTCAATTCCCTTCCAGATAGCTCCTTGAGTTCGGCATAGCTGCCTATAACCTTGATGTGCTCTTTGCCGTTCTTATCCTTGCCCTTCCAAACCGGCATGGCCGTTGCCCAAAAACGATCACGACTTAGATTCCAGTCCGGTGCACTTTCTACGGTTTTAGCAAAACGGCCGTTCTTCATGTGCTCGGGGAACCAGGTAATTTCCCCATTCTGTTCCAGCATTTGTTTACGCTGCGCATTAATATCCATGAACCAACTTGGGTGTGCTCGATAGATGAGCTTTGTGGCACAGCGGTGGCAGTGCGGATAGCTGTGGGTTACGTAGGTTATCTTCCAAACCCTACCCTGTTCTAGCCAGCTTTTTGCGATAGGTTTATTTGCCTCCCATATTTGCTGACCCTTCCAGTCGCCCTCTGTCAAAAGTCCGTTATCATCAACAACCGAGACAACCGGAACACCCCTTTGTTTGGCGAGCGCGTAGTCTTCTTCACCATACGCAGGGGCAATTGATACGATTCCAGTCCCCTCTTCAAGATCCACAAAGTCAGCATGATACACCTTATGCGCACCCTTGCCTCGATCTTTTTCAAAAGGCTCATATTCCCTACCAACCAACTCCTCACCCTTAAAGTGTCGAAGTGCAGTGTAGGGAACCGCCTGATGTCTCTCATCCGTCAATGCCTTATCAAGTAATGCAGTAGCCAATATGAAGTGCTCACCATCAACCTCTACTTCGCTATATTCTTCCTGCTCATTCACTGCAAGAGCCGTATTAGCAATGGTTGTCCATGGGACTGTTGTCCATACCAATAAATATGCATCACTATCTCTTAGCTTAAATTTTGCAAAGATCGATGGGTCGGTATCGTCCTGGTACGAATTATCCATGGCGACTTCCGCCTTAGAGATCGGTGTAGCATCACGCACGCAATACAATAAAACCTTCTCACCCTCATAAATCTTGCCATTGTCATAAAGCTGTTTAAAGGCCCACCAAACGCTCTCCATATAATCCTTGTCCATTGTGCGATAGGTATTACGAAAATCCGTCCAGCGACCAATACGGTCGATAGTATCCTCCCACAGAGAACCAGTCTGCACCATGTTCTCACGACAAGTCAGTATATACTCTTCAAGGCTTACTTTCGTACCAATATCACGCCTATCTTGAATGCCAAGCTTCTTCTCGGTGAAGACTTCTGCCGGCAAGCCATGACAATCCCAGCCCCAGGTACGCTCCACCCTTTTACCCTGCATCGTCCAAAAACGTGGAACAGCGTCTTTCACAATTGAGCTAAGCAATGTACCGTAGTGCGGCACTCCGGTAATAAATGGTGGCCCGTCGTAAAATACGAAGGCATCCTCCTTCGGTCGCTGCTCAACCGACTTTTCAAAAGTCTGATTCTTTTTCCAGTATTGAACAAGATCCTTTTCGTACTCGATGGCCTTGCGTCGTGTGCCTTTTTTAAATTTCATATTCTCTCCTTTTCAAAAAGAAAAAAGTCACTACTTTTGTCACCGGAACCCTTGTGGGCGGTACCATCCGGTTTCCAAAAGAAGTAACTCTTTTAGCACTTACTCATCGCTGTTTCGGAGCGGATTCCGACGGGTTCTACTTTCATTTTATTGATTTCTTCCCGCTGCTCGTGGGTGATAACCACTTCGCCGCACTACGCGACATGCATAACACCTTAAACTGTAGCATGGGGCGTTGCCCAACGCAAGATTAGCTAGCGTTATAGACATACCCTGCCACTTCGGCCATCAGCGGTAGAGGTGCACCCTGCCATACATTGAGAACAGACCCATCATTAGCTAACGCTAAAATGGCCGGATAGGTCATTATATCGTAAAGACTAGCCGTAGCGGCACCGTCGCGGGTGTTGAGACTAAGGAGTTCAATTTTACGACCCGCTTCATACTGTCGCTGAAAATCACGCACAAATGTTTCTACGTCAGTCGAATGTTCAGAATCTGGTCTGTAAAGGACAAGCAATTTCACTATTCGAGCATAGCATAGGCCTTGATTAACTATCAATTAAAAGTAGTCACCCTTTCGGGTGACTACAGTAACAAGCGCTTTCCGGCTAGTCTCTCTAACTTCGTGGCTAGTCTAGCTACAGCCAGATGTCGACCCACAACTCATGCAGACATAACAACTACCGGCGCGCTGAGTCTGATTACCACAACTAAAGCAAAGCGGTGCCGCAGCATCAACGGCAACCTTAGGGATAGCCGCTTCAGCAATGGCCGCTACCGGTGCTACTGTGTACTTAGCCACCATGGCCTCTGCGACCCTTTCTGCCTCCACTATCTGACCCTCTGGAGTCTGGTCATCAGTCAACAGACTCGTCTGCTCTTCCGGCATATCCTCAAATGATGCCAGACCCAGCTCTAAACGATCATCGAAACTCAAATAGTCTAGAGCTAGACGACGAGCAATGTAATCCGTAATCGAACTTGCTGTACGAATTTCCGGATCATCAGTGATACCCGATGGTGCGTAGCTAGTGCTCATCATGGCGCCCACAAAACTCTTGAGCGGTACACCATATTGCAAGCCATGACTGACGGAGATCGAAAATGCGTCCATCAATCCACGCAGCGTCGAGCCCTGCTTAGAGACACTCACAAAGACTTCACCAGCAGATCCATCCTCATATTCGCCAACCGTGAAGAAACCTTTAAGATCGGCTATACGGAACTTATACGTCTTTGCCATCCGACGACGAGGTAACATGCGGCGCACCGTACCCTTTATGACGATCCTGTCGTTTACGGATTGGGCCAAAGCGGCAGGCGTCGGTACTGCGGCAGCACGCGATGGGTCATCAACCTTATTGTCATCTCCCTTTTTAGTCGAAGACAGGGGCTGAGCTACTTTACAGTTGTCACGATAAATCGCAACAGCCTTCAGGCCCATCTTCCATGCATCAATATGCAACTGCTCGACATCTTCTACCGTGACATTTTCGGGCATGTTGACAGTCTTACTGATGGCCCCCGAAAGAAACGGTTGCACTGCAGCCATCATTTTCACATGGCCCGAATAATGGATAGCGTCGTCACCGACAGCGCACGCAAAAACTGGCTTGTGAGCGTTATCCAGATGCGGCGCCTCCAGTACGTTACCTTTGTCACGAATATAGGCCACGATGTCTTCTGTTTGGCTAGGAGTATACCCCAAATTCTTCAGGGCGCGTGGCACGGTCTGGTTAACAATAACCATGTTTCCGCCGCCGACCAAATCCTTATACTTAACAAGGCTGAAGTCCGGCTCAATCCCCGTAGTGTCACAACCCATCATGAAACCAATGGTGCCCGTGGGGGCCAATACACTAGCCTGAGAGTTCCGCACGCCATATAACTCACCTAATTCCACGGCTTCATCCCAGGCACTGGCAGCAGCGCTTAATAACTCCTCAGCCACCAGGTTCGCATCAATCTTGGAAACCTCCGCACGGTGCATACGCAAAACCTTCAACATTGCTTCACGATCCTTACGATAGCCCGCAAAAGGACCAACACGACGGGCCATACGTGCACTTATGGCGTAACTATGACCGGTCATAAGCGCCGTTATGGCGCCAGCAATAGCGCGGCCCTCCTCAGAGTCATATGGTAAGCCAGTGGCCATTAATAATGCGCCCAGGTTCGCATAGCCGATACCAAGTTCGCGGTAGGCTTTAGCGTTTTTATTTATGCCCTCCGTCGGATAGGAACCGTAGCCAACCAAAATTTCTTGGGCGGTAAATATCAGCTCTACGGTATGCTTAAAGGCTTCTATGTCGAACGAATTATCATCACGCAAAAACTTAAGTAAATTGAGACTGGCTAAGTTACATGCCGAATTATCGAGATGCATATATTCAGAACATGGATTACTGGCATTAATACGACCAGCATTTGGTGCCGTATGCCAGCGGTTAATAGTAGTATCGAACTGCATACCTGGATCAGCGCATTCCCATGCCGCTTCCGCGATCTCTCGGAATAGCTTACGTGCCTTCACTTTTCTTACGAGCTCGCCTGTGGTAACAGCCGTTAGCTCCCAGTCGGCATCGTCTACTACGGCTTGCATAAATTCATCCGTTACGCGCACTGAGTTGTTCGCGTTCTGGTACTGAACCGAAAAAATATCCTTGCCGTCCAGCCGCATATCAAATCCAGCTTGCTGGAGAACTCTTGCCTTACGTTCCTCAATGGCCTTAGCCCAAATAAATGTTTCGACATCGGGGTGCTCTGCATTCAGAATAACCATTTTTGCCGCGCGACGAGTCTTTCCACCACTCTTAATGGCTCCAGCGGAAGAGTCTGCACCGCGCATAAAGCTCAATGGGCCAGAAGCGGTGCCCGCGCTCTTTCCTAACGGTTCAGCGGAAGAGCGAATTGGACTTAGGTTTACACCCGAGCCGGATCCCCCTTTAAAAATCATGCCCTCTTCTTTATACCAATTGAGAATTGACTCCATGGTGTCCTCAATTCCCAAGATAAAACAAGCACTCGGCTGCTGAGCACGACTTGGTGCACCGATATTAAACCATACCGGTGAATTGAAGGCCGCCCGTTGAGTGGCCAATACATACTTGAGTTCTTCACGAAAGTCTTCGGCCTCTAACTCGCTCTCAAAATAGCCTTCTTGCAGGCCATGACGGGTTATAGTATCTACCACGCGGTCAATCAGGTGCTTCAGTGAACTTTCACGCTCATCGGTGCCTGGCGTACCTGTAAAATACTTCTGAGCAACGATATTGATTGAATTCAGCGACCAACCCTCTGGAAACTCAACATCATTTTGCTCAAAAACTGGTTTACCACTTGCCGGATTCGTAATGAGCGAATCCTGCTTGGCCCATTTTAACTGATCGTACGCTTTAGTTTTGGGCTGAGTAAACAGCCTCACTAGTGCGTGACTGGTGGTTTGTCCCATAATATCCCCTCACTTTTTATTTGCGCCAGCAGTCCCTCACCAGTCGCAAATATTTACGTTATTGTTTTGATTATTTGTTTAGAGTTTACGCACCGCGCTCTCAAAGCGGCACCAGCTCCCCCGCGGGTTTTATCCCTGTACTTTATTGTTATATACAGGACATTGCTATTTGGCAAGATTAAATAAAACGTCGTAGGGGAACTGGCCCTTACACTTTGAGAGGTTCTTGGTGTTTCTGCTTCTTGATATGTGTCAGCTCTTGCTCAAACCCAGCGATATCAGTAAAGCGGCGGTAAACGCTCGCAAAACGGACATACGCAACTTCATTCAGCTCGCTCAAACGCTCCATCACCATCTCACCAAGCTTGGATGAATTGATTTCTGGCTCACCGCAAGAATATAGAGTCTGCTCAATATCCGCCACTAATCCCTCGAGTTGCAGATTAGTAACAACTGTCTTCTCGCATGCTCTATATAACCCGGCCAGTAACTTACCGCGATTGAATAGTTGACGAGTAGCGTCGTGTTTAATCACTATCAGCTGTGGACGCTCTAACCGCTCATAGGTAGTAAAACGATAACCACAATCTGGGCATGCTCGACGACGCCGAATGGCTTGAGCATCGCCGGCGTCGCGCGACTCGATCACCTTGGTGTCCTCGCATCCGCATTGGCTACACTTCATGCCATACCTTCCCCTCTATGTTTGCTTTCAACGTGCTATCACTATATATAGTGCTTGTGCTCTACATAGTAACTCTACGTATAGCGCTTTGCAACTAGATTGTATTTTTTACGCTGGCTTGCTGGAATCGTCTTGATCGTCGGATTCTTTGACGTTATAACGCTTGGCGAGTCTCCGTAAGAATGAAGGCTTCTCTAATTCCGCATCACTATCTGGTTCTTTCAGTTCGGATTGACCATACTCTTCGTGATGCGTCACTTCAGGCTTCTTCTCGTGTTCATCTTCGAGACTTGAATCATCTAACGTCCAGATATTGGGCATATGATCCGATTTAAAATCGGTGCTGCCGTCGTTATCTTCATCTAGATTCATATCAATCTTTGTCATGTCGTCATCCGTCTTAGTCGTAGTAACAGGTGCAGGCTGAGGGTCGTCAATCACAGATGCCGTAGGGCCAAGATTCATTGAACCATTTTGCTGCTGGGCAAAATATGAAGCATCGAAGCCAGTTGCCACCACGGTAATAATTACTTCTCCGTCGATCTCAGGACTAATAGCGGCACCAAAGATGATATTAGCATCGGGGTCCGCGGCGGTAGTGATGGTTTCGGCGGCAGTATTAATTTCATGCATCGAGAGATCGTTGCCGCCGATAATGTTCAAAATAATACCACGAGCACCATCGATAGACACTTCCAGTAATGGCGACTCTATTGCCTGCTGTGCGGCCAAAACCGCACGGTTCTCACCACTAGCACGGCCTATGCCCATAAGTGCAGAGCCGGCGTTCTTCATTACGGCTTTCACATCGGCAAAATCTAGGTTAATCAAACCATGTACAGTAATAAGATCCGAGATACCCTGCACGCCCTGACGCAAAACGTCATCAGCAACTTTGAAAGCTTCCATTAGCGGAGTCTGACGATCAATGGTCTGTAGCAAACGATCATTAGGAATGACGATCAGGGTGTCTACGCTATTCCGTAAATTGCTGATAGCCAATTCTGCATTTTTGCGTCGCTTTTCACCCTCAAAAGCAAAAGGCTTGGTCGCAAAGCCAACCACAAGAATGCCCATTTCCTTGGCCGCACGAGCTACGACATGACCAGCACCACTGCCCGTGCCTCCCCCGGCACCGATAGTGATAAAGATCATATCGGCACCCTCTAGCGACTTCTTGATGTCTTCGATGGATTCTTCAGCCGCTTTCTGTCCGACCATTGGATCGGCGCCTGCCCCTAGGCCTCGAGTTTCATCCTTACCGATGTGTATCTTGATCTGAGCATTCGAGTGATGTAGAGCTTGAGCATCAGTATTTATAACAATAAACTCAACTCCCTCAACACCTGCTGCAATCATACGATTTACAGCCGCTCCGCCGGCTCCGCCGACTCCAATAACCTTAATTCTTGCAAATGTTTCTATAGCTGGTGCAACTTGAGGCATTCTCTACCCTCTCTTCACGTTATATGCTGCAGTATACCTCACGCCTACAGCGTCCGTCCAATAAATTTATCCGCTTTTTTAGGCTTTATTTCTCACTGAATACTTTGTGTGCGCGATAATTTATCGCCGAAAACGACGCAGTAGACTATCGACAAAATGTAGTGTTCGCTCAGTCGCCGGGTTACCATGTACTGGGGCTACCTCTGGTAAAAGTAGCATATCAAGCAACATGAGACCAACCGCAGTGCTGTAGCCTGGATCGGCGACCGTATCCACTAAGCCGCTCAAAGGTTGTAACTTGCCTACTCGTGACGCTAGCTGCAATTGCTGCTTTGCAAATTCAGCAATTCCAGGAAGTTTCGCCGTTCCGCCGACCAACACGACCCCCCCCGGCAGCTTATGAGCCTTGTGAATACGAGACAGCTCTTTGTTAACAAAATCGAACAGTTCCTCTACCCGAGCTTCGGTAATCATCGCAATATCCTCAGCCTTGAAGATATGCTCCTGTCCGCGCATTTTGAGACGAATATCTCGTTTGCCGCTGGATTTCATCAATCCAGCATGCTGAATCTTTACAGCTTCAGCAATATCCAGATCAGTACGTAAACCGATTGCCAGATCATTCGTAATATGCTGACCGCCCATGGGAAGTACTGCTACGTGTTGCACTTCACCATCCTCAAGAACAGCAAGGTTGGTTGTACTGGCACCAATATCCAATAGAACAGTTCCCGCTTCTTTTTGTTGACGCTGCAGTACGGCCTCAGACGCAGCGAGACCGGACAATGTATGGTTATGCGACAATACCTGCGCCTTTTCCATGGCCATATCCAAATTACGCAAATTAGGGGTAGCGGCAGTCACGATATGTGTATCCACCTCTAGGCGAACGCCATGCATGCCCACCGGATCTTTAATATTCTCCTGTCCATCTAAACGATAATTTTGTGCAAATACCTGAATAATTTCTCTATTACTAGGCAGCTGCACTATTGTTGCCGCCTCTTCTACGCGCAAACGATCATCTGTCGTAATCTCACGATTTGCGGCACTTATGGCGATGACTCCTTTGGAGTTCAAGCCGCTTACATGAGTACCATTGATGTTGACGGTCGCACCCTGTACACGAATACCGGACAGGCGCTCAGCCTCTGTGATCGCCTGAGCAATCGCATCAGCAACATCGTCAACGTGAACGACCACGCCTTTACGCATGCCAAGATTTGCGGCGCTTCCATGTCCGACAATCGATAACTTATTTGGGTTGGCGGCATCAACAACACCAATCACACAGCGCACTGTGCTGGTGCCTATATCGAGACCAACATATGGTGTTGGAGCCGAAGAGCCATGCATATGCAGCAGTATACCGCTTGCGTTTGGATTTGAGCAAGTCTACTAGAGGATAGTTAAAATTTCGCAGCTGTTCGCGGTCACTAAAACAGTGTGTTCAAACTGAGCTGCATAGCTTCCATCTGCAGTGCGTAAAGTCCAGCCGTCTTTTTCTTCATAAATTGCAGGGCTACCCAAGGTAGTTATCGGTTCTACGGCGATCGTCATGCCTGCCTTCAAGACAGGGCCGGTGCCAGCCCGGCCATAATTCGGAATTTCCGGTTCTTCGTGTAAATCGTGACCAACGCCGTGACCAACCAATTCACGAACGATACCTAGGTGGTGCGTACGAAGCGTGCGTTCAATGGCTGCCGATATATCACCAACGTGACATCCCTGTCGAATCACTGCCAAACCGTCTGAAAGCGCCCGTTCAGTACCTTTTAGTAGCCGTGCCGTATCGGGAGTAGTCTTATTATCGATGCAAACACTAATGCCCGCGTCCGTCACCATACCCTTATAGGTCACGCCAAAGTCGAAATTAACTATATCGCCGGGCTCGAATGGTCGGTCGGTCGGAATACTATGCTGCACCTGATCATTGACTGAAATGCAAATGATGTCCGGATAGGGTGGGTGTCCAACACCCAGAAAGGTTGGTGTTCCGCCTAAATGCTTTAGCTCCCGTCTAGCCAAAATGGACATATCCCGAGGGCTTAAACCAGACTTAGCCTCAGTACGCATCAGCCCTAAAATAGTAGCTAACATACGGCCGCTCTCTCGCATTGCCGCAATTTCTGAATCAGTTTTAAGTCTGCTCATCATTCCAGTTTGGTTTATGCCACCTACTGGTCGACGCACTTCAGAATGGCATCGTGCACAGCACGAACCTCTTGGCTTGCGTCAATCTTACAAATCTTGGCGCCTTCGCGCTCCAAGTAATTCAATATAGGCAAAGTTACCGTATTATACTCGCTAAAACGCTTAGCAATAGCATTTTCCGTGTCGTCAGGCCGCGCGCGGCTCAAGAGGCGAGAGCGAACCGCATCCTCGGAAGCCGCCAAATGAATAACGGCGTTCAAGGCAAAACGACCCTTGTGAGCCTGATCCAAAAGCCAATCAGCCTGAGGAACCGTTCGTGGGAAACCGTCCAATACAAACTCCTGTTTGGTATCGATAAGATCCAACACCTTGTCCATCAAATTGATCATTTCCTCATCGCTCAACAACTTCCCCTGGAGCATTTCGTGCCTACGCTTGCCCGTCACGAGCACTCGCAATATCTCCCCCGTTGAGATCCATGCGTAGCCGTGCTCATCGGCCAAAATCTTACCTTGCATGCTCTTGCCAGCACCGGCAACGCCCATAAGAATTATCATCTACTAATTCAGCCTTTCCTTTACCATTTGCGCAATACGGGATCCATCAGCTCGACTACCTACCTCTTGCTTCGCTGCGCCGATGATCTTCCCCATAATCTGGGGGTTAACTACATCGAATGATGCAATAGCGGCATCAACGATCACCTCCAATTCCTCATCCGAGAGTTGCCGAGGAAGATAAGTTTCAATAACTTTCTTCTCGACTACTTCAGCCTGCGCACGCTCTTCGTTGCCACCTTTACTATATAAATCGGCGCTTTCTTGACGTTTCTTAGCCTCTTTGGCAAAAAGAGTAACAATTTCTTCATCAGGCAAGCCTTGCTCGCGCATTCCCTCGGCAACTTCTGCATACAGGATTACGCTCTTTAGACCACGCAATGTGGTCGCGAGCACTTTATCACCGCCCAGGAGTGCTTTTTTCAGATCCTGGTCAATGCGTTCTTTCAGCATGTTCGCTAGCGTTGACCGAATTTAATTTTCTTGAGCTTGAGCGCTTTTCGCTCAGCACGGATAATCGCCTTTGTACGGCGATCGCGCTTGCTCATTGGCTTTTCGAAAAACTGTGCCTGTTTCACAACAGCGATAACGCCCGCCTGCTGAACCTTACGGTTGAAGCGACGAAGCAAGTTCTCAAGGGATTCTTTTGAGTCTTTACGGGTTACTTGGATCATATGGGTCTATTCTATAGTAACAGGGGCAGGTTTGCAAGAGCTAAACAACTTGTTGTTTCTTTTGTGCTGCGCGTTGCGACTTCAGCACGATACTCTGCAATTCTTTAAAAATAACGAACTGCTTATTCGTATGATAAATCTTCGTATTTCCCTGTTTTTCGGAAATCAGAAAACCTACTTTTTCTAAACGCTTTAGCTCTCGCTGTATATTACCAGCATCTTCTTTAATAAGCTTAGCTAAACCACGAACATGGGTCTTAAAATCGGGATATTTAGCGTAGATAACTATAATCTTGCGCCGAACTCGTGAGGTGATAAAAACGTCTAACATAAGCTATATTGTTATTCAAACAACGTAGACTGAGTATAGCTCATTCGCGCAGGCCTTTACAATACGAATTTCATAATTAACGTACAAAAACCATATAATGCAACTATGCACTACACAGAGATATTGGTCGGCGATGCAACATACCATGGGAACGACGCGCTCACCTACAGCAGTAATACGCTGCTAGCCAAAGGCCAAGTCGTGCTTATACCTCTTCGTAAAAAGCAAGTCCTAGGAATAGTGTTACGGCCTGGAATACGCCCAAAGTTCGACGTAAAGCCAATAGCCGTCATCCAAAAAAATCTGCCGCCGTTGCCCGAACAATTACTATCCCTACTAGAGTGGATGAAAGATTACTATCCAGCTCCCCTAGGAATTATTACTCAACTATTACTCCCCAAGGCACTGCCGAAGAAGCCGGAACCAGTATTGCTACTGCCACCCCCCATAGGCCACGACTTGCCACCACTCACCAAGGATCAGTTGGGCGCGCTAGAAGGCATCAAAGGCCCTGGATTACACATACTGCACGGAGAGACCGGTACAGGGAAAACTCGAGTCTATATCGAACTCGCGAAGCGCAGTATTGCGCGGCAACGCTCAGCAATCATACTCACCCCGGAAATAGGCCTCACTTCACAACTTGGAAATTCTTTCAGAGCGGTCTTTGGGGAGCGTATCATTCTTGTCCACTCCGGCCTCACCGAGGCGCAACGCGAACGGACATGGCAACTACTATTACAACAGCAGGAGCCGATGATCGTTATTGGGGCTCGATCTGCTCTATTTAGCCCACTTAAAAACTTAGGGCTTATTGTTGTGGATGAGTCCCATGAAACCGCCTACAAACAGGATCAGGCGCCCTATTATCAAACAGCCACGGTAGCGGCAAAGCTAGCCAATCTCCATGGCGCCAGCTTAGTGCTCGGCTCTGCTACGCCCTCGGTAACAGATTACGCCATAGCCGCCGCTAAACAACGGCCCATCATTCGAATGACAGAGACCGCAACCAATACAAAAGATACCGAAAAATTAGTCAACGTCGTAGACTTACGCAAACGCAGTAGCTTTACGAAAAGCCCCTACCTATCCAATGAGCTGTTGTCGGCAATACAGAATGCTTTACAAAAAGGTGAGCAAACACTCCTATTTCTTAACAGGCGTGGTACCGCTCGGATAATCTTTTGCGACCATTGTGGCTGGCAAGCACTTTGCCCTCATTGTGATCTACCTCTTGTGTATCATGGCGACCAGCACATTATGCGCTGTCATAGTTGCGAGTATAAGGCCGCGAGCCCTGGCGGCTGTCCGGTATGCAAAAGCCCGAGTATAATTTTTAAAAGCATCGGAACGAAAGCAGTAGCAGAAGAAACTGCCCGACTATTCCCCGAGGCTCGAGTACAGCGATTTGATACAGACAACAAAAAGAGTGAACGCATTGAGCAGCACTACGACAACGTCCGTGCTGGGGATGTCGACATTCTTGTTGGCACGCAAACGCTCGCGAAAGGCTTAGACTTGCCAAACCTTGCTCTTGTGGGAGTTATTATAGCCGATACTAGTCTTTACTTTCCTGATTTTAGTGCCCAGGAGCGTACCTACCAACTACTAAGCCAGGTTCTCGGCCGCGTAGGTCGGGGTCATCGAGATAGTCAGGCCATCGTGCAGACCTATGCACCCGACAGCGCACTGCTGCGTTCCGTCATCACTAAAGACTGGGATAGCTTCTACGAGAATGAATTATCTGAGCGCAAGCAGTTCATATTCCCCCCGTACTGTTACGTGTTAAAACTTCTATGTCAGCGTGCCAGTAGTTCAAATGCCCAGAAATCGGCAGAAATATTTGTCAAAAAATTACAAAATGAGGTACGGGGCATAAAAGTAGAGGGCCCCACCCCTTCGTTCCATGAAAAGGTGCAGAACAAATTTGGCTGGCAAGTAATCATTAAGGCAAAAAGACGCGGCCAGCTATTAGAGGTCATCAAACAACTACCCAGCGGTTGGCTATATGACATAGACCCTATGAATCTGTTGTAATATCGGATATCTCCGGTATACTTTTGATAATGACTAAAGATAACGTGATTACTCTGCCGAACACTAACCTTCGCGAACGCTCTAAAAAAATAAGCATTATTACCAATGAGGTAGAAACGCTTATCAACAACATGAAAGAAGCGACACTAGACTGGGAGGCAAATCGCGATCATGAGGTTGGCGTAGCGTTAGCGGCGATTCAAGTCGACATACCACTGAGAGTTGTCGTAATACGTAATGATTTTGACAACAAAAAAGATAAAACTTTCTCCGTATTTATCAATCCGATTATTACCAAATACGAAGGCGAGGTAGAAGAAGATTATGAAGGTTGCCTAAGTGTCCCTGACGTCTACGGAAAAGTACCTCGTCACAATAAAGTACGCATTCGTGCGCTGGATGCGACGGGACGCGAAATCCGCATAACAGCGGAAGGATTTTTGGCACGAGTCTTTCAGCACGAAATAGATCATACTAATGGTATTGTCTTTATAGATCATATTAAGGACATGCCAGAGGCCTTCTTCAGGCTCCGACAGGATGGGCAACTAGAAAAGTTAGACTATGAAAAAGACGTCCGAAACAATCATATTCTTTGGTAGCGGCCCTGTTGCGGCCGAAAGTCTACGTCTGCTGGCGCAAAAATTTCGGATCGAAGCAGTGATCACCAAACCCCGTCCTGCCCATCACCGCGGATCCGTTCCCGTACTAGAAGCCGCCGAAGAACTAGAGTTAAACACATATACCGCCAAAGATCGTAAAGAGCTTGATAATTTCTTTCATACTGCGACTTTCGAGAGTCGTCTTGGCGTGCTCATTGATTTTGGCATCATAGTATCTCGAGATGTGATTAACTTCTTCCCCCTGGGCATCCTCAATAGCCACTTCTCCATCCTGCCCGAATGGCGTGGTGCCGACCCAATTACCTTTGCCGTGTTAAGTGGTCAGGAGACCACGGGCGTAAGCCTCATGCTACTCGTTGAGGCCATGGATGAAGGCCCTCTGCTGGGCTATGGAGAGCACGAATTAACGCCAGAAACTACCGCCTCGGACTTAACCGCGGATCTTATAAAACTGAGCTTCTCCCTACTAAAGACCGTCGTGCCGGCTTATTTGGAAGGCGCAGTCAAACCGGCGCCCCAAGCCATAACTGGACGCGAGACTTCTTATTCACGCAAGCTCACCAAGATAGACGGAGAGATTGACTGGAGCAAACCAGCCCAACAGATTGAGCGAGAGGTACGAGCTTTTATCGAATGGCCAAAAAGCCATGCGACTCTCGGCAAACTAGGGGTCATAATTACAGAGGGGCACGTCGTGTCTCTAAGTGGTAAACCCGGAATTGTGGCTGTAATCAATGGGCTGCCAGTTGTATACTGCGGGGAACAAGCCCTGGAGCTAGTACGCCTCAAACCTGCCGGCAAGAAGGAAATGACCGGACAGGCGTTCCTCGCAGGCTACAAATCGGCACTCAATATATAAATACACCAACGATTTCAGTTGGTGTATTTATATATTTCTTACATCTTTCTCGACTATGGCCGAGGAGGAGCGACAGGCTCTTGTTGCTGTATGCCGTCATCATTCTGAACCCCACTGCCACCTGCCAATATCTGTGGAGCAACCTGGCTAATTTCCTTTTTCAGTGTCTCAAACTCGGAGGCTACAACATCTTTATAGTTAGGAAAGTTACTTTCAAGCCAGTGTAGAGCACCAGCTTCATCGTTTCGATCGATGAACTGTTCGAATTCTGCAAGCTGCGCATCGCTCATACGCTCTGCAAGTTTCATACCTACGCGCATCTCCAGAGTTTCATAAATATGGGCAAGAAGCTTCTTCTTTTCTTCGGCGGGTAATGCCGCAAGGCCAAGCTCCTGAAGTAGGTCGTCGTCAAGTTTAATCATGTTTGTTCCCCTCTACTTTTTCATTCTAACACTGTTTTTGCAGTGCGTACCTTACAGTTTGCGCGAAATGGTCGTCCGTGTAAAGAGCTCAAGACGATCACCCTCTTCAAGTTCAAGACGAGCGGTAGTTTTCAGATTGACACCACACATCTCTCCCTCAAGCACTTCCTTGGCGTCCTGAGGTCCACGCTTCAGATTAGTCACTTCTACCTCAGCAAGCTGTTCAGAGCCACGCATAACACGGGCCTGTGCAGAAACCACAAGTTTACCCTTGGTCACTTCTCCACCACAGATAATCTCTGTCTTTGTCGTCTTGAAAACGGCCCTAATGACTAGTCTACCAAGGTCGGTCTCTATAATCTCCGGCGCCAACAATTCGCTTAAGTGCTCTTTAACATCATCTATGAGTTCATATATGACACTATAGAGAGTAACCTTCACCTTGTCGCGAGCCGCCATACGCTTAACATTAGTAGGTGCCGTGACGTTAAAACCATAAATGGTTGCACCGCTGCTCGCAGCAGAATGTATATCATTCTCCGTAATAGATCCTACGCCCGAACTAACAATACGTACGGCTACTTCATCAGTATCAAGCGCTTTTAAGCTATCGACAACGGACGCGAGCGATCCCTGTACGTCAGCCCTCACAATGATATTGAGCTCTTGCATTTTATTATTACGGTTAATGATACGGATTAACTCGCTACTGCTCATATCGCTACTGCTACGATTAGTTTGCTTTTGGTTGGTCGCCTGCTCTGCTTGAATACGAGCAATCTTCTCGTCCTTTACGACAGTAAATTCATCGCCAAACTCCGGCAACGCCTTAAAACCAGTGATAATCACCGGAGTCGATGGGCCGGCTTCTTTGAGAGGCTTTCCATCAGTTGTCTCCAGAGTACGGACCTTAGCGTAGGTCGCGCCTGCGACAACAAAGTCACCAGTCTTTAGAGTACCTTCTTCGACGAGTGCATTGGCGATAGGGCCACGACCCTGTTGCAGGTGGGCCTCGATAATTAAGCCAACTGCCGGGCCCGCGACCTCAGCACGAAATTCTTCGACGTCGGCTACCAGCAGAATCATGTCTAATAAATTATCGATGCCTGCTTTGGTTTTAGCCGAAACCTCAACCGCGACCGTATCTCCGCCCCATTCCTCAACAAGTAGCTCCTGCTCTGAAAGTTGCTGCTTGACTCGATTCGAATCAGCGCCATCTTTATCGATCTTATTAATTGCTATAATAATCTTAACGCCAGCCTTACGAGCGAATCGAATCGCCTCGAGTGTCTGGGGCTTAATACCATCATCAGCAGCGACTACAACGATTGCAATATCCGTTAAGTGAGCACCATGTTCACGGATTGCCGCGAATGCTTCATGACCAGGCGTATCCAGAAATGTGATAGCGCGCTTATTATGCACTGTCTGGTACGCAGAAATATGCTGAGTGATACCGCCTGCCTCACCCTTGGCAACCTGAGCGCCTCTAATCGCGTCAAGCAAGCTTGTCTTGCCATGATCGACATGACCCATGACAGCGACAACTGGTGGGCGTTGTACGGCTTTGTCACTAACCTGGCGCTTCTCGCGCACAGGAAGGACAATGTCCTGAACCTTCTTGGTAAGCTCAACATCCAAGCCTAATTCTTCAACAATAATCTGGGCCGTATCAAAATCAATACGCTCATTGACAGTGGCCATAACGCCGTTTTTGAATAATTCGCCTATGAGACGGGTAACTGGCAGGCTTAAACGATCGGCAAGAGCGCCGACGGTGATCATATCTTCTATCTCGATGCTTCGTGCCATCTTAAGCGCCCCTTCCTGCCGATAGTCGGCCTTTAGCTTACACGGTACTTTTTATCTTACTTGGCGCTTTTAAGGCTCAACGCAATTTTGCGGGCTTCAGTATCAATATCGAGCACCTTAAATTGCTTCTTTTCGTTAAGCTTAAAGATCTGCTGAGGGTCAACAGTTTCGTCATCACTCATCTCTGAAACGTGCACTAAAGCCTCTACGCTAGCGCTTAGTTGAACGAAGGCACCAAATGGAGTAATACGAGTGATCTTGCCCTCGACAATATCGCCCTTATTAAAGGCTTTTACTTCCTTCAACCAGGGATCCTCACTCATCTGTTTCAAACTCAAAGAGAGGCGATCCTTGTCGATTGCAATGATCTTAGCCTTAACATTCTCTCCAACCTTGACGTAATCACGTGGATCTTCAACACGCTCCCAAGAAATCTCTGAAATGTGGATTAGGCCTTCAATACCCTGTACATTTACGAAAGCGCCGAAATCAATTACTCCCGTCACGACACCCTCTACAACATCACCGACCTTTAGTTCGGCGAAGCGAGCCTGCATATCATCCTTAACGGCTTCTTTTTCAGAGAAAATCAATTTGTTGTCCTTGCGACTCACATCCAAAACTCGCACACGAATAGGCTTACCGGCAAGTGCGTTCAATTTCTGCAAAATTTCATCCTTGTCGGCACCAGATACGCGCGGATAATGGCCAGCGGCCAACTGAGACACCGGCAGGAAGCCGCGAACGCTCTCCAGCTCCACCAACAAACCACCACGGTTGGCGTCATACGGAGTCACTTCAACGATCTCCTGATCGTCAAAAATACGCTTCAGCTCGTCCCATCCTCTGTCTTTAGCGGCTCGCTTCATACTAAGAAGCGCGTGACCTTCGTCAAGTTCAGGGTCGATAACGCTGACTGTTACGGCCTGGCCCGCTTCAAGAACTTGCCCATGCCCAATCTCCCGACGCATTACGACGCCTACACCCTTAGCCCCTAGATCAATCCACACCTCGTGCTTCTTAACTGAGCTCACAACGCCTTCAATAACGTCGCCTGCTTCTAGTTGCTTGACATCGCTACCTGCGAGCAGCTCGTCCATTGTTATATTAGTATTCTTTGACATGTTTTACATGCCTCCTTCAATTGTATTTTCTGTCGATGCTCTCAAAGATCACCGCAAGATTACATCCATTATAACTCTTTTGCTCGAAGGCGTCAAAAGGCATGGCAGGTCGTCACTTGTGCGTGCTACACTAAATCTACATATGTACTTGGGAATCGATATCGGAGGAACTAAAACCTTAGTAGCCTGTCTAGATAAAGACGGTGTCATTACTGAAAGGCTAAAATTCCCTACACCCAAAGAATATGACGATTTTATAAGTCTACTGACTGATATTGTTGCTAAAATGTCAACAATAACTTTCGTGGGGTGCTGCGTTGGGGTCCCCGGGCGACTGGATCGCAAACGAGGCATCGGAATCGCCATGGGCAACCTACCGTGGAAAAACGTACCGGTCAAAATCGACGTCGAGCGCATTGTTCGCTGCCCCGTCGTGGTGGAAAACGACGCCAAACTGGCTGGCCTCTCCGAGGCAATGCTGGTCAAAGACGAGTACAGCCGTGTTGCCTATATCACTATCAGCACAGGTATAGGTATAGGTATCATTAATAACCAGAAAATCGACCCCTCTTTTGTAGACTCAGAAGCCGGCAAGATGCCATTGGAACATCATGGAAAAATGGCCGCCTGGGAATCTTTTGCTTCTGGCAAGGCTATCGTCAAAACCTACGGCAAAAAGGCCCAGGACATTACCGACGAAAACACCTGGCGGCACATTGCCTACGATATTGCCATTGGTCTTATTAATATAATCGCCATTGTACAACCGCAGATCATAGTGCTGGGAGGGAGCGTCGCCAGCTACTTTGACCGTTTTGATGAGCTTTTGGAAGAACAGTTGCACAAATACGAAACGCCGCTCGTACCCATTCCGCCCATAATACATGCGGCGCGCCCTGAAGAGGCTGTCGTATATGGCTGCTACGATTTAGCGAAAAGTCTATATGGAACACCTCGTTCATAAGCTTCGACGTGACCACCCCAACTTAGTGTTCACTATTGGCGAGGCACACTGCTGGTCTCCCGAACAAAATCAAATTTTTTATGCATCAAAAGATAGTCAAGTAAATACGGCAGGCCTATTACACGAGCTTGGCCACGCCCGCCTGAGGCATGCAGGATTTAGAAGCGATCTAGAATTACTGCAAAAAGAGATTGATGCATGGGAGGAGGCAGTTAATCTGGCAATAGTGTACGACCTCAAAATAGATCCAAATCATGTGCAAGATTGTTTAGATACCTATCGTGATTGGATTTTTCGCAGAAGTCGTTGCCCAGAATGCCTTGCCAGTGGAGTGCAAAAATCAACGCAATACTATCATTGTCTAAATTGCTCAGCAACCTGGAAGGTCACAGCGTCGCGCCTACGACGCCCCTATAGACTGCGGCCCAATCATTAATTAAAATGGACTGGAGCGTATCTCGCTCCAGTCCATTAATAAAACAGGATATTACTAACGACTACTCTTCGCTAGTAACAGACCCATCAACGACAGCACTTGTGACTTCAGTCTTAGGGCGTCGTGAAATGCGACCACCTTTACGACCAGCGGCACGTGCTAGTTCACGATTAGCAAAAAAGCCGCCAGTGCGTCCGAGCTTGCCACCCTTGGCGCCAATCTTAGCGTAAAAGTCACTACCGTACTTCGTTTTGTTAGTTGCAGCAGCAGCTTTGCCGCCAGCTTTAGTTCCAGCCATCTAAACCTCCCGTGGTTTAATATTTTCTCTCAAGAAACATAAAGAGGGCTTCGCTCTTACGAACGGAACCCTCTTTTTGTCTCTTTCGAAACTAATGTTTATAATAACACGCTTATGAAATAATGTCAATGAGATTATGTTTACTCTTTGGGAAGATAAAAGCCACCCTATTCGGATGGCTTTTATATAATTCGGCACCGTGCTATTTTCCCAGGGGTGGACCCCAAGTATTGTAACCGCGGCGAGGCTTAACTGCTGTGTTCGGTATGGGAACAGGTGTTTCCCTCGCGCCATGGGCACCGAAAGGACGCTACCAACTTGTTGGCAAAGCGTCATTTCGACGTCCATTACTAGTGCTATTTGGATGTATAAGATGCAACGTTTGTAGACAAACGAGTGTTTGAAAGTATATGACAAACACCAATAACTAGTCAATGCTTCCCTCACTCTATCCGGCCGAAACCAGAGTCGAATGAGAGAACGTAAAAAGTCGATGGACCTATTAGTACGCTTCGGCTACATACATTGCTGCACTTCTACCTTGCGCCTATCAACCAGATCGTCTTTCTGGGGTCTCATAGGGAAATCTAATCTTGGGGTCAGTTTCACGCTTAAT
>CAZKGK010000002.1:0-226429 GCA_964552555.1 uncultured Candidatus Saccharibacteria bacterium
GTATACAGTGCAGAACACCGCTTGAGATGTTGCAAAGGTGTTGAGCTCAGGACGGAAATACGTACCAACTCACCACCTTTGCATTAGCAAAACTTGCTCGCAGTATCCAGAGATCTCACTCTATGTGTCAGGCTCGTACGTGCTATAATGATGGCGATTATGCTTGATAAATTTAAAAGCCGTGTCTCGGGTATGGCAGACAAAGTTGCCGCCAAGGCAGGTGAAGTTAATACCAAAGTCGCACAGAATGCCAAAAAACAAGAGGGTGACCAGTACTTGGTCGGCCTAGACATTGGTACTGAATTTGTAAAAGCATTGGTTGCAAAGGTAACTGAAGACGGTTTAGAGGTTATCGGTGTGGGACGCGCTCACCAGGGCTTAAGTGATATGCAGGCCGGTGCAATTGCCGATATATCTGGCGTCGTTGAGAATTGTGATAAGGCCTTGGCCAAGGCCGAGGAGAAGGCCGGCGTGTCTGTACGCACTGCTGTCATTGGTATTGCCGGCGAACTCGTAAAAGGTATGACCATAACTGTTCGTGTGACTCGTAAGAACGCTGACAAGCCATTGGATCTCACTGAGGTTGAACGTATTATTAAGCTCGTGCAAGAACGAGCTGAGGCTAAGGCTAAGAAACAATTAGCCTGGGAATTGGGCGGCAAAGAGGTGGCCGTACGTCTCGTGAATAGTGCACTGGTCGGCATTGAAATTGATGGCTATAAGGTAACGAGTCCGATTGGCTTCCAAGGCAAAGAAGTTGTCGTGCAACTCTACACCGCATTTGCGCCTCTTATTCATATTGGTGCATTAGAACGCACAGCTCAACAGCTCGATTTAGACCTGCTGGCTGTCGCGGCTGAACCATTCGCCGTGGCGCGTTCAATAATTGGTGATGACACGAGTGCTAGCATGAACGCCATTCTTATGGACGTTGGTGGTGGTACGACCGATATCGCAGTAATTACCGATGGTGGTGTACAGGGTACAAAGATGTTTGGGATTGGCGGCCGTGCATATACTCGAGCCGTAGAACGTGACATGAATGTAGAGTATGCGCAGGCTGAAGCACTCAAAGTAGGTCTGAGCGCTGGCAAAGTGCCCCAGAAGCGTGAGGCTGCCGTCGAGGGCGCACTACGCAAAACACTTGATGTATGGATGGGTGGTGTTGAGTTGGCACTTGGCGAGTTTGATAAGTTAGATCATCTGCCACATAAGTTATTACTATGCGGTGGTGGCTCGAGCTTAGAAATGCTGATGGACAAGCTCGAAGACAGTAATTGGTATGCTGAGTTGCCGTTCTCTAAGAAGCCAAGCGTGCAGCATATTCACCCTGATGAAGTTGTGGGCATTATTGACAAAACAGGCGATGTCACCGACCATACCTTCATAACAGCAATGGGCTTATTGCGTGTCGGTCTCGACACCTTACAATTTTCGGTTAGCCCTAGTGCTGGCACAGTAAAAGACAAGCTGGATAGGATATTACGGGTATGAGCGAGAAAGGCACTGGCGCTAGCGGTAAAGAAGTTCTCTATATTGATGTCGATGACGAGATAACGGCGATCATAGATAAGGTGCGTAGCAGCCATCAGAAGATAGTCGCTCTTGTATTGCCAAAGCGTGCCTCGGTATTTCAGAGTATCGTCAATATGAAGCTATTAAAGCGTGGTGCTGAGGCATCGAAGAAGAATGTCGTACTCATCACCTCAGAGGTTGGTTTACTGCCAATGGCAGGTATGGTAGGCATTCATGTTGCTCGTAGCTTGCAGTCAAAGCCAGAAATTCCTGAAGTACCAACAAGAATGGATGATGAAGAGGGTGTTGAAGAGATCGCCGATCACGACAATGACGAGTCTAAGCCTGGCCAAGAGAAAGAAAGTTCCGTCGATAAGACACGTACTATTGGTGAATTGGCTGGAGCTGCCGCGCTTGATGATCAGCTCGACGATGAGATTGATCTTGGCGATGAGCCCGAACAAGGCATATCGGCAGTCGCATCTAAGCTAAAGCCCAAGAAGGGCAAGGACAAAAAACTTAAAGTACCCAACTTTAAGAAGTTTCGGGTGCTTATCATATTCGGTTCGTTGGCGATTGTCGCATTGATCGTTTTCATGGTGCTGGCATTTACGGTGTTGCCTAAGGCGACTATATCTATACAGACGGATAGCAGCGCCGTAAATAGCAGCAGCGTCGTACAACTAACAACTGGTACGAACGTAAAACTTTCGACGAGTAGTAGTATCGTCCCTGCTACCGCTCAGCAGACACAGAAGACAAGCACACAGCAAGTGCCCGCAACTGGTCAGCAAAATAATGGTGCCAAGGCCAGTGGTAGCATAAAGCTAACCAACTGTAGCGCCGCTGACGTGACAATCCCCGCTGGCTCTGGCTTTAGCGCAGCCGGTAAGACTTTTATTAGCCAAAGCGCAGTTGTCGTATCGGATAGTAATTTTACTTCTCCTGCTAGCGGCTCCAAATGTAAGAATGATGGCACTGCTAGTGTGAACGTCGTCGCCCAGAATGGCGGTGCGGATGCTAATCTGAGCGCGCAGGGCTATACACTAGCTAGCGCATTGTCGGGAGTGACGGCACAGGGCTCGGAAATGACCGGCGGCACTGATCAAATCACTAAGATTGTGACACAAGGTGACATAGATGGCGCAAAACAGAAACTTAGTGCTGCGGATACGACGAGCATTAAGCAGGAACTGAAGACTGCTCTCATCGCCAAGAGTCTCTATGTGGTTGAAACGAGCTTTAATGCTGGCACGCCAACAATTACCGGCACCGCTAAGGCTGGGGATCCGGCAGATAACGTCACGGTGACATCATCGGCGACCTATAGCATGTTGGGCGTGAAGCAGGATGACCTGAAGACTATTGTAAAAGACAGCGTGAAGACTAAGATTGATCCAAACAAGCAAAAGATTCTCGAATACGGGTTAAGTAACGCCGTATTTGGCCTGCAGAGCCAGAATCCAGATGGTGCCACCGTGACTATGCAGACAACGGTCATTGTAGGCTCAGAACTGAATGTTGCGACGATCAAGAAGCAAATTGCCGGTAAAAAAGCAGGTGATGCCCAGTCAATTATCAAGCAGTACCCCGGCGTTACTAACGTCACCGTGCGCTATAGTCCTTTCTGGGTTAATTCCATACCGAAGAGTACGGGGAAGATTACCGTAACCGTGCAAAAACCGACAGCAGCTAGTGGCTCCAGTGATGCAACCAAGCCGTAATTCGATCCTAGCCTTAGATGTTGGTGCTAAACGTATCGGCGTAGCAGCCAGTGACCTGGCTGTCCGATTCGCGCATCCTCTGACAACAGTAGACGCCACCAATAACGCCTTGCAAAGTTTGCAAGAGCTTGTAACCGAACAGGGAGCTGTCGGTCTAGTTATTGGTTTGCCCCGTGGCTTAGACGGTCAAGAGACTGCCCAGACGAAGTCTGTGCGTGAATTTGTCGAGCAGTTGAAACGATCCATCGAATTGCCGTACTATTGGCAAGATGAGGCTGTGACTTCTCGGCAGGCTGAAGAGGAACTAAAGGGTCGGGGTAAACCATATGAGAAGGGCGATATAGACGCGCTGAGTGCCACCTACATCCTTGAAGACTTTTTACGTGATCACCCGGAGGTAACAGTATGAGGTATACCACACGAACCCAAAAACGGCGATGGCCGAGACGAATCGTCATAACGCTAATAACGGCTACTATTCTTGTGGTTGGGACCACTGCTGCGGTACGTCATTTGTATTTTGGCTATCTAAAGCCCGTAAGCAGTAGCTCGCAGAAAACGCAGTTTTTTACTATTGAATCAGGTTCATCTGTTGACACTATTGCTTCACAGCTAAAAAAAGCTAATTTAATTCGAAGCTCTTGGGCTTTTAAATTGTATGTCAGCAGCAAGAATGTTCGCGATGCACTACAGGCGGGTACTTATTCCTTGAATGCGAGTCAGAGTGTGGCACAAATTGTCTCGCAACTCAGCCACGGAAAAGTAGCAACTGATCTAGTGACCATCTTGCCTGGGCAGCGTCTGGGTCAAATTCGAGCCACATTGATCAGCTATGGCTTTAAAGAGAGCGATGTCGTTGCTGCGCTTGATCCAGCCAATCACCTAGCGAATCCAGCGCTTGTAGACAAGCCAGAAAGGGCTAGCCTGGAAGGCTACATGTACCCTGATTCATATGAGAAAAATTCTAGTACTAATCCGCAAGAAATTGTCGAAGAGTCATTGGCTGAAATGAATAAGCAGCTCACTCCAGGTGTTCGTGATGCTTTTGTGCAGGAGGGCTTAACCACCTATCAAGGGCTCATTATTGCTTCTATCGTAGAACAAGAGGTATCTAGGCAGACTGACCGCACACAGGCAGCTCAAGTATTTATCACTCGTTTGCATAGTGGGATGACACTTGGTTCTGATGTGACGGCTTACTATGGTTCGCTTTTGGCTGGCAAAAAGCCTTCTACGACGTATGATTCACCCTACAATACCTTGTTACATGCCGGTCTGCCACCGACACCAATTAGCAATGTATCTGCAAGTTCAATCCAGGCGGTGGCTCATCCCGCGGCGACTAACTGGGTGTATTTCGTTACGGGTGATGATGGAGTGACTCATTTCTCGCAGACACTTGCACAACATCAGGCTGCAACTGCTCAATATTGTCATAAGCTGTGTAGTCAATAAACACCTTAGAGAAGTTGTAAAAAACCTATAAATTGCTATACTTATGCTTGTGGCGACTTAAGGAGCTATCTTTTATAGTATGCTTCGGCGCTACATGGAGTGTCGTATTAGTAACGCGAATTCTCAAACTTTAATCGGTCGACTGCACACCGTGCGTCAATCGACATTTTCACCTCGTTTACGACGGAAGGTTAGTTCATTCCTTGCCGACCGACGTGTTGTCCGTTATGGGCTAATTACCCTGAATATTGCATTATTATTCGGTATTGGGGGCTTTTTGCTACAAGGGACGAAGCGAGGGCAGCCAGTAGCGCAAAATGCCGTGATTTCTTCAAGTGGTAGCGAGGCAGCCGAACCTCTTGACCAAGTCTCTTCTGCGGATATCGCCGCTAATGCATCTCTTGCAGCTGGCTTACCTGAGACAACGGCCGTTATCAACCAGGCAGATAGTGCTCAGGCCAGTACGGCCGTAGCGCCTGCGGATAATACGGTTGTAGCTAAACCGCAGGCGGTCAGCACTGCTCTTAAAAGTCGCAAGGACATTCATAGCTATGTCGCAAAGGCTGGTGATACTGTTTCGAGCATTGCGGCAATGTTTAATGTGACTTCCGAAAGTATTATGTGGTCGAATAACCTGAGTGGCAACACGGTGAGTACTGGCGCAAAGTTAAACATTCCTCCAGTAAACGGCATAGTATATTCCGTTCAAGCTGGTGATACTGTGGACAGCCTGGCAAGCAAGTATCGTGCCAATAAGGATCAGATCATAGCATATAACGATGCTGAGTTGCTAGGCATCCAGACCGGTGAGCAGGTCCTCATTCCTAACGGCCAGCAGCCAGCCGCACCGGCTGTGTTACCACAGATTAGGGCGACTGCTCCTACCTATGGCTCCTATGCGTCAAATGGCTACGACTATGGCTTCTGTACCTGGTATGTAGCGAATCGTCGTAGTCAGGTAGGTAGGCCCGTTCCGTCTAACCTGGGTAACGCCAACACTTGGGCCGTTTTAGCGGCAAGCATGGGTATCGCTACAGGATCGGTTCCGCAGGTTGGTGCTGTAGCCGTGCGGCATAGCGGTGCGCCAGGACATGTCGCTTTTGTTGAGCAGGTTAACGATGATGGTAGCTTCTGGATATCTGAAATGAACTCGTATGGACAAGTCTCTATAGGTGACACAACACCGCGTGGTGGTTGGGGTGTTGTCGACTGGAAGCTCGTGCCGGCTGATCTCGTCGGTACGTACAGCTACGTATACTAGACTATTTTGATTCTAGATTTGTGGGTTAGATAGCGTATTTGCGTATGACCGCACGGGCAAGTAACCGACTGATTGGGGCTAACTCGTTGCCGAGTGTTTGAGTTAAAGATAGTAGGTGTGACATGACCTTCCGTTTACTAATACCTATAAATCTGTCATACTTATCTTATGAGTTTTATCGATAATGCAACTTTGCTGATTAAAGCAGGCGACGGCGGCAATGGCCGTGTTAGTTTTCGGCATGAGAAATTTATCGATAAGGGCGGTCCAGACGGTGGCGACGGTGGCGACGGTGGCGACATAGTGTTGGTTGCTAGCCGTAATCAAAATACGTTGGCCAGCTTTCGTTTTCAGAGAGAGCTCGTTGCGCCATCGGGTCAGCCTGGTGATAAGGTAAAAAAGCATGGCCGTAGCGCGCAGGATCTCGAAGTAGTAGTTCCAGTTGGAACAGTCGCTACTGATGAGGAAGGACATGTCTTGGCTGATGGCGACGAAGACGGCAAGCGTGTCATTATAGCAAAAGGTGGCAAAGGTGGTTTTGGTAACGCCCACTTTATTAGTAGTACACGTCAAGCTCCAAGAGTGGCTGAAAAAGGTGAAGACGGCCAACAGTTTATGGTGCGTTTAGAGTTGAAAATGATTGCTGATGTTGGTCTTATCGGTTTACCGAACGCGGGTAAATCGACACTGTTGAGCGTCGTGAGTAATGCTCGCCCAGAGATCGCTGATTATCCATTTACGACACTGACGCCCAACCTTGGTGTTGTTGATGTCGACAATGAGGCAAGTCTTTTGCTCGCTGATATTCCCGGTCTTATTGAGGGTGCTGCCGAAGGCAAAGGTTTGGGGGATGAATTTCTTCGCCACGTAGAACGTACAGCCGTGCTTATGCACCTTATTGATGCTTATCAGGAAGATGTTGCCGGCGTATACAAGACAATTCAGGGTGAGCTTAAGGCATACAAGATTGACCTTTCTGCCCGCCCGCAGGTTGTTGTGCTCACTAAAATTGAAGGTTTGGACAGCGAAATCGTCAAAGATCAGCTGAACAAGCTGAAGAAAGTAATACCAAAGGGCACGCCATTGATTGCTATCTCATGCATGACTAAACAAGGAGTGCCACAGATGTTACGCTTGGTACGGGGTCTTGTTGACTCTGAACGTGCCCATGAGCGCGCTCTTGAAGCGGCAATTAGCTCACCGGATGTACCGACGTTGACTCTGGAAGATGAGGGTGAAGCCTGGGGAGTTATAAAAGAAGAAAGTGTCTATGTGGTGCATGGACCGAAGATTGAGCGCTTTGCAGGCAGAACGGACTTTAATAGCATAGAGGGTGTGGAGCGTCTACGCGACATTATGAAGCGCCAGGGGATTATGCATGAGCTCGTGCGACAAGGCATTGAGCCGGGCGACACAGTACGCTTTAAGCCCAAGGGCGAATTCGTTTACTAAACGAGATCAGATCTAAGTTGCACTTAGGTGTGCATCATTTGTACTAGGCAACATCATTGATTTCTAATATCTGCTAGACTGGTAGCTATGGCTGCCAGTTTTTTCTTTTACGATCTTGAGACTAGTGGGCTCAATCCTCGGGATGCGCGAATTATGCAGTTTGCTGGTCGGCGAACCGATTTGGAGCTACGGCCCATTGGGGAGCCAGTGAATGTGCTCATCAGACTGACCGATGATATCTTGCCCGATATTGATGCGGCTTTTATCACTGGCATTACACCTCAGGCAACATTGGCAGATGGCATAACCGAGGCTGAGTTTTTGCATCAGTTTACAAATGAGATCGCCACACCAGGTACAATCATGCTTGGCTTCAATACGGTTCGATTCGACGACGAGTTTGTGCGAACATTGCACTACCGCAACTTCTACGATCCCTATGAGTGGCAATGGCAAGACGATAGAAGTCGTTGGGACTTACTTGATGTTGTACGCATGACGCGTGCCCTGCGTCCCCAGGGGATTGCTTGGCCATTTGACGCAAAAGGTAAGCCCACCAACCGCCTGGAACTCTTAACGGCACTAAATAAGATAGCCCACGAACACGCCCACGATGCCTTGAGCGATGTTGATGCGACTATTGCAGTTGCTCGCCTTATCCGTAACAAACAAACAAAGCTGTTTGAGTATCTCCTGCACATGCGCGATAAGAAGAAAGTGGCTGAGCTTGTCGAAAAAGCAGAACCGTTTGTCTACACCTGCGGGACGTACTCGAGTGCATTTGAGAAGACCACGGTTGTAATGGCGATCTGTTCACATCCTGCTCGTTCTGGCACGGCATTCGTGTATGACTTACGTTATGATCCTACGGAGTGGCTACTGAAGACTGCCGAGCAATTGGCTGAATCGTGGAAATGGAAAAAAGACAGAGATGAGCCACGTTTGCCAGTGGATTCATTGCAGTATAATAAATGTCCGGCAGTTGCGCCACTTGGCGTATTGGATGCTGACAGTCAGAAGCGTTTGCAACTCGATATGCAGCTTATACGAAAGCATGAAGCAATCCTAAGGCAGGACACGCAACTCGAAGAAAAGTTATGTAAAGCCGCAGATATTCTGGAAAAACAACAGCAGGCTCGTTTGTTTAGCGATGAAAAGGATGTGGATAGCCAATTGTATGATGGATTCTTCGAGACGCAGGATAAACAGGCTATGCGCGTGGTCCGTGCGGCAACTCCTGCAGAATTAAGCGACATAGGTGTGAAGTTCAAGGATAGTCGTCTTGAGGCATTGCTGCCGTTGTACAAGGCGCGCAATTATCCCAAGCAGTTGACGGGTGAGGAACGTGAAGCATGGGAGCAATTTCGTACAAAAAAGTTGCTTAGCGGAGGAGTCAATAGTAAACTTGCTAAGTTTTTAGATAGACTCCAACAAGTATCGACTGATAGCAATCTCACCGATCATCAACGGTACTTACTTGAAGAGTTAAAATTATACGCGGAAAGTATCATACCCGAACAGGAGGGGTAGTTTTATGCATATCGCACTTGCCTATGTCGCATCACTAGATGGAAAGATCGCTAAGCCAGATGGGGGCAGAGTCGCTGACTGGGCTTCAAAAGAAGACGGAGTGCTTCTCACCCAGCTCATTAGTCATTTTGAAGTTATTGTCCTTGGTCGTACGACATACGAAAAGCAGCACCCTGGCTTGCACAAGGAACGTCTCTACATAGTGATGACACACCATCCCGAAGCATTTGCCGAAGATGAAGTACCGGAGCAACGCGAGTTTACGAGTGATGATCCAGATCTATTAGTAGAAAAGTTGACAGAGCGAGGCTATGAGAGCATGTTGCTTTTGACTGGTGGTGAGTTGAGCACGGCTTTCTTGAAGAGTGGCTTAGTCAATGAACTATACCTGACAATAGAGCCATTTTTCATGGGTGCCGGCGCGCCGATGGTTGCTTCTGAGGTATTGGATATCCCTGCTCGTCTAGATAATGTTGCCCGCATGAATGATCACGGCACCTTATTGGCACATTATTTGCTTGACAGTAACCCCATAGAGTCGTAGGCTGAGCGAAAAGGTCAACGCTATGTTACTCAATAAACGCATTACCACCTGGTCAAGTTTCGTTACTATCGGTTCCTAGTCGATTGGACTTCATTGTCTTCTCGCACGACTGTAGATTTTTACTAGCTGAGAGGAGTATGGAATGATTCGGAAATTTGATTTTTTGGTGGCACTGTATGTTTTTGGAGTTATGGTGGCAGAACTTATGGGTGCGAAAACTTTTTCGCTTGGACAGATTGGAGGCCTGCACCTTACGTCTAGCGTAGCGGTATTTGTATTTCCGCTACTATTTACGGTAACTGATGTGATAGTAGAAGTGCATGGGCGCAAACGAGCCCGTAGCGTGGTATTCTCTGGTATCTTCATGGTATTTTTGTTGATGCTATTTGAGTTGCTTGCCGTACATATCGCCCCCTCAGCGCGTTTTGCGTCAAAGGAGGCGGCGTATGACACGATCTTTGGGGCGTCGTTACGCATTGCGATGGCAAGTCTTGTCGCGTTTGCGTTATCCGAACTATTAGACGTGCTGGTCTTCGCTCGCTTGCGTCGTATGCTACATGGCCGTGCATTATGGTTGCGAAATAACGCGTCGAATTTTATTTCGCAGCTGGCTGATTCCGTAATCTTTTTGACCTTAGCGTTCTATGCATTTGGTCTCTCATTCAGTAGTAATATATCGTTTTTGGTGGGCATTATTTTGCCTTATTGGTTGGTGAAGTGTGCCTTCTCTGTATTGGAGACCCCACTTGTGTACTTGGGCGTATGGTGGCTGAAACGAAAGCCGGCTGAAGCTCACTTAGTGGCTGAGGCGGCGGTATGATTGCAAAAGCTATTCGTTCCCGTAAAGTAACCGTTGGTGCTTGTACTATGGCTACGCTGCTTGACGAATCCTTATTAGATGTCCCCGAGCGCAGCGTGCTTGTGGTGAGCTCTAAGATAGTGTCACTTTGTGAAGGACGCACTGCGCCTATTGAGGGAACTGATTTACAGAAGCTTGTACGAACTGAAGCTGAATGGATCATGCCACACGCCGAAGCGCAGCATGGCTACACATTTACTATTGCCCATGACATGCTCACACCGAATTCAGGCATCGATGAGTCAAATGCCGATGGTGTATATGTGCTCTGGCCCAAAGATCCGCAGGCTAGCGCAAACGAGATACGTCGCTACCTCATAGATCGCTTTAGGCTTCGTGAAGTGGCAGTCATCATCGCGGATGGGAATTTCTTACCACTACGCTGGGGTGCGATTGGACTCGCACTTGCCTATAGCGGCATTGAGCCGGTGCGTAGCTACAAGGACGAAAATGATCTGTTCGGTCGTCCGCTGCTGCTGTCTCGTACAAACGTCGTCGACAGCCTCGCAACCACTGCCACGCTTCTTATGGGGGAGGGTGCAGAACAGACGCCGTTTACACTCATCGAAGACGTTCCTAATATACGATTCGTACGCCGCGATCCCACCTCAGAAGAAATTGCAGCCCGCCACACCCCACCAAGCGAAGACTCTTTTGGCCCGTTGCTAACGAGTGTCGAATGGCTCCCCGGCCGCAAGACAAAATAGATGCATACAAGTAAAAGTTAGTATGTAGTATGCTACGAGCATACGGTATGAGTGAGCTTGCAAGGATAGGACAATTTGGACAAAATGGCTGCTTCGATAAGATCGGCCTGACTATTCTTATGAGTGAGCTTCAAGAATCAGGAGTTGCTGCTTTTGCCGAAGGGCCAGCAATGCTCGCACTGGGTGAGCGTCTCCTGTCGGGTTGCGTGCGTGCGCCCGGAACGGTAGATGGATGCTCGGTTGCTACAGAGGTCAATAGATTGAGAGACTATGTGAGCGGGCAGGAGCCACTACGTCTAGAATTGGCAGTAGAGAGAGGCAGGGAGCGTAGACTCACTCCGCTTAGCAAGGAGCATACTGAACTTGCGGCAGTCGTAGACAGGGCGGCCGTTACGGCTTATTCGTTATTTGCCCATGCGAGCAGCCGTACTCACGGTATGATCCGGACTCGCAGGGGTGCTGAGTGGCCAATAGATGGTAGTTGTGGAGAAATGAGCTTAATTATGCAGCAGCTCTTGAGACGCGAGTCGTTGGAGACGGTGGCCATGATTGGGCGTGTGCCTTCGCAGCTATTCTATTCGCATACTTTTTTGCAGACTCAAGATGCAGGAATTGCTGAATGCACTATTGATACGACTTGGCAGCAATTTTTATCGAATGAAACCGACTTTGATGCGTTGCCACATACTATGCTATTTCCGACGTCAGAGGCGGAGGCTGCATTGGCAGCTCATGGAATTCCGGAACGTTGGCAGGGACTGTGGGTGAACGCTAAGCCCTCTAAGGCTACTTGGCGAGACTATGCAGTATTGGGAGAAAGATCCATAGAGGCTGTTTTTGTTGAGCAGGGTTGGGCATAAGCTCAGATCTTGGCTTGGGATACACGCCAGACCTGCTGAGCGCAATCACCAAGTGAACTAGTATCTGCTCTCAATATGGAAGCCTGCTCGCGAGGATTACCGGGGAAAATGCACAAGATACCGAATCATATTGAATGGCGATGAGCAACGGGTGGGTAGTAAAATGACCAGTTTTCCGCTATACTCTATCTGTTATGAATGAGGAAATAGTCGTACAAGGCGCGCGGGAGCATAATCTTAAAAACATTAGTGTTCGTCTGCCGCGTAATAAAATGGTTGTTGTGACCGGTCTATCAGGTTCCGGTAAGTCCTCGCTAGCTTTTGATACTATCTATGCCGAAGGACAGCGGCGTTACGTAGAATCACTGAGCTCCTACGCTCGTCAATTCCTAGGCCTTATGGAAAAACCTGACGTTGATCAGATTGATGGCCTTAGCCCGGCAATCTCTATTGACCAGAAGTCTACGAGTCGCAACCCTCGTTCGACAGTCGCAACTGTCACTGAGATTTATGACTATTTACGACTTCTATTCGCTCGTATTGGTGTGCCGCACTGTCCAATTTGCGGTAAGGCAGTCACTCGCCAGACAACCCAGAATATTGTCGACCAGATTACGCATATACCCGAGGGTGCTCGTCTAATGATTCTTGCACCTATTGTGACTGCTAAGAAAGGCGCCTTTGAACATATCCCTGAGCAATATAGTCGTGCTGGTTTTGCGCGCGCCCGTATCGATGGCGTGGTGTACGCTCTTGATGAATTTCCGGAACTCGACAAGAACTACAAGCATACGATCGACATTGTCATCGACCGTCTCGTCAACGATGAGCCAAGTCGTAGCCGTCTGGCGCAGTCTGTAGAACAGGCACTCGAAGCCGCTGAAGGCAAAGTTCGTGTCGTCAATGCGGACACTGATGAAGAATCGCAATATAGTTTGATGTACGCCTGTATTGATCATCCTGAAATAGCCATCCCAGAATTGGAGCCACGGACGTTTAGCTTTAACTCGCCACAGGGTGCTTGCCCGGTTTGTACTGGTCTTGGCTCTCGTCTGGAGGTTGACCCCGAGCTAGTTATCCCTAATGGACGACTTACTATTGCCGAGGGGGCAATTCGTCCGTTTAATCGTATTAACGCGGATGCCTGGTACTCAAAAAAGATGCAGGCAGTTGCTGAGCGATATGGTTTTAGCTTGCATGTGCCTACTGCCGAGCTCGGTAAAGAAGATCTTGATCGTTTGCTCTACGGTACGGGAAACGAAAAGTATCGAGTGTCACTCGGTAGTGGCCGTACCTTTGAGACGACCTATGAAGGTGTGATTCCTAATTTAGAGCGTCGACATAAGGAAACTGACAGTGAGTTTATGCGGAGCGATATTGAACGATTTATGGTTGAGAAACCTTGCTATTCCTGTAAGGGGCTACGCTTGAAGCCAGAAGTGCTGGCCATTAAAGTCGCTGACCACTCAATTATGGATATTTGTCAGCTCAGTATTGATGATGCGATAGCATTTTTTGCGACGGTGCACCTAAACGACAAAGAAATGCATATTGGCGAGCAGGTACTCAAAGAAGTGAACGCCCGATTAGGGTTTCTACACGATGTCGGTCTCAATTACCTTACTCTTTTGCGGGGCGCTACGACATTGAGCGGCGGTGAAGCACAGCGTATCCGTTTGGCGACGCAAATTGGCTCTGGCCTGCAAGGGGTATTGTATGTACTGGACGAGCCGAGCATTGGACTGCACCAGCGGGATAATGATCGTCTCATTAAGACGTTGAAGCATCTGCGTGACTTGGGTAATACGGTGCTTGTGGTAGAGCATGATGAAGACACCATTCGCACAGCTGACTACCTTTTGGACATCGGGCCTGGCGCTGGGGTGCACGGCGGCCATGTAGTTGCTCAAGGAACGCCCGCTGAGGTGGAGAAAAATCCTGAGAGCCTCACTGGTCAATATTTATCTGGCAAGAAGAAGATAGCCGTTCCTAAGAAGCGTCGTCCGGGTAATGGCAAGAGGCTGATCATTCGCGGCGCAAGAGAAAATAACCTACAGAACGTTGACGTAGAGATTCCGCTCGGAGCTATGGTTGTCGTGTCTGGGGTGAGTGGTTCAGGCAAGTCTAGCTTGATAAACGATATTTTGGCAAAAGAACTACAGGCACGCCTCATGCGTGCTAATTCTGTGCCAGGCAAACACGATGATATCGAAGGTATTAAGGAATTGGATAAGTCGATAATCATTGATCAATCGCCAATTGGCCGAACTCCACGCAGTAACCCTGCTACATATACAGGTCTCTTTACGCCGATCCGTGAGCTTTTTGCCGCTACACCAGAGGCGAAACTTCGTGGTTACAGTCCCGGTCGTTTTAGTTTTAATGTAAAAGGTGGCCGCTGCGAAAACTGTTCAGGTGACGGTATCATTAAAATCGAAATGCACTTTTTACCTGATGTCTATGTACCCTGTGAAGTATGTCACGGCAAGCGCTATAATCGTGAAGCTCTGGAGATTCACTATAAAGGCAAGACAATTAGTGACGTTCTAGAAATGACCTGTGAGCAGGCATTGGAGTTTTTTGAAAATCAGCCGGGCATTGCTCGCAAACTGCAGACAATGGTTGAGGTAGGACTTGGGTATATCGGACTTGGTCAGCCAGCTACTACATTAAGCGGTGGTGAAGCACAGCGTATCAAGCTCGCCAGTGAGCTCAGTAAACGCTCTACGGGTCGTACGGTGTATATCTTAGATGAGCCGACTACAGGCTTGCATATGGCTGACGTGGATAAGCTATTAAGTGTATTGCACGCACTTGTTGAGACTGGTAACAGTATGGTCATTATTGAGCATAACCTAGACGTCATTAAATCTGCTGACTACGTTATTGATATGGGGCCGGAGGGTGGCACAGGCGGTGGTATGGTTGTTGCAACTGGCACACCAGAGCAAATTGCTAAACACCCCAAGAGTTATACTGGGCAGTTTTTGAAAAGAATGCTCTAAGCATCCCCCAGGTAGTTTTTATCTATCATCTTTTTCGTTTATACATGTATCCGGCTCGCCAGAGCGTCACCTTCGGGTGTCTGTCTTCTATGGTTGCAACGACCTCATCTACATGATCCATATTTTTCGTACGAAGATAGGCGAAGGGTATTCTTGGCATCCATTGGACTGTGCTTCGTAGGCCCATGACGCCCAAGACTTGTGTTCGCTCTCTGCGCAAGAAGAGAAGATCTTCGCCTGTAGGAATCCCCGTGATGTAGTGCTCGGTATCCGCGTAGTAAGAGTCTGCCCGTACTCCCTCGATAGGTATATCCGTAATAGCTCCGTTTAATGTCGGGACAGTCGTTCTTGCGCTGATTAGAGTCCCCTGCAGAGGGAGATGCAAAGCTACTTCCGCGGCTGTCGGGTTATTTTCGCTCATTTTGTGTATGTCTTGTGTGCCTATTAGCCGGATTCGACCTTGTAACTCTTGCTGCACAGTATTTTGATCGCCAGGGGATCCTCTGTAGAGCGTATCGTCCGGACCAAGTAAGGGACGTAAATCAACAGCTAGCCGTTCATACTCATCTCCACCGACCGCGCGCAGCAGCGAAAATCCGGTGTCTAGACGTAAGCCTCTAAGATTGGGATTGGCTTCAGCTACCTGGAGTCTATTGACCGACATAGTACGTATAATAAAATTATTTAATCTAAAAAGCTATTTTTGGTCGATGTCTTTGGGTGTGCGCTTGAGCATGGCAATGAAACGTCTTCGTGCTACGGGGTCACCGAAGAGATGCCAGATAACTGGTGCAAAGCTTAACAGCATAACAATAAGGATTGTCGGTAAGACGTAGTGGTCAATGTTTGGAATACGGCTTCCAAACCAATAGCCAAGCAAGGTGATTGACGCAGCCCAGACGGTATCGCCGATGGCGTCGAATATAAAGAATTTGACTCGTGACATTTTTCCGACGCCGGCTACGAATGGCGCAAAGCTTCGTACGATTGGAATAAAGTGGCTGAGGAGCATGGTCTTGCTGCCGTATTTTTCATAGAATTTTTCGGTGCGCTCAACGTACTCATGGCGAAACAGTATGCCGTCTTTCTTCTTGAACAAGCGTGGCCCCATAACGCGGCCGATAGAATAGCCGGTATTGTCGCCAAGGATGGCCGCAACGGAAATGGCTGCGATGCAAACGCCGATGGACAATTTACCTTGAGCGGCAAAGACGCCTGCGGCGAGCAGTAGTGTATCGCCTGGTAAGAAGAAACCTAGCATCATGCCGGACTCTGCAAAGATGATGGTGGCTATGGCCAAAATACCGCCACTTTGAATGATCGTATCTACATTCATATATACAGATAGCCTACCGTATTCAAGCGTAATCGTCCACTCTTTGTTATACTAGTAAACAGATAGGCGATTTGCCCTAACAGAAGGAACTATATGGAAGACGTTATTGTACAACTTGAACCACGTGATATTAAAGGAAAATCCGTAAAGCGTTTACGTGATGAAGGTCTAGTACCTGCTGTCATTCATGATCACGGCAAGCCTTCGATCCACGTAAGCGGTTCGTACATTGAGCTGCTCAAAGCATACAAGTCTGCGGGAAAGCACCAGCTCGTACAGTTGAAGGCTGGCGATAAACAATTCGTCGCTCTCATCAAGGATATTGATGTTGACCCCAAGAAGCACGCACTACGTCACGTAGTATTTAATGCTGTGAAGGCCAATGAAAAGGTTACTGCTGAGATCCCCGTACGCATTAAACTTGAAGGTGACAACGATGCAACACCGGCCGAGCGCGCTGGACTAGTCGTACTCCACCAGCAGGAGACTGTTGAAATCGAATCGTTGCCTAAGAACTTACCCGACTTTATCGAGTTCGATGGTGAGCAACTGGTCGCTGTCGGTGATCAGGTTACCGTTGCTGATTTGATTTTGCCGGCGGGTGTGGTCGTAAAGGCCGATCCTACGCATCCGTTAGCCACTGTCTTCGAACCAAGTGCTCTGCAGGCTGCAAATGATGCAGCCGGCGGTGATGCAAGCGAAGAAGAGGCGACTGCCAATGTTAATGCCGGTGAGGCAGCTGAAGGCCTAGAAGCTGAGAAATCAGCCGAGAAGTCCGAAGAAGCAGCCAAGAAAGAATAGCCTGCGCATTTTCCTGTAAACCCACCTCAGGCTTCCTCGGGTGGGTTTACTCTATAGCTGGACTGACATTAGTCGGTTGCAGAGCCCGAACGTACAAACTAATGCATACACTCAAGGTGTGTCGAGGCTTTCTAGCATAGGTTATTCAGCCACAATTAATATCTTGACTTAGGCATGCAGTCCCAGAGGGTTTATGCTGCTTATTTAGTAGTGGGCAATTGTACGCCCATTTCGTTTGCGAGCTTAAGTAACTCGCTGTGCATGGCCAATAGTTTTTGCTCAGGGCTTAACCCCGTGAATTTTTTATTGGCCCAAGGCGAACTTTTCTGCAGGCCAGCTATCATCAGATAGAGCTCTTTTATGTCTTCTTCGATGGCACTTAGCTTGCCGTCGATACTGTCAAGATGGCGGTCTATATGCATCAGGTGTTGATTGGTCTCAATCATAAAACCATCGACTTTTCCATCTAACGAGCCCACGTGCCCGTCTAACGAATCCATCCGTCCCTCCAGGCCGTCGAAGCGAGGAGTAGAAAGAGCTTCAAAAACCTCATTGATAACTATGCGTATATCAGATAGATCTTCTTTTGTAAGACTCATAGCAAGCCGCATTGTAACAATGGTTCCTTCTAATGTCTACGTCTTATTCTTCAATGAAGCCGCCGGACTGATGCGTCCACAATTTGGCGTAGAGGCCTTTCTGTTTGAGAAGCTGTTTGTGAGTGCCTTGTTCTACGATTTTACCTTCATCTAAGACTAGGATTCGATCCATCTTCTGAATAGTACTCAAACGGTGCGCAATAACAATGGCAGTTCTGCCTTCCATAAGTCGCCAGAGTGCGTCCTGAATGGTGACCTCACTTTCGCTATCAAGTGCAGAAGTTGCTTCATCGAAGATCAGAATAGGCGCATCCTTAAGAATGGCGCGAGCAATGGCGACACGTTGTCTTTGGCCACCGGATAGCTTCACGCCGCGCTCGCCAACAACTGTGTCGTACCCATCCCTTAATTTTACAATGAAGTCATCGGCATGAGCTGAGTGTGCGGCTTGTTTGATCTTCTGTGCAGAGACTGAAGGGTTGCCGTAAGCGATGTTTTCGCTAATAGAGCGGTGAAAGAGGAGGGGCTCCTGCGGCACGTATGAAATACTTTTACGCAGGGACGCTTGTTGTACATTGGCAATGTTTTGGTCGTCAATGGCAATGACGCCGCCTGTGATGTCTTCGAAGCGGAGCAATAGGCGTGTCAGTGTTGATTTACCGCCACCACTTGGGCCGACGAGGCCTATTTTTTCGCCCGGTGCTATTGATAAGTTGAGGTGATCGAATACGGTCTGTATGGCGGTTTCGTCTTGATAATGGAAGGTCATATCCTGTAGGGTAATGGCTCCGTCTTTAATTTTGAGGGGTTTGGCGTCGGGCTTATCTAAAATTTCTGTTTCTTGCAAAATAATCTCAGTCATCGGTTGCGCCTGAAGGAGGCCGTCTTCAATATTGCGTAGTAGCGTGTTAACTTCAAATAGTCTGTTACTCAGCATGATGCTGAAGGTAAACGCAAAGATACCAATGGCGAGCAAGTGTGGGTCACGCTGTACTAGGTGGATGATGAGCAATATGAACAGTAACTGCAAACAGAAGAGGATCGCAACGCGGCGATTACCCTGAGACGCGGCAGTCCCCCAATCCTTAAGTCGTAGCTCAAGCAGTTGCCGGTTTAACTTGGCGTTTTTGCGTAATTCGTCATCCTCGCGCGCAAATGTTTTGACGGTTTGCACGTTAAGTATTGTATCGGCCATATGTCCTGTAATGGCCTTGGATACTTTGAGACGGCGGCTGCGTAGCGGTGCGCGTCTGCGACTTTCAAAAATACCCGATCCAAAAGCAAAGGCGGCCATGAGGGTTACGACAAGTCCGAGCGACCATGACTGCGTGAAGACTACCGCCGAACCAAATACCAAGATGATGGCGTAAGGAATTAAATTAATAAAATATGCATTGCTCAGCAAGGAGAAAGCTGCAGGAAAGTCTATTGCATCTGATACGAGTTTGCCACCAACGTTATTGTTATGGAATCCAACGCTCCGTCGCAAGAGTACGTCCATCGCCTTAGCCTGTAGGTCGCTCATAGCGGCCGCTTGGTAGTGTAGTACTGCACGGAAGCCAAAGAAATTACAGACTACTCCAATGATGGCTGATGCTACAAAGTAGATGACGAACTGCATGGGGTGGCCGTCAACTCGAGCAAGGCTTGCAATTACTTTGCCGACAAATAGGGGCGCTAGCACACTTATGAAAATGGCGCCTATTGGATGTAGCGCCGCAACCCACAGTATTTTTTTGTGGCGCAGGCCAGTTTGCCAGAATAATCGAATGGTTGCGTAGTCTGTCGATTTTGTCTTACTCATATAAAGTCCTATTATACCGATTCTTTCGGAGTCTCTCCATCTAGAGGGATTTTTGTTAGCGCCAAGACCTATTCTTCGATAAAGCCGCCAGATTGGTGAGCCCACAGCTTGGCGTAAATGCCTTTCTGTTCAAGTAGTGTTTTGTGCGTACCTTCCTCGACTATCGCGCCGTGGTCAAGCACGAAAATTCGATCCATCTTCTGAATAGTACTCAAACGGTGCGCAATAACAATGGCAGTTCTGCCTTCCATGAGTTTCCATAAGGCGTCCTGAATAAGTTTTTCGCTCTCTGAATCAAGCGCGCTTGTCGCCTCGTCTAGTAGTAGGATCGGTGCATCTTTCACTATGGCCCGCGCAATAGCAATACGTTGCCGCTGACCACCGGATAGCTTCACGCCCCGCTCACCTACGGGAGTGTCATATCCTTGTGCCAGCTCCATGATGAATTCATGCGCGTTCGCTTTCTTGGCCGCAACGATAACGTCATTGTCGGTTGCATCTAATTTGCCATAACGAATATTTTCACGAATAGTCCGATGAAACATAACGGGTTCTTGCGGTACATAAGCAATATGATGTCGCAAGTCACGGATGCGAACGGTGGCGATGTTCTTGTCATCGATGCACAGTTCACCGCCAGTAATATCCATGAATCGTAAGAGCAGTTTAGTGATGGTGGATTTACCACCTCCGGAATGGCCCACGAGTGCAATTTTCTCGCCAGCAGCAATATGCAGATTGAGATTCTTGAACAGCGGCTTACCCGTTCCGTACGTGAAATCTACGGCGTGAAAATCTACAGTGCCCTTGGTAATGGCGAATGGTTGAGAATTCTCCTGCTCATTAACGGTTGGCGGTATAAGTAGTAAATCAGTAAATTGCGCGGCTTCGGCTATGGCATTTTCAAGGTTACGATAGGTGCGATTAAATTCCCATAGTACTCGCGTTGCAGAGGTAAAGTAGCTAAAGGTAATAAAGATTGTCGCGGTGGCAGTCGCGGTATGGCCGAGAAGCACTGCAAGAGCCAACCCTAGAACGTTTGTGAGTACGTAAATGGGCGAGATGGTCATGTCCACCTTGAGAACATGGTAGTTCCAGGATTTGAGCGTTTTCTGCATAAAGTCTTCAACGTTTTTTACATGCTTTTTTTGCTCAAATTGTTGATGAGCAAAGGCCTGCACGGCATCCATATTCCCGATAACATCGGATATATGACCCGCCATCACATTGCCCGCTGCCTCTCGTATATCCGCAAGCTGTTTACGTCGCTTAATAAGTGGTGCGATGAGGAGCATCGCAAGTATAAGCATGCCAAGTAACGCGACCGCGAGCCACGGCGAGAAACGCCATAGCACAAAGAGTACGAAAAAGAGCGGTAGTATGTTTGCCGTGATATTAAAGACGATCGTGTCGAAGAAACCCTCGAAATTTCTTCCGTACCCAATGGCTTTTTTTGTAAGCGAGCCAGCGAAGTTATTATGGAAAAAGTCGATATCCTTTTTTTCTAATTCGGCAAGACCATTTATATACAGACTACGCATGGCTCGATTTTCGGCTTGTGCAAGGCATAAGAACGCAATGCGCCACAACATTTCTCCGGCCATCCAGGCCGCCCCGAATCCGACAAGATAAGGAAGTAGGAAGTGTAGCGTGGCTTCGGTGTGACTAAAGCGCTTTAATGCGCTCGCTACGATAAGCGGTGGTACGTACGCCACGAATATGGTGCCGATGCCAACGAGTACCATTGCGGGTACGGAGAATAGGCGGTGTTGCCATATTTGGCTCATATATCGCTTTATGGCTAGTCGAGTAGCGGCTTGGCTTGCTTTTGATTCGTCCATAGTAATTAGTCCTCTATAAAGCCACCAGATTGGTGGGCCCATAGTTTGGCGTATGTGCCTTTCTGTTTCAATAGATTGCCGTGTGTACCTTGCTCTATAATGTCACCATCGCTTAGGACTAAGATTCGATCCATCTTCTGAATAGTACTCAAACGGTGCGCAATAACAATAGCTGTACGTCCTTTCATGAGTTCCCATAGTGCCGACTGAATCAGTTTTTCACTCTCAGAGTCCAAGGCGCTCGTTGCCTCATCAAGTACCAGGATGGGCGCATCTTTAAGAATGGCGCGAGCAATGACAATTCGTTGTCGTTGTCCCCCTGACAATTTTACGCCACGTTCTCCAACGAGCGTATCGTATTGTTTCGGCAGCTTGGCTATGAATTCATTGGCATAAGCCTTCTCAGCGGCAGCTTCAATTTCAGCCTTGGTGGCGCCTGGTTTTCCATAGGCAATATTCTCACGAATGGAGCGATGGAATAGCAGTGGTTCCTGTGGTACGTAAGCAATATGACGACGCAAATCATCCTGTGTGACTGCGGCAATGTTCTGCCCGTCGATAAGAATTTCGCCTCCATCGATCTCATTAAAGCGGAGGAGTAGTCGTGTGAGCGTCGTCTTGCCTGAGCCAGAATGCCCAACAAGACCTATTTTTTCTCCGGCAGCGATCTGTAGGTTCAGGTTACTGAATAGTACATCGCCATCGCGTGAATCTGGGTGTGTGAAATCCGTATTTCTAAATTCGATTGCACCATGATTCATTCGTACTTTTTCTGGCTTATCAGAGTCTTTTACTTCAGGCTCTATAGCCAGAATTTCGATCATCTCCTGAGCGTCGCCCAGGGCACGATTATAATCACGGAGTGTGTGCTGTGCGAAGTCCCATAACCGTTGGCCTATGAGTCCCGTATATGTAATAACTAGAAAGACTGATCCAAGCTGCGCGCTATAGAGCACGATGTCCATGACGGATAGCACCAAGGCCACAATACCAATCAATGTCGTTCCTATAGAAAAAATCGTGTCACGTTTTTGTGCGGACACCATAACTTTTTGTGTCGCGCGCCGTGTATCTTCAGTGACAGTATGGAAGAGCTTGCGCTCGAAGCCACTACCTGCAAAACTCTTTACGGCCATGACATTAGTCACGGCGTCAGCAAGTTGACCAGTTTGTTTATTCTCGGCTGCCGCCTCAAGAGTTCGTAAGTGACGTACTTCATTCGTGGCAAACACGGCGACAGTCATAAATACTATCGACAGAATAAGTAAGGCAAGTGCGATCCACGGTACCTGCATCGCTAGAATGACGAACGCGAAGCCAAAAGACAGAATGAGCGTCGACAGTTCGAAGAGTGTTGTGTCGGCAATGCGGACGTAGGCACTGGCGAGCTTGTTCGTCTGGGAAACAAGTGAACCGCCGAAGCGGTTGGAGTGGAAATTGGCACTCAAGCTGAGTAAGTGGTCAAACACTTCGCGGTGAATATCACGTAATACTTTCATCTCGAGCTTCCATACGAAGAAAACGGCAACTCGCCACATGATAACCCCACCAAGGATGCTAAAAATGGAATAGCCGACGAGCCCTGGTATGAATGTTCCAATTTGTCCATGTACAAAATCTCCGCTGCTAATACGTTGCAGCATGCGAGAGATAATTAAAGGTGGCAAGAAGGTGAGAAATAGAGTGGCGAGGGGTATAGAAAAGAGTAGGCCAAGAAGGTGACCCGGGTATATTCTGGCATGACGCCAATAGTAGCGAATTGTTTCTTTGGTTAGTGTGTTCTTTTCCATGATCAGTAGCCTCCGACTACGAGTTAGGGGAGCGAGTAGTAATGAGTAAATTGTTGAGTACTTAGATTAAAAGAGCACGAAATGGTGCGTTTGATTAACCGCGTAAGCGGCATACCGTGCACAGGGTCGCACCGAGTGTTTGTGAAGCCATTATTGTTGCCGCCTTTCCCATTACGTTTAACGTTAGTCCTGATTATAGCATAGATACAAGATAACAGATAAAAATACGTAGCTTTTATAACATCGATCTGTCAAATGCTATACTACGAGATAGAATAGGGAGGGTATACAGCAGTGACGATATACCAAAATACTGACATGCATGACGAGTACGACCTAACCGAGTTGGACAAAAAACGATTTTTAGAGGAGCAGCAACGTGGCATGGTCACTCCACAAGATCCTTGTCTCAGTCAAATAGCACGCGAAATACAGACAGATAACATTACGTCGGCGTATGTTACTGGGGTAGTCAGGCGATTGCGTGAGGCTGCAAACGGACAACGTCGCACCAATCAAGGCACCGAGAAGCGCCGTACGCTAGTAGGTTTGGCCGCACCACAAATTGGCGAGTCCTGTCGGGTCATACTCATTGATACGAAAATAACCGAAGCGCGCAAATCATTTGGCAAAATGGTTTGTATTATTAATCCTGTTATCGTGTGGCGTACTAGGGAGAAAGCTGAAGGACGTGAAGGATGTTTTTCGGCTGGACCAGTGTGGGGATTGGTTCGCCGACCTGTTGCTGTCAAGGTGTCTGGGTATGACCCGACTGGTCGTAAAGTGCAGTATATCCTTGAAGATTTTAGTGCACGCGTTGCATGTCATGAGATTGATCACTTGGACGGTATTCGTTTCCCTGAACGCATAGCAAGCGATAAAAAACGTCATTGGGTGCATACCGAGGAGCTTCCGCAGTATCCAGATATGATGAAGCGTTGGCCACGTTTATGTTCACTTGTACGATGGGAGCAATTCAAAAATCCTGCCCTGTCCGTCAGCGAGTAATTATATATACTATAAAGAATGAATGAGCAACTTACTGACAAGCTGAAGACCTTACCAAAAGATCCTGGTGTGTATTTCCACAAAGATATAAAAGGGGAAATTATCTATGTAGGCAAAGCCGCTCATCTTAATAATCGTGTTCGTCAGTACTTTCAGAAAAGCCGAACGCGTGACCCTAAGACCGAAGCATTGGTTGCCGAAATTCATATGACCGACTGGATGGTGGTGGAAAGTGAGATTGAAGCATTATTTTTAGAAGCGGAGATGATCCGTCGCTACATGCCTCGCTACAATATATTGCTGCGCGACGACAAAAGTCTTAGTTACATACGCATCGACTACGACAGTGACTACCCAACGGTTAGTACGACGCGCCGTCCTTTGGATGATGGCGCGCGTTACTTCGGCCCCTATTTGAGTACGCTGAGTGTGCGCACGGCGCTGAAGTCATTGCGCCGCGTGTTTCCGTTCGCCACTAAACGTGTGCCTAGCCAAAAGCGTGCCACGCTGTACTATCACCTTGGCCTTGATCCTGGGCTGGAAGAGGGCAAGACAAGCCTGGAGGCCTACCGCGCGAACTTGCGGCGGCTCATGGCGGTTATTGAAGGGAAGCGCAAAGTCATTGAACATGATATCGAACGCGATATGAAGCACGCTGCTAAAAATGAGGATTTTGAGCTCGCTAGCCACTTGCGTAATCAGCTGTTCGCATTGCAGAGCCTGTCCAGGCAAGTCATTTTTAGTGACAAAGAGTTTCTGGATATTAGTAAGGATCATGCTTTGGCTGAACTCGTAGATCTTTTGAGTATGTCAAAATTTCCTGCACGCATAGAAGGCTACGACATTTCTCATATGCAGGGCACGGACGTGGTCGCCAGTATGGTGGTATTTACGAATGGCGTGAGTAATAAAGGTGAATATCGTAAGTTCAAAACCAAGAAGGATCACAATAATGACTTCTACAATATGCATGAGACCCTGAAACGTCGTTTGAGCGAGAAGAATCGGAGGGCGTGGGGATTGCCGAGTCTGGTGCTCATTGATGGTGGAAAAGGTCAGCTTGACGCAGCCATCCGTGCTCGTGATGAAGCCGACTGTCCGCATATACCTTTCATCGGACTTGCGAAGCGTGAGGAGCAGATCGTAATCCAACGAGATAAATCGAATGTGGCCTTAAATGAGCAGGTGATGCACGCGCTCGGTGGCTTTAAGACGGATAGTGATGACTTTATATTGGTGAATATGCCGCATAGTACTAATCTCGTAAAGTTACTACAGCGTATTCGAGACGAATCACATCGTTTCGCGGTTACCTATCATAGTGTGCTTAAAACAAGACGCCAGACAAGTTCCCATCTTGATGACATACCCGGAGTCGGCCTGGTAACACGTAAGAAGCTATTACGTGCATTCGGGTCAATGAAGGGTGTCAAAGAGGCGACCGAGATCGAGCTTGCAGCGGTACTTGGTGATGCTAAAGCAAAGATTGTGAAAAGCTATTTAGGTTAGTCAATCCGACGGAAACGACTTGTCTGTAGCGTATCAAGGGGATCCCAGATACGCATCGCTTTTTTGTGTGAGAGTGTGCTCAATTTTAGGAGACTAATCATCAGCATGCTGAGACCGGTACAGAGTAATGCTTTAACGAGATGGAGTGCCAAGTTGTCGTGCGCAACATTAATAAATAGCACAAAGCCGAGTGTGATGCTGAAGAGAACAATCATAATCCACCATTCATTGCTGTAGACTTTGTTGCGCAATTGCATGGCAAGTTGGGAGCGATTCTGCTGATTCGTGACGAGGGTTGTCGTAATTTTATCTATGATTTCTGGAGCAACGCCGTCATATGCTAGGCAGTAGCCAATGATTCGCTCATACTCATCTTCGCCTTCAGCCGGCTTCCGTTCACGGAAGCTTGCAGCGATGTAGTCTTCGATAAGATCTTGTAGGATGGAGCGGCTGCGCTTAGGCAGTTTTTTGGTTTTGAGCAATATGTCGAACAACGCATTCGCTTCGGCGCGTATGGCTTTGCTTAAGTCGTCAATACGTGTTTTTTGACTTAGTAATACCGGAGATATATAGAAGCCATATAAGAAGGAGTTAACCGAAAAGAGCGTCAGTGAGCCGCTCGTAAATGTAGTGCCTTTGAATATAAAAGATAAGCTCAAGTACAAGGCAAAGAATCCGAAGAAAAACCAGCTCAGGCGAATTTTGAGCAATAACTTCATATGACCTAAGCGTAGCATTTTTTGACTGAAAACGCATGTGCTTAGAGCTTTGGATGGTGTCGTGCTGGCCGAACCGGATTTTCTGTTGTGTTATACTATATCGCTGAAATGGATGTGGAGTTTGGAAGCGATTTTTTCAGTGCTAACCGCGAACGCTTGCGGCAGCTTTTTACGGGTACCGCACCCATTGTATTGACTGCCTTTGGACAAGTACAGCGAGCTGGAGATGAGACCTTCCCATTCAAGCAAGATGGTAGTTTTTGGTACTTAACAGGCATTAACGATCCAGACGTCGTTCTGGTCATGGATAAGGGTCGTGAATACCTGATCGTGCCGAAGCGTGAGGCTGTGATGGAGACCTTTGACGGTGCTATCGATCCCGTTGAATTGACTCGTCGCTCTGGAATTAAGGACGTGCTAGGCGAAAAAGATGGCTGGAAGCAACTAGAAGCGCGAGTAAAAAAAGTGCAGCATGTTGCTACCTTGGCAGCCAATCCACCATATATCGCCTATTTGGGTATGTACACGAATCCGGCCCGACGTCGCCTGATTCGTCATTTGAAGCGCATTAATACTGAGCTTGAGCTTTTAGATTTGCGTCAGCACCTGTCGCATATGCGCATGATAAAGCAGCCAATAGAGCTCGAGGCGTTACAAGGTGCTATTGATATTACGAACGACACACTGAGAGAGCTCATTCGTCCTGCAAAATTAAGTAAGTATGCCTACGAGTATGAACTTGAAGCAGATATCACTCGAGGCTTTCGTCGTCGAGGTGCCGAAGGGCATGCTTTTGGCCCGATTGTTGCTGGAGGTATCCGCGCGTGTACGATGCATTCTATGGCTAATGATGCGCAATTTGCTAGTGATGAACTCGTCATTTTAGACGTTGGTGCCAGCTATAAGGGCTACGCTGCGGATATTGCTCGGACTATATCTTTGAATGGCCACCCCTCGCGTAGACAACAACAAGTACATGATGCTGTGTGCTCCGCACAGGATTACGCCTATTCATTACTAAAGCCTGGCGTGTATTTGAAAGAGTATGAGAAGCAGATGGAAGCCTTTATCGGAGAAAAGCTTCGTGAGTTGGGACTCATCAAGACAATCACGCATGAAACCGTTCGCGAGCAATTTTTTCCGCACGCTACGTCACACTTTTTGGGTTTGGATGCGCATGATGCTGGTGACTATGAGGAGCCACTGAAGCCCGGCACGGTCATTACGGTAGAACCCGGCATTTATATCCGTGAAGAGGCACTGGGTGTGCGTATCGAAGATAATGTGCTGATTACCGAGGACGGTTGCGAGGTGCTCAGTGCCAAATTGCCGCGTGAATTAGCATAGTATGCCAACGTTTGAAGGTATGCCATCTATCCAAGATGCAGCTGCTCGCATTAAGAGAAGGACGGATGCCGTGGCTACATTCCAGCAGTCAGCCGCCCGTCTCTGTTTAGGTGTGGCTCGTCTTTCTGGCCATGAAGGTCTATATGCGGATATGTGTAATCATTGGGATGTGCCTCCCACCTCCGATCCGGAATGGAGCCGTCGGGGAAAAGTGAAGAATTATGCCTTTTGGCTTTCAGGCAACGAGGATATCAAATTGAATCTTCCAGGCGTAAGGCCTACGGCGCCGAGGGCAATCTCGCTACGAGTCGAGACAAGGCCCGAAGGCTCTAGCCGACTCTCAGATCGAATTCGTTTGAAGCTCCATGCCATGGAAGAGGTACAGACTTTCGGATTGGAGCTAGAGACGCACGAGAATCCACCGACACTGTGGATTGATTCAGCGGATGCCACTAGTGACGTTCGTGTGGTGCCCTTCCCAGCCGATGAGCGAAGTATGATTCAGCTCGTTGCTGACGTTCCTGGTACTAGTGCCTCTCTCGACTCTATGACAACTACTCTATTGGGCGGATTAGTTGGTGCGACATGGGAAGAGACGCTTCACTTTGGCGACGCTATATTCTAGCCGTTCAAGCGCATAGCCTGCTTATGCTATACTGAAGAAAAGCAATGAATCACGGCGTTTTGTATCGTTTCTTGGTGCGTTGGTTTGTCTGCGGTCTCGGATTGTGGATAGCCGCCGGACTGCTGAGTTCGCACATCAGCTTCCAGACTACTGGTAGTAGACTGGGAGTCGTGATGGTTTCAGGCCTTATTCTGGCACTTATTAACGCGGTCCTTCGACCAGTAGTCATTATCTTGAGTCTGCCAGCTATATTTTTCACGCTCGGATTATTCATGGTAATCATCAATGGATTCACCGTATGGTTGGCTAGTTGGCTCTATGCGCCACTGCATGTTACGAACTTTTGGGGTGCTATACTTGCCGGAGTCATCATTGGACTGGTAAACTATCTAGTAACAGCTATTTTGGAGATGCATGATAAATGAGTAGCCTAAGTGTGTACAACTACGTAACGATCGTCTCAGTGTTAATTATGACACTGCTTATTCTAGTGCAGACTCGCGGCGCCTCGCTTGGCGCGGGCCTCGGTGGTGCTGGTGAAATCAATACTGAGCGTCGCGGTACCGATAAGACGATCCATCAGCTGACAATTATTATAGCTATTATATTTGCCGGCTCGCTCATCTTAGGTATTGTGATACCTAAGTAGGCGGCGAGGATGGGCAAGCTCGACCGCAGACGCGCGCTCAAACTTCGCTTTCGTCGTTCGCTTCGACTACAGAAGCGACAGGTAGAAGAATTTAGCGCTGTCGCTGAACAGGGTTTAGAGGATAATTTTTTCAAACGCTTGGAGCGTCTCACACATGTGCGTCGTTTTATCGAGGTGTGGGTCTTGCTGTTGGTCTTGCTATTGGGCTCAGTCGTCGCCCAGACACGTATGCTTGGCAATTACTACCAAAAGCTACAGCCAGCGCCCGGTGGCACGTACAGTGAGGGCGTCCTAGGGGCATTTACGAACGCCAACCCGGTGTACGCCACGAGTTTACCGGATACGACAGCCTCGCACCTTCTGTTCTCGGGGCTGCTTACCTATGATCAACAAAACCACCTAGCAGGGGATTTGGCCGAATCTTGGGCCGAGGATACTCGAGGTCTGACGTACACTGTACGTTTACGACCGCATTTGACTTGGCATGATGGCCAGCCACTTACTTCCGCCGATGTACTCTACACCTATCAAGTCATACAAAATCCTGACGCTCATTCACCCCTATACAATAGCTGGCAGGGAATTACGGTGGCGGCTCCAGACCCGCTGACGGTCACCTTTTCTTTGCCAAACGTGCTGGCATCATTCCCGTATTCTCTCACCAATGGCATTATCCCTAAGCACCTATTAGGCGCTACTGCTATGGCTGACATGCGCTCAGTGGCATTTAATACGACTAAGCCGGTTGGCTCCGGCCCATTTAAGTGGGAGGCAATTCAACTGACCGGTGGTACTACCTCGGATAATCGTGAAGAACACATCGCTTTAAAAGCTTTCGCAAATTACCATCGAGGTAAGCCGAAATTGAATAGTTTCGTCATCCATACGTACCGTTCTTCTAAGCAGCTCTTGGAGGGCTTTAAGTCCCAAGAGGTTAATGCTATTGCCGGCCTTAATGAGCTACCACGTGAGCTGAAGAAGGAGGCGGGCACGCGAGTGTATAACATACCCCTCACTGCAGCAGTCATGGCTTTCTTTGACACATCGAATGCACCTACGAATGATGCCTCGGTACGTCGTGCCTTATCCATCTCGCCGAATATTAATAAGATTATCAGCACGCTAGACTATCCAACGCAGCCAGTACGCGAGCCCCTCTTGCATGGGCAATTGGGCTACAATCCGGGCTATGCACAGGCTGCCTTTGATCCTGTTTCGGCCGCTAAGTCACTCGACAGTAGCGGCTGGATCGTGGGCAAAGATGGCATCCGCGCAAAAAAAGGCGTCAAACTACAGGTAGCACTTTATTATCACGGCAGCAGTGAGTACAACTCGGTGGCAAAACAATTAGCTAGTTATTGGCGAAGTGTAGGCATAGCGACAAAATTTGTGGCGCAGAATGATGCCGACTTCCAAAGTACCTTGTCCCAGGCGCCCTCACCAGTCAGTAATACATATAACGTATTACTCTATGGTATCTCCATAGGTGTTGACCCTGATGTGTATGTCTATTGGGACAGCTCCCAGATTGATCTTCGTTCATCGACGCGTTTAAATTTCTCTGCCTACAATTCGCCTAAGGCTGATGCCGCGCTAGAAGCTGGCCGCACCCGTCTTGATCTCAGCTTACGCGTGGTTAAGTACCAGCCATTCTTGCAGGCCTGGCAGGCGGATACGCCGGCACTCGGCTTGTATCAGCCTCGTTTTCTTTACCTGACCCATGGCCCAGTGTATGGCCTGAACGAAAATCCAATTAATAATGACTCACAGCGTTTTAGCAACGTGCAGAACTGGGAAATTCGCGAAATACGAAAATAGTAGAGTAGTGTCGTAGTAGTATCCTCCGGTCAATGTCCTATGCTATAATAAGCCAGCTTCGCGCGAGTGGCGGAATTGGTAGACGCGCTAGTTTCAGGTACTAGTGAGGTTACACTCTTGGAGGTTCAAGTCCTCTCTCGCGCACCATGAATGAAAACAGTTAAGAATGGTTCCGCATTTTGTATGATGGAGCCATTCTTTTTAGTTTAACTTCAGCCATTGTGATTCTGTTGGCGTAATGTAGCTTTGTGCTACGGATGTAGTTTTAACCCATGTACAATCTTGTCAAATGTCTTTCGGTCTGCGCGAATTGCAACTCCAACAATGTTGAATTTTTCATCGGTAAGTTCCTTCACAACGGCACGGTTATCCACGTCGTTGTCGGTCTTAAACATGCCCTCGGCATAGATGGCCGGTTTGACTTCGCGGCGTACGGCTCTGTCATTCGTCCGAATAAGATGCTCTTGTGATGCAGCATAAATAAAAATTGGTTGGATTATCAGAGGCAAGTATTTACGGCCCGCTCCATCTTCATATTCTTTACCAATACTTTCAGGCGCAGAAGCTGCTATGCCGGTGGAGAGGAAAGCGGTTACATTAAGTTTTTGCCAATCGAGAAGATCATCCCTGATAATAATGCCGACTTTGGTGTCATGGGTTGCCATGTTTTTCTCCTTACAATTTAAAACCTCCGCTGGTGCGGAGGTTGGTTATAATCTATTTGATATGCAAAAACTTCCGCTAGGTATGGCGGGGCATCATCATGGAACGAGCTGTAGCTTGTGCAATCATGTGTTTATATTACCCCACGGAGTCTATTTCTCTCAAGTTAGTCCACCTCAAAACCTATAGCATCCAACTTTTGAGCGTTTTTTTCGTTGATTCTCATCTGTTGCATGAGTTCAAGTCCTGTTTGCGGGTAGGGGAACGTTGGTTTTTAGAAAAGTAGTATATATACTATGTATCATAGTACTCATGCTACATATGAAGGAGGAAGGCTTATGACAAGAAAAGAAAACAATTTGGCCCTTGAGGTAAAAGACCTGGGAATGCAGTATGGGGACAACCAAGTCCTAAAAAGCGTAAACTTTCACGCTGCTCAAGGAGAAGTGCTTGTGCTGCTTGGGCCAAACGGAGCAGGTAAAACTACTACCATCGAAATTCTAGAAGGTTTCCGCAGAGCATCCACTGGTACGGCTACTGTACTGGGTGTAAATCCAGAAAAAGGAGACGAGGCATGGCGGTCTAAGCTTGGTATTGTACTTCAATCATGGCGTGATCATTCTAAGTGGCATGTTCGTGAGTTGTTGCACCATATCGGCAAATACTATGCGCCTTATTCAACCTCAAGTCACTTTCGGCCTAATGATACCGACAAAGTACTAGATATTGTCGGTCTGGCCGATCATGCGCACAAGACGGTAGGCGCATTGTCCGGCGGGCAACGCCGTCGTTTAGATGTGGCGATTGGACTGATCGGTAATCCTGAAGTGCTGTTTCTTGACGAACCTACAGTTGGATTTGACCCTATAGCACGCCAAGAGTTCCACGATGTTATCCATCGTCTGTCCGACTTAGAGAAAACGACGATCCTCTTGACGACACACGACTTGCAAGAGGCCGAAAAGCTTGCGGATAGAATTATCGTACTGGCGGGCGGTAAGATAATTGCGAACGGAACCGTCGAAGAATTAGCGCAGAAAATTCAAGGGCGATCAGAAGTACGCTGGAGACAAAATGGGAAGCAAATGATTCACTCTACGAAGGACGCCACGGCATTCGTGAGAGAGCTACTTAACCAGCATGCATCAGGAATCTTTGACTTACAGATACACGGAACAACTCTAGAAGAAACATACATGGAACTTATTAAAAATTACGAACAAAAGAAGGAGATAGAACAATGAGTGTCTTTTCAAACGCCGTAAAGCTTGGCTTTGAGCGAGGCTGGATTGACTTCAAGCGGTTCATGGCGAGTCCCGGCGACATCATACCGGTGCTGCTTATTGCTGCAATCTCACTAGGTTTCCTATGGTACCAACGCGATAGCCATGTAGGTGGTATCTCGTTAGCATTGGTGACGCTGCCGAGTATTATGGGCATGATCGTTGCTTTTAGTGGCTTTTCTAATATCTCAGGTTTGCTTACCTATGAGCAAGAAGATGGGACACTCTTGCGAGCAAAAACAATTCCTCAGGGTATTCAAGGATATTTTATATCTCGCCTGGTATTTGTCGCCCTAACGACGGCCATTATGCTACTGAGTATATTGCCTGCCTTATTTTTCGTAGATGGCGTTTCTATAAACTTTATTCAAGGCATCGAGCTGATTGGAATACTCGTGCTCGGCTTTGTCGCAACGGTAACTTGGGGCGCTATTGTAGGATCGCTTATCCGTAGCGCAAAAGACGCCAGCGCCCTCATGTTTCCAACCTTACTCATTGTTGGAATATCTGGCATTTTCTACCCGATTACTGCACTATGGGGGTGGGTACAAGTTATAGCACAAATATTTCCAGTGTACTGGCTCGGGTTGGGGGCACGATCTATTATCCTGCCGCATGAGGCAGTAGCGAGTGAAATAGCTAAATCTTGGCGAACACCGGAGATGTTAGTAGTCCTCGCCGTGTGGGCCGTAGCAGGCTTATTTATTGCACCAAGGGTACTGTCTCGAATGACTCGACGTGCTACCGGATCAAGAATGACAGAAGATAGTGAACGTGCCAAACAATATCAACCCCATCCCTAAGAAGAATCCAGACGGCGAAACTATCTATAATAGGATAGTCGTGCTTCGTGCCGAGCGAAATATTACCCGTAAACAACTTGCAGATGCACTCGGCATACATTACCAGACGGTAGGCTATTTAGAACGAGGCGAGTTCAATCCTAGTTTGCAGCTTGCGCTCCGCATTGCCGAGTATTTTGACGTGCCAGTCGAGCGTGTATTCTCGAACGACCCTTTCATCGTATGATACGCACTTGATGATCAGATGACGGCAAAAAATCGATATCGATGATAATGATAAGTTCGCAATAGTGGGCAAGGGGGATATGCGGAGTTTAGCCCCCTTAATGTAGTAGTGACGAGAGCTATTCATCATCAGGCGTTCCATATCGTCCGAGTAAAATATTAATGAGATTGGGCATCCTCGAGGCAATTAAGGCTTTATGTCCTTCTATGTACTGCACCAAGACGTTCTGTACTGGGGCGTTTTTTATTTTGTTCCACTTTTTGTATATCTGCTGTATGTCTATATTAATAGACCATCTGCTATCATGGTTATGATGTATAAAGACGACAAAAAACTAGTGCCAGGTGGCGTTGATGAGTATATTTCCCGGTGCCCTGAAGATGTAAGGGCCAACCTAGAACGGATCAGGGCGGTGATACGTGATGCGGCGCCTGATGCTATTGAGACCGTCAGCTATTTCCAGATACCCGGTTATTCGTACGAGGGGTACGATTACAATGGTATGTTTGTATGGTTTAGCTTCAAGCAGCCATATATACGGCTACATGTTCGTCCCCCGGTAATCCACGATCACCAGGAAGAACTTACGCATTATCTGACGACTGCGAGTATTATTAGCTTTCCGGCGGAGGAAGAAATTCCTGAAAAACTTGTAAGGAAAATGGTCATAGCGAGTATAAAAGTAATGCGAAGCGACTCTAAATAAAAAAGACTGCACCTAAGTACAGTCTTTTTTTCGCGCAGGTATTTCTATTTTTTGCCGCTACGTTCTTCAAGCTTAACGCCAAGCCAAACGCTTGGTAGTATGAGCAGGGCTAATATGACTGGGTAATAGGCGGGGCTATAATCGGGCTGTGCAGCCATTGCTGACAGTGCTCCAATAATACCGAACACGCCTAATACCATCGCATGAAGCATCGGTCGCTTAGGTGCAAGCTTTGCTACGATGTATGCACCGAGCACATTGTAGACTGTGCGATATGCAATGATCAGCGCAACGATTGCTACCGAATCAGGCAGTGCATTACTTTTCATGAGGTTGGCTGCAACGAGGATTGCATCAGTTCCATAGGATAATGCGAATGTGACGGCAACTGCCGCTAGAAAGGCGAGTATGCTCCGAGAGATTGTCTTCACTGATTTTGCTCCTTTACACTTTCTGCTAGTTTGTCCATGGTTTGGTATAGGCCAAGGAGCGCATAGAGGAACATCTGACTGCCTGGCTGTTGGCCCTTTTCGATGATCGTTAGTTCGGTCATCGTGTCATTTTTAATTGACTTAAAGACAACGGTTGTCTGGGTTTCCTTAGGGAAGTCCTCCGGCATACCGATAGTTACTGGGTCGACCAAGTTGCCGTCTTTGTCTGCGAGGCTTTGAGTGAACTCAAGCCGTTCTAGAGGTACGATTTTACTATAAGTGCCGGCAGTGTAACTATCTTGGCCACCTTGCTCCTTCGGAGCGCGCATGCAGAATATGAACTTACCACCTTCTTTAAGGTCAATCTCACAAGAAGGCGAAATATAGTCTTGAGGCCCCCACCATTTCATAACATGCTTAGGCTCGGTCCATGCCTTCCATGCTATCTCTATTGGCGCATCGATAATTCGTGTTAGTTTTATGCCGTCAAAGCTCATTGCATTCTCCTTATTTTATTTGTTGGACGTAGTCGTTGAATGTACCCAGCCGCTTATTCCATTCTTTTGTACGGATATTAATCCATTCCTCAAGGCCACTCATCGCGGCGGTGTCAAGTTGGTATATACGTTTTTGAGCACGCTTCTGCACGATAACAAGGCCTGCCTCTCGCAATACCTTAAGGTGCTGCGAAATGGCTGAAGCGGTGCTATCGAACCTAGCGCTGATATCGCTTGCCGATAACTCGCCAAGCTTTGCAAGCATATCAATAATACTCATTCGAGTTGGGTCGGCAAGGGCGGCAAACATGGTCGGCTGAATAGTGTTCATAGTCGTATAGTAAAGCATTGATTTATTTAAGTAAATACTTAAATAAAAAATTATAACATTTCTTTGACAGCGCCAAGATGTCGTCTCTCGTAGAGAAATGTTATATTTGCCTTTAACTTAGCTCCACGGCAGGCCAACCTGGGCGGCATAAATTACCTGCGCATCTTCATCCGTACCACCCCTCTGGTCGGCATCAATCATGCTTCATGATAAGATGAAAACAGAATGTCTGCTACAAAAATCAAAAAACTTTTCTACGCCTACGCCTTTTTTAAGGCCTTCATTCTTATTTATCCCCTGTATGCAGTTATGTTTGTTGATAACGGGCTTAATGCTACACAAATATCACTGCTATTTATCGTGTGGTCTGCAGTTACATTCATTCTGGAGGTGCCTTCGGGTGCAATTGCCGATAAGTTTTCGCGCAAATATGTGCTTATGATCGCGACGCTATTCCAAGTGGCGGCGTTCACCTGTTGGTTGGTGAAGCCAAGCTTCGGAGGTTTTTTGGTTGGGTTTATATTATGGGGAATTAATAGTGCACTGGTCTCAGGTACTGAAGAGGCACTTGCTTACGACGAGTTAAAGCGCGCAAACGTCGAAAAGCAGTATACGAAGGTGACGGGTCGAATGGAGAGCTTGGACTTACTTGGCATTATTGGTGCAGGGTTCGTTGCCGCCGCACTCGCACATTTTGGATACAAGCCGCTCTTGTTGCTGAGCATTGGCGGCGTGCTCATCTCTGCAGGCATCTTGGCTTTTCTCCCTAAAGCATCCGCCATCGAAACAACGGGCGAAACGAAGTATTGGAATTACCTATCTGAAGGCATGCAAGTGGTTGTGCGTAGCCGCAAAATATTGTTTTTGTTGATCTTTATGGGCATAGTCACTGGCTTGGGCGCCGTCGATGAGTACTATGACCTGCTCTTTAATGAGCTGGGTATGAGCAATGGCATGATAGCTCTGTGGATGGGTGTAGTGTTTAGCTTCGGCGCGGTCGGAAGCTTGCTCGCAGATCGGTTGGAAGGTAAGCGCTTTCCGCTGACTACGGGGATTATTGTGTGGGCAGGCATGCTCTTACTCGCTTCATTATTGCCTGCACCGTATAGCCCGATTGCTATTGGACTGTACGTCGGTATATTCTACGTCGTAAAGGTGCTTTTTAATTCCTATTTACAGCATGCACTTACAGACAAAAATCGTGCGACAGTAACGTCTGTTGGTGGCTTACTCTCGGAAGTTGGAGCATTGATAAGTTTTATGGTATTCGCGGTTGTGGCTGGCGTCCATAACTATGCGACGGCATTCCAGGTCTTGGCGGTGGTTATCGTTGTGGCAGGGGTTTTGTATGGCGTGTTGCATCGTCGTTATAGCGTAGAAAGCTTCTAGGGCTCTAGCGATTCGATACTGCGTATTACTACTAGTGCTTGGAATGATATGATATTCGTAAATGGCGAAGTTTTTACCCCCTGCATGGCGTTTTCGTTTGTCTCAACGAGTGCCTCTATTATTCGTGATAGTTAGTTTCGCGATCATAGGTGGCTATTTTACCTGGTCGCTTCACGCAGCCACTCCAGCAACGAGTATTGAACCCGAAGATGGCACTTCTATCCCCATCGGATCGGTGCAAACTATTTCAAGCTCGCAAGCATCGGGAGGCAAGTTCGTGCGGTTTGAGGGCACCTCCTTGAATGGGTTTGTCGTTGTGTGCGGCATGCAGCTTTGCCTGAACGGCAAGTCGTTCATCATCCACGGTGCCACCACCTACGCGCAGCTAGATGACCCAACCAAAGAAGTCGCCCTCGCCAAGTCAGTCGGTATTAACACTCTTGAGCTGGTTAATTTTGACAAGAATGATCAAGATCCTAATAGTATAACCGCTGAAGATACCTGGACGCGACTAGATGCCTTCATCGCTGAGACGAAGGCTCAAGGTTTACATATAGTCCTCAACCTGAGCGGTTACAACCATGCGCTAAAGAAGGCCTCCAAAAATCCTACAACCACCGACTGGCAGCCTTTCTTGCAATCTATCGCCGATAGAACCAATACTAAAACGGGCGTCAAGTACAAAGATGATCCAACCATTGCCATGATTGAATTAGTCGGTGAGATTGATGCACCTAATTATGATGGCAACGCTGCAAAATGGGGGACAACTGCTCAAACCACAGAGTTTTTTAAACGTAGCCTCGCTCAGTTAAAGGCACTAGACGGTAATCATGTGATCAGTACCGGCGGATTCTCGAATATTAATGACCCTGGCAGTGGCATCGATTGGCGAACCATTGTCGCCGATCCTAATAATGCAGTCTGCGATGTTGAGATTAATTCCGGCCCTGACCGCAATATTAGTGTGCCTGCCATGTCGAGTTACTGCAACGGCATTAGCAAGCCTTGGTTTTTGGCTGCCTGGAGCTCTTGCCAGGGGCCGAAAGATCCAAGCTTTGAGGATGTCGACAATTGGGATACTGACGCGCTCATGGCCGCACATGCCCAGGATATGTACAACATTGCCCGCAATAAGAATCCAACCGCACCCGGTCCAGCCATGGCCGCTATTGGCTCAGACTTTTGGAATCTAGCTGACACGCCGTATCATCAAGGTAATTGTGATCTTGGCCCACGATTGCCGCTAAGCTTCGCCGTCGTTAAGACCAACGCACCTTAACGGTACCCGGCGAGTTCGCTAAAATGCTCATGCTATAATGGACGAAATGGTTAGATGGTTTTTTTGTGGGAGCGTACACATGAAAAGTAGCAGCCGAATGTCCAGTAAAGCTGGCATATCGGACAGCGTCCTTGTGCTATGATGTTAGGGATAATGAACGGGTATATATTTTCTATTTTCGGGTTCGATGAGAGGGGTAATACATGAGTAAAGTAGCGCATTATTTGCAAGAGCATTTGATTGGGGAAGTGATGACTTCGCCCGATGCACGGCGCTACTTTTCGACTGACGGCAGTATCCTCACATTGACCCCTGCAGTTATTGCCTATCCTCATAATGAGAACGATGTACGCAAGACAGCTCGCTTTACCTGGCAGTTAGCCGAGCGGGGCCGCGTTATACCCATAACTGCACGCGGCGCAGGTACTGATCAGGCGGGCGCTGCGCTTGGGTCGGGCATTATTTTGGCATTTCCCGCTCATATGCACCGCATTTTAGAGATGGACGACAAGAGTGGTGTGGTTGTTGTAGAGCCGGGTGCTAATTATGGCAAGCTACAACAGACACTGCATACGCATGATCGCTACCTACCACCCTTTCCAGCTAGTCTAGAATATTCGACAGTTGGCGGTGCAGTGGCTAATAACGCATGCGGCGAGAAGAGCGTTAAGTATGGCTCTACACGGGATTTTGTTCGCTCGCTACGCGTCGTGCTTGCTAACGGCGAAGTCATTGAGACTGGCCGTTATGGAAAGAAGGAGCTAAGCAAGAAGTTGGGCTTGAGCACATTTGAAGGCGAGATTTATCGAGCTATGGATGCTATGTGTGATGAGAATGCTGATTTGCTTGAGAAGATGCGCCTCGGTGTTACTAAGAATTCCGCAGGCTATGATCTCGCCGATATAAAGCGACGTGATGGCTCTCTGGATCTAACTCCTCTCTTCGTCGGTTCGCAAGGGACTCTTGGTATAGTAACCGAAATAGTATTCGATACAGAGATATATAATCCCAACACTACATTACTCGTGGGATATTTCGACGATATTGAGAAAGCACAAAGTGCAGTGCTAGACTTGCGCGGCATGTCGGAAATGCCGAGCGCTATCGAGATGGTAGATGAGCAACTTTTAAAATTGGTAGACAAGATCAACCCAAATCTATTGAAGGATGTTATCGCAAAGCCGTTCCCTAAGATCGTGCTACTTGTAGAATTAGATACGCCAAACGAGCGAAATCAGAAGAAAATGGCCAAGAAAACGCGCAAGATTTTAGAGAAGTACGCGCAGAGCGTCATTGTTGAGACCGAACCAGTCAAACAAGAGCAACTTTGGAAGATCCGTCATTCTTCGGCGGTCGTAGTCGCACACGGGGAGGGCGGCGCTAAAGCCTTGCCGATTATTGAAGATGGCATTGTACCTCCGGAGCGTTTCAGGGAGTACATGGATGGCGTATACCAGCTCTTCACCCGTAATCACTTGCAAGTTGCTGTTTGGGGCCATGCCGGCGATGCGAATCTTCATATTCAGCCGTTCTTGGACTTGTCTCAGGTAGGGGACCGCCAGAAAACATTCAAGATATTAGACGAGTATTATAATTTAGTTATTTCTTTGGGCGGGAGTACGAGTGCCGAACACGGTGATGGCCGTTTGCGCGCTCCTTACTTGCAAAAGCTGTACGGCGATGAAGTATATTCGTTATTCCAAAAAGTAAAACAGATTTTTGACCCATATGGAACGCTCAACCCCGGTGTTAAGATGAACGTTACGATGGATCAAGTTAAGCCGCTCGTGAGAAGTAGCTATTCTATGGATCACCTATATGATCACCTGCCGCACTCCTAATCTCTTGAGTTTTCTTATCTGATACCGTAAAATAACAGAGTTCATGCGCGAGTGGCGAAATGGTAGACGCGCTACCTTGAGGTGGTAGTGGGAGCAATCCTGTGGAGGTTCAAGTCCTCTCTCGCGCACCAAATTAGAAATAAACTATTTCAACCAAACCACGACGGAGGTCGTGGTTTTTGTTTTGCCAAAATAAAGTTCAAGTCCTTTTTGGGCTCAACAGCGATGCATGACAGAGGTAGCCACGATCGTCCAAATCTATCATTCCCATCAAGTTAGAATTACAGATACTGAGACTCGCAGAAATGTGAGTCCCTTTCGTTTGGCCATTTTGCTTTTCATTTGTGTTGGGTTTGAATCCCTCATCTCAGCCTGATCTATGTGCCGCGGGGTAGATCAGCTGCTAGAATAGCTATATGACACAATCAGCTTACACAAAACGCATCGGTGTATTGGGCGGTATGGGGCCCGAATCGACCCTGAGTTTCTATGAACTTATAATCAAACAACACGTCGCGGCTCATGAGAATGAAGCGTACCCCGAAATAGTTATTTTTAGTGTCAATTTTGACCAAATCTTGCAATACCAGAATGACGCTGACACTGCCCCATATGTTCAGGAATTGTCTAAAGGGATCGAAGCTTTGAATAGTGCAAGTGTCGATTTCATCGTAATCGCCTCAAACACTGTCCACAAAGTTCTTGATGAACTACAGCAGTTGTCCAATGTTCCAATCCTGAGTATCGTAGATGCTACGCTTGCCCAAGCGCACAGACGGGATCTTCATAAGTTATTACTAATAGGCACAAAACAGACTATGTCGGGTGACTTTTACAAAAAAGCATCCGTGAGACACAACGTACAACTGGTTACCCCTACTTTAGAAGAACAAGATGAAATCAATACTATCATCTTTGATGATTTGAATTTAGGAAGTATCGTACCCGCCACAAGCAAAAAACGTATGCTTGAGATTATCTCACAATATGATGTCGAAGGGTTAATCCTAGGATGTACCGAACTTGATATGATCATAGAGCCGAGGGACGTTACTATTCCCGTATTAGACACTTTACAAATACATGTCGATGCAACATTAGAAGAAGCCAAAAAATAGCATGGACTACGCGAAGCTACTCGACAGCCTTAAACAGACCTTCATACATCAAGATAACTTCTTCTTTGACAAACACGTGCCTGAATTTAAACAAGACGGAAAACTTCTCGGTGATTATTTTAACCAGCTTGCCGTAGAACCTCGAGGAGATAATCCTCCACGTTTTTATCATAGTTTTAGCCCGTTCGATGTTATAAGCAATAAAGCACCTCACCACGCAGTGGTTTTTGAGGCTGGCAAGGTACTGCTTAATATAGACTTTGATGACTACGTAGCGATGCGAACCGCTGCCATGAACGCCATATTGCTTATTGCTCTAGGCGTTGATAGCTTAAAAGACAAACGTGTTTTACTTTTTGGCTCCGGAAGGATTGCGATCGAAGCAGTCAAAGTATTATCCTCCCGATTTAACCTATCGACCGTGGATGTTATCACAAGAAGCGGAGACCCAACGAAGATCAAGCAAGCAACAGAAAATACTGGCGTTACAATAAAGCCAGGAAGTCTCGACGACATATCTCTTTACGATATGATTATCTGTCATACGCAATCAGCCGCACCAGTTTTGAAGATTGAGCACATAGATCAGATTAAGGAAGGCGCGATACTTACGTCATTTATCAGCTCCACTGACCACGGTGAGTTACCGGATGAGATCTATGACATTACAAAGGCGAATATAGTTACAGACTGGGACAAAACAATTATTGGAGCGAAGGATATGCAGCGCGCTGAAAGCGCTAATCTCTTCAGTAATCGAGAGGTCATGTATCTTAAGGGTTTATTGCAAATGACAGATAAAGTCGACCAAGCAAAGCGATATACCGTCTACCGTTCTACCGGCACACCGATTCAGAATCTCGCAGTTTTAAAAGAGCTTATTGATTATTCTGAATCAACCACTTGATCTCCCTGAAGCCGGGCCGTTCTAATTGCTGGCCGAGTAGAACGCAATCGTCGGAAAAAGGGCTCGAACCCCTCATCCCCACGTATCGTAAGTAAGTTTTGCTCGTATCTAGTATTATAGTAATATGTCACGCTACGAAGCTCCACTAATATTGCCAGACGGCTCACCAGTCGTCGCTTCAAAAGACCCGCATAACTGCTACTTCCAGAGCGGGTGGAATAGGCCTTACTCTCACACGACCGTTGCCGTTATCCTTGGTAACGCCGCGGGTGAGATAGCTTTCGTGAGACGAAGGCCGGATGAACCCGCTGAGGGTGGTAAGCTTGCATTACCCGGCGGCTACGTGGAACTAGGTCAAAGGTTGGCCGATGCCGCGGAAACCGAAGTGCGAGAAGAAACGGGACATCTGATTGTACCCAGAACACTCGGCAGATTCGCTATTATGGATGGCCCGACTACATTACCTGGCCGGACAAACGAAGATGATCTTAATGTCGTACACGTATTCACCGCACAAGCAGGCGAAAAGGTGCAAGAACACGATGATGAAGTAACTGGCGTCTTATGGGTTCCTCAAGACAATCTACCTCCTCGAGAACAAGTAGCCTTCGGGCATTATGGCATTGTCAATATGTGGCTCAGGCATCAAGAGCAACCATTCGATGCGTTGCCTATCGTGCCTTCAGAAATGCAACCTGGAGAGCTTTTCTTGCCGATATAGAGAAGCAGTTGGTCAATATGGGCACGATCGTTATCAGGCTGAGTTGAAGAGGTCTAGGCGGGCGGACAGAAAGTTAAATGATTTAGGGGGGTTAGTCAGTAAAATATCTAGACAATAAACCTGCCTAATCCTACGAACCTTACTGTTTGATAGGCAAGCTCACTAGACTCTATTCTTCGCATAATCTCACAGCTGTCTTTCTGCGAAAGAATATTCAAGCTACCTTCCCAAAGAATCTCACTGTCTATGATTGCCAGCTTACGATGAAGTTTGACGGTATACAGTACTGTTATGTCTAATTCCTGCATTTTGTATACAGCCAGGGCTGCTTGATACTCATACCCTGCATCGTGCTCTTTTGGGTCACGTGTATTAACCGTTACACGAACACCTCGTTGCCGTAGCTTACGCAGTATTTGTAACAGCTTCTCCATTCGTCTCGTTGCTATGAAAGGGCTCTCAATTAGTACACTTCGCTTTGCGTGTTGAAGGTCTTTCGTGAATGCCTTATAAAAACTGTCATTGTCATAGAGTTGCGAGGATAGCAGGCTATTCATCGTCTTCACCCTCGTCGATTTCCACATACAGATTTACAACGTTAACATCTTCGAGTTCAGCTAAAGTTCTATAATCGTCCTTTATGCTGCACCAATGTTGAATAACAGACATAAAAGTGTTCCACAGCTCAAACCATTGAGTGTCAAGGTGGAACACTTTTATATTTGCGTATACGATACTTTCGGTTCGAATCTCTTATCCCAGCCATATGCGACAGCAGAATTCGAGACCTATCACTCTTATTCTGATGTGGCATTAGCCAACGCAAAAGCAGCCTCAGACGGGGTTGTTTTTGTATGTAGGTAATTTGTTGAAAAGCGAGCTTCGAAAACGCAATACATAAAGCGTTTCTCTAAAAAACAGTATTCCTTAAATTAAGTTCCTAACCCAGTAGCCAATTTGTAACTTTTGCTGCAAAGGTCTTTGCTTCTTGGAAGAAGCGGGAACAGTATCGGTGGTTACCTCTGATGCCATAGCTGCCTCTCCTCCCACCGCGACAGTTAGACTGGCATGGCTGTCCGGAGTATTACATTGGTAGTTCGAACACAAGTCCAAAGTTTGCATGTACGATTAGGGCTAGGACGCCACCAACCATCGAAGCTCTTCCGAGGCAAAGCGCCGATGATCCGGGGACGTCCCTATGAAGTAAACTCCATAGTAGGGCGGCCAGGTTAGAAACTTAATTTATTGTTAAGGTAGCTTTTTCATATCGTACAGTCTGGCTATTGATTTAACGGTTGTAAATTTATATTCGCGAGAAAATCCAAATAGGATATTACGGGTATCTCATTTGTTTCACTCCAAAGGGCTACTTGCTCTAATACACTATCCGGCGGATACTTGATGCATGATTGATTTGCCAAGTTGGACTGCCGCACAGCAAATATTATTGACTGCAACACCAATAACTGCACTATTAATAGCATGGTCTGGTCTGAATACTTGGAAACGGCAACTTAGAGGCTCTCACGATTTTGAACTAAGCAGGAGACTGCTACTTTCACTGTATAAAAGTCGAGATGCATTGAAATCAGCCAGAAATTCATTCTTACAGCCAGGCGAATCCGACAAGGATAGGAGCGATTGGGAAGTGTCGGCGTATGAAAACAGGTGGAAATTCGTAGCCGAAGCGATGAGCGAGTTGAGGGCTGCCAATTTAGAATCTGAGGCTTCATGGGGTGAAGATTTTCGCGACGAATCGCAATCACTACATAAATTAACTGTTAAACTTATGATAGCTATTCGTCATTACTTATCATCCCAACAGAAAGGGCCAAGCAGTAGACTTTTCAGCGAAAAAGATGAGGATGTTCTATGGGGTAGCGACGACGATGAGTATGAAAAAGCGCTGAACGGAGTAGTTGCAGCATACGAGAAGAAGATTAAACAGAGAATGGGCAGAAAGTAGGCGCACTACTTCCGAGGGTGTACCCATTTCTATTTTTCTTGATCGTAATAAGCTCTTAGCTGACTTGGACATAGATCAATCACACTCCTAAAGCTTTTATAAATTCAGCTAACTCAGCCATTAGCAACTTGAACTTATTGGTTCGATTAATAAGCCCCTTCGGGTTTTCTTATATAGAATACCTCGGTAGAATTATTTTCGGATGCTTAAGAATATAGTTCTAACTTCGTCGATAATCCACAGCTATTAATTGTGCATTACGTCAAACTACTCAAGCATATGCTCAAAGAAAGACATAGAACGCCGAATGCTACTTATCGCCATCCGTTCGTTAACTCCATGAGTGTGATTGCCCTTTGAACCAGAGGATAGGATCACCGAGTCGGCGCCATATATTTCGTTTATAACTGATGCTACTGGTAGGCTTCCCTGCAGTCGTCCAATAAAGTGTGTTAGTCCGATTTCTGTGAGTGATTCCGAGCACTGATTAAATAGCCATCCGGGCTGCAACTCTGTCGCTTTTATGATGACCCGCGGTGAGAATCCGATGTCCATTTTGTGTTTGATGGACAGTTCAGCACAGTAATCTCGGAGGCTGGCAGTGATGGTCGTAGGCTCTATGCCAGCCGAGAAGCGGTAGCTTATCATTGCTGAAGCTCTGCCTGGGATAATCGACTTGGCAGAGTCTGAACCCGCAGAAAGATAGTTTACGCTAAATGACCAATCCTCCACGGCGCTAAAATCAAGTGCCAGCTTGTCGCTATACAAGTCCTGGATAACTGCTGCGAGAGCTGCGACGGGCTGTGTAGCTTCTTCGCCAAAGATACCTGAATGTAAATCGCCGTGTTGGCTATCTACTGCCAACTCGCCAAATACCACACCCAAAGATCCAGTATATAGTGCTGGGCGGTCAGTGTATGGGGATGTACCGTCGACTAGTAAGTAGTAGTCAGCCTGATTGGCTGCTCGATCTCGCAAGAGATACTCCTTAAGGTGAGGACTGCCAATTTCTTCCTCGCCCTCCAGCAAAACTAAGATGTTATGTTGTGGCTTCTTGTGGTTGCGCACCATATTTTCAAGCACGGATAGGAAAGCGAAGTTTTGTCCTTTATTATCACAGACACCTCTGGCGATAACGACATCATCGGTGATGACAGGCTGGAAGGGATCGGCATCCCACCCATCACTTTCGGTTGCGGGCTGAACATCATAATGCCCGTATAGACAGAGCGTCTTGTCCGATCTACCCTTGATGTATGCGCGTATTAATGGATTAATGGCGCCGACTGTTTCTACAGAGTCACAAAATGTCGTCAGCCACTCATGTAACCACTTATTCGCGGCAGCAATATCGGCAGTATTAGCCACGGATTTGATGCGCAAGTAATCTGCAAACCGCTCCTGCATCTGCTGATTCATGTAGTCAGTCTCGCTCATCTCTAAGAGTATAAACTAGAAGATCGAGTGTACGTCCAACCGCCCCCTCGGTAGAATTCTCGACAGCCAGAACGGCGACATCAACTACTCCAGACACTGCTTGCTCCACCGCCTCGTCGGTAGATGATACGGCAGAGTACATAGCCTCATGGCCACCGTAGGCAAGGGCCGCCTCTTCTGAATAGGTGCCGGCTGGTCCTAAATATGCTATCTTCATTGCCTTTAGATAGAATTACTTGGCGTTTTTTGCGATGATCGCTTCAGCGATGTCGCTTGCAGTCTCGACATAGTAACCACTCATGCATAAGCTGCAACAGCCAAATGCCTCACCTTTCGTGATGTTAGATAGTAAATACACATTGCTTCCAGTCATATAGATACGGAGAGCACCGGAGTCGGATATTATTCTATCAGCTTCAGCGTATTTCTACCAGGACAGTCTATCAAATTCGAATCATCGAGATAGATTAAAGCTCTATAATCGTCCTTTAGGCTGCACCAAAAGTACAAGAACTCAAATTCAGTAAAACGCCTCCGTAAAACGGGGTGCTTTTGTTCGATTATTTTGAGGGCATAGAGTATGAACCAAACTTCCTTCGCTCTTCCCTGGAATTGGAGCGAAACTAGATCTCTTGTAATCTCCTATGATCTCCTATATACTAAGTAGTAGATATGAACGAGCTCAATAATCGCATCACAAATTTACCTGCATTACTATATTTGCTAGTGGCTCAGATAGATGGCCTCAATGGTCAATGGAAAGGCGGCCTAAACCTGAGCCCCCAGACGCTCGGCCGACTCAAACGATCGGCGCTAGCAACATCCACGGGCGCCTCTACTCGTATAGAGGGTGCACTATTGTCAGATGAGGAGGTTGAAGATTTGATGAGTGGTTTGTCTACGCAAAAAATGACCGATCGTGATGCCCAGGAAGCTCGCGGTTACTACGAACTTTTACAAGATATTTTCGATAACTACCGGGAGATAAACCTAACGGAAAATGTCATTCTACATCTCCATAACCAGCTACTCAAATATTCCTACAAAGACGAACATCATAAAGGAGCATATAAGCATCTTGAAAATCGTGTCGAGGCGAAAAATGCTGATGGTGAAACTGTCGGGATAATTTTTGAAACAACTCCGGCATATTTGACTCCAAAGGCTATGGCTGAACTCGTGGCATGGGCGTATGGTGAACTTGACTCAGGTCGGAATCATCCGCTGGTTGTGGTTGGCGCATTTATCGTGGAGTTTTTGAAAATTCACCCGTTTGTTGATGGTAATGGTCGTCTGGGTCGTATTCTAACCAATCTGCTCTTATTGAAGGTTGGCTATATGTACACTCCCTATGTATCGCACGAGAAGATTATTGAAGATAACAAGGCAGAGTACTATATTTCGTTACGGAAGAGCCAGATGACTTTCGGTACCGATAACGAATCGGTAACCGCCTGGCTGGAGTTCTTCTTTAATGTTCTGCTCACACAAGCCAAACAGGCTGTTGCATTGCTTGAAGGCGAAGATGTTGAAAAACTGCTCTCACCGCAGCAGCTAAAGGTCTGGACTCATTTAAATGAGGTCCATGAAGCAACGCCTGGTGTGATTGCGGAAGCAACTGGTGTCGCCCGTGCTACGGTGTCACAGGCTTTGGATAGGCTGCTTGCGATGAAAAAAATCGAGCGTATCGGCCAGGGTAGTACTACTCGATATCGAAAACTGTAGTTGTGCAGTGTAGCAGCAAGCCTAGGCTTTGGTGTGAGTTGCCGTGGGCAACGAGCGATGTTATGCTGCGCGAATAACTGATGGATGCAAGCCACCGTCGTCGCCAAAGTCAAGGGCAAGAACTTCTTTACGGGTATCCCATATATATTGGGTATGTTCGTCGCTGAGTTGGACTGATGGCTTCACGTTCCCGACAGTGACTTTATAGCCGATGGCGATACCAAGAATGAGTCCAGGCGACCGCTCGAATGTCCATGAGTCCACAAAGCTTGCTTCAATGACTAGGGCAGCCAGACCTGTTTCTTCGATAACTTCACGTCTTATTGCTATTTCATGGGGTTTACCACCCGCTTCTATACCACTTTCCTCAATACTGCCGCCAGGCAAATCCCACTTACCAAGCCTACCAGCTGGGCCTGTTTCAGACCTTTTGATAGCAAGCAGGTTACCCGCCTCGTCTACGACAGCCGCCTTTTGTAACACCTTGGTGCTATTCTAATCTACCCATTCTGATTTCGGTACTTCGCTCATGTAGACAATTATACCGCAGTCGAGTTGGATCGATGATTATATCGCGGCATTTCGGCCTTTTGCGTTAACTTTAGGTATGAGGCCTAATTATGCAGCATTGCGTACGTTTTGGACCCTTCTCGAACACTCATAGAAATAGAACCGGGAGGAAATAGACTAACTATTCGTCTCCTTCTTCTGCGTCGTCGATATTGGTGTAAAAATTTACAACACTAACACCTCCGAGTTCAACTAAAGTTCTATAATCGTCCTTTATGTCGCACCATGGTTGATAAAAGATAAGAATGGTTCCTCATTTTGTATGATGGAGCCATTTTTGTTGATATAGCCTCGGTCATTTTTGGTTCAAGTCCTCTCTCGTTGAATGGTATGCTACTTTTATGGAACGACACTGTACGAAATGCGGAAAAATCACGACTGAGCAGAACGATAATTTGTTTGTTTGTGAGGCAGGCCACGAAAATTGGATTAACCCCGCAACGGGTGTTAGTGCTTATGTAATTAAGGATGGCAAAGTTCTTTTCGGCGTTCGTAGCTCTGACCCGGGCAGGGGCAGATTGGATGTTCCTGGCGGTTTTGTTGAAGTCCACGAGTCCGCAGAGCAGGCTGCGATTCGTGAAGCAAAAGAAGAATTCGATATTGATATTATTTTGACGAATTGCTTCGGGACTTATCCTAGCGTTTATGAGGGTAGGCCCGCCCTCAATATCGTTTTCATAGCGACTATGTCGGATCAGAATATTACAGCCTCCGATGATATGAGCGGTGGTGACCCTGTGTGGCGAAGCATTGAGGATCTTCCGGACTCGGGAGAGATCATGGATGAGTGGATGGTGCAAGCGCACCAGGACTTGCTTGCATGGTGGCGCAAAAATCTTCAATCCTCAAAATATTGACTTCTATTTTGCTCCACGACAGGTCAACGTGGCGCACTCAAGGGCATGAATCTGAAAAATGTAAAAACTCCTTTGTAAAACGGGAGTTTTTTGTTTGGTTATTTTGACGTGATAAACGCCAGCCAAACTCCTCATGAATTTGTTCGTAGAGGCAATATAGAATAACGTACAATTAGATCATGAAATTGCTTCTTACTTCTGGCGGTCTTCGTAATCCTACGCTCATTAAGGCTTTGATCGAATTGGTGGACAAACCGGCCGACACGATAAGGGTAGCTTTTATACCGACGGCCATGAACACTGAGTCAGGTGATAAAGGCTGGGCTATTTTTCAAATGACGCGACTGCAAGAAATTGGAATAGCGAAGCTGGATATTGTGGATATTTCGGCAATCCCAAGAAAAATATGGCTGCCTCGATTGGAAGAAAGTGATGTTATCTTCGTGAACGGTGGAAATACCACGCATCTCATGGAATGTTTCAACGAGAGTGGCTTAACAAAAGAACTGCCGAAATTGCTTGAATCCAGAGTCTATATCGGCGTAAGCGCAGGAAGCTATATAGCAACACCCGACACCCATATGAATAACGACAATACAAATAAAGTACTTCCTGGACTTCGTTTTGTAGAGTTTGGGCTGCAAGCACATTACAAAAGCGAAACTTTTCCACTTGCAAAAACCTATGACGATGTAAAGCAGCGAGTCGAAGGATGTCCGTATACGATCTATGCTCTTGATGATCAAATGGCGGCAAAAATAGACGGTGACAAGCTTACAATTGTAGGCGAAGGAGAATGTGTAGAGTTTAGCCCCTCTTAATGTATATGCGAAGAGGGAGCTACTCATTGTCGTCCGAGTAGGTATATATGAGACTGGCGTTCTCAAGCCCGATTAAAGCTCTTTAATCGTTCTGCATACGGCACCAAGCCGATGTGGCGTGATATGGATAATCTCCAGGCTCGAGTAAAATAATGGGTAAATGGATGGTGGCGGTGCACAAGAATTGCATAGTGGTATCAAGATCAACCCTATCAAGTTTTTGTTGGGTCTTAGGATTGTCCCCGCTGCAGATAGCCCGGTTCGCCCACCATTTTTGACTACCGGGGTGCCCCAGAATGAGAGTACTTGGCAATGGCACCAAAATTTGTTAAAATAACCTCTGTTATCGTGATCAGGGCGATTAGCTCAGTTGGCTAGAGCGCCTGCTTTACACGCAGGATGTCGGGGGTTCGAGTCCCTCATCGCCCACCAATTAGAATTACAGATATAAAAAGTTCCAGATTTTATCGTCTGGGACTTTTTTGTTATCTCAATGGCTGGTGCACGGGTACAGTCCGATGGAAAAATCGTGGGTCAAGCCGGGACAATAGGGAGTGTGGCCGGGAGAATAAATTTTGGTTGTGCTACTTGTAGCGTAGTGCTAGATAACTGGAAATCGTCGAACGCCTCTTCTAGCTCTGGCAGCTCCTCTAATTCCACTTTTTCTCGGGTAGTCGCCCAACCCTCACAGCCTGCACAAGCAAAAGTTGTCGAACCCCAAAAGTCGTCCAAATTGCCTCTGTCTGATAGTAATGCTAATAATGCCGAGTCGGCGGGTGACGGCAACACACGAGTTCATTCCCCAGCATGGCACCACTGGCGTTGGTTTGTTCCACTCTTTGTGTTGTTCTCGCTACTGCTACTGCTTATCGCACGCCGCCGAAAGAAACGTGATGAAGAAGCTCGGCCAAAACTGCATAGGCTACGATAAGCATCTATTGCCTTAACGGTCTTCACATGACTTAGGAGTAGACTCGTCCTGATGTTTGACCCTCAATCTGTCCTGAATCAAACAGGACGGTGCCGTCTGGGAGTATTTCAAACGAGGAAGCACCCTCTAGCGCATGCTCGCTTCCATGTACCGTGGCTCCGTGCCAGTCATGTAGGGTTTGCGCAATGTTTTTATCCGATGGTTCGTTGTTCCTTCCAACTGACGGTTCGCCAGCCGTTTCGCAAGCGGCGAGTATCAGACGGTAGCGATTGCCGATATGCCGATCGTAGGTATGGGGACGTGCTTCCAGCTTGCGCCCTTCCTTTGCGGCTTCCGCATAATCTGTAGTGTCGAGTAAATCGTGTACTCCTATTTCGATGCCGTTCGGGTATCCGTGCCCGGATATGACGACCGTCTCTACGGTTGGATTGACTAGCGGATTGTGCTTGTAATTTCGGTCTCGATCTCCGACGGATACCATGACCTGCGCGAGCTCTGTTTTGCCATCGCATTCAAACCAAAAAGTGCCATCCTCTCCGAATAATTGCATTGCTTTGCGCCCATCGTCGTCCAGCGCGGTGTTGTGCGAGGGATATGCTGAGGCATATATTGTCTTCACCCTTTCTTCTGGGTTTTGCCAGCGCAGTAGTTGACGATGGAGCTGATCCATATCTACTCGTCCAAAATTAGCGGTATTAAACGTTTGGTGTATGGTTATTAACTCGTCTAATCCATATGCGTAGACATAGTTTTTGACAGCTTCGATTTGACGTTTAATAGATCTTATTTTGGCCTCCGCACCTTTATTAATTTCAGCTGTTGTTAAATCTTCGGAATTAGTCTTACCACTCAGCTCAAGTGCCTCGGCGGTAGCGCTGAAACATCGCCAACTTCCATAGAGAGTCTCCGCCAGACTATCGGGTATGCCAAGTCGTCGAAGCATGGCCTCAAGCCGCGGGTATCCTTCTAAATCATCTGGGGGTAGGTGAGGCTCTTGTGCTATCTGCCTCGGCAGGTAGTCTAGTAGTTTATGACGGTACTCTTCGCCAATCTCAAATATTTCAATGTAATCCTCAAGATGCACTTGTGCTACGGCTTCAGGTAGTTTTGTGATGGTGGTCAGCAGCGTGCGAAGGTCTGATACTGGGGCTTTATGTACGAGTGCTATGCTTCTTTTTTCTAGAGTGCTGTATGCTGCCATAAAGCGTCGTGCGATATCGAGAGAGTCGGAGGGTGATTCAAGTAAATTGAATAAATCTCCTCGTAATACAATAGGCATGCGATCAAGATTTTTGCTTAGTGCGTTTACTACAGCCGCCACCTGAACTGGATTCTTTGCGCGGGCTACCTCATCGGCGTAGTCTTCGGCGGTCATCTCGTGCAATTGCTGCAGACCGTTTAGAATTTGCGCCCGATGGGTATCATCGTCGCTTCCAGTAAGAGCGTTCACGACGGTTAGTAGGTGCTTGCCAGTATTGATGTGTTTGGCGGCTAGGACCGTGTTTGCCTGCCGAAGGAAGTGAACAGATTGAGAGTTGAGCCTGCGTGCTATGGTATCGAGACCTGGTGGCCCCAACGCACCGTATAGCGCATTAACTGTTAGACCAAGCTCTTTTGCCAGATGATGTGCCTCGAGTGGATTCTCGAATCTTTCAACTCCGGATGTTGCAGCCGTGTCCACTTGTCGATGGGCCTCTACCAATGCGATTGCGTAGGCCTCACGCGCTTCATGACCCTCTATTGATGCTATGTAGTTAATAACCCGCGACGCGCTGAATAGCATTCCATGTTCTGCGAGTATCGGGATACACTCAGCAACGGTAGCGAGAGGGTACTCGGAAGCGATGATACTATTTTGGAGATTAGCCGGAAGCGCTTTGAAGGTTGGCCAAAAAGTATCCGGCACGTCGAGGGCTGCTTCAGGATCACGAGAGAACTCTAGTAGACGATTGGTAAGGCTGGCGGCATCATTTGGATCGTCGGAGAATCCACGCTCGGCCATGCTACTGCGGAATGCTTCCACTTTCTGTCGATGTAACGCGAGGGCCGTATCCTGTAATGATTGTTTTGACACTTCATCAATGCTTGCTTTTTTTATGTAGCGTCGTATCTGCTCCGGCTCTCTTTTGGATGCGGAGAGTAGTTCTCGAGCGGTATCGGTTCGGCCCTGCTGAATGCTGTCAACGATAACCCCAGTAAGAACATCTGTAGTATCTTCTATCATTAGGCGCATGGCAGTATCGTGTACGCCTAGTCTTCGTTCACGGCGGAACCGGGCAAATGCTTCGGCTCTTATCTCATTGGGTAGTGTTTCGGCAACAGTTACAAAGTCACCTGGCTCGTGTGTAAGATCGGGCAATATTGCGGAGGGCATCTCAAATGAGCCGGCAGCTTGCGGACTAATTAATTCAGCGGGGGTAGATTCGGTGTGATTCATAAAGGGGCAGGCTATCTAATGGGTTAATGTCTTGTTAGTCGCCACCATAAACTGGGTTGTGTAATCGTTTTACTGAGGACTACGTCGCTTGTTGCGCTTGCCGTCCCACTGGTCGCCGAAACCGTCCCCATGATCGCACCTTGATCGTAGGAAAGGTTTGTTTGCTGTAGTTTTACCTGCGGTTTGACAGGATTGCCTTTCCAGTTAACGAAAGACAAGCCTTTTTTTGCCGTCGCAGCGGCACTCTGACCCCAAGAGCTCGTATATGTGGCAATTGTCTCACCGGCATGAACAGGAGCGACGACGTACAGATTTGTTTTAACTGAATCAAGCAAGGGCGTAACAGCCTTAAGTGCGGCGCCTAGACTGTTTTGCCCCATGATGGCTCCGATGATAGTGATCTTTTTGCCATTCGTAACGGTCGTAGTCGCAGCGAATAGCATGTTCCCGCCAACCTCATCGCTATTGCCTGTTTTGATGCCAATAATGCCGTCACTGCCTACTAGCTGATTTACATTATGGACTGTTCCTTCTACGGGAAGGGTGACGGTGCTCTGTGCCACGATTTGGGCAATGACTGAATTGGCCAGCGCTAACTCGCCCAAACGTACAAGATCAGATGGTGTGCTTGTAGTGTCGGGGGCTAGACCGCTTGCGTCCGAACCTATGGTTGTATTTGTGAGGCCCAGTTGTTGTACGTACTGAGCGGCTGCAGTATGGTATGCGCTCAGTGATCCAAACGCCCAAATTGCAAGACTGTCGGCGATATTATTGGCTGACGGCAGCAGCAATGCCTGCAAGGCCTGGTATTCAGTTAATTGTTCACCGGGTGCAACGCGGACGACCGACCCATCCTTAGCAATATAGCTGTTGTAGATGTCGACATCGGCTTGAGTGAGCGTGATGGTAGGGCCAAGTTCACCTGCATTTAACGGCTTTGCCTGCAATACGACAAGGCAGGTGATGACCTTTGCGATACTGGCTGTTGGGAGTGCTTTTTGTGAACCGCTCGTGAACGTGGTGGTAATGCCTTGTGCTTCAACGGCTGCTCCCCCGATGCTAGGCCAGACCAGTGCGTTTGCTGCTTCTGCCTGCACGGTCACTGATTGCTGCGTGACCGCAATCGCGGGGAGCGGACGCAAGGTATTCCAGGTGCCGCCGCCTATAATCGCTATAAATGTTGCGGCGATTACAGCAACAAATATTCGCGGTTTCTTTTGTTTGGTGCGCATTGTTTACAGTATACTATCCCGCTACCTAAAAAGTACGCTTCTCGTGTATACTGGTAAGTACAAAAGGAGTATAGAAATGCTATTCTTGATCATCGGAATTATTGTAGTCGTATTGCTGGTCATATTTATTATCGCCGCCTATAACGGTTTGGTGCGTTTGAACCAACAATCGGATGAAGCATGGAGCGACATCACGGTTCAGCTGAAGCGTCGTATTGACCTTATCCCTAACCTAGTGAATACCGTGAAGGGTTACGCGACGCATGAAAAGACCGTCTTCGAAGATGTTACCAAGGCCCGTTCTCAAGTTGTTAGCGCCCAAGGTCCTGCCCAGACTGCCAAGGCCGAGAATCAGTTTGAACAAACATTAAAGAGTCTATTTGCTGTTGCCGAGGCTTACCCCGACTTGAAGGCCACCGAGAATTTTCAGAAATTACAAGACGAACTAACCGATACTGAAGACAAGATCATGGCTTCACGCCGTTTCTACAATGGCGTCGTACGTGACTTTAATACGAAGCGTAAAACCTTCCCTACTAATGTGTTTGCCAAGCAGTTGGGCTTCAGGCAAGACAAAGAGTTCTTTGAACTCGATGATGCTGCCCAAGTCGCTGCCGAAAAACCCGTAGACGTCAAGTTCTAGTCAAGCTTAGCTTGAGATAATCGAATCATGTACAGCGAAATTGCGAGCAACAAACGACGTAGTTGGGTGATACTATTCGTTTTCGCGCTTCTGGCGGGAGCTATGGCGTGGATTTTCGGTAAATATGCCAACTCTGAACCACTAACCATAGGGGTGATAGGGTTTGCAATAGCATATGCTATTATCGGTTATTTTTCCGGTGGGCGTATCAGCTTAGCCGTAAACGGCGCACATGAGATCGAGAAACGGGATAACCCGCGGCTATGGCGTACAGTTGAAAATTTAGCAATTACTGATGGGCTGCCAATGCCTCGCGTGTTTATTATGGACGACCCCGCACCTAACGCCTTCGCGACAGGACGTGATCCTCGCCATGCTGCAGTATGTGTGACGCAGGGACTGCTTGATATTATGGACGACACTGAGCTTCAGGGCGTTTTGGCGCATGAGATGGGTCATGTGAAGAATTATGATATCCGAGTAGCTATGCTAGCTTTCGCGCTGACCGCAGTAGTTGCGATCATTGCCGATTTTATTTTGCGTATGGTCTGGTTTCGCGATGACGAGCGCGAAAACAATCAAGTGTTCCTCATCCTTGGCATTGTAGCGGCCATATTGGCGCCGATTCTCGCGACGCTTATCCAACTAGCGGTCTCACGAAAGCGTGAGTATCTCGCTGATGCTACGGGTGCCCTGACCACTCGCTATCCCGAGGGGTTGGCTCGTGCTTTGGAAAAAATTGAACAGTCAGGCAGTGCACTTCGTCATCAGAACACATCTACGGCACATTTTTTCTTCGCGAATCCGTTAAAGGGGCATGGCATTACCAATTTGTTTAGCACCCATCCACCGATTAAAGACCGTATTGCACGATTGCGTAACATGGGCACGCACGCTTAAAGTAGGAGGCATCATGGCAAAAAATAAACATACTGCTCAGTCTGGCGCGAAAAAAACTAGTAAAAAGAAAGATGTAATTACTCAAGAGCCATCACCAGCCACGGCAGATTCCATAGAGACAACCCGTCTGGCAAAACCCGTATTTACCGAAGAGGCAATAGCGGCGCAAGCACCACTGCCCAGTTCGTGGAGCTTGCTGCGGGGCTCTTGCACACTCTTGAAAGAGAATTGGCAGGTACTGTTGGGTATCGCAAGCGTGTACGCCTTATTGAACCTACTGCTTATACAGACGTTAAGCTCGAGCGCTAAGCTAAGCGCGCTTAAACGTACATTAGCACAGGTGCCAACGCATGGTTTAGGGCATGTGTTGGATGGCTTTTCGCTCTACAGTAACTTGCTAGGCGCATCAGGTAATAGTATTAGCCCGGTTGCTGGTGCCTACCAGTTTGTGCTGGCTACTATCGTTAGCCTTGCAACAATATGGTCGTTGAGACAGATATATGGTGGTTACACGATCCATATACGCGACGGATTTTATAGGGGAATGTACCCATTGGTTCCTTTCCTACTCGTTCTCTTGATGGTAGTGCTGCAGCTCGTTCCTTTTATTGTCGGTGGCTCAATTTTTAGTATTATTAGCGCCAACGGTATTGCTATAAATGGCGCTGAACAGAGTATGTTTTTAGTGATTTTCTTCGGTCTCGGATTGATTTCACTATATATGCTGACATCTTCACTTTTCGCACTATATATAGTGAGCTTGCCAGAAATGACGCCAATGGCTGCTTTGCGTACCGCTCGTGATTTAGTGGCACATAGGCGTTGGACTATCATGCGCAAGCTCCTTTTCTTACCTTTCGCGTTACTGGTATTATCCGCAATACTATTGGCGCCTGTAGCAACATTTGCTACTTTTATCGCTCCGTGGGTCTTTACTGCACTTGCCACCATGACCTTGGTATTTATTCATATTTATATGTATCGGTTGTATAGGTCACTGCTGTGAGTGATAAGGCACAAGCTGCGGCTCGCGCTATAAAATTGCGCGAGCTCATTACCGACTACCGCTACCACTACCATGTATTAGACGAATCGACTATGAGTGAGGCTGCTGCTGACAGTCTCAAGCATGAGCTGACACAGATTGAGACAGCATACCCTGACCTTATTACGCCAGACAGTCCGACGCAACGTGTTGCTGGTAGGCCCTTACCGGGTTTTACGCAAGTTCGCCATCGTACGCGCATGATTAGTCTAAATGACGTGTTCAGCAGGGAAGAGGTGATGGCCTGGATCGAGCGGACTCAGAAGTTGTTGCCCAGCGAAACACTAGAATTTTTCGTAGATTTGAAGATGGATGGCCTAGCCTGCTCACTTATATATGAAGACGGTGTACTACAGCAGGCCGTGACACGCGGAGATGGCTTGGTTGGCGAAGAAGTGACCATGAACATACGCACCATTGATAGTATTCCTACGCATTTGCGGAGTGACTCGCAGCATGCTGCATTTTTACACGGTCGTACGGAAATACGCGGAGAAGTTATTATTTATAAGCGGGACTTTGAGCGACTCAATAAACAGCGTACGGCCGAGGGTCTACCGGCGTACGCCAATCCTCGTAATTTAGCAGCAGGATCTATTCGACAGCTTGACCCCAAGTTAACTGCAGCTAGGCCGTTACGTTTTCGTGCTTGGGACTTACTGCGTAATGACCCAAGTGAAGTTCCTACGAATATGTCTGCCTATGAAATTATTAGGGGGCTGGGACTTGCCGCTAATAACCAGGCTGAAGTATATCAATCTATAGATCAGATTATGGACTTTGCTGCCCGCTGGGAGGAGAAGCGCCATGAGCTTGCCTATAATACTGATGGTCTGGTAATCAAGCTAAATGTCCGTTCCCTCTTTGATCGTCTCGGCGTAGTCGGCAAGGCGCCACGTGGTGCAGTTGCCTATAAATATGCGGCCGAAGAAGCAACAACTATTGTGAAAGATATCGTACTCAGTATCGGGCGCACCGGTGCTGCAACGCCAGTAGCGGTATTTGATCCGGTGCAAGTTGCCGGTACAACCGTGCAGCATGCAAGCCTGCACAATGCTGATGAAATTGAGCGCAAAGATATTCGTGTTGGTGACACCGTAGTGATTTTTAAGGCGGGAGATATTATCCCTCAGGTTTTGAAAGTGCTCACTGAACTGCGTCCTAAAGGCAGTAAGTCATTCAATATGGAAGAAGAGCTCAATAGACAGTATCCAGAGCTTACCTTCGAGCGTCCTGAGGGCGAGGCAGTGTACCGTGTAAAAGGTGCAACCGGCAAAGTACTTCTCAAGAAGGCCGTTGCCCATTTCGCAAGTAAGGCCGCGCTTGATATCGATGGTCTTGGTGAGAAGAACGTAAATGCGCTGGTGGATGCTGAACTCGTACAAGATATGGCCGATATCTATTCGGTGACCAAGGACGCACTTTTGCAGTTAGATCGTTTCGCTGAAGTATCGGCTACGAATTTATTGCAGGCAATAGCGGCCGTTCGGAAGCCGGAATTGCCACGCTTTATCTTTGGCCTCGGTATTCGTCATGCCGGACAACAGACGGGTATTGATTTAGCAGAACACTTTGGTTCGTTGGAGAAAGTACGGCATGCGACACTCGATGAGCTATTGCAAGTTGATGGTATTGGGCAGGTTGTAGCTGAGTCAATCCTCGCCTGGTTCGCAGATCCAGATAACGAAAAGATGCTCCATAAATTTGAGAAACTAGATGTGCGCCCATATTACGAATCACATGTTCGTGGCCCTTTGCATGGCAAAAGCTTTGTGATCACAGGTACTTTGGAGCAATTACAACGGGATGACGCGGCTGAGAAAATTCGAAAACTAGGTGGTACATTTCAATCCAGTGTTGGCAAGGACACATCATATCTTGTTGTCGGGAAGAATGTCGGTGCAAGCAAGCTCAAAAAAGCAGAAAAGCTTGGCACCAAGCAAATTACTGAAATTGAGCTGCAGCATTTGCTAGAGGGCTGATTTTAGGGGTTGCTTGCGGGCGCCGTCAAATGGCTTATACTAATGGCCAGGGGGACGGGCTATGTTAAATGAGATGAATGCGGCACTAAGTGACTACGAGCTAAAATGGAAAACGCTCGCTGCTAGCCGGAAGGATCGTGCATTTTTTGATGGGCTACTGGCCACGTCGGTCGGTTGGAAAGTGTCTGACCCTGCTGATTTCGACAAGCATTTTGCTTTTTGGCGCGCGTACAGTGATCAGGTGCACCTAGGTTGGGTGAATGAGCGTTGGCTGGCGACATTCCACATGAGAGACCAAAAGCTAAATGGTAATATTTCTCTCGTGAAGCTCATGCAGGTACGCCCTGGATCAAGTGACCGACTGGGTTTAGACCATGTTGATTTTATTGTACCGGTGGGTACGAGCGCAGCCATTCTAAAAACAAGCGAGCCCGACCTAAACGTCACAGAAGAGGCAAATGGTAAACATGCGAAGTGGATATCTATTTGGTTCGGTCAGACAGAGGCAAAATTGCGCAGCGATACTGTTTTGGATGTATGTATTGCCGAGTTAAATGATATAAAGAAGCAATTATAGGGAGAATGTCATAAAAACGATTACCTTCATCACTGGCAATCAGCGAAAGGTTGATTATTTACAGAAGTGGTTGAACTTCCCAGTGCACCACCATAAACTTGACCTAGACGAGTTGCAATCATTGGATGCGCATGTGGTTGTTGAGCATAAAGCTCGTCAGGCCTATGACGTATTGCATGAATCGGTACTTGTTGAGGATACTTCGCTCACGTTTACCGCAATGGGTCATTTACCGGGAACATTCATTAAGTGGTTTTTAGAAGAGGTGGGTAACGAGGGTCTGTGCAAGATTGTCGATGGACTCACGCATCGTGGTGCTGTTGCGACGGTAACGTATGGATATTGCGACGGAACGACGGTTCATTTTTTTGAAAGTAGCATCCCTGGATTGATTGCTCCCGAGCCTCGTGGCCGGCAGGGAATGGGTTGGGATCCGGTATTTATACCAGAAGGCACTACAAAGACTTTGGCCGAAATGTCCGACGAGGAAAAGAAATCGTTTTCAGCTCGTGCCCGGGCAATAAAAGACCTCGAAGCATACTTACAGTGATCCTGGCTGCAAAATGCACGGGATACCGGGCAAAGTGCGTTACAATACAGATAACGTCAAGTCAACCACACGGAGGTGTGTATGATTAAATATTTTTACAAAAACTTACGCAGTAAGCAGCTTGAGGAGTTGGCTCAATATAAGCCAGGTACTTGGGTCTATGTTGAGGCCCCAAAGGAAACCGAGCTTGATGATCTAGTACAGCGTTTTAGTCTGACCAAAGGTCACCTAGAGGATGCTCTTGACGAAGATGAAATGCCGCGTCTCGAGAAGGAAGGGGATCAAAGCTACATTTTCGTACGCTTTACCCACCGTGAATCTGACGGCAGTTTTGTGACCGTGCCACTCCTTATCGTAACTGGTAAGGATTTATTAATTACCGTGTCACTCGCTCGTTTGCCATCACTCGACTCATTTATGAGCGGTAAGATCTCATTCGCCACGACCCAGCGTGCAAAGCTCATCTTACTCATCCTGCAGCAGATTACCGAGCAGTATGATCTGCTTATTGGTCAGACGAGTAAGAAGATTAAGGCGATTCGCTCACGTTTGCGTGGTCACGAAATTACCGACCAGGACTTTCTTGACTTCGTGATGATCGACGATGAGCTAAATGAGTTCTTAAGCTCATTGCAGCCCACAAATGCAACATTGCGTCGCCTACTACTTGGACGATATATGCCATTATTCGCCGAAGATCAGGATATTGTTGAGGATCTTTTGCTTGGCAACGAGCAGTCTATAGAAGCCTGTAGTAGTAACATTAAGTCTATTGTCGGTATTCGTGAAGCTCACTCCTCGATTAGTTCTAATAGCTTGAACCGCACCATGAAGCTACTGACGACCGCGACACTGGGTATAGCGATTCCTAATGTATTCTTTGGCCTCTACAGCATGAACGTCGCATTGCCACTGAAATCGGAGTCCTACATGTTTTGGATTATCATTGGTTTCACGGTCGTTGTGACTGCTACGGTATTTATTATTGGTCGTCGCAAGCGCATCTTCTAGAGGCTTTCATTCATGTCCTTTATCTGTTAGAATACTCCTGTTCTGGGGCTATAGCTCAGTTGGCTAGAGCGCCTGCATGGCATGCAGGAGGTCTGGGGTTCGAGTCCCCCTAGCTCCACCAGATTGAATAATCAAACGTATAACAGAGATGATCGCACTGAAAGGTGTGGTCATTTTTGTTTATCTAATTCCGCTCATATGTTGGAGAGTTTGGCTAAGTTTGAGTACCTTTCGGCCTGCCAGTTTGAACTACATATAAGGAGATCACGAACTCGTGGTCTACGTTGTGCTTATGTATCAAGGGGGTTAGAGGCGATGCTATAATGCAAGCAATATGAAAAACTACTGCTATATTGACGGGCAGAATTTACACCTTGGCACGGCTAATACGGATCCGTCTTGGCATGTTGATCTATCTAAGTTCAGGGTCTATCTACGCGAGAAGTACAAAGTAGAAAAGGCATTCTATTATCTCGGGTACGTGCAGGAGGGCGTAAAAATTGAACAGCTCTACGAGACTATTCAAAATGCGGGTTTCATCCTCGTTTTTAGACAACATAACTCAGCTATGATCGGCAACAAAAAGGGGAACGTAGACTCTGACATTATTTTTTCTGTAATGAAGCGTCTTCAAAAAGATCAAGATTTCGACAAAATTGTACTGGTTTCTGGCGATGGTGACTATAAGATGCTCGTCGACTATCTTATTGAAGAATCAAAATTAGAGAAAATACTATTCCCTAATAAAAAATTTCGGTCATCTTTGTATAAGCAGATAGGTGCACCTTATTTTGCGTATCTAGATGATAAAGATGTTAAGAAAAAAATAGCTCATACAAAAGAAAAGAGCTCCTTAGGTAATTAGCCGTTCGGAACTCTCTTCGTCTTAATGCCCAAATTGTAGCACAATTGTGACGCAATAACAATCCAGTTGACTCTTGTCTCTTTGGCATTGGGTGCTGCTTTTTGTATTGTTTGTCTTGTCTTTTCAAGTACCGCTCGCACCTCTTCAGGGAGGGCCTGAATATACTCATCTATGCTTGCAAATTGTTACTTGGTTGCGACGCCTCTACTTTAGCAAGCGTTCTACCGGGAGGGCAATAGGATGATCAAATTTAATTTTAGCCATAGGCTTGTGCATGTTGTCGAGCCGACAATTTGTCTTATGTAGCGCCTAGTGATCACGATAACAATGCTATTGTCGTGCGGGCCGTAACGAGCCACGCGCACGTGATAGTTTTAGCGGATACAGATTTTTTGGGACTTGGCCAATACGGCGCGATGTTTATCACAATCTGCGCCTTGTAGATCCCACCCCCCTTCAGTCTCCAAGCGAACCGCGCTAACCTGATACGACACAGCTTTTTGCGAGGGTGATATATTTTGCTATCCTTGATCTATGGACGAGATCGTAGATATAGTCGATGAAGCAAATAATGTGTTATATCAGGCGAGTAAGCGTGAAGCACACGAAAAAGGGTTATTACATCGCTGTGTCGTAAGCGAAGTCTTTGATAGTAAAGGCTGCTGGATTCTTGTTGAACAAGCTAGCGATAGACAAGACGCCGGACAATATGTGTCACCGGTCGGTGGTCATGTGTCTAGCGGAGAATCCGAGGACGATGCGCTGCGGCGTGAAACATTAGAAGAGATTGGTCTGCGCGACATCGATTTTACGCTAAAAGGCCGGGCCATCTATAATCGCACAGTGATTGGCCGCAAGGAAAACCATTATTTTGTGCTATATGAAATGCGCTCCGACGAACCTTTTGTGTTGAATCATGAGTCGGTATCACACCGTGCATTTACGGAAGAAGAGCTGCGCAACGAGCTAAAAACAAATCCGAAACGTTTTGGTGCGGCATTCTTCCGCATCCTGGAAGAATTTTATCCACACATGCTCTAGACATCTCCTGCTTCTCGCTAAGTTTTGCTATGATGGAAAGATGAATCGAAAAATACAAATTGGCGTAGGGTTATTGGTGCTGTCATACGGGCAGCTACTGGTGCCGAAAAACTGGTCAGTTATGCACCACTTCGCAGCGGGATTTATCTTAACTCCTTGTGTTGCGCTTTTTGCGCTAGGTGTCATCGTACTTAGCGAGGGTATTGTGGAGCGTTTCAAGGGGGTGTCGTTATTGAGCTTGGCGCGTGGCGACTCAGGCAAATTGATACGATTTTTGTTTGTCGCTGGGACTGTTGGTCTACTCGCAGAAATTTTTGCGCAGTGGCTTGGCAAGCTATGGTACTACGCATACTATCCCACCTGGTTCTACTGGCCGGCTCTTATCCCGAGCTTTATTTTTTACTGGGTTATGATCATAGAAAGTTATATGGCTACCAAGGCTATTCTGGATCATGTTATTAAGCGTGGTGGCGAACAAAAAGAGGGACCCTTGGCATATCATCAGATCGAGCACACTCTATATACCGCGCTCGGTACGGTAGGATTTGGTTTATTGCTGTTCGGGCTCGTTGAATTATTCTTCAATTATCAGGCGAAGGGCGGGTACGTTTTTGATACGCTTCGGCCGGTGGTGTATGCACCACCCGTACGATATGTGGTCAGTTGTTTCGCGGGAGTATGGTTTATCGGTGAGGCAGTTTTGTACACCCGAGGGCTGCCGTCACTTATTCGCAGCTTGCTGCACGGATATATCGTGCCGGCGGTTAGCATACTTAGTACCTCAGTCATAGTGTCTTTGATCTGGGAGTCTCAGAATGCGCACGTAGGCTATTGGATATATACTAATTGGCCAGGGTTAGACAAGACAGTGTTCGGCGTTCAGCTGTCGGTGCTATCAGGGTGGCCTATGAACTATGTAGTCTATCTTGTCGCGGCTGCCGCTATTATGGCTTCTTGGGCGCCGGTATTCTGGAGCCGGCCCGAGGAACCAAAGAAGCGTAAGGCCATAGCGCATGAAGTATGATTTTTCTGGGATATGGCAAAGCACCTATCATTACACAAGCGAGCGTCGTGGGCCCGGTGAATACGTAAGTACCCATTTAATGATGGCCCAGCGAAGGGGCAATAGGGTGGTATTCCAAAGTGTACCCGCTGAAGATGGGTCATTTGTCCTTATACGACTACGCCTAGATGGTCGTCTGGCTAGTGGCGGCTGGGAAGAAGAATCTTCAAAGCTTGGGCCATTCGCAGGTACGCGTTTTTATGGGCCCATTCAGCTTGTATTGGATGAAGATGGCAAGGCGTTACGCGGTTTATGGCTTGGGGTGGGTAGGAGTATGATGGTCAAAGCGGGAAAATGGGAGATTATTCACCAGAAGCAGCTGCCCGAACATCTTGCTGAAGAGGCATGACAGGTATATGGTTTTATGGTAAGCTTTTGGGGCTTATGACCGATGTTAACTGATACGGGGTATTAGCTCATTTGGTAGAGCGCCTGCATCGCACGCAGGAGGTGGGGAGTTCGAATCTCCCATACTCCACCAAGTTTTAATCCCTTTTGGCTTATCGTGATGTCGCTAATTATTTCCTCTTGCAAGCCCAGGCCTCGAGCTTCGTGTCATATACGGATTGAATCTGGTATGGATACTCCCTAATAACAGCTCGACAAGCATCTGTAAACTCCTTCAGCTCTAGCAAGTACGATCCTTTGAATCTGTCATAATCAGACATTACGAAAAATCCAGCAAACTCGTAGTTCTCATCTCTGGCAACCTGGATATTTGCCAAATGCTACACAGTTGTGCTCGAAAATATTGCTATAATATAAGTATGAATTCGGCCTACTCAAAAACGAAAAAGAATCGTAGAGCAAGCCGTTGCCAATGAACGCCTCGAAGGCTTAAAGGTATCCAAAGAATCTCAAAAAATTGCCAGTAGTTATGTTGTAGGAAAAGCCTCAGCAAGACAGGCAGCAGCAAAGATACGAGCTCGATACGGATCTCTCTAATGCCTTTTGTAGATCCCTATATTGATGACAATACGGGACTACTTAAGAATCTACTGGGCGCAAAAAGCACAGATGAACTAGAAGAGATAGAGCCGCAAATCGTTTTTGCCAACGAGCTTGAACTAGAGTCCGTGGGCCGGTCAGATTAGAATCGTTGATATTAAGAAGAATGCTGATGCAGCGGAGTACTTTTTACTTTTCGGCAAAATAACGAGCGCCGCCGATTATGTATTTGCAGAGCTTGCAAAAGACAATTATCTAAAAGGACTCGACAGAGAAGTTTTTGCAAAACGCCTTGCGTATCACTATGATCAACTAAACTTTATTCATCCCTTTCGTGAAGGCAATGGACGAGTGCAGCGAATATTTTGGACAAGAGTGGCCAAAGATGCGAGCTATGACATAGACTGGAGCGCAGTTGTTGGTGATGAGAATGATGAAGCATCACGACTCGCAGCTGAAGAGATGGATCTCTCCGCCTTGGAGGGAATGTTTATTCGCATAGTTGCAATAGTATGAAGATAGATTCAAGTCTGGCCATGTCCTTATTGGCGCTGGCCGTTTCATTAGCGACCTTTTGGCTGGTCCGACTCCGGAGGAGTGCTATCGCTCAGCTCAATTCGGCGCTATGCCTACTCAAATCTTCTGCGAGTGTAATCATGGTTTGTGTCTCTATCTAAGTCTGTTTTTACGGTTTTAGTCTTCCATGGTACGTCCCGGCAGGGATCCCGTGCAACTAGGGACAAATTATTAAGATTATAGGCAGTCGTGGGACGATTACTTTTATAGGGTTTGACACAAGTCCGGACGCCAGCAATACTACAAGCATATGCAAGACGAAGCAATTGTCGCTAAGCGTGTGACAGTGGTACTTGAAGATACAAAAGCGCTTACAAACGTGTCCTTTGTAATTAGCCCGGGTAAGATTACTGGTCTCATCGGACCGAGCGGATCTGGTAAGACAACGTTAATGCGTGCAATTGTAGGCGCGCAGCATATAGCGTCTGGCGATTTACGAGTGCTTGATTTGCCAGCCGGTAGCAAGGGTCTGCGCTCAAGAATTGGGTATGTTACCCAGTCACCAGCGGTCTATGATGATCTGACGACTCGACAAAATTTGGCCTATTTCGCTACAATTTTGGGTGTTCCCAAGGATGATGTAGATCGCGTACTTGAGGAAGTAGATTTGCAAAAGCAATCCCGACAGCTAGTAGGATCTATGAGCGGCGGCCAGCGTGCTCGAGTAAGCCTTGCAGTAGCGCTTTTGGGCGACCCTGCACTACTCATACTTGATGAGCCAACGGTTGGCTTGGATCCGGTATTGCGCGAGCGGCTGTGGCAATTGTTTGGTGCTTTAGCGGAAAAGGGGCGTACGCTCCTTATCTCTAGTCATGTCATGGATGAGGCTGAGCGTTGCCCGGAACTATTACTCCTTCGTGATGGGAGAGTCCTGAGCCATGGTCTAAAACGTGCGCTTCTGGACCGTACCAATACGCATAATGTCCAGGATGCTTTTCTGCGGCTGGCGGGAGGCGTACGATGAGCCCTCGGCGTACACTCGCAACCGCTAAGCGTGTCCTACTACAGCTAACGCATGATCCACGTACGATTGCCCTGATATTCGTTGTGCCTATTGTGCTGCTGGGTTTATTGGCCTGGATTTATAATGCGACGCCACATATCTTTGATCGTATTGGGCCCGCCTTACTCTGCATCTTCCCATTTGTAGTGATGTTTCTCATTACATCCATCGCAACCTTACGCGAGCGATCGGGCGGCACTTTGGAACGACTCTTGGCTATGCCTATGGGCAAGTTAGACATGTTGCTTGGGTATGCTATTAGTTTCGGCTTGCTGGCAATTGTACAGGCAACGTTGGCAACTGAGGTGGCAATTCATGTATACGGCATGCAGGTCGCAGGACCTGAATGGTTTTTGGTGGTAGTTGCGGTTGCTGACGCGGTACTGGGGACTACTCTCGGATTGCTGGCCAGCGCGTTCGCACGTACAGAGTTCCAGGCGGTACAGTTTATGCCGGCATTAGTACTCCCGCAGACGCTGCTCTGTGGTCTGTTAATTCCTGTTGCATCACTGCCAAAAGTGTTGCATTGGGTGGCAAATTGTTTGCCATTGACCTATGCCGTAGATGCCATGAATCGCGCATCACGTGAGATAACTCTTGGTCACAGAACCTACATCGATCTGGGGGTAGTGATTGGTTTTGCCATGCTAGCAATCGTACTTGGTGCGGCTACTCTTCGCCGCCAGACTAAATAGCTGTTACAATACCTGCATGTTGCCAGAGCCACTGTACACAATCAAAAAATATCCCTTGCGTAGCTTATATGTTGCCGGACTGTTGTTGCTTGCCGTGGGCGGTTGGATTTGGTGGAGCACAGTAAGCATCCAGCCTGAGCGCGTATTTTGGGACACTGTTGAGCAGAGTCTGAGCACCAGCGCAGTTACTATCCAAGCGGAACAGAGCAATAATGGTTCTAGCCTCAACCAGACAGTGCAATACTCATTAGGCGCTACTAATATGAGTCATTCGCTTACGTCTTTGCGCCAGAACGGCACGACAGTAGTTGATGAGTTGGTTGGGACACCGAGTGCCGACTACACGCGATATATAAACGTACAGACGAACCAGAAGAATAAGAGTGGTAAGCCACTAAACTTCAATGGGATTATAGGAGTATGGGCCAAAAGTGATGGCAAGAGTGCGGTACCGCAACTGTTTGGCCAAGCCGTACTCGGCACTGGCTTGCCAATCGGTGGCGTAGCAATTCCGATTGCAAATCTCGAATCCGTTCAGCGAGCCAAGCTGATCAAGGAAATCCGAGATGATTCGGTGTATCAGGTTAAATATTCAACCGTTAAGAAGCAACGGATAAATGGTCGGTTGCAATACGTATATGCAGTTGATGTGCAGCCCGTTTCTTATGCAGCGCTTATGCAGCGCTTCGCGCAACTTATGGGGATACACGCGCTTGATCAGTTAGATCCCGCCAGCTTTAAGGGTCAAGAGGCATCACACTTGCAGTTGACTATTGATGTTCGTTCACGCCATGTGGTGAGTGCCGGGGTTTCTGCCGTCAAGGCAGCTCAGACATACAGTGCCTATGATGTGCCGGTCACGATTACGGTGCCTACCCGCACGATTACGGTGCAGGCGTTGCAGCAGCGACTGACTAAAATGCAGCAGTAATTGTGTGATTCGGCTGCGGTGTGTTCATCATTTGCAAAAGATATCGCTTGTGCTAACCTGAGATTATAATAAGTGTACCCATAAATTAAGGTAAGGCGTCATGGATCCACAAAAGCAACCGTTCTCTTCATCAAACAATCCTTTGGACGGCGCCTCGGATAGCCCTGCTGATGCGATGCAGACACCCGCGGATGCCCCTACTGCGCACGACATGAGCTCTTGGGATAGCGAGCCCAAGCCAAGCCAAGTCGGTGGTGGTGCGTATGGCTCCAGTTCCTTTCAGCCCGATGTCCCCGATAGCAGTAGCAGTACGGGTAGTAGTGTCGCACCCGACGCCGTGGTTATCGATAGTACAATGTTACATCCCGAGGAGTCCAAGGCGCCTATTATGCCTACTCCTGCAGGTTCTCAGATAGATCCAGCTGAATCCATGTCGTCTCCTACGCCCGTCTCCAATTCGATGCCAGGAGCGCAGATGCCAACGGCTGGCTCAAACTATGCCACGCCATATGAGCCGATGCCGCAGAACGCAGTAGCCGCAGGTACGGTACTTCCTGCTGGTGGCGTACCGTCCGCTTCAGGGTTTTTTGCAAGTGATGCACCAAGCACAGGAGCTATGCCTGCCGGTACGGTGGTTGCACCGCGTAAGAGCAAGAAAAAAATGATCATCGTCCTCATTGTAGCCGCTATCGTCGTTGTACTGCTTGGTGCGTCAGCGGCAGCATATTACGTAGCCATGAACAAGCCACAGAACATACTCGACATGGCATTGAGCAACACGACGAAAACGACGAGCACGGCATTTGAGGGTAGTGTGAATATTGATTCCGGAAAAGATGCCTCTGTAAACGGTACGTTTACAGGTGCGGCAGACCAAAACGGCGTCTTTACCTTGAACGCCAAAATTGACGCCTTATTAACGACAATCTCGATTGACACTCGTAGTGCTGACGGCAAGACATTCTACGCTCGTGTGAGTGGCCTAGATGGTTTGGGAAAACTACTCACCGCTAGTGGCAGTCCGACTGCTGAAATTTATGCGCCGATAATTAGCGGCCTAGATAAACAGTGGATTCAGGTTAACCAAAGTATGATCAAGCAGCTGACAGGTAGGGATGACGCGAGCGTCGGCGCAAAAATGACCGCCGAAGATCGCCAGAAGTTGGTGACGGCCTACAAGAAAAATGAATTCTTGGTAGTACAAAAAAGCTTGGCCACCGAGGACGTAAAGGGCAGTAGTAGCTACCATTTTCAGGTGGGTATCGACAAGACTAAAATGAAGTCATTCGTTGCCGCAGTCAAGAGCGCAAAAGTGAGTAATCTTACCATGACGGATGACGATATACAGAGTTTTAATAAGTTGGTAGATAAAACTGATTTCAGCAAGTACCCTCTAGAAATATGGGTGTCAAAGAGCGACAAGCGAATCGATCAGATATCGTTTGCCATAAAACAAGATGGTACAAAAGTGAGTGTTCGTTACACGGTAGATAGCTACAACAAGCCAGTTAATGTGGTTGTCCCTACTGGTGCCAAGTCCCTCCTTACTATTATTAGTAACTTGTTTGGTGGTGAGTCAACTGGCTTGGACTCCTTGACTGGTGTCTCGCTGTAGCTCGGGTGGCCTCGGCTAGCATGCCCCGATTGAGGTATAATTAAAACGAAGATGCAAGTTGTCGTAGATTCGCTGCTCACTCAATATGAAGTGCAAGGCAAGGGTAAGCTTGTCGTATTGCTGCATGGGTGGGGGGATAGCTCCAAGGGCATGTCTGGCCTGCAAAAGACGCTGGCTCGTCAGTTCCAGGTTTTGGCCGTGGACTTACCAGGCTTTGGTGGGACGCAAGCTCCAACCGTAGTCTGGGGCTTAAATGAGTATGCCCAATTTGTCGCCCATTTTTTAAAGAAAATTGACATGCCCCAGGTTTCGTTATTCGTCGGCCATTCTAACGGCGGTGCAATTGCCATTCGTGGGCTCGTGAAAGATTGGTTGCAGGCAGATAAGTTGGTGCTACTCGCCAGTGCGGGCATTCGAGGTGAGTACCAGGGGCGTATGAAAGCATTACGATTGGTGACCAAAGCTGGCAAGGCACTCACGCAGCCCTTGCCGAAAGTCATAAAGCAGAAGCTGCGAAAACGAGTATATAACACCATCGGCTCAGACATGCTTGTCGCCGAACATTTGCAGGAGACTTTTAAAAAAGTGGTGACTGATGACGTACGCGGTGATGCCTCTCGACTTATGCTGCCCACCCTGCTTATCTACGGAGAGGAAGATACCGTCACTCCCATACGCTTTGGTGAGCTATTTCACGAGGCCATTGAGAGCTCTACTCTAGAAATTTTGCCTGGCGCGGGCCATTTTGTGCATCTAGATCGTCCGGCCGATGTTAGTAAAGCTATTGAGGAGTTCGCTTAACATGATCCGTGGTCTATTGAGCCTGTATTCATGGCGATTGCCAACGATACTGGTGTACATGTTGCAAAATACTGAGTACCGCACAGGACCGTATCTTAAATGGTTCTGGCACACGACGCATTTTGAACGGGTTATGTATCGTCGTACGCTCGATCGTACGAAAGCCGCGCGATTATTGTTGCTCGTGCTTCGTATCGGTATGGGTTTAGAGGTTATAGCCGGGTTGCTGGCCATCTATTGGTGGTGGATGCATGGCGCCACCGGTGGAGCAGCCTTCGGCATTGCCCTCATCGTCGCGTATCCTCTTGTCTGGGCGCATCTTGTCGTTGCGCCGCTACTCGTTGGCAGATATGCCGTTGTTCGTCCGCGCCAGCGTCGTGCAGTACATGCTTCGCGAGCCCTATTTGAAAAATTTGCTGGCGTTAAGATTGCTGTGGCAGGTAGTTACGGCAAGACTACCATGAAAGAATTGTTATATACAGTACTGAGCACTGGTAAAAAAGTCGCTGCTACGCCCGCGAACAAGAATGTATCCGAATCTCATGCTCTATTTGCTCGGAAGCTACAAGGTGATGAAGATATTCTCATTATTGAGTACGGGGAGGGCCAGCCTGGTGACGTGAAGCGCTTCGCTGAAATCACGAAACCTACGCACGCCGTTATTACGGGCATTGCCCCCGCACACCTGGATCGTTACCGCACATTGGAACGAGCCGGACGAGATATTTTTTCAGTGGGCGATGTCGTGGCGCCTGAGCATGTCTATGTTAACGGCGAGTCTGCTGATGCATTGTCATTTGTAGAGCCCGAGCAGCAATTATACAACCAGAAGCAGGTTTTGGGCTGGAAAATACATGACATACAAATTGATTTCTCTGGAACGCGCTTTGCTATGAAAAAAGGGAAGTCCACGCTGCAATTGCATAGCAAGCTGCTTGGTCGTCATCAGGTGGGCCCGCTAGCGCTCGTGGCTGCTCTCGCCCACGGGTTTGGACTAAGTGATAAGCAAGTTGAAGCAGGGGTATCCCGAACCAAATCGTATGAGCATCGCATGGAGCCGTATCAGCTCAGTGGCGCTTGGATTATCGATGATACTTACAATGGCAACATCGAAGGCGTACGTGTCGGCACGCAACTATTGAAAGAGCTACCTGCAAAGCGGCGTATTTATGTGACGCCAGGTCTAGTAGACCAAGGTGCAGAGAGTGCGGTGATCCATGAGGAAATGGGTAAGCTTATAGCGGAGTCAAAGCCAGATATGGTAGTGCTTATGAAGCACTCAGTAACACCATTCATCCAGAGGGGACTTGAAGCGGCGGGCTTCAAAGGCGAACTCCTTATAGAGTCCGATCCGCTTACTTTTTATGTGAACCTAAAGCTATTTGTTGCCACTGGGGACGTTGTGCTCATGCAGAACGACTGGCCGGACAATTACGCGTGAGTCTAGCAAAATAACTTCTTTGAGCGTATAGTAATTTTTCTTATGACTGAATTACTCCCACTCGCTGAATATACTGGCGGCATCAATACTGATTTAGATGGTACGCTTGCACCTTCTGACGCTGCGTTCCCCTTGCTAGTTGAAAGAATTGTCGAAGGCGAGGGGTTGTCGGCCGACAATGGATATGTCGATCGATATGTATACGAGCGTGGCCTCATTCGTACTACGGCTCAAGCCGAGGCAAAGGCAGCGGGAAGCAAAAATGGAAAACCCTATGACGTCTATCACCACTTGGGGGTGATGTTTGAACTTCCTCCTGAGCAGATAGACGAGTATGTTGATGTTGTCGCGGAGAGCGGGCCCGATCTTATGTTGCCCGGTGCGCGCAAGTGGCTTCAGATAGTAGGTGGTCTTGCCATTCCACGAAGGATCGTATCGTATGGCCATCAGCCTACACAAGATGCAAAAATGCGCATGAATGATGTGAGTAGGCTAGTGGAAGAGTTTGGATTTGAGGTCGCTATCGTGGACGGACGTAAGGGTCCTTACTTTTCAAGCCAGCCTGATAACGGGCCTGAAATGCACGTTGATGACCGAGAGAATAATATGGTTGGCATGCCGGAGCGACTAACGCCAGTGCTTATAGGCCCCGCGGAAGTAAGCCGCGCTGGACTCGTTGTGGTGCGGGACTTGCCTCATTTACTAGCGCTATCTGGAGCAATTTAGATTCTTGACTTGTTAACTTTCTGAATGGTATCCATGGTTGGGCAGATAACTGTTTTTTCCATAAATTTACGAAGAACGCCATTCGTCCACAGAAAGCCATCTTGCAAAGGATACTCGCCGTCCATGACCCGGAGCGGATCTTGGTCGATAACATTGCACTTCTCGACGATTTTGCCTGTTCTACGATAAATCCGAGCGTGTACATTAACGAATTTTGCCCTTGCCACACGCCGGTACAGATTCCATGATTCTTCACCTGTTAGTCTGGCTGTGCGTTCTAAAGCTGCATCTGCTTCGACTTGATCGGGTGCCCAACCATTGGGAGCATCCCACTGGTGTCCGGTACGCGTAAGTGATCCTACGTAGCCACCACGTTTTAAGAACCTGGTGACCAACATTTGGGAAACGCTTTTTGTGCGCTCGACTGGTGCAAGATCTCGGGCCGCAGCCGCAGCCATGGCCATAGACGGGTATTGAGTGGGCTCCCCTTGTCTAAAATCGGGATCAAATAAGAAGCCGCAGTAATAGCCGGTCTGATTGTCACCAACCCACTGGTACTTATTCATCGCCGCCGCCCTCGCTGAAGCCTTTTCGTCGAATATTCTTGCTTGGTTGGACCGGCCTGCCCGATGATGAGCCTGCGCGATAAAGTCCTCATACTCCCAAAGCAGGGCATTCAAATCTACAGGAATAATCCTATCGGCATAGACTGTTTCTAGTCGCTCGACGTCGGCAAGATATTCACCGTTAAAATCACGCCCTGTTTCGGCGACAATGCGTAAGTTACGGTATATCTGTCGGGGATCAACTTTGGGTAGAAGAGCTGCAGTCTCTATATCTTCTTTTTGCGACTCGGGCCGTGGTGTATCCTTGGTGTCCCAGTATCTAGCCAGAATGGACCCGTCTGGCATGCGCACGCTATGGTCTGCCGCTCGCACCTCACTATCAGCCTTGAGCTGTTCATCTCCCTTTGTCCACCATTGATATTCTTTAACTACCCACGGCAAGTATTCTTCAACTAGCTCTGGTTTATATTCGCCCACGAGCTTTACCATGCTCGCGAATTTAGGCGGCTGAGAACGACTTAGGTAGTAACTCCTTGTGGCGGTGGGTATGAAGCCGAACCTCTCAATGAGGTTACGGAAATTATTCAGTACGCCAACGATAAAATCCCATCTGGCGGGCTCTTCTCCTGCATCGAGTACGAGCCCCTCAAGTCCATTAAAGACATCCCAGTAGTAGCCCTCACTGTAGCGTCGACCGGACTTTAAGTGAGGGTAAGGAGTGCCGATCATTGTCCCATGATCCTCGGGCGCATGATAGGTCAGATCTGCCCAGGTTTGATCTATGTACTCGCGAAGCTCTGCAACGGGCGGCTTCTCAATCTCTACTAGTTTCACCTCATACTGTGGCGGTACCGTAAGATTAGCACCCCAAAATGCTACCGCATCAAAATCGCTAAATGCCGCGGCCGCTAAGTAATCCATTCGTATTTCGGCTGGGTTGCGCAGTGGTGCGCAATCGACAAGCTCCTTGCCGTCCACAATACCAAGTCGTGAGTCGCGCGTGTTTGCAACAGCGGCAAATAATTCAGGAAGATGTATATCTGGTGAGTATATTTCTAAGAGGTCGGCTTGCCCCGCCCTGCCTGACTCGTTTTGTTCGAGAGACATTTTTCCTTGCTTTCGGAGTTCTAAAGCACACACCGCTTAGGCGGTCGGAATCACATACCCTGGGATGGTTTGGAAATGATCAATATGGAACTCAATAACTGACAGGTCGGTAGTGGGTACGGCATCAACAAATTTGCGTTGATTGTTCCATTATCTGCCCGGAACATATGAACGTCAATAGGCCTTATAGTGCATCAATGAACTATTGATACTAGGGGGTTTTCGTAATATAGAGGTGGATTCGTTATTTGGACATCTGCATTTCGCGATATAACGAATGTTACGGAGGTCTAGACGGATCAGTTAAGAGATGATGTATTGCTTTTAGACACGACTGAGCATATTGAGTAAGAATGGTTTGGCTGCTTGCGTGCTGCGCGCAAGCTCTGCCGTCTTGAGCTCTGCCGATCCTAGCCATTCGAACGGCAATTCTTTTTTAGTAGGATACGCAGTCGGGCTCAGAAACACGCGATATAGAACACAAATGCGCGGGACACCACCTGATATGCCACCATAACTGACGAAGAGCGGTGTATCTTCGAACGTAAACTCGTGCGGCTGTAAGCCAATTTCTTCCGCCAATTCACGAGCAAGACTTGGTGCCGGGAGCTCGTCGTGTTCTAGTCCGCCACCAGGAAGACCAAGTCGACTGCTATTTTCTTTGACGACAAGTAGCTTGCCGTCTCGTATAATGACCGCTTTTATGGCTACTCGATACAGGCAATCTTTAATAGCATTTAGACGAGGATCAACCTTTTCCATGATTGTAAGCTTAGCATATTCGTCCATATAAAAAGTATCGATTACTTCGAGAGGAATGATCTAATTGTATATTGTAATTGCATAGTCTAATTGCTAGCATGAAGATATGAAAACAGTCGCCGTTATCTTTGGAGGCCGTACGGCCGAGCATGACGTTTCTATCGTTACTGCTATCGCAAGTATTATTAAACCACTGGAACTTAGCAAGAAATATCGAGTTGAGGCCATCTATATTGCCAAAGATGGTACTTGGTTTTGGGATGATAAGCTCAAAGATATCAACTTATTCAGCTCTGGCGACATAGGGCGCTTTATGAGCCATGCCAGCCCAGCTAGTGTGCAATTTGACGGTGGCATGACACTCGTCAAGGCTAGCGGCCTTGCTGGCCGCAAGCAGCATCGCCAAATTGATATTGTGTTTCCGGCTATGCACGGAACATACGGTGAGGATGGTGCGCTCATGGGTCTTCTCGATATGGCGGGCGTTCCCTATGTGGGCTGTGGTGTGGCCGCTAGTGCTGTAGCTATGGATAAGGTCTTGAGTAAAGAAGTCGCAGTCGCCAATAGTATCCCTGTCTCTAAGTTTTTGAGCTTTACGGGTAGGGAGCTAGAGCAAGAGCCCGCGGCGAGCCTCAAGCGTATCATAAAAGAATTACGCTTCCCGATATTCATTAAGCCAGCACACTTAGGCTCTAGTATCGGCATGTCGCGAGTGAAAAATGAAGTAGAGCTACGCAATGGCCTTGAAGTCGCCGTGCGTTACGATGACAAGATCATCGTAGAAGAGGGTGTAGAGAATCTTATCGAGGTTACATTGCCTGTACTGGGTAACGATGAGTTGACGCCCGCATACCTTGAGCAGCCGCTGGTGGACGCCGAAGATTTCTTTGATTTTGATACTAAATATATGGGTGGCGGCAAAAAAATGGGTGGACAAAAAAGCGGCAAACAGGGAGCGCAGGGCTATAGTAAAATTCCCGCAGATCTATCCAAGGACATGTACGACAAGGCCGAGACCATAGGCCTCCAGGTATACCGAGCTCTTGGCTGCAGCGGCACTGCCCGTGTAGATATGCTCATAGACAGCAAGACCAAACAAATTTATTTCAACGAGGTCAATCCGCTTCCCGGTAGCTTGTATGCACACAACTGGCAGCGTAAGGGTATTTCCAACGTAGAGCTTGTCTCACGCCTGATAGATCTAGCCGAAGCCCGTCACCAAGAACGCCAGCGCTTGAGCACCGTATTTACCACGAATTTTCTCAAACAATTCTAAGATAACTACTTTATATGTTGCGCAAACAAACTAAGCGGCTCATACGTCGACTGTCGGCGAATGATTATCGGCCACTTAATCGTATTACGCTCGATCGGAGCGCTGTACTGCATAATGTCGCGCACTTAGAGCGCCAACACCCAGATGCAGAAATTATTCCTGTTTTAAAAGGAAATGCGTATGGTCATGGTATCGCCGAGGTCGCTGAAATACTCAACGACACAAGTTGTGCATTTTTAGCAGTAGACGGCTACTTTGAGGCTGGCGCTATTCGGGACATTACCACGAAGCGTATCTTGGTGATGGGATATATTCTGCCCGAGAATGTACATTTGCTGGATATAAAGCGCTGCTCATTTGTAGTACAGGATACGGCTGGACTTCGGGCTTTTGCCAGCCTAAAACGTCCAGTACAAATTCATATGGAGCTGAATACCGGCATGAATCGTTTGGGCTTACAATCCGGGGAAATCGCTGCCTATCTGGCCGAGCTGCAGCGTCACCCCAACCTTCATTTGGAGGGAGTAATGACTCACTTGGCTGACGCAGACAATGAATTGGACGAGTCGTTCAGCACTCGACAGCTTGAGGCATTTGATGAGCAAGTGGCGGCAGTCTATGCCGCTGGTTTCAGGCCCCAACTGATACACATCGCCCAAACTGCGGGGAGCGCTAAGGTACGTAGTTGCTATGCCAATGCTATCCGATTAGGCATTGGCGCATATGGCATTAATCCATTGTTGCCGAAGGATAGCCACTATACGGAGCTGGCTGCTTTGCAGCCCGTCCTAGAACTTAGAAGTACTATTATTAAATGTATAGAACTCCAAGAAGGTGACAAAGTAAGCTATAACTGTACTTTTGTTGCACCCAAGGCTATGCGTATTGGTGTATTGCCTCTGGGGTTTTATGAAGGAGTGCCTCGTCCGTTGAGTAACCAGGGCTGCGCTACGCATAACGGCACGGTGCTACCCATTGTTGGGCGAGTATGCATGAATCATACGATGATAGATCTAGACAAAACGACGCTGGGGGTTGGCGATGAAGTCGTGCTTATAGCCAAGCAACCTTTGGAACCTAATTCGATACGGACACTAGGGGCTACGCATGGTCTGTTTGTGTACAATATGCTCACAAATTTATCTAGCAGCATACGGCGTGAAATTGTCTAGATTTGGTCGTTCTGCTCGGCGAGACATTCGCTCATACCCTGCAGGGGCATGGTAGCGGTGGGCTACAAGCTTCTCTCTGAAAGAATACCTGGTAAGATATACATATTATGAAGCGATACAACCCCAAAGAGATTGAGCCCAAGTGGCAGCAGAAATGGCAAGACGACAATATTTATGCGGCCTCTGATGATCTCAATAAACCCAAGAAGTATATTCTGGAATACTTCCCTTATCCCAGTGGTGCTGCGATGCACGTGGGACATGTACGCAACTACACTATTGGTGATGCAGTTAGTCGTTTTAATCGCATGTCTGGCTTTGACGTACTACACCCTATGGGCTGGGACGCGTTTGGTTTACCAGCTGAAAACTATGCCATTAAGACGGGGGTTAGCCCCAAGCAAGCCATCGTAGAGAATACGACCCGCTTCAAAAAACAGTTGATACAAATGGGCTTCGGGTACGACTGGTCACGTGAATTCGCCAGCTCTGACCCTGAATACTACAAGTGGACTCAGTGGTTCTTCCTGCTGCTATTTAAGCGTGGACTAGCTTACCAGGCGGAAAGCCTGCAATGGTGGTGCCCGGTAGACAAAACGGTACTCGCCAATGAGCAGGTGGAGAATGGTCTCTGTTGGCGTTGTGGTAGCAAGGTTGAAAAGAAATCTCTTAAGCAGTGGTTTTTTAAGATCACGGATTATGCTGACCGATTAGAGAAAGACTTGGACGACGTTGACTGGTCTGACGGCATCAAGAATATGCAACGCAACTGGATTGGTCATAAGACAGGCATTAATATTACCTACAAGGTAGTGAACGCGAAGACCGAAGAGGTAATTACTGTTTTTACGACTCGTCCGGACACAAACTATGGTGCCACTTTCGTAGTACTTGCCCCAGAGCACGACTTCGTACGCAAGGTCATGCAGCAAGAAGTGTTACCCACTGGGGGCCCATCACATTGGCAGGCTGTGGAGCACTATGTACAAAAATCGTTTGCTAAAAGTGATGTTGAACGTCAAGAAGAGGGCCACCTTAAGACAGGAGTCTTCACCGGCTTCTACGTAGAAAATACGCTGAACGGCAAGAAGTTGCCGATCTGGGTATCGGACTTCGTACTGGCTGGCTTCGGAACAGGTGCTGTCGTAGGTGTACCAGGACACGATATGCGTGACTTCGACTTTGCCAAGCAATTCGATATCCCTATTGAGCGTGTGGTGATAGGCTCTGATGGTGACGATTCTCCTATAACGACTGCTGAGCAAGTACAAGAGAAAACCGGGAAGATGATCAACTCGGGTCCTTTAGATGGCTTGGATATCCACCAGGCGACTGAGAAAATGAAGGATCTGATGGAAGAAAAAGGTATGGGCACACGAACCCATAGCTACCATCTGCGCGATTGGTTGATTTCACGACAGCGGTATTGGGGTGCACCGATCCCCATGATCCACTGTGAGAAGTGTGGCACCGTGCCAGTACCCGAAAATCAGCTTCCTGTTCTGTTGCCTGATGTTGAAAGTTTTGAGCCAAGTGGTGATGGCCGTAGCCCCCTCGCTCGCGTGCCGGGATTCGTGCGCGTCGACTGCCCGCAGTGCGCAGGCCCTGCCGAACGTGAGACTGACACCATGGACGGTTTTGCTTGTAGTAGTTGGTATTTCTTGCGGTTTGCTGATCCGCATAATGCTGATAAGCCGTTTGATATTGCAAAAGTAAAGCATTGGCTGCCAGTTGATGACTATATTGGTGGTGCCGAACATGCGGTGATGCACTTGCTGTATGCACGTATGTGGACAAAAGTCATGCAAGACGAGGGACTAATCGATTTCGGTGAACCTTTTAAGAAGCTACGCAACCATGGCATGATACTCGCTCCAGATGGTCTCAAGATGAGCAAGTCAAAAGGTAATACTATTGAGCCAGAGGGCTTGATTGAACAGGGTTATGGCGCCGATGCGATACGAATCATGGAGCTCTTTATCGGGCCATGGAACCAATCTGCCAACTGGAGCGTCGAAGGCATGGGCGGGTCGTTCCGCTTCTTACAGCGCATATGGAATCTAGGGCAAGACATTATTGCTGTGCCCCGTGCTGAAGACAGTGTCGACACTACTGAGATTAAGCGTGTTATGCATCGCACCATTAAAAAGGTGAGTGATGACTTGGCGGTAATGAACTTTAACACGGCCATAGCAGCCATGATGACTGCCATAAATGACCTGTACGCTGCGAAGAAGACGATCACCTTTGAACAAGCGCCACAAACATGGCGCTGGGCTTTGGAAGTACTGGTGCAGCTCCTCGCGCCGTTTGCACCCCACATGGTGGAAGAGCTGTGGGAGGGCTTAGGCCACGCTGAATCTATCCACATATCCGAATGGCCCTCGCACGATGAGCAGTTTTTAGTAAGCGACACAATGACTATTGCTGTGCAGGTGAATGGAAAGGTTCGCGGTCAGGTAGAAGTCGCATCCAATGCTTCTCAAGAAGAAATTGTGGCTGCAGCCAAGCAAGAAGACAAAGTTGCGGGTTACCTAGTCGACAAGGACATCAAGAAGCTTATCTATGTTCCAAAGAAGTTAGTAAGTATTGTCATCTAGCCGCTATCGCTCTGTTCTATAATTGCTCTAGTACGATTTTTGTACTAGAGTATATGCATCATGCGAACGTATTTCATGGGCAATGCGTAGTATCCGACGTATCTTTTCTCCTAATCTCGACACCTTCGTTGGCTTCGGGATGCTTTGGGTAATACTCGCCTATGTAGCACTCTACGACATGAAGCAGATACATGGATTTGTGTTAGGCGGATTTGCTGCTGGTTATTTAAGCGTTCTTTTGCCAATTTGGTTAGTTGATGGGCTGAAGTCGTCACTTGAGGCCATGGTGCCACGTAGATATAAGATGGCTCATGAGGATCTCGACAAAGTAACGGTGATCATTGCTTGCAAAGATGGTGAGTCGGTTATCGGCAAGACCTTGCATAGTCTTTTGCGTAAATTGACGCCCGAGCAGGTTATTGTAGCCTCTAATGGCTCAACCGATAGAACCTGCGAGATTGCTAGAAGTTTTGGTGTGCAAGTTTTTGACTTTCATGAGCCTCTGGGAAAGGTTCGCGCTATTAATTCGGTACTTCCTATGGTGAAGACACCATATGTTTTATTGCTCGACGACGACACATTGCTGGCGGGTGCGACCATACCGACGGGTTTACTCGAGAAAGGCTATGACGCAGTGGCTTTTCGAGTGTTTGTGAAGCCAGAGACCTGGGTGTCATTCTTACAGATGCACGAGTATAGAAAGAGTTTTGATGTGGCACGCCTGTATCATAATAAGCGCGCGTCCGTGCAGAATATTTCTGGCGCCATTGGTCTTTTTAAACTCGATATGTTGATAAGGCAAATCCGGCTACACAATGGTGAATTTTCTGGTGAGGATCTGCAGCGTACACTATTGATTCATATTGAAGCCGGGCGATCGGCTCGCGGCGGCCGCGGCGTAGTCCTTGCGCGCTCCATAGTGATTACCCAGGCACCGACAACTATCCCCGCCCTATTTAGACAACGTACCTTTGGGTGGTTCCCGGGCATATACGGGAATTTTCCTAATTACGTACGTATCTTGTGCAACCGCCGGCAACCAGCGGTTTTACGATTCGAGGCATTTTATACCTGTTTCTTGATCTGTGTTATGGATATTTTTCGACTGCTTAGTCTGCCCGTTATGATTTTCTACCCATGGTATTTTTTGGTGATGTACTGCATGTATGTCCTTATGGAATTGCCGCCCTATGCGCGCGCAGGAAGAGTCGAACCCTTCTGGGTTGTGCTGCTTATCCCACTGTACGGCGTGTTCGGTATGTTGACACGTATTTGTGCATCGGCTGTTTTCGTTTATAGGCGGCTAGTGTTTCGATTTGATACTTTGGTGTATTTTGATGATTATCGTCTGGCTTCGAAAAGGGTAAAGGTGTTGAGTAGTGGAATCGTGCTCGTGGTTGTCGCAGGATTCTTAGGTTTGAACGTGCTGATAAGTTACTCGTCGCTGATAACTAGCCTGACAGTTTCTTTTTAGTAATATATGAACAAACGGAAGGCTGGCGAGTAACACCTTGCTCAAGAGGCGCTTTCACGCTATAATACTATTAATAATTGCTAAAAGTTATTTATCCGATAGGAGTCATTTTTCATGGGTAAGCCTAAGAAACGCACTAGCTCGCGCCGTACCGGCACTCGTCGAAGTCACCTCGTTGTAGAGTTGGCACGTAAGGTGAACGGCAAGTCGCCTGTTAAGGTCTACACTACTGCTCGCGAGAGCGCCAAGCCTGTTAAGGTCAGCGAAGCTACTAAAATCGCCTAGGTTATGCCCGCTATGTCGGGCTATACTTAAGTGGTAAGTAAAGGAAGTTATTAACAGATATGGCATCGAATCGTCATCTCGGTCGAATTATTGCGCTGCAGACACTGTTTGAGCAGGATTTTCGCCGTGTCGCTGGTGATGATAGCTTTGTGTTAAAAGAAGTCCTCGTTCGTAATATTTCGAGATATCAAGCCACTGTTGATGATAAGGATTTCATTGAGCGGCTGGTCAACGGAGTAGATGAGCACGAGTCGGAGCTTGATGCTGAGTTGCAGCCCGTAGCTCCAGAATGGCCTATTGATCAAATTGCTCGTATGGATCGCGTTATTTTGCGTATCGGTCTGTACGAATTGAAATATGAAAAAGATGTACCCGCTAAAGTGGTCATCAACGAGGCCGTAGAACTCGCTAAGGCATTTGGTAGCGAGAATTCATCGAAGTTTATAAATGGCGTATTGGGCACTTTGCTGCGACAGATCACTGGTGAGCCAGCCCCTGAGAAAACAACGGCAGCCGCCAAAAAGGAGACTCAGCCCGAGGAGTCTACTGCATGAAACGCCCCAAGCTACCTGCTTTCCGGCTACCCGGACGCGGGCGGCCGAGCATCCAAGAGGTGGTCCACGAAACCACCGCCGGTGGCGTTATCTTTCGCAAGAGTAGTCAAGACCCCAAAAAAGTAGAGATTCTCCTCATCCAGGATGCTAAGGATCGTTGGACTATCCCCAAGGGGCACGTTGAGGAAGGTGAAGAGCCCAAGCAAACGGCTGAACGCGAGATTAATGAAGAGACTGGCCTAAAGGAGATGAAAGTCTTCAATTGGCTCGGTAAGGTAAGCTTTCGCTATCGTCGGGGGCAAACGTTAGTCCTCATGACCATGCACATCTATTTAGTGCAGGCGCTCGGAGACACTGACGACCTCAATCCAGAAGATTGGTTGAACGCCATAACGTGGTTTCCAGCAGCGGAAGCTATTGATAAGATAGCCTATGATGATATTGGTAAGTTAATATTGGTGGGAATGAAAAAAATACGAGATGCAAGATTATAACGCGTACATAGAGTTTGCCCAAAAAGTACTTGGAGTAAACTTCGATAACATTGAACTTCTAGTGACCGCCTTTACGCACCGTTCTTATCTGAACGAACACAAGAAAACAGTACAATCGCATAACGAACGACTCGAATTCCTTGGCGACGCGGTACTAGAGTTAATAGTGACCGAATATCTATATAATAACTTCAGTGAACCTGAGGGTATTCTAACGAACTGGCGTAGTAGCCTTGTTCGCACCGAAAGTATTGGAGCTGCTGCCGCGAAGTTTAACTTTGAGCCGCTACTACGACTGAGCCGTGGTGAAAAGAATGGTACAGATCGTGCACGGGCGCAGATCCTCGCAAACAGCTATGAAGCGGTTGTCGGTGCTATTTATATAGATAAAGGCTATGGTGCAAGTAAGAGCTTTATTACGAAGAGTATCTTAGTCACATTCAAAGACATTTTGAAATCTGGCTCTTGGCTGGATGCGAAGTCGCACTTACAAGAAGTCGCACAGAGCAACGATGGCCATACACCGGTATATAAAGTTCTGAGTGAGATAGGCCCAGATCACGAGAAGATATTCACCGTCGGAGTGTTTGTGGGTGGTAACTTAAAAGGTACCGGGGAAGGCCCAAGCAAGCAGGCTGGTCAGCAGAAGGCCGCAGAGGCAGCGCTTACTCAGTATAAGGGCTAGTCGTGGCAGTCAATTCGGAAATATTGTGGGTACCGGACTTTTTTGTAGAGCCACCTGAGGAGATACTGCCAGTTGTCGCTGCAAGTAAGCTCCTTCTTGAGACGCAAGTATTACATAGATATTCTCAAGCTTTACGGTCGCGTGAGGAAGTTGAGGTAGCCGAGGGGGCATATCATGCAGCTCAGCTAGCGCAGCCCTCGGCTAATGAGGCCGATGTTATTGAGCTATCGGGCATCTTACATGATGTTATGAGTGAGCATGGACGGCCTCGTCATCATTTGTACGACAGTGCAGAATTTGTCGGTGTGACCACATCTGGTGTGACGACTGAGGTTACGGTTAGTGCGCCTCAACACAGGAAGATACCATTTCTTTCGACTCGATATGTCAATTTTGATAACGCAGACACTGGTGACGGGAATGCAATGCTTGCTCATCTGGAGATTGCTCTTTACGGCCCCAATATCATTGCTCGACATCATGGCAGGTTGCACCATCGTGGCTTGAGCTGGGAGGGCGCTCATTACCCCTGGCAGCGAAACCTGCAAGGCGTACAAATTCCTGTCGATCCTGAACGTTTTGCCGACACAATACGCTTCGCTCGACAGATCGGCGGCAGTGCTATGCGGGCATCCGACTAGTCACTGGGTGTCGCGATACAAACTTTAGTTGACATCAGGGGCGGTTATCTGTAAAATATGTTCTAGATTTCCGTATAATCTTTAATGAGTAACGAAAGAGAGATTTCGCTTATATGTTAACTATCCGTATGCAACGCACCGGTCGCAAAGGTCACGCTATGTTCCGCGTAGTGGTGCAGGAGTCTCGTCTGACGCCAACCAGCGGCAAAGTAGTCGCGCTGCTTGGTAGTTACGACCCTCACGCCAAGACTGCCGTACTAGACAAGGCCAAGGCTGAGACTTTTCTAAAGAACGGCGCCCAGCCGTCTGAGCGTGCTGCAAGCCTGTTGAAGCATGAAGGTGTTGCACTCCCTAAATGGGTAGTCGTTCGTAGTGGTAAGGGTGGCAAGCTTCGTAATCCCGAGAAGCTCCGTAAGAACCAGCCCAAAGAAGAGGCACCAATCGAGGAGCCTGTAGCTGAAAAAGCACCTGAACCCGATGAAAAGGCTCCAGTAGTCGAAGGTGAAACTAAGAAAGAGGCCTAAAAAGGCTTCTTTTTTTCGAGCAATCTGTACGATATTTGTTTGTGGGTAAATGTTCACAGCATTGCTCCCTGCATCTGTTATAATAAGTTAACCAGTTAACTGAGAGGAGTTTTCTGTATGAGTACCATCGATCAACAGTTTGTCGAGTACATCGTAAAATCACTGGTAGGAAATCCGGACGAAGTCGTCATCGAAAGACGTATTGACGAAAAAGGAGTATTGCTAGAATTGACCGTTGATCCTGAAGATCTCGGTCGTGTCATTGGCAAGCGAGGCGCTACGGCTCAATCACTTCGCACGTTGCTCCGTGCGCTCGGCACCAAGAATGACGCTCGCTACAATCTAAAAATTATCGACAACGGCGAGCCGGGCATGTCAAATGCTCCTTCTACGAACGATTCGCATACTGACGATGCTGACAGCACAGCCGCACCAGTACAGAGTCGCGACGAAGAAGATGAAGACGGTTTTCCAACAAAAGCCGCAGTAAGTTCTACTAGCGTCGTGGACAAAACACGCAAAGAACTTGAAGAACTAGACGACTTAGACGTATAATTAGCATAAGTCTAAACGACTGACCTTCAAAAAACAAAAATATCTGTGAGCTCATGCGAGCCATATTATTCCAACGAATACTGTGGGAGCCCTATATGTGACAAAAAGACCGACTGTATAGTCGGTCTTTTTGTTTTTTATCAGTCAACTTTGTTATAATAAAGTCAACAATGGCAAAAAAGGTACAGATCATAACCCTATTCCCCGAAATGTTTCATGGCGCTCTTAACGCCAGTATGTTGTGGAAGGCGCAAGATCAGGGTGCGGTTGAGTTTATATACATCGATTTGCGTGATTTTGGCTTGGGCCCACGTAAACAAGTCGACGATACGCCCTACGGTGGAGGTGACGGTATGCTACTAAAACCCGAACCGCTTGTCGCAGCGATCGAGCAGGCCAAGCAACATGACCCTGGTGCTGTAGTGCTCCTGCCTACCCCTCGTGGTAGTGTGTACAAGCAGTCTGATGCCAAAGCCTTAGCGGCGAGCGACCAAGGCCTTATACTGGTGTGTCCGCGCTATGAAGGATATGACGAGCGAGTGACTGCTTGGATTGATCGTCAATATTGCATCGGTAACTATGTGCTTACGGGCGGGGAGCTTCCGGCAATGATCATTATTGATTCCATCGTACGGCTGCTTCCGGGCGTTTTAGGCGGCGAAACAAGCGCAGATATTGAATCCTTCCAGTCGGATGACGAATCTATAGAATTTCCACAGTACACACGACCCGAAGCCTTTCGAGGCGAAACGGTACCTGACGTCTTGCTGAGTGGTCATCACGGCGAAATTGCGAAGTGGCGCGCCGAGCATAGTCGCAAAGCCTAGTTTTTTGCCTGACGATCTTCTGCAACAGAGGTGAGTAAGATTGACTTAGATGTACTAGTATGTTATAATTAATAATACTTATCATACTCTTCGGCAATGATCGCGGGATAGGTAACAAAAGACTATGACAGTAACCACAGAGCGAATACCAAATATAGCCCCAGCACAGCCTCTTGATCCAGCGGAGACCGTTGTCATTGCGGCCCCCGAGGCTGAATTTACTTCCCCGCAACCCCCTGCGCAGGTTGAGTTGCCCATTGATCCACAGCCCATCACTTCGCCGATTGAGGCTACTCCTGATGGAGTAGTCGTAGAGCCATATACCGGGGGCGTGAGTATGGTCTCTCGCTTTATTGGCCGGATGCTGGTAAAAGACTATAAACCAGGCGGCACTATTGTTGGCAAAACACTTGCCTGGGGTCAGATGAAAATACAGAATGTCCCCGAGCGCCTTGCCGGCCTCCAGGGGGCGAAAGATAGGGTAATGGGGAAGGTGATCGCTTCAAACGACGCTGAGAAGTACCGGCTCCATGGCTTAACGCCTAAGCAGATTGGGGTCGTGGCTGGTGCGTATGCCGTTGCCGGAGCAATGACCTATCTCAACCTGAAATCTGCCGGAGCGATGCCGCATGTAAGTGCCGACTACCTACCAAAGGGATCTGGCCATAAACCCATCAAACTGCCGACGATGAACCTTACCGACGCGCATACTGTGGCTACAGAGACACCGTTGCAGCTTCCCGCGGAATCAGCAACTAGTCTCCAACTTCATGATCATGTATTGACTCTTCATGAGGGGGCAACTCAGACGAATCTTAATTTATCCGGCTTACATAAACATACCCTTACCCTCAAAGGTAACGTATTGAATATTAAGGGCAATAACGGGTTCAATATAGAGATTGGTCCTCAGGATATCGGCCCGAAGGGTACCTTAAGCGAGCATGTGACCAGGCAATTGGAAGCCCGAGGTATCAAGCTGGGGTCTGCAGACGTGCACCCAGGAATAAGTGCGCCTGTGCAGACAACCAGCGAAACGATTAAATACGTAGGTGGCAACTCGCAAGGGCTCAGTATTGATCATGGCCCGCATGGTGATTTAGTTATATCTATGCATGTCCAGCATCCAGGTGCATCAAATCCAGGCCAAATTATCATAACCGGCACTGGCCCCAATGGTCAGACCACTTCCACGGTACTCCCCATGAAGGACGGTCATGCTGTAGTTGGAGCGCACACTGATCTTTGGAAGGACATAAAAAACGGCAAAGTGACCGTTCGCGGGGGGCAGATTGGCCCTGATGGTGTTATTCATTCGTCGGCAACTATACCTGCTACGCACGCAGGCCCGAATATTTTAGACGGTAGTCACCAAGGACAATCTGTCGAAGTGAAGGGCAGTGCCACCACTTACACGGTAAGCGATACGACAAATTCGACAGTTAAGCCTAAAGGAAGGGGTAGCTGGGGTTTGCCACACGACCCCTCTGGTTGGTGGGCTTTAAGCGAGCATGCTCGCCACGAGGCTATGGATCAAGCGGGACGACATGAAAGAGTTCTTGATTTTATGGGCGCAGCCGCCAGCTATATCGGTCTAGTTACTACGGCCAGTGTTTTTCAAGTACCTGAGCGAGTTGCTGCGGCTACGCTCCCCGTGCTGGCGAAATTACCCCTAATTGGCAAGCGAATACCGGAAGAGGCTCTCCATATTGATGAAGATGCGGGAGAAAAGAAGGCTGTCATTAAGAATCGTACAGTAGCTGAAGCGCTGAAGAAGCATTTTGGCCCTCGCGAGTTGGTTCCTCTGTTAATGATATCGGGTATGGTGATGAGCACTGAGATAAGGGAAGCTGCGCTATATGTCCACAATCTTGATTGGGCGTCAGCAGTAAAGTGGACGGGTTGGGACTGGGGCAAGATGCCGGGCCGTATCAGCAATACAAAGGTGGCCTCCCAAGCTAAATTGGGTATTGAGGCTGCAGCATTGCTGGCTGCGAACACTGGTATAGCCGCTGGGTGGATAAGGCGTAAAAGGGCAGGAATACCTATTGACCAAGAACAAGCCGGTCAAACAATCCTTGAGGGTATTACATCGCCAGCAATCCCTGCTGCTGTTATTGGTACGGGCCTGTTGTATGCTACATTTAGTGAAAAATTAGCTGAAGGCGGCAGTGGTGTAGGACTCTACGCGGGCTCACTATTACTGGGAGCTTCATTAGGCCTAGAGGCGGTCAAGAATATAAAGCCAGTTGGTTCGGGCGAAAGACGGGAGCGACTTAGAGAGGCGGCTGAGTATGCTGCAACGCCGGTTGCGGAGAACCTAAAGGAATATACAAATGAAAGAGTGTCCCGAGAGGTCCTCACTCGCGCACTTACGGAGGTAATTGACCTCCCGAGGCGACCTTTGTGGGAAAAAGTTATTCCTCAAATAGGCGTCATAACTCCAGATTTTTTCGTGAAGAGACTGGGCTTTTCACCCATGCTCGCAGGTGAAGTATGGGCTATTCTTGATGGGACGGGCGTGTTGGATGCGGACGGTAGGTACAGACATCCCTTTTATCACGCGACAGGCACTACGGACAAGACATCATCTCCAACCTTGTCCTCAGTATAGTCTAATGTACTTGCAACGTGCTGGTATACTACAAGGGTTAAGGAGGAGGGACTTTATATGAAATTACCGTTTATTAAGCCAGTATACGCCCACTGTGATTTGCCTTGTGGCGTATACGATCCGGTACAAGCTAAGGTTGAGGCCGAGAGTGTACATGAGATCATGAAGAAATATGCAGCGCTTGATCATGAAGAAGACAGATGGCGTGCAGTGTTCATTAAGGAGCAGCGAGCGGATCTTGTAAAACAGCATCTGTGGGTCTTATGGACTGATTATTTTAAGCCTGAGCACCTGGAGAAGTATCCAGATTTGCACGACAAGTTCTGGAAGGCGACGAAGCAAGCGGGTGCATGCAAAAAGACTGTCGATCCCATTGAAGGACAAAAGCTATTGGATATGATCGAAGATATTTCTAGAATTTTTTGGGAGATCAAGAAAGCCTAAGAACGATGCTTCTTCTGAGGCGAATCGTTGGCGATAGTATGTCCCCTACGTTATCGCAAGGACAGCTTGTAGTGGGTCTGCGATTTCTGCGCATTCATCCCGGGGATGTAGTTGTCGTACATCATGATGGTCTAGAGAAGGTGAAGCGGATTGAGCGACTGCAAGGTGGTCGAGTGTTTCTGGTGGGAGACAATCTTCACGGCAGTACGGACAGCCGTAGTTTTGGCTGGTTGTCACAAAAAGCGGTCGTTGCAAGAATTATCTGGCCACGTATAAGCCGCTCTGCCTAGCTGGCATGCCTATACGCCCATAATTATGGTATAATATATTTATTATGTCATATACTCCGGTAATAGTGGGCGAAGCGAGCCAGCTACGCGTTGAGGTGGAGAGTTTTTTTGATGGCGACGATCACTCCGGAGTCTCTGCGCGGATACAGGAGCTAGACAATTCTACACGGGCCGCCGGCAAGAGAGTTTTTTTCGGCACAGAAATTGAATACGCATTCATTGAAGACCCAACAAGGGATACGGCCCATCCTCCGGATAAGGAAGATCTTTATGAGGCGGTCGTGCTGGAAGTGCAAGGAGTGGTGGGCGGACCATGCGTGCAAAAAGGCGAGATAGTACACCCCGAAGGCCACCCTTACCCTATATTATTGAATGATTACGTGAATGGAAGCTATTCTGACGAACCGGATACGATTACTTCAGAAATACGCCCAGCGCCTGCAAATGCTCTCAATACGGTTGAACGATATTGGAACACTATTAGCGCCATCGGGACTGTCGCGGCAGAGAATGGGCTTATGGCGCTTATTTTGGCAACCCATCTTAGTACAACGGCGCGTAACGATAAGGCTATAGGAGCACTCGAAGGTATTCTACGTTTTCATGATCCGGACTCGTCAGAATTTCTTGCCGCAACGCAGCATAATTTGAACAGCATGTACCCATTTCAGCTACATGCTGGCTTAAAGGATGCTGTTGTTGTGAACGAAGCATTTCCCACAAAAGATGCTTCAACGGCAATACACCGTGGGCGACTTGAATTTCGGCATCCTACGATCGGTGTTATTGATCCGCGTGTAGATATCTTGGCAACTTTGGCGGCCTTAGATCAAGTCGTTCATGGGACGGTGCCGGACGCTGCGCTTGCCGAGGTGCGTAGCTGTCGCAGGGTTCGGATGGAGAATATTGAAGGCGTAAGGATCAATGAGCTATCGGAGTTTACTCTGTGGGATGAGCGGGCGAGTCGTTTTGTGATACCGAGTCGTCTTAACCCGAGTGCACGAACGATACAGACAAACGCCAGTCTTGATGACCTGCGATGGCATATGACTGGCGAGGAGGGCGTCGGCTACGCAGATGACGGCGGTCAGGCGCTTCGGTCAGTCATGGGTTCTCTTCGCCTCGGCGATGATGGGATGGAAGTAATCGTTGATTCGTCTGCCCCGCATGGCGCTAGAGTACGGGAAGTCTTTGATGAAGCTACGGCGCTGCTCCATAAGGTCGTTCCTATTGTTCTGCCGCATGTTGTATATGACCCGCCAGCTTCGTATGCGGAGCGACGACATGTGGCTGGAGAGTCGGCAAGCGTTGCGTCAGTTATGGGTGATGCCATATCGGCGCTTGCTCCAGCTGAAGAGGCTGTGGCTCGACGTCAGACTCTCATTGAGAACAATATGATTAACGAAGACCTAGGCGACTAGTCTTATCCTGAAGTGACTGTGCGCGTACGCTTGCGGACAAGCTGTTTGATCCGTACAAGAATGTACAGCGCGAACACTATGCTCGTTATAAAGAAACTTACTGGGTACGACACGTAGTAAGAGATAAATAGACCGAACCAAGTAACGAGCAGTGCAATAGTTGTGGCTATGGCCATGCCTTGCGCAGGCCGTCTGGCAAGTCTATCTGCAATGGCCGCCGGGGTCACGAGCAATGCGAATATCAGTAATACGCCCACTACTTGTACGGCAATCGAAGTGGTTACTGCCACTAATACCATAAAGAGTGCGCCGAGCCAAAAGATGGGTACGCCTTTGGCTTCGGCAACATCTTCGTCGAGTGAAGCAAAGAGCAGTGGCCTGTAGATGAGTGCCATAACAAAGAGTATGAAGCCACCGGCTATCAGGGTGACAAGTACGTCGGTGCTGCTAATACCGAGGATCTGCCCAAACAGTAGAGAATACGCCTCGGTTGCGTAGCCTTTGTATAGACTTATAAAAAGCACGCCTAGACCGAGCATGAAGGATAAGACGATACCTATTTGCACATCACGATTAGCTGCTCGGCGTCCAAGGCTGGCCATGGCAAGTCCGCCCCCTGAAGTGAAGGCCAGGAGTCCAATAAGCGGATTAAGCCCGATGAGTACAGCCCCAGCGGCCCCGGCGAATCCCACGTGCGAGAGCGCGTGTGCCGCAAATGATGAGCGCCTCAGGATCACAAAATAGCCAATAATACCCGCGACAAAGGCCACGATAGTGCCAGCTTGAAATGCGTGGCGCATAAAATCGTATTGCCACATCTCTTGTAAGTCTGAAATGATGTTCAAGCTAAAGGTGGTGCTGCTAGCAAGTAAATTAAACATGGGGATGTGAGGCCTCCTCGGCTCCAAGTACGGCAACTCTTCCTCGTGAATCGCGCAGCACCTCTACGGGCGCGCCATACAGATTGCTGAGCGACTCTGAAGCGACGATTTCATCTGGCTTGCCGGTTGCAACCTGCTTGTTGGCGATATAGATAACGCGGTCAAGCACTGGCAGCAGTGGGTTTAGGTCATGTGCAATCAATAGGGCTGTGACGTCTTTCGTTCGGACAATAGTATCAACAAGCTGTATAAGATTAATTTCTCGCCGAATATCCAAATTAGCTAGCGGCTCGTCAAGCAAGAGTATATCAGGGTCTCCTATGAGCGCTTGGGCCAGGAAGATACGCTGCAGCTCACCACCGGATAGGACTCCTAAGGGGCGATGCGCCAATGCTTCGGCATCAACTGTCTGTAGCGCTTTGAGCGCGCGTTTTCGTTCCTGCTCGGCATGTTGCGTAATACCCCAGTGGTGTCCATGCAAGCCCAGTCTTACAAGCTCCAGCGCCTCGATATTCATTTCACTGTCTATGGGACGGCGTTGAGGGATATATCCAACCCGTGGATGCCCGCGACGTGGTGTTTCGCCTAGCAGGGTGAGTTCACCGCTCGCTGGGCGAATGAGCCCTAATAGTAACCTGAAAAGTGTCGTCTTGCCAGCGCCATTAGAGCCTAGAATACCTACAAATTCGCCTTTGCCTATAGTAAAGGTGGCATCTTGCCAAATGAGGTTCTCGCCGTAGCCGGCGGTAACATGTTCTGCAGTAATTATCGTTTGTTTCTTAGCCATGTATCTATCCACTACTGTACTATTATTGCGATGTTTTTTGTGCATCTAATGCATTTTTGAGAGCGCTAACTTGTCCATCCATCCAGTCTTGGAAAGAGGTGTTAGGCGGCTGAATAGTTTCGGTCACCCCGATAATTGGTATATGTTGGTCTGTGGCTAGTTTTTTGATGTTTTCGGTGAGTGGCGTGACGGTCTGTTTATTGAAGACGAGAATACGCACGGAACCACTTTTCAGTTGCTCATGAAATGCTGCCACGCTGTCAGTTGGCGGGTCATTGCCCTCAGCCACGGCTTGAATGAATGCCTGTGGGGAAGTGAGGGTGAGTCCTGCGGCATCTGCGAGGTATTGAAATATATCCTCCGTCGCCGCTACTTGGGTGCCACCGTATGCTTGCTTGATTGCTGCGATACGAGTTTGATACCCGGCCAGCGACGATTGCACGGCGGCCAGTCTATGAGTAAAGTAGTCGGTATCCTTGGGGTCTAGGCTTGCGTACTGTGCGGCTATCTTGCTTGCGACAGTATTTACATATGTTGGGCTGTACCAAAAGTGTGGATTATCACCGTCTTTCTTTCCGAGCGCATCGGCTACAATAAGTACTTCTCGATTGGGGCGCACATTTGCGCTGAGTAGCTTATTGCCCCAGCTATCATAACCGGCGCCATTGAGAATGACATAGTCTGCTGTTGCGAAGTCGCGAGCATTCGCATTACTATTTTCGTACTCATGTGGATCAGCGTTCGGATCCGACACGATGCTTGTAACCTCGGCATGTGTGCCGCCAATTTGGGCTGCGAGACTTCCCCAGAAGTTTTCGCCAGCGACGACCTGAAGCGTGCCATTGTGGCTAGCGGAGTTTGATCGTGGGTAAAAGAGAATGGCGGCCGCAATCATAAAGATGACAATGCCGAACCCAATACTAAATTTTTTTCTGGTACTCATATTTCATACTTTTTATGCTGCTAGATATGATCAACTATCTCGCAACGTTACATTATTTGCAAGTTTGTCGCAAAAATATAGTATTTTGCATGTTTATGATTCGCGGTACGCCCGTAAGAAGCGCTGGGCATCCCCATGCTCGGCTAGCTCGCGGCTGACGGAAGTATGCAAGTTGTCGATTAACTTGGTTACTTCATTCGCAGGAGTAAAGAGTTTGCTGCGTGCTAGATTCTGTTTGGCGAGCATTGTATGGCGGAGCAGTATCGCGCCGACGTCAGGTAAGACCTGGCCCCAGAAAGCTTGTTGCATACGAGGTACAAGCTCAAACAGGTCATAGCGTCCGGGCGTGACTTGCAGTATATGCAGCAGCTGCTGGACTACGAAGCTGCAATGACCAGCGCGCACGTCCTTTTCCCAATCCAGCAAGTCATCGTGTAATTGTCTGGCGATGAGATACTGTTTCAGGGATAGAACCAGACGTTGGGCGGCGGGATCGTTGGGCATGATGCCAAGACTACTTAGTATGCCAAGTGGCGTGAGTGCGTGTCCAAGTGAGCGTTCTGCAAGGCGCTGCAGCCTATCATAGTTTGGAAGAGCACCAATTTGGATATATTGTCCCTCGTCTAAATTGAATCGACAATACCTAATCTCCCAGGCATTTGCATTATCAATAGTATGAAAAGTCTGGCGTACGAAAGTCTGATATTCCGGAGAGAGTGGTAGGGCTATCTGAAATTGTTCTAACGAATAACGCAGTGCACTGGTTGCTACAGGGAGTAATTGTGGCTTTCCATCGCCATCTAAAAAATCATCGAAGATTGTGTAGGCTGCCCAACCATAGAGATTCGCCAGCCCTAGATTTGTAAGAAGTGCTTGCGATGGTGTACCGGATCGAAGAGCTTGTGCAAAAAAGTAGGGCAGTAGGACAATTTCGCGGCTATGGTCTCCTTGTACCATGCGCTCAAGAGTACTTGTCATATATGTTCGTAGCGTCGGGCCTAATCTTTTGTATTGCATGCGGGCCTTTGCAAGGACTGCTGCATGTATTTGTGCGCTTTTGTGCTCTTTGTGTGGAATAGATAATCGGGGCGTTGACTTGTTTTTGGCAATTGTATGCTTCAGCGCTTCTATGATGAACGAACTGGTGAGCGCAGCGCAGCCGTTATAGTATTGTCGGCCTGTCTTTGCGGGGTCAATACAGAACGCTTCAGCCGGCCAGTGGCCATCTGGCAGTTGTTGCTCCAGAAGATAGTCTATAGCTGGCCGTAGGTCATCGGGCGCTTTAAGCTCGCACAGTGCGGACATTGCCAAGGCTGTCTGCTGCGGCGTGCCCCAGTATCCTGAACGCCTTCGTCGTCTGAGCTGAGTTATAAGCAATGATGCGGCATCTCCATCGTAACTGCGGGCTAAGTAATAGAACAATGGGTAGATCGATGGGTAGTACGCCGATAAGAGGCGGCCTGACTTAATATGCTCGGTCATTAGGGTCGTAAGGTTAGGGAGTGGCTGAGCGGCAAGGCGCAAAAAGTAGGCAACGTTGCTATTCACGGCAAGATCAACATCTTGCCAAACAGCTGGTGCATCAGCGGTCACTAGCCATGTCCGATAGGGCCCGCCCACAGTTGTTTCTGTTGCTAGCAATAATCGTACTATTTTGCCCAGCGCCTGAGCATCAATAAGTTGTGGGTTGTGTTTGTAGAGTGCCGCTAACGCACAAAATGTGTCGTCTAGGTCGTCTGGATAAGGCAGTGTCTTTCGTTCTGGCGCATGAGTCCCCCAGTAATTAAAGGACCAGGCATCATTTTTTTGCGTAAGTAGCCAGTCGCTGAGCTTGTTTCGAATATCTTGAGCCTCGGTGCTGCCCGCAAGGGAATGTAGCATGAGAGACGAAGTAAATGTTGTCTGATAGGTTAGGATTGGTTCAAATGGTTGTTTTGTGGAACTTGAGAAGCTATCAAAATGACCATCATCGGCTTGCATGGCGCGTACATATCCAAGACCGCTCGCAATGCTTTTTGCCACCCCCATACTGTATTAACTCCGGGCTAGGGTTACTACGAATGCAGTGTGTTTTTTCTTATGATCTAGATGCAAATGACCACCGAAGTTTTCTTCGCAGATTTGTCTGGCAATAAATAACCCCATACCCATACCAGTTTTTTTGGTACTGAAAAAAGGCTCAAATAGCTTCGGTCGTGCTTCGGCTGTAATGCCACGACCCCAGTCACTGACGGTAATAATAATGGTATCTGGGGTTGTTTCGGCGGTAATGAGTACCTCTCTGGGTTCGGAAGAGTCAGGCATATAGGCGTCGATCCCGTTTGCGACAAGATTTGCCATAAGCTGTCGAAAGCGGATCGGTTCACCACGCACGCGGAGTGATTTTTTATCTGTAGGCTCCCATACTAAACGCACACCTGCATCCTGTGCTCGGTGGTTCATGATGCTCACGATTTCTTCTATCTCACTTGCTATATTGAATAGCTTGACTTGCGCTCGTCCGTGCAATTGATCGCGCACGCGCCCAACCATATCATCTATGTAGCGTATGCTCCGCTTGGCGCGTTTGAGCATGCTTGAACGATGTTCTTCACCGAGGCCTTCTATGTCCAGGCTGAGTGTTGTGAGATGGTTTGCCAGATCGTGCAATAGTGCGGTGCTCAGTTGCCCTAGTTCGGCAAAGCGATACATCTGTTGCACTTTTTCCAGTTGAGCGTCTTGTAATTGTCGCGTTCGTTTCTCGACAGTCACTTCCAATAATTGTTTTTGACGAGTAAGCGCAGCTTCGGCTCGCCTAGCACGGCGCAACGAATCTTCCATCTGTGAGGTGTAAAGCCAAGATACGGTTGCTAACACGCCAAAGATTAGGCAACAACCAATAACAGTACCAAAGTTGAGCGGTTGCTGAGCCCAGGCTGAGTAGTCGGGACTAATGATACCTTCAACCTGTAATGTGCGTAATACGACAACAATAAGTACGACTACGCCTAATGCATATGGTGTAGAACGGGCGTTCAATAGGATGCCAGAAAGGACTAGTACCATGCCGTAGAGCAGCATCGCTGCTGGCATTGTTACGCCCCAGCGATATGCAACACCTGTAGCGATGCCGCCGTACAGCCCGATAAGCAGATAAGCAGCGCTACGATAATGACAGGCACGTGATAAACGGTAAATGCCTAGCGCTATTGCGAGGCCAAGCCCAACCAGTATTACTCGCGTCAGTACATATGGATGGACGGAAAGACTGAGCAGCAATAAGACAAACGCAGCGAAAAAAGCGCCAATCGTTCCGGTGACCAATACATTGAGCACCAACTCTCGATTTCGCAAATCTTCGCTGCGTTGCTGCGGCTCTATAAGACGTTTATAAAGACGACTCATTATGTGCTAACTAAACCATGCACCTTCGGATACTACATTACTTAAGAGTTTTTGTTCAACTGTAGAACTACTACGTGCGCTCGCATCGGTTAAGATGCTGGTAATTGCATCACTCATAAGGCAACTCCTCCTTTCTCCTTTATTACATTAGCTGCGTCCACCATATAGCCAATGCCGTATGCGGTCTGAATTAGGCTCGTATCGAAAGGTCGGTCAATCTTATCGCGCAAATGTTTGATGTGCACGTCAACGGTATTATTCCAGGCGTCTTTGCTACCATCCCAAGCATGATCTAAGATCATCGCGCGAGTAACGGGACGACCCTGATTGCGTACTAAATATTCCAAGATATCAAATTCTTTGCGGCGTAGAGTAATAGGGGTGCCGTCTCGTTCAACGGACCGGCGATTGGGATCAATGACAAGATCACGCACTTTGAGCACATTGGCAGTATATGTATTTGCAGGACGGCGTAATAACGCTCCAAGTCGTGCTCGTAGCTCGGCTATATTAAAGGGCTTCGTCAGGTAGTCATCTGCTCCATCGTCAAGTAGGGCTACGCGACTCGTTACACTATCTACGCCGGTCAGAATAAGTATGGGGGTCATTACGCCCGCGGCACGAATACTTCGGCAAACCTCGTGCCCACTCTTATCTGGTAATCCTAAGTCCAGTACGATGGCATCGTAAGTGCCACTCAATGCTTGCGCTAAACCATCTTCGCCTGAACGATTGACGTCAATAATAAAAGTTTTTCCCAATTGTTTCTTTAGGCTATCGGCGAGTGGTCTGTTGTCTTCGATCAGTAAAAGCTTCATGTAGGTTCCTCTAGTACGAATATCGTAACAGCGATTAAGTTAAATTGTCATTAACTTTTAACACTAAGCGATAGCTCATCAGGGAGCGCGAGGAATTGAACATGGCTGTTCGATTATTTGAACAAAATGCAAAACCATAATGTAGTTAGTATTTTTTTAATCTTTCAGTTGAATAATAAACACTGGTGGACGGTGATGGTTGTGAGCTGCTTCTGGGCATCCTGCAAAAACTCCTCTTCTTACAGATGTAAACAGGCCTTTGCCTCAACAATTACCCTAATCACTTCAATATCCTATCTGGGATAGTTTAGACTATTTGCGGGTGGGCATAGTCTGAATTATGCCGGTAGGCGTTGGAGCGCCTTCTTTGGAGATGTACATGACATGCGGTATCATGATAAAAGAAAAATAGATTCAAAGTTACTGAAGTTAATTTAAAATGTCGACCTTACAAAATTGCCTCGTATCTGTAGTTGTCCCCGTATATAATGAAGGACAAGGTCTCCGCTATTTTCATGATTCGTTAGTGGCGGTCATGGACTCGGCGGCTAAGGACGCTTACGAAATTGTGTACTGTAACGATGGCAGTACCGATCGAACGCTCTCAGTATTGAAAGATATTGCAAAGAGTACGCGTGCCGTACGCGTCATTACTCTATCCCGTAATTTTGGTAAAGAGACGGCTACGACTGCTGGTATCCACGAAGCACGCGGACAGGCAATTATTATGTTGGACGCTGACGGACAGCACCCGGTAGAACTTATTCCTAAGTTTATCGAAAGGTGGCGTGCTGGCAGCAAGGTAGTAGTAGGCATTCGTACCGACAATATGCACGAGGGTGCGGTCAAACGATACGGTTCCAAGCTCTTCTACTGGATATTTAATCGTTTTACCGGCATGAAGCTAACCACTGGTCTTAGCGATTTTCAGCTTATTGATAGGGTAGTGCAACAGGAATTTCGTCGTCTTAGTGAACATAATCGAATTACACGGGGCCTTATCGACTGGCTCGGTTTTCCTCGTGAGTACATCCATTTTAAGGCTAAAGCTCGTATTGTGGGCGAGGCTGGGTATTCCTTTAAGAAGCTACTTAAGTTGGCAGTAGATAGTGTTATATCGTTGAGTATATCGCCGCTATATATCACTGCGTATATCGGTGCGATTATATTACCAATATCTGTTCTGCTCGTGCTCTTTATGCTTGGGAATTTTGTACTAGGAGATCCAGCGGGCCTTCGTGCAACAGGTGGCGCCTATCTTATGGTTCTCATGCTGTTCCTTATTAGTGTGTTATTGCTATCCCAGGGTATTATTGGTCTGTATCTTTCGCATATTCATACGGAAACCCAAGATCGCCCACTCTATGTAGTGGATGAAGAGAAATCGGTGCGACTCGCGTGATCGCGTGGGTGCGAGCAGCGCTTCAGCGACCAGGTTATCGCTATCTGATGGTGGGCGGCAGTGTATATGTGCTTGAGCTGCTCGTCATCGTACTTGCGCAGCACGCGGGTGCAAGCTCCGTTGTAGCCGTCGGGATAAGCTTTTGGCTCGGGCTTATCATTTCATTTGTGTTGCAAAAGTTTATTACGTTTGGCGACAAACGTACACAGCGACACGTCGTTATCTCCCAGGTGGTGGCCGTTTCATTGCTTGTCCTATTTAATTTTGGGTTTACGCTACTTGTCACTAGGGCTTTGAGTCCGCATATCCCTGCGGTTGTTAGTCGCACGTTGGCCTTGGCTGTGACAACGATATGGAATTTCTATTTATATAGGACGCGTATTTTTAAAACCGATAATGAACTTATATACTGATGATAATTGACGAAATAATGCTAAGTTACTGTTAGGATAATTTGATGGCTACGACTAAGAAAACAAAAAAAATTGTAAAGAAGACAAAGTCGAGAGCTCCCGTAAGGACGAAATCTACGCAGAAGCCAGCCATAAAGGCTAAGGCTATCACTTCTAAAGCTACTCCTGTGGCGACGCCCGCTTGGCGGCGCATTTTTGAGACGAAAGGCTTTGCGCGTGTATATGTAGGCTTTGCGCTTCTCGTATTATTGGGGACGACGCTATTGTGGTCCTTGCTCGGTGCTCACATCCAGGCCGGTAATGCAGACCAACTCATTAACTCATATCTTTTCGAGCATGCGGCGACTTTCCATGGTGCGACACTCCCCGGTCAGCACACATTTTTGTTTAAGTGGCCCCTCTTTTTGGCTATTAAGCTGGCAGGTTTTTCCACTGCCGCCTTCACGGTTGCGACCGTAGCGACGGTACTAGCAACTGTATTTTTATTTGTGTGGGTCCTATATCGTATCGAACGACGACCGTTAGTCTTCGGTACGATCTGCATAGCCTTGGCGTGCGCGTTACTGCTGGTGCCCACGCAGCCATATCCGGGTGGGTTGTTGCCCGTCAATATGGCCATGCTCACCACTAGGAATCTCGAGTATATTCTCTATATTGTAGGACTGGTATTGTTTATCCGCGCACCGCGTATAAGGAGTCTGCAATTTTGGTCGGCAGTCGTAGTTATGGGGCTGCTTATCGCCAGCGACAAGCTCTTTTTAGCGGTTGGTGTTGGGGCTGCGATTGTCTCATTATTTGTATATGCTATCGCGCGGCGAACCGATCTTGTGAGTTTCTCCGCTAATTGGCTACTCGGTGAACTAGTTGCTGCTGCAGGTGCTATGTCGATTGTATGGGGTATTAGTGCTAGCGGGCTTGCTCATATAGCTGGCCAGTCTGCCACGGGTCCGTATAGTGTCGTCCAAAATTCACACGGCATAGTATTGGGTGCGATTTATGCAGTCCTCGGAGTCTTGACTAACCTTGGCGCCAACCCGGCCTTTGATGCGCAAACACTTCGAGCCATTCCACACCAAGCAATGCTGCACTTGGGCGGTTGGGGCGGCGTGGGGTTCGTCGCCAACTTAGGGACGGTGATTATTGGCTTATTCGCATCAGTGCGCCTGCTATGCAGCAGTTTACGGCACAACAAGCGCGCTTTAGTTGAGACTGATGCGCCGTCGAAGTTATCGATTATGATGGTTTGGACGACCCTGGTTGCAGTTGCCGTGTTCGTGCTGAGTAATCATTATTTTGCAGCAGACGCACGTTACCTGGCGGTTGGCTTATTCGCGGTTTTTATATGTTTGGCAACAGCAGCGCGGAAACTGCAGTGGCCTGCAGTAAAGTTTGTAGTGCTGGGCCTCGTCATCACTATCGCATTGGGCTTGGGCGTGATGGCGACTATCGGTACATATCGCGATGAGAAGGTGGCCCTTCGTGCAGTCAACGAGCGTGACACGCTTGTTGCTAAGGTTCTCGCACAACACAAAGTGCATGTACTTATCGGCGACTATTGGCGAGTGATCCCAAGTCGGTTGGTATCGAACAACGCATTGCACGTTATGCCACTTGCCACCTGTTCTCAGGCGCGGCAAGTATTGAGCAGTCAAGCTTGGCAGCCAGATATTGGCAAGTATGGCTTCGCCTATCTAATATCGTTCGACCAAAAATTGACCGATTACCCCAAGTGTTCATTACAGGGGATAATAGCTGCCTACGGACGACCAAACGCTAGTAGCCTCGTTGCCGGCACATTGGCGCAGCCCAAAGAATTGCTTTTGTTCTATGATCATGGCTTGCAGCAGGCGAGCCCTAAGGTCGCATCCGCCCCTGCGAAGCCTCTAGCAACAATCTTGCCTATTGGCTTAGGTGATCTGACCAACACGTCTTGTGTAGTTCCTTCGGTTATGAACATTGTGGCGCACCAAGATGATGATCTTCTCTTTATGAATCCCGATATACTGCATGATATTAAGGCTGATCACTGTGTTCGCTCGATATATGTTACTGCCGGTGATGCTGGCTCGGGCTCATTTTATTGGTTGAACCGTGAGCAAGCTGTCGAAGCTGCTTACGCTAAGATGCTTGGTGTGGGTAACGACATATGGGTGCGACGAATCGTACGGCTTACCGAGGGGCAATATGTAACAGTCGCGAATCCTCGCGGCAATACTCGCGTCTCACTGATTTTCATGAATCTGCCAGACGGGAACCTAAAAGGTGAAGGATTCCCGTCTTCAAATTTTGCTAGCCTGGTACGTTTAGAGAGCGGACGGATCAAGGGCATGCGTACAGTGGATGGGCAGTCCTCCTATACATCTGACCAACTTATTGATGGGTTGACTGATCTTATGCACGTGTACCAGCCTGCGGCGATTCGTACCCAAAGTAACTATTCAGGCGGTCCATTCCCTGATCATAGTGACCACCAGGCAGTAGGTCGTTATACGAAAAAAGCATATGAGCAATACGAGACTCAGCAGCTTGCCGGTCAGGTAACCATTCCGATAAAGTACTACATCGGGTATCCTATTCATGGCATGGCAGAGAACGTCGGTGATGGAGAGCTTGCGGAAAAGACGGCGATTTTTGCAGCCTATGGCCAATACGACGATGCTATCTGCGTCGAGATACACCCATGTAAATTTGCTTCAGTGTTCAGAGCATATCTTGCTAGGCAATACGAATATAGCGAGTAATAGCAGCAGCTCTTGCCGTACGTGCGTACGGCCTCAGGACGTTCTCGTTAGCCTATTAGTCCTTAATAAAGTTCATGTGTGCTAGTGCGTGAATGGCTGTTGCCACCATCGGCGCAGTCTCGATCTCACCTTTCAGTATCATCTGCCAGAGTTGTGCAAAGGTGACGGTGCGAATTTCCATTTCACCCTCACCTTCGTCATCTAGTTCTTGTTCTCCAACTTTTTTCATGTCTTCTGCTAAGTAGATATGCGCCCAGTTAGTGCTCTTGGTGGGGTTTTCTGCTAAGGCGGCTAGCTTGGTGAGCTTGCCGACTTCATAGCCGGTTTCTTCTCGTAATTCACGCTTGGCCGCGTCTTCCATTGATTCATCTCTTTTAGGAAGTCCGGCAGGAAACTCAGTAATAAACTTCTGTACGCCGTGCTTGTATTGAGTAAGGATGAGTACTTTACCGTCTTCTACTACGGGGAAGGTAACGACATAGTCGCTACGAACTGAGACGAGATAGTCATCCATGATTTTACCATTCGGAAGCTGTACTTTATCTTGGCGTACTTTGTACCAAGGTAGGTCAAAAACCATTTTCGAATCGAGGATTTCCCATTTTTTCATACTAGTTCTCCATCGAGGTGTTTATTCTCCAAAAATAAGATTTATTATCCTAATTTTAGTTTTCGTAAAAATTGAGCATTGATTGCCACTACTATAGTTGAAATTGACATAAGCACGGCACCAAGGGCGGGTGAGAGTACAAATCCGAGCGCAGCAGTCACGCCAGCGGCAAGCGGGATGGCTAGCGCGTTGTAGCCAGTCGCCCATGCTAAGTTCTGTAGCATTTTGCGGTATGTTGCGTGAGAGAGCTTGATGATCTTTGCGACACCGCGTGGGTCACTGCTGGCAAGCACGATGCCGGCCGACTCAATCGCTACATCTGTACCTGCGCCGATGGCAATGCCAATGTCGGCTTGGGTGAGTGCAGGGGCGTCATTGACGCCATCTCCAACCATTGCCACTCGACTACCGTCGGCTTGCAATTTCTTGACGGTTTCGGCTTTGTGCTCTGGTAATACCTCGGCAAAATATTCATTAATGCCAAGCTCTTTGGCGACCCAGGCGGCTACGCCCTTGCTGTCGCCGGTAAGCATTGCCACGCGCTTGTTCATCCCGAGTAATGTAGCAACTGCTTCTTTAGACTCTTCACGGATAACGTCGGCAAGCATAATTGCACCGCGTACCTTGCTGCTTTCAATAACGAATACCACTGTTTTGCCTTCTTGTGATGCTTGCGCTGTGGCTTGTTCGAGCTGGTCCGGTATGGCAATTTGGAGCTCCTCAATGAGCCGTGGTCCGCCAACATATACAGTACTGTCACCGACGTTTGCTTTTGCGCCGCGCCCTGCCAGGGCAAGGAAGCTTTTAGTCTGTGGAAACGATGCCTTTTGCTCTTTGGCGAAGCGAACGATGGCTCGCGCGATAGGGTGCTCTGATTCGTTTTCAATTGCCGCAGCGAGTGATAGCAGGGCTTGCTTGTCGCCCTCTGTCGAAATATCTACGACACCTTGTTCACCCTTAGTGAGCGTGCCGGTTTTGTCGAACAAGATGACGTCTATGTTACGGGCCGCTTCAAGAGCGGCGCGCTGGCGGATGAGCAGGCCGTTCTTAGCAGCGAGCGCGGTAGAGATGGCGGTCACTAACGGGATCGCCAGGCCAAGAGCGTGTGGACAAGCAATGACCAACACGGTAACTATACGTTCAAGGATAAAACCAGCCGACTGGCCGGCTGCAGCCCAAGCAGCCCAAGTAATAAGTGCTGCTCCAATCGCCACGAATGTCAGGTAAAATGCGGCTTTGTCGGCTAGTATTTGTGTTTTGGATTTGCTGCTTTGAGCCTCGGAGACAAGCTTCATGATGCCCGCAAGTGCGGTATCGTCACCAACTTTGGTTACGCGCAAGGTTAGCGAGCCGCTGCCGTTAATTGTGCCAGCCACCACTTGAGCTTTAGCTGTTTTTTTCACAGCCTTTGATTCGCCGGTCAGCATAGATTCGTTCACATCGGATTCGCCTTTGACTACTTCACCGTCGGCAGGAATCTGTGCGCCGGGCCGCACTAGCACTATGTCACCAACTTTTAGCTGTGCGACGGGCACTTTTTTAGTGTTGTCACCGCTGACCAGCTCGGTTTCGTCCGGCAAGAGTTTTGCGAGTTCCTTGAGAGCGCCCTGCGCATTCGCAACGGAGGCCATCTCCAGCCAATGGCCAAGCAGCATAATAGTGACTAATGTTGCTAGCTCCCACCAGAAATCCATACCCTTTACTAGACTAAATGTTGAGGCCAAACTGTACCCGAAAGCCACAGTAATTGCCATTGAAATAAGGGTCATCATGCCGGGGCGACGGCCTTCTAGTTCGATTTTGGCGCCCTTGAGGAACACTAGCCCACCGTACAAGAAGATAATCACGCCAAACACCGCCGGTATATATGTACTACCGCTAAATGTCCAAGTTATGCCAAGCCAACCTTGGACGGTGCGTGAGAACACTAATGTAGGGATGGTCAACAAAAGGCTAAGCCAAAACTTTTGTTTGAACATGTTAGGGCTGTGCCCTTCGTGCTCGTCATGCGTCACGTGTTCGTTATTATGTTGCTTTTTGGGCACAAGCTGCATGCCGCATTCCGGGCAGATGCCAGGCCTGTCTTGCTGGATACTGGGGTGCATGGGGCAGACGTATTTTTTTGGATCTTGCATGGCTACTTCCTTTTTTTGGTCAGCTAAAATATCCGATGCCATTAGTTTGAGTGTACCATTTGCAAAGCGCGTACTCTCTATGGCTCATAATTTCGTATGGGGGACTTTGGGTATGATCTGTACCTTCCTTTTGGCAGAACTTAAGGACATTCAGTATGGTCGGAAGAGGGAGTATTATCTTCTGTCGGCTGGCCCTTGATGTTGTGGAGCTTGTATAACTCTAGTAACTCTGTAAGCGCCTTGTTTTGTTGCGCTTCGTCACCGGAACTCATCATCCCGACAATATGTGTACGCATGTGGTTCTCTAGAATGAGTTTGTCCAGCGAGGCAAGTGACTTTTGCAGGGCAAGGCTTTGGGTCAGGATATCCATGCAGTAGGCTTCATTATCAATCATTTTCTGCAAGCCTTTAATCTGGCCTTCAATGATCTTTGAACGATGAGCGGCGCGCTTTTTTATGTCGACAATCATATGTCGAGAGTATACCCCCTGGGGGTACTATGTCAAACGATTTAGTACTTGGTAATATGTGGGTAGCAGGGGCGATATGTGCAGGATTCGACTGAGGATTATGGCGCATGTTGCCCCCCGCATGCACCCTACCCACGATGCTGTGCTATGCTTACAGGTAGCATATGGGTATGATTACTAAACGCACGTTGGACTAGTATGCTCAAGGCTTACTACAGATTGACCAAACCTGGCATTATATATGGGAACATATTTACATCTATCGCCGGATTCTTACTGGCTAGTGGGCGGCATATTAACATTGGTTTGATGCTGGCAACACTGCTCGGGATAGCACTAGTAATCGCTTGCGGGTGTGTATACAACAACTACATCGATCGTGGCATTGATGTCAAAATGGCCCGTACCAAAAAAAGAGCGCTTGTGAAGGGTACTATATCAAATAGGTCGGCACTTATATATGGAACGGTGCTCGGTGTGTTGGGATTTATCGTACTGGCCTCGTTCACCAATAGTCTTACGGTAATACTCGGTATTGCTGCGCTCACCGTGTATGTGATTCTCTATGGTGTTGCCAAGCGTCGCTCCGTACATGGGACGTTGATCGGCAGCATCGCCGGCGCCTTGCCGCCCCTGGCTGGCTATACTGCGGTATCAAATCATATTGATGCGGCTGCAGTCCTAGTGTTTCTAATTGTTACCTTATGGCAGATGCCACATTTTTATTCAATCGCTATATTCCGATTTGACGATTACAAGGCAGCGGGATTACCGGTACTGCCCGTAGAAAAGGGCATCCGTGTCGCCAAAATTCAGATTCTGCTGTATGTTGTTGCGTTTGTGGTGGCTACGTCGTTGCTTACCATACTCGGCTACACCGGCTATATATATCTGGCTGTCGCCAGTATCCTTGGCTGCAAGTGGCTTTGGTTGGCGATCCAAGGTTTTAAAGCTAATGATGACAAGAAGTGGGCACGCAAAATGTTCTTTACTTCGCTGCTAGTCATAAGTATTTTGAGTGTCACTATATCGGTTGATGCATGGCTTATTTAAATAAGGTATACTGACTGCATGCTATTACTCCATATTTTAACGGCTATCACTTGCGCTGGATTTAGTGCATATCTTTACTTTTCACCATCTAGATCCAAGCTACGTATGAGCTACGGCTTACTGGCAGGTACCGTAGGCACTGGCACCTATCTTGTTGTAAGTTCGCACGCTCCTATAGTGCAAAGCTGTGTCACTGGTCTGACGTTCGTGGGCGCCTCTTTGATCGGCGTAGTTTTAGCTAAGCGCAAACTGGCAAAAGCTGAAATAAAAAACGATTAAGTTAGATAGTTTCGAAAATTGTATTTACCGGGTTACGGTAAAGTCGCCTGTTAACCCATTTACTTTACGGTCATGAAAGGCATGGACGCCTAGCTGGGTGAGCCTTATTACCGCACTTTTCTCAGGGCTAACTGACGTGCTGGTCTCGCCGGCATAGGTCTCCGCCTTGGCTCGTGACCCGAACATGACATCGCGCATGACATTATCCTGAGTCATGATTGTTAGCGTATCGCATATATGGGCGTTAGTGTGGCGAGGGGTTGGTACATTGCCTAGCAATACTATCCTATGATTCGTGCCACTCCCTCCCGGACAGGTACCGGCCTGTACGCCATTTACTTGGTATACGGCTTCTTCGGTAGCTACTTTATCCGTAACGTTCAGCGAGGACATACCGTGTGAAAGGTGGCTCATAATCCAAAGAGAACCCACTACCACGAGGAGAATAATGCCAATCGTTGAGGCTAGGAAGAACAAATTCCAACGCGGTTTTTTCTCTCTCCCCAGATGCAGGAAAAATAACATCTGTACAGCCACTTGCAGTAGTGCAAACCCAAGAATGGTTGCGAGTAGCATGTTCTTGCTAAGGGACTTGTGAACAACCAGATCGTACGGGATCACCGTAAATATCAAGGATAGCAGGAATCCAATGGTGTACGACGTTACCGTGCCATGGTGCGGTTTAGGTTCGAATTTAGGGGTATGCGATATGTTATTCATATGAATGCCATTAAATACACTACGGTAAAAATAAAAATCCAGACTATATCCAAGAAATGCCAAAAAAGACTAAGCAATGCCAATTTTCGTACCAAACGCGAGTCCAGGCCCCGTATGCAGATAAATACTAGTGTAACCCCCATCCAGAGCAGCCCTAGCGTAATATGCAGCCCATGCGTACCAACAAGTGTGAAGAATGAAGAGAGCGCAGCATTGCTATGCCACGTATTACCTTCGTGGATGAATGTGGTAAATTCTTTGATTTCCAGTACGAGGAATAAGAGGCCTAAGAGGTATGTAGTCCCAAACCAGGTGAGTACTTGGCTTTTGCTGCCTCGGCGGGCTGCCAACATACCAAGCCCGGCCGTAAAACTACTTGTCAGCAAGATTAGTGTTTCGGTCAGAGCCGCGGGAAGGCTGAAGAGCTCACGCCCTGTAGGCCCGCCAAAGGTATTATTACGGAGCACTGCGAAGGTTGCAAAAAGTACCGAGAACATCAGCAGGTCTGTCATTAGGTAGACCCAAAAGCCGAATCCAACCCTATCGTCGGAAGCCGCCTCGTGACCCTCTATTTCGTGCTTAGCTTCCATGTGTCCTCCGCTTGAGCCCGACAAATCCTAGAGCCCAGGTAACGGCAATTTTAATAAATTCCCACAAGCTCATTTCTTCGCCTTCTTCTGGTTGAAGGGCGTGCTCCCTTAGGCTCTTTTCGTTCTTTTCGATTTCAGCAGCAGTAAGCGTGTACTCGATGTTATCGTTAAACGTTCGGGCAATTACGCAAACGATGATGCCAAGTATCCCCGCTATAGCCAGCCAGGTAATGTGCCAGACAAAGGCGAAGCTCGCAGCAAATGCGAATGCGGCTATATAGATACCCGATGCCGTGTTATAGGGGACACGGATGTCTTTATACTTCGGTTGTGGCAAGCCACCGTGCTGCTTAAGTTCATAGAAAGCATCCCTAGTTGTAATGTCCGGGATAACTGCAAAGTTATAGGAGGGAGGTCGACTTATGGTTGCCCACTCTAGTGTCCGTCCATCCCATGGGTCTCCCGTGGTGTCGGCCAATTGGCGTCGTTGTATAACACTAGCAATTATCTGGATGATTTGCAGTGCGACGCCTGCTGCAATAACGAGCCCGCCAATCAACATTAGTATATAGAATGGCTGCCACCCAGTTGAAGCGTCATAATGATCAAGTCTCCGAGTCGCTCCCATGATGCCGAGAATATACATCGGTATAAATGATAAACAAAAACCGACAATCCAGCACCAAAATGCACTCCGACCAATGCGTTCGTTCAGTCTAAAGCCGGCGAACTTAGGGAACCAATAATTTATGCCAGCAAAAACACCAAACAGTACACCGCCAATTACATTCGAATGGAAATGGGCAACTAAGAATAGACTGTTATGTAGCTGAAAATCAGCCGGTGGCACAGCTAGTAGTACTCCTGTTATGCCGCCAACGGCAAATATACCAATAAAGCCGAGGAACCATAACATTGGTACCGTGTATCGTATGCGGCCTTTGTGCATGGTTGCAATCCAGCCAAATACTAACACTGAGGTTGGTATCGCAATAACCATCGTCATAACCCCAAAGAATGCATTAACGTCTGCTCCCGCACCCATAGTAAAGAAGTGGTGAAGCCATACTGACAACGCGAATAACGTCACGCCGATCATGCCTATCACCTGGGACTTATAGCTGGCAATGCTTTTCCGACTGAATGTCGCGACCACTTCAGAGAATACGCCAAATGCTGGCAGCACTAAGATGTACACCTCCGGATGCCCCCACATCCAAATAAGATTGGTATACATCATGGCATTACCGCCCAAATTGGTCGTAAAAAAGTGCATGCCAAAATAGCGATCAAAAAACATCAGGAAGAGTGTCGCGGTCAGTAAAGGGAAGACAGTGACGACCATAAGCATGCTGCACAGAGAACCCCAGGTAAACATTGGCATCTTCCATAGACTCATACCGGGCGCACGCATCTTTAGAATGGTCATAATAAAGTTTATTCCACCTATCGTTGTGCCTATGCCGGAAATTTGTAAGCTCCATACCCAATAGTCGACGCCAACTCCGGGACTAAACTGAGTCTCTGACAGCGGAGCGACAGCTAGCCAGCCGGTAGCGGCGTATTCTCCCCCTACGCCGAAGAACATGTTGACCATAACAACGCCACCTACATACAGCCAAAACCCTAGGGTGTTTAAGAAGGGAGAGGCCAGGTCACGCGCACCAATCTGCAAGGGCACGATGAAATTTATGAGCCCGAATATAAAGCCCATGGCCACAAAAAAGACCATAATATTCCCATGAGCAGTAAAGATCTGTTGAAAGTGATCAGCTGAAAGATAGCCGTGCGTTGCTCCGAGATATCCGTGGGCATTGCCGGCTGCCAACGCCTGTTGGGACCAGACCATGAGCGCATCCAGCCCACCACGCACGAGCATAAATCCGGCCACGATGAAGTACATGATACCGATCCTCTTCGGGTCAACCGAAGTCAGCCACTCGCCCCAAAGCCATTTCCAGCCCTTTATGCGAACAAGAATGGCAAGGGCAAACAACGGTAGCAGAAGAAAACCTATAGTTCCACCAATAGTAAACCATTCATGCGGCAGCGCCTGTGCATTTAATCTACCTAGGAAAAATTCTTTCATCGTTTTATTCTGGTCTTCCCATATTCATCATATGCATATCGTCGTCGTGCCCCATGTATTTCATTAGCACTTTATCATATAAGTCATTTTCTGCGAGCCAGTAGAATGTATCTGCATTGTTTTGGCTAGGCTTTAGCAGACGATCATATTCCGCAGCATCGAGAGCATGACCCGACAGGTTTACTCCCCGCACCCAAACATCAAACGCATCCTTTGAACCGACCCGAGTGGTAAATTTCATGCCCGAAAAGCCGGTTCCATTTATCTCCGCCGAACTACCTGTATAGTCTCCCGGCGTATCTCCCATGAGGTTCAGCTGATTCATGTGTCCGGTCATTGAATATAGCTGGCCACCAAGGTTAGGTATCCAGAATGAACTCATCGGCGCTTCATCGGCCGTCAACTCAAAATGAACCGGTGTGTGGATAGGAATTTGGACAAAATTAACGGTTGCGATATGTTGCTCAGGATATATGAAAACCCATTTCCAGCGCATAGATACAACTTGGATGGTAAGCGGTTTGCTATCTGCGGCAATCATTTTTTTCGGATCAAGCCTGTGGGCCGCAGGCCACATGATCATGGCTAGGACAATCGCGACAGCACATGGTATGAACCATATGCCTGGAACGAGTAGCTTGGAATGACGGTTACTAGAGGCGCGTGAAGCACCGCTATTGGATTCCCTATACTTCCAGGCCGTAAAAAAGAAGAGAATTAGCGTTGGGATGGCGATCGCAAATAATATGCCCATTGTGAGGATTATGAGGTCGCGCTGCTCGTGGGCAATTGTTCCTTTAGAGTTGAATAGCGCAATATTTTTACCGCGCAGCAGCAGCGTTACAATGAGCGCCAATCCAGTCAGGGCTGTTAGGATGCGACCGGCTATACCACCTGGGCTGCTTCTTTTTCTATTTTTTGGCATTACCTGCGCCCAGTAGAGAATAGATGTGTCCCATATACTTAAAATATACCATAACCATCTCGGCTACCTAGGCCTATATCAAGGAGATCGAAAAATAGCATGATACGATGTGCATCTCAAAATGCTAATGCTATAATTAACATGAATAAAAATAACGATAAAAAAGGCTCGGCAATGATACGAAAGCACTCTGATGATCCGGACGTCGAGGCGGCCGCACATCAAGCATTGATCACCGTAGAAGCAGTGTTGCACAATCTGCCTAAGGCGGATATTTTTGACTACGGTGGTCACGACATGCATTTGGGCGATTATGACGTATGCACGCGCTGTACAAGTCCTATTGCAGAAGCTCAGCAGGCCTTCCATGAACTGCATGAAAAAGCAGAAGTAGTTGACGATGCACTCGTCAAAGAGCACTTAGAACTAGCGGCTGATTTATTACGCTTAGAAGCTTCAGCGGCAGCAATCCGAGCCGAACTGCATAATGGTCAGGGCTCAGAAAAGATTTTGAATCAACTACTCGGCTTTATATATGAGCGACACATTCATGATAGCTATGACCACACGCATAATAATGGAGAAGCATAATGCCGCAAGATGAAACTATCCAGCGACATCTCAACAATCTACGCAGACTAATGACACCAACGGGTCTCTTTCTTGCATCCTCGCAAACAGTCCAGACGGGATATGACAAGGCATGGTTACGTGATAATGTCTATGAATCTTTGGCATTTGAGTATGCGGGTGAGTGGGATGTGGTGCATAAAACCTATCACACACTACTGGATATCTTTGATAAGCATATCGACAAGATAAATTGGGCTATCACGAATAAGCCCTTTGAGAGTTGGCAATTTATCCATGCTCGCTACAACCCAGAAACACTCGAAGAGTTCTGGGAGTCTTGGGGCAATAAACAACATGATGCAGTTGGCGCTGTATTGTATAAACTCGCTGATTTTGAGCTTCAGGGTAAGAGCGCGCTGCGTAATGACGATGACCGCAAAACAGTACAGACGTTGATCTACTACATATGTAATGTTGAGTATTGGCATGATGCCGATTCTGGGATGTGGGAAGAAAACGAGGAAGTGCACGCGAGCTCGATTGGTGCTGTCCTTGCGGCGCTTAAGAAATGGCAAGAAGTAGGCACTATGGATGTCGACCAAGATGCCATAGATCGTGGTCAAGCGGCACTAGATGCCCTCCTACCGCGCGAATCTGAATCTAAATTCACCGACCTGGCATTGCTCTCGCTCATCTACCCTTATAATGTCGTTCCGTCGGAGCTTGCGCGGCAACTTGTCTCCAATTTGGAATATCACCTTGCGAAAGACAAAGGCCTTATCCGATATAAGTTTGATGCCTACTATAACAAGAATGCTGATGGCTACTCAGAAGAAGCTGAATGGTGTTTTGGTTTGTCATGGCTTGCAATCGTGTACCAGCAATTAGGGGACGACGAGCGAGCGCGCGAATATCTTAAGCGAGCCACAGAGACGATCACGAAAGACGGTAAGATTCCAGAGCTCTACCTATCGCACAGCGATGAGGCGAACGAGAACACGCCACTCGGTTGGTCCGAGAGTATGTACGTTGTTGCCCTGTATAAATTACAAAGTTAGCTATTAAGAAAAACCGCATATGATTATGTGGCAAGTCAGGACTTTGACGCTACTCCTCTCAATATAGCAGGAGCAGCGTGATGGATATATTGATGCCTAGACTATTCTTTAGCCTTCTTTGGTTTCTTCTCGGCCTTGCGTGGTGATCGTTCTTTGGACATTTTTATCTCCTGGTATTAACTTAATAAGGACATACTTTAGTGACGCTACGCAACTGCAGCGGTTGCTTATCGAAAATGTGAGCGTGCGTGCTCCAGTACGATTTGCTGTCTTGCTCTTCGTTGGTCGCGCCGGGAATAGGAGGGCTTAAATGCCCAATCCACGTATCGCGTAATTCGTAGGCCCCAGAGTCATCCCGTTCAAGGATAATAGTTAGATAATTTGTTGCAAGTGGTTCGCCTTTTTTCACGAATCGCGTAAAGGTGTCTTGACGAAGTAGTTGAGCGTAGAAAATAGTATCAGTTTCTGTGGTTGGCGCTACGTAGTCGTAGCCTATGGGACGCCCCATGTCTTGCTCTAGTCGTATCTGAGAGGCACTAAGATTACGACGTGCGAGCACTTCCCGGACTAGGCCCAGTAAGTGTGGCTGCGAGGCGATATGTGAGGCAGCTGGAGACTGTACGAGATCTACGTACACCTGAACACCATTGTGCGTTTGGATGACTGGATGCTTCATATGCAGATTCCCCTTGTCCTTATATTATACACTTTGACGAGAGGTATCCCTAATGCGGGTATCTCTTCGACAAGCTATCGGAGTTAAGCGGGCTTTTTCGGCGAAATGTATGGTATCCGCCATTCGGGTAGTCAATGGACTGCATCGCGTAACCGGCAGGGCGCAGCCCCGCCTACTTGATACTTCTACAAAAGAAGTCGGTGTTTCCGAGCTTGTCGTAGATCGTGCTGACTTACGGTGATGCTGTTTAGCGACGAGGCTGGAAGCCACCACTAAAATTGTTGCCGCCTTGTGGGCGTTCTTCGCGGGGACGGGCAACGTTTACTGCTAGAGTGCGACCTTCGAAGTCTTTGCCGTCAAGAGCGGTAATTGCATCTTGCGCTTCTTTAGGATCTTCCATCTCGACGAATGCGAAGCCCTTAGAACGATTTGTAGCACGGTCAATGATGACGCGTGCGCTTGCAACGGTGCCGTACTGTGCAAAAAGAGTACGTAGTGCGTCGTCTGTTGTGTCGAAGGATAGTTTACCTACGAAAATTTGAGTTGCCATTTGAGTGAAGCCTTTCTATAAGCTGATATTAGGCGAGACAGGGTCTTCGCTGTAACCGAGAATATAATGGGTTTTTGAGGCTCACCTTAGACAAGGGTAAAGTTTAGAGTAACTTGCTACGTATACTATAGCACAGACTGGCGCATATTGACAGTTCGACCCTAATGTTCCCCTATTTGCATCTGCTTCTCTCTGAATATGCGATGCTCGCGAGCTACGCCAAGTACGAGGAATACTACAATACTGGCAACGACAATACCTATGACGTTCAATAGGAAGAGTATTAGTGCGTCCTTTGCTAAGGCGATTCTTCGAGAACTGAACTCAATTCCTGAGGCTACCAGCGGTGGCATCAGGGAGACGGCTATGGCTACGCCCGTTATTGCGTTACTCACTTTTGGGCGCACTAAGCCATAAGACGCGATAAAACCCGCTACTAGTGCAATGCCGGTAGCTAATACCCGATTAGGAGTAAAGGAGATAAAGATATTATCTACCCTGGTGTGTCCAAATAGCTTGGTGACGATAACTGCTAACAGAAACGCCATAATGAATGCAGTTAGGAGAATAGAAAAGCTCTGTCTAGCAAGTCGCCAGTCATTGCTTGCGATACTGAGGCCAAGTCCTAAGATGGGATAAGCCAGTGGCGCAACAATCATACTGGCGATCAGTACGGGTATACTATCTAAGAAAATAGCGCCGATTGCCAGCAATGCGGCGCCGATCAGCAGTAAATAAAAATCTCTATCCGGTGTTATATTTTCATGCAAAATTTCCAATGCTTGACGCTTACTGGCCCGACTAAAAGTATGTGGAGTGTATATGAGTGACATTCGCTTCTATCGCTTAGGTACGCCCTTATACTTGGCGTCACCAAATCCGAGTATCATATAGCCGATGATCGAAAAGAGCCAGAGGCCAAAGAACCCGAAAGCTGTGCTTTTTCCAAATGCTTTGGCGCTATCGATGGCCACAATAATATGAGTGATGATGTTTACAACGGGGATTAGGTAGAGTAGTAGCCACCATCCCGGACGCCCAACAATTTTTAAGAGTACGTAAACGTTATAAATAGGAATGATCGAAGCCCATCCTGGACGCTTCGCTTTCGTAAAGACGCGCCAAAAGGCAATAATGCCTAGTAGCCCTATGGCAATTGCTATAAAGATCCAGGCCATGCCCATGCCCATCGACGCATCGTTACTCGTTATTGCTGCGAACAGTGTTGAAGCGTTCATTAGTATGTCTCCACCCCATTATGTTTATGCTTGTAAGTTTATCGTGGGCGAACGAGACTTTCAAGCGAGAGTTACCACAATTCCCTTGATGCTCGCTGAGGGCATGCCACCATGATTTAGTTGATAATAATGTACATTTATGTCATAATTACTTATTATCATCATTGCGTTTGCAGCGAGGTCAGGAATAATTAGCATTCTATGTCAGGCTTAGCGGAAATACAGTGTACGGAGAGTCTTGTACTTCTTGACATCGATTAAGACGCTCATACGTCCCGGTGGCGATGGCCTCATGCCGCGGGCTCAAGATGGGGGTTATTTCAGAGTATGGGCGGAAGGCCTTGCTGAGGGCCTTGGGCTCTATAATGACGGAATTGATGGCTACGAATTAGAGGATTGTTGGTTCGGCTATTCACGGGAGTTAGCACGCGATTTTCCAGATGCAAAGCGCGATTATGCGTTCAAGAATGAGCGTTGGCACCAGGACTCCCGTAATATCCTAGGAACCGACTACGGCCCCTTCAGTTTTATGTGTGGCACTCTGCATGAGTTTGGCGCTACTAGAGAGCGGCTATTGACTATCCAGGCAGATTTAGAAGAGCGGCAGGTGATACGTCCCTTTGTGTATGAAGGAGCGATAGACGTGCTGCGTCAGCTAAGGGAGTTCCCCCCGGAGCAAGTTCATACTGCGCTCTATACGTTAGGCGAAGAGGAGTACCAACAACACAAGTATAGGTCTTTGGAGGTGTTGATAAGGTCGAGTTTGCACGATGCATTCGATATCACAGTCATACCCGGCGGTATCAAGGGGGAGAATATTATCGATATGCATAATCCAGATATAGAACGTTACGCATGGGTGACTAAGTTAGGTAAGGTAGTGCTAGCGGAGATGGTGGTAATTAATGACGACAGCTCCGAACAGCTTAACCCCCTGATTGGAGCAGGCGCTCCCCCACGGAGTTTGGCGGTGCGTGTAGATGTTGATGACTCTCGCAAGGGTCGTTCCACGGAAGGCCTTATAGTCGTAGATTCATTAGACCAGGTCATACCAATTCTTAAAGCCCATGGGCACCTGCCGGGTGACAGCTAGTCCCGCAGAAGAGGCTGTCTAGACAAAATCGCAATCAAGCCTACAATATAATCATAAGAAGCAAAAATAAAAATGGAGCAAGTATGAAAAATCATGCCAAGCGAGTGCTGCGCATAACTCCCAAATTTGTGCACGGCATGGTGTTGGGCGCTTTTGTGGGCATTCTTGTTGTCATGTCACTACGGTCAACCACGCCGGCACACGCAACAAGCGTCAGTGGCTCGCGCGACTGTACTGCTAACTCCGTCATAGAGTGCGGCGCTCTTAGCACGATTGAGCTGCAACAAAAATATGGGCAATCGGGTGTTGCGGATATTTTTGCTGCATTTGGTATTAGCGGCCAAGATATTACGAATCTAACAACTACTGCGGTGGCGGGGCATGTGTTGAAAAATGGTCAGGTTCAGGTGAACGGTAGGACGGTCGCAACGGGCGCTATTACTGCTGGCCGACAGAATATCCCAGGTAGTACTCGTGCGATCCACGGCGGCGTTGCATTTTATGAGCGGTCACCAGATGTATCCTTTCGTTCGGACTCGCTGTCTGCATTTGTCGCAATGCGTGACGGCGAGTTTCAATTTGCCATTCTTGGTACTTGCGGCAACCCCGTGATGGCAACCCCAGTCCCCCAGGCTAAGGCGACGCATCTACAGCCACCCACGCCTCAGGCTACAACCACTCCAGCTCCGATCGTAAGACAGATACCGACCGCCACAAGCTCTACCGTAACGCAGGCCAGCGTGTCCCAATTGCCAAATACTGGTCCAGGAGCAGTTCTTATCATCGCCGTACTATCCGTTATTGGTGGCTATATTTTTCACATGACCCATAGGCACGTTAGTCGGAAGCTTCGCAAGAAGACTGCGCCTCATCACCTAAGCAAACGATAGTACCCGTGCAGTCGACGACCATACTAATACCTTTTGCCTGTGTATATATCGTTCACATTTTTTGCAGGCAGAGCTAAGCGGCCCAGTCTTTGGCTAGCACTGTCTTTCGCAAATCAGAAGTACCGCCTGAAGGTAGCTTCGCTAGCCGTTTGATTCCTACGCAACCCCTGCTATAGTCGATAGTATGACGCATAGAGCCTTGGCATTCGACAGACGGAAGCACACATAGCCCTATGTCTTTTTTGACAACCCAAAGAATGCTTAGCGCCAAAGCATACGGCGCATCGCTTAAAATAAGTGAACTCTTATTTTCGTCTCTCACGGAACTACAATATGTTACTGCGCTTACTGTTGTTGTCATGCTTGGCGTGCTTGATCGACCTCTTGTATCGGTATTTGTCTTTGCAATCAGGACGGATCTCAGGATACTCCTTTTTCCCATCGCGGCACTCTATCTAGTCTTTGTCATGTTCAAAAAAGACCAATTAAGTGACAACGCCAAATTATGGGCTTGTCTCCTTTACTATGGATTCTTCGCAGCCTTAGCGCTAGTCGCACTGCATGCTCAGCATTATGTTGCCTCCAAAGAAACTATTAGTTTTGAGGCTGTGAATTATTGGCTCACTAAAGGATTACTCGTTCTCGCCCTTGCGAGGGGTATTGTTTGCATGGCTATTTTCCGCATAGATAACTCCAAGTTGGATAGTTTGGTCACGCAAAATTTTAGAAATACACAATATCATCCCGGCATATTCATATATGCTGCTGCCGTTACGGCGGGTACCATGGTGCTACTTCGTCATGTATATAGCGACCCTGCCGCGCTGGCCATCTTGAGTTTTACTTATGCTAACGCCGTGCTGATGATCACTGTCTCATTGTTTCGTTCCCGGGTTGAATACTAGCCGCCCTTCAACCAGCTAGCCTACTTGGATATTCCGATAAGGGCAGACGATGCATTGTTGACATGTTAACCTTTAAATCTACAGATGATTCTGCTACTCATGAAGTTAAGGATACGCCGCTTCCAATAGCGTCCATGTGGCCAGGGAGTAGCTTACCTAATCGATTGCATGAACGTAGCCGTAGACATGATGCTGGCCCCAAGAACGATTAGTCCCAATAGTCGTCTGATGTATGTTGCTCCTGAGAATATTTCTAGGAACGCCCAAGTGTATATAGATGAGTAGGCGGCCACTTTCAAAAATTGATGTGCAGTTTCGTTTGTAATAAGTCTCGCAAGAACCGAAGATATTGCAAAGATGACTATTGGTAGGTTGGGCGTCTGCACGAGGACAAATGTGCCCCTTTTATCGTGGAAACATCTGTTGAAAAAGAGTCTAGCGTGATGATTCATGGCTATCGATATCAACGAACCACAGGGCTAGGGCCATGAAAACAAGCCCGATATCCCTGAAGGTGGTGAAGAGTTGTCCTGGGCTTGTTATGAGAATTCCTGTGAGTGTTAGAGCGCAGAGTGCACCGCAGTAGCGCAACATTTTGCCGCTTAGCAACCATAGGGCAAGCACTGCTTCGTAGACTGCGAAAATCTTGATAAGCATTGCCCCGTCGATTTTCGCTGTAAGGAAGTGGGGCAGAAAACCCGCCCACTGCAGAGGATGCTGTAATGATGCAATACTTGCATAGATAAATACCAACGCAAGTCCAATGCGTAGGAGCCAGGATATAGGAGCTAGTGAGTTATTGGCTTTCTTTTTCATGGCTTTACCAACTGAAAGTTGCCCACACCTACGCCCGTCACTACCCCGGATTGATCTCCGGCAAATGTATACAGCGCTAGACCTTTATATGCATACTGTAACGTCCCGGTATCGGTTCGTTTGAAGGCGCTTAGGCCGCCGGGAATCTTTCCGCTCGGCTCTGTATCTAGATACGGTTGCCAGCTGGTGGCGCAGTTTCCGATGCAGTTGGTTATATTCGAGCCTGTTTTGTCTCCAACATACGAGTAAAGGGCGTAGCCGCTTGCGGTGGTTAGGTAGTCTCCGTATTGACTGCTGCTTGCGGTGGTGACCAGGACATTGTTTGATGGTGACTCTGGCTGACCATCGGGCGCAGTAGTATTCGCGTTATTCTTCACCTGATTATTATTGTCTTTTTTGCCATTATTGCTAAATGCGATAACGAACCCGGCTATAGTTATGCCGACGGCCACTATGATCGCAATTATTACGAGATTTTTTTTCATATGTACCGCCCGTTCGCACCAGTAACGAAAATATTCGTAAGCATAGTTCAATTGTAACGCAGGGCGAGGCAGAAATGACAATATAAATTTACGCCCCTATGTTACTTTATAGACTCAGTCTCGATTATGGACCGTTAGCCTCATTTTGCCCCTAGGTCGTTTCTTTTGAATGTATGATACTAGGGTAAATCCAAGAAAATATCGCGCCAACGAAACTTTTTGTGTGTACCCTTCTTTTTCTTGCTGTACTGCCTTTGCACGCAGGAAGGCCAGGGGGACGGTTATGAGAATAATACCAATGGTTTTGCGAGCAAGGCGGTCGTTTGGGTTGTCATGACATTTATTGTAATGTTCGGATAATTTTTGAATTTCTTTGTGGCTAGCTACCGAGCGCCCATCAAAAAGTTAGTATTGCATGCTTATACTTGGGCCAGACTCCCATTAGACTGGGCACGTAAAGCTCATTTCAAATTTCCCCCAACCGCGAACAGATAGTGGCTAGATCAAATAAATGTAGGCCTGAAAGGAGTATCAATGGGTGGTGTGTAGAGCTAGTGGCGTATTATGGAGCTATGAGTACATATGATGAAATTAGGCAGGTTTATCGCCCTGAACATATAAAGGTCTTGTTGATTGCCGAGTCGCCGCCACCCCCGTCCGATGTTGGTGGTAGTAGGCACTTCTATCGCAGCGAAAAAGTGCGCGGCGACGATCGTCTTTTTGTGAACACCATCAAGGCTCTCTATCCAGAGGCCGGTGACCTTAAAGAGGCTGTGCTCGAGGAACATAAAGAGGAGTGGCTTCGAAGGTTCCAATCCGATGGCTGGTATATGATCGAGGCGCTAGAAGAGTCAATGCAACATGCAGTTACGAAGCCTCGTCGCCAGGAGCTAATCAGGCAGGCACTACCTAGACTTGTCGAGCGCGTACGTGCATTAAGCGAAACGGACACGAAGCTCATCCTTATTAAATCGAATGTCTTTGTAGTCGCTGCTGTACCTCTCCGTGAAGCGGGATTCGTTGTACTAAATAACGCATTGTTGGACTATCCTGGCCAGTTTAACCAGAGGGCCTATAGGGAAAAGTTAGCAAATCTAGCCGATCACGCAAGCAACAATAAGACTTAATCTTATTTAAGCTTTGACTTAAATAAGATTAAGTCTTATATTGAAGACTATGGAAATGACACAGATTACTGGAAGGTTAGCTGTGTGTAACGATTCTCCATGGAGTGAAGTAAGTAATTAAGAAAGGGTATCCTATGCAAAAAATAACAACCTTTTTAACGTTCGAGAGTAAAGGTAAAGAAGCAGTTGATTTCTATGTTTCTATCTTCAAGAATTCCAAAGTAAATTATGCAATGACAATGCCTGGAAGCAATATGCTACTGAATGCTTCATTCACACTGGACGGACAAGATTATATGGCCATGGATGCCGGTCCTGACTTCAGTTTTGCACAAGGTATCTCCCTGTTCGTGACATGTGAGGATCAAAAGGAGGTAGACTACTTCTGGGAAAAGCTTGGTAAGGGCGGCCAGTATCAGCCTTGCGGCTGGCTTAAGGATAAGTTTGGCGTCTCTTGGCAGATCATCCCGAAGGCGCTTGGCGAATTGATGCAAGACCCTGACGTCGCTAAGGCCCAAAAGGTTATGCAGGCAATGCTTAAGATGTCAAAAATAGATGTCGCTACACTGCAAAAAGCATACGACGAATAAGCTGCTATTTATTTAGAGCCGAGCCGTTTAATGAGCGTCTCAAATTCAGTTTCGAAGATCGCATAGATATCATGCATGGCTTGCAGCCGAGGATTGTTTTTTGATATCTTCATGCCTTCCTCGGCCAAGGCAATGCCATGGTTTACTGATTTAAGCCTTTGGAGCAATGCCTGCTTCCATCCTGCAGGGTCTGATTCGTAGTAGTAACGCCTATCCCCGGCGAAAGTTACACGTTTTACGAGCCCAACCTGTTGTAGTACGCTGACGGCCCCACTTACTGCGCCAGTAGAGAGTTTTAACTTCTCTGCAAGTTGCTCGGCGGTTTGCTGCGGTGGTTCACTGACGAGTAAAAAAGCTATGATACGCGCAACACTTCGTGGCAAGCGACTTTCAACGCCAAAAAATACACTCATCTTTTCGATAAATAGCTGTAGTGTCTGCTCATCTGTTTGTGGCATGGTTAGTTAGGGTCGCTAAGTCAAAGTGGGCATTAGTTTGACGTTTTGCGCCTGAAGAGCCATGCGGCAACTGGCATTGTAACAACGAGTACGCCGATGCACCAGACTACTGCCAGCCAGCCGTGATCACCAATGGGTTTTCCTAAGATGAGTGCGCGCACCGCTTCAACCACGTGAGTAATAGGTTGGTTGACGGCAAATGTTTTTAATACTCGATTCATTCCTTCGGCGGGCACGAATGCAGTACTGGCAAACGTGAGCGGGAATACTAGTACAAAGGTAAGCCATTGTACACCTTCTACACTTTTGGCTAACACTCCGACAATTGCCGAAAGCCATGAGAAGGCTAATGTAAATAGCAGCAGTATTCCAGTAATCAGAAGCCAGCCAGCAAAGCTTGTGTGCGGGCGGAAGCCGATAACTAGTCCGGCAAGTAGCATAACAATAGTCGAAATGCTGTTACGAAACAGATCCGAAACGACGTGGCCATTTAATACGGCCAGATTTGACATTGGCAGTGAGCGGAAACGGTCGATAATGCCTTTCTGCAAGTCATTGCAGACGGCCACCGCCGTAGTGGTTGAGCCAAATGCCGCCGTCTGTACGATAATACCGGCCATTAAAAAGTTTAGGTAGGTTACGCCCGGAGGCAGGGCTTTCGAGATCGCACCACCAAAGACTGACGCGAATAACACCAGGAACATAATTGGCTGAAAGAATGCTCCAAGTAGTTGATCTCTATTACGAATGATGTGGCGCCCGCTCCGCTTGATCATGATGAGCGAGTCATTTAGCGTCAAAAATAGTTTTGGTCGTTTGTCGAATATGAGTTCCGTAGCCATTACTTTTTGTCCTCTTTTTCAATAGTCTTTTGTTTGCCAGTCAGTGATAAGAATACATCATCCAAAGTAGGCTTATGAATCGCCATGGACTGAATTGCTATCTTTTCTTGCGCAAGGAGCGCGAGCGTTTCTTTGACGTCAGTATTTATGTCCTTGATAACTACTGTGGCGGTGCCGTCCTTCTCGTCGCTCGCAATTATCTTTTTGCCCAAGAGGGTTACTGCGCGAGCAAGCCCTTGTTGCCCACTAAAGGTTATCTCCAGTCGATCTTTGCCGACCTTGCCCTTTAGCTCTGTTGCGGTGCCCTCGGCTATGACCTTGCCACCATCAATAACAACGATACGATCAGCTAGTTGATCTGCCTCTTCGAGATATTGAGTTGTCAGCAGAATAGAGGTACCCGCAGCCATTAAGTCTTTTATGATACTCCACATCGCCAGTCGTGAGCGGGGGTCTAGACCAGTTGTCGGTTCGTCAAGGAAGATGACTGGGGGCGTAGCAATGAGACTAACAGCTAAGTCTAGTCGCCTTCGCATGCCACCGGAGTAGGTTTTAGCCGGACGATCGGCGGCATCTACTAGACTGAATTCTTCCAAAAGCTCTTGCGCACGAGCCTTGGCGCTCGCTGCAGTAAGGCGATACAAGCGGCCCATCATTAAGAGATTTTCGCGTCCGGTCAGTAACTCGTCAATAGCCGCGGATTGACCGGTAAGGCCGATGACGCCACGGACCTTGTCGGGGTCTGTCTTGACGTCATAGCCTTCAACTTTGACTGTACCGGCATCAAAGGCAAGGAGAGTGCTCAGGATGCGTACAGTCGTCGTCTTACCAGCCCCGTTAGGCCCCAGTAAGGCCAGCATGGTACCGCGTTCAACCTTTAGGTCGATACCCTTTAGAACCTCATTTGAACCATAGGACTTTTTGAGCCCTTTTGCTTCAACTACGTACTTGCTTTCTGTCATCGGAACTCCCTTTTGGCGTTATATAGACTATATAGGATGTCTCTATCTTATCAGTAGTCTAGTCTGCGGCGTAAGTAAAAGATTGTCCGCTAATAGAAAAGCGAGGATATGCTCCTCGCTTTTCTGGACTTACTCCCTATATCTTAAGACGATTGTTATTTTAGATTACATGTGTCACTACAGCTACCCTGGAAGCCGCCACCGGTCATGGCGGTGTAGTGAGCCCTGACTTGAGACTCGGGTAGTTCATAATCGTAGAGTGCGATTTTACCAATTCCGCCAGGGAAGTAGTTATCAAATGCTACTGTGCCGACATTGAATGGCGAACTCGAAGCGGTTGGATTTGTACCATATTGGCTCATGCAGCCTGTTTGTAGGTGTCTTGACTGGTTCCACTTAATGCCATTGACCCAGATGGCTATGCCACCAGCGGTCTTGCCGGCACTACAGCCTGCAGGGTTCGATACAGTTTGGTATTCACCCACAACATGCACCCATTGGTTTACCTGTAGTATGCCGCAGACTGGCTGCCAGTCAGCGCCGCTTCCATATCCAGCGTTTGTGTTGAATACGTAGGCGCTCAGACGTTGACAGCGATGTTGGGTCGAGTTTTGGCCATCATCATAAATGCGTGCTTCCCATTCACAAGTAGGGTTGTAGTTCTGACACTTACCCATCCAGTCGACGTATCTTTGCAAGGAGTCATCATTGTCAATACTTTCACGAGGGAAAGGACGTGTCGAAGGTTTAACCCAAGCTTCCCAGGTGAAGTGTCTCGTTGTTGGGATCGACAATTTGTCTGAAGATGGAACGGTCATGTACTGATTTGTGCCGTTGAAACTGACGACTTTATCGCCGTTGGGCAAAGTGGTGCCGTTAGGGCTGCCGTTCTTATATGTTCCCGTGTGGTTATTGCCAGTCAGGTCGGTTTCAGTGCCATTATTGTTATTGTTGTTCATGTTCCAGAAGGCTACGGGTGCTCTTGTTGCTCCGTCTGCAGTCTTCGACTCTAACACTGCTTTATTGTATGTCCCACTATTTGCGCCTGGCGTAGGTGTGGGCGTCGGATTTGATGTGGGGGGTGTAGGGGTCGGAGCAGGGGGAGTTGGCGTAGGAGCTGGTGGTGTGGGTGTAGGGGTCGGGATGGAGTTGTCGGAAGTTGGAACCCACTGTTGAGCTTTTGTTCCATTACAGGTGAAAATCCATACAAGTGTGCCGTCGTCGGCAGTGGAATACCTGTCGTCCAAGCAGAGATCCTTATTCTTTTGGTAGACAACAGTATGTTGAGTATTGTTAAGTTTCCATACTTGAGCTGCTGTCTTATTGCAGGTCCAAAGTTGGGTAATTGTACTTTTTTCTATGCCCGCGCCCTTGACGTCTAGGCACCATTTATCTTCACTATTTACGTGGATGGTACCGTCAGCGCGAGCTTCCCACTTCTGAGCAGTTGTTCCGTTACACGTCCAAAGTTGTACTCGTGCACCGTCTTTACGTTGGTTGCCAGAAACATCTAGACATTTACTACCCACGCCAGACACAAACTGTTGGCTAGTTGTTGCTGCCCGCGTAGCAACTAACGCAATAATGCCACCAATTACCGCAAAGGCCACCACGAAGATGACGAGGAGACTATTGCGATGAATGAAGGACATGAATGAGTTGCCAGACTTATTGTCTGAGCCTGAGGTCTCAGCTGGCGATTCTGTTTTTCCGTCTTTTTGTTTATCTTGTGGATCAGACTCGGGTTTTTCCATCATTATCTTACTTTCCTTAGGTTACCCTTACATTGTATAGGCTAAGTATAACCAGTATTGTTTCGAATTCTCAAGAGGATTTTCAGGAACACTCATTAATAAGATAGAGCCAACCCGTAAACTGCCTCTATCTTTATATTTAATTGATGATCCGTTCGACCCATTCTGCCAAACGCGTAGGCTTGGAAGTTGTTCTTAGGGCTTATTCCTATATACGCGAACGTAGTCTATCTCCATGGCGAGGGGATTCGGCGTACTGTTGTTAGATTTATTCCCATTAAAGTTGGGATCTACAGCATAGTCCATGCGAATACCCATGCTAGCGCCGTTGAACCATTGTGCTTCGCCGCCAGTGCGCCTGGCATACTCTGCACCATCACGGTAGAAAGCAATGTGATCAGGCTGCCAATCGACACCGTATGTGTGCCAACCGGTAGTGTCTGAGTTATAGCCACGATCGCCATCGGTGGAGTCACGGTTGCCGCCATAATGAACGGTCGTATACCAAGGCTGACTGTTTTGCCCAAAGATTTCCATTAAGTCAAATTCGGCATCTGAGTGGTGGGTAACATCTACGCTGCGATACAACCATAGTGCCGGGAACATACCGGAACCGTGAATCGGCAGACGTGCCCTAAATTCGAAGTAGCCGTAGGTCCACTTTCTTCCAGATGCGGGATCGGAAGTTATCGTGCCGCCGAGCCAGTTCGCTGGAATTGGCTTCCGGTCGTTGCCGTATGTATATCCGTTATTTCGTATGGCTTTCATGGTCAGAACGCCATTTGCCACGGTCCATAGATTGACGTTAGACGTACCGTATGGTGTCCACTCCCAAGAGTCTGACCCACCGCCGCGATGACCAGTATCGTATACGCCGCCTTCTGAAGGCAACCAACTGCGGTGGGCCGTCGTGTCGGAGAGTGATAGCGAGGAACCATTGAACTCATCACTCCAGACAACGCCGGCAGGTACGGGGGTGGTTGGCGTGGGAGTCGGAGTCGGGGTTGCAGCGGGATTTGGCGTTGGATTAGGAGTAGGGGGAGTTGGAGTCGGCGTCGGCGCAGGTGTTGTGCCACCACCGAGTAAAGTCCACTTCTGTGCAACTGTCTGATTGCAGCCAAAAATCCATATCTGATTACCGTTAGTTGGGTCTGAATGCTTTACGTCCAAGCACATGGTTGGGGCTTTTTGATAGACAATAGTGTGAGTAACGTTATTTACGTTCCACTTTTGAGCTGGTGTCCCGTTGCAGTACCACAACTGCACGATCGTCTCATATTGAGTGCTTTGGTTACTAACATCTAGGCACCAGTTATCTTCACCGTTTACATGCATGGTACCGTCAGCGCGAGCTTCCCACTTCTGAGCAGGTGATCCATTACAGCTCCATAACTGTACCTTTACCCCATTACGACGCTGGTCTCCGCTGACGTCGAGACACTTGTTGCCTACGCCGGAGACAAGCTGCTCTCCTGGCGTTGCTGCCCGCGTAGCAACTAACGCAATAATGCCACCAATTACCGCAAAGGCCACCACGAAGATGACGAGGAGACTATTGCGATGAACAAAAGAAAGAAGTGGGTTGCTTGTCTTGGAATTTGATTTATTATTCTCGGCGCTAGATCCTTCCTTAAAGGTTTTATCTTTTTCCTGCAGATTGAAGTTAGAATCGTTCTTCATCGTTGCTCCCTAATTTAGGTTAAGTATAACTAGCATTGTTTCGAATTCTCAAAAGAATTTTTAGTGAATTGGTCTGCCCGGGTTGAAAGATAGAGAGTAGATGAATGAGTGATGGCAAAAGGAAGACCGATGGGTTAAAATCAGTACATCATGGAGCAATTCGGATTATCATCGAAAATAGTCATCGTAGAAGATAATACCAGTCTAGCCGATATCTATAAGACTAGGCTCGAGATACTCGGTTACACCTGTTTCGTGGCCTACGACGGCAAAGAGGCGCTCACTACAATAGAGAGAGAACAACCGGACTTGGTGTTGCTTGACCTAATGGTTCCAAAGATAGCTGGAGACCAAATTTTAGAAATTATGCGTGCAAGCGAGTGGGGCAAAGACATCAAGGTTCTTATTGTTTCTAACTTGAACGAAGCTGATGCTCCAGCGGGTTTGCGTGCTAAGGGCATCGAAGGATATGCCGTAAAGGCTAATCTTTCAAATGATCAACTTGATCAACTCGTCAACAACATACTTAAGCCCGCAGGCCAAGAAGAAGATGTAGTGCTGGAGTCAAAAGACCCAGGACCGAATCTGCCAAATTTGTAGATTATCTTGCCAGGGTATGGTCTATGCTGTGGCGCTCGGAAATTGGATCGAGACTAAGTTGAAGATCATTTTCTAGACGTATTGGTCTTGGAGGAATGCGTAAGTCATGCACACTGAAACGGTACGAATCGCGGACGACAGTATTACCGGAGTGCTTGCTTATGTACGGCCCTCTAAACGATTATTGGTTATCTGCCATGGATACAAAAGTTCCAATGGCCATCCCGCCATAGTGGCGATCACGAAGGGTCTTGGCGAACGCGGCTACGCGACATTTAGTTTTAATTTTTCCGACGCGAGTGGTCTTGACGTCATGCAGCATGTTGCCGATATCGCGGCTGTAGTCGACTATTTTAAGACGTACGACGAGATTATCTTGGTGGGCGGCAGTTTCGGCGCGTTTAGTACGGCCATTGCCGGAAGATCGGAGAAGATCACCGGCTTAATAACGCTGAACGGTTTCTTCGGATTTAAGGATTTGGCGCCTCGGTATCGAGCTACGTTTATGACTTTTAAGTTTCTCTCGGTGCTCAGTCCTCGATATAGGGTTATCTGGCACTTTTTTAAACAGAATTTCCAGCCCGCCCACTTGCTTGCTCCAACTCTTGTTATACATGCTAAGGCTGACAAGACGGTGTATATTGCTCAATCCACGCAGTTTTTTGAGGCATTACAAGGCAACAAACTGTTCATACGACTAGAGGGAGCGGACCATAATCTGACGTCCGATAAGGTTGTTGCGAGCATTGTTGGGGTGGTTGATGTATGGCTGCAAACAATCTAGGCATGAGTTGTGCAAGTGTAGCCGTTAGTATACTTTTGGTCGACACGTGTGATAATAGGTAGTATGACGTTATTGACTCCGCTTGGCTGGACCGATGCATTTCAGCGTAAATGGGAACAACATGGGATAACTGGTGCGCAACCGGCGCGTGTTGTTGCAGACTTTGGCACTTCGCTGAAAGTCATGACACCGGAGTTGCATACCGCCGAATTGTCCGGAAAGCTTGCACACTACTCGCCGCACGAAGATACGCCTAAAGTTGGTGATTGGGTCGCTGCTAGACTATCTGACAACGGGAACGCCGTTATTGAGGCGGTGATTCCGAGGCAAAGCGAAATAGCTCGCAAAGTAGCAGGCAGACAAACCAAGAAGCAAGTAATCGCGGCAAATGTTGATGTAGCGTTTATAGTGATCGCCTTGGATAATGACTTCAGCGTTGAACGGCTGAAGCGATTTTTGTATCAGGTGTCTATTAACAACATAGCCCCAGTTATCGTATTAAATAAGGCCGATAAAGTTACCGACCTATTACCGTATACGGAACAACTCAATGATCTTCATTTGCCTATTATCGTTAGTACGGCTACTGCGGGGGCGGGCGTTGAAGAGATGCTTGGTTTTATTGGTTCTGGTCAGACGGCAATTCTACTGGGATCTTCAGGCGTTGGAAAGTCGACTCTGACTAATTATTTGTTAGGTAGTAGCACCCAGAAAACACATGCTGTTCGCGCAAGCGATTCTAGCGGCATGCATACCACCGTACACCGTGAGTTATTTATGCTTGCAGGTGGCGGCTTGCTCATCGACGCTCCTGGTATTCGTGAGCTGCAGCTATGGGGCAGTGAAGAGAACCTTGATGAGAGTTTTGACGATGTAGTCTCTATCGCCAAACGATGTAGGCTGAGTACCTGTAGGCATGGCGATGAGCCTGGTTGTGCAATTCGTGCCGCACTCGCAAGTGGCGTCCTCGATTCAGCGCATTATGCAAGTTACCTTAAAATGAAACGCGAGTTGGCCGAACTGAAAAAAAGAAGTGACGTACAAGAGCGACGTGGGAACAAAGTATCTCATGCAAACAAGAGAAAACAAGCTGCAGAGGGATTAAAAGAAATGCGCGAAGATGAAGAGGATGCCCTTAGTTAAGGGGCCGACAGGAACTTATGTCGTGCGATCCAGGCGATTATACGTTAAACTTCTGTAAGAAGAATAATATATAGAGTAGTTTCTGATTGATCATGAAAAAAAGAGATAAGAAAAAGCAGGCCAAGTTTGAGAGTATTGCTTTAAAGCGCGCCCTCTATGAAAAAGCTCGAAAGCGCGCATACAACGCTCGCAAGGCAAAACAGATTAGCGACAAATAACTACAGACAAGTTCGATCGGCGCTGCGGGGATCATCGACCCGATGATTTTTATAGAATTCACCAGTACTGGCGATGACGCGCCACGGCCGCGCCTTATTGAGCGCAATATCTAGCTCTGGAGCTTTTTTATCCATGGTTGCAATGAGTAGCCCTTCTTTTGTCTGCACTCGTGCAGTCGTTCCGCCGTCAGGGTCTATGAGGGTGGATGCCATAAGCTCAGCGCGATCAGTGGGTATGGATAGTCCTATCCAGTAATTGTGGATTGCTGCGTGCGCTTGAGATTTTGTATAAAAAATCTTGGCTTCAGGATACGCCGACAATAGTAGGCAATCGACACCCAATCGGCTGTACTCTTCAAAGAGTTGGGGAAAGTTAACTTCGATACAAATGAGGCAGCCAAAACGGAAGCCATCAATTTCAAAGGTAACCGGCGCGGATCCAGGACTGTAGAATTGTGTCGTCTCCGTATGAGAGCACATTCGTTTGTCGTAGCGGTTTACTATCTTGCCGGTATCGGAAATGATGTACAGACTATTATGTGGCCAATTCGGTGGAGTCAATCGATGCGCAGAGCCTAGAACGACCCATAGGTGCAGCTTTGCTGCAAGTTTGGCTATTAGCTGTAGCTCGGCATGTACTAACTCCCAGTCCACCTCTGCCCAGTCCTGAATTGGGTTTTTGGCATATCCTGATAGCATCCCTTCAGGAAATTGTATTAATCGAGCACTATCTGCTGCGGCGGCATGCATGAGCTTGCGAACTTTGATGCTATTTTTATGAACATCTCCAGTAATAGGCAGCTGCGCAATGGCGATCCTAAATGAGTCTCTCGATTTGGTCATTCAATTACTATAACAAAAATAGCATCTATGCTAGGGTGGCATACGTTTTTCACTGGCAAGAAAAAAGCCCCGTTTCCAGGGCGTTTTTTCCAGGTGCGATAATTACCTCTAGTTGCCGTTAAAGTCGCCCGCGACGACGCTAGTAGGGGTATTCCAGGTTTGCGCGGTCCACGATGCACCCCAGCCTGATCCAGTCGACGGGATCATATAGACGTTTGATTGGCCTGCGGTGCCGGAAGGTTGGACCCAGGTTAGGTCTGATTTACCATTGGCATCAAAGTCACCGGCTACGACATTCGTTGGATTGACCCAGCCACTAACCGTCCAGGCGGACCCCCAACCCGATCCCGTGGACGGTATCGTAGAGACGGTGGATAGTCCTGCGGTACCTGAAGGCTCAATCCATGCAATATCCGACTTACCGTCTCCGTTAAAGTCACCAGCCACAACGTTACTAGGCGTCCCCCAACTTGGAACACTCCAAGCTGCGCCCCAACCGGAGCCAGTGGAAGGTATAATGTAGAGATCGGATTGACCGGACGTAGCTGAAGGTTGAATCCATCCAATGTCGGTCTTACCATCTCCCGTAAAATCTCCCGCTACAACCCGAGATGGGGTCCCCCAGGTCTGCATAGTCCAAGCCGCGCCCCAACCCGAACCCGTGGAAGGGATTACATAAAGGTTCGATTGACCGGATGTAGTGGATGGCTGCACCCATGCTAAGTCTGATCGCCCGTCTCCGTTAAAGTCACCAGCCACAACGTTACTAGGCGTCCCCCAGGTCTGCACTGTCCAGGCGGACCCCCAGCCTGATCCAGTCGACGGGATCATATAGACGTTTGATTGGCCTGCGGTGCCGGAAGGTTGGACCCACGCAATATCCGACCTACCATCTCCCGTAAAATCTCCCGCTACAACATTGGAGGGGTCAGTCCATCCGCCAGCGGTCCAAGCCGCCCCCCATCCCGTTCCGTTTGATGGAATCATATATGCGTCGGATTGACCAGGCGTGCTTGAAGCCTGGACCCATGCTAAGTCTGATTTGCGTGTCGGCGAACCGCAACTGTCTCCGGTAATTGTGGTGCCGCCCCAAATACCATTGCCGCTTGGTCCACTTGCCGTTAAATCTGCAGCTCCACAGATTCGTGCGCTATGCGCGGCATCAAATGGTATGACTGAACTGTTATAGCAGTTCGGCGATGACCATATTTCAAAGTGTATATGGGCTACATTATTGTTATTGTATGAGCCCGCCGAACCCACTGTTCCGACAATTTGACCTGCGGTCACAGAGCCCGTGATAGAGGAGTTGATGTGCGTAAGTGTATAACTCCTACCCCCGGCTATATTGACACATAAATTTCCGTACGCGCTTTGATATGGATATGCCAATGTGCCTGATATGGGGGCTCTCACTGTTTTTCCAGCGGCGCCAGTAGTACTGCAAGAGGAGTCCGTCAGGTCTAATCCATATTGAGAAGTTCCTACATGGGTACCAGAGCTATACCCCTGATATATGCACCATGTTTCACCTGTAGTGAATGGGGGAAGGATATCTCCTGCAGCAGCAGACACAGGAGAAGGAAATGAAAGTAATCCCAAAGGAGACAATATAGACAATAAAAGTAAAATAATAACTCTTGTATGTCTCCCGAGTGATGTACGAATTGAGACGCCTCGCGGCTTGAATTTTAATGTACGCACCTATTGCCTCCTGTCTGTTAATACCCTTAAGGTAAGGTCAGGCGATTAAAAAAGCAATAGCATTTTCTACATATAATCTTAGACTCAGCGGTGCTGTTTATTTTTTGGTCCGTTTCAAGTCATCGCTAACAATTAGTCTGCCGTTTACACGGAGGCACAGTTCTGTGCGATGCGCAGTAGATGGTGTCCTAGCATCACCGGTGTCGCCAGCTTCGTTACGGGATCGGCCATTCCTTCCAGGGGTTTGTCCCCTACAAATATCCTTTCTCTTAATGCGGGATTGCACAAAATTGGCAGATCGCTTGTATCATTGCCCGCATAACGGGTCTCGTGCACGGGGATGCCAGTGATTTCGCAAAGCGATTTGAGCGCCGAAGACTTATTAATACCTTCTGCTACGATTGATGCGACACTCCCTTCCCAGGCGGCATTTAATTCGGGAGCTATAGCATCTCTATTGGATGTGTCTGGTGCTTTGAACCTGAGCATAACCTGGCATGGTCTGGCTTCTCGAAGCGAACGTCCCAAAGCGGTTTTATCCTCTCGTAGAATAACGGCGCCAGCTCCAAATCGTACTTTCATGGCGGCTCTTTTGGCGGGGTCAGGGCTCCAGATAAGCGAGTCCCCGCTTGGCGCCTCTGGATAAAAGACGACGTAATCGACATTATCGGGCCGCAGATCGGCAATCGCATCAAGCTCGTCTGGGTTTAATGCGTTATATTCTAGGTTTGTGGTTCTGTCATGGCCTACTATTCGACCACCGCGCTCAGTTGCTAGAGGATGGTCTGCTGATACTATTCTGTTGACTGCCACTATACCACCACAAACGGCTAGTAGTCGTTTATATGGACGTGCGGTTATCATCGAGGTTGCGATGCCTGCGCCGTGTATTGCCTTGACGCCCTCTACCATCGCGTCGGGCACCGCCCCTCGCTCGACTGCTGCTGTACCATCGTAATCAAATGCGATGAGCTCAGTTTGTTGTGCTAGCTCGATACTCATAAAAGGAAATTTTGGCCTAGATGTCCCTATAAAATGTCAATTATACAGAGAATATGTGGCGACACCAGCCGGTGCCCTTGGCGCTAACCGAGGAATAAGAGACATAATCCGCCAATAACGCCGAATACGCCCAGGCACTTACGCCAGGAAAGATCATCCTTAAATAGTAGTGTCGACAAGAGTGTCACTACGGCAATTGACGCCGCGTTGGTCGCATTAACATACCCCGGATTTGGGGCGATGTTAAGTGCATAGAAGAGAAAGAAGTTCCATATTGACGACCATAGGCCTATTTGTAAGAAAAGCCATCTATGTCGTTGTATGATTTCGAGCGATATATGCTTTCGGCGAATCTCGCGTACGATGCAAGTAGTTACGAGTGTAAAGAAGATGCTTAGAAAAACCATAGTCGTGACACTATGTCTAAACATGAATTTGGCAGAAAGCGCTAAAAATGCCCATCCAAAAAATGCGACGAGCGCGAGTGGTAGCCAAGACTCATTTTTGGATTCACTTTTGTGCGTCTTATGAGGGCCGGTCACTATCAAAGTGGAGAAGGCAAGTATCAACAACACCGCAAGCACGGCTTGAATTGTTAGCTTGCTTCCAAATAAGGGCACGGCCAAGAAGACGGTTACTATGACCGCACTTTTGGAAATGACGAGGCTATACCCAGGATTGGGAGCCAACTTGATGCTTCTCAGCGATGCTGCGTTGGAGACATAGGCCACGATACTCGTTACGACGAGTAGTACACAAATCCAAGGAGTGAGGCGTGAGAAATCCTGGAGCCATCCGAGGCTTAACCCTACATAGAACAGCATCGGCACGCCAAACATGGCTAAATTATTTAACTGGGAAGGAAGATCGAGTAATGCCGCTTTTCGTATAGTTAGAAAAAGCGCCACCGATGAAACAAACATCAGGAGATCGGCAAGTATCCAGTGCATAAAACACGATAATAACACAGGTTAATAGATTGGAGTACGTTACAAGGGTACCTTATTTGAGAAGCGGGGCAACTGTGCAACTACCCGCTTTTATCCCAATTGTATCGGTGCAGCTCACTGCAATGAGCTCGACCTTGACAGCTATCGCCGGAGAAGCGTCATTATGTTCCCACTTTTCGGGAGTGCCTCCACACCCCACCCCGAGTGCATATGAGCTTGAGTGCGCGAGGCTTGCGGTGAAGGTTGCTGCGTTCTGTCGATTTGAGTTAGGCTGCCAATTTGCCCACTCCCTGTCTATAGGATTGTTGGGCTCTACCCAGACGCCGCTAACAGGCTCACCGGCCGGACATATGACTTCACCGGCTATTTCTGTCGGTGAAGTCTCTGAGTAGATTCCCACGATGACTCCGGATCCGACGGCCGCCCCGGCTAAAAACAAGGAGATGCGCCCCGCCCATTTACGTGAAGTTGTCGGTCTATGTTCTGGGTTTTTGGATTGTTTCTCTGACATGTGGATAGTATGTATCATACGATAATATGCTTCATCATGAATGAATTCGAACCGTACAGGCTTCAATAAGATCTCTCGGGGTATAATGCATTTGAGAGAGATAACAGTAATGACGCATCTAGAAAAAATATTTCAGGACATAGTGCATGACCCGTCAAATGAGTTATTCACGGCTGCCGGCCACCAGCCGCTATACGCCGCATCTAGGCATGCAAAGATTGTTATCGTAGGGCAAGCTCCGGGCAGAAAAGCTCAAGAGGGTGCGCTGCCTTGGGGCGATGCTAGCGGAAGACGGCTACGCTCATGGCTTGGGACGAGTGACGCACAGTTTTATGATCCTGGCCTAATAGCCTTGCTGCCAATGGATTTTTATTATCCCGGAAAAGGCGTCCATGGTGATCTGCCTCCCCGCAAAGATTTCGCTCCAAAATGGCATCCTCGAATTTTAGCCGAAATGCCACAAGTGCAACTGACTATCCTTATAGGTAATTATGCACAGAGGTATTATTTAGGCAGTCACGTGAAGGATAATCTGACAATGACGGTACGATCATATAGAGAGTATTTGCCGGAATATTATCCGCTGGTTCATCCTTCTCCGCTGAATTTTAGATGGCAAACCAAGAATCCTTGGTTTGAACAAGAGCTTGTGCCCGTGCTACGCGAAACAGTGGTCAAAATTCTCAAAAAAGAGTAAGACGGAAGTATGATGCAAAGAATATTTCTTGCAAATATCTATAAATGTTAAAATGTAGTGATAATGAAGAAAATAATCCTATACTACAAGTTCGCACCAGTCGCGGATCCTGAAGTCGTAAGACTTTGGCAAAAAACACTCGCCGAGAAGCATAACTTGCGTGGGCGTATTATTATTTCCGCCCAAGGAATAAACGGTACGCTTGGTGGTGAAGTTGAGGACCTAAAGGGATACGTCAAGAAGACGAAAGAGTATTTGCCCTTCAAGGGCATGGAATTTAAGTGGGCGGCCGGAACTTCCTCGGACTTTCCTAAGTTGTCCGTGAAGGTTCGAGATGAGCTGGTTACGTTTGGCGCAGCTAGCGAATTAAAGGTTGACCAAAATGGTGTCGTCGGTGGGGGTAAGCATTTGAAGCCTAAGCAACTCCATGACTTGGTAGCGCAACGTGACAATGTAGTCTTTTTCGATGGGAGAAGTACATACGAAGCGGCAGTCGGTAAATTTAAGGATAGCGTTGTGCCAGATGTCCGTACTGCTAAGGATTTCATACAAGAAATCGAGAAGCCGGAGTACGAAGCGCTGAAAGACAAGCCCGTAGTTACGTACTGTACCGGCGGCATTCGTTGCGAGGTACTGAGTGCGCTCATGAAGAACCGTGGATTTAAGGATGTCTATCAACTGGATGGCGGGATCGTAAAATACGGCGAGAAGTATGGAGATGAAGGTTTATGGGAAGGTTCATTGTACGTGTTTGACGGCCGTACCTCGATGAAGTTTTCAGATAAAGCTACGGATATCGGTATTTGTGTCCATTGCGAAGGTAAGACCAGCACTTATAGAAATTGTACCAATAATACTTGTAATAAGTTGGTTCTTATCTGTGATGATTGTTCAGACCAGACAACGTGCAGCCAAGCATGTCTGCAGTTGGCCACACAGTCTACATAGAAAATTCGACCTACGCGCACTCAACTTCTTCAAGGTGCAACATACGAAATTGCTTATTTTTTGCTGGAGAATTTGACATGCTTGGCCTACAATACAGGTAAATTATGGGGGGCACGAGATGCGTGTACGAGTTATCTTGCGGGCGTTTTTTGTATTGTTGATTACTTGTAGCGTACTCGTGGGCAGTTCGGGGTCGGCGCTGGCTGAAGCTAAGAGTGATCTTTCGGCAACGGTCACGAGTAAGAACCCTTTAACACCAAATCTACGCTTGAAAAATATTTCAGGTCGCGCCTGCCAGGTTGCCACAACAGCCGAGGGAACGGTGGCAGTTACAAAGGTTGTCCAACAGGGTAAGGTAGTGCAGCCTGTGCCGATTGACTCGGCGAGCGATGAGGATATGGGCTACTTGCTTCAAGATCAGTTGAAGACGCTCAAGCCTGGTGAATCCGTGAACCTTGCGTTGCCAGTGTACGCCTTCAGTTCAGGTCATGTGTTGCGCGCTACGACGTGGTCGAGCGATGCGGGATCCTTTGCCGCGGAATATCCAATCGCGAAGACTGGCGCACTACAGCTAGACTTGAGTTACAGCCTGCCAATCGCTCCTAGGAGCGGGGCGCCAGTCTGTAGCGCTGTGTTTGTCACTAGCAGTGCAACAGGAGGGTTTAAACACAAATTACTCATGATAGGCATTGGTCTGTTGGTGATTTTGGTAATTCTATTTTTTATTTGGTACTTCTGGCGAAAGCATCCCCGTCGACATGGAAAGACCGCCACGGTGGTCGCGCTTATTCTACTGGCTCTCGGTATCGCGTGGTATCATTCGCCGCAAGTACATGCGGATGTTGTGGTACCTCCGGAGCTACAATCTACCTACGATGGCTGCATTGCCACCTTTAACGCGAATCGGGATATCACCGGGCCGGTACTCGATGTGCTGAACAACCCGGCGAATCATTTTGAGATTGTGCATACGTATGACGTGGGTAGTGATATGACTGGGCGTCCTCAGCCCGGTGGAGGGGGCGGTGGCATCTTCCGTATTTATTGGAACCCGGACGATCATCATCGCTATGCGGGTACCGGAGGATATCCCGATGCTTGTAGCGTGCTTTATCATGAGCTCTACCATGCTCTCGATCAGTTAAACGGTACATTTAGTCGAGATGATTGCGCAGGCAGCGGTATTGAGACCAAAGAAGTTATGGCTACTCGGGCTCAAAATGTGCTTCGTGTGCGGCTTGGGTTGCCGGCGCGCAGCCACTATGGCGCCCGAGTATTGCCAACCGGCGATTGCCGTTCTCCTGTACGGCCTACTTCATGCACAGGCGCCCACTGCGCTGATACGAATGGTGATCCGCACTTGCAGACCTTTGACGGCCTACGCTACGATTTTCAGGGAGCGGGTGAGTTTGTCGCCAGCCGCAACCAATCTGATGGCTTTGAGGCTCAGGTACGACAGGAGCCATGGACGAATTCAAAATTGGTGGCTATTAATACGGCAGTTGCATTAAAGGTTGGCAGCGATAAAGTAGAAGTCAGAGCCGGAGAAAAACTCACGCTACTCGTTGATGGTAAGAAGCAACCACTTGCTAGCAGTAAACTTCCCGGCGGCGGCCGAATTGAGTATGAGCAAGAAACCGTAATCGTAACATGGAACGATGGCTCGGTTGCTTATGTGCAGTCAGTCGGAATATATGGCGTATCGCTTTCATTGCAACTTTCCGACGAGCAAGCGGGCAAAGTCGAGGGACTGCTTGGAGACGCTGACGGTAACAATAAAAATGACCTGCACCTCCAAAATAATCCCAAGACGATTGAACCGATATTTGATCAGATTTATCCGAAATTTGCCGACAGTTGGCGAGTGACAAGTAAGACGTCACTATTCACCTATGACAATGGTAAAGATACCAACACATATACCATCCGAAGCTTTCCTGGTAGGCCGGAAGATGCTAGGAATTTACCGGGTTATGCCGCAGCTGAAGCTTTTTGTAAAAATATAGGGATTAGTGACCCGATCATTTTGGCCAACTGTGCGCTCGATATGGCCATTACTGGCCGACCGGAATTTGCACGCGCAGCTGTGCGCAGCCAGACGTTTAAGGCTGGAGCTAATTTTAGCGGCACTACCTGGCAACTTGTAATCAAGAATCCAGGTGACAGCGCTAGTGTAACTTTTGATGCTAAGGCTGGTGAAAAAATATTTGTTGACGTCCCCAAGACAACCCTGCCAAGTCAATGTGGCGCGCTTCGTCTGCTAGCTCCCGATAAACACGAGATTACTAACGGCTGCGTCATTAACGGCAGCGGTGATATCGATGGTACCGTCTTGCCGGATGTCGGCCAGTATACGATCATGCTTAGTCCTGACGGGCCTACCGGCAGCGCAACACTGCGCTTATTGCGCATTACCGATCAGCAAAGTTCGATTATCCCCGACGGTGGTAGTGTAACGGCGCGAATCGATCAGCCGGGCGTGGTTGCTAGGTTCACCTTTGCTGGTCAAACTGGACAACATGTGTATGTCGACATCCCGACGAGCACTCTAGATAGCCAGTGTGGAGTCGTACGCTTGCTCGACTCCGATGGCCACGAAATTTCAAATGGTTGCATCATTAACCATGCAGGCTATATAGATACGGCTGTCTTGCCAGCTACAGGACAGTACGCGATCGTTGTTGACCCGAGCGACACCGTTACTGGCCAGGCGCAACTTCGCCTTATACTTTCAACCGTTGAGCGCAAGTCAATCGACGTGGATGGTGCACCGGTTTCGGTTAGTCTCAAGAAGCCAGGGTCGATGGCAAGTCTTACTTTTAGCGGCCAAACAGGCCAGAGAATATTTATTGACTTGCCAAGCAGTGAACTCCCCAGTCAGTGCGGCTTGCTAGTGCTTCACGCTCCTGATGGCAGCGCCATTGGTTCTGGCTGTGTCATCAACCACAAGGGTAATTTGAATGATGATGGCGTGGTGTTGCCGGCAACCGGGACATACACCATAACACTTGATCCGGGTGCCGCTGATACAGGTACTACGGTCGTGCGTGTGCGGAGTCGATAGCTGGAGATTGCAACTCTCAGCGGGCTAGGCATTGTCTAGCGGCCTGGTTGGGTCGCTAGTGGCAGTCTTGCCATCGATACAAAAATATTTGCTCCCGAAGAAATGAGCAGGCAATAGTCAATCGGCATGTATGGTATCTACCATGGTTGGGGCTACTACTGCCAGAATGCTGTTCTGTATGATTAAATAAGATGAGCATGCTACATATACGACGTCCCAGTAATAAAGATACCCTTCAGGGCGTAGCATTCGTAGTCATTTTCGCCGCAGTCGTGGTTGGATTCTTCATATATGTGTCACGGGCGGCAACAGTAGCTACGAGTTTTTTCGAGGCGGAAACCGCAACTCGCACCGGTCCGGTTACCGAAATTTCTGACAGTACTGCATCTGCAGGTAAGGCAATAAAGTTTGGGCCCGCAGATAATGGCGGCACAGCCACACCGCCACCCTCCATACCAGGCAACTGGAAGGCTATTTTTGCCGATGAATTTAATGGCACACAACTCGATAGCTCTAAGTGGCAACTGTGCAACCCCAGTTTTACCGGTCAGGGCGGCTATGCTCCTAACACCTGTAAGACTACGTTCAACGACGAACAAGAGCTGTTCCGCACCACTTACACGAATAATCCCAATGTCCAGGTCAAGGACGGTACGTTGCGCCTCATCGCCACTAAGGAAGGCAATCAGATATACTCCGGCATGATTAGTACCGGCCCAGATAGATTTGGGTACAATCCACCTAACTATCAGAAATTTAACTACACGTACGGTTACTTTGAGGCTCGGGCTCGTTTCCCCCGTGGCCAAGGCTTCTGGCCTTCCTTCTGGATGCTACCCGACCAAAGCAATGTGGCCCCTGATTATAACTGCAAGATCTACCCTCGCGCATGTGACGGCTGGCCTACCAGCGGCGAGTACGATTTGGTGGAGGTGCTGGGCGGTAGTACTAACCAGATCCATATGACCGAGCATGATCAGAATACCGGTGGCGTAGGTGATGGTGTGACTGTCACCGGCACAGATGCCGCCGATGGTATGCACACCTATGGCATCGATTGGGAGCCTGGCTACATCAAGTGGTATCTGGACGGTCAGCTCCGTAAGACCTATACCAATGGGGTTGGTATCAAGAACTACCCCTTCTATATCATCGCTAACTTTTCAGTGGGTGGTGGCGGCAGTTGGGGTGGTGCATGGAACGGCGGTACGCCTTTCCCCTCCACCTATGAGATCGACTATATGCGCGTGTATAAATCGCAATAACTTTAACGATCCATTTGGCCATACGATTGCCAGATGGAGACTCTCAATTTGGCCGACTGATTTTATCTGTACGGCAAAAGACTAGAGGAGTTAGGCTCTGTATCTTGAGAAATTCGTTCCTTTTGTTGCAAATATCTCATCTTGCGTAACTTCATTCTCGCCACTTTTCATTCTCCGCCCCCTTTAGTAACTGCTCGAGTCGAGCCAGTCGCTGCCGCGCATATACGCCCAAGTCGTCCACTGGTCTAAGAGAAAGCGCCTGTTTAAGCGAGGTGGCCGTCAAGCGTTTGCCGAGCAATAATATATCTAGTCCCAAGCAATGAGCGATCGCTTGGCACTCAAGAATGCTTGTGTTATGAAGTACCACTGGATTGAATATCAGGTATCGAGTCTCTGCGTCGGGAGTCTGATATCGTAGTGCCATGCGAAGCACATGCTGCATTAAGGGCGTCTGAGGGGTTAGTCTTTGGTTTGTGATATTTTTTTGCTGGAGTATGCCCCTTTTTAGTAGAGCCTGAAGGTTGCGGATAATAGTCTTCTGATGCTGGTCGGGGTATACTTCGCATATTTTAGTAAATACCCCCTCGTCTACGCCTTTTGGAGTGATAAGGGCTGTTCGTTCATGCACAGGATCTTTTTGGGGGTCGCTAGAGATGCCGCGGTTACATCTTTCTGCTCGTCGAGGAATAAAAAATGATTTACCGTCCGTATCGGTTGGCCAATACACAATTTTTTTTATGCGCCAGGGGTATACTCTTTTGCGATCCTCTTCGGATGCCTCTGTTTCTTTTTGTAGCAGTCCTCGATTGACGAGTTCAGTCGTAGACCCCCTGAATGTCGATTCAGGTAAGCCTACGCAAATTCGTATCTCATCGGAGGTAACATAAATCCTCTCATCGACACCCGCGCCAGCACGTCGCGCGAGATTACACCCTATACATTTGGCTACCCTCTGTTGATTTTCGGTAAGGGGCACACTTATGAATTCGCTTCTTCTCGCAATCTCAACAGCGCCCAAAGATAGAGGCTGGCTTTGTTCTTGACGTTCCATCAATACTTACTATGTGTCTTTTCCATAGTTATCGCAAGCTCTAAGATACCTGGCATTATTCGCCTTCAGTAGCGGGGGGGGGTCTTAATGATTAGCAATAAACGTAAGTGCTGATGTCTGCTTGGAATTTAGCAAGACAGATTGTCACTAAAAAGATGTATGAGGGGGCTAGCATTAGGACGGCAAAAAATGTCCGGAAGCTGCTGCGGATGCTAGGTCTAGACGCGAGCTTATTGCTATACTCAAACGGTAGAAGTGTAGCTAAAATGTTTTACAGACATAAACCTAATGCTAGCAGCGATTGGATGTTCACGGTGCCCAATATATTAAAGCGGATAAAAAAGCACCCTTTTTCGCCAGAGCAGCTGAGTATTACTATCGCTGTAGTTTCATTCGCTGGTATTGGGTTTTACTTTACGCTATTTTCTTCGGCGGCTTCGCCTGTCTCTGTTGAGCCGGAGAATGGGGTGGTGACCAGTCCAGCCGTGGTCATTAACGATAGTACGGCATCGGGCGGTAAGATGGTAAAATTTGTCGCCAGTAATAATGGGAATTTGCCTGCGCCCACCTGGAGTGACGAGTTTAGTGATCCGCTGTCATTTGCGACCGATGCTGGTGGCGGAACGTGGCGCACCAAAGGCTATGAGGCTGGTGGGTCACTGAATGACGGCTACAGCGATTTCGCCGCGTCAAACTGGGATGCTCCAAGGTCAGTGCTGGAACAGTACGGACTGGCGTATACGTCCAATGGCGTTCTTTCGCTCAAAGCAATGCGTAACAAAGACAACCTTGGAGATCATAATAAATGGATCGGACCATACTTAGTGTCAAATGATATGGCAAATCTTACATGGCGCTATGGCTACTTCGAGTGGCGTATGGCAAACCCAAACCCCGTACGTGGCATGTTTCCCACCCTCTGGCTCTTCAGCAATCTTAAATCAAGTTCTGCGGGGTATGAGGGTGCCGAAATGGACATGATTGAGATTTTTGGCAGCAGAACCGGATCGCCTTGGTACTCAGGTGTTCACTTTAACCCTAGCCACTTAAACGGCAAGGAAGGTCAGAATGTGGCGACTATGAATAGCGACACGAGCGGCTGGCATCGTTATGCTATCGATTGGACACCAGACAGGATTACCTATTCTAGAGATGGTACCGAAATCGGCTCGCTTACCGGGGCTGAAGCAGCATGGTTTCAACATGCCAACCTTGGTATCCGCATGAATTACACTATGGACCCCAAGTTTCAGGCAGGCACGGGTAACTTCTCTACTGACAACGATCCTGCGCCAGGCACAATGCCAACGATGCAAGTTGACTATGTGCGATACTATGTCCAGAAGCCCGCCAACCTCCCCGGTGGCAGCGACGACCCATACTAAACGTTGGCTTTACGACAAGTTGTAGCCTCAGTTTTTAAGAGGTTCGTGGTCTTTCTAGATTATGACTTTGGTGTCGATGGCGACACAAATCTTGCGTTATTTTAGGGATGACCGAAAAAGGAAGAGATTATTGAAGCCTGATTAAAGCAGCGATTCTTAACTATTCGCTATGCTTGCTTCTTCTTATATTGCCAAATAGAAAGTGCATACATGACAATGAGAATTACGGCGCACCATGCGAATGCCACCCATGCTTTGCTGCCAGCAGTGCCGCTGGTTAACAACGAGCGCATCGTTTCTATAATCGACGTAAATGGCTGGTTATTGGCAAAGCCACGCAACACTGGCGTCATAGATGAAGTTGGCACAAACGACGGACTGAGGAAGATAAGCAGCATAAGGAGGTAGGCGAATGAACCCGCCCCTTCAGGTGATTTGGCTTGCAAGCCAAAAAAGACCGCCATCCACGTTGTTGCTAGCGTAAAGAGGACTACTAGTCCAGCAAAGAGCAACCACTCTTCGAGTCCAGCGCTTGTGCGGAAGCCAGTAGCAAATGCAACACCCAACACCAATACTGACGAAAAGAGATTAGACAACGTTGACGAAGCAGCTTGCCCACTTAAGATAGAGGACGGAGCAACCGGCATCGTGCGGAATCGATTAATGATACCTTTTTGGATGTCTGTATTAATACGAAACGCTGCGTAGGCAATACCACTTACAATCGAGAAGATGATGATCCCTGGAGTGATGAAGTTCACGTACTTTACAGAGCCCGCTTGTGTCGCGAGCGCCCCACCTAATATGTACACGAACATCAATAACAACGCGATTGGGGTAATGACTACCGTAATTATCGTATCGGGGCTACGGAGAATGTGTTTTAAGCTCCGCTTAGTCATTGTCCAGGTATCTTTGACTACCTGCATGTTATTTTCCTTCCTTTTTGTTGCCGGTGAGCTTGAAGAACACGTCGTCGAGCGTGGGTACTTGTTGCGAAAAGTCCGTAGGCTCGAGTTTTGCATCGCGAAGATGAATAAATAGATCTGCAATCTGCTTAGTGTTACCGTTGGTTGTTACGATCAATGTTACGTCATTTTCCATAGTTATTTTAAAGTCTTTCCCGAGGACGCCGATGGCGCTTTTGAGTTGTGCTTCATTGTCAAAGGTAAACCTAACAATGCCGCCTGGAACGAGCTTCTTTAAATCGGCTGCCGTCCCTTGAGCCACAATCTTACCATCATCAAGTAGCGCGATCATGTCGGCCAGTTCATCGGCTTCATCGAGATACTGAGTCGTTAGGAATATTGTTGTGCCGCCTCTAGCAAGCAGCTTGATTGTTTGCCACATGGCTTTACGGGCCTCTGGATCAAGACCGGTGGTCGGCTCATCCAAAAAGACTATCGATGGATTGCCGATAAGACTCATCGCGATGTCGAGCCGACGGCGCATACCACCGGAAAATGTTGAGGCTAGTCTGTCTGCTGCGTCTGTAAGGTCAAATTTGCTGAGCAGGTCTTTAGCGGTTTGCTCAGAGTCCTTCACGTGTCGCAAGTCACCGATAAGCTCTAGATTTTCACGGCCTGAGAGCATCTCGTCGACTGCCGCAAATTGACCAGTCAAGCTAATGCATTGGCGCACTTTGTCGGAAGATTTAGCGACGTCAAAGCCCCCAACTGTAGCATCACCTGCATCGGCCTCGATAAGCGTCGTTAGGATATTGATGATTGTCGTTTTGCCAGCACCGTTGCTACCAAGCAGTGCAAAGATTGCCCCGCTCTCAACTGCAAAGGTAACCCCTTTAAGAACGGCATTCTTTTTGTAAGCCTTTTTCAGTTCATGAGCTGTAATTGCTGATTTCATGATCTCTCCCTTTTCATTTTTGGAGTTTTTTTGCAACAGTACTATTGAGCTTTTCGCGTAAGCCGTCTGTGTAGGTTTTTTCATCACGCACGAGTCCATCTACGAATGCTGCAACGTCATTGCCGGTAATGTCCATTACATGCTTGCCGCTTGCTGCACCTGCTTCAAAAAGATCAACTAACTGCTTAAACATATTGCTTGGATCCATTATGCCTGTGCCGCCTTGCCAAACGTAGTGTTTAATTTCGTCGTACACTGTGCGGTACTCTTCTGGCAGTGACTTAGCACGGGCTTCCAGTGCTTTCCATTCTTTTTTGCCTTCTAGGTCACCAATAATTTTATTTAGAAAGTCGTTCATGTTAAATCTCCTTATTTTTTAGATCCCTGAGTTTTATTGTGATATCTCACCCACTCTTCATATAGTTGCGGCAGCCTTTCTACCATAAATTCATTTAGAGAAATAACGGCTTCAAGAGATTCTCGGCGTTCTGAGGCATCATCTCCTAGTAGCTCAAGTCCCTCACGGGCCAAGTTTGCCATTTGCTGGTATTCGGCTGGGTCAAAGCCCATATTCTCTCTGCTGAGCGGGGTTAGGCTGATTAGGTCGGCGCGTGTACCGGCCGGGCGTGAACGCTTAACAAGTCTCTGCGCTTCAAGAGTCTTAACCGCTCCGTTGATAGCGCTACGACTAGTCAATAGTGTTTTAGCTATATCATTGATTGATTGCTGTGCTGGTTGGCAGGCGTATAAATAGCCGATAAGGCGGCCGGCAACAGGAGAAAATCCATAACGTTCGGAGTAAAATCGGCCTGTATGATCGGCCATAATAAGTATTTTGTCTCTATCCACGGGCATTAGTATACACAGAAAACTGAAAAAACAAAATTTTGTGTCATTTCAATTATACGATTTTGTTCGGGCATGACTGCAGTCCAAAAACATCTCTATGGACATGATTGTTGGAGATACTGCTCAGCCGGCATCTACTTCTTGGGTGGACAATTGCCACATGAATGGATGGGGTGAAAAGCTAGAGGGCTAAGCTTTCTAGCATTATCGAAGTTGATGGTTACTCAAACCGAGCATCGTCGGGCCGGGTAATACGCCCCAAGAGCGGCAAGGTCGCTAAAATGATAAGCAGAGAAACGGTAAATCCGGCCCCAAGCGTTACATAATACAATGCTCCCGGGTAAGGTAGTGACGCGCCCGCTGGTAGCAGCGCTTTAGCTGCGGGTATTGCCACACCGAGGCCTGTTGCTATTGCGACAAACGCGGCAATAGTTAGGGGGACTATCGACTCTAGCAATACGACCTTATAGAGGGCGCTCGTTGGCGTACCACTGAGGCGTAACAAGGCAAATGGTCGCTTTCGCTCGACCATGCTGCCCCCGATGGTTACGGCCAAACTACAGGCAGCCACCAATACAGTTAGGGCGGTTGCGGCCAGTACAATGCGCTGGGCATTATCAACGTTGTTGTTACGGGCTTTTGCTATTTCGCCAAAAGTTTGTGGGGCTTCAGGGATCGTTGTTGCAAAGTGAGCTACCATGTATGTGCGCATTCGCTCGAGCGTGTTGTCGTCACCTTTAACCAAGAAGCCATTAATTTTGAGCGCCCTAGTGCCAGTGTCTACCTGTTGACTATGGTCTGTAATTATTGGCAGATTTTTGTTTATGGCTACAGGTGTATCGCTGCCGAATAGTGTTGCTGTATCGCCAATGGCTACGCTGGCTCTGGCAGGGCAGGTGCCAAGCACAGGCAATCGCTGGAGGTCGGCACAACGTATAACGCTATCTTTAGGCACGGTAGCAGGATCAATAATGTTATCTGAACCATCCTTGGGAGGGCCCTGCCGTTGGCTTTGGGCGGTGAGTTTTTCTATGAATGTTTCAAAGGTAGGACTTCTATAGACGGGGACGACATCTGCGCCTGCGATAGCCTGTAACTTATTTTGTATGTTGGTTGTATCGGCCAGTGTTAGATTATCTTGCTGTCCGCCCATGCCTGAGCGAAGAGGGATACGCAATACTTTTTCGAGCCCTGCATCCGGACCGGGGCTTTGATAGAGATGTAGGGCAGGTGTAACGACGCCAATAATAGTTCCAACAAAAACAGCTAACACGAGTCCGCTAACTGACCTGAAAGATGCCGCGGGATTGTCGGCGATGCGTCGTGCGGCTAGCAAAGATGGTGCACCTGGAGCTAATTGACTCATTAGACGAGCAAGTTGCATAGTGAGCCAAGAGCCACCAGTTATAAGGCCAGCCATGATGATTACGAGGCCAATAAATACAATTCCGATATTGGCATCGGCTTTGTATTTAAGGAGGGGGTACAAGAGTATGGGTATACCAATTAATAATGGGAGTACCCGCCAAGCTTTGGGTGGGCGGGGTGTGACTTTACGGCTGACGCCTAGAGGCGAGATGCGTACGCGTCGCAACGAGAATAATGAAGTGATTACTCCGGCAAATGGCACAACTACGAGAACACCCAGATAGCCCCAAATAGTAGGAGTGACGTAATCAGCAAAAAAGCGAGCCCCCGACAGCGACAAGTTCGCGAGCGTTGGCTGCAGTAGTAAAAATATTCCAATACCCAACAGGCTGCCCAGCAGCGAACTGGTAATGGAATCGATTGCTGCAATTATGTTGATCTGTTGTGGCGTTGCGCCGACTAAACGCATGGCGGCGTAGCGTTCTTCGCGGCGGGCGGCGGCCAGTCTTGTGGCGGTACTTATGAGAATAAGAAGTGGAATTATCATGGCTATGGCGCCGGCACCGTAGGAAAGACGGTACATGTTAGTGGTGCCGTTTGCTACTGGTGCTGTTGATATAGTGTCGACACGAATAGTATTAGGCATAAGGGTCAGTTGCTTTGGCGTGTAGCCGACGATAATAGCTAACTCATCAGGATTGCCTAATGCGGTGCGGCCAATGGTGCCTGCCTCCGTGCCCGGATAGCGGTCGCCAAGCTGATCGTGGGGGACTGTTTTAATGAGCTCGGCAAGTGCGGGGGAAGCATAGTATTGGCCCGGAGCAGGTAGGGCGTCAATGCCGCGAGGCACGGGCGCTTGACTGCCAAGTGCGGCAACGCTGAGTTGCTTAATAAAGCGGCCCTTGTAGATACTCTCGCTATAATTCCAGACCAGCTGATTAGCTGCTGGCTTTGAATTGTTGGTTGCGACTGTGTTTTTCCATGATGGCGCTTTGCTGGTAATCTGAAAAGCATGGAAGTTAGCTAGGAGTGCAAGTAGGATAGTTACACCAATAGCAACAGACAATGCTGTAATTGCGAGGCGAACTAGCGCTTCGCGTCCACTCTGTACTGCAAGTCGCAACCCAAGCCCAAACATTACCGTTCGACTCCACCCAAGTGTTTACCTGTGGTGACTTTACCGTCGCGCACTATAACCTGGCGGTCAGCATATGAGGCGATACGGGCATCATGCGTCACAATTATCACTGTAACTCCCTCTTCTCGGACAATGTCTATCAGTAGATCCATAACTTTTTCACTGGTGAGTGAATCCAACGCTCCGGTGGGTTCGTCTGCGAATAGAACTTGCGGATGAGTGGCAAGTGCACGCGCAATAGCCACGCGTTGGGTTTGACCTCCAGATAACTCCCCACTTCTCCGATTTGCTAGTTCAGACATGCCAAGCCGTTGTAGCCAAATGCTAGCTTGTTTGTAAGCTTCTTTGCGGCTAACTTTGTTGAACAATAATGGCAACGCGATGTTATCGGCTGCTCCCAGCTCTGGCACTAACTGACCAAATTGAAATACAAAGCCGAAATCAGTGCGGCGAAGCTTCGTACGTTTTGTTTCGTCGAGCCGGTCGAGCCGTGTGTCACCTAGTAATACCTGACCCTCGTCTGGAGTAAATATGCCTGCGAGGCAGTGCAAGAGGGTAGATTTGCCTGAGCCGCTTGGTCCCATGATGGCGACAATCTCGCCCTTTTTGATTTGTAGGCTAGCACCCTGTAGGGCGGGGGTTATGCCAAAGGATTTTTTAACGCCCAATGCCTGTAAGATGTATTTAGTGTTGTTCACTGCGTATCTCCTCTGCTAATGATTTTAAACGTGTGGTAGTCAGGTCGATCCAACGCAAGTCGGCTTCCAGATGAAATAGGGCATAATCGGCTCGTAGCGACTGGGCTAAATTTCCTTGTCGTCGTTGTTGGGTAAGGGATTGCATCTGTTTGAAATGAGCGGTACGCTGGGTGTCAAGATAGATATCGGGTGATTTATCTAGCAGGATCGCAGTTACGACTTTTGTGAATAATACTGTTTGCGTATTAGGACTCGTAGCCTCCGGGCTGCTAAGCCAAGACTCAAGGTCTTTGCGTCCCTGAGGCGTGATGGCATAACGTTTGCGCTCCGGGCCCCCAGACTGCTCAAATTTCTCCGTGACAATTTTATTATCTCGTACTAACCGTGACAAAGTAGCGTAGACCTGACCAAAGGCCATGGGTTTTTCTTTGCCATACAAAAAATCATAATTTTTTTTGAGGATGTATCCATAGTTGGGCTGTTTGGCAAGTATACCGAGAAGGGCGTGAGAGGACGACATAATACAACTATACACTAAGCGTATAGTTGTATTCAAATATTGCCTTGCATCGACAGAGGCATATTAATTATTGTTTTTATGAGATAAGCGAGCGATTACTGGTCATGGACATTGACGCACCAACGATTGCCCTCAATAAATTTCGTGCTCCAATTACTAACGAATGATCGTAATTTTTACCTACCTTGATTCTGTTATGATCCGGTTCGTGGGGCAAGATGACATTGTTAATTGCTCGTTATGCTCAACCTCATCAGTGTTATGCTTAAAGCATGTCCAAGAAACATAAAAAGAAACTGATTGCGGCTGCTATAGCTGTGGCTACGGTCGCCGTTGTTGGCGCGACTATGCTAGCACGGCATCCCAAGGTAGATAACACAGTCTATATGTCGCCATCGCAAACAAAGACAAGTAACTGCGTTGCTAATGCTGGCATTGAAGATAAGGCATGTACGCCAGGAGCGGTCATAGCATCAGCTGCGAAAGCCCAAATCTGCAAACCTGGCTATTCAAGCTCAGTTCGCAATGTGCCGGAGAGCGAAAAGCGCCAGGTGTATGCAGAATATGGCATAGCAACCCATACAACCGGTCAATATGAAGTCGATCACCTCATTAGCCTAGAGCTGGGTGGCTCGAATGATATTTCTAATCTTTGGCCCGAATTGGCCGACCCCACACCTGGCTTCCACCAAAAAGATAAAGTCGAGAATTATTTGCACAAACAAGTCTGTGACGGCAAACTGTCGCTCAAGCAGGCTCAGCAAGAGATTGCTACGGATTGGCTGCAAGTATATGAAACGTCGTTAGCGCATTGAGCATAGTAAAGTGTTGATGAGTTTGGTCGCCCACCCGAATGTCCACTTTACCCTTTAGAACGAAGTAGGCATGGTCGCTTATCTTTAGGATGGTGACCCTTCAGTTTGTCGATAGCGACATCGAACTTAAAATCTCTGTCGTCAAGAGTGACTCGATAGTGAGGCTCTAGTCAATTTTTCTAACGATTGCATCCTTACGGGAAGCTTCATGAGCGAACTATATCACTTACGGCCCTAAGGATTCGAACCCATATAATGTCCTAAATGTCATGATTTCGGTCGCATGCAGTATTCTCGGGGCCATGACTCAAAGAACTTGAATTTGTTGGCGCGTTGGCATAGCCATGATGAAAAGCTTTAGTCGTCTTTCAGTATTTTTTACTGATTGGCGTTGCTTGTAGATAGCAGTAGTTAGCTATTGTTACAGGCTGCGGTTCCAGTAGCTACGGCACTTGTTATACTCACCCAGGTGCCGTTAGAGGAATCCCATTGCAAATATTTTTGCACACCGACGCTAGGATTCGGCGTATATTGCAGACACTTGACGTAGAAACTGCCAGTATAGGCTGCAGACAGCTTTCCCATCTTGCCGAATCCCATTGCGATTACGTTCTGTATTACTTTGGTGCCATTGAGATTAGCCCAGCCCAGAGCTGCACCAGTCTGGCTATAATTCCAGATCCAGTTAGGATATGTTGATGTTGCAGTACCGTATGGTGCCGGTAATGACTGGCCACACTCATTGATAATAGTTCCATCGGCAGTATATATATATTTCGGAATGCTCGTGGGGGTGAAGCTACCATTGCCAGTGAAGATATATAGGTTTTTGGCTGGTGGCGTCGTAGTGGGAGGATTAGTCGCGCAATTGGGTGTGGCTGACGCAATGGAGCCAAAGAAAAGTGGCAAGCAGGATACTATTAGCGCCGGAAGAACCATAAGGAATCTGGCTGAAAACAATTTTACGTTCACCGTTTTTTTGCTAGTGAGATACATATACATCCTCCGATAGTTGATATTACTAGAAGTATACTCCTAGTAATATAAGGTCGAATACTAGCCGCTATTCTGAATATAGAACGCAGAGGTGAAATGTCGTAGCTATCGGATCTATCTTGGGTACTAGTGCCGCATTGTTGACTATCGTTGGTGTCTATAAGGCATCGGTTGTGTTTATACCAGGTGCGCCGTTCCCATTCTTCCATCCAGCCTATATTGCAGTGATCGGTGCTAGTTTGCTCGTCGCCTTGTTGGCTAGTGTGTTGCCGACGATCGGGCAGGTCCGTAAAGACCTAGTGCGAACAGAGTGAAGTTGGCGCATAGAGGGACATGTTGAATATAAAGATGACACATACTTGCGTATGTGTCATCTTTATGGCTGGAGATGAAGCCCTCAACTGGCACCCCTTTCTCACGGATTTCATCACAGTAGGTCAAAAGTTAGAGCGCCTTGGATTATTCCAGGCCCTAAGAGGGTAACTATTAAATGTATTGACAATAGATGTACAATTAGGTATCATACTAGTAATGGCTTTTGATATTAATTTCAACGAAGAAAAGAACCAGCTTTTAAAAGCCACGAGGGGCGTAAGCTTTGACGAAGTCATTGGCGCCATCAGTAAAGGAGATCTGCTAGCGGATATAGCTCACCCAAGCAAAAGCCGCCCAAATCAGCGAGTCTACATAGTAAGAATTGAAAAATACGCCTACGCGGTGCCTTACGTGATTAATGTACAAAAGAACGAGATATTTCTAAAGACCGCCTATCCGAGTAGTGCTCTAACCAAAAAGTATATAAAAGGAGACAGCCATGAGTAGTATAAATGATCCATTCTCTAATCTCGCTTTAGACGACGAAGAGCAATTACTAGAAGCAGCTTTCGAAAAGGGTGAGTTTGAAGAAGCCCCTGATCTTGAAGATACCAAAAAAATGCTCAAAGAAGCTGCTGGGCGTCATCGCGAGCTAAATACCTCCAAGCCTATTACATTGCGTATTAACCAGCTCGATCTAATTAAGATCAAGGCAAAAGCCAAGCGGAACAATATCCCGTATCAGACTTTGCTTGGAGCTGTGGTTCATGACTTTGCCGAGGACCGGAAAGAGCTAAAGATAAAGTAATAGGCTAACCTGTGAGTAACGGAACGAAGTATCCTTCTAAAGTTGAAGCTGCCTTTAAGTTGATTGAAGATGGCTTTGTTTATAAGAATGAAGTCCTTAACCAAGATTCAGCTGTCGCTAAAAAATTAAAGAGATACTGTGCATTTCTTAGTTTCTACTTTATGCAAGCAGATGAGCGATTTCGAACATTTGATGCGCTACGCCCTAAGCTAAAAGACGTTGATGTGATTGAGAGTTCGGACATACGAATGACAATATATGGGTGGGCGTACCTGGATACTGTTGTTCATATCAGTAATCTTTTCGATAAGCCTACAGGAAAGAATGAGCCTGCTTCTGTGATGTATCTTGCTGCCAAGCTTCCTGCGTGGGCTCGACATTTAAATGTTGAGAGTGTGCCTACCTTGCCCGATAATCTTAGTAATGATACGAAGCTTGAGAGTCTTATGGATTTGCGAAGTAAGACTATAATCCACGTGGAGCCCAAAAGCTTCTTCCAGGTTCTTGCTGACCTTGACAGAGGGCCTGATTTCTTTAGTTATTTACTGGATGAGATTTCTAGACCTTATCTGGAGAGCGTGTACGAGACATTTTTCGTGGACCCACCTAGCTTACAATCCACAGGCAGCAAGGATATTGAAAGTCTTACTAAGCTTGGTCTTAAAATCGGTAGTGATGCTTAGCCATCTCCAAAATGCACGCACGATATAATGGATTCGAACTCCCCCAAACTTTATGAGGTGTAGTGATTTTTGTTAAACAAAAAGATGCCCAAATGTGGACATCTCGCTTGATTGAATAATCTATTGGCTGGGGATGAGTCTCCCAACTGGCACCGCTTGGTTGCGGATTTTATTCTCATCGGGCGGAAGCTTGATGAGCTTGGATTTACCTGTTCCCAAAACGAAGCTGCGGTTATCGATCCATTGCAATACATATAATTATCTGTACAATAGTATGTATGGAATTCGAATGGGATGACAGCAAAAACACGCTCAACATACACAAGCATAAGTTGTCATTCCATGAAGCCCAAACCGCTTTCCTCGATAGAAAGAGAATTATTCTCCCTGACCCAAAGCATTCATCCGAGGAAAAGAGGTACTTTTGTATTGGAAGGACAACTACCGGCGGCATTGCTACCGTCAGATTTACCAAAAGAAATAGCCGTATTCGTATTATCGGTGCTGGATATTGGCGAGAAGGAGTAAAACGATATGACCAACAAAGTTAATTACACAGATGCGCCGGCTGAGATTGCCCAAGCGTTGGAAAACGCGAGCGCTTTAGAAGACTTCCTACCATCTCCAGACCAGCTTATACTTAAGACTGAGAAGGAAAAGATTACGATTGCTATCGACAAGAATAGCCTCGAGTTATTTAAGAAGTATGCAAACAAGCACGATGCCAAGTATCAAACTATGATCAATGGTGTGCTTAGCTCGTATGCCGATAAGTTCTTGAGTCATAAATAAATTAGGTATCATAGCGCACGAAAAACACCATCTGGAATTCAGGCGGTGTTTTTCAAAAATGCTATGCACATGTGTGAAAGGATACTGTACTCTGGAGAAATGAAGGATAAATCAACCAACCCAGTACATCAAGAACTGACTTCTTTATTACACGATCATGCTCCATCAGCTCAGTTATTCGAGCACCCGGAATGCAAAACAAGCGAAGAGAGTATGGAAGCTCGGCATAAGGCGTCAGGAGAGCGAGTAACGGGTGCGAAAGCGCTACTCGTAAAGCTTGATGTGCGCGATCAACCGGATTTATTTGCAGTGATTGTTCTGCCTGGTTTTAATAAATTAGATTCAAAAGCTATGAAGAAAGAATTAAAGGAGCGTGTACCGGGCTTCCGTAGCTTCCGTTTTGCAAGTCCTGAAGAAATGGAACAAAAAGCTCGCGGCATGCAACCTGGCAAAATGCCACCGTTTGGACACCCGCTGTTTCCTGATATTACTTACACATTTATAGATGAGTCTCTAGCGGCGCACGACAAGATCGGCTTTAACGCTGCCGATTTTGAAAGCTCATTTATTATGTCTACCAGGGAGTATCTACAGCTTGTGGAACACGACGGTGTGCTCTTATGCTCTATCGAGTAGAAGCATAAGGGCGCCAGATAAAGACAAATGCCCTGAAAAATCGGGCCATTTCATATCTGTTATCAAAATTGACTGGGGATGAGGGATTCGCCTGGCCACGCCGGCCAAGCTACCGGCTCATGGCCACCGGTCTCCCAGGGTCGGCCGGCTTCGGGCCGGCTGAGCGCCACTGGTGCTCGCGTTCTCATCCCTCGCTCAAACAGTAAAAAAGCACCGACTTGCGCCGGTGCTTTTTTACTGGCTGGGGCTAGTGGAAACAATCCAAACTTTCGAAGCTCAGAAGAAGAGCTTCAAACCATACTTTCGGAATAGGTACAGCATAGCCTTCTGTTCCTCTGCCTGTCTGTCATCTCCGCGAACATCGATAGCCTTATGGGTTACGATGACAGATGGGTCAAATCGAAAGGTCTGGTTTCGGAGTTTGAGCTTTACGGCAATGTCAAAAATATCATGTACACGCAAATTAGGATCAAACCCGCCAATATCACGGAAGTCGTGCGCTCGGATCATTAAGTTCGCCTCACTAACCCAAAAAACATCTCTGACGGCTGGCTCCTTGAATGGGTTAGGTGTATGCTTCATCAACGCACTGAAGCGTTTCCAGTATTGCTCCGCCTTGCTACGATCAGTCGCCATGAGCTCGCTAAATTTAGAGGCCAGAGTCATACTGAGCTGCGCTTGTGGTGTGAATTTGTCGCCCCAGTTCCACAAGAATTGTGAGCCATCTATATTTTTTACGAGGCCACCCATAGCAATGACTGCCGGGTCAGTAAAAACAGTATTAATTTTCTCTGGAGTATTCGTTGTGTCTAAAGTCGTATCAGCATCAATGAAATGTATGATCGCTTCTGAAGTTTGTGGAATGATCTCGAGTATACGATTACGATTGCCGCCAGACCCTAGATTTGCTTTTCCAACAATAACAGCTACATTTTCAAAACTTTTAGCAACAGCGACGCTGTCGTCACTTGAGGCGTCATCGAGTACAACAATTTGGTCGTAGTTTTGCCTAATTAGGTTCGGCAATAACTCTTTGAGTGATAGGGCCATATTGTAGTTGGGAATGGCAGCAACGATTGGTTGATGGATTGTTTCGATCATTCTACAGATATAGTAACAGTTTTAAACAGAGGATGAAGAAGGATGAAAAAGCCAACAAACAAAAACGCCAAACATAAGTTTGACGTAATGTACAAATCATGGCTGGGGATGAGGGATTCGAACCCCCGATCCTGGGACCAGAACCCAGTGCCTTACCGCTTGGCCAATCCCCAATAGCTGTGGAGTAGAAAATGTATTTCTAGCTATCCATTTTTCCAGGAGTAGCAAATTGGATTGTAACAAATAACAGGGGTTTTGGCTAGACGATGATTACCGCTTATGTGACGAAAAACACATTGCATTTAGCTGCGAAAGACGAGAGTATTAATGCAAATAGGGGGGAAGAATGAGTGGACTACTGCAAAAATTGTCACCAATAGGGAAGTTCAGTTCTATATTGGCGCTGCTTGTTGCAATATTGGTAATGCCGACACCGCATGCTTTTGCCGCAACCACAACGCTGAGTGGATCCGTAAAAGACGGAAGCGGTACTGTAGTGAGCGGAGCGACGCTCACATTTACGGATCTGACTCATTTCGGAACGGTGAGCGCAACTACTGATGGAAGCGGTAATTATAGTACCTCCCTCACTAGTTCCGATTCGTACAATATGCAGGCCGCTCCACCAAATGGTGCATCTCTAGTGCCTACGACTTACCTTGGCGTCACCGCTGCCGGAGCCACGCAGACATTCAATTTCGTATTGCGTGCTTCTACGCATACAGTGAGCGGAATCGTGCAAGACAAAAATGGCGTGGCTTTACCAAATGAGACAGTTTCCCTTCAGGACACTACCGGTATGTTGGCGACGACTACGACCGATGCGAATGGTAACTATAGCCTTACGGCTCCTGCATATGCGTATTACACGATGCAGACGAAGGGTACTAGGGCGGCACCTACGGCTATCGTGCCAGAGCATTTTATATGGAATCAATTACTTGATTTGACTAGCGACTCGACGACGGTGGTGACTGTCCAGGCGGTAGTTTTGACGGTGTCGGTGCGAGAGCCTTCTGGTGCCGTGCCAGTCGGTCTGGCAAGTACGAGTATTAATCTTGGTAATAGTCATACCACTGGCGGATATGCTACGCCAACGGTTTCTGGCTCCTTTACCTACTATGGGTCAGCGAGCGGATCGGGTATGCACCCTGATGCAAACGGAGACTACAATTTGGTATTACCCTCTAGCTCGGTATACGCGTTGAGCGTTATAGGATCAAATTATGATGGCTATGGCTCTACGACGGTACCACTTACAAGCCTCGGCACAAGTGACACAGCGCTTACTGCTACTCTACCAACATCTCGACATACAGTGAGTGGCGCTATCACTAATATTGCGAGCCAGAATGGGTCTTCATCTCCCATAGCCGGCCTTACGGTAGCGCTCGGAAACCCCACGACGGGAAGGTACCAAACGACTAGCACTGATGTAAACGGACACTACTCCTTTACCGCGGGCACGAATGCGGTCAATGGCACGTCGTATAGCTTGAGTCTTAGCCAGGCTACGCAGTCAGCTAACTGGTACGACACGATGCCTGGCTCGCTGAATGCTTCAATGTCTTTGGATCTGTCTGCTGATCGGACGGGCAATGTAGCCTTAACTTTTGACCCCGTCGACTTTACCGTATATGACACTTTGGGCCACACGATGACTACGAATGTGAAGATTAACAACTACGGAACTGGCACACTCGCCTCACCATTTACGGGGGCGGGTACAATGACTACGTCGTTTACGGGTAACTACACTCTGCCTGCATACGGTGCAGCACCTTTATATGAACGGAAACTTATCCATGGCCTAACATACAATAATACGTTTTCTGGACCAACGAGCCCAGCTACGTCGTACGGAAGTGTAACCTCCAATGGTTTTCAGCCGAGTGGACCGTTCGCAAGTCTTCAGGTGTATGTTCCTAACTATTTAGCCGCACCTACTAGTTTCACAAATACAACCGCTACGCCCGGGTACCCGTCATTTAGTTGGTCCTACTCTGTAGGAAGTGGACCGGCCGTGGCGGACCACTACAACATTTATGAAGGAAGCGAACTCATCGGCAGCACTACCAGCCATAGCTATACGGATACGAGCGTCTCAGGCACCGGCGGAGGCACTTATCAGGTGAGTGTGGTGAACGCACAGGGGACTGAAGGGCCACGCACCTCAGTGCTCACAATAAATTACACAACACCTTAAACACTAAATAGCAACAGTAATGGTAGCATGCCCTAAATCGGTGTGCTACCATACGAGCATTAACAATTTAAGAATATACAGAGTGCAGGAAGAGTACTAGCTCGTTGATCTGCCGGCAACCGGTCTTTAAGTAGATACGGTGCTCCATCTAGCCCGCTCGGCGGGAAAGATATTTGTCGTTTGACGAATCCTTTCTCGCCCATATAGCAGAAAGGATATTTTTATGTCAAAAGCCCCTAAAAGTCGTTTATTTACGAGCGAGTCCGTGTGCGCGGGGCATCCGGACAAGATCTGTGATGCCATCTCTGACGCCATCGTAGATGCTGCTTTGGCACAGGATCCTAAATCACGTTGTGGCATCGAAACTGTTGCCGGTGCAAACCAGATTGCTTTATTTGGAGAGATTAAGACGAGCGCTAAAATTGACTACGAAGATATTGTTCGTAAGGCTGTTGAGCGCTTGGGCTACACTGAACCAGCATGGGGTTTCAGCCAGGAGTCGGTATTTAGCAACGACATTCACCAGCAGTCTCCTGAAATTGCCTTGGGCGTAGACCAAGATGGTGCCGGTGACCAAGGGATGATGTTCGGTTACGCATGTAACGAAACACCAGAACTTATGCCTCTACCTATCGCGTTAGCGCATGCATTAACTCGTCGTATCGATGAAGCGCGCGAGAAGAATGAACTTACCTGGCTCCGCCCTGACGGTAAAGCGCAGGTGACTATACGTTATGAGAACGATAAGCCTGTCGCCGTTGAAAAACTCATCGCCGCTGTAGCACATAGCGAAACGACGACTGCTGCTGATGTTCGCGCTGATGTTATTGAACACGTCTTTAAGCCAGTTTTGAAAAAGTACAAGCTTGCCATGCCTAAGGACGACGATATTGTCGTTAATGGTACGGGCCTCTGGCATGTGCCGGGACCGGAGAGTGACGCAGGTCTTACCGGCCGTAAAATTGTCGTTGATGGGTACGGTGGTTACGCCCGTGTCGGTGGTGGCGCCTTCAGCGGCAAGGACCCAAGCAAGGTTGACCGTTCAGGTGCCTACGCTGCTCGTTACATTGCAAAGAATATTGTTGCAGCTGGCCTGGCTGATCGCTGTGAAGTAGGTCTCGCCTATGTTATCGGCCAGCCATTGCCTTTGATGCAGACTATCGACACTTTTGGAACGGCTACCGTTTCTGAAGACGAGTTGTATGACTTCAAAGACAAATTGCTCGACACGAGCGTGAAGGGCATTATAGATACTCTTGATCTTGCGCGTCCTATCTATTCACAAACAAGTGCATATGGACATTTTGGGAAAGAGAATTTGCCATGGGAGAAGGTTAAGAAGTAATTACTTCGTTTCCTTCGTGCAAAAACAGCCTCCGTTTCGGGGGCTGTTTTTATGCACATGAACAACGAGCGTTATGCGGTAACGACGCCAACAAGATCGGCTTGTGCCAAGATGTGGCCCTCCATGGCTTGCTGTAAATCACCAAGATGAGCGCCGGCCTTTAGAGGTAGCTCACAATTGAGCGCGTATACATTAAAGACATAATGATGCGTCCCGGTAGGCGGCGCAGGCGCACCGTAGCCTACTGCGCCAAAGTCATTAGTGCCTTGAACGGCGCCTGTCGGAATATGATCTTCTGGTAACACACCCGTGGATCCTGAAATATTCCAGATAAGCCAATGAGTGAAATCACCACTGGGCGCATCGGGATCGTGCACGATGAGGGCGAGACTTTCGGTGCCCTCTGGTGCTCCGCTCACCATAAGAGGTGGACTAATACCAGCCCCTTGGTGTGTATGATTCACGGGGATCAGCTGGTTAGCGCTGAATGCGGGACTAGTTAATTCCATGCTTGACCACTGGCGAAGCGTTAGCGGAAAGCGCGCTAGTGCTCTGGGGAGTGCCAATTTTGGCGAGCGCAACGACGGTGAGGATGAGTAAAACAAAAAGCACAACAGTGCTTACGGTTCGTTTCATATGCTCCTAGTATACTCCACGCGCATAGATTTCTAACTATTTTTTAAAAAAGTTGGTATCTGCCAACTCGGCAGGCAAAAAACCCTCCTCGTGCTTAAAGCCAGCCTGCCACTCGTAGCCCTTACCATACCCGATATTTTTCATGAGTTTGGTGGGCGCATTACGTAGGTGTAGGGGAACCGGCAAATCAGGGTAATCGCGAGCTGCAGCCTGCGTTTGCACCATCGCATCGGCGACTTCTCGCGATTTTGGTGCTTTCGCGAGTACGGTTGCGCAGTGGTAGAGCGCGTATTGGCATTCTGGCATGCCAATACGCTCTACGGCTTGAAAAGTAGAAACTGCCAGATTGAGTGCAGCCGGCGCTGCGAGACCGACGTCTTCACTGGCAAATATGACCATGCGTCGGGCAACGAATTTGGGATCTTCACCTGCTTGTAGCATCCGTGCCATGTAGTATAGTGCCGCTGAAGGGTTGCTCCCACGCATGCTTTTGATGAACGCGCTAATAATGTTGTAATGTTGTTCGCCGGCTTTGTCGTATCCAGGTATTCTTTTTTGTGCTGCTGTCGTAATCACATCTTGTGTGATGGTTTTGTCCGTCAGCTGCATCGCCAATTCAAGATTCCCGAGAGCAACACGAGCATCACCACCACTTAATTCTGCAAGTAGATCAATGCTCTTTGCCGGCAATCGCTTGGTCGTCATTTTTTCTGTTTTTGCAGTATTTTTAAGGATCGCTATAATATCCTCTTTGGCGAGCGGTTCGAGCACGAGCACTCGTGATCGTGAAAGCAATGGAGTTATGACCTCAAAGCTTGGATTTTCAGTGGTGGCCCCCATGAGTGTAATAGTCCCGTTTTCTACGAACGGCAGGAAAGCATCCTGTTGGGCTTTATTGAAGCGATGAATTTCGTCCACGAATAAAATGGTGCGCATACCCAGACGCTGGTTAACTCCAGCATCTTCTACTACTTTGGTAACATCCGCTTTTTTTGCTGTCACCGCACTTAATTCGACAAATTCTGCACCAGTCTCACGGGCGATAATACGGGCAAGAGTAGTCTTACCACTCCCTGGTGGGCCCCAGAGAATGAGACTGGTTGGCTGTTTGCGTTCAATGATCTGTCGAATTATTTGGCCATGCTCTAATAATTGTTTTTGCCCTACGACCGCATCGAGGGTTTGGGGGCGCATGCGTTCGGCCAATGGTTGGTTCATAATTGTATTGTATATCCTGTGACGTAAGTATAAAAAAGCAAATGTTTAGTTGACATGCATGGTAACGACGCGTTTAATACAGCAATAACCGTGAAGGAGATAGTTGGTTTTATGGAAGTTGAACGGCAGCGCGTTTTTCCTGATTTTCCCCTTGCCGAGCTGCACGCCCATTTGGGAGCCTCTATCAGTCCAACGATTCTCTGGCAACTCGCACATGAAGCAGGCATTAAATTGCCAAAAAAAGAATTTAGCGAGTTTGAGCAATATATAACGTTGTCACAAAGCCGCCGTGTAAAATTAGAAGAATATTTTAAAAAGATTTATCATCCGCTCCTTGATCGTTTGAGCTCAGGAGCACATGAGGTAGAGCAAGCAACTTATCACTGTTTGTCTGGTGCATATCGGGCGAACGGTATAACACTTATCGAATTACGCAATAATCCGATGAAACATAATCAGGATGGTCATTTTGATCTTGACCCCATTATTATGGCAATGCTCAGGGGTATGGAGCGTGCATTATTGGAATGCCAGGGTCTTAGCGCTGGTCTCATTTTTATTTTGGATCGTCAATTTAGCGTTGCATTGAATGAGATCATAGTTGAAAAGGCTATCAAGTATCGACATCGTGGTGTCGTTGGTATTGATATGGCTGGCCCACAATCCGCCACATTCAATTTCAAAGAATATCAAGCAATATTTGAAAAAGCTCGCGCAGCAGGATTGCAGATCACTGTTCATTCTGGTGAAGTCCGGGACGCCGATGATATGTGGGAAGCTCTAGAGTACGTACAGCCCGCACGTATTGGTCATGGCATTCGTGCAGCCTATGATCCGAAGCTCATGCAAGAATTAGCTAGGCGGGGTACGGTCTTGGAAATTTGTCCACTCTCCAATATTGCGACGAAGGCTGTCAAAGATATGGACGAAATGCGGCATATACTTCGCACATTCACAGAAAATGGTGTTCGTTACTGCATCAACACCGACTGGCCAGAAATTATTGAAGACTGCCATTTACGTCGTCAATTTAGTTTATTACTCGAAGAAAAAGTATTGACCGAAAAAGAGCTGCGTGCTGCCAACGACACAGCATTTGAAGCTTCCTTTATCCCGAAGCCCGGTGGCCTAGAGTCCTACCTGTAGCTCTAGCTATTTTGATTTGCTAACCTTTGTACGAATTTTCCTTCGTTTGCTACGGTCTGTTTCATCTTCGATTTCATGCCCCACAATTTCTTCGAGCAAGTCTTCAATAGTGGCGATGCCGACGATTTTGTCGTCTTTTTCTACGGGAATAAGATGTGCTCCACCAGTAATAAATTTGCGGAATAGGGTATCTAGTGCGGTCATGCTACCAACGACCTGGACGGGATAGAGCGCCAACTCATCAATGGGCACAGCGCGTTCACCGAAGTCGATATCAACAAGGTCTTTCATGAGTAGTAGCCCAAAACAGACCGTTCGTTGTTTATTGATGATAGGAATGCGACTCCAGCCGTGCTCTTTTATCTCATCGATCTTGGCTGCGTCTATGACGTCTGCGGGCTGCATCTGATAGACACTGCGTATCGGTGTCATAATATCCCGGACGCGTTTTTCGCTTAGCTGTAGCGCGCCGCGAATAATTTCGACTTCATCTGCATCTAATTCACTAGTGTCGTTACCGAGATGCTCGGTGATCATCATGCCGAGTTCACGTCGACTTTGTAGGGCTCTACTTTGCGTCTCGCCGAAGAGCGTATCAAGTAGCAATTGGAGCGGTTTAGAGACGGGGTAGGTGACTACTATCATGATTTTTAGTAGCGGGCTGAAGCGTGAGCAGTAATAGAGCGCCTTACGACTAAATAATGCCTGTGGCAAAATTTCACCGAAGGTAACAATTAAGAGTGTACTTACGGCGCCGGCAACTAACCCGTACAGTTTTGACTCTAATACGAGGGATGTCGCCGAAACTACGGCTACATTGACAAGTAGCAATGCCGCTAAGGAGAGGTGTGTGTTCTTGCGAAGTGGCAACACTTTCCGAGCATCATTATTGTTGAGTTTTGCTTTCCGCTGCAATTCTGCCAGATCCAGAGAAAGCAGGGCCACATTTAACCCGGAGCAAAGCGCAGAGAAAGTAACGAGGGCGACAACCTCAAGCGCTAGAATTGCGATATCCACTAGTCTTTACCTGTCTTTGCGCTGCTTCTCGGTACATTCATGAGTTTAGTATATGATGTTCCTCCGATCCTGACCAGTAAGTACGACCCCAAGTTAATTATATAAGAAACTTTTATTGACTAAAAGTAAAGGATACTAATTGATAGAGTAATAGATTCATGCTATAATAAGCCCAATAGAGAAAATGACAAACAAACCGGCTAGTAGTCAGGGAAAGTAGTGCTATGCAAGATCCTAAGAAAATTCGTAATATTGCTATAATCGCTCATGTTGACCATGGGAAAACAACCCTGGTTGATGGCTTACTGAAGCAGAGCAAAACATTCCGTGAGAACCAAGCTGAAATGAGTCAGAGTTTGATCATGGATAGTGGCGACCAAGAAGGTGAGCGTGGCATTACGATTACCGCTAAGGTTACTGCCGTACAACACGATGATTACCGCATTAATATTATTGATACTCCTGGACACGCCGATTTTTCTGGTGAGGTAGAGCGTACCCTCAATATGGCTGATGGTTGTCTGTTGATTGTTGATGCACAAGAAGGTCCTATGCCACAGACAAAGTTTGTGCTGAGCAAGGCACTAGCTGGTGGCCTCAAGCCAATCGTGATTATTAACAAGATCGATAAGCCTGCAAGCCGAATCAAAGAAGTTGAAGACGAGCTAGCTGATTTGTTCCTTGAGCTGGCCGTACACGAGGACCAACTGCATTATCCTGTCTACTACGCCATTGGTCGCGCCGGAAAAGCTTGGACCACTCCACCAACCGATCCTGAAGCTGACGCAAATCTCGATGTTATCTTCGATGCCATTATCAACGATATTCCCGCTCCCGACGTTGAAGCGGATAAGCCATTCCAGATGCTCGTCACTGGCCTTGCCTGGGATACATTTAAAGGTAAATATGCCATTGGTCGTATTACCCGCGGTAGTATTAAGCCGGGTGATCCTGTGACTCTTTGCAAAAAGGATGGTACATTCTCGAAAGCAAAAGTTGAACTTGTCTTCATGAGTCATGGCGTAACAAAGTTTGAAGTTCCCGGTGGTGTAGCCGGAGATATCGTCCAGTTGACCGGTATTGGCGAATCTAAGATCGGTGAAACCATTGCCGATGCTAACGAGCCGGAGGCCCTCCCAGTAATGGAGGTCGAAGCCCCAACACTTCGCATCTATCTCGGACCAAACACAAGTCCTTTTAAAGGTCAAGAAGGTGAATTTACGACCTCGCGTCAGATTAGTGATCGCCTGACAAAAGAGCTTGAGACCAATGTTGGACTGCGGGTTGAGGAAAACGGCATCGGCTTTACTGTCGCTGGCCGTGGTGAACTGCATCTATCGGTTCTTATCGAAGCTATGCGCCGCGAAGGTTATGAATTTGAGGTGGGTCGTCCACAAGTGGTGACCCACGAAGAGGATGGGAAGACTATGGAGCCACTAGAAGAGCTCATCATAGAAGTGCCGGCCGAGCACGTGGGGACTGTGCAGATGGAGCTTGGCAAGCGTCGTGCTACCCTCACAGAACAATTTGCAAGCCCTAAGGGTGTTACGAAGCTCGTGTACGAGTTACCGACACGTGCCTTGCTCGGTTTGCGCAATATTCTTATGACCAACACCAAGGGCACTATTGTCATGAACTCACTCATGACTGGCTACCAACCTCTGGGGGCCGCATTGCAGCAGCTACGAAACGGCGTACTCATTTCCTTCGAGGCTGGTGTTACAACGGCATATTCTCTCCAGAACGCAGAAGCACGCGGTACTGTTTTCGTTGGTCCTGCCGAAAAAGTGTACGCTGGTCAAGTCATTGGTTTGAATACTCGTCAAGATGACATGGAGATAAATGTCTGTAAGGCTAAGCATCTAACTAACATGCGCTCAAGCAGTAGTGATGGGGTCGTACAGCTAACCCCACCAGTTATTTTTAGCTTAGAGGAATGTCTAGACTTTATCGAGAATGATGAGCTACTAGAAGTTACTCCTAAGAATTTGCGTTTGCGCAAGCGTGAACTCGATCCTAACAAGCGTAAGCGTGCCGGCAAGTAGTAGAAGCGATTTATCGCTTACCTGGTACAATAGGGCACATGTTTACTGTAACTGATGACGAATTCGCTGATCTTATAGAACAATCTTTCGATACGCTTCCTAAAGCCCACCGCAAGGCGGTAAAGAATGTGGCGATTATTTATGCAGATGAGCCCACTCCAGAACAGCGTGAGCGACTTCAATTAGCATGCTATGAGACGCTCTATGGGCTTTATGAGGGCATTCCTTTGTCTCGCCGCCAAGGTGTTACGACGTATCCACCGGACAAGATAACTATTTTCAAACATCCTATGGAGCAAGATGCCCAGAGTTTGGAAGATTTGCGTACGCAGATTCATCACACGCTGTGGCACGAGATTGCACACTATTTCGGCCTGAATCATAATCAGATTCACAAGCTTGAAAGCTAGTCCGGCACCCAGCAAGCATAAGCAAAAAGTGCTACACTAGCTGCATGTCTGGTTGGAAAGGCCATATTGCCGGTGCTGTTGTTGTGAATACGGTCTATATCGGTGCGGTTAAGCTTTTGCCTCAAACTAAAATTTTAGAGCGCCCCGATATTAGTTTGCTAGATTGGCAACTGCTCATTGGACTTTTCGTAGTAGCCATCTTGTTTGGCTTATTCCCTGATGTTGACACTAATTCTAAGGGTCAGAATATCTTTTTTGGCATAGCTTTTATCACGGAAATATTATTAATCGCCACGGGCAAATTCGAACCAGCTGCCTACTTGGGGCTGCTTGCAATGACACCGATTATCGGCAAACACCGCGGGTGGACACATAGCAAACTTGCCATGATTGCCGTGCCACTCCCCATACTGCTCGTCCCATATTTGCACAATCAGCACGTATGGACTCTCGGACTACTGATTTATGGTGCGGCTGTTGCCGGATATTTTAGTCATCTCCTGCTCGATGGCCTCATAGTGCCTTTTATCCGATTTAAGGGCTAGCCTACGACCGCCACGCTGATTATTGATAATAAAGAGTAGTGCTAAACGACGTAGTGCTTTAGAATAACTGGAAGAGTAACAGGCAAGGGCTATATGAAGAAACTAGTATTTATTATCGGTGGCATCATCATCGTCGCCGGTATTGTTATTGGGGCAGTACTACTGCTACATAAATCGGACAATAAATCAACTGGCAAAACAAACCAATCTAGCAGTAGCACGAGTACTGCTGCGGCTCCAACGAACACTGATAGCTATAAAGACGTTGAAGCATGTAAGACATTTACCTTGCCTGATGCAAAGGTACTATTGGGCGGTGATGTGAAAGCGGGCGCTGGCAACGGAGTGGGCGATGCATCAAGCGGAGACATTGATGTCTCGACCTGTAGCTATTCAAGCGTCAGCAGTGGAAAAACGGTGACCGTCTTGGCACGCTCGGCAAAGACGGCTGCGGGTGCTGAGTCTAACGCCAGTGTCTTTGGGGTGAATAAGCCAGTAGGCAAGCAGGATGTTTCTGGAATCGGAGATAAGGCATTTTGGGACCCCCCATTGTCACAGCTAGACGTGCTGAAGGGTAATAACTGGTATATCATTGGCAATATAACTGGTACGCATGCCGACAGTGGTACGCTTGAGACTTCTCAAGCCGTATACAATCAAATTAGAGATAAGTTGTAACAGTTGCCCTAGGCGGCATGGTAGGAACATAAAAACGTAGATATATGAGTAAGATGCCACATAAACATTCGCCATGGCGCATTTTTGGTCTTTCCGGTGTGATTACTTTGGGCGCACTTATCGGTATTTTCTTTGGAATGGGCACGAGTGCGGTAACTATTGCCTTGATTTTAATTTTGGTGGAAATTGCTTTTAGCTTCGATAACGCTATTATCAATGCCAAGATACTCAGTAAGATGTCGCCATTCTGGCAACGAATGTTTTTGACCGTTGGTGCGCTTATTGCCGTATTTGGTATGCGCGTCGTATTCCCGATACTCATTGTGTCAATGACCGCGCATCTTGGCTGGAGCGAGGTCTTGAATCTTGCACTCCATCATCCGTCGGAGTATGCCGAGAAGCTCGATGTCGCTCATCCTTCTATATCGGCTTTCGGCGGTGCTTTCTTGATGGTACTAGCACTCGATTTTTTCATTGATCAAGAACACCAAGTGCTTTGGCTCACTCATTTTGAGCGCAATATGCGTAAGTTGGCAAAACACTGGGCCGCACCGCTCATTGCTTTATTGATAGTCGTAGGGGTTGCGTTTTTGCCATACAATGAACATGAGCATGTCACACTGATCGCGGGCGGTCTGGGCGTTATCGCCTATAGCATCATCCATGGCTTAACTGAGTTGCTCGGTAAACTGCAGGCGCATAATAGCCCGGATGCAAAACAGGCGGGCATAGTTGCATTTCTGAGTTTTTTGTACCTTGAGGTGCTTGACGCCAGTTTCTCCTTTGACGGTGTAATCGGGGCGTTCGCCGTGACGAACAAAGTGATACTCATCGCGGCTGGACTCGGCGTAGGAGCGCTCTGGGTACGCTCTTTGACGGTATTTATGGTTCGGCGAGGCACCCTTGCAAGTTACAAATACATAGAGCACGGTGCTCACTACACGATTGCTGTTCTGGCCTGCCTCCTGTTCGTTAGCATCATGTACAATGTGCCTGAGGTGATTACCGGCCTTACGGGATTAGGCATTATTGTTTCTTCGATTGTGGCGTCTCGCCAAGCGGCGACTGCTGAACGTAAATTAAAACGGCGGAGTGCATAGCAAGATGGCTGAACGAAAAATACAGAAAAAAATAGCTATGCTAGAGACCAAGCGTGAAGTTGAGGCGGAGCGCGCGCCAAATGACAGTCGCAACTACTGGCTCGCCAGTTTGGTTGTCGGGATTGTGCTATTGGCTGTCACCAGCCTGCTTGCACACAAGCATACGCTTACTGGCATGAATTTGAGTCTATTTAGGCATATCAATGATTGGCCTAACAGCTTGCGTGGTACTTTCTTAGCCATTACCGTGGCACAAAACAGCTTGCTTATTGGCGCTGCAGCGGTGGTGGTGTCCTTTGTGCTTAAGTTGTATCAGTTGAGTTGGCAGTTGGCTGCTGCTATTGTTGGCGCTGGTGGTGCGGGTCTTATTATGAAAAAGGTAATTGATGAGCCGCGTCCACACCTCATGATTGGCGGCGTACACCAGCGAGCCTATGAAGTTGATCCTGGCTTTCCGTCGGGACATGTACTCGTCGTGACGACCGTCGTGCTTACCCTGTGGCCATATTTGCCACGTGGCTGGCGTTGGCTAGTACTGACAGCCATTCCACTCATGGCACTGTCACGAATCTATCTGGGCGTGCATTCGCCACTTGACACTATTGGAGGCTTTGCACTTGGATTGGTAGTAGTTTCGGCGATGCGCGTTATGCCTGAAATCCTTCGTAAGCCGCTTCGCTTGGACTGAACTACGATAACCCATAGAGGCAGGTATGGCATCTCTACGGTCTGAATTTTGGCATGCTGGGGCTTCCCCTGACATTCGGGATTAACCTCGAGTCTTTTTTGGATCTTCATTGCAAATTAAGATATCCTGTTGTAGATTAAACGTAGATAGACTAAGGAGTAAGATGTGGAAAATGATTACTCTCAACCACCAATGGATGACCTCGAATACCATGGCCAGACGCACCCTCCGCACTTTGGCCAGCAGCATAAAAAATCCAGAAAAAAACTCTGGATAGTGCTCGGTATAATCATTGGTATCGTAGTGCTCGCCGGGGGTGGCGTAACTGCATATCTTCTATTGCACAAATCACCTAAGCCTGCGGTAACAACCCCCGCAGCGGCAAAGAAACCAACGGTAGCCGGCGTGCAGTCTACAGGCAACCAAAATACCTACAAGAGTCCAACCCTTAATGTTGGTGTTACCTATCCAAAAACGTGGACTATGCGCGAGAGTGCCGATAAGCAAGAAATTATTCTTGCATCTCCACAGTCGACCTATACAAAAAAGGATGGCACAAGTGCACAAGGCGTATTCACGATTAAGCTGCGCAATGGCATTATCCCTGAAGGCATTAAGACAGCAGTCCAAAACGCAGTAGCCGTGAAGGATTCGGAAGTCATTGCATACGCGACGCCAGTAACTGATCAAAGGCAGTATACTAATTTGTCCTATGGGGGCGTCGATGCCAATAATTTTGGCTTCGCCATTGTAACTAGTTACACCAGCTTTAAGGCAGGGCAAGCGTTCGGGGGCGGTGTAGCGCTTGACGGGCAGACGTATCTATTCGCGGGCGGCTATGGCACGGATGCAAATGACAATCTCGGCTTTGAGCCTGTACCCAAAGCTAGTTTTAGCTCAAGTGCGGTCTACGAACAAGCAGTATCCATCTTTAAATCTTTGCAGCTCTACTAGCAATCTAAGAATCGCAAGGGTTTTTGATCGCCAAGAGATAGTCGCAAAAAAGAATATCCCCTGTCTATTGCAGGGGATATTCTTTTTTAGGAGAGCGGTCAGTCATGCTCGGGTTTTTGTTTGGGATAACTGCGGGGTTTCGCCTATTAACGGTTGCGAGTGGCAAGGCGACGACGCATAAACAACTGATGGGCAACGGCTCCAAGGATGCTGACTCCAACGAAGATGCCAACCACTTGCCCTGGACCGGTATTTGGCAGGGTTGTCGAAGCGGCGAGTACTTTTGGTGTCACTGGATTGCACTCGTTTGAACCAACAGGATATGTCTTGCCAGAAGGAGCCGTACAGGTGGGTGCTACTGGATTACACTCGGTCGATCCCTTGGGATATGTTTGACCTGATGGGCTGGTACAGGTGTCCTGCTTACAGTCGGGTGAGTTTACTGGCAAAGTTTCCTTGCCAGGTACGGTACACATTGGGGTTTTGGTCACAGTAACGGGTACAGCACATTTAGGGGAGGCTATCATTTGTGTCTTGCCGTCTACGAGCATGGTCGCGGTCACTTTAGCAGTGTATGTGCCCGGGGCGTATGTGTGCGTGACATTGGCGGTACTTGCTATTGAGGTGATGACGCTTGGAGTATTGGCATCACCGAAGTCGAACGAGTAACTCTGTACGGTTGCACCGTTGGGGGTTACCGTTGCAGCTAAGGTGTATGTAACATTTCCTTGGGCATCTGCGGCAGCATTACTGGTGAGGGTTAGTAGATCACAGGTGGGAGTCATGGGTGTTACTGGATTACACTCAGGGCTGCCTACGGGAATGCCTGGCTTACATTCAGGCTGCGCCACGGTTATGTGACCAATACATGTTGGGCTGGTGACGACTTGCGTTTTACCGTTCACGAGCATGTTTACGCTAACTGTCGGAGAATATGTGCCTGGAACATATGTATGGGCATCAGCGGTTGCTGTTGTTGCGGCAGTGGTTACGGTCTGTGATACATTCTTGTCGCCGAATTCAAAGACGTAGCTTTGGATCGTTGCATTCTTGGCAGAAGCCTTGGCGGATAGAGTATATGCCACGTTGCCTTGGCCGTCAGTCTTGCCTGGGGTCAGGGTGAGTAAGTCACAACTAACAACTGGCTGAGGTGCGGGTGGAGGGGTGACAACAACTTTTTTGCTACAGTCTGCACCCTGTACGACAATAGTTGTCTTGCCGGGAACACTCACGTAGACCTTTACTGTCACGGTAGAGGATTTAGTGAATGTATGACTTACGGTATCGGTTGGGCTTGTCTTTGTGACCGTTGCACTGCCATCGCCAAAGTCATAAACCACTTTGGTAATTTTTGCACCGTTTCCGGCAGAAGCGCTCGTAGTGTAGTTATAGGTATTGGCTTTGCCGCTTACAGGGCTTTGCTTGAGATCGTTACACGCATATGTTGGCGTTTTGGGAGTAGCCGTTACCGGGTTGCCGCAAACGGTTAAGACGGCATAGAGCATCTTACCCTTGCTATCAAACATTACCATGGCAGGGATGGTATCGGTGCCTTTACTGAAGGACGTATTTGTAGGACTTGTGTAGTAGGTTTTGCCATCAATCGTGACCTTACTGCGACCGGCAAAGTCATGCCGACCAACGCTCCATGCACTGCTTGCAACTGTTTGGCCGCCGACAATGACGCGACCATCGCGACCGACGGTGCCCATTTCAGCGGAGCTTACGAACTTGTCGTAATTACTGGAGTTAAGGCCGTAATGTGCGTAGATATTATTGAGGTCCGTTGGGCTATTACTCTTAATGTCTTTAATGAGCTCAGTAGGAGTAGTCGCTCCACAGCCGCCATTAAGATTTTTGTAGTCAATTGAATTGCCGGAGCAATCTCCTCGTACAGTATCGGCAGAGGTGATCTGTCGTGACGCTGCACCCAAGCCCGCTGCTGCTACAACTGCGCATGCAAATGCAGAAGCAAGAACAATATTCTTAGAAGTAAAACGTTGTTTGATTTTTCCTAATAGTGTCATGAAAATATTCCTCGTACTATCTTACTGTTGTTAGCATTTCCCTGTAATGGCTAATGTGAATGCGCACCTCATTGCGTTGATATTATTTTAGCATCATAAAGCTTAAAAGTCAACAACGTTGTATTTGGGGTTATGCTTATAACGAAGGATAGTCGATTGCGACATATAAAGAGGTGCGTTCTTATCTCTGTTTTGGCGATGTATAGGGTATATGCGTCAATAAATAGATGCTACAGCAGACCGTATTCGACAGCGGCATTGATCGCCGCATGTAGGATGTGTTCAAGATTCGTATCTTCTCTATTTGCTTCAGTGGCGTGAGCGGGGCATTTAAGCTTGGCACTGCTCAGTTGAGCTGGTTCGATCCTTGGATACACTCGATGACGGTTTCGATTTTTGCCCGCAAGCTTGACTCGAAATATATCCTTTTCGTCTCGCGCTACAGTCGCCTTTAAAAACCTAAGGGGCCTGTCTATTTTCGCAAGTTCTTCTACATGCAGTCCCGCCCAACCGGCAGTAATTAGTTGTGTAAGCTCATGGGCGGCTTTGACTCTCATTGCAGGGTCTTTCACATGTTTTCTGATGAAACGTAGGTAATGGACCGAGTTACCGATTGCATTGGTTCGCAACCCGGCACTTAGATCTACACCTTCTCGTGGCACTATCCCGTGTGTTTCTTGCGGCGCGCCGACTACCGCCTTGAGCCGCTTTAAAAGGAAATGTGGTTGTTGCTTGGGCGTTACTAACCCTACGGCTCTTTCCCCTAGTGCGGCATACCGTGCCCGCGCCGCGTATGCCCACTCCTTATTTGGTCCGCTTTGCAATCTGTTCTCGAGGTCAGACGCTCCTTCACAAAGAGTGGTTTGCAGATCTTTTCTGAACCTTCGCTCATTGCGCATGCGTGAAAAAGGACCCCTTACTGCCTTGATGATCCCTGATGTGGCAAAATTTTCGAATGTGGCCTCTGCGCCCTCTCCAGTAACGAGATGTTGACGTTGTTCGCCAATATAATAGCCGGCAATAGTATGTCGTTCGGTTTTATTGAGGTCTATCTCATGAACGGTGCCTGGATCTATGCCCTTGCCCTCAAGTTGCTCAATGATTCTTGTTTGCAGAGCTAAGGGATCCTCCGCAAAAGGCATGGCGGGGACCTCTGGCATAAGTTCGCTACGTATTTGGCGCAACGGGCCCGGAGAGTAGTGCATTAAAGTACAATATAAGATTTATTGCATATCGCCAATTTTCTACAATGCTGCGTATTGTAATGCTAACGTTTCAATGTAAAACAGCGTACAATAAATGCACAATGCTTATGGCGGTGATTATCTTGGGGTGTTTCTGTGCAGTACTTGTCATAGTGCTAGTTCGTAAGCCAAGCATGCCGACGACTGATCCAAACGCTGCACTTCTCTTGAAACAAGACCTTACGCAGCTCAGCCAGGATATCACTAAGTTAAAGGACGGACTACAGTCTCAAATCACTGAGCGTATGGATAAGAATCAGGAGTTGATGCGCGACTCTATCCAGAAGCAATTTAGCGCCAGCAGTAGGCTTATTGGCGATGTTACTGAGCGTTTGACCAAGTTGGACGAAACGAATCGGCGCGTAGTGAACGTCGCCGATGAACTAAAAACGTTGCAGAACGTACTGCAAAATCCTAAGCAACGCGGCGTGCTTGGTGAGTACTATCTCAGCCAGGTACTTGAAAATGTGCTGCCGCCTGATCGCTTTAGTTTGCAGCACATGTTTAAAGATGGTGAGATCGTCGATGCCGTCATTACACTAGATAAAGGGAAGTTATTGCCAATAGACTCTAAGTTCTCTTTGGAAAATTACAATCGGGTTATAGAGGAGAAAGATAAATTGCAACGTGATGTGTGGGCAAAGTCATTTCGGGCAGATCTTAAAAATCGGATAGATGAGACGGCTAAGTATATTCGACCCAATGAAGGCACCATGGATTATGCGTTTATGTTCATTCCGAGTGAAGCCATTTACTATGACCTCCTAATTAATAAAGTTGGTAGCGTGAATAGCAGCGCGCGTGATCTTATTGAGTATGCATTCCGAGATAAAAAAGTTATCATCGTCAGTCCCACGACGTTTATGGCCTACTTGCAGACGGTGTTACAGGGATTACGTGGATTGCAGATTGAAGAGCAAGCCAAGGAAATTCAGCAGCGTGTTGGGGAGCTCGGGCGGCATATTGCCAGCTATGAGCAGCTGATGCAGAAGCTAGGGGGCAGCCTTAGTACAACGGTGAACCATTTCAACAATGCGCATAAAGAGCTCAAGAAAGTCGACAAGGACGTCGTCAAGATTGCTCATAATACGCCGAGTGTTGAGCCGGTTCTATTGGATAAGCCTTCTCTTGAGGGCTAACGAAGCGGGCTTTGTCGGGTTTTGTTCTCCCCAATAGTTTATGTGTTATAAATTATTATTATGACTGGCGAGTTTGAAACTACACCGTCACCGGTACGCACATTCTATCCTTATCATGAAGCGCAGGGGCTAACGCTGGTGAACAAAGAAGTGGCGCAAATGGTACTCGATGTTTCGCTTGAAAAACTTAGCGAGCATGCTGGCGTTCTTGGCGCGATTGCATTAAAAGGCGTTCGTCTCCCCGGGGAAGATGTTGTTGACATAGGGAAGATAAGGATAGGTGAGGGGGCACATACGGTGCTCTTTACGGGAAGGGATATCGCTAACCCCGCAGAAGGTAGACGTGATGCTTTAGGCGAATGTATGACATGGCTAAGGAAGGGACGCATTGTTCGCAGCCTGACCGCCATTACGTTCAAGGATTTTCATAAGGGCGGCATGAAGCGCGCAATCGGTGTGACGCTACATGAATTAGGCCATGGTTTTGGGCTTCAGCATTGTGAAAAAGCTATCTGTACTATGGTATCAGGAAAGAAGATAGATCGTTTTGAACAACCAAATCTCGCGTTTTGCGATGATTGCGCGGGTGCTCTGGAGGTGCAGGCTATATGGAGCATGCATACAAGCTTGGCATATAGATAGGGGGACATTGGAGTTCCTTCATTGTCACTATCTGTTATCATTAACAGTATATGACACAAGCGGAAATAGTTGAACAAACTAGGCGGCATGTTGAAGTGCAATTACGTGCGGAGACAAATGCGCATGATTGGTGGCATGTATATCGGGTTTGGCATCTCGCGATGCACTTGAGTGAACAAGAGAAGGGATCGGATCTATTCATCGTCCAACTTGGCGCATTGTTGCACGATATCGCTGATTGGAAGTTCCATGATGGCGACATCGAAGCGGGCCCACGAGTGGCTACTGAATGGCTGCAGAGTCTTAAGGTTGACGAAAAGACAATTGAAAAAGTTGCCTACATTGTTCGTAATGTTTCATTCCGTGGCGGAACTAATACTCACGTCATGCAGAGCATAGAAGGTAAAATCGTGCAGGATGCCGATCGTCTCGATGCTATAGGCGCTATTGGTATTGCTCGAACATTTACCTTTGGTGGCTCCTTTGGTAGGGAGATGTATGACCCGAACATGAAGCCTCAAGAAATAACTGGCTCATTTGAGCAGTATCAGAAGTCTATGGTCAACAGCACTACCATCAATCATTTTTACGAGAAGTTGCTACTCCTCAAAGATAAACTTAATACGGAAAGCGCGAAGCGAGTCGCGCAAAAGAGGCATGTATATATGGAGGCGTTTCTGGAGGAATTCTATGCAGAATGGGAAGGTATACAATGAATCCGCAACGTCGTATTGACGACATGCGACGCGTACAGCGTCCACAGGTGCCCACGAACCGTCCTCTTGTTAGACCGGCACCAATAGCACCAATAGCTCCGCGGCCACCATTAGGCGCGCCGACACGTCCAGTTGCTGCGCGTCAGGCGATGCTACCACCATCGCCCACATATGGCGCCCCACGACTAGAACCGCCTCACCACAATCGCCGTTGGCTCATCATCGCGCTTGTCCTGCTGGCTCTGGTGATTCTGGCTGGAGCTGCTTGGTTCGCATTTGGAAGGAAGAAGACGCCAGCAGTAAGCAAGACCAACGCCACTGGAGCGGTCACTGCCATAAACTCACCGGATACGATTCATTTGCTGGCAACCGGAGATTTTATTGCTCATGATTCCGTGAATGCCGCTGCGGCACAAGCCGGTGGCGGATACAATTACCTGCCGCTTATGAGTGACTTTTTACCCATCCTCAAGAAAGCAGACATTCGTTTTTGTAATGATCCTATTCTGAACGGCGGCAAGCAATTCGGCATCGCTGGCTACCCTAAGTTCAACTCGCCGACTGAATTTGTAACAGATATGGGCAAGCTAGGCTGTAACGTTGTGAATACGGCGAGCAACCATAGCTTTGATTTTACGCAGGAAACGATAACTGCCTCGGTACAGGCGTGGGCGGGTGTACCGAACATGCTTGCAGTAGCCGGAGAGAATCAAAGCCAGGCACAGCACGACACGGTGCATTATTTTACGGTTAAAGGCGTGAAGTTCGCGTTTTTAGCCTATACCACGTATAGCAATAACGACTCTCCTGTCGCAAATCAGTATGGAGTGAACATTTTTAGTGAAAGCTTTGCGAAGAGCCAAATTGATGCCGCCAAACAAAACGGCGCGCAATTTATTATTGCTAGTATGCGTTGGGGTACAGAATACTCTACCACCGTCAATGCTGAGCAGAAAGCAGACGCGCAATTTTTGGCGAACCAAGGCGTCAGTCTGGTACTGGGCCATGGCTCTCACGAATTGCAGTCTGTACAAGAACTCACCGGTACTGGAGGTAATAAGGCAACGGTTTGGTATAGTCTGGGCAACTTTATTAACACTCAGGAGCCCCCTGAAACACTTTTTAACGGACTTGCCAATATCACGATCAATACCAAGACTAAACAAATTGCTAGTATGAATTACCTGCCAATCTATATGCATTACGAGTGGACGGCGGCGCAGGCTGCCGCTGATGCTACGAGTAGTCGCAATCATGTGCACGTGTATTTGCTTGAAAATACCGTCCAAGCTATGGTTGATGCGCAACAACTCAAGACGACTATTCCTGCTCAAAAGCAGCGTCTTAGTAGCACATTGAATGCAAACGGTTTGACTATTCCCCTCATTACCTCAAAGGAATACCTGGCACAAAACTAAGAATGCCTACTCTTTAGTTGTACTTCTGGCCACTCTTGAGGTTGAAAAATTCTTCAAGCGTTTTAACGCCAGTTTTGTGTAGCTCGGTTGCAAGATCAACGCCGATATAGCGTACATGCCACGGTTCATACTCGTATCCCGTTAACGCTACTTTATCCGCCGGGTAACGAATGATGAATCCGAACTTATACGCGTTTGCTGCAAGCCATATACCCTCAGACAGCTGACCAAAGCAGGCATCGAGTTCACATTTCCGGGTATCAGGTTCGATGTCGGCGGCCAAGCCTGTTTGATGCTCGCTGTGACCTGGGCGTGCGCTTGCTTGGTCGGCGCTGGATTGCCCCTGTGTTTTTACGTATCCGGTATAGAGTCCTACCTGGTATGTATAGGAGCGATAGCCGCTGGCTAGCATAAGATGCAAGCCGTCAGCCTTGGCTGCCGTAAAAAGCTGCTCAAGGGCGCTGGCGGTTACTTTTCGTACTTGCATTGACTCATTGCCAGGAACCCGTAAAGGTATCGATGGTGTTACGAGGTCTGAAGGTGCATAGGTAAGGGGTGCTAAGGGGAGCGGCTTATTCACTACGACCCAGATACTATTGGCATCCCCGGTAGAGTATTTTTTCTTATTGAAGGTATTGTCTGAGGATTTGGCGGCGGCGCTGGTATTGGAGGGCTTTTGAACGGTCGACTTGGCCGTCCGGTGATGCTCGTAGAAGGCGAATACAAGTATGCTAATAAGGATCACTCCAACAGTGGCTAGGAATTCTTTGCGTGTCATAAGTCTGTGCAGTAATGACTTCGATGGTTGCGGTTGTTGCTGGCGATAGCTCGTGCGGCGTGAAGGTGCTTGATACATGGCTTAACTCTTGGTCTGTGCTAGGTCTAGTGTTAGGGCTGCTGTCCAGCTAAAGTCGTGAGCACCGTGTGGACTACCATCAAGGGGGCTGAAGTACTCGGCAAAACCATGCTCGTGGGCCAATTCAAGCATTACATCAGTTAATGCTGCTGCATGATGGTGATAGCCATATCGCTTTAGTCCATCTATGATCAGCCAGTTGGTGTTGAACCAGGTGGGCCCTTGCCAGTAGCCAGTAGCCGTAAACCACGGTGAGTTGAGCGGCACGCTCGGGACGGGATATGACGGTCCAAACATGTGGTCGTTCTCTAGACTTTTAACAAGTATAGCAGCTCGCTCTTTGCTGACGACGCCTGCATATAGCGGCAATAGACCAGCGATACTTTGCTCTTTAAGCAAGCGATGGGTAATGAAATCACGAGGATAGTAACTTTCCGTATATGGATCCCATAGTTCTTCGAAGGTTTTAGCTCCTAGTTTAATATGCTTCACAAACTCTGGTGCTATTTCAGCACGCAATGTTTTTGCTATGCTCAACAGGTGTTGGTTGGCACGCATGAGGATGCTATTAAAGGCTAGATCTTCAATTGCAAATAAAGAGTGGTCGAGGATGTGCTCAATGTTGTAGGCCTTGCGCTTCATGCGTCGTTGGGCGTCAAACATGGCTACTGCATCTATAGTGGAATATCGTTTCCCGCGCGGCTCAACGTGTGAGTCTCGACGGAACATGCCTACGACACTATCGAGGCGGGACGTTTGTAGGGCCCGAATCCACCAAGGAAGCAGATGATCATGCATTTCGCTCATCCAAGGTGGCGTATTGTCGAGACCAGTTTCCCAGGGGTGAATCTGCAATGCCAATCCTTCTCCATGTGGATCGCGTTCGTGCAATAGCCACTCGTGGTAAGCCATGAGATTAGGCCACACCTGTCTGTACCAACTGCGACGCTCGACTAGTGATAGCTTTTCGCCGATCCTAACGATAGCCTCGGCTAGCATTGGCGGTTGTGTTATGCCACTTGTAGCAACGTCGTCTGGTGCAAAAGGGCTTAAGCTGCTACGCCAGAAATTTTGGTCGCGTCGGTACTCATGTCCGCGGCTAAAAATAATATGGGGCAGCATACCATTACTCCATTGACCGCGAAGCAGACTCAGGATTTCCATCTTGGCACGCTCAACGTCGTAATGGCGGATACCTATAGCAATGAAGCAACTATCCCATAGCCATTGATGGGGGTATAGGCCACTGGCTGGCATGGTGTATAAGCCACGATCGTTTTGTTCAAGTATTGCTTTGGCGCCCGCCTGCAAGTCTTCGGAATCGCTCATGCTTACCAGTATAGCGCAAGAAGTTACTATGCGCGTCGCATTTCTTCCTTAGGCAAGAGCGATCTTGGCCAGGTCGCGCTTCCACTGCCTATGTGCGGCAGCTCGTTTGAAGACCTCTGCAATAGTTACCGGGCCCGTACCGCCACGAAAAGCGGTCACCACAATACCATTATCAAAATTGGGGTTAGGATCGTCACTGCGTATGCTTCGGTCTAGTAATGAAGGGTGCGCATTACCATATGGCTTGCCGTCCTCGCCGATTGCGTAGCCCGAATCAATCATGACAGTGCCCTTGGCTAGGTCGTGTATTTTTGCCGCCGCCCTATATGCGGAGAACACCCATTTGAACTCACCTGTAGCGAGTCGTTCGTAGCTGCCTTCTATCTCTTCCTTGGTTTTAAACACAGTGACCCGCTCCATATCGACTTGTTTAAGCGGCAATACTTGCTCAACTAGGGGTTGGCCTACCAGGGGTCCATAACCAAGAACCGCTATATTGCCTACGGTTTCTGCCATGGGCATCCCAGCTATATGCTCGGCAAAGAGAATCTTGGCTACGGGGGTGGTTGGCGGGGCGGGGTTGTCCGGCGAAATAGAGTCATGATCCAAATCTATGTCTACTATTTTTCGCATTGCTTCAGTGCCATGAAAAGTTGCACCTGGCAGGAGTTCCACTTTGCCGTCAAGCGGATCCTGCCTTTCTTCTAGGTGGCGTATGAGCTCTAGAGAAGCTGTATCATCTGAAGGCACCCACAGATTTGTTGCACGAGCGCGCAGCTCGTCAGCACTTGTTATGAGATCAAATCTACCATCATCTCTTGGCACCCATACTTCTGTCCGCACATTGGATCGATCGCCATACTTTAGTGCCTGTAGACCGTAGGAAATGCTTGCACCATCAGGATGGACAAGAGGGAAGGCGACGCGCAATGGACCATCTTCCGGTAGGCCTTGAACAGCCGTGTTTAATTCGGCAGACATTTCAGCAACCAAAAGGTCACTGGTATAACCAGGATGAATTTTTTCAGTAGTCGACATCACACTTAGAGATTTAAATGATTACCAATAAGGTATACGCGCATGCAAACAACACGTCAACAGAAATAGTACAGTTGACAAAATATAGTACCTTGTATAGCATAGTAGTATATGAACGAAGATACCATCAGCGAATCATTTGAAAAGCAAGTAGAAACGCAGATGCGAAAGGGCATGCTGGTGTACTGTGTACTGCTGTTGTGTAAAGACGGCAAGGTCTATAGTTCTGAAATTATACAAAAGTTACGGACGGCGGAACTTATTGTTGTTGAGGGTACGCTGTATCCCCTATTGAGTCGCATGGCTCGTGACAAGCTTTTGGCCTATGAGTGGCAAGAGTCAGAGCAGGGGCCCCCACGAAAGTATTACTGGCTAACAGACCAGGGAAAGGCAACCCTTTCCGCTCTACGAAAAACATATATGCGCCTGTCAGCATCAATAACGACTCTTGAGGAAGGAAAATCATGAACGAAATAACCCACATTCATCTTGGACGTGAGCAATTTACCATTGCCACTGACGCGCACCATGCTCTACGCACGTATGTAGATGAGATAAAAAAGCAGGTTGCAAACAAAGATGTTCTAGAAGAAGTGGAAGCTCGTATGGCCGAGCTTCTGACCGAACGAGGTATTGATGCTAAAAAAGTTGTGCTCATGAAGGATGTAAGTTATTTAAAAGAACAACTCGGGGAGCCAGCTGACTTTACTGACGAAGCAGATCCTGAGCACCACGAGCCAGCCGAAAGCAGCACGCCAAGGCGCTTATTTCGTGATACCGACGATGCACTGGTCGCAGGTGTTTGCGCTGGATTTGCTAGGTACTTTGGCATTGATGTGGTCATTGTTCGTCTCCTCTTTGTATTGTTGCTTATTTTTGGCGGCGGCGGTTTCCTGCTCTATATCGTATTATGGTTAGTGATTCCGGAGGCTAAAACGAAGAGTGACCGTTTACAGATGCAGGGAAAGTCAGTAACGGTAGACTCTTTAAAAGAAATCGTCGACAGAGCTGACCTGTCGGGTGCCGCTAAGCGTACACGCAATACTATCGCGCCACTCGTCCAGAATGTCGGCAGCTTACTCGTGAAACTGCTCGGCGGGCTATTCTGTACAGTTGGCATCGTACTGCTACTTGTTTGTATGACCGCTGGCATATATATGTTTGCAACAAAAGGTATTTCGGTCAGTGGAGTAGCTGTATTTCCCATAGGTATAAAGGAATCATTATTGCTCGCAAGTAGCCTTGCTGCCGCAGGCATAGTATCGCTCATATTCGTACTTATGGGAGTATCAATGACTAGCCGCAAGCGGAGAGTTCCTGGCTGGGCTACAGCAACCATCGCTGGGCTTTTGATTGTGTCAATTGCTGCTTCTGTTGCACTCGCTGCAGTTGTTGCACCAAACCTGCAGCAGCGTATTAATAGCCTACATCACTCTCAGACGATCACCACGAGCGCCTTCAAGAGTGTCGTGGTTCAAGGCAACGATACTCAGTATGTATTCCTGCCAGACACGAAGTACGAGCTGGAATACCATTATATGGGTAGCTCCACAGGATCGATCACAAAGACTATTACCGGCGATACGCTCACCATCAATACGGCAAATTTTGTAAAGCCGATCTGCCACAACATATGTATTCATGATAGCCGGGATCTCGAAATCATTATTCACGCACCTGCACTCACGGCCATTACGATTACTGGTGAGGGCAATAGGTTTAGGAATGATGCTGCTTTTACTCAGAAGGATATATATCTGACGACAGCCAAAGACAACAGTATTGAGTTGCAGTATCTTAAGCCGGGTCATGTACTACTTGCGGCTAGTCCGGATCAAGAACGTGCAAGTTTGATGATAACCGGGATACAGACAAGTGCGACACCGAATGGTGAGCTGTCAATCTACGGTCAGAGATACATGTTTGATAGTGTCGAGACGTTTGAACTTAAGACTGATGCAAGCTGTGTGGGAGGTGATGATATGGTTACTTTGACTGGTAATGTCGGCAAGGTGATTGTTAATGACCAAGTATTTCCGACGAAAGCTAGCCTTGAGCAAGCTCAGAATTCAGACGGTCGTCGTTCTACTAATTGTATCCAAGCTAACTAGCGCCTAAGTATGAGAATATGCGATGAGTAACGTACTGGTGACCAGACTCTCTATACAGCAAATCATCCACGTGGCATGGATTCAGCTAACTCCACTACAGCCATGACCTGCGGATAGGCGCTGTCTCGAGTGTTGAGCTGTTATCGGTAATTGGTGAAGGTGAGCGGAAAGTCGTAATCTTGCTCGCGCAATAATTGCATGGCCGCCTGCAAGTCGTCCTTGCTATTGCTTGTGACTCGTACTGCATCGCCTTGAATTTGTGTCTTTGCTTTTGGCAATTTGTCACGCAATAAAGCGGTAATTTTTTTTGCCTTCTCTTGATCGAGCCCTTGCTTAAAGGGAACCTCTTGTGTGGTTTTTAGATTGCTTTCAGTTAGCTCTTTGGTAGTATCGAGGACCTTCTGACTTTGTTCTCGGGCCGCAAGTTTTTTACGAACAATATCCAGGATAGCGTCTACTTGCCAGTCGCCGCTTCCGGTTATCTTGAACCCTGTTTTTTCGCTATTGAGCCATTCGACTGCAGCAGGAGTGCCTTTAAAATCGTAGCGTGAACCAATCTCGCGCTGCACCTGATCGAATACGTTATTCATTTCAGCTTTGTCGTACTCACTGACGACGTCAAAAGAAAATTGTGCCATGCAGTCAGTATAGCACGAGGGAGGGACTAATAGTTGTACGGATGCAAGTTATATTTTGTGGCATATATTATTTGGCTCGAATCGATGTGTCTTTGGTCGCTTCTACTCTCGTATCAATATACTGTCCGTTTTTCTCGCCCCCGCCGTTCGTCCAGATACTTTCAGGAGTGGCCTTGAAAAGATGTACTGGCTTGTCTGATTGCAGCTCTTCGAGCTTCCAATATTGGTTTGGTCGCTTATTTTGCAGTAGCATGTATGCAGCTTTAATCTCTTCGGTATCAGTTATTTCGATCACGCTAGCTTTTATATATACGCCTTCACCAAGTCCGGGTGCGACTGTTGAGTCATAAACCACAATAAAAACTTTGCCATTGGCTCGAAGATTCTGAGAGTGTTGACTCTCAATGTGCGAGCCCCAGTAGACATTGTAGTTTTTTGTCGTAGGCGCAATAGACCGGGCTATTCCAGGGATCACCGTTTGAATCGACCGTAGAGAGGGTGGCATAGTAGATGCGGTCAAGGATTGATTGAGCTTTGGAATTTGGCTTCATATTAGTCGATCAATTTATTGAGTAGCTCAAAGGTCGGGTAGGGCTGGCCAAACGTCCCGGATCCAAAATGCCCTTCATCGCGGATGATTTGCGTGCCGCCTAGGTGCTCGAACATAATACGACCCTGCTTGTCGTCGCAACCCCACGGGTCGTTGATAGAATTGACGAAATAGATATCTTTTACATGATTCTTGATTCGTTTCCAATCGTAGCTCTCTTGTATGATCGGTCCTTTTCCTCTGCCCGGCTTTTCCCGAGCATACCCGGCAACCAAAATAGCCTGTGGGATTACTGCGTCTATGTGTTCAAGAATGCTCAGTAGCAACGGGCCGCCAGCAGAGTGACCCACAAGCACAGTATCTTCGCTAAAGACATGGTTTTTCAGTACCTTTGGCAAAAAAGTGCTGATATCCTCGTGATTAATCTCAGGATATGCTGGAATTTCGGTCGTATAGCCGCGCTCTTCGAGTTTACCTGCAAGCCATTTATACCAGTAAGTGTCTGGGGTTTCGTCGGTACCATGGAAAATAATGGCTTTTTTCATAGGCTTATTATACCTCAGCTCCTCTTTTGCTATACTTAAACCTAAGATGAATTATGAAAATACTCGTGTTGCTACTGTAGCCGAACAGCTCAAGGCTCGTTTTACCGATTTGAAAGACAAAGCTGAAATTTTAAAGGCGATTGAGTTGCGAGCACTGTATGCTGAAATTCCGACACTGCCTGCGGAACAACGAGGTTCGTTTGGCAAAGAGATCAACCGGCTGAAGGGTGAACTTGAGCGACTAGTAGCTGATCACCAAGAGGAGGCGGAAGTACTTTTGCCCATTGACGTTACAGCGCCCTTTGATCTTAACGTAGCCACCGAGCACCGTCCGAAGCTACTGGGTGCTGACCTTGGCAGCAAGCATCCGCTGATGACCGAACTGACAATGGTATTGGACATCTTTTATCGTATGGGATTCACCGCTATTGAGTCTCGTGAACTTGATGATGACTGGCACATGTTTAGCAGTCTGAATTTTCCGGAAGGTCATCCAGCACGTGACGACTATGACACGTTCATGACGACTCAAACTGATGAAAATGGAAAGCAATTTATTGCACCAGCACATACGAGCACTATGCAGCATCGGGTTATGCAGCTCATGAAGCCCAACCTAGAACAAAATCGTCCCATAGCTGTCGTTATTCCTGGGCGCGTTTTCCGCAACGAAGATCTTGATGCTCGTCATGAACATACCTTCTACCAGTTGGAGGGGGTATATATAGATAAGGGTGTACATGCTGGTCATCTTATGGCAACGCTCAAAACCTTCTTGCAGGAGTATTATCAACAGGAAATAGAGATCAAGACCCAGCCGTTCTACTTTCCTTTTACTGAGCCAAGTTTTGAATTCGCGTTAAGCTGTCCTTTCTGCAAGAAGAAGGGCTGTAATATCTGTAGCTATAGTGGTTGGATTGAATTGCTTGGCTGCGGCATGATTCATCCGAATGTACTCAAGATGGCTGGGATTGATCCAGAAATCTATACTGGTTTTGCGTGGGGTGGTGGCATTGAGCGTCTTGTAATGATGAAATATGGCATTGAGGATGTTCGTCATTTTGAAAGTGGCAAGCTCGACTTTCTTAAACAGTTCGCCTAAAAAGTAGGAGTAGAGTATGACAGACAGATCGTTGTTCGAAAAAATTGTTGCCAATGAAATTCCTAGCTTCAAGGTATGGGAAGATGAGAACTACCTGGCGTTTTTAACGCCTTATCCGAATACACCTGGTGTAACTGTAGTTATACCCAAGAAGAATGTGAGTGACTATATTTTCGCTATGGATGATCAGGCTATGAGCGACTTCATGGTTGCGGTTAAGCAAGTAGCGAAGATTCTTGAGGAAGCTTTTGACGTGTCACGCGTTGCGGTTGCCTTTGAAGGTACCGGTGTCGCGCACGTACATGCCAAACTGTATCCCCTGCATGGTAAGCTGGGCGATGAAACTAATGTATGGAGCCATCATCAGGAGTTCTATCCGGAATATATTGGCTACTTTAGTACCACCGAAGGCCCTCGTATGAGCGATGAACAACTCACAGAACTACAGGAAAAGATTAAGAAAGCAGCCGCATGAAAGTTAGCGTCCAGGGTATTAAGTTTTTAAATGAGCACTACCATTCTGCTGGCGACCCAGCTCCGAATGGTGTTACTGAGTTAATTCAAAAAATTGGCGCTCAACTCGCCGCTGTCGAAGAAACGATTCCTTTCGGGGAGCGTTTCAACAACATTATTGTTGTACGAATCGTGCATGTCTCTAACCACCCTAATGCCGATCGTCTGCATATTTGTAAGGTTGACGATGGCGGTACGATTCCAGACCTGCAGCGTGATGAAGAGGGGCTTGTACAGATTGTTTGTGGCGCTCCTAATGTCCGTGAGGGCATGCTTGCCGCATGGATTCCTCCGGGCGCAACCGTACCGAGTACTTTTGGAGAGCAAGAGCCGTTTGTTGTCGGCATCCGTCCACTGCGTGGCGAAATCAGTAGCGGCATGATGGCTAGCGCGAAAGAGCTTGCTCTCGGAGATAGCCATGACGGGCTTCTCGAGATTGATCAAGAGGCCCCCCCTGGCACCTTATTTGCTGACGTCTATCATTTAAAGAATGACGTCATTATTGATATGGAGAACAAGATGTTTACGCATCGTCCGGATTGTTTCGGATGGCTTGGTGTGGCTCGTGAGATAGAAGGTGTTTATCATCGACCGTATAAGAGTCCTGAATGGTACCGCCTAAATCCTGACATCCCTGGTGTAGAGTCTGAGGAATTGCCATTGGAAGTGCGTAATGAAATTCCCGAATTAGTGCCGCGTTTTGTTGCTATCGTTTTGCGTGACGTGGAGCTAAAAACAAGTCCAGTTTGGCTGCAGACTGATCTCGCACGAGCCGGTATTCGTAGTATCAACAATGTCGTCGACTACACCAATTGGTATATGACGCTCACAGGCCAGCCCATACATGCCTACGACTACGATAAGGTAAAAGCCCTAAGCAATGATGCCAATCATCCGGTATTGGTTATCCGTAAGCCCAGGCAGGGCGAGCAAATTTCCTTGCTAAATGGTAAGACTATTACGCCCCGTGCTGAGGCTATGATGGTCGCCACAGACAAGCAGTTGATCTGTGTTGGCGGCGCCATGGGCGGGGGAGACACTGAAGTTGACGAACATACCAAGAATATTATTATTGAGGCTGCCAATTGGGATATGTACTCCATGCGACGTACCAGCATGGCTCACGGCATCTTTACTGATGCGGTTACTCGTTTTACGAAGGGTCAGAGCCCGCTGCAGAATGTGGCTGTTATAGGGAAGATTGTAAGTGAAATTCGGCAGTTTGCTGGCGGCAAGGTGGCGAGTCGACTCATTGATGATAATTATTTGTCCGAAGAGGTGATGCAGCGCGGGAGCCTCCACCGACCAGTAATAGTAACGCCAGCGTTTATTAACGCACGCCTTGGCGTACACCTGACTGCTGAGAACATGCAATCTCTGCTTGAGAATGTAGAGTTCACCGTTACGATCCAGGAAGAAAATCTTACAGTGGCTGCACCATTCTGGCGCACTGACATTGAGATTCCTGAAGATGTTGTCGAAGAGGTCGGCCGCTTATATGGGTTTGATCATTTGCCGCTTGAACTGCCGGCTCGAACGCTCATGCCCGCGCCAACCAATCCGTTATTTGACCTAAAGGCGAATATTCGACGCGTACTTTCCAATGCCGGAGCAACAGAAGTACTGGGCTACAGCTTTGTGCATGGCAATTTACTAGATAAGGCTAAGCAAGATCGTAAGCAAGCATTCCAGCTAGCCAACGCGTTGAGTCCAGAATTGCAATTTTATCGCCTGGGCCTCACTCCCAGCCTGCTGCAGACGGTACACGGCAATATTAAAGCTGGATATGACGAGTTTGCACTATTCGAAATGGGCCGCATACATAACACTAATGATGTTGATGAAGATGGCCTGCCTAGAGAAATTAGTAGTCTTAGCTTGGTGCTCGCTACAGACACCAAGGTCGCCAATACGCGGCCTGGTGCACCGTACTACCAGGCTCGAGCCTTCTTAGTGCATTTGCTCACCAGCTTTTCGGCTATGCCTTTTTTGCAATTTGAAGCGTTGATAAGTGCGGATTTGGCCGATACACCGTGGTTGCAGCAAGTTGCGGCATCGTATGAGCCAGGGCGCAGTGCGGTTATTCGCGACCAACAAGGAATGGCATGGGGTGTCATTGGTGAATATAAGGCAGGGGTGCGTAAGGCATTGAAATTGCCTGATCGCACAGCTGGTTTTGAGCTTGACCCACTTGTATTCTTGCAGATTGCTGGCAAGCATAGCTATGTCGCGCTACCGCGATTTCCGAAAGTTGAGCAAGATATTTGTTTGAAAGTTCCCGCAGAGACGACATACAAAACCGTTTTCGATTTTGTATGGAGCGAATTAGGTGGCGCCTGCCCAGAGAACACGCTACCGTCATTGGGCCCAGTAGATATTTATCAACGCGATGATGACCCTGCACACAAGCAAATTACCCTACGACTCTCCTTGGCTAGTTACGAGAGAACACTTACCGATCAGGAGGTTGCTAGCATTCTTGAGAAGGTTGCCTTGGCAGCAAGTGCAATTGACGCCACAAGAGTTTAACGGCTCGACCATGACGATACTGAACGAATACCATTATCGGCAGATCAGTAGATAAGAATGGGATTTTAAAATTTTTGGATTGTAATGTCTGCGTATCGTATCCTTTACTTCAACGGGCTTACTAACGGTGTGACGCGCAAGCGCGAAGCGCTGGCAATAGATTACCTCGAGCGAAGAGGCGCCCGGGTGACACATGTCCCGGTTAATTGGTTTTCGGGTGAGTCATTCGAAGAATTACTTGCGCGTATGGTGGCCTACACCGAAGCGGCACTCACCGATCAGGGGAAACTGATTCTCGTTGGCGCCAGTGCTGGGGGTAGTCTGGTTTTGAATATCCTTGGGCGACTACATAATAAGAATCTATATGCAGTAACACTTTGCTCTAGAATCCATGAGTCTGCTTTGCCGTGGTGGGACAAGCGCACGTTGCGACGCATGGCCTATATTGGCAAATCAAAGGAAAGTCGTAGCTTTTTTGATTCCGTAGTGTACTGCGGAACGACAACTATCCCAAGTCTGAGTACGGCCGAGAAGCATCGCATAATCACCGTCGTGCAGTGGGCGGATGACGTCGTGCCACGCCAGACTATGCAGATCAAAGGGGTGAGAACCTATAGGGTATCGGCCTTCGGGCACGGATGGGGGATTGCAATGGCCACTAGGCGGTTACCTGAGATAGCTACTGACTATTTATAGAGCGGGCTGCAGCTGTCGACCACCACAAAATATGCTTTTCATTTAGTTTTTCACTATAGAGGCGTATTTTATGCGAAGGTTGTACAATTAGATTTAGGATGGCTAACGGATAAGAAGGGTGAGTGGTAGGATATGAAGCGCGGAATAATGCTTATGCTGAGCGTGGTAGTGCTCACGGTAGTTGGTGGTGCGTCACACGCCTATGCCGATGTGAATGATTTTCGAGTGACCTCTTTTACGGCAGACGACACGCTCACTAGAGCTGATGCTCAAGGTGAGCTCCATATAGTAGAGCATATTGCCGTCGATTTTACCGACAGTAACCATGGCTTGCTGCGTGCCATTCCGGATAAATATAAGAATCATCGTTTGCAACTCCATGTCAATCGGGTGGACTCTACGACGGGTGCTCCTGTGAAATACACAAAATATACCCAAAATGGCAACACGGTTCTTAAAATTGGCGATCCTACTCGAACAGTTACGGGCAATCAAGAATATACTATTGATTACACAGTACATAATGTCATGACATTTTATGGCGATCATGATGAACTCTACTGGGATATTAATGGAGATCAGTGGAACCAGCCATTCGGTACTGTGCGCGTTATGCTGCACTTGCCAGGTGACCTTAGGCTTTCAGATCAACGTCCAATTTGCTATACCGGCTCTTTTGGCAGCCAAGCGCGTAGCTGTTTCGTTGAGCGGCCCAACTCGCGAACTATAATCTCTCAGACTACGGCAGTCTTGGGTGTCAACGAAACACTATCTCTTGTAGCGGGCTTTCAAAAAGGCTACTTCCGCCCATCGACGTGGTACGACACCTTGGATGAATATCGAGATGCGGCTATCGCATTTGCTGTGCCATTCTTCGTGCTAGGCGGCACGGCTGCCCTATTTTGGTTCCGCCACGGACGTGACCCTAAGGGGAGGGGCACGATTATACCTGAATACGATGCTCCGGACAGCCTTAGCCCTATAGAGGTCGGTACGGTTATCGATTTCAAAACCGACAACAAGGATATTACTGCCACTATTATTGATTTGGCAATCCGTCGCTACATAACAATTGTCGAGCAAAAGAAGGATCGTGCGTTGCGGAAGGCGCTCACTGTGTATACATTGCGACTAACAAATCCTGATTTCAGTAAGCTCAGCGAATTTGAGACTGTGATTATGACCCACCTATTTACGAACCCGACTGCAGGCCAGGAAGTGGATTTGTCATATATGAAGTACAAGCTTGCAAGCGTTGCTACGCAACTTCGGCAACAATTGCGGAAAAGTCTCTTGGATCGTGACTACTTTGGAGCAAGCATGTTCACTATGAGACGAGCCTTGTCTGCCATGGGGATACTTATTGCCTTATTGCTTTTGGCCGGCATGAGCAGCGCATTCGGTTCGTTGACAGCTTGGTGGGTGGGCGCTACTGCAGGTTTAATTGTGGCTGGATTATTCTTGAGCCAGTGCGGTAGACGAACGGAAAAGGGTGTAGCCGCAAACGACCACATTAAGGGTCTCAAAATGTACTTGCAGGTGGCTGAGGCGGAGCGCATTAAGATGCTCCAATCTCCCAACGCGCCATATGCGGCAAAAGCTACTGGGCCGACTCGCACGGTAGAATTATTTGAAAAATTATTGCCCTATGCCATGGTGCTGGGCGTTGAACAGCAATGGGCTAAGCAGTTCGAGGATATCTATCGCACGCCACCCGACTGGTATAGCGGCAATTGGAACACCTTTAGCGTGCTGTACTTTACGTCTAGCTTGACTAGCGGTATTGGTAACTCCGTTGATACTGCCTTCGCTTCGCCGAGCAGTTCATCGAGTAGTGGTTTCGGCGGCGGTGCTGGTGGCGGCGGTGGTGGCGGCGGTGGAGGCGGCTGGTAATTTTGTTTGTAGCCATGCTCTAGGCAGCCCAGCGTCCGACGCGTATAATAAGCCAAACAAGACAAATGGAGGAGGCCCCTGTGGCGGAGACACGACCGCATCAAAGAGTGTTCGCACTCGTTATAGCTATTTTATTTTTTGCCTTTTCATTTGCGGCTAGCTTTGCCGTGATCTGGCAACTCTACAAAGACAATAAGGAGGCAAAGAACGTGAACCAAACAAGTACTACTACCGGTAGCAATGGCGCAGCTAATGGAAAATTGCAGGGTACAAAGCTCGCGGGCTTTACCCCAGTTACTCATGTTGATCAACTACAGGTCACCGATTTGAAGGCTGGTACGGGTACCGAAGTCAAAGCTGGTGATACCGTCACTGTGGACTATACTGGTGCAGTCGCTGCTACTGGGGTAGTCTTCCAGAGTTCTCTGGATAGTGGGCAAACTGCTAGTTTTAGCTTGAGTCAGGTTATTACCGGTTGGACAAACGGCATTCCTGGTATGAAGATAGGCGGTCAACGACGTCTACTAATACCTGCCGCGCAGGCATATGGTGGCAACCCGCCAGCTGGTTCTGGTATTCCCGCAAACGCTGATCTTGTTTTCGATGTTACATTGCAAGCTATCGGTAAGTAAATAACGTAAAAAACACAATATATGGTGTATTGCATCAAGCATAAACGCTATATATAATAGACACCAAGACCGAAAAACAAAACAAGAGGGGGATATTATGGTCAAAAACATCACGATTTTTACTACCAACACCTGTGCGTATTGCGTTATGGTGAAGAAGTGGTTGGGCGCTAAAGGTATTGGGTACGAGGAAGTGAATTTGGACACGAACCCAGAGCGTCAGGCGGAGGCGTTAAGCATCAGCGGAGCCCTAACCGTACCCGTAACAGTGGTCACTAAGCACGATGATTCTCAAGAAGTTATTGTGGGCTACAACCTTTCTAAGCTTGCTCCAGCAGTAGCATAATATTTGACATGACAGACACTCCTACAACTCAAGAGACAGACAAACCGACCGTGCATGATGTTATCATGATCGGTGCTGGTCCGGCCGCACTTAGTGCCGCTATTTATACCACGCGCGAAGATATCGAGACGTTACTCTTTGAGCGCGGTGTTGTAGGAGGCCTAGCCGCAATTACTGATTGGGTAGACAACTATCCCGGCTTCCCTAAGGGCTTGGCTGGCTTGGAACTCGCCGATGACCTGCGATTACAGGCTGAGCGGTTTGGTGCCAAAATTGAATTAGGGGAAGTGACTAAAATTGCCGATGAAGGCATGTATAAGCGACTGGAAACAACGAGCGGTGAGATGCTTGCAAAGTCGGTGTTACTGGCTACAGGCAGTGACTACAAGAAGATTGGCGTGCCAGGCGAACAGGAATACTATGCCCGCGGAGTACATTACTGTGCGACCTGCGACGGTGCTTTTTACCGCGACAAGCGATTAGTCGTCGTTGGCGGCGGTAATTCGGCCGTGCAAGAGGCGATGTTTTTGACGCGCTTCGCAAGTCATATTGACTTGCTAGTGCGCAGTGATCACCTGCGTGCTTCAGAGATTTTGCAGCACGACCTCAACGACAAACACAAGGATAAGATCACAGTTCACTTTAATACGACAACAGATGAAATTGTTGGCGAAGATAATAAAGTTATTAAAGTGGTTGGCACCGATACGACTACGGGGAAAAAGGTGGATTTCCCTACTGACGGTGTTTTCATTTTTGTGGGCTTGAAGCCAAACACTGAATTTTTACAGTCTTCAGCAATTGAGCTAGACGAAATTGGCTTTGTGAAAAGTGACGATCAGCTGCAGACTAGTATGCCCGGTGTTTTTGTGGCCGGCGATGTGCATAGTGGCGCAACGATGCAGATCGCTAGCGCAACTGGTGAGGGTGCGACTGCGGCGCTGCGTATTCGTGAATATTTGAATGAACATTCTCGTAGGCACGGTGATACAATAGAGCCATAACGAGGGGGCCCTATATGAAGAAAAAAGGAATACTAATTGGCGTTATCGTCGGTGTAGTGGCGATTGCTTTTATCGTAGACTTGTTTGTCTCACAGCCTAACAAAAAGGGTAGTACGGTCACTCCGAGCAGTAGCTCTAGCTCTTCGGGCTCAAGTGACAGTACGGCGACCAGTAATGCAGTGAGCATCAAGGACTTTGCATTTTCGCCTACAGCAACTACAGTGAAAAAAGGCACGACCGTAACGTGGACAAATAGCGATACTACTAGCCACACAGTTGCTATTGATAGCGGTAACGGCCCCAAGAGTGGCGATATACAGCCAGGTGGTACGTACACATATACTTTTGATGCGGTCGGTACTTTTGCTTATCACTGCACCTTTCATCCCAATATGACAGCCACTGTTAAAGTGACTGAGTAGTTTTAGCTAGAAACGTTGGTATCCGTGGAAATAGTCCGTGACTATTTGTTGAGGGCTTATGCCTTTAGCTATGAGGCCCTTTGTGAGTAACTCTACCATTGGTTCCGGACCTGCTAAGTAGATAAGCGTTTCAGGTGTGGGTGTGGTGATTGTCAGGATACGATCTGTGTCGAGTGAGCCGCTAAGTCCACTATATGGTGGCAACGGATGCTTAACGATCGTCGTAAGGGATAGGCTGTACGTCTGAAGTAGCTGTAAAAATGCCAGTTCTTCCGCAGTAGTTGTGGCGTAGACAAGTTGGATGTTGCGCTGCTCGTGAGTATCGTAAAGGAATTTAATCATGCTATGCATGGGTGTAATCCCGATACCTCCAGCTATAAAAATAAGAGGAATCGAGGCATCTTTGGGGAGCACGAAGTCCCCCATGGGCTCGGCTAATTTGACGGGATCACCTGGGCGCAGTGTGCGGAGCGTTTTCTTAAAAGTACTGCTCCGTCCGGTGGTAAATTTTGTCGTGATTGAGAGTAGGGGGTCATTGGGAGAGCTTGAAATGGTGAACCAGCGTCGTTGCCCCCGTTTATCGGCAGTGTGCGGCAAAGAGAGCTCAGTAAACTGACCGGCGGTATATTTACACGGTTTTTCTAGCTTGAACCAGAATGATCGTATATCTTTGGCGATTTCGTCGCTATGGTGGAAATGGGCATGCATAGAGTTTTGAGTGCTATTCACTACTTCTTTGTTGTAATTGATCCTTTGGTGCGCAGTTCACTAAAGCGCTCGGGATGATCCGTACATATATCTACTGCTGGGTATAGCTTTTTGAATAGTCTGCCTAACATACGATTGTTGAGTGTGTATACGTACAACTCGAGGCTATATCGTTGAGCAAGGTAATAGGTAAAGGGATTCATCAGCCATTTGTTGAGTCCAATGCCTCGCGCACCAATTGCTATAGCACTATGAATAATGTCTATAGGACTGAAATGTTCTAGCACGTATATTGGGATTTCTGGCCGACGCTCATGAAGTTGTCGCAATTCATTGTGATCAAAAGAGGCAAAGCTGACATTCGCGTTTGGGTGGCGTTTTAGCGCCTGGAGCAGCTCGCCCGATGAGCCACCGTCCTTGATATCTATGATGATTGGCCGAGTGTCGATGATCTTGAGCATGTCATCCAGCGTAGGAAGGGGCTGCCCATTCTTTAGGGGTAATTGTCGCAGTTCATCTAGTGTCTTCTCACTAATCAGGACTTTTTCGTGCGCTACTCGCCCTGTGTGCTTGTCGTGAATAACGACCAGTTTATTATCTTTTGTGCGGTGCACGTCAAACTCAATACTATCGACATCTTGTTTTAATGCCGCTCGGATACTTTCCGTGCTGTTCTCCAGCGCTAGCCCTGCCGCGCCGCGGTGTCCAATGATACTAGTCATGGTCTTTAACTCTATAGTACAATACTTCCGAAGTAGCTAATAGCTGAAAGAGGAGTTTTTTGTATGGCGGACTTTAATCAGGTACTGACGGTTGGTGATTGGCAAAATGGTATGGTCAACACGGTCGTCGAAATTTCCGAAGGATCGATCCTCAAGATTGAGTGGGATCGTAAACACGCATGCTTCATGCTGGATCGTGTTGAACCGGCTATTTTTGCGAAGCCGTGCAACTATGGTTTTATTCCCCAGACCCTAGACGAAGATGGCGATGAGCTCGACACGCTTATTGTTTGCGATGAGCCATTGCCTACAGGTATCTGGCTTGAAGCCAAGATTGTTGGTATTTTGAACTTCAATGATGATGGGGACGCCGACCATAAGGTTGTTCTCGTGCCGGCAGACGATCGCAATAGCGGTGACCGTATTAAGACCCTGGATGATCTCGGCGAACGATGGAAGCAAAAAATCGAGCACCACTTCAACCACTACAAGGATCTCAAAAAACCAGGCAGTACTGAAGTGCTAGGTTGGGGAGACGCTGAGGCTGCTAAGTTGATTATTCAAGAATCTATCGAGCGCTACAAGAGCCAAGCTAAGTAGATCTCTTATGAAGAAGAGTCTACCAAGTCATGCCAAAATAGTTCCCGATAATGCCACGCGTGTTTTTAAAGGTGTCATTTTTGATGTCTATCAGTGGCCGTTGAAAATGTTTGACGGATCCGTGGCGACATTCGAAATGCTCCGTCGTCCTGATACTGTCCAGATAATTGCCATTAAAAATAACGAAATCGTTATGATCAATGACGAGCAGCCGGATCGAGGGGTTGAACTTACTTTTCCTGGCGGACGCACTGACGAAGAAGATGAATCCTGGCTCGCTTCAGCACAGCGCGAACTGCTTGAGGAAACAGGCATAGCTTGTAAGAACTGGCGACTTATTGCTGTCTACCAGCCGCTCCCAAAAATAGAACAGTTTGTCGTTTGGTTTTTGGCTACCGATCCTGTTGATGAACGACCGCAACAACTTGACGCCGGTGAGAAAATTACGATTGAGCCGCTTGGATTCGATGATGTCCGGGCTAAGATATTTGCCAAGGAGTATCCTTCGCTTAACTATGCCATGCCACTCTTTATGGAACTCAAGAGTTTAGATGATCTACTACGGCTTCCTGCGTTTCAAGGTACGGAAACAGATAGGTAATTGCTTGCGCTCGCACTCCTAACACCGTACAATAGCAGCAGAATTTGCTAATGCTTAAATCGAGGGAGGATCATGGCAACACGAGTAGCAATTAATGGTTTTGGCCGTATTGGCCGTAACGCATTTAAGATCGCATTTGATCGTAGTGACATAGAAATCGTTGCTATTAACGACTTAACAGATACCAAGACGCTCGCATATCTATTGAAGCACGATAGTAACTACGGTAATTATAGCCATGACGTAGGCTACGACGATAACAATATTATTGTCGACAAAAAACCTATTCGCGTGACCGCCGAGAAAGATCCCGCAACACTCCCATGGAAAGATTTACAAGTTGATGTTGTTATCGAGTCGACTGGTTTCTTCGTGGATCCCGACAAGGCAATGGCGCACATCACTGCTGGTGCAAAGAAAGTAGTTATTAGTGCACCGGCTAAAGGTGATAATGCCGAAAGCGCGCCTACGGTAGTGCTTGGTGTGAATGAAGACAAGCTGGACACGGATGCCCCGATTATTAGTAATGCCAGCTGTACGACAAACTGTATTACGCCAGTCCTTGCTGTTATTGAAGGTCATTTCGGCATTCAGAAAATGATGATGACTACGATTCATAGCTATACCGCTAGCCAGAAGTTGCAGGATGCCCCTGGAGGCAAGGCTTTGCGTGATGGACGTGCTGCGGCCGAGAACATTGTACCGACAACCACGGGCGCTTCAATCGCAGCAGCCCGTGCATTTCCTCCAGTGAAGGACATCTTTGGTGCATTCGAAGTTCGGGTTCCTACTCCTGTTGTATCACTAAGTGACTTCGTCATTGTTACTAAGCGTAAGGTCACCGCAGAAGAGGTGAATGATGCTTTTCGAGAAGCTGCGAAAAACCCATACTATCAAGGCATCTTAGATGTGACTGATGAGGAATTGGTAAGCAGTGACTTCATTGGCAATAGTCACTCGGCAATCGTAGACTTGGGACTCACTAAGGTCGTTGCCGACGACCTGTTGAAGGTTTGCGCCTGGTACGATAATGAATGGGGTTATAGCAACCGTTTAGTTGAGGAAGTTGCAGATATTGGTCGCCTCTTGAAGAAGTAAAGTGAATTACGTCACATTTTTGACAATTTACTGGAAAAGTTGAATTCGCTAGAGTATTATAACGGTAAAAGGTGGAAAGCCGGTAGTATGTCTGCGCGATATATAAAAATTGGATTATGGGTTGTTGCTCTAGTTGGCGCCTGGGAATTAGGACGCTCTTATGTAGTGACAAATGCACTATTTTTATTCGCGGCAGATGGTGTTGTTCCTGGGACAAGTATTCGACTCGAACCAAATCAAGTGTTTTGGGTACTTGGCACGATGCTTGCCGTTGCCGCATTGCTTATATTTAGTACTAATATACGTCGTGCTTTTTTGTTCTGGTTCGGTAGTCGGACGGTGACGTTTGATGAGCCCATTGAGTTGGCTCCCAAGCTGAATAAGGTTAAGGCCGTAAAAGTAAAAACTCCTAAGCCTGTCCCGGTGGTAATTATCAAGTTGCCGAGAAAGCCAAGCCTGCTGTCTCGTGTCGGACACTACATAGATGTTTCATTTATAGTGGCTTCGACTCTTTTAGTTGCATACATACGCAAACATTTTCCGCGCATAGTCGAGGCTATAAAACGTGGTGGCCAGACCTTTGTTGCAAAGCTACGCCCCGTTTGGCAGAGCCTCGTGTCGCATATGCGTTTGGGCCGCCAGAAGGTGCGTACGTATGGTATTCGCATGGCTATCTTTATTTGTCGACAGGCGATTCGTTTTTGGCGATGGCTGGAACCTCAGCTTCGAGAGTTTGATCGATGGCTTGGTGTGAAGTACCACCAGGGTCTTGCGACCGCTCGTAAGAATGAATCCATTAAATCGATGCTGCACGTTTCCCAAGAAGCACGTAAGGTGATTGCTCTTTGGCGTGCCGAAATCTACGCGGTGCTTTCTCGTGTTGTCGAAAAGTAATCGTCGACATCTTCCCAAGTTGCCAGTAGAGGCGCTATAGTATAAGCAGAATGAAGATTTATATTGGCGCCGATCATAACGGTTTTGAGATGAAACGTGCATTGACAGAAGGTCTCATACGAGCAGGCTATGAGGTTATCGACGAAGGGGATGAGCGGTTGGATCCTGATGATGACTATCCGCAGTTTGCCGCTCGTGCTGTGGCGGGTATAAAAACGAGTGACGATAGCGATGCGCGCGGTATTCTTATTTGTGGTTCGGGACAAGGTATTTGTATCGCAGCAAATAGATTTAAGGGTATCCGCGCCGCGCTTGCGTGGAATATGGAAGAGGTGCACGCTTCTCGCAATGATGATGACTGTAATGTGCTCTGTTTGCCCGCTCGATATATGAATATCGATCAAGCTCTTAAGTTGGCTGAGGCCTGGTTAGCTACGCCGTTTGCTGGAGCGCCACGCTATAAGCGTCGCATTAAAGAACTCGATGAACTTAACTAATAAACACTGAAAAGAGAAGAAACTACAAACCCTTCCAGATAGTCAGCGTTTGGTGTGGTGCTGGCAATCCGGCGATTGGCTTTCGAGGGGCTGATTCTTTGGTCGGCTTGTGTTTGCTCATGCTTCTAGTATAGCAAATAACACAAGTGTCCCCAAGCCGGTTAAGACTATGGAGGCGATGGAGACTCGTAAGCGAAGCGTGTTAAGATGCGTATTTTGCAAGATTGCCGCCTCTGTATTGGAAAGCAACTGCCGAACAAGATCATCTTTTGGCAGCGTAAGATATTCCGGGTGTCTTCGCAGGTCGGCTCCAACACTGGCATATTTTCTGGGCCAGATGGCTATTATATTAAGAATGAGCGAGAGGATAAACGGCCCTATGAGGAATACGGATTCCCACCAGCTGTGCAGGTGGAGCATAGCCTGTGCGATGAATATCAGGATGGCCACGTTGATAGCCAACAAAGCAAGTGCTTTACTGTCGATGCTATTACTTACGTCAATAAGAAAGCCGACTTGCTCTTGCTGGGTGCTTAGTAATGGTTCAAGGTCTTGTTCGATTGCCATAAGCAGTATACTCTTAACTATAAGGTTATAAGAAGTATACAAGATGGCAGCAGAAATTTGTCCCACAGTTTTAGCAGGCAACCCCGATGAGTATCGCGAGCAGGTAGAGCGGGTTGCTTCGTTTACCGCCCGTGTTCATATTGATTTAGCGGACGGTGTTTTCGCACCCACAAAGACGGTTTCCATCGATCAGGTTTGGTGGCCTGGCGGTGTGCGTGCAGATTTGCACGTCATGTACAAGCAGCCCTTCAGTCACGCCAAGCTGTTGCTTAAGTTACAGCCACAACTCATCATTGTGCACGCTGAAGCAGATGGAGACTTTGTGGCGTTTGCTGAAGCTGCGCATAGTCAAGGTGTTGAAGTAGGTGTTGCCTTAAAGCCAGAAACGATGCCCAGTATGATCGAGCCTGCATTGCCATGGATCGATCATGTACTTATTTTCTCGGGGCATTTGGGCCATTTTGGCGGACAGGCGAATACGCATTTGCTCACTAAAGCGTTGTACTTGCACAGACTGAAGCCGCAATTAGAGATTGGCTGGGACGGCGGTATCAATAATCAAAATGCACACGTATTGGCAGCGGGAGGCGTTGAAGTTTTGAATGTTGGCGGCTATATACAACATGCAGCGAACCCCGGAGGTGCCTACCAGACACTTGAGCAGCTGGTTGCGGGTGTCAGACTACCTGGGGTTTAGCATTAAGTAGTTCATATAACTGTATGTTTTCTAACTTATTTATATGTAGTAAGGGCATATGCTTCGTAAATACCAACTAGACCAACATAAGGAGACGCTATGTTACAGGAAATTATTAAGGGAACCACAGACGCAGTTGTTGCCGCCATTAAGGGCGCCGACGATATCATGAATGCAGTAACTGATACCGTTAAAGATCAAGTTGTTCATGTTTTTAAGGATGCTTCAGAAGTATCGGCTGTTGGGCTGGATAGTGTTTCAGCAGTAGCGAGTGGCGCGATTAAGGGCGTTGGCCAGGTAGGCGGCTCGCTTACAGAAGCTACGCAGCAGATTATGCACGGTGCTATTACGGGTGTCAGTGAAGTCGGTGGAGACGTTATCGCGGCAACAGGTAAGGTGGCGCAAGGAGTAATCCAGGCTGCTAGTGACACTGGCGGTGATTTGGGCAAAGTCGCTGTTTCGACCGTAGAAGGAGCTGTTAAGGCCGCTGGTGATGTTGGTGCGGACACTGCCGAAGCAGCCAAGTCGGCAGTGGTTGGCGCTCTTGATGCTGCTGGTGATATCGGTGGCGATGCTGCCGAAAAAGTGCGTAATGCACTCTTGGCTTCGACGGCATTACCTCATGATGTAGTTGAGGCCGCAATCAAAGGTCATCATACCTCAAAGTAGTCTTTGGGATAAGACTTTACAGAAAATAGCTCTCCTTGTAGGGCTATTTTCCTTCTTATTAGTAGCGGCCTTCATGTTTTTGAAATGAAGCCGTGCGTAGTACTATGAGTAGGTAGCAAGCGTAAGCGTGAAATAAGAGGATATGGGACAAATTACTTCTATAGAGGCATTAGAGCTGAAGGCGACCGAGATTCGTCAAGATATTATTAAGATGTTGGAAATTGCCGGTAGTGGCCATCCGGGGGGCTCTTTGGGTCAAGCGGATATATATACGGCGCTCTATTTTAATATAATGAAGCATGATCCACAAAATCCCGACTGGGACGAGCGAGATATCCTTATCCAGAGCAATGGCCACACATGCCCGGTTCGCTATGCCGCTATGGCCGAAGCTGGTTACTTTGACCGCAAAGAGCTGTGGACTTTACGCCAACTTGGTTCCCGACTGCAGGGTCACCCCGAACGCATCAAGCTACCGGGCCTCGAAAATACGAGCGGACCGTTAGGTAGCGGACTCAGTCAAGCTGCTGGCATGGCGTTGGCGTTACGTATGAATAAACAGATGCATCGTTGGGTGTATGTAACGACTGGTGATGGTGAGTTGAACGAGGGCAATAACTGGGAAGCCATTATGCTTATTGCTAAGTATAAGCTGACCAATCTTATTACTTTTGTCGATCGTAATAATATTCAAATCGATGGCCCCACTGAGGTGGTTATGCCACTTGAAGATCTACGGGCTAAATGGGAGTCCTTTGGCTGGCATGTTCTGGAAATTGACGGCAATGACGTCGAGGGAGTTATTGATGCGGTGAACATGGCCAAAGCTATTGTAGAGAAGCCAGTATGCATCATTGCTCATACTATTCCAGGAAAGGGTGTCGACTTTATGGAGTATGACTTTCACTGGCACGGGGTAGCCCCTAACGCCGATCAAGCCAAGCTTGCCTTGCGCGAAATTCATACACTGCAGGGCAAAATTAAGGGCGAGGCTGACTAATATGCATGCAATAGATGACGCCCACGCAAAGGGCCCTAAGCAGGAATCAATTCGCGACGGTTTTGGCCGAGGGCTACTTGCCGTAGGTAAGGAGAACGACCAGGTTGTTGGGGTCTGTGCTGATCTGACCGATAGCACAAAGATGAGCTTGTTTGCCGAGGCATTTCCAGAGCGTTTTATTGAGGCTGGCATAGCCGAGCAAAATATTGTTACCGTGGGCTCGGGATTGGCCGCAATGGGTAAAATACCGTTTGTAAGTAGCTACGCTGCGTTTTGTCCCGGCCGTTGTTGGGAACAGATTCGTACCACCATTTGCCTAAATGATCGTCCGGTCAAAATTGTCGGTTCACACGCTGGACTCTACACTTCCCCTGACGGTGCCACGCATCAAGCATTGGAAGATATTGTTTTGATGCGGGCTTTGCCAAATATGGTAGTACTTGTGCCTTGTGATAGTGTTGAGTCTGAAAAGATGGCCCGAGCAATGGCAGCTGACAAGCGACCGAATTATATCCGCCTCGCGCGCGGTGCTTCAGCGGTACTCACGAATGAAAAGACGCCATTTAGCATTGGGCCGGCTTATGTGTTTAAAGAAGGCGCAGATGTGACGCTCATCGCGACTGGCACAATGACTTATCAGGCTATGGTAGCTGCCGACATTCTCGCGAAAGATGGCATTAATGCCGAAGTTATTAACGTGCCGACCATTAAGCCGCTCGATGAGGCAACTATTTTGACTAGCGTTCGTAAAACAGGGGCGGTAGTGACTGCCGAAGAAGGCCAGATCGCCGGTGGTCTTGGCGGTGCAATCGCAGAATTGCTTGGTGAGCAACTGCCAACACCAATGCGACGCATAGGCATGCAGGATCAATTTGGTGAATCCGCCAAAGAACCCGAGGAGCTGCTTAAGCACTTTGGATTAGATGCCATGCATATTGCATTTGCCGCCCACATGGTGCTTGAGAAAAAAAGCTAGGTGGAAGCTAACCATAAGCGATATACTTAAGCTCATGGATATATCTGCTTTAGAAGAAATCGCACAGAAACTCGTTGCACCCGGCAAGGGGCTTTTGGCAGCTGACGAGAGTAATGCTAGTTGTCAAAAACGTTTTGATGCGGTCGGTGTCCCTTGTACCGAGGAGAGCCGTCGTGAATACCGTGAGATATTATTAACGACTCCAGGTGCTGAAAAATACCTGAGCGGAGTCATTTTCTTTGACGAAACGTTTTGGCAATCAACACATAGCGGTCAAGTGTTTCGTGAGTATCTCAAAAATCATGGCATTTTACCTGGTATTAAAGTGGATAAAGGGCTCATTGATTTACCGGGATTCCCTGGAGAGAAAGTCACGCAGGGTCTTGATGGGCTGCCAGAGCGTATGGCAACCTACCAAGCCGCAGGGGCTAAGTTCGCGAAGTTTCGCTGTGTCATTACTATCGGTGACGGCATCCCCACTGACGAATGTATTGGTGCAAATACGTATATACTGGCGCGTTATGCTCGCATTTGCCAAGAAGCAGGTTTGGTACCGATGGTCGAGCCTGAGGTGTTATTTGACGGCAACCATACGGCCGAGCAGTGCGAAGCCGTGCTTGGGCATACGCTAGATATTCTGTTCCAGACAATGCGTGCATTTCGAGTGCATTTACCAGGAGCGATTCTGAAGACTAGTATGGTGCTGCCAGGTAAGGACAGTGGCATCACAATCAACCATGATGATGTGGCCGAACGTACTGTACGTGTCTTTCGCGAGCACGTCCCAGAAGAATTGGGCGGCATTGTCTTCCTGAGCGGCGGTCAGACAAGCAATGATGCGTTTGCTGATCTCGCTCATATCGCGCAGCTTATCGCGCAAAAAGGACCCCACTCATGGGGAGTTACGTTCTCGTATTCTCGCGCACTGCAAGACCCTGTACTCAAGACATGGGCTACAAATCGCAACGCAACGCACACTACAAAGGAGCTGTTTCAACACCAGCTTGAACTGGCTAGTGCGGCAAGCAAAGGTGAGCTTGACGAGAATAAACTGGGTAGCGACACCAATGCTTCGCACGCACAAGATTTATAACCACCCCAGGATTCAATTTAGGAGACTCGGGGAGCACTTAGTCTTTTCCTGAGTGGCAATTGCAATACGTAGGCCGCCGTGCCACAATAAGCGTAATCGTTATGAAAGAAACCGAAAGAGGGGGCATGCATCAATTTGACGTACTGAGTATTGGCGATATCGTAACCGACGCTTTCGTTAAGCTATTCGATGATAAGGCAAAAATCGTTGAAGAAAAGGGTTCGAAGTGGCTTGCAATGCCTTTCGGCACTAAAATCCCTTTTGATCACGCAGAGGTTATTGAAGGTGTTGGCAACGCGGCAAACGCTGCAGTATCATTCGCGCGACTTGGGCTAAAGAGCACCTTCGTTACGAATGTCGGTGGTGATCAGTATGGTAGGGATATGATTGCGGCCCTAGGAAAGAATAGGGTGGATACGCGGTTCGTGCGTATTAATCCAGGTAAGATTAGCAATTACCACTACGTACTTTGGTATAAGGAAGAGCGCACCATCCTTATTAAGCATGAAGAATATGACTATCACTGGCCTCATTTGCGGCCAAACGAGACGCCTCGTTGGGTATATTTTAGCTCTATAAGCGAGCATGCTATCGCATATCATGATCAGGTTGCTGACTGGCTCGATGATAATCCTAGCATCCATCTTGCATTTCAGCCTGGGACATTCCAGATGCAAGCCGGTACTGAACGTTTGAAGCGAATTTATAAGCGTAGCGCCATCCTTATCTTGAACCGTGAAGAGGCGGTGCTTGTAGGCGGCGGCAAATATGAAGATATCAATGATCTTTTTGATAAGCTGCACGCACTGGGGCCACAGGTCGTAGTCATTACTGACGGCCCTAGCGGTGCCTATGCCAGTGATGGGAACCACCGTCTACAGATGCCTCCATACCCCGATCCAAAGCCACCATTCGAGCGAACGGGTGCAGGGGACGCGTTTGCCTCAGCATTCGTCGCTGCAGCCGCAAAAGGTCTGAGCTTAGAGGATGCCTTACGCTGGGCTCCCATTAATTCTATGAGCGTTGTCCAAAAGGTCGGCGCACAAGGGGGTCTTTTGAAAGAAAAAGAGCTACTACAACTCCTTCATGACGCACCAGATGGCTACAAGCCAATACCATTTAAATAATTAGGACTTGAGCGCAAGCAGCGTCTCGAATTCAGTATAACTATCGGCGATAAGGTCTGGGGCTACGGTGAGTTTCTCTAGATCTTTTCGTGTATAACGGGTGGTAATGGCACAGGTAAATAGGCCCGTTGCCTTGGCTGACATGATGCCACGAGGATCGTCCTCGAATGCTAGCACGCGCTCAGTCGGGATGCTCAGGTTGAGACTCGAAAACGCCAGCTGGAAAGCCTCGGGATGTGGCTTGGGATGCGTCAGGCGCTCCTTGGATATGATGCACTTGTCCGGAAAAAGGTCTTCGAGGCCTAGTATTTTTAATGATAAGGTGATGTCGCGTTTTATCGCGGTACTAGCTATGGCGAGGTGATCGGTCATACCATGCGCTGCCAATAGGCGCACAAAGCGTATCGCTCCGGGTACTTCGACCCCAAGTTCTTGGAGCGTTTTTTTGTGTAGTTCGTCTTTTAGTTGAACGATTTCACGAAATAGTGGATTATCGGCGTCGATAATGTCGCCATTTACCAGGCCGATCATCAATAAAGCATTCCAAACAGCACCTTCTAGGCTATGAACTGGTGCGTCACGGAAAGCGGCAATGTTTTGCTCTACAGTAAACGCCTGCAGTTCTTTGATGTCATATTGCTTTCCCAGCGCGTGCATTGCAGATAACCGTGATTCCTCATGGAGACCAGCGGGGTGACCTTCGGGGTAGTTGCTCAGCAGCGTGTCGTCAAGATCAAAAATAGCAGCATGGAAATTGGTGTAACTTAGCATGACTGTAACTATATCATGACCGTCTGTTCGGTGGCGGAACGATCACGCTTGTGATAATCTGAGAGTAGATATGACACGATTTTTGTCGGCAGCACTGGGGGCAACTGAGCCTACATTCAGTCAAGGAATTCAGCAGTTAGAACAGGCAGCAGGGCGCCCGGGAACCGATATCCGTTTGACGGCGACAATCCTACAAGAAACACGTAAGAAGATAGCTGCCCTCGGTTTGGATCCTAATGATACGACCGGTAGAGAGCTCTATGGTGCTTTGCAGCAGCGTCTGAAGCACGATGAACAAGTACTACGTCAGGCGCTACTCATAGCCGAAGATGCAAGTCCCGACGAGGTCGTTACCAAAGTTCGACAGTACCTGGAGAAGCATGAAGCGCCGAAGAATTCGTTCGCTCTAAAAGCTAGTGTTGCAAAGCGACTGCTCAAGAAGAAACCACCGAAAGCGGCGATGAAGCGTTTAGGCTATCGTTCACTCGACTCTATGCTCAAACACGAGACGCCAGCGAACCTCTATGCGGCCGCTCTAATGGTTGAAGCTGCATCTTGGCATAAGATCTTCAGGGAGCAGTACGCAAAATTAACGCCAAGTGACTTTGAGTCTCGTAAGATTTCACTTTCGCAGCCCACTACTAAGCGATGGCAGCAGCTGGCTCAAGAATTTGTTAGTACCGAGCATCACAATATATTGAGTTTTCGAGAACTGGGCGCCGTGGTGATATTGCCACTTGAACATGTTGTTGACGGATTGGCGATTACAACATTTCTGCTTGCCATGGAAGAGATGAATGGCATTCGCTCACATAGCTCGTATGCCAAACTACAACAAGTAAAGCCGGATTTTGGCAAGAGACTACAGCAATCGTCGGTCAATGAGCCATATACGTCAGCTACTTTGGCGGGGCAGCCCGTGCCGTGGCGTATGATCCAGCGTTATTACGCCAGATTTAGCGATGCATATCATCCTGAGATTTTTGAACCACACGTGCAGCCAGAAGATCTGCAATGGTCCTCAGGAGAAAAAATCTTGGCAGAGCTTGAACCGTCCCTACAATTTTGGGAGGGTAGTGAAAAGTTGGGTTTAGTGGATGATACCGGCCAAATTGTTTCATGTAACGCACTAGACGTAGCCTTGAGTTACTGCAATCATTTGCCATTCCAGGATCGAATCGTACATTTTGTACGCGATAATTTATGGCATGAGCTCATGATGCATTACTTGAATCAAGGTAATCTTGAAGTTGCGGTACACCGACAATTATCTGCTGAACTTGGTGCTCCTCTAGAATTTGCTGAACAAGAAGTATACAATTAGCCGTAAGCATTATGGCACCAGACCTCAACGATCTTAGATTTCTCCGACACGCAATATGCGTCTCTGGTGCTGCGGCTGGACCCACGGTAAAAGCTGATCACGACGCCGCAAAAGAACTTGGCAAGGCAATTGCTAAGAGTGGGCATATCCTTACCACTGGCGCAACTGTTGGGCTGCCCTATTTCGCAGCGCTCGGGGCAAAGGAGTTGGACGGAACAAGTATTGGCTTCTCGCCAGCTGGCAGTATGAGAGAGCACGTCCATAAGTATCGCTTGCCCTACGATGTCTTCGATTTCATAAATTTTACGGGTATGACTTATGTTGGACGTGACTTGTACCTTGTACAGTCCAGTGACGCAATTATCACCATAGGTGGTCGCTTCGGTAGTCTGCACGAGTTTACGTCCGCCCTAGAAGCACATAAACCTTGCGGTGTGTTGCTTGGTTCTGGTGGCACTGCCGATGCCATTCCGAACTTAATGAAGATTTTGCCACCGCCGCACCACGATTTAGTTATTTATGATGACGATCCGGTGCGTTTGGTTAAGAAAATGGTAAAGCTTCTTGACGAAAAGAATGCTGATTTGCACAAAGAATTTGCCAACCATGATACGCATTGGTTCTTACGCGAGAGATCGACCTCGCCACCGCCGCACGCCGGCTAACGGAGGCACAATGAACGACAAGGAAAAACGTGAATTAGCCGCCAGTGAGATCACCCTGATCATCCTGGCGGCGCTTGGCCTTGGCGTTGTTGTCTGGTTGGCTTGGATCAGATAGACCAAACGGGTACTATATAAAGATGGCAAGACTTACATTGCACAGCAACTACAAGCCGATGGGCGACCAGCCGTCGGCTATTAAGCAGTTGACGAAGGGCTTAGAAGACGGACTGCAGCACCAGACACTACTGGGGGTGACGGGCTCAGGAAAAACTTTTTCGATGGCAAACTTGATCCAAAACACCCAAAAGCCCACACTTGTATTGAGCCATAATAAGACACTGGCGGCGCAGCTCTACACTGAATTTAAGAATTTTTTCCCTGACAACGCCGTGCACTACTTCGTGAGCTATTTCGATTATTACCAGCCAGAGGCGTATATCCCACGCAGTGACACCTATATTGAGAAAGATTCCCAAATTAATGAAGAGATAGACCGATTACGTCACGCGGCGACCGATGCATTATTGACCCGTAAGGATGTCATCATCGTAGCAAGTGTCAGCTGTATTTATGGTATTGGGTCAGTAGAGGACTATGATGGCTTACGCATCACCGTAAAAACTGGTGAACGTCGCGTGCGGGATAAGTTTATGCGCCACCTTACGGATATTCAGTACCAGCGCAACGACATTGATTTTCATCGTAGTACTTTCAGGGTACGTGGAGATGTTGTTGACGTTTATCCAGCCGGTGAAGAGTTGGCGTATCGTATTGAATTTTTCGGAGACGAAGTTGAGCGTATCCTAAAGATTGACCCGCTCACTGGTGAAATTTTAGGCAAGCCAGAGGTGTTAGATATTTTTCCGGGCAGCCACTATGTAACGCCCCGTGACAAGCTGCAAGTAGCGCTTGGTAAGATTGAGCATGAGCTTGAGCAACGCCTGCACCAATTTAAACAAGAAGGGAAGTTGCTAGAAGCTCAACGGCTAGAGCAGCGGACTCGGTTTGATCTGGAAATGCTCCAGGAAACTGGCTTCGTAAAAGGTATTGAGAACTATAGTCGTTATCTGACTAACCGGGCCCCTGGTGATCAGCCGGCAACACTCCTAGACTATTATCCAGATGATTACTTGCTGCTTGTCGACGAGAGCCACATGAGTATTTCTCAGGTGCGCGGCATGTATAACGGAGATCGCGCACGCAAGGAAGTGCTTGTCGAGCACGGCTTTCGTCTGCCTTCGGCCCTAGATAATCGCCCGCTAACGTTTACTGAGTTTGAAAAGCACGTGAATCAGGTGGTATACGTCTCTGCGACTCCGGCAGAATATGAATTGAGCCGCTCACCGGCACCCGCCCAGCAGGTCATCCGTCCTACGGGTTTGCTTGACCCACCAATTGAAGTTCGCCCCGTGGATGGCCAAGTAGATGATCTGCTTGCTGAAATTCGTGTCACTATTGCGAAGCAAGAGCGTGTACTTGTCACGACACTGACTAAGCGTATGAGTGAAGATTTGACTGATTACCTTAAGGATTTGAACATCAAGGTAGCCTATCTACACAGTGACGTTGATACCTTGGACCGGACGGATATTTTACGTGATCTGCGCCTTGGTGTGTATGACGTCCTTATAGGTATCAACTTGCTGCGAGAGGGCTTAGATTTGCCGGAGGTGTCACTTGTGGCCATCCTTGATGCCGACAAAGAAGGTTTCTTGCGTAGCTCACAGGCTTTGATCCAGACCGTCGGCCGTGCCGCCCGACACGTCGATGGACACGTCATTATGTACGCCGATCGTATTACCGACAGTATGAAAAAGACTATGGACGAGACAACACGTCGTCGAAAGATACAAGAAACATACAACACCGAGCACGGTATTACGCCTACAGGAATTAATAGGGCGATCGAAAAGGGCATGCGGCCTGATCTTCCGGAGGAAGCGAAGCGTGCCAAGCTTGACCTGAAGAAAATTCCTAAAGATGAGTACAAGGGTCTGTTAAAAGACCTTAACGCCCAAATGGATCTCGCATCTGCTAATCTGCAGTTTGAGCAAGCTGCCGAACTGAGGGACATCATTGCTGATCTTAAAGCGAAGATGTAAGGAGTAACAAAGTGAGTTATCACGGAGGGCTTACGCCCGTAGAGCTGAGTCTAGGTGAGGGTCTGAGCAGGAGTGGTATCGCGCATAAACCTGTAGTCGGACGTGTATTCCAAGCAGCTCGTTCCCTCGTCGCCGGATCGAAGTCTGGTGCTCTCGTTTGGCCGGAGTGGCACGGCAATCCCGATGTAAAGGTTATTGGAGGAGGGCACGTTCAGTTTGTGGTCGGCGCAGGCAATCCTGAAGCTGGTCGGCTTCCGCGTAGCTATAACAAAGCCATAGTAATGGGTCTTGGTAGCGAGGCCGTCAAACGTGCGAAAGAACAAGAAGGTGGCGAGTGTCTCCCTGCTGTGGCTTACGGACATAAAGGCGTCTTGCATGTAGGGGTGCTAGGCTGCGGGTTTGGTGAGGTGACGACAAAGGAAGGTGGAACCGTCTTGGCGGTGGGCGCCCGTGAAGGCAGTAGGCCCATCGAAGGGACGGCTGGACTGTGGTATCCCAGGAGAGAGCTACTTGTGTTGCCCGACTCACCGATTCTCGTTGCTGATCTGGTGCCGACGAATGAATTTGCAGCACGTTATCCTGGCGTGCCAATGGTTTAAGTGGTGACACAGAGTAATAATCTGATATAGTAGAGGAAATATGGCAGACCTCACACGCGACGATGTCTTAAAATTGGCTCGCCTCGCTCGGCTTACTATTACCGATGAAGAGATTGAGCAGTATCGCAAAGAAATGAGTGCGATACTAGAGTACGTTGCCCAATTACAACAAGTTGACATAACTGGTCTAGAGCCAACTACCCAGGTAACAGGCCTAAAGAATGTTATGCGTGAGGATGAGGTCGCAGACTATGGCCCCAGCCCTGATGACCTTTTGCGCGTTGTTCCACACACCCAGGACCATCTTATTAAAGTGAAGAGGATGGTCGGATGAGTCAATGGCTACCTATCGCCGATCTAGCGGCCAAAGTGCAAAGTGGCGAACTAAGTGCTGTGCAGCTTGTCGAACAGTCTCTTCGGACTATAGCCGATAAAAATGAGTACGACGCCATTATTGCGACGACTGCAGAACGCGCCCGTGAACGTGCCGCTAATGTTGACGCCGCCGTAAAGAATGGCGAGCAAGTGGGCCGTTTAGCTGGTGTGCCCTTCATTGCCAAGGACAATTATCTCGTCTTTGGCGCAGAAACAACTGCTGCGAGCAATATGCTCCGCGGTTTTAACGCGCCATATCAATCCACGGTTATCGAGAAGCTTGAAGCGGAGGGTGCTATCTGCGTTGCTAAGGCTAACCTCGATGCGTTTGCCCACGGAGGAAGTACGGAGAATAGCGATTTTTTTACTACGAAGCACCCACTCGATAAAGAGCGTGTTCCAGGTGGCTCTTCGGGTGGTTCAGCAGCGGCCGTGGTGTTAGATATGGCACCATTCGCTCTTGGTACTGACACTGGCGGTTCAATTCGCCAGCCAGCCAGTTTTGTGGGCTGTATTGGATATAAGCCAACATATGGCATGATGTCTCGCTTCGGCGTAGTGGCAATGGCCAGTAGCACGGACGTAGTGGGTACTTTAGCGCGAACGGTTGATGATGTGGCGGCTGTTACTGATGTAATTGCTGGCATAGACCCCTACGACAGTACGACAATTGCACGTGATGAGGCTGGGTATACTGACTTGCCGGCCGATATCACTGGCAAAAAGATAGGTGTTATTAAAGAGTGGATGAGTGGGGGATTAGACGAAGGCGTCAAGCATGTCGTAGAGACTGCAATTGAGAAACTGAAAGCCGCAGGTGCGGAGGTGGAAGAGGTTAGTCTACCTTCCTTATCACTTGCTTTGGCAGTGTATTACATCATTGTGCCAGCTGAGATAAGTAGTAATCTGAGCCGATACGATGGTCAGCGATATCCCTATAGCGCGGAAGAGGCATCGGATCTCGAGGCGAGTTATACGAATTCTCGCGGTCAAGGGTTCGGTAGTGAGGCCAAGCGTCGCATTATGATTGGCACCTATGTGCTCTCTAGTGGATATTACGATGCATACTACGATAAGGCGCAAACAGTACGAACCAAGCTTATTAATGAATTTAAGGCCGCTTTTGAACAGTTTGATTTTTTGATTGGCCCCGTAGCGCCAACGCCGGCATTTAAGATTGGTGAAAACAGCAATAACCCGCTGCAGATGTACCTTGCAGATGTTATGACCGTTGGCCCTAGTTTAGCCGGCATTCCATCTATCAGCGTACCAGCAGGCACGAGTAATAATTTACCTGTTGGTTTACAGGTCATGGCAGCACAACGTAATGACCGTGCACTACTGGCGGCTGCTAAGGCTGCTGAGGAGTTGTTTATATGATCTTTATTTTGCTTGGTGCTATGGTGTTGCTCGCACTGCTGGCGGCTGCATATTTTCTTTTCTGGCGTAAGCGTCCGCAGCAATTGAAGACGGATTACTATCAAAAGAAGTGGCTTGAGCTGCAAGGCCTATTGCGAGACAAGAGCAAATGGTCAGAGGCGATTTTAGATGCCGATAAACTTCTGGAAATGGCACTCAAAAAGAAGCATATTCAAGGCCATACCATGGGTGAGCGGCTTGTAAAGGCGCAACGCCTATTTACGGATAATGATAGTGTTTGGTTCGGTCACAAATTGCGTAATCGTATTGACGCTGATCCAAAAACCAAGCTGAAAGAGACTGAAGTGAAGCAGGCGTTACTCGGTATTCGAAGAGCGTTAAAAGACGTAGGAGCATTGCCAAATGGTCAATCCACAGATTCGAAGTAAATATCGCACAACGATAGGCATCGAGTGTCATGTGCAGCTTAAGACGGCGACCAAGTTATTTGCCGCTGTTGGCAATGATGCTCGTGAAGCCGATCCTAATACACTGGTTAGTCCCATTTGTTTCGGTATGCCCGGTACACTCCCAGTGCTCAACAAGGAGGCGGTACACCTTGCGATGCGTGCCGCTTTTGCGCTGAATACTGAGCCTCAGCGGTTTAGTATATTTGAGCGTAAACATTATTTTTACCCCGACCTCCCAATGGGCTACCAGATAACACAATTACAGCAGCCTATTATTGTGGGCGGTTTCGTTGAGCCAGAAGTGGATGGTAAGCCGTTCAGGGTGCAAATAAATAGAGTTCAAATTGAGGCCGATGCTGGAAAAAGTACGCACCCAGCGGGCAAAGATTACAGCCTTGTTGACTTGAACCGCGCTGGCACGCCCTTACTTGAGATCGTTTCCGAAGCGGATATGCATTCGGCGGCTGAAGCAAAAGCATATACACACGAACTCTACCTGCGGATGCGGTTCGCCGATGTATCCGACTGTAATCTCTACTATGGCAATATGCGTTTTGACGTGAACGTGTCGGTTAGCACTACCGACGAACTCGGCACCCGAACGGAGACGAAGAATATAAATAGCTTCCGTGCGGTTGAAAAAACCGTTGAATATGAGGTGAATCGGCAGATCGAGTTATTGGAAAAGGGTGAGAAAATAGCTCAGGAAACACGTGGCTGGGACGATGCCAAGCAGCGCACGTTCAAGCAGCGCACCAAAGAAGATGCTGAAGACTACCGCTACATGCCCGATCCTGATTTGCCCCCTATTGAGCTGGAGTTAGCACAAATTGAAGCAGTACGAGCAGAGATGCCGATTTTGCCGGATGAGTGGAGAATTCGGCTGCAGAGTCTTGGTCTCGATAAGGCTGCTATGGAATTACTGCTCGAAGCCGAGCTTGACGATGTAGGCGCCTACTACCTAGCTCTGATTGAAGAAGTCATCGCAGAGAAAGAATTTGCTAAACAGTTGGCCAATTGGTTTGTGAATTTAGAGGTACCGCTGCGTCATGATGGCGCATCGACGCTTAACGCCGCGTTGACTAGTCAAGGTCGACTTGCGCTGTACCGTGCGACGGCCGAACTAATTGCAGCCGATAAGCTCAGTTCATCGAACGCCAAAGCCCTCATAACTAAAGTACTGACCAATACCGAGCAGATTTCAGATATTGCGGCATACGCCAAGCAGCATAATTTGATCCAAGAGTCTGACGCTGGCGCTCTTGATGCTATCGCCAAACAAATAATAGAAGAGAATCCAAAAGCAGCCGAAGACGTAAAGAATGGTGAAATGAAAGCTATTGGCTTTTTGGTGGGTCAAGTCATGAAGCACTCACAGGGGCGTGCCAACCCACAAATAGCGCAGGCGCTCATCAAGCAGCAGCTTGGATTATAGGAGGGGTATGATACAGCCGTGGAAACGCGTAGAGCCAACCAAAATACAGAAAATTGGCTGGCGAACAATTGTCACTAAGACTTTCGAGATGCCCAATGGCAAAAAGGAAAGCTTTGACTTATATGATATTGAAGGTCGTCAATTTGTCGCGACCATAGCACTGACTGTCGATAAACAAGTAATTTTAGCTCGTCAGTTTCGACCGGGCCCAGAAGCAATCATGGATGAATTGCCTGGTGGGTTTATTGATGCTTCAGACCCTGAAGATATCACCCAAGTTGCAGCCCGTGAACTGGAGGAGGAGACAGGGTATGTTCCCGGCAACGTGACTTACTTAGGCAAGGAATATAAAGATTCATATAATAATGCTACCTGGCATTTTTGCCTAGCCGAGGACTGTGCTCCTAGTGCTAAGGGACAGCAATTATCAGGCGTAGAGACCGCGGGCGTAGAGGTTCTCCTTGCTCCTATTGGTGAGCTGTTGGATATTGCTCGCAATGGTCGTATGACTGATAGTGTTGGAGTCTTCTTGGCTTATGAGAAATTATTGGAATTACAGAAGGAGGTGGCACGATGATCACTAAACCAACTAAGGCAATTATTGCAGCCGCAGGCTTTGGCACGCGTTTTTTGCCGCAGACTAAGGCAATGCCAAAGGAAATGCTCCCCATTGTCGATAAACCAGTTATCCAGATCATTGTTGAGCAGTTAGTGGCTGCCGGTGTAACGGATATAATTATTGTAACCGGCTCTACTAAGCGTGCTATCGAGGATCATTTTGATCGCTCCGAAGACTTAGAGAATGAGTTGCGACACAAGGGCAAGGACGCATTTGCAGAGCAGTTGAAGGAAATAGCTGAAATGGCGAACTTTGTCTATTTGCGGCAAAAAGGGACTCCAAAAGGAAATTCTCGACCTTTACTGAATGCGAAGCATTTGCTGAAAGATAATGAACCCTTCTTTTACGTATTTGCTGATGATTTTTTCCGTTGTGATGTACCGTATCCAAAGCAGTTGTTGGAAGCCTACGAGCAGACTGGGCGTCCGGTGATTTCGGCAGTTAAGGTAAGTCCAAACGATAGTAAGCGTCTTGGCATGATTGACATCTCTGAACAGCTTGATGAGCGTACTTTTAAAGTTAAGACGGTCGTCGAGAAGCCGGGACCAGAAGCAACACCATCCCTATTTGCGTCTGTTGGTAGCTTTTTATTGACCCCTGACTTACTTAAGATTATCGAAAAAGAACAAGTTGGAGCCGGCGGTGAAATTGTTCTAGCTGACGCTATCAACGAGTATGCACAAACAAATGATATATATTGTCGTTTTATTGAGGGAGTGTGGCACGATGCCGGCGACAAAGCGCGATATTTAGAGGCTATTGTTGACCATGCGCTTATCGATAATGAACTAGGCGCTGGTTTTCGTGAGTATTTGCAACGTCGTTTAGCTCAGGACGAATAAGACAAGTTACCTGGCAAGGATCTCTACACATTAGGGATCCAAGTCTCTACTCTGATAATTTTGAAAACACCAGCGCGGCTGTCCGGAGCTGCCGCTAGACAAATTATGATGTCCAAAACTGAGCAAGCGGCCTGCTATAATTGAATTAAAATGAAGCCGCGTCCACACAGACAAGTAATTAGTCAGATTATGAAATTTCGATTGCCTCCGCAGAAGCATAAATTGCACCCAGGCTTAGTTTTCGCCATGCTCTTCGCGCTGGCGGGCATCACTGCGATCATTTTTGTTAAGGCTGCACCGCCGGTAGCTTCTTTTGAGGTAGAAAAAGGTCAACTAGATAGTACCGGTATGGCCAAAATAGGAATCAGCACAGCGGCTAGCGGAGGCCAATACGTGTCATTCCAGGGCGGCAACAACAACAGCAGTGGCGGTACTAGCGGCATACAAATTCCTAAATCCGGCACCCTTTTAGGCATTTTTAGCGAAATCAACACACCGCAAAGTAGCAGCGTAGGAACGTTGGAAGGAAACATCGGCCGCAATTTTGACATGCGCATGAGATTCTATTCTACCGAAGCATTATTACCGCAATTAGGAGGGATTAAGAGCGACATTGCGAACAGCGGCCACATGGAGGTCGTTGCTTGGGAGCCGAGCAGCGGTTGGCCCTCCGATCAGCAAGTACGAGATGTAGCTACGGCCCTAAAGTCTGACAAGCCAGTTCAAATTCGCTTCGCTCACGAAATGAATGGTAACTGGTACAAGTGGAGTCAAGGCTCAACTGATGAGTACAAAGCAAATTGGCAGCGTGTATATAGAATTATCAAAGGCTACACCGACGCTAGCGGCAAAAAAATAGAGGGCATAGCTCCGAATGTGCTCATGAACTGGGCGCCTTTCGCTTACAATGTCGGCAAGCCGTACGACCAATACTATCCAGGCGATGAATACGTCGACATTGTCGGCATTGACTTGTACGTAGAGCAACTCGGAGCAACAATGAGTAGCACTGCGGGCGGCAGTCTCTTTGACCAAATTTATAATAAATACTCAGTCAAAAAGCCTTTCATGATCATGGAAACTAATAGCGGCCCACGCAAACCCGGCGCACATTATACCGACAAGACAGCTTATTACAATGACTTTGTGGGTTTTTTGCAAGCGCGGCCTAAAATTTCCGGTGTAGTATTTTTTGACCAGAATAAATGGGATGGTGAGGGAGCGGACATGGCAATCGCTAAGACTCCTGGCCCTAATGATTATAACGCCTCTAATATGAACGCTTTCGTGAACATGGCAAAGAATTGTCATTGGGGGACGGACGCTCATCAGGCAACCTGCAAAGGATTCTAGAATACGCCATATAACCCTTGTTGCTTCGTACGCAAAACGTTGTATACTACGACTAGGGTAACGCTTATGAATACATCTGAACAAATACTGGTCATTATTTTATCCATAGCACTGGCTATCTTTTTAATGCTAGCAATTGTTTTAGCCGTTCAAGCTATTCGTCTTATGAAGTTATTGCAAGAAATTGCGATTAAAGCTCAGGGGTTAGTTGATTCTGCGGAAGCAACTGCAGACCTAGTGAAGCGTTCCGTTGGTCAATTGTCGCTACTGCGTTTTGCACACAGTATTGTTGATCTGGTGACCAAGCATCAGAAAAAGTAAAACGTTAAGAGAGGATTTTTAGATGGCCAAAGATAGTATGAAGAAATTTGCAGCCGGTACAGTAGTCGCTGCAGCCGCAGGATACATTGCGGGTATTTTAACTGCTCCAAAGAGTGGTAGGGAAACGCGTAAAGATATTAAGGACACAGCGAAAGCGACGTATGCAGTGGCCGAGCGCGAGCTTAAAGCTCTGCACACCGAACTCGATAAGTTGTTGAATGAGGCACTTGGCAAAAGCAATGAATTGAAGGGCGCGGCTCGTGAGAATTTAGACAAAGCCATTGCTGGTGCTAAGGTTGCTAAGGAAAAAGCTAGAGAGTTGCTTAGCGCGGTGCATGAAGGTGATGCTGACGACAAAGACTTAAAGAAGGCTATTGACGAGGCTAATAAGGCGATTATTCATCTTAAGACCTATCTTAAAAAAGCTTAAAAATACAACGCTAAATATGAAAAGCGCCTGCACCAGCGGGCGCTTTTTCGGTATACTGGGAGGTGATACAGGAGGGGTATGGCTAAGGCCACTGCGCAAGCGAATTTAAAGGCAAGTGATTATGTCCACTTGCACAATCATACTCAGTACAGTTTGCTGGACGGGCTAACAAAAGTACCCGCCCTAGTTGAGTACGCTAAAGAGACGGGCATGGTGGCCGTTGCGCAGACAGACCACGGCACGATGTCGGGGGCTATTGAATTCTATAAAGCGGCCACCGCTAGCGGAGTAAAACCACTTATCGGTATGGAGACATACGTGGCTGCCCGAACTATTGCCGACAAGGAACCCGGCAAGGATAAGAATTATCATCACCTTATTCTGATAGCCATGAATAATGAAGGCTATCGCAACCTCATGCAGCTATCCACGATCGCCAACTTAGAGGGGGTATACTATAAACCTCGCGTTGATCACGTATTGTTGGACAAATATAGTGAAGGCCTTATTGTTCTAAGCGGCTGTATCGGTGGTGAAGTGGCGGATGCTATTCGACAGGGCCAATATGATCAGGCTTTAGAGCTCGCTGCATGGTACAAGAAAACATTTGGCGATCGATACTACATCGAGGTGCAGGATCATGGACATCCTGAGCACCCTAGCAAATGGGATGAACAGGTAGTTGTTAACCGGCAGCTTATTCAGTTGGCCGAGGAGCTTGCTATACCCTGCGTTGTTACCTGCGATGCTCATTACTTACGCCATGAGGATCAAACGGCTCATGAGATATTACTTTGCGTGCAGACTGGAGCATTTTTAAGTGACGAGAAACGTATGTCACTTGCTAATTTTGAATTGCACGTAGCGCCGCCCGAAGAGATTATCGGACGTTGGGGCAAGGATCACCCGGACTTTATTACTAATACCCGTGCCATTGCTGATCGCTGCGAGGTGACCATTGAATTGGGCAAGATTCTCATTCCAAAGTTTGATGTGCCTGAGGGTGAAGACGAAAAGTCATATCTGCATAAACTGACGTATCGTGGTCTCGCATGGCGGTATGGTGATATGGATGAGGATATGTCCAAGACTCTTACTATAGAGGAGGCTAAGAAGCATCTCGGTAAGGATGTGCTAGAACGTACGACGTATGAACTTGGCATTATTGATAGCATGGGTTTCAACGGCTACTTTCTTATTATCGCCGACTTTATGAATTGGGGTAAAGATCAAGGCATCGTATTTGGCCCTGGCCGTGGATCTGCGGCGGGTTCGATCATCTCCTACGCATTAAAAATTACCGAACTTGATCCGCTGCGCTATGACTTGTTGTTTGAGCGTTTTTTAAATCCGGACCGTATCAGCATGCCTGACGTCGACATTGATATTATGGATACCCGAAGAGATGAAGTTATCGAATACTGTGCTCAGAAATATGGACAAAACCGCGTGGCAAACATAGTAACTTTCGGTACTATGGCCGCTAGGAACGCTGTGCGTGATGTAGCCCGCGTTTTGCAGGTGCCATATTCAGAGGCTGATCGTCTGGCCAAAATGATTCCTGCTCCCGTACAGGGCCACCACATTCCTCTGAAGAAGTCTTTGCAGGATGACGCTGACTTAAAGCGAGAATATGAAACAAATGACACATCAAAAGAGGTGTTTGATCTTGCTATCCGCTTGGAGGGGACGATTCGTAGTCATGGCGTGCACGCGGCGGGTGTCGTGATTGCGCCAGATGACATCGTGAAGTTTGCGCCCCTTGAAATGGCGCAGAAGGGCGTCGTAACTACGCAATATCCTAAAGACCCAATAGAAGAACTGGGTCTGTTAAAAATGGACTTCCTTGGTCTTTCCAACTTGACCATTATTAAGAATGCATTGCGTATTATAAAGCGCGTATATGGTGTGGAGATTGATATAAATACTCTGCCATTGGACGATGTCGCTACATATGAGCTTTTCCAGCGAGGAGATACAACCGGAGTCTTTCAACTTGAATCTGCCGGAATGAAGCGCTATTTAAAGGAACTGAAGCCTACCGTATTCGAGGATATCGTTGCCATGGTGGCGTTATATCGCCCGGGCCCTATGCAGTTTATCGATGACTTTATCGCGCGTAAGCATGGACTCAAAGAAATTAAGTTTGTCCACCCGCTTATGGAACCCGCGCTTGCTCCCACCTATGGTGTATTGGTCTACCAAGAGCAGGTGATGCAGATATCGAAGGAGTTGGCCGGCTTCACGGGGGGGCAGGCCGACACTTTGCGTAAGGCTATTGGCAAAAAGAAAATTGAAGTCATGCAGAAGATGAAGGTTGAGTTTATTGAGGGTGCGGTCAAGAACGGTGCTGACGCAGGACGTATGGAGGCCTTTTGGAAGCAGCTTGAAGACTTCGCCGCGTATTGTTTTAATAAGTCGCACGCTGCCTGTTACGGGCTTATTGCATACCAGACCGCCTATTTAAAAGCGCACTATCCTGCAGCCTTTATGGCGGCCGTGATGACGAGCGATTATGATGATACGGATCGGTTGGCTATTGAAATCACCGAATGCAAAAAGATGGGTATTGACGTATTGCCACCTGATGTCGATGAATCGTTTCATGAGTTTGCGGTCATCAAAGATAAAGATAACCCCGACAATCGTAAGGCGCCAATTCGTTTTGGCTTGGATGCTATCAAGAACGTGGGAACTGGCGCTGTTGAAGAAATTATTCGTGCTCGAAATATGGATGGCGCTTTTGGTACCCTAGGGGATTTTCTCGCCAAAGCATCGGCACGTATTGTTAACCGAAAGCCAATGGAAAGTCTCGTGAAGGCTGGTGCATTTGACCGTTTTGGCGAGCGTTCGGAGTTACTCCATAACATGGATGTCATTCTTGCATATGCAAATCGTTTGCAGAAAGAGGCAAATAGCGGACAAGTCGATTTGTTTGGCGCACTTGCTGAAGGCGAGGCTATTGCAAAACCGCAGTTGACTTTGGAAAAAGCTGCAGTCATCTATAACTCACGTGAGCAGCTACTTTGGGAGCGAGAACTATTAGGCATTTATCTCAGTCAGCATCCTCTCGGCATGTTCTCTAAGTATCTTGCCGAACAGACCATGCCTCTTGTGGGACTCAAGCCTGAACATGACGGTAAGGGCGTAGTTGTTGGTGGTGCAATTATTGATGTGCGTGAAATTACTACGAAGAATGGTCAGAAGATGGCTTTTGTGAAATTAGAAGACCAAACCGGCGAACTTGAGCTTATTCTGTTTCCGAATGCCTATCAACAGACTATTGGTCTATGGGAAAGAGATCGTGTCATCTTGGCACGCGGGAAGTTGAGCGCTAAGGATCGTGAAGGCAATATTGGGGAAGAGCTAAAGATAATGGTTGATGATGCGCGTGAGATTACCGCAGAACAAGCCATGGCATACACGGAAACGGGAAGAAAACAAAAGCTACCGGGTACGGGTAAACGTTCTGCGGCTGCCGCTATCACTTCAACCCGAAAAATTACTGCTGCCGCGACTGATCAGCCTCCGCGCGTGTACGTGCGCCTGGAGAACGGCGGCGATCAAGATGTTCTGCGGTCATTAAAGCAGGTTATTGATGGCCATGGTGGCGACGTAGAAGTTGTGCTTGTCTTGGGGCCAGGAGATAGTCGACAAATTATAAAGCTCCCAAGTCGTATCCAGCCAAGCGAAGAAGCGCTTGGCAAATTGCGCACCGTTGCTGGTGCGATGAATATCAAGCTGCAGTAGCGAATATTTGTTCTAACGAATAATGCCGACAGTTCGAGTTAGCAGTACTCCCACTACCCCAACGGCAACAAGCGCGACATCAAGTAGTTTGTGCTTGATGACGAACTGTTCGCCTTTTATGAAGGCACGACGCCACACGAGTCCATGCCGTATGAGGAATATTGCAATGCTTACGGTGGCAATGGTAGAGATGGCAAAGACGCTCCATGGTGCTGTACGCGCACTGGCTAGGAGCTGAATGCGAGTTATGGGCTGAGTGGTAACTTGTTTGGCGACTAAATGACTTGTGGCTTTCTTGGCTTCTGCGCCTTTTGTGCTGTTGGTCTCTGTGGGCTGTGTGGTGGCAGGCTGGTCGGTTGGTGCGGACGTAGGAGTGGAAGTTGGCGTTGGTGTCGCTGCGGCTGGTGCGCTAGGTGTCGGTGCACTCGGTGTTGGGAGGGCTGCTGCCGCCGGCGTCGCAGCTACGGTTTGTTGGCTTGCATACATGGCGACAACTATGGTTTCGGGCCCTGTGCTTTGATAATCGGCTGCGTTCGCTATACCAAAGCCGATTTCCTTATATGTCCCGTTAAGTATATTGGCTCTATGCTCGGGGCTATTCATCCAGCCCGTAATAGTATCGCTGCTTGTGTCAAAACCGTAAGCAAGGTTTTCGCCTGCAGTCTGATAGTTATATCCTGCGCCAGTGATAAAGGTCCATGGTGTCGCACCGTCCGGTGTGTTGTGAGACCAGTAGCCTCGTGCTGCCATGTCATTGGCTTTTGTCTGTGCCGCCTGATTTAACTCACTATTTAGCGCTAACGCTCCGAGAGCATTACCGGCGCGTTGTTGATTTGTCCCTTGCAGTAAACTGCCGACGCTCATATCGGTAGCATAGCCTAGGACACCTTTTTGGGTGGCGCCCCATACGCTATTAAGTACCACTCCAAGTACTACGACCAGTATTAACGGTAGGTAGGGCCAGTAAGCTTTTAAATAATGCGGCGTATGTTTATGGTGTTGCCCAGCGCGTCGCTTTTGGTGAACTTTTGGGGTGCGTTTTGCTTTTGCCGCGAGTGCCATCTTATTTCCAGTGTAGCATATTGCTTACGAATCAACAGGGATTATACAGTGAAGCGACAATGGTAGAGGGCCATCGCAGCCGCTTGCACTACATTAAATGACTCTTTCTTTCCAAGCATGGGTATCTCCAGACAAAGATCACAAGCGTCCACGATCTCTTGCTCAACCCCTTCGACCTCGCGGCCAACAATCAAGGCAACTTTGTGCGGAGGATGATATTTGGGGAGTTCACGCGCGTCATCGGCTTGTTCTACGGCGGCAAGTGCATAGCCATCTTTCTGTAATTTTTGGATTACCGGTAGAAGCTCATGGTGATATTCCCAACTGATCATCATTTCAGCACCGAGGGCTGTTTTGTGAATCTGTCGGGCGAGTTTTAGTACCTCATGCGGCAAACGGCGATCTCCTTCGTATGCTGGGTGAGGAGTATAGCCGCTCAAGATGACCTTTTGGACGCCGAGACCTTCAGCGGTACGTAGAAGTGAGCCAACATTATGACAGCTTCGTAAATTGTGGGCGATTAGAATAATGTCACGCATCATGAATTATTGTAGCGTAAAATCTGACATTCCGCTTGTGATATAGTAGATATATATGAGCCAAGACGCCAGGCGCGATGAGGAAGTTGCAACACAACGGAGAGCCCGTATTCTAGGGTTAAATTATGTTGACACGTCTGCATTAGGTCAGAAAAAACTTAATAAAGATGTTTTGAGCGTTCCTGAGTTGTATTCCATGCGCGTGTTACCGCTTGAAGTTGCAAAAGGAAGTGTACTTTTTGGTATTGTTAACACCACTTCGCAACAGGTCATCCGTCAACTGCAGCAGCGTTTTAGTGATGTGCGTGTCAGTTTTGCACTTATCTCAGATGGGGGCTACAGGGAGTATATGCGTCTGTATGATCCTCCCAAGGTTATTACCTACCAGGATATTAGTATCGCTAAGAGTAGTGACCAGGCCCTACTAGAGAGCATTTCACAGACGTTGGCGCAGGTTCGCGCCGATGACGTGTTGGCCTATCTCGTGCAGCAGGCGTATCGCCTGAAGGCATCAGACATACATCTTGAAAATCAGGAAGATAGTGTTCGTATTCGCTTCCGGGTAGACGGAGTGTTACATACAATCGCTCAATTTGATAAAAGCAAGTACCACCAATTAATGTCGGCTATTGCAAGTGCAGCAAATGTCTCATCTGACAGTCCAGATGCGCAAACAGGTCATATTAATCGTCACTTCCGAATGGCGACAGGTGAGGACGTAACCGTCAACTTGCGTGTAGAGACCGTCCCTGCCGCGTACGGACAAGATGTCGTGATGCGTTTGTTCACTCTGGAACTAGAGCTACTAAAATTAGACAACTTAGGCCTCAGTAAGCGTGAGCGGGACGTGGTAGACGATGTTATTCGTCATCCTACCGGTATGGTCTTGATAGTGGGACCCACCGGCTCGGGAAAGACGACTACACTCTATTCATTATTAAATACGCTTAACAGTGATGAGCGCAAACTAATTACGCTCGAAGATCCTATTGAATACTACATGCATGGTATCGTACAAATCCCAGTGCAAGGGGACCAAAATTCGCTTGGTTTTGCCGAAAAATTACGAGCAGTACTGCGTCTTGACCCTGACATTGTCATGGTTGGTGAGATCCGCGATCAAGACACGGCTCGCACTAGTTTGCAGGCTGCACTAACTGGCCATCTTGTGCTTAGTACATTTCACGCATCGTCGGCCTCCGCTGCACTGACCCGCATGCTGGATCTCATCGGCATTAACCCCTTATTCGCATCAGCCATGCACCTTATAATGGCGCAGCGTCTCGTGCGTCGACTAGACGATAAGACCAGACAGGCCTATCAGCCGGATGAGGCGATGAAAGCACAGCTAAAAGCTGTTCTCGACGGGATGCCTAAGAGTATCCCGCGCCCCGACGTAAATACACTTACTCTTTATAAGGCGGGCACTTCAGACGAAAATCCATTTGGCTATCGTGGTCAGCTAGCTATTCGTGAACAGCTGCAGATGACCCCAGGCATACAAGAACTGCTTCGTTTGCCTCCCGGTCAAATCACAACGGAAGCCTTGCAAGAACGAGCGATTGGAGACGGTATGCTGACCATGTTACAAGACGGCATTTTGAAGGCGATTTCGGGTGTTACTTCCGTAGAAGAGATTTATAGAGTTATCACATAGCGCGGGTGAATATTTTTGCTTCGTCGGACTATTTTATTACCTCAACAGATGTGTTATACTTACCATTAATCGAAAAAATAGTGTAAGGTTTAATAAACGTATGCAATCTATCATTCAAAAAATTGAAGCTAAATTCAGGAAGAGCGCAGTTGTTGACGTTCGTAGCGGTGACACGGTAAAAGTGCACCAGAAGATTCGCGAAGGCAGCAAAGAGCGTGTTCAGATTTTTCAAGGTCTCGTAATTCGTTGTGACCGTAAAGACAGCCACACGAGTCGTATTACTGTTCGTCGTATTGCGAGCGGTGTTGGTGTAGAGAAGAGCTTTTTACTACACAGCCCACTTGTACTAAAAGTAGAAGTTACTAAGCGAAGCAAAGTACGTCGCAATTATCTCACCTACATGCGTACGCGTACGGGTAAGTCAGCCCGCTTAACTGGAGTTGATTTTGACAGGCAAGCCGTAAACTCTGTCGAGGACAAGGCTGCCGAAGAGGAAGAAACGAAGTTGGCAGAAGAAAAGGCAAAAATCGCCGAGACTGAAGCGGCAAAAAAGGCTGCAGAAGAAGCAGCTAACGAGGCGAAAGTACAAGCCGCATTGGCAAAACACAAAGACGCCTAGTCTTTCCGTTGATTATACAAAAACAGCAGACGACTAAATCTGCTGTTTTTGTATAGTTGCCAATGTTCTGTGCTATTTATCGTAGGTTGCAATTGCACCACTCCCCGCAATCGCCTATAATTGCTTGTGTTATATAGACCCGAGTAAACAGAGAGAAAATACAGCTGTAAGATACAGTATGTACGAGCATCAGCTACTATGAATATATCAAGGGTTGTAAGGCGAGTATGCAATCGTAGCACTATAGTTACGATACTATTCTTTGCCTCTACTCTTATATCTATGCTCATACCTTTGCTAGCGGGGAAAGGGGCGAGTGCGGCAACAGCATTTACTCTTGCTTGGACCGGTGAGACAACGGTCATTGCAACAAGTCCCGTCTTGGCTGGCGGCACCGTGACGGCGACGATGCGGACGAATAATGATGGGAGTATTACCGGAAATACGAATGCTGTCACCTTCAATGTGGCGGGCGGGACATGTACGTCATTTTTGGGTATCTATCTAGATGCGGGGCAAAATGGAGGGCATGCCAACTATGCCTTAGCTCATTGGGTTTCGTTTGCCGTATCAGATAGTGATCATGCGGCACCACCACCCGGCACCACCTGTACTACTAAGCAAATTGACGGTCTAGGCTTCAATCTCGTGACCGAAGGTCCTTTTGGAGCCGGTACGGGGCCCTCACTCAAATTTTTCCCTATACTTGACCCAGATAAGCGCCAAGCAGCTGCCGGTAATAATACACTTACGGTGACTTCGTACCTTATTGGTTCTGCGGCTACGGGCAAGCAACCTCAAAACGACAAATATATTATTTGTAAGGTTGACCCTACCGAGAAAAATTTGTTTGAAGACTGTTTAAATGGGACTACTGCGCCTTTGCAGACGGTGGCCAGCAAAGATATAGCCGGCGGGAAGTGGATTGGGACGATAAATAAACTTGGCAATCAAGAGTATGTGGTCTGTAGCGCCAATGTACAGGCTTGCGCTAATGTGCCCGAGCCTGGAACGCCCGCAATTATCATAAGTAGTGATGGATCAAAAATTGGTGCGCCAGCGCCTAAAAGCACAGACGTCTGTGACAACGTAAAAATAACTGAGTTGAATTACTGGGTCTGCGGCTTTACAAAACTCCTTGCCGACACCACCGAAGGCCTCGACACCGAAATAGGCAACCTCCTAAAGAT
>CAZKGK010000003.1:0-147764 GCA_964552555.1 uncultured Candidatus Saccharibacteria bacterium
CCTGCCATAGAGAGGCCTCAAATCCTTTGCTTACCTTGACGATCTTGATATTAATCGTTTGGGGCACTTCTCGTCTTGGTATCTAAATTGTGGCACAATTTAAACCGATAGCTAAAACTACCTTTTACGCCGTGCGGTCAATCTGAACGTCTGCGATATAAGCAGTACAAGCCCAATCCAAAAGAGAATAAAGCTTGCAAAGTAAAGAGCATCATTTATGCCATTCTCACTCGCGCCACCGACGACGCTTACGATTCCCCACTGTGCAAGCAACACTATGCCTAAGAAATATATGTACTTGGTCTTCATGCTTTGAATTATACAGCAGCGTCTATTCATCTGATAAGATAGCCTCAATCTCGGTTTGTTTATCCTTGACGTATCTAGCTCTTCAAAAGTTTGGAATTCGTCCACGATGCCCTGCCGCATGGAATGATTCCAAAAGCGCGTTTCTAGTAATATGTTTGTGTCGATACATTGAGAGTGAAAAACTTGCTATCATTGGTAACATGCCTCATATACATACTGGACTTGGTCAATATGACCTAACTGCCAGTGCTATTATTATTCGTACTGACTTTAGTAATCCTAAAATTTTTCTTCACAAGCATTTATTAAGTGGTAAATGGGCACAACCTGGCGGCCACGTCGAACTTGATGAATCTCCGTGGTCAGCTGTTTTGCATGAAGTGGCTGAAGAATCGGGATACGTCACTGGTCAACTGCGAGTATTACAGTCCCAAAATCGTATTAAAAATTTGGGTAGAGATGCGATACTTCTGCCACAACCCGTATGTGTCATGGCCTACGAACTCGCAGCGCATAAGGACCATTTTCATAGCGATATGGTATATGCGTTTATTGCCTCGAGTGAACCAAAAAGGAAATTGGAAGATGATGAATCTGCGGAAACAGATTATTTTGATCGCTCTGAACTTGTTGCCTTGCCAGATGAAGTGATTCCAGACAATGTCCGTAATGTCGCAATATTCGTACTCGATGAATGCTTCCCTCATTGGGAAGCGATTGATGCTGATGACTTTCGACTGAGCGCCCGATAGCAACTCAGAATTATTTTAATTTCCCCTATAATTAATACATGAGTTCGTTCACGAAAAAAACGAAAAAGTATTGTCAAACAAGCTATTGCGAATGAGGAGCTTGGAGGCCTCGAGGTCTCAAAATATCGCTAATACTTATGCGGCTGGTAAAGCGCCCTGTTACCAAGTAGTAAAGAAGATCAGTGCTTGCTACGGACTTTTGCGGTAACTCGTTGTCGATTCCCTTCGCGCTGCCATTCCCCCTCTATTGTTAGTGACCTACGGAGCGTTACCCGCCGCCATTGTGGTGTAATGATTGGTCATGTTTGTAATAGCGGTGTTCATGGTAGGACTGATGCCTGGGACATACAGAGGGACGTCGTCACTGCCATAGTTCAGTGTGGCGTGGGGGATGGGTTTGCCGTCTTCTTGATATCCGAACATTGACCAATAGAGATCCCCGGCAATCGCCTTATTGCTGTCAATTGCCGACATGAATGCGGTGTTGCCTGGCATGCTCCAGCCCCACTCGCCTACTACGTATGCTTTATTATTCTGCTTGGCGACGGCGGCATCTTGGGCCATCCAGTTAGTATCAAGGCCATTTGGCCAGTTGTAGAAGTGCCCGCCAACAATGTCTACGTCTGCCGCTGTCAACGCAGCGCTAGTCACGTGGTTGTTACTGTATGCCGAGCCATCTGCCACTAATTGTTTGGCGCCAGCGTTATGCTTGATGTATGAGGCGATATTTTGCGTCCAACTGGTAGGTGCGTCATATAGTTCGTTACCTGTCTCCCAGGCCATAATAGTGGGATCGTCCTTATATGCAATGCCGGTGTATTGGTTGACGTGATTGAGCAAATGCGAGATGTACGTTTTGAAATAATTGACGATGGTGTCATTTGTGAAAAATTGCTCCTCGATCACCTTTTCACTGCCTGAGCCACTGTAGTCACTGCCTGCGGTTAGGCTGAGGTCAGCCTTGGTGTCGACAACTCCTGGGACGCCAGCTTTTGCCGCCCAATGTACAAACACCCATTTGCCGCCATTGTAACGCCATTCGTCAGTAAGGGGGATCATGAGTTTGAGGTTGTGGGCACCCGCCTGCTCGATGGCGTAGTCTATGGGCTCGAAGGCGGCATCATTGAATTGATTAAGGCTAGGTTCCATGCAGTTTTTGCAATTAACGGAGACCCCGAGCGTGTGGGAGCGGACTGCCGTAGAGTGCATGCTCGTGGCGCCGGCCAACACGTTATCGATACGAAAATGGGTGGGATAGGTTATATCTCCCCCACTGTCGCGCAGAAAGTCGTCTACGCCTAGCCAGTAGATGTTGGGCCCGGCAAACCGAAATTGTTTTCCGTCCAATTGCAGAATTGATCCGTTGCGCGTTATGAAGCTGTTGTGTCCAAACAAGACGGCCTTACCGCCGCTCACTTTGCTGGGGTCAAAATTTCCAATTCCCACTCCCGAGACAACCCCATCCTCGGGCTGTATGCTGACGGCTGGGGTGGCCGCATAGCTGTATCTCAGGAAAACCATACCAATAATGGCGAACGAAAGCATGGCTACCGCGCGGCCGCCATATTTTCGGGATAGTAACTGAGAGTGAAAGAATCGATGCATTATTTGAAGCTTCCTATATAGTGTAGCCTATCTCGTTTTTATGAAAAAGACATGTTGGCCCGATATCGTAGCATAAAATATGTATGGCAATTCGGCCGTACATAACAAATTCAAGTGCTTCAACTCACTAGCCATGAACGGTGGGATGTTCACATCAAACCAGAACCTGTAAAATACAAGCAAGATATGACTCAACGTAAAATACTATCCCGGAAGTTTTTGTCTGCCGCCAGTGGGGTGACCTGTCTGCTCTGCCTAACTCCCGTGCTGGCCCTTTTTCTTTGGCTTGCTGGCCATTACAACTACACCACTGAAGACGGTTATCAGGGAAAACTCATTGCATCGTTTTTTCTACGGTTCGTAGTAGTGCCATCAATAGTTATCGGTGTCGTTTTGCTTATCCTAGCTATCAGGGCGGCCCGGCGTGAGCGATATGGCTGGGCTGTGGTGAGTACGGCATATGGCTGCGTGGCACTCTTTGTGACCTTATCTATTATTATAGGCTGAAGCAAGGAGGCAGGTGGCTGTTCAGGCCTGTGCGATTATATAACACAAGGTCTTTACGCGTCTCTCAGAAAAACGCCACTTTCTAATAGTGTTCGCGCTGCAACGACTGGCTCATGCGCCGCTGCCGTATTCCAGGCATCATTGAATTCTTCTAAGTTGCCAGCACCTACAATGCCGGCGACAGCGGTGGAGGTAGCGCGAGATCTCACCTCTGGATATAGCTCGTCGTAGCCCGTCTTTATTACTTGCAGCACTCCTGGCAAAGATCGCTGGTAACTATTAGAGACGAGGATTGCTGAACCTTCAGCTCCGTTGAGTTTCGGCACTATGTGAGGTGTGACCATGAATTCAGGCATGGGTGGTGACTTGGTACTTGGATTAAGAGAAGTGTCACCAGTTTCGAGAGCCCAAATAAGCGGAGCAACAAAGGCTGCATCTCCAGCTCTGCGATGTCTTTCGGCCGTGCCTGCAAGTGGATCGATAGCGTGCAGTCTATCTATTAATGGTTTGCCGGTCAGCAACTGACCGTATAATTGCAGTGCTGCCCAACCGGCAGCTTGACTAGGACGAGATGGGTTGTCGAACGAGATATCTATAACTTCTGGACGAAGGAGCCCGACGCGTGCCTCGAATGTGGCATCAGTGTTTTCGTGAGACTGCGTGGGAAGCTCAAGTTCGCCCCCTGTAATCCATGCTCGCTTCCCCCACCTTATGAATCGTGACTCCGAGGGATTGTGGATGGTTTGAATATCTCGCAGAGTGTTGTCGCGATCTTTAAAGGAACGACGATTAAGTTCTATGTGGGCGCGGCTAAGCTGCAAATTTTCTAGGGCCATAGTAAATGTTATTATAACATCTTATTGCTGCTGGGAGGACTCTAGCTGTGCGCAACGCTCAACGCATAAATGACAACTTCTCCATATGCACTGGCACTATCACCTTTGCTGATATTCGATTGCGTATAGCAGCCGGCTTTGAAGTAAAAGCCCGAACCACTCCTGGTGTAGTCGAGTTTTTGTATGTCGTTGTATGATACTTTTATGTGTCCTTGGCTGGCTTCAATTTTGACCGTAAAGCTCGTGCCTAGGCCGTAGTTATCATCCAGTAACCCCAGCTCTTTCCCGCCGCCCTCCACAAAAAGTCTCTTGCTTTCCAGGCGAATCATGATTACGTCGTCCTGCGCGTCATGAATTTGTGCGGCGACCACGTGAGGTTTTACTAGAGGGGTATGCGTGATTGCTTCTCTTACGATCATGGTATGTACGCCGCTATCGCTAGACCAACTGGCATTGTCCTTGCCGCCATTAGTCATTTCTCGTAGCTCAGAACGGGGATACCCGGAGCCACTCGTGGTAGCGCCGCCTGCATTCGCTTGGAATACGACACCGTCTTTTGCTTCATTTACTCTGAAGTAAGGGGTAAGCGAAAAATTCGCAAGCTCAGGTTGTTGAATTTCATCCGGGCTACCCGCGTGGCCAGTATCAATCGGAAGAGTAATTTTCCAATTGTTTAGATCGAGTAATTGACTCGGCAAATTAGCCGCTGGAACTGGCGAAGAGGAGAATGATACCGCCTTCCCGCCGGATGCAGACGGATCGTCTATCACGCGAGCAGGACTAGTGACCGTGCCGAGTTCTGGCTCAATCCAGAAAGCAAGCGTAGCGGCTCGAACTAAAATTAGACAAACTACCCCTACTACGCCGAAGGCGGCTACCCATGCTAATGCTGCGCGGTGCCGTCGAAAGGATATCATATGCGTAGTATAACTCATATTTTAGGCCTCTAAGCGGGCGGAAAAGTGCGTTTAAATAAAAGCGCTTGGCCTTTCCGAGATATCTAAATGAGAGGTTATGGGGTCGGACTCTGTTAAGATTGTATGTATGAGAAATGTTGTTATTACGGGCGGTAGCGATGGGATCGGTAAGGCGCTCGCCAAAAGTTTGAATACGGATTTTCATGTTACGCTGCTTGCGCGAAGCCCAGATAAGTTGGAACAACTTGCTTCCGAAACGGGGTGCGATTTCGTAGTTTGTGATGTTCGTAAATCTAGCGACGTCAAAGATGCCTTTGACGAAATTAAATCTCGACACGGATCGGTGGATATACTCATCAACAATGCTGGCATCATTGTGAACGGTGATCTAACGGAGACTTCTTACGAGACAATCGAGACGGTTATCAGTACTAATACTACCGGCGCAATCTTTGTGACGAAGGCTTGCTTGGAAATCATGAAACCTCAAAAGAGTGGTCTTATTATTAACATAATTTCGCAAGCAGGTATCACGGCAAAACCCTATCGTTCTGTCTACAATGCTTCGAAGTGGGCGCTAACAGGGTTCACTAAGGCAATCCAGCAAGAAGCTTCAGAATACGGTGTGCGCATAACAGGTTTTTATCCTGGGACGGTTTCGACTGATCTATTTGCGAAGGCTGGGCTTGACATGCATGGCCCTGCCCTCGATACCTCGCAGGTAGTCAAGACGATCAAGTTCATGGTGGATGCTGACGAAGATATGTTATTTCCAGAACTCGGCCTCAAACCATTTATAGTTTGAATATTTTGAAGGGCCATCAAGGCAATGGGACGTGCTTCATCGCACCTGTTGGAAATTGACATAGTATTGTAGCAGGGCTGCCTCATTGCTTTAAGAAAGTTGAGGCCTGCATGATTGGTTCTATTTCCTTGTTCTGAGATCATCGAATTTGTTATCATGCCCGCATGAGCAGCCCCAGGATCTCGATAGTCATACCTACCCATAATCGAGCATATATTATTCAAATCGCAATCCGCAGTGTGCTTACTCAAACCGACCAAGACTGGGAGCTTATAGTGGTTGACGATGGGTCGTCCGATAACACGAAAGAAGTTATTGAGCATGTAAATGACGATCGTGTTCACTATGTATTTCAACAGAATGCCGGAGTTGCACAAGCACGCAATCGCGGGCTGTTGGAAGCACGTGGCGAGTGGATTGCTTATTTGGATAGTGACAATGAACTAATGTCGCAGTACCTCACGGTTATGCATGAGCATCTCGTAAAATACCCTGATAAGGTGCTTGCGTTGCCCCGTACGCATCGAATCCTGGAGCAATATGAAGATGGCAAGCTTATGCAAAGTATCCCCGACAAGGTCGACATCATAAAGGACGACCTTACTATTCATGATATTTTTATGCGTACGTTCCATGTTGACACTAACGGATTGATGCATCATAGAAAAGTGTATGATGCGGGTATCGAATGGGACCCAGATATATCTGTTATGGAGGATTGGGATTTTACGCTTACTATCGGCAGCAGGTATCCTGACGGGTTCTTGTTTGTAAATGAAACTCTTTGTACGTATTATCAACGATTCGGTGGTGATGGCTTGCGATCTAGCGGCACGTACCTTAGTAATATTGAAGCCTTCAAAAAGATTTATCAGAAGCATAAAGATGATCCACTTATGCAAGATCAAACATGGTACGAGCCAACACTCAAGCGCTGGCAAGGGCTTCAACACGATTTTGAGGCCGGTAAACTTCCGCCCTATTCTCGGTATTACAGTCGTACAAGAAGTTAGCTTGCTACGTGTGAGATACGCCCGCTAGATCCTAGCTAAAAAGGCGAATAGAACACAAGCTTTTCAATGAATTTGACGTAGTGTCTGTTGTTATCTATTGTAATCATCGCCGCTCTCCTGTTATAGTGCCAAACTATAATAGGAGCGAAGATGCAAATTTTTAAAAAGATTCGAACTGGGGCTCGACTACTACTAATCGGTCTAGCAATACTAGCCGTTGGTGCCGGCACACCCGTAGTCGCATACGCTCCTAAGACACAGGCCGCCGCGAGTACCAAAGTGTCCTACGAAAAAACCGTCGACAGCCACACCATCGACATTTACATCAACAGCCCACTCACCGATGCAGGACTCTGGGTAAAATCAGTACGGCTCGTCGTGCCTGATGGCTGGTCAAAAAGCTCAGCTAAAAAATATCCAGCTCTATGGCTGCTTCACGGTGGTGGTGACAATAACGAGTCATGGACAAAAAACACAGACATCGAGACATTGGCCGTCAAGCACCAAGTGATCGTGGTCATGCCCGACACCAGCTGGTGTAGTGGCTACAGTGACTGGTATGACACCACTGGCCCTCGATGGGAGACGTACCTTACGAACGATCTCCGTAACCTACTCGACAGTAAATATGCCGTAGACGGTTCCAACGCTGCAGTAGCCGGCCTATCCATGGGCGGCCTGGGCTCACTCAAGCTCGCTGAGCAGCACCCAGACATGTTTAAAGCTGTTGCCTCCTTTAGCGGCAACGCCGATCCACTACACGCCTACAGCAACTCTAGCGATGGCGTTGATTATCCAGGAATCTCCTGTGGCGCCAACTGGAAACGCGTATGGGGAGACGACACTATCCCTGCACAACATGCTATTTGGGAACGCAACGACCCTTACGTTCAAGCAGACAAGCTTGCCCAGATGAAATACGTCTACATAGCGAGCGGTGACGGTCTATCCGACCCATTGAATGGTGGTTCCATAGCTTCGATGATGCCCGACCCGGTTGAGAAACAAGTCAATGTCGAAGCTCACGCCCTGGTCGGCAAGCTGCAAGGCTTGAATATTCCAGCCGACTCACACTTCTATACCGGTACTCACAGCTGGCCATATTGGCAAGAGGAGCTACATCGTTCGCTGCCTGGTCTGCTTAACTCTATCGGCGTTCAGTAGCGCTCGTTCCACGCAAATAAGGGGCAGCCACTGTAGTCGTAGTTGTCGAAACGGTGGCAGATAGCAACCTCATAACTGCAAGCTCTACCGGACAATTGTTATTCGCGCGTTATATCCTGGCGCGACTCGATGTAGACCCTCGAGGCTTGGTATAACTACTTTAGTACCAGTGAAGCAAAGTATTTGCTGCCTTAATCGGATCATTGCCGAAGTGTTAAGTTTTAATCTCGCTTTTGGTATAGTTAGCTCATGCAGAAATCCCTGTACCAAGACGAAACATTTGCTAATTACTGGAATGAGCGTGCCGGTGATGCGGGCGAAGCCTATAAGAAATATGTACTTGATCCACTGATGTTTCAGCTTGTTGGTGATTTTAAAGGTAAAATCGTTCTAGAGCTTGGCTGCGGTAATGGTTATCTTGCCTCAAAGTTGCTGGAACAATCGCCAAAGCAGATTATTATGATGGATCTCTCCGAGTATAACCTTCGTCATGCCGCTGCTAGGTGTAGTGACCCGAAGGTGATTTTCTTGCAGCAAGACGCGACCGAATCATGGAAGGTTAAGACTTCTAGCGTCGATATTATTTATTCCAACATGATGCTTAATGAGGTTGAAAATATCAAAACGCCTATTGAAGAGGCCTTTCGAGTATTGCGGAAAAAAGGCATATTTGTATTTTCGGTAACACACCCGGCGTGGGATTTGTTTATGTATGCCCAGGAAAAAGCAGGCATGCCGTCTAAGAAGGTCAAGGGCCTGGGTGGGTATTTTGAACGTGGGCGTGCCAAGTTTCTTATGGGAGGCGACAGTAAAACAAATCCAACACTGAAAGAAGAATACGACAAAGAATTTGAGGTGGAGCATTACCGTCGACCCATTGCAGACTATTTTGGGCAACTTGTAGATGCTGGCTTTACAGTGAACCATCTTTTGGAGCCAGAGATGACAGAGCCACTGCTGCAGAATAATCCTCGATTTGCCGAATACGTAGATAACCCAATCGGCCTGATCTTCTGCTGCGTCAAGCTATAGTGGGATTCTAACAGTTCATCAATGCACGACAATTGCGTAGATATATGATTCAGATAGTTGCCCCGATAATTATTTGCGGGCGTATACGGCAATTGAAGTGGGATTTCTTTCAGTAGCGTAGCTTTTAAAGTCACGACTTGGGTCAAACAAGTAGTCCACACCGATTATATCTTCGACTTCTTCAATATGGGTCGTTGTAAACCCAGTAGCAAGTAGAGTCTCCGGTAGGCTTTGCCATAATAGTGCAAAGCGTTTCTGATTGTAAGTGCTTTGGTAATTGTTTGGTTTGTCTGCATGATCGAGTCGCGTGGCACATTCACGCATTAATACATGACCCCCTGGTTGTAGTACGCGAAATACTTCACCAAAAAGTTGGTCGGCCATCATTTTTTCCGTCTTGTCATCTACAGGAGCTATGTTGCCTGGGCCGATGAGCATAGACAAAAGCTGGTTTGTTTGCACAAGTTGTAGCGTATTGTCCCTGAAGGGCAATTGTAGTCCGTCGCCGTACATGAAGTTGCCTTGCCGCCGCTTGTCGGTGCCGCTCCGGATGTCGATAATGACTGCTTTTTCTTCGACTTTATAAATATCTTCTGCTTGAGCCATAAAAGCCGCTGAAGAAAGAGCACTGAGCGAGCCAATTAACAGAGCATTAGATATCTTTTCCGGGCTGCCTGGGCCCTCTGAGACATTTTGTTCAAATAGTCGTTGGTAAAGCGGCCAGCTAGTAAGATTGGTAGCAAAATTAGTTTGCCCCTCCTCGAATATTTGCGACAATGCCATCATCGCAATGGCTTTTTCGACTTTGTCTGGATCGCTGTAGAGACCAAATTCTTCTATGTGCTTGCCAAGCCCACTAACTTCCGCGTGGAATGCGACAGGATCTCGCTGCTCGCCCGTGAGCAATAGATGGGCTTGAGTGAGTTCAGCTATATTATTTGGTTTACCGCCCTTGGGCTCTACGCCCAGTACTCGTTGAACCAAACATGTTTCAGACATTTAACCAGTATAGCAAAACAATCTATTGAGAACATCGAAGCTACGAAAATGCAAGGAGCGCACGGAATGCTTCTAACTTATCGGTGCTAGTGCGACACGTCAATTCGGTAGACGGTTCCTTCTTGCGAGGCCAGGTAGATTTCTCCTGCCGTATCTTGGCCAAAGGCTGTAATCGCAGACAATCCTGTAGGCTTCGTCTGGTGTAGTTGCCAACTTCCATTAATCGTCCTCGTGAGGTACCATAGATCGCTATGACAAAAGTCGCTAAAGATATACGTGCCATCAAATTCTGGTTGAGTGTCACCTCGGTATATGTATCCGCCGATAACCGAGCAGCCTGTCGGCTTGCTTGTATCTGAATCGGTATGCTTATAGTCGAAGATGGGCATTACATTGGGCTGGCAGCTACTACCGCTTGATGCATTGTAGACAGCGGTTCCTTCATAGCAAGGCCAACCGAAATTCCTGGCACTTACGCCAGCAACCACAAAGTCAACTTCTTCACGCTGGTCCTGCCCCACGTCACCGATAAACATGTCTCCGGTTTGGCGGTCAAAGCTAAAGCGCCACGGATTACGCAGGCCATAATGCCAGATCTCCGGTTTTGCATTCGCGGTATTCGCAAAGGGATTGCCGGCTGGGATCTTATATCGCTGGGCCGTAGTTGCGCCCTTAATGTCGATGCGCAGTATCTTTCCTAGGTAGCTGTTCAGACACTGTGCATTGCCATATGAGCAGTTGTTCGTATGATGATCCCCTGCACCACCACCATCGCCGACACTGATGTAGAGGTAACCGTCTTTTCCGAATACCAAGCCACCGCCATTATGGTTTGGCTCTGGCTTGTTGTAGGCTATGACAACCATTTCGGAATTTGGATCGGCAACATTTGCATTCCCACTGCTACGGGTAAAGCGAGAGACAACCACATCGCCGTTATGGATGTTTTGGCCGTTGAACGTACCTCTGTCTGAATTAGCGGTGTAACTTATGTAGAAATAGCCGTTGGTCGCGTAGTTGGGGTCAAAGGCGAGTCCTAGTAGGCCTTGCTCGGCGTTGCCCGTGGTTATTTTGGAACCTACATCAAGGAAAACTGCGCCACTTACGTTTGCGTTATCGGCGTTGGAGACATGGATTTTGCCGCGCTGACTTACTATAAAGAGTCTTTTATCGCCGGCGGTACCAGTGAATTGAATATCGTCCGGGGCACTTGCTCCGTTCGCTACAGGGGTAAGATTTGTGCTAACGTTTGTTGGTGGCTGAAAGCCGAAGGAGACGTAGTGGCCACACGAGGTATGCAGATGGTCGTGCCCAATGTAGGCGTTTCCCTCTGGTTGCGTATCCTCACAGATGTCAACTGAGGCGTAGGATGGTGCCGAAGGAGCAGCCCGAACATATACGAGCCCAGCTACGCCGATCACAATAAATGACACAATGAAAATTATCTGTTTGCGACTCATTCTTCGTATTTTTGCGCGACTATGTTTGCGCAGCGCGCGGTATTTACTTTGCATATCCAGCCCTTTTAACCATAACCGTAGCATAATTGGGCTAGCGGCTTCAATACTAATATTAGATTAATGATTTGTAAGTTGTTCGAATACACGGGAATTAATAGTTTTTGCGGCTCTCATGCTGGATCTATTGCTTGCATGGCAAATAGATAGTACAGCGAGGATACTATTGCTCTGCAGTGGTGGTATTGCTGATCTTTTTTCCTTACGCCATCGTTCAAAAGTCTGATGGCACCAAGACTGTCGGGTGACATGAGCCCCATGGCAAAAAAATATTTTTCATCTTAATATCAATACTTTCTGGAAATTAGCTTGAGAACCTCGGTTGAAACTGGTTATACTTTAATCTGGATAGATATCTCGCTCGTGTGCGTGGGCCTGAAATTGAAATTTACTAAACGACAAGGATGGATGCATGAGCAAAGCCCTATTACATACGGACGATGACGCAATAGACGCTACCGAGGCAGCAAAACAGGTACTTACTGGCACATCAAGTGAAGGTGCACCTCGTAAGAAAAAGAATAAGATTCTCGTTTTCCTTGCTAGAAACAAGCGAATTGCTAGCTTTGTCGTAGGATTTGCCATCGTTGGTGGCATCGTGGCTATTGTGGCTACGCACGCTGCCACAAATAGCGGACCGATTACATCTGCAATTGGCGGTAAGTGTCTCGATGTGTATAGCAACGGACGAGCGAACGGCACCAAGGTAGAACTTTGGACTTGTAATGGTTCGGCTGCTCAGAATTGGACACTACAGCCAGTTCCTGATAATAGCGGCAATGTTACGGTTCACGTAAATAATGAGGATAAGTGTCTAGACGCAGCCAATTCACAAACTACAGAGAAGACTTTTGTTCAGCTATGGGCCTGTAATGGGAGTATTGCCCAGGTTTGGAAGGTAGACATTAAGACGCATGCCTTAGTGTATGTTAATGGCGTAAATAAGTGTTTGGACGTGCAAGCTTCTGGCAATTTTGATGGCACCCAAATTTGGCTATGGACGTGCAACGGCACGAATGCCCAAGTATGGTATCCTCCGCAGCTGTCAAACGGTAGTATAAACCCCACCCCTACTCCTCCTGCGCCTACACCGACTCCTTCAATAACGCAGAGTACGCAATCCGCTCCATCCCCAAGCCCGACGGCTCCACAAAGCAGTATTTCGGCTGAGCGTGCTCAGGATACCAGCGCTGCTGCAGCTGCAGCAGCAAACACGAAATTGGTTATTGTTGGTAGTACGTTGCGGAAGGGCGCAAACGGCGCACGCCTTAAAATGAATGGTGTAGCAGTATGGGGCATCCAAGACAAGGTCACCCAAGGTTTTGGTGCCGAACAATACAATAATCGTCAGAAAATTATAAGTACGATTAAGTCATGGGGTGCGAACGAAGTGAGGTTCCGACTGTCCTCTCCTGAATACTATAGCCAGAAGTACATGACCAAGGCTCGACAGCTGCAAGAAATTAAAGATTGGCGTGATGCTACTAAGGCTGCTGGTATGTATTTCCATATCTCTTGGTGGGACTCTCTGGAAAAAGGCAAGGCATGGGCATCGCAGTATGATGATACCTTTGGCATGATGACCGATGTCGATAAGGCCCTAGGGAACGATCCTATGGTGATCTATGAGCCATTTAATGAACCTAATAGCGTGACCGAAGCCCAATGGATAACTGCTTTTAAAGCAACCATTCGCCACTTTCGTGTCAATCTGGACTACACAGGCATCTTACTTATAGACACAAATGGCTGGAGCCATCACTACAATGACGCTGGTATGACGCAGCTGGAGAAATACGATGCCGGTTTGGCGGGCATGAAGGGCAAAGACCAGCTGATTTTTGGTAAACATGACTATGCGAATGAGGGCTACGCTAAGCCTGGCTCGAGTTTTGATTCTGGACACTGGGCTCGCAACACCGGTACAAGTGCGGTGTGGAATTTTGACAAACATATGGTTTGGCAAACAGAATTCGGCAACTATAATGGCAGTGCGGGCACCGTACATTACCCATGGTCTGCAGGCGCCGCCACGTGGATGGCGAAGAAGGTGAACGATGGCACGCTTGTTGGTGCCACGGCCTTTCTGTACGGCCCGTGGTACGACGCCAATGCTTTGACGACTGGAAATAATACGACGCCAACCCAGTGGGGCGGCTATGTGAAAAATAATTTCTTAAGTGCAGTTAAGTAGATTCTTAAGATTTAAAGATTTGCTAGCAAGTTTTTGGAGTGCCCCCACGTGATTATACTTATTCATACCTCGAAGACGATGCGCGGCAATCCTGGTGCGGCTGACCCGCTTCGTAGGCCTGCCCTGCTGGATCGAGCAGATATATTGGCAACATATGTGCAAACGCTTACCGCCGAACAGCTCGCACGGATAATGCATCTTTCTCCTGCGCTTGCCAGTAAGACCCATACGACATTTAGCGATTGGACTGTCTCCCCCGAGCGACAAGCACTCGCCGTGGATAGCTTCATCGGAGACATATACAGCGGGTTGCGCGCGAGCACATTGAGTGGTGGCGATCGTGACTACGCTGATGAACATTTACGTATCCTCTCGGGTCTCTATGGCATTCTAAGGCCCTACGATGGTATATGCCCATACCGACTAGAGATGGGCTATAAGTTCCCCGCACGGCCATATGCCAATCTCTATGCCTATTGGGGCGACGCTATTGCGGCTACCCTGCCGAAAGAAGGCCTTATCGTGAATCTATCTTCCGTGGAATATAGTAAGGTTGTCGTACCCTTTGTAGATGGTGAACGCATAGTGACGCCTAAATTTCTTACGATGGATAAAAAGACCGGCACGCCTGTGTTTGCGGTGGTGCATGCGAAGATTGCACGTGGCGCATTTGCACGTTGGCTGGTTACGTCACGCATGATAGATGAAACTAGGTTCAAGGAATTTGCTGACATTGGGTATCGGTACGATGAGAGTTTGAGTACATCCAAAGAGCCGACATTTGTCTGTCAGGACTTTGGAGGTAAAGGGCTTAGTATGCGCCTAGATACCTAGCGGATTTTTAGTTATCGCGTTTTAATACCTGCCCAGCAGGTATTTTTTATAGTTTGCATATTATCTTTTTAGGAAACAAATTGGCCACGAGTGCTCCATGCGGAGACTCGTGGCCATAACTCTGTCTGTAGTCGCTATTGCTACTACTAGTGAATACTACCTAGGAAATTGTTTTTGACATATCCACCCCATTGGGTAGGTGAGGTGTTGTCTCCGCCAGTCATGGCGTTTACGTCGTACCATGGGCCATAAAGGAACCCGGTCGCACCGGCAAGGGTGCCATCGTTGACCTTGGCGGCCATCCAGCTTGCTGCACCCGCTGACCATGCCGGGTGAACTGTGCTGCCATCACCGTTGTAGTTACCGAACTCGGTTTCCCATGCAATGTGTTTATTAAAGTCCCAGTTGCCACCATTGTATAGCCAGTGATTAGAGTCGAAGCCACCGTTTGGATTATTGAATCCTTCGTTAGCGTAATCGTGCTTCGCAAAGATAATCTGGTGTTTTCCATTCATGCCATTCAAGCTGGCGTCGTACTGCTCAAGCTGCGTAAATGAGTAGTCATCGTATGCGTGACTCCAGATGGTTGGGTCGGCGAGGAGAATGCCTGTGTAGCCCAAGTCCACGCGGAAGTGGCGGACGGTTGCCTTGAACGCATTGAGCCACTGGTCGTTATTAACATCGTGTGGTTCGTTGAAGGGTTCGTAGAACACCTTAGGATCATTGCCTAGAGCGTTGTATACGTCAGTCATCATTTGGAACGTACTGCCGTAATTGTTGGCCCAACTGCCGCCGCCGTCCAGAGAGTCCCACCACGAAACGTGGAAGTACATGCCTGCACCTTCGACGACATTACGCCAATCCTTGATCTCCTGTATTTGCTGGGCCTTGCTCATATATACCTGGTTGTAGTAGTCAGGCGAGTAAAGACGGAACCGTACTTCATTGGCACCCCAAGACTTGATCGTGTCAACAATTTTTTGGCGGTTCGCATATTGTCCAGCACCAAACCCTTGAGTGACCTTGTCTTGGATGCCCCAGACAGCAACACCCTTCATTTTGTATCGCGCGCCGCTAACCTGTAGCTGGTGGCCAACTACAACGGGCTTTGCCCCTGCACTTGGTGTTGGCGTAGGCGTAGGTGTGGGGGTCGGAGGTGTTACGCCGCCGGGATTGGCACCAGGATTAGTTGGGGGTGTTGGCGTAGGTGTAGGGGTTGGAACACTGTTACCAGACTTGGGTGTCCACTTCTGTGCGTTTGAATTATTACAGGTCCAGATCCAGACTTGGTTACCGTCGCCTTCTTGCGAGTACCTGTCATCCAGACATTTGTTCGTGCCGTGAGGATATACGAGGCTGTTATTCGCGCCTGCTTTCCAGATTTGTGCTGGCGTCTTGTTACAAGTCCATAGCTGCGCAATCGACTCATTCGCAGTGCCTGCCCCCTTGATATCTAGGCACCAGCCGTTCTCGCCATTTACATGGATGGTCCCATCCGAACGGATGTCCCATTTTTGGGCTGTGGTTCCGTTACAGGTCCACAGCTGTACTCTTATGCCATCACGCCTTTGATTGCCAGACACGTCTAAACATTTATTCGCAATGCCGGATACTAACTGTTGTGGCCCGGTCGCTGCATGCGTGGCAACGAGTGCTATGATGCCGCCAATTACTGCAAACGCGACAACAAAAATAACAAGTAGACTGTTCCGTCGAATGAAGGCCATGAATGCATTGTCCGAAGGCTTCGCATCACCTCCTTTTATTGCCTCTGTCGACTTATCTTTTGCCTCTGGAGTTTCGTTCATTATTGTTTCCTTCAGTGATTATTACTAGTAAGTATAACCGTTTTATCTTGTTTACCGTCCTATTTTTGGTAGATTCTCATATAGTCTATGGTGAATTCGGCCGGGAATGGAGTGGTATTGTCTGTCGGGCCGCTGAAGGGGCTGTTGTTACCTCCGACGGAGAAGTTTGCGCTGATATAGAATGGATAGTCCTTGACTGCCCCACTATTAACGGTTTTGTAGAGTCTACCATCGAAGTACCACTTAAGGAAGCCTTGGCCCCATTCAAAGCCGTAGGTGTGGAAGCCGGAAGTGTCGACGCCGAAGTTTGAGTCGTCACCACCCTGTTTTTCTTGGTCAAAGCGAGTGAAGTAGACACGGTTTGGATCTTTACCGAGTACTTCCACGATGTCGTATTCACCACTGTAGGGCCAGCCACACTGCTGTTTCTTTGCAGGATCCATGCATCGCTGCTGGTCTTCTGGAAGCATCCAGAATGATGGCCAAAAGCCTTTTCCATAGCCAGGCATTTTGGCGCGTGCTTCAACGTAGCCATACTTGAATGCGAATGGCTTGTAGCCAGGTAGTTGGTAGAAGCCGGCATTGTTCTGACCGCCCGTATTCGGGCCAGTGCTTACCATCGCTGAATAAATTTTACCGTTCTGTTTGGTCGCTTTAAGGTGCAGCGATCCGCCGCTTTCACTCAAGTTGGGTTGGCCTGGGTCTTGGCAGGTGGGATAAGTTGGCATGCAGAACCACTGTACTTCACCATTGTATGGAGTCATGCAGTATTGTTGACCATTCATAGCAGGGTTCCATTTGCCATCGTTGCCATATTTAAAGCTTGCGTTACATCCTTGCCATTTTGTTGTGTCTACTTTTGTGTCATTGAATTCATCTTGGAAGATGATTTTGTTATATCCGGCTACGCCAGCTGATGGTATGCCGGCAGGAGTTGGTGTCGGCGTGGGAGTTGGTGTTGGGTTGGGTGTCGGCGCCGGGGGTGTAGGAGTCGGAGTTGGTGTCGGTGTGGGGGTGGGGGTCACTGGAAGCGTATCGCTAGTCTTCGGTGTCCATTTCTGAGCATTTGTTCCATTGCATCCCCAAATCCAGACTTGATTCCCGTCGGTTGGGTTGGAGTATTTGTCGTCTAGACAGGCGGTAATACCCCTGCTCTTAATCTCCCCATGCGGATAGACAAGAGTATCTTTTCCGCTATTAAATTGCCATACCTGGGCAGCGGTCCCATTACAAGTCCATAGCTGCACGATAGTTTGAGCGGCAGTGCCGGAACCCTTTACATCTAGACACCAATTGTCTTCGTTGTTTACGTGGACACTGCCATTAGCACGAACATCCCACTTCTGGGCAGCGGTCCCATTACAAGTCCATAGCTGCACCCGGGTGCCATTACCGCGCTTGTTACCTGCAACATCGAGACACTTCGCATTGCTGATGCCCGAGACAAGGGGGTAGCCACTACTTGCTGCATGCGTGGCCACTAAAGCAACGATGCCACCTATGAGGGCAAAGGTTACCACAAATATAAGAAGGCGCGAATAGCGCCCCGCAAAATGTAACATTGGATTTTTGTTGGTTTTTGTATCCTGATTCTCTTTTGCAGCTACGTCTTTTGACTGCGAATCAGAGCTGGAGTCTTCCGTCATTATATGTTCCCTCTATTTATGACCTAAGTATAAGCAATTTTATTTTGAATTCTCAAGAAGATTTTAAGAATTGAGATATTTTCTGTATTGAAACCCATGCCGCTCTCTTGCAGTGCCACGATGAAATCGTGAAACGACGTGCGCCGGTCGTTAATAGTCTCTGGCATTGTAATGCGCGTCTTGTGATTCATAGCTTGTGCCCATTTTTAGCATTTCAACTATTGACGTAAAATATTTCGGTTGCGCCTTGAACTCATCAATGGTCTTCCAGGCGTTGTGGCCGCTAGGCCAGCTGTTGGAAAGAGCTCCCTCTAGTTTGGTTGCCTCGACTATACAGAATAGCTTGTCCTCTAATAAGGTATCTGAAGCTGTCTCGTAGTCTCGCTTGCGGTAGAAGGAGCGGACTACAAACTCTGCGCTTAGTCCGGTTTGTTTGAGCAGCTCTCGTTGAGCGGTGCTTATAATATCCTCTCCCCATTTGACCGGTCCACCAATACAGCTCCAGAATCCGAAGTAGGGATTGCGCAGGCGTTTTTGGAATAAGTAGCGTACCAATCCCCCCGAGGAAGATTCTCTAACAATAACAAGTACTGATAGTTTTGGTTGTTTTTGTTCCCCCGATTCTCCCCCGTTAACACTATTGGCGAATTCCTTCCCTTTCACGGTCAGCCGATAGCTACCACTCTCAAGCTTCTCCACATAGCCAAGGGTGACAAGTTTTCTTAGGTGAAATTTAAATGAATCACTCTGAAGATCGGTAGAGTGCATGAGCGTACTGAATCGGGCCGTTTCCGTGTGACGCAAATCGGCAAGGATAGATGCTTGTACACTATGTAATTGTTGAAGACTCATACTTTCAACTATCGTCTATATACGGTTCTAGCATATTTGACAAGGGAGTGTTGTTACCCTAGGCAATTTTTGACGATTGAGCCATACTCGTTGTATGACACAAAATACGTATACCACAGATGATTTACTACATATCCATGAGGCATTTTCCGCCACGAAACACGGCAAGATCCTGGCGGCGCGGGTAAGGTACGAAAAATATAAGCCGGAGGGGGTCAGCAACGACGAATGGATCGCATTGCTTGGGCCTGATGTTGGCAACCTTTCTCATTTAACGTTTACGTACGAACTAACCCAGAAGTTCATTGCTCACTCTAGTCAAAGTCAGCCAGAGATATTGACCGATGCGGAAGCAACGACTCTCAAAGTTGCAGCCCTGATCCATGATTGGGCTGAAGCCAAGACCGGTGACATCTCATGGGGTGACAAAACCGCCGAACACGAGGCTGAGGAGCAAGCGGCCTTCGATGCTAGTTTCCACGAATTTTATACAGGAGATGCTACCGAGGTTATTAATAGGGCGCGCAAAGAAGTAATTTTCGATCACGGAGATACTAAGAGCAAACTCGGCGCCATCTTTAATGCGATCGAGCGAGTGGGTTACATGACGACCGCTTTACGCGCTTATGACCATATCTCTCACGAGACGGCTGGAGAGTGCGAAGCTGGTTTTACCTGGCTTGTCGCCGATGTGTTTTGTAACCAGACTGTGGCACTACTTGAGTATGCAAAACAGTACAATGCGGTGAAGGACTATTTGGCGCGCAAACAGTCGCTGATTGCCGGAGCTTTCGCCTTTATCGCTGATCATTCAACGGTGTTTGCGCAATATGGCGAGGCCGAACCCAATAAGCGTGCCCAATTCAGTGAAGCAAAGAATGTATGGGAGCAGCAAATTGACAACCTAGTGATCGGCAAAAAACCGAGTATGGCGGACTAGTTACTTGTTTTTTTGTGACTTGTATTGCTTTCCTGGAATTTGCTAGCAGCGTATCATGCGGAATTGCTATGAATAGATTCGTCTTGTGCGGCGACGAACGGCTCCGCACGCGTCTCTAGTTAACTGTTGTAATAGTCACTCTGCAGCCAACACGATAGTGCGGCGTATACTAAGGGGACAAAGAAGAGAGGACATTACTATGAACAGTATGCTGGCAACCGCACAGGCATCTATTCGTCAGGCGGCAAAAGAGCTGGGTTATGATGATGCGCGTATCACGCAATTTTTAGAAGCTGAGCACGAACATATTCTAGAGGTTTCCGCGGGCGGTAAGACATATCCTGCATATAGGGTGCAGCACAGTAGTAAATTGGGTCCTCACAAAGGCGGCATTCGTTTCCATCCGAATGTTTCCCTTGATGAAGTACGAGCACTGGCGACATTGATGAGTCTTAAGACGGCTGCCGTGGGCCTGGCTCTTGGTGGAGGCAAAGGTGGTGTCGTAGTTGATCCACGCGCGCTGTCTGAGGCTGAGTTAGAAGAACTATCTCGGGATTATGCTCGTCAATTATCACCACACCTTGGTTCGACGGTTGATATTCCTGCACCTGATGTGAACACTAACGGTAAGATCATCGACTGGATGGTTGACGAATACGAAAAAACGGTTGGACATAAAGATCCAGGCAGTTTTACCGGCAAGTCGATGCAGGCTGGTGGCTCCGAAGGACGTACTGCGGCCACGGGCCGTGGAGGCGTTATTGTGTTGGCCGAGTATCTACAGGCGAATAATCTTCTTGATAAGCCATTGACTGTCGCACTGCAAGGGTATGGCAATGTTGGATACTATTTTGCACAGTTATTGTATGAATTGTGCCCCAATTTAAAACTAATAGCCATTGCCAATAGCAAGTATACATGGCTGCAACCTGACGGCATCAACGCGAGCGAAGTGACTGATCCGTATATGCTAAGTGAAGCCCAGCGGCTATCGAGCGACGCTATACTTAGCGTTGATGCTGATATTTTGGTTCTCGCGGCCTTGGAGGATGCTATTACTGACGCCAATGTGGGCACTGTAAAGGCTGGCGTTATTGTTGAGCTTGCAAACGGCCCTATCACTGAGGCTGCGGCTACTACTCTGCTTGTATCTGGCAAAGAGGTTCTACCGGATGTTATAGCCAACTCGGGTGGTGTCATAGTCTCGTATTTGGAATGGCAACAGAATCTTGCCAATGAACATTGGAGTGAGGAGACGGTTAATAAGAAGTTGACCGAAATTTTAGTGCCAGCCACTAAGGCAATGTTATCCCGTGCTGACGCAAAGCACGGCAGCTATAAGGAGGCCGCATTTGAGCTGGCTCTCCAGCGTCTGCTGGGTGACTAAAACGCCAGAACAAAATGCGGTTGTGCTTATGGCAATCGCCGCCTATAATTGGGATTGAATACGATAATTGTAGAGCCAAGAGGGATATGCAAATTTTGATGCTAGGGTGGGAATTACCTCCCCATAACAGTGGTGGCCTCGGTGTAGCTTGCTACCAGCTTTGCAAAGCTCTCGCGAAAAAAGGTGCCGATATAGAATTTGTGCTTCCTTACAAGGCGGAGCATGGTATTGATTTCATGAACGTTGTGGCAGCGCACCCTCAGGGTGTTGAAGAAGTTTTAAAGAGCGGCATCGCCTATGATAGCTATAAGTATATCTTTGCTGATGGGCATGCTGAAACACACGATATCTACTCGCAGGTACATATGTATGAAGAGTCCGTAGCGGAATTAGTACGTGGACGTTCTTTTGATATCGTACACGCACATGACTGGCTAACGTTTCGCGCTGCATTACGTGCCAAGCAAACAGCACACTGCCCTATTGTCCTGCACGTTCATTCCATAGAACGTGATCGTGCAGGAGGTGGCCTGGGGAATCCACTCTGCCGTGAGATAGAGGGTATATCTTTTATGCTTGCGGATCGTATTATCGCGGTGAGTCAACATACTAAGAATATGATCATGGAAGATTACGGCATACCAGAAGACAAGATCGCCGTGGTACACAACAGTATTGATCCTGACATGTTTGAATCTCTTGAGGGCGAAACCACCTATAAATACTTGGCAGCAATGCGCGAAAAAGGCTACAGAGTGGTTACCGCAGTTAGTCGTCTGACAATTCAAAAAGGTCTACCAAACTTCTTACATGCCGCCAAAGAAGTGGTTGCCCGAGAACCGAAGACGTTATTCCTTATCGTTGGAAGTGGTGAGCAGTACTTTGAACTGCTGAGTTTGGCTGCCGACCTGGGCATCGCCAAGAACGTATTATTTGCTGGCTTCCAGCGCGGTAAGGCATGGCGTGATGCCTACGCCATTGCCGATTTATTTGTCATGCCGTCTATATCTGAACCATTTGGCCTTACCGCTCTAGAGGCAGTTGGCTATGGCACCCCCTCACTCATAACGAGTCAATCTGGGGTGGCAGAAGTACTGCATAATGCGCTAAAGGTGAATTTTTGGGATATTAACGAAATGGCAAACAAGATTACGGCGGTTGTGCAGAATGATAGTCTGCGTGATACTCTGCATAAGAATGCTTATGCAGAGTATTCGCGCTTAAATTGGAACTCAGCAGCAGACAAATTACTTGGTATCTATGATCACCACTTGCAAGGAGTAGCGACGTGAGTAAAGCAATAGTACTGTATCTTCATGTGCATCAACCGTTTCGCGTACGCCACTACACTATCTTTGATGCCGGTGTAGACCACAGCTATTTTAATGACCACACGCCAAATAAGCTGACCAATAACGAATTTGTTATGCAAAAGGTCGCTCAAAAGTCCTATCTTCCGACTAATCGTAGGCTTTTGCAGCTACTCAATGATCACCCTGAATTTAAGCTTAGCTTGAGCATTACAGGCACGGCAATAGAGCAAATGGAGGCGTGGGCCCCCGATGCGCTGCAATCCTTCCAAGACCTTTGCGCAACCGGGCGCGTAGAGATTGTTGCCGAAACGTATCATCATAGCCTTGCTTTTTTCTATTCACGGAGCGAATTTGAGACCCAGGTAAAGATGCACGAGAAAAAAGTGCAAGAGGTATTTGGGCAAAAGCCACGAGTGATACGCAATACTGAACTTGCCTATAATAATGATTTGGCATTTTGGGCCGATAAGGCCGGCTACAAGGGTATCCTCGCAGAGGGATGGGATAAGACATTGGGTTGGCGCTCTCCAAATTTCGTATACCAGCCGACATATACTGAGAACATTCGCCTGCTCCTCAAAAACTATAAATTAAGTGATGATATTGCTTTCCGCTTCGGTGATCGTAATTGGGCCGGATGGCCGCTAACCGCCGATAAGTTTGTACACTGGCTTAATAGTAGTGGCGATGCCACTAACTTTGACCTCTTTATGGACTACGAAACCTTTGGTGAGCACCAATGGGATGGTACTGGTATTTTTGACTTCCTTGCTCATTTGCCCAAGGAGTGGTTAAAAACTCCTGGCAATACCTTTATGACGGTGTCGGAAGTAATCGATAATTTTGATCCCGTCGATCGTGTTGATATGCCGCAGACTGTTACCTGGGCAGATACCGAACGAGATCTCTCTGCTTGGCTGGGTAATACCATGCAGGGATCTGCTATTGGCGCCTTGTACGAGCTGCAGGACAAAATTCTAGGTACCGGTGACCTGGCTCTTATTGAGGACTGGCGTAAGCTACAGACGTCAGATCATTTTTATTATATGTGTACTAAATGGTTCAACGATGGTGACATTCATGCCTACTTCAGCCCATATGAGAATCCGTACGATGCATTTGTTGCCTTTATGAATGCGTGGCACGACCTTAAGTTTCGACTTTCAGCAAAAGGTCTGGACGTCTGATGGGCCGCCCAGTAGTACTGAGCAATGGTCAGTTATTTGTAGGACTTGATGAGCGTGGGCTGGTCCATGATTTTTATTACCCCTATGTAGGCCTGGACAACCTCACTAACGCTCGTAACTCGCAGCACAAGATTGGCGTGTGGGTGGATGGTGCATTCAGCTGGGTGGACGATGGTTCGTGGCAAATTAGTGTGAACTTCGAGGACGAAGCCCTCATTAGTAATATTAAATTCTATTCGCCGCAATTGGGTATTACCATTCGTACGAATGATTTTGTTGATCCGGAGTACAACGCCTTTATCCGCCGCATGAACATTACTAACGAGACGGATCACAAACGAGATGTGCGACTCTTTATGCACCAGGTGTTTCAAATTTCGCGTGCTGGCCGAGCTGATACGGCCCTATTCGTACCCGACGACAATTATATTTTGGACTACAAGGGGCGTTGTTGTCTGTTGAGCGCTGGCCGCCTCAGTGATGGTGGTGATTTTGATCAGTTTGCTATTGGTAGTTACGCGATTGAAGGAAAAGCAGGCACCTTTAAAGACGCCGAAGATGGTGAATTGAGCGGCAACGCGGTTGAGCATGGTGGCGTCGATAGCGTCATGCGTTTCCGTAAAGAATTAGAAGGCCACGCATCGTTCGGTGTGGACTACTGGGTTGTGGCTGCCGACAGTCAATCTGATGCCCAAGTCATCCATACGCACATCAAGTACTACTCCATTGATGATCGTTTACAGAAAGCGCGAGACGGCTGGAAGAAGTGGTTGGAGCCGGCCCGGCGCAAATTGGAACAGGTGCCTGAAGCGTACCGGAGTGAAGCCAAAAAAAGCTTGCTCATTATTAAAGCGCATTGTGACGACCGTGGTTCAATCTTGGCAAGCGGTGATTCGAGTATTTTTAATTTTGGCCGCGACTATTATTGCTATTGTTGGCCGCGTGATGCAGCCTATGCTATCTGGCCGCTTATTCGTTTTGGCCTCTATGATGAGGCGCGATCGTTCTTTGAATTTGCCCGCGGCACCATGCACCGTGATGGCTATTTAGCGCATAAGTATCAGCCAGACCGGGCTATTGGCAGCACTTGGCATCCACTGTTGCACGGGCGACATAAAGAGCTCGCTATTCAAGAAGACGAGACCGCTATGGTGATCTTTATGATAGGTGAGTACTATAATGCCAGTAAAGATGCTACCTTGATCGAAGGTTTCTACGACAACTTCATTGAGCCCTGCGCTTCATTTATGGCAGACTTCGTTGATGAGGCAACGGGACTGCCGCACGCCAGCTACGACTTATGGGAGCAGAAGTTTTCTACTTCGACATATACCGTATCCACGGTTATCGCGGCACTAGAGACCGCAATAAAGCTTGCTGAGGTGGCAAAACATCCTGATGATGTTGCTCATTGGCAAAAGGCCGTTGAAGGGATGCGCGAAGGCTTGCAGGCGTTGTATCATCCCGACGGTTACTTCCGTCGAGGCTTTTTGCTGCAAGAAGATGGTAGTCTAGCATATGATGATATTTTAGATATATCTAGTCTATACGGTCCTTTTATGTTTGCGCAGCTGCCGCTTGATGATCCACGCATGATTGGTACTTTTGAGCAGGTCAAGAATAAACTGTGGAACCAGTCACCTATTGGCGGTGTGATTCGTGATGAGCACGATGGCTACTTCCTGGCAAAGCAGCAATACAAAGGGAACCCTTGGATCGTTTGTACGCTTTGGCTATCGCAATATTTCAATGCGCGTAATGAAACGGATCAAGCGAAGCAGTTGCTTGATTGGGCGCTTACTCGTGCCCTGCCTAGCGGCGCGTTGAGTGAGCAATTTGACCCTGACACCGGTTTTGCAATTAGTGTTACCCCGCTCGTCTGGAGTCACGCTGAGTTTATTAACACAACTTTAGACATTGCCAAGATACAATAAAAAACCGCCTGAATGGCGGTTTTTTATGGATTATTCGGATTTGTTTATTTCTTCGGCTTAACTTCGTTACGTCCAAGGTTTTTCTTGGTCTCAGTAAAGATAACATGCTTGCGCAATTTAGGGCTGTACTTGCGCAGGCTCAGCTTTTCTGGCGTGTTCATGCTGTTCTTGCTTGTATAGTAGATACGCTCACCAGATTCCTCGCTCACGAGACCGATCAGTTTACGCTTGTCACCTTTTTTAGCCATATAATTAAATACCTTTATTCTGTAGTTATCACTATTTTAACAGATCAAATAGAAATTGTAAATGGAGCCGTCTTCGGGATTTGAACCCGAGACCCCTTCCTTACCATGGAAGTGCTCTACCACTGAGCTAAGACGGCATAATGCCAACTGGTATATCTCTGAGCTTTTTGTGATAATACATTGTTACTACACCGCAAGGAGGTTCTCTTACGATATGTCTCAATTGACCCAAATATAGTAACAGTAATCTTCTAAAATTGCGAGGCTTTTGCCTCTAGCTTTTTGAGCTAAAAAATAAGAGTTTTTTGGGAGTCTATATTCGTAGGCCAACTTGAGGGTCTCCAGGATTTTCTTCACATATTCTACAATAGCTGTTACAAATTGGCGTTTTTGAAGACCTGTGATCAGGGAGTAAATACTAGTAGTGTTTGTTTTAGGGCATTTAAACGGTCTGCGCGTGTACATGTGGCAATGGATTTTGACTCCACTCGTGAGAAGTATTGCGCTCTAGATAGTCCCACGTGTCTTCATCGTGTAAATGGTGCTGTGTAATCCAATCTTCGTTAAAGATTGTGCCCACATATTTTTCGCCTGCATCTGCCAATATCGCCACTGTCGTACTCCCAGGGTTTTCAGACAAGTATTTCAATGCCGTGATGACCACGCCCCCAGCTGAACCACCCACCATTAAACCTAGCCTCTTGGCCATAAAGTTGCATGCAGTAAATGCCGCGGCGTCAGATACCTGAAGTGGCAGGTTGACATGCTCTTTTGCGATGTTTTTTGGCAGAGCCACCCCAGCTGGGTTGCCTCCACCAGATTGCAGATATGCGTGCCCATTGTCCGAAAAGATTGTAGATCCCTCGGGCTCGACGGCTACTACGCAAACCTTTTTACGATGACTACGTAGTGCCTGAGCAGTCCCGCAGAGTGACCCGCCAGTGCCAATCGAGCCTATTAAGGTGTCCATTCGCGGGACTTGCCATATTAATTCTGATGCGAGCGAGCTATATCCTCCGGGATTCGCGGAGTTGTCTGCCTGGCAAGTCCAATAGCTTCCCGGCAGCTCCTGTTCTAGCTGTCGTGCGGCTTTGCGGCGTTCACCCGTCGCTGGTACTCCTCCCTTCGACTTGATCTTGACAATAGATCCTCCGAAGGACTTGACGGTATCAATTTTTTCTTGCGAACATTGATCATCGACTATGGCAATAAACTTGTAGCCCTTAGCTGCCGCAACCATCGCTAGGGCACTTGCGGTATTCCCCGATGATGACTCAATAATTGTCCCATGACGTGCTAGCTTGCCAGTCCGCTCTGCATCCTCGACCATATTCAGCGCCATACGATCCTTATAGCTGAGTGTTGGATTAAATCGTTCGAGTTTTAGATATAGTGTCGAAGAACATTCCTTCAGTGGGTACTTGAGTACGGGCGTTGAGCCGATGAGGTCTATAATACTGTCCGCATGATTCATGGCTCTACTGCTCCTCTTTCAATAAGTCGGCAACGCTAATGATACTGTCGCTAACGAAACTCCATGCGTCGGCGTTTTTTAGGGCGGCTACTTTTACCGGAAGCGGGAGACGGTGAAACTCAGACTCTTTTGAGTCCATCTGGTATCCGGCGGTATTGATGTATACCAGCAAATCTCCGGCTATGGGACGGGTCTCGAATGGAATAAAGCGACGAGAGAGGTAGTCACTTTCTAAGCACGTATTCGACGCAATTGCTGCGGCAAAAGGTTCATTTTCCCTTGGCGATTTCGTAATGTGAAGAGGGTCCGTGAAGAATTCGCTATTGCGCCAGAATTCTGAGAGGCTTCTGCTGCTGCCGTCGACCATAACCAGCCATCGCTTACCGATTGCTCGCACACCGCGTACTCGAAATATAGTTATCCCGGCTTGGTCTAGTAGTGACCTGCCTGGTTCAACGTCGATCATAAGCCGTTGACCTACTATGTTCTCGGTGGCCTTAATGGCTGGCATTACGGCTTCAAGTATTTCTTTAAGCTGTGCGTAACCGCTGGGCTCGGCAGCATATGGATACACGAATTGTGGCTTCACGTCTCCTGCAAACTCTCGATCAGTAGCTCGCTTTAAATTCCAGTCATTGGCGTCTGCATATGTGGTTTGCAGGCCGCCGCCGATGTTGATGTGTTTTGGCTTTAGCCCTGTCGCATAGGCCTGCTCTATTGCCTTACAGGCCTTACGTATCATGGCTACACGATCATTCGAGTTGTATCCTGACACATGAAAGGAGAATCCTTCCAATTGGCATTTTGTCTGCAGCTGTACAAGCTGCGTAAGCATATTGTTGATATCGTCCGCCGCCATTCCAAATCGTGAATTGTCGCCAGAAGACAAACGAAGGTAAACCCGCACTGGGTAAGTAACGGGTAGACCTGCGGCAAGCTCAATAATCAGGGGTAATTCAGTAGGGTCATCAATAGCAATACACGCATTGTGCAATATGGCTAGGGCTAATAGTGATGGTGGTTTTGCCGGTCCGCTAACACCAATAGACCGACCTGGTACTCCGGCATTCAGCGCTGCCATCATTTCCTGCGCACTTGCTACGTCAGCACAAATACCCGTTACTGCGCTGGCGGCCAAGAACGAGTTAGCCTTGTTGGCCTTGGCCGCAAAGTGTACTTTACCGTCCTGCATACCTGCATCATCTAATGTTCGTCGAAAGTGTTCGATGGTATCTTGCATTATTCCGGGGAATGTAATGTGAAGCGGGGATCCAAGCAATTCTACGATTTTGTATAGCTCGTTTGGATGATCTTTGCATAGAGTTGCTACATCGTGGTGAATAATGGGCGAAAGTTTGTGATCCATATAAAATACTTCCTACTGAAGCGCCAAGGCATCGAGTAGATATCTCCGTTTTTTACTTTTACAAAATCCGAAATTATCTCAAAAGCTAATTTTCATTGACTGCACAACGGGCAATTTAAAACTTTTTCCGACGTGGAGTGATATGAATTCAAATATATAAAGATTAGCTACTGAGATAATAGGGCTCTAAAACATTTGATGGAACGTGGTGAATAATAGCACGCCTAGACTCGATGTCAACAGCCGTTTTAGTGCGCGCTAGGTCGTAACAGATAGAAACTTCATCAGAATATTTATTAGCCAGTAAAAAATAAAGTACTCCTTAAAATGATTGCTCTAAATTACATAAAAACACCCACCTTTCGATGAGTGCGTAGCGCGGCATGTCTGCTTATTTCAAAGACGCATTCTTAGACTTTTCATCCATCGGAATTTCTGTCGTCACCCAGATGTCATCATCCCTGCATTCATAGGTAAATTTATCGTATTCTGTAAAATCTTTACCTATTTTAAAGTTATTCGTAATTTCCCAACTAAATCTACGCATGGATTTGCTGCATTTAGGGCAGTTCATGATTTGAATTATATGAAAAAGATTCAATGTTCACAACGCTCCTCTGCATACTCGGAAGATTCGAGAACTAGACTGCCAAGATTACTGTCTAGCCTCGAAGCAGCTGAACATAATCTGACTTGGCATATAAAATACGCATGATAAAGACCTCTGCGTCAGTAATCTTATATATAAGCAGATAATTGTCGGCTATCAAGTAGCGATATCCGTCGAGTCTGTTATCTATGGTCTTTAACGAAGCCCCCATTTCAGGAAAGGTTGACAGCTTTTGCGAAAGACGGAGTATTTTCTCGACAATAGTATGTGCAGCAATGCCGTTAGGCAGGTTATTGTTTATGTACTCGAATAGACTGTTCAAATCCTGCTCTGCTTTAGCAGAAAGTATAATCCTCATAGGCTAATGTTATATTTTTTCACAATCTGGTCTAGCGCGATACCTTCATTCTTTGCTAGAGATTTTTCACCCTTCTGTATTTCTTTTAGGAGCTCTTCTACGGTTTCCTCGCGGTCGTAGTCGTCTATTTTAGATATGACATACGTGCCGCGCCCATTGCGAGTGAGATACACGGGCTTATCAACATCGACTTGATTCAATACTTCGGTGTAGTTGCGCAAATCTGAGATGGGTAAAATTTTAGGCATGGCTTACTCCTTCGTACTCGATTGTAGCATTATACGCACGTGAATTAAACAGCAAATCGTCAGTCTGCAAGTACGCTATCTTTCACATACTGAGCTCTTTGTAAGTCTGCCCACTTATGATAAACGAAGTTCTCCGTCATACAGGACAGATACCTTGCCCGCAATAGTAGACGCAACAATCTTACCGGATTCATTATCGAATGCAGCTTCGGTTGTAATGCTTTCGCCTGACGGCTGAATGACCTCAGCCTTTTGATTTTGTTTTGTGTCTAGCGCTAAAGTTACTCCTACGGCGCAGGTGCCACTGCCGCAAGCTGTTTCGTCGAAGACGGTATTCACCTCTTTTACCCAGACGCCAAATTCAGCATTTTTTGTAGCCCTGTCATAATAAGTGACCCCGACCGCTGGCTGTTCGGCTAGCCCGTAGCTATTTAGTTCCAGTAAATCGTTTAGAAGTTCGCGCGGAGTTCGATTCTGTTGCATCGTGACATCCGTAACTACTAGCTGAGCGATGCCGTCTAATTGAATAAGCGTCCCCTCGGCTACTTGGGTTGCAAGATTACCATCTGCTGGTAGAGGCATTTCAACTGCTATGACGCCATTACTGACATTGAAGTTAAGTGGTTTGTCTACGCCCGATACTTCGATCATGCCTTGGTAGTCTTTGCCCTCAGTAATTAGCTGAATGACGCTGCGCGTGGCATTGCCGCAAAACTCACCACCAAACATTTCTACCCGGGCGACGGCTTCTTCATTTTCGGGCAGTGTAACAAAACAGCACTGTTCAATTTCTGACTGACTGCCCTCTCTGTCTTTCCAGGCCGACATGACGCGAGAATTTAAATCTTCCCTGTCTGCCCCGAGCATCTGGTCAAATACCACCGCGGTTGTATTGCCGGACGGATAGACGATAGCTGCGCGTTTTAGCGTGTCAGGTTTTTCCACGGCCTCCTCCTTAATGTTCTTTACGAGGTAGACCCGTTCGTCGAGTCTGAGTTTTCCGTCCTGCCTTGTCTGTGGGACAACTTCTGTGGTGGCTTGGCTGACAAAGCCCTCCGAGTTGTAGAGCCTAATGGCCTTGTCATTGCGTGTTGTCGTTCGTAGTTCTAGGGCCGTAGGTCTACGATCCAATGCTTTGCCCACTAAGGCCCTTAACGCCTCTCTCCCAATACCTCGTCCTTGTTTTGTAGGGTCAACCGCAAGCTCTTCAATGTAGTAAACATCACTGGCCTTCATGTAGCCTCCGGCTAACGCGACAATCTCATTGTCGGTTTGGCCGACTATCAGATCGCCGCCCCGATCCAGGATGGACTGCATGGCACCGAGCGCTTCTTCGTTTGTAAATGCTTCTTCATAAGGCGGATTACCAAAGGCTCTTTGGTAGGTGTTTATCACGCCGCTAGTTTGTGTCTGGCTTAGCTCAGCTATATTAGTAATCGGCACTAGCTGTAGTGCTTCCGTATTTTTAATTCCCATAGTTCCGTTCCCTAGCTCTTTAATTGCTTCAAATAACAAAAATGCCAGTTTCGTGCTGGAGTCTATTGTTTATCTAAAGTAACTAATTAATCAGCACGGACTGGCAAAATATGTGTGTGGTGATGGCTGGCAGTTTTTAGGGCGGCTTGGTAGCCGTCGCAGCCATTTTGTAGCCATTCGCTGATGCGAGCAACGGTACGACTACTTAGCTTAGTCATGGCAACAATTTCAGAATATTTTTTGCCTTCTGTAAGCATGCGAGCGGCTTCAAATCTCGCACTGATCTCTGTAATTTCATTTTCAGTCATTACATCACGTAGAAAGTTTTGCATAGTAGGCTTATCGGAAATGGCAATCAAAGCCTCGGCTAGTTGTTGGGCTTTGTCGTTTTTCCAAACTTGATTTACATCTTGCGACATGAGATGCAGTTTACTAAAGTAAAGTAATTTCGTCAAGAGACTTGCAGCACTTCAAAACAATTAATGCTATGGCTCCAACAAATACAAAAAGCCTCCGAAGAGGCTTTAATGTCTAAATGGTGCAGGGAGAGGGATTCGAACCCCCGAAGGCGGGGACGGATCTTTCCCTGTAATTCCGTCCCCCGTAGAGAACAGTAAGAAAAATATAGCGCAATCTGGTCGAAACTGTGAAGGACTGCTTTTGAAAGAACTAAGCCCATTCTACCGCATAAGATTGCTTTTGTCAATGCTTATGTTTATTGTGGGCTCTTTACTACCGGTCCGGAATGGTAATTGGCATATGCTTTGATGCCCTGTCCGACGCTAATGTGTGTATAGATTCCAAGCGTTACATTGGCATTTTTGTGGCCAACTAATTTCGATATTGTTGGTATCGGCGCACCATTGGCTGCAAGATCAGTTACATAGGAGTGACGGAATACATGAGGAGTCACTCGCTTGTCCAGCCCGGCACGACGAGTTACCTCATGAACCATCTTTTCAACACGTGATGGGCCGAGTCGGCGGTTTTGGTTAGACATAAACAGCGGTCTGAAGTAGTCCAGTCGCGTATCTAGATATTTATCTACAACATCTTTTACCTCTTGAGAGAAGCATACGGGTCGGTATTTGTCACCTTTGCCACAAACCCATATTTCATAAATATTGTTTACCTCATCAACGACAGGTGCTTTGTCGAATGCATCCCTATCTATTCCAAGTATCTCTGAGAGGCGACAGCCAGTCCCGAAGTATAGGGCAATAAGCGCTCGATCGCGTGCTGTTTTAGTATGCTCCATAAGTAATCCAACTTCTGCGGGTGTCAATACGGTATGCGGTACATGAATCTCTTTGTCGCGTTTAATCTGTTCAAAGTCCATTACGTGTTGCTCATGCTCGCTTAAGAAGCGGAGAATTCCGCGCACACGTGAGAGGTTTGTATTAATGGTTGCGTTGGTGAGTCCTCTTGAACGCATATCCAACTTCCAAGTGATGATGTGGTCTAACCCTAGGAATTCGATAGGCAGATCGCTAACGCACGTAATGAGTGAGTTAACAGCGGTAGCATAGTTCTTCCGCGACTTTTCTTTCATGCCGGCATTTTGTATGACGTGCACGTCAAAAAAAGCGAATGCTTCTGTAATTGTCATGAGTATTGCTACCTTCCCGCCACCGTCCGTTAGACAGTGGCATTAACTGTAGCCTCATATCCCCCTTCCTTACTAGTGTTGTTTAATCACATCAATTTACTAGGAGTCCGTGCTAGAATGCATATAGACACTTGAAAAGATAAGCATAAGCTTTCTTAATTAAGAACTGTTTAACAATTCAAAGACAGCCTATCTCACCTCTGTTGCTACAGGGGTAGTTTTCGTACATCGTATACAGGGGTCAGACCCCCACTTTCTGCCTTGGCCCCCAGCAGAGCCAGCAGAAATATTTGAACTGATCCCTCCCCGTTTCTTGTGCCGTGATAGCATGCTGTACTACTTTTCCCTTGAGTTTCCAGCAAGCTTTCCAGACTGCTTTCATCTGTTCCGGGCGTATGCCTAGCCGCTTAATGACCTCAGCTGCAGCATGGGCTACCTTTCGTGCCTCCTCAAGGAATAGGAGTGTACGTTCCCAGTTGGCCTTTGACGCATAGGCGGCGAACCAGTGGTCTGGTGTTTTCTTAGAGCCGGCCATTTCCGCAAGTTCAAGCAACTCTCGTAGGAATCCCTGCCGTACAAGCATTCTGTAGCGATTGGTTTTTGCATCTTGCCAGAATGTAGGCCCAGTGATTAGTGATGTAATTTCCACTGGTAGCTCTATAGAGTTATTAGTAGGTTTATTCCCAATAGTCTCTATAGAGCTAATGGTTGCCTCACTACTGTTATCAATAGAACTGCGTAGCGCTTTTTTCTTTTCCAGAACATCAGCAAGTGAATCTGCCATTACGTTCCCCCTCTTTAATTTTTGGACAACTCAAATACTCCCCCTCGTCCGCCGAGGGGTATTTAAGTTGACACCGAAAAATACGGACGCAATAGTCCGGTGTATTTGTTTATATTCCTCACCACCGAAGTGATGAGGAAAAAGCTATGCAGTAAGCTTGAGGTGCGGGTTGTTATTGTGGAGTTTGCGCCTTGGGCTCGTCACCTACCAACGTCCAGTCGTCGGCGAATAGGTCGGTTATCGAGGGGACCCAAGGGTTCAGTGTGCCGCCTAATGCGGTAGCATCGATGTAGAGATAGGGGTTCCCCATCTTAGAATGCTCATCAGGAAATTGCGCCTTAACGCACAATCCCTTGCCATTCCATCCAAGCCGAGCGACCTGCGCTCCACCCTTTAGGCGTCGTAATGCTTCGGAGAAATCCATACTAACCTTCCCACGTAGTCGCTTTTACGGCCCACATCTGCGACGATTGAGCTTCACGGATGGCAAGCGTTAGCATCGCACCCTTCTCGCTAGGTGTAGTGTCCTTAGCTCTCTCCTCTTGAATTAAGTCGATCGCTGCGGCGAATGCTTTTTTGATATTTGTAACAGCATCATCACCGCTGGGGTTGAATTTCAAACCAACAGCTTTTTCGCCATAGGTGAGCTCGGCATTCTCTTGTTCACTCATGCTAGACCTCCAACCCACTAAGCATTTCTTGTACTCTTCGCTGGAGCACACAAATTCCATGTGTATACTTGTCAATCTGAACAACTACACTCGATCTACCTTGAGCGTTCGTATCCATGGGTTTATCCCCCTCCGGTGTAGCAGCGATAACGCTTGAAAGTCGTTCGCCAGCAAGCGTAATTAAGGCGGCTAGCTTCTCGAGTTGTTCCCCTTGTATGTCTAGAGCTCTTTGTAGAGCTGAGGGGGCTGCTGCTGCAGTTGCTTCTTCGTTTTGATCCGGTCCCATATTTGTCCTTTCGTTGGGCACCTCGTTACTGCATAGATTTTTAAATAGTAGAGATTCATGGAATGAGAAAGACCTCAGCTTTTACACTGAGGTCGCCCGCGTTCCATAGCGACCTCGCATACATAGAGCCAGACGATTGTGATCGTCATGTCTACATTTGAAGCCGCTATTTTCCAAGATTCGCAAGCGGAAGACTATCACGAGCTTCTCGACTTTGCAAATACTTTTTTCTTCAAGCTACTTATGCTATACTCTGCGCAAATAACGAAAACAATCGGAGAAGTTCATAGGCGAGGGGCATTTTATTATGTCCTCGTACCTTCTCTAAGAAGTTTTCCAACTTCGCGACGAGGTTCAGGCACACTCTAGACTCAACAACATTAAGTAGAATAGTTCATTCTCTTTTTGAATCAATCTGGTGCCTGCTCCTCGTTTATGAATTGCATAAGCACTCATAACCGGCAGCAAATTACAGAGCTCCCCCAATCAGTGGAGGTCTTTTAGCTATGTCTCATGCAGGCGGTGCCCCATCGAAGCTTACTGGTCATGTGCTAGCCGAGGCTGAAGTCTATATCGAAGGCCCGGACGAAGCCCATATAGCCCAGGCAACGCTCTATCTTCAAAATTGTGTACCGAAGTTTACTAAGCGTAAGTCGATCGCTGGCATACCCACCATTGAAGGTCTCGCATTAAGGCTAGATATCTCTCGCGATACGGTTTATCGCTGGGCTAGAGAGAATCATCAGTTCGCACGCATACTTGACCGGCTTAACTTAAAACAAGCAGACCAAGTCATACAGGAGGGCGCCGTAGGCCATTATAGTCCCAAGATCACAGGAGTAATGCTAGCCCGGCATGGCTATGTCGAAAAGACGGAAACCGAAGGTACTTTTTCATTCAATAATGAAGTTAAGGCCAAGGACTATATGAGGGGCGAGTAATTTATGCAGGTGGTACGGTCATGTCGCATATAGATTACAAATCCTTCATTGAGGATAATTATTATATTAAATCAAAGTTCGGTGAGCTCGTTCCTTTTCTATTGAATGATGTACAGGGTACTTACTACCGAACGTTACTTGATGACTACCCCGACTTAGTGGGCATTCGTGAGATAGATCTTAAGGGTCGACAATTTGGCATGTCCAGCTTCATTGCTGCAATGTTTGCCACTGACTTTATATTTTCTTCTCTGGGTGAGATTCCATTAACTGATGGAGATATCTATTCCCATAAGGATAAGGAAACTGCTGCACACTTTGCACGTGTGAATATGTTTCTGGATAGCTATTTACTTCACGATCAGGGTGGGAGTTACCTTGACCCTAATCACCGCAAAGAGCTGCCAAGACTGCGCAAGGCATTCCTTAAGGTAGATAACGAGTCTGGTCTGCTTATTGCAAAGAATACCACACAAATTCAGACGGCCACTGCCGGAGCGAAGACTTCTGGGCGTGGCTCTACTAAGTTGAACTTACTATGGTCGGAGCCAGCATTCTATCCGAATACCTCAATCCTTAGCGCCGAGAATTTAATGACCGGTGCGGAAGAACAGGTGCCTACAGGTTTCGGCAAGATATTTCGTGAATCAACCGGTAACTTGATGGCGGATTATTTCGCGCTTGAATATCGGCGTGCCAAGGATGGCCTGAGCGACTTTAAGGCACGCTTCCATGCTTGGTTTTCGCACAAGGCGTACACCATGCAGCCGGAGGCAGGTTGGACTCCACCTGCCTATTACGATCGTTTAATAGCAACGGGTCTCGCTACGGTTGGCCAATGTTATTGGCATTTCAAAAAGACACGTGGTCTCACCGACAAGAAACGTTTACGCGAATACCCCACCTATGACTACGAGGCTTTTCTGTATGGCGGCCAACCGTTTTTTGATGCTGATGCCCTGTTGTATTACACCAACCATGTATTGGTACCCACAAAAGAGGTGATGTATGTTTCGGCTCTTTAGACCTATTGAGAGAGGTGAGTTTTTCGTAGTTTTTGGCGACTGTGCTCAAGGTGGTGCTGATAGTAATTTCGTGCAATTTATGAGTAAGACTAAGGGCGACATACCACTCGTATTGCAGATGCAAGGTGTCGCGGCGGCAATGACGCCTTACTTGCGTGATGCTTTGGAGTGGATTTATGACGTCACAGGCGTTCAGCCTGTCGTATGTCTTGAGCGTAATAATGGCGGTGGTAGCGCCATGTATGATCTGATCAATTCGAATCAAAAGGGTAAGTACAGAATCTACTATATGCGTAACGAGAAGGGTGAGCTGACCGATACACCTGGTTGGAATACTACCGGTAGCGCGAATACTGGCGGCACTCGTCCGATGATGCTTGGCGAGTGGCTGGTCGCCTTTAACGCAAAGCTTATCAAGATTCACGATCTAGTGACGATCGAACAGCACTCTACGTTTGTGAGTAATAAGAATGGAAAACCCGAAGCCGATGTCGGATGCCATGATGATGGCGTTTTGAGCTGTGCCGGTGCGTATCAAATGTATTTAACCGAGATGCCAGCAGTAATCGTGGATGACTACGAACCTGAACCCGACCAACTCGATTTAACGTAAACAAAAAGGAGGACATAACAGTGATTCAAGAACGATGGAAATTACTAAAAGACATCTCCCGCTACCCAGCCGGCACTGAGCTAGTTCATGACGCAAAAGCAAAGGAATGGTTCTTGCCCGTCGAAAACGAACTGCAGCCCATTGAGCATGCCATCGGCAAGATGCTTGATGGGCTGATCGTAGCACCTAAAAACTGGATAGAAAAACTGGAGACAAACATATGAATACCCCCCAATTCGGAAAAACCATTGACCGCTTCCCCGCTAAAGATGGGGTGTCCGCAGATATCTATCGTAATGACTTCTATGATGGTCGCAAAGTTTTATCTGAGCATCTACGTGAAGAGAGCACGGCTGTCACTAGTGCTCCTGAAGCTAACGAATTCATTTCAAATAAAATCGTAGAGTTAATTGATGGTGGTATAACTGATACGGCAAACTTTGTCGTTCACGCCAATCCTAAGAACGGTAAGATAGATCGTGTTGTCACTACCTACTTAGTCGAAAGGAAACGATCATGACTATCGAACAAACATTCACGCGTGCGTTTAGGAAGGCACTCAAGAAGGGGTATGATCCTGTGCCTGGTGCCAAGGTAACTTCGGTTACCGTCAGACTCCAGACCAACACTGCCAGTTGGGTATCTCTTATTGTTAAGCGTATCAGTGATGGCAAACAGATGGGAATCACAATTGGACTTAACGATATAATATTTGATCAAGATTTTGCGAGAGCTGTATATGGTTCTGAGATGATACCTGACGGTGCCATAGTAGTTTTCTCTGGCCAGACAAAACCAAGTGACGCTAATGGCCCTGCCGAATATGATGAGAGCTACGAGTCTGTTCAAACTGAAGCGTTCAAATACCACCTAAAGCAGCTGTCTATACTCAACTCTATCAAGGGTCGCATAAGCTATATCGGGAGTACGATATGAATCAGACCGTTCCAGCCATCGTCTATGAAGTCTCTGTTGCAATCGAGCATAACCCTGACGGATCAGTGACAATTTATAAAGAACTCGTGGATGATATGTTAGCCGACAAGGAGACGCCCGAATTCATACGTCGCGTCCTTACGGCTGGGGCGCATCCTAACAGGTTTGGTAAAGCGGTAGTATGACTAACCAACAAATCTTAACCCAAGCAATACAGAAGGCTATTGATGGCGGGTGGAAAAATGCTTGGCCCTTCGTTTGCGAACCATATCCGGGTGTAGGCGATGCCAAAGCTAGATGGTTCTTCGGAGACAGCACGCCCGCCGAGGCGCTTCTCTTTAACCACGCCTTCGCCAAGGCGCTGTGGGGCGAAGATTTAGTTCACGGATTTAAGGGTAACAATTTGGGCCAGATGTATCAGTTCCATAGGCCGTCCTGGCAATACCATCTCCAGCAAATGGTAGTAGCCGACGATCCAATTAAATATCTCGGCGAAAACCTACCAAAATAAAAGAGCTTATGCTATACTAGCCCCACAATTTAGTTAGCGCATTAGAACGCCACCGGACACCCCGGACCGTTCCTGAAAAGGAAAAGGTCTGCACCGGTGGCAATTTTTTTGCAAGATGACGAGCTCAAGCAAGCCTACATCGACTCCGAATTATGGTCGCGGCAATTCTCTACCCGCTTCCCAGAATATGAACGCCTTGCCGATAACGGCCTTCGTTCAGGCATTCCTAAGAATCACCCTCTTGTAAACGACGGCACCCTTTCAAGTCAACTTACTGAGACGGCGATGCGCCGTTTCCAGAATCTATTTACTGGCAAATTCGAAGTACGCGATGTTGCTCCGTGGTTCGTCGTACTAGTAAACATTTTGTGGAAACGTGTCATCGTTCCAGGCGCAAATAATGACGCTGATTTTTATACGAAGTTCTGGAACCTTATATATCGATCGAGCAAATACGGTGTATCCCACTGGTTTGGCTTCTTTTCGGCACGCTCGGACTATACCGGGTCTGACTTCAACACTCCATATATCGCTGACGTTAAGCTTGAGTCCGGCAAGACATCCATCGCGAGCAGTAACTACGTATGGGTGGATTTCTACTTCACTAAGCTTGACCTCCGAAATATTATTGCTGATGCGAAGAAAGAGGAGGCCGAAGCCAAGAAGGCCAATCGAGATAGCTACAGCACTTGGAAAACAGCCCTACTAGATGAATATCTTGCAGCCGGTCCTACCGGCAAGGCATCTGAAGACCAAAATCGAACTGAACGTGAGAAAGAAAGTGCCCAACCTGCTGTCCTGTACAAGCTTGCCGTTTGTTTCCATCGCGGCCATGAAGCTGATTTTATCACCGTTATTCCGTCAATGGACTATAAGGTTTGTCGCCGCCGTAAGAACGAGAACCCAAGCGGTAAGGTTCCTGTCGGTCCTGTATATGCGATCAATAACCTAGAGAATCCAAATGGTAAAGGTGCGGTTGAATCTGCCGGATCAACCCAGAATATTCTTGATGAATTTGCGCGTAGTGATGTACTCGCTGCTCAGATTTCCCTAGAGCCTCCTACGCAAGTGAAGGGCGTCACTTCTTCGGCGAACGGATATAAAGAGGATTCCATTGTATTTGGGCCTCGTCGTAAATGGCGAGTTGGTAATGCCGATGTCAGTGTGGTTGAGACAAATACCTCAGGTTACGCCCAAATAGCTGAGCGCTTCGGACGCTATAGGGCCAATCTAATGAACCAGCTTGGCTCTTTCGACACGACGGTCCCCTCTAATGCCGGTAATCCTGGCTTCTCAAAAGTGCCGGCCGGCATTCAGAACCTCGGCGCTCGAACTAACGATATAGACAACTTCTTCATTAAATCCTACACCGCTGGATTTAAAGAATTAGCCGAGTGCCTCATGAATATTTACCTCGCCAACATGTCTGATAAGGAAGAACTTGAAGTGACCGAGGACGAAGCAGAAGAGCTGCGCCGGGCCGGCTGGGATATCGGAGATGCCCGCAAGATCATGCTCAACTACGACGCCATGAAAGACATAAAGGTCGTATTTACTCCCGATACTCCAAACGAAGCCGACGACAAAGACAAAGAGGGTCTCAAAGAGGCTATAGATATGGTGCTCACTAACCCTCAGGCTATACCACTCATGCAGCAGAGCGGCATGGATTTCAAGCTTGGTGAGGCGTATCTGCAGTATCTTGGCAAGCTGAAGCTTGATCACCCCGAAAAGATAATGGTTCCAATTCAACAGATGCAACCTGGGCAAGATGGCGGTCAGGGTGAAGGCACTAATGTCACTACGCCTGAGGACCCACAAGCGCTACAGCAAGAACTTCAGCAGACGGTTGAACAGTATGGCGTTGACCCACAGACGGCTCAGCAGGTTATGCAAGCTCGCCGTAATGGGATGCCGGAAGAGGATATCGCTACTGCCCTTTCCCAAGCCGGAGGTCAGCAATGAACAACGACGGCGCACTAGCAACTGGCATGACCGGCGAGTCCATGTTTGCCAATAATCAGCTTGATGAACCAACGAAGGAAGCGAGTAGCGAACAGAACCGTGAGTTCATCGACATGCTTCCTACCGCCGAGAAAGAGCTGGCAACGCTAGATGTAGAGCTGTCTCGGATCAACACACTTACTGATTTTTTCTCCGAGCTTGCTGGCATATCCACTCGCATGGATGAGAGTGATTATCGGTCTAAGCTCCTCGCCCGCTACGGCTACGTCAATTACTTGTTAGGTCGTCGAGCCACTATTCTTAACGCCTTAGAACAGGGTGGCAAAGACATGCAGAAGTACGAGTTGCTACCGCCTGCTTTTACCGTTCCCGCGAAAGTCGAGGTTATGCAAGATCCGCGTCCCTATGGTTGGCGTGCGATTGTTTGTGGCCTTCGAGATCTCTTGGGGAGGAAGCCTATGTAGTAACCCACGACGCGAAGGGTTGCAGGGTGTTCGTATACCACCTACGGACACCCTGGAGCACCTCCGCTCTAGGCTGGCGAGCTCATAAACGTAGGTCATGGCTGACTTAAAACGCTAGGCCCGACCAGGCTTTTAACAAAGGTAAGGAGAAAAAGTATGGCAGACGAAGCCAATATCGAAGACAACAACGAAGTCGTGGAAGCTGAAGACATGTTCGATCAGCCCGAAGCTATACCCGCGCTAGATAAGCCCGAGGATACGCTCGCGGAAAAGCCCAAAGAAGGTGATGAACATCCTCAAGATGTCGATCCGAAAGCGGCTCCAAAGGATGTAGGTGAAGAGGAAAAGCCGATTGCGGACGATCCGGAAAAACCTGCGGTTGAGGGGGATCAAGAAGATAAACCCGTAGACCCAGAGGAACCTGTCGATCCCAAAGAAGCTGCTCGCAAGGATTACGCACAGCGTCATCCGGCAAAATCACTCGACGATCGAGTCTCCGATGTTAAACAAAGCGAATTGCGCAAGCAAGAAGAGCTTGACCCTGAGGATCCTGATTACCGCGTCAAAAAATTAGAGTCCGAAAACGAGATTCGTAAAGCGGAGGATGAAGCACGACAGGTTCGGGAGAATCAGATGTCTCTCGCAAGAGATGGCGATGCCGTACAGAAAAACATCTCAATGTTCCGTCCGACGAATGATGACGGTACACCGAATGGCGAGTTCAATAGTGCGGCTTATGAGGCGGCTATAGATGAATTCGCAAGAGTTTATACCGTTGAATCGGACGATAAAGATCCGAACGACCGGATCATCTTGGGGGCTTTTGACCCCCGCACTGGGCAACCAGTTTCATTTTATCAATTCATGAAGGACAAATCTGAGCAGTTTGCAAAGATTGCCGGCACGAGCGCGCAGAAAGCCTCGCAAGATACCCGGAACGCCGAACGAAAAATGCGTAGCGCGGGTGATCCTGTTGGCGGCGGCGGAACTCCTCACAAGGAGTCTGCTGACGAAAAAGAGGCGCGTGAAATGTCGGAGGCCTTCAAGCACTAGAAAGGCTAAGACAATATGTCAGTTACATATGGCAAAAAAACACTCGGCGTAATCGATAAGCAGTACGCACTGCAATCAGTCACTAAAGGTTTCGTTAACCAGGGATTCCAATTGGAATTCGCTGAAAACGGCACCGTAACCATCCAAACCCTGCAGACTGTCGGTGAGGTTGATTACATCCCATCCGGTGAAAATCGCTTCGGCACGATGGTTGAACTCGGCAACGGCACGCAGGACTTCGTGCTGCGCGTTGATAAAGCGTGGACCTTCAGCATTGACCGTAAGAGCAGCGAAGACACAGTCAGCGCCTTGACCATGAAGAACGCCGTGGCCAACCAGGTGCGCGTCGTGTGTATCCCGAACGCCGATAAGTACATTATCGCAACGGTAGCAGCCTACGCTGTGGCAAACAGCCAGACGACCTCTGGCACCGGTAGTGCTATCACCACCAGTAACTCTTACCAGCGCTTCCTGCAGCTTGGTGAGTACCTGACCGACGCACTCGTTGAGAATGAGGATGTCATCGTCCTAATGAAGCGCACTACGCTTAACCTGCTGAAGCGCAACAGCGAGTTCAAGGTCGCCTGCGACAAAGCGTACGAAGACAGCAAGGCGGGCAATGTCGTGCCGATCGACGGCATGCGCATCAAGGTCGTGCCGAGCTCTTATCTGCCGGCCAACACCAACTTCTTGGCTATCGCTGTCGACGTTGTAGCAGCCCCGATGAAGACCAATATGACTCGTGTCCTTGACCAGGTCAAGGGTATCGACGGCTCTGTGGCCGAAGGTCGCCGCCGCATGGACGCCCTCATCGCCACCAACCGTGGTAAGGCCCTCGTGGTCGACATGGCCGTTTAATAAACAACTCTCAGAAGGAGAAATTTGACATGGCATTAGATCCAAAAGACAACAAGGGCCGCTCACCTGAAGAAAGTGAGAAGTTTGGGCGCAATCGCCCCGGTGTATATCTTCACAAGGAAACCGGTAAGACTATGACCGTTACCACCACACCTGCTGCAGATGCTATGGCGATGCAAGGGTGGGAGTTTCAACGTCCAGCTACTGCCGAAGACCTGAAACCGAAGCCAGCCCAGGAGGATGGCGCACCTGGCGCGGAGCCCGAACTTCGTGCGCGTCTGAAGCGTGCTGAGCGGGCAAAGGAAATTGCCGACAAGCGCGCCGCAAATGCCGAAGAGGCCCAAAAGCTGGCTGAGGAAGCGGCTGAAATAGCCAAAGCTGACACCGAATCTGCCGAGCAGAAAGCAGCCGACGAAGCAAAGGCTCGCAAAGAAGCTGAGGATGTCGCCGAGAAGGCCAAAGCAGATGCTGACGCCGCACAAAAGCTAGCCAAAAAGACTGGAGTTCAAACAACTATCGATGACAAGGGAGGAAATTAGTATATGTCAAACATGGCAAACACCGCTGCTTACGCCCTACCTGATGGTCGAATGGCCGTCGACGTAGACAGCAACAAAACAGTAACCATTGACGACTCTGCCTTCGTACAGAACACGATCGCAGACGGCGTTGTCTATACGCTGCCGGCCACGGCGAGCCTAGGTACGTGGACATTCCGTAATGGCGAAAAGATGAAGCCTACCGATAACCCCACTGGTGACGGTCTTGTTGGCTTCTCTGTCAGCCCAAACGCGTCTGACAAGATTCAGGGTGGCGTCGCCGGTACGGCAACGGACAACAAGGATCTTATTAACACCAAAGCAACTTCGCACTACGGAGATGAAATCACTGTAGCGAACGTTGGTGAAGCTAACGGTCCAATCGTCTTTGCTACGCCAAAGGGTATTTGGGCCCGCGAAGCGTAACAACTCTAATGGTGGGGTGGCTTTTTTGGTCACCCCACCGGGGAATTATATGGGACAAAATGTAACATGGGCCTTCAAAAGAGGTGATGAAAAATCCAAGACAGTTTGGGTTAGTGCTTCGCTCTACGCTGTTGGTGGCAAGCTATTTTTTGCAGCTAAGCCACAAATAGATAGCGACTCTACTGATTCGTCGGCAATCATCAATAAGACACTGACTGACGACGACATCGTCGAAACCAATGGTGCAGGAGACAAGGGTTTTCGGCTACTTATTTTGGGTAGCGACACAAAGGATCTGCAGATGACTGATCCGACCACTTATAATGCTGAATTCCAGTATGTAACTCCATCTGGTGCCCCCGTAAGCTTCCCTGATGACAATACTTTCTTTTTGAAAATTACTCCTGATATTAAGATAGGGACCTCCTAATGGCTGACGATATTATTCTTCAGGGAGATGATGGCACGAGTTCGATTACGCTAGTGTCTGTAGGTGATGACAACCCAATCTTTTTAGAATCTGATGGGCTAGCTGGCCCAGCCGGAGAGGGTGTTCCTACTGGCGGCACAACTGGACAATGGCTAAAAAAGATAGGTAGCGCGAACTTCGCTTCAGCTTGGGCTACGCTCACCAAGTCGGATATTGGACTTGGCTCGGTCGATAATACATCTGACCTAAACAAGCCGATCAGTACGGCTACACAGGCAGCTCTAGACTTAAAAGTAACAGGCCCACTTTCAGTTTCCGACAGATCGATAGCTCTGTTTGATGGTGTAAGCGGCAAGCTTGTACAGGACAGCAGCGTTTTCGTAGACACAGATGCCAACGTCACTCTCGTCGACCTGCTTCCCCCCACTCTAGACGAGGATCCCGCTCGTGCCGCTGTCCGCTTCCAACACACTAGCGAATTCGGCACCTCAACCTATCGCATGTCTCAAGACTCCTACGATCTTCTGCAGATTAAACGAATTGGTGACGCAACTGGTAATAGCCCTTCACATAGCATCATTGATCTCGTCTCCCCTGCCGCCGACCAGGATGCAGATTCAGAGTCCACCTTCTCTTTAACTACTTATGCGGGTGCTCCAGGTAACAAAGCCCGAACCCTCGATGTATATGCCGACGACTACTCCCGCGATCATGGTATGGGTATGCGTCAGCTCTACCGCAACATGACTCCGAACCCCTACCGCTTCGAGTTTCAAGATAAGTCCGTCGGTAACGGGGTATTCGTTCTAGAAGAATGTTACGCCTATGTTGGCAACTACTTCCTGGATTACGTTACTGCAGAAATGACCGGCGTCCCCCCTTCTATCGGCGATTGGATTTGGGATAATGGCCTCGTTGCCATACCCGATGACACGCGCGTTACAAAGGTTATCACCGATGTTCCTGCTGTTGGTTCAACTCGTTTGTACATAGATCGCCCCGTAGCTGAGACCCATGAGAATGTCACCATGCGTGGTAATAACGTACGGGAGATCGTACGCATGTCCCCGGATCGCCAATTCCTGGTACGTAAGCATCTCATGGATAATGCACCCAATGTTGCCGAGTTTGGCGGTGGCGTACAAGCAGACGGCATGTTATCTGCGGGTAGCGATTTGGCAAACATCATGCTCGAGCCGCAGGATCTTACGGCTGCTTTAGCCAACGGTGGTACGCTCACGAATGGCACGGCCTATTTCTACGTTGTCACTGCTATCGGTGCGGATGGCGGTGAGACCATTCAGTCAATCCAAGCGATGGCTCAAGCAACGAGTACCAAGAAGACGGTTAACCTTGCCTGGACTGCAGTCACTGGTGCGGCTAGCTACAACGTCTACCGATCGACAACAAGCATGTCCTATGCCGGTTCGGCTAAGATAGCTAACTCCCTAATCAATAGCTACGTAGATACTGGAGCTTCACTCGCGGCCGGTGTGCCCCCTACCGCTACGACTGCATATATAAATAAGATAGCTATTAATGGTGTTTCGTACTTCATGGGCGGTAACGTAGGTATCGGTACGACCACCCCTAGTGTTAAATTCGAAGTAGCTGGTCCGGTTAAAGTAGCCGGCAAGATCACCAACGTTACCGATCCCACAAGCGCCCAGGACGCTGCGACCAAGGCATTTACCGATGCTACTTACCAACCTAAAGATGCTACCCTTACGTCTCTTGCGGCCTACAACACCAATGGGCTGCTTACCCAAACTGCAGCAGATACCTTTACCGGTCGTACGTTGACTGCGGGTTCTGCTAAGCTCACCGTGACCAATGGTGATGGCGTGAGCGGTAATCCGATCGTTGACTTTGGTACGGTAGCCGCATCGAACCTTTCAAATGGCACGACTGGTACGGGTGCTATCGTATTGGCAGCCAGCCCGACGTTAACAACCCCTGCGCTCGGCACCCCATCTGCTCTCGTACTCACCAACGCAACCGGTCTCCCTATCTCAGGTTTGAGTGGCTTGGGCACTGGTGTGGCTACGTTCCTTGGCACTCCCTCCTCTGCTAACTTGGCCGCTGCGCTCACCGACGAAACGGGAACAGGAGTAGCGGTATTCTCTAATGCTCCAACCTTCACGGGTCGCCCAATCTTCCCGGCTGCTACCACGGCTGCATCGGCATTGAACATTCCAGCCGGTTCCGACCCCACCACTCCTGTGGCTGGAGATATCTGGTATATATCTGGTAACTTCCGTGGCTCAATGACTGGTGGATCGTCGACTAACTTCATTATGGCGAGTGGTAGTCAGACAATGGTGAATAAGCGTATTACTCCGAGAGTTACGACGATCACCTCGAATGCTACGCCGACTATTAATACCGATAGCTGTGATGCGGTGACGATCACTGCTTTGGCTGTCGACATTACCTCTATGACTACCAACCTAAGCGGTACCCCAGGTAATTTCGACAAGCTCACCATTCGTTTTAAAGATACGGGTACTGCTCACACTATTAACTGGGGCGCCAGCTTTGAACCTAAGGGTGTCGCGTTGCCTACGACGACGGTCATAAGCAAGGTTCTTATCGTTGGATTCGTCTACGACACCGTGGCTGCAAAGTGGGGTTGTGTTGCATCGGTACAGGAGGTGTAAGTTATGAGCGTCGCAGTCGTTAATGTCGCTACTAGCGGGAACAATGCTGATCTGTCATCTTACGCGACCGCGTCCATAAATCCAGTCGGCAATACACTGCTTCTGTTATGGGTCTACTCCATTGCCGGCTCAGCGCCTAATACCCCTACTGCAACCGGTCTTGGCCTTACCTGGGTAGAGGTTGCTCATGTCGACGACGGCAGTGGGTTGCGTAAACTCACTCTGTTTCGAGCCATGGGCCCACTACCAACTGCCGGTGTGATCACCATGGACTTTGGTGCCCAAGCACAGTCTGGAGCGGCTTGGTCCCTTGCTCAGTTTACCGGCATGGATATGAGTGGTACGAATGGGTCCGGAGCCATTGTCCAGAATGTCACTAACTTTAATGCCAGTGCGGTCAGTAGTCTTACGGTTACCTTGGCCGCCTTCGGTAGTGCGAGCAATGCTACTGCAGGCGGCTTTGGCTTTCCTTTGAACGCTGCCGGCACTACAGGCACAGGCTTCACGCAGGTGGGCGAACGTCACCAGAATACGCCTAACCTAGCTCTGTTGAGTGAGTTCAACCCAGGCAATGACACAACCGTTGACGTAAGCCTTGGCGCTAATACTGTGCCCATAGTGGGTATTGCCGTAGAGATAAAGATTGCCTCCGTCCCCGTAGATACCAGTGGGATGTTTCAGTTGTTTTAAATAATTTAAGCTAAAGGAGCATGTATGCAAGAACAGAATCAGCCAACGGAATTATCACAAGCCCTAGAAGTGGTTGGTATGGCATTAGATAAGGTAGTCACAGACGGACCGACACGCCGTTTGATCGACAAGTCATACCAGGTGGTAGCGAGCTCTGCTCGGACATCTCATTCTGAGGGTGGTAAGTCAATTACTGTGACGAAATCCGTTCGAAAGCGACCCAGTACGGCCGGCGAAGCGATCAAGGCCGCTCAGCAAGGTTAGCTATGGAGACCTCACTCAATCCTGCCGACCATGACTTGCTAGTTACGCTAGTCGCCAATGTGGGTTCTATGCGTGACGAGATGCGTCAAAACAACTTACAGTCTACAACTCAAGCCGCTGACCACGAGGCTCGATTAAGAGTGCTTGAGAAAAACGCTACTAGCCAAGCAGGTACGAATGAGGCTCGTAAGCAAATGAGCTCTACGGTCAAGTGGGTGATCGCAACACTCATAGCTACATTAGCTGTTATGTTGACCGCTATAGGTATTTTGGTAGCGCAGAGATGATGACTCTACTTTAAGTTTCAAGACCCTTATGCTATAATGCAATCAACGAGCTCCGTTACGACAATCAGTCGTCGAGACCACGGGATACCCCCGACTCTCCGCCACCGGACACCCCGGATGATGGAAAATAGCCGTTCGTATGGCACCATGCCACCGGACACCCCGGACCAGGATGCGTGACGTAAAAACGTAAGTTTTAACATCAGAGAAGCGTAGAGATTGTATTACTGAAGAAAGAGTTCAAATGACATGCCGGCGCTAAAGGCCATAGCCAACGCGAATAGGACTATCCATATTCCGTGCTCATGAGTTAACTGGATATGTGTTCGTAGGTTGATGAAGAGATCTTTGTCGTATGGCTTGTTAAGCCATACGTAGGCTTTTTTACTCGGTCTCATAAACAGGCCAAGCAAAGCTGCCACTAAAAGAAGAAAAATCGCCCTAACAAGTAAACCGTAATGCATACGAGGATAATAGCATATTTTACGGTATATGATACAATATGCTTATGAAAAAGCGAGTTGTTGTATTTACGACTCTGGCGTGCGCAATCCTTTTTGCCGCAGGTATTGTTGGAATCGCCATATTCAGGCATCACAATTTTCGACCGGATGTTTCAGCTCAAGTATGGAAACCTACGATTGTTAGTGAGGATGAGATAATATCATTAGTTAATGTCCAGCGTGCCGCTGTCGGCGTATCGGCACTTTCGGAAAACAAACTATTGGATGCAAGCGCCGCTACCAAGTGTCAAGATATGATCGCCCAGAACTACTATGATCATATTAGTCCTAACGGTGCTCAGTCATGGAATTTTATAGAAAACGCAGGCTATCGCTACAGTTATGAAGGCGAAAACTTAGCTGAAGAGTTTTGGGATGGCATTAATGCTGTGCAGATCATAGACGGATGGATGAATAGCCCAGCCCACAAGCAGGCCATGTTAAACTCCAATTATAAGGATACTGGCTTCGCATTTTGTAACGATCCAACCCATCAACGTGCATTTGCTGTAGAACATTTCGGCTCGCAACGTTAGCACATAGTTCACTCTCTACGCTCCTCTGATAAAAACAGAGGAGTTTTTGTATGGCACTAAGTGTCGGAAACGCAAATCCCGGAACGCTCAGCGGAGTTAGTCGTCCTAATCCTGCTCCTACTATTGCTGGTGTGGTTAACGCTAAGCCGCCCTTACTAACAAACTTGCAGTCTCCTAAGGCGCAAGAAAGCAAGTACAATGGCCCGGCCGGCGCCCCAACGCCAGCCGCAGCAGACTCTAATATTGACCCTACCTCCGCCGCCTATTACGGCACGGTTGCCGACCGGCTTAAATCAGTACTTGGCACTTTGCCTGCGACCGAGCAACAAGGTAGAACAAAAGTCGAAGATAACTATAGACTTGGTGCATCCAACCTCAATCAAGGGTTTAGTAACACGCTTCGTGATATCGGTATTAAACGAGACCAGGCCGTTGCGGATAAAACGAAGACTCTTGCGGGGATCGACTCTAACGTATCGAATACGGTGGACAGTTTCAAGCGCCTCTTGGCTCTTGGCCACGCTGGAAACTCGGCATTTGCTCACGACTTTGTTCCCACTGCTACGGCCCGCGTAGGATCACAGCAACGTGGCCAGGCATTCGATACTTTCGGAACGAATGCACGAGCATTGGATATTTCACAAGGTGATGCTCAGCAGCAGCACGATAACGGTATTGCAGACCTTGGTCGTCAGAAGAACGACGCGCTCTACGGCCTAGAGTCTGGCGTCGAGCAGAATCGTCAAAGCCTTATTGATCAACTGAGCATGGCGCTGTACCAACAGCAACTGGCATCTGGTGGCGGTGCTGCAGGAGTTAAGACGGCGCTCGCTCCATTCAGTGATCAGGTAAACAGTTCTCTTGCGAAGCTACAGCAACTCTTTGAACAGTATCGCAATCCGACACTTTCTGTAGCTCCGGTCAACGTTCAGACACCAAACTTGGCCACATATACGGCCGATCCGTTAGTGGCTAACCTCTCGGGGGCAAATCCTAATACACCACAGCAAGATTTGCCTTACCTATTGAATCTCCGTAAACGAGCTCAAGACGCTGCTGCAGCGTAGGAGACTTACGGAATAATGGACATTCTCGGCCAGCTCAAAAAGAAGCTGCACGGCGTAGAAGCCCAAATTAACCCACTAGATAATGGGCAGACCTATTCTAGCGTGGTCAATACTCCATCTCCTTCTGCGGTACCCCATGCTGCAGTGCCGATGCCCCACCCTTCGCAAACACCTGCGCCTACTCCGTCTGCCTCACATCCGAGTTTTCTGCAAAGAGCCTTTAACCAGGTGAACATTGCAGATGGTGGCAAGACATGGAGTAACCCGGTAGCTGTCGTGCCAAAGATCAAAGCACCTGAGGGTATCAACCCTAACGCTCCCCCTGCCCAGCAATTTGCGCAAGCGAATCAGCGTACTGCACAACTAACTCAGCAAACTACTCAGCCTCATGATTTTGTAACTCAGGCTGGTAAATTCCTAGAAAGTAGCATTTTTAAGCCTGCAGCAAATCTTGTTGCAGGAACTGTAGTGGAGCCTGCTCGCTCAGTGGTTGCGCAGATAACTGGGAATGAGGGTGCTCAGCAGGCTGCAGAAGCCCGTAAGACCCAAAATATAGATACTTCTTTGCCTGCTGAAGCAGCGAAAGGCATTGTTCAGTTTGGTAACGCAGCCCGCTATGCACCAACGGTCCTGAATGCAGAACTGCATAACCGTCCCATTCCTAACCATGCTGACACAAAAGGACTAACTGCCCTCAACCAGTCCTACCTGGCACCAGCATTAAGCGGACCTGAAAAGATTATCGCCGACAATATACCTGGTGCCCGCGCCGCCTCTGAGCAGGCGGGTTTTGATCCAAACCAGTCTATATCATCCACTCTTTCTCAGACAGGCCTAGGGGCCCTACAGGCGCTTGCTCCCGATTACGGGCTTATTAGGCCGGGCGTTCGAGCAGGCCGTGCGGCCGCCGGTGTACTCAAAAGTACCATAGAGTCCCCTGCTTTAACTGCCGCAGAGCGTACGAGCGGGTTGCCTCGGGATAGTGTTATTAACGAGAACGAAGCTGGTACTCTCAGGGATTTTGCTGATTACAAGACTGGTGAATATAGGCCTGACGCTAATACGGCCAATGGTCTACACATGCAAGCTCGCAATGCTGCGCAGACCGCCGGCATTGACATTACTAGTGGATCCCCAGCGGATGTTACTAACCGTATATACGATTATCTTGGTAAGCGAAAGCGCTTTGTAGATACACACTCAATGGCTACGCAAGGTGGCTTTGTAAAAGTTCCTGGCGTACGCGAAATTGCGCCAGAGGAGCCTGTGTCCGCTCGTCAGCCAAGCATTCCACCACATCTTACTCCTGATATTCCTGTAGAAACCGCTACCCCTGCACAGATGCAGGCACGCGCTCTGCTCACGGAACGTCATATGGCAGACGGAATGAAAGATACTGAAGCCCTGAATCGTGCGTCTACTGAAGTTCAAGCCTTGCCACCTGAACAAATCCAACAGCTTGCCGATGAGCGCGGCAAAGCCCTTTTTGGAGAAGGTACTAATTCGAGCGGCCGCCTCACTAAAGAACTGCCCCCCGAAGCTGCGCAGGCAATTAAGTCATTAGTCGACGAGCGTCGCACTGTTTGGAAACAGCTTGCCCCAGCACGCCAAGTCTTAAAATCACTTGCTAAACAACGTGATCAACTCGATATTCTTGCTCGTCAACATGTTGCTGCAGGAGATGTCGAAGGTGCCAAACAGATTCGCTTTGAGCACGCCGACCTAACCTACAAACATCAGCTTGCAGCCAATAAGGAACGTGAGTTATCACGCGCCTACGCAGATACAAAAAAGCGAGAACTAGAAATTCGCCAAGGCCTTACGCCGGGCACTATCACCGACAATAGCCAGCCCCCAATAACAGATACGCAGACGCCAAAGGTTACCCTATCGGAAAATGGCAATGGCCCTAACCGCACTAGAAATGTCATGGTTCGTAATCCAGAGACTGGCAAGTTAGAAGTTCATCAGGAACTGTACCAGCCAGAAGCGCGCAACCTTGAGGATCAAATTGCGCAGGGTAAGGTTCGTATTGCGGAATTCGATCCAAAGCTGGACCCAGGCATCCAAAAACAGAGTGAGCATGAATTTGAAACGCTCAAAGAGCGTGGACTCATGGGCGACTACATCCTGGACAAAGGCATATTGAAGAAGCGCTATAGCAAACCCGATGTGGTAGATAAGGAGGGTAAAGGTGTAGCGAGGCTTACTGACGGCGGAAGTAGCTATAAGCGCGTTCGAAATGCCGTTATTACCGATGAGGAAAACCGTATTGTGGGTGTCGCTATGGGCGGAAAACTCATTGATCCTGGCGATTTGGCTAAAACGTTCGATGGCGTTGAGAACTGGAGCGACGCACGCTCATATACCAAGAATATCGATAAGGCACTAGAGGCCGCGGCGCCGAGCCCTGAAGACTACCATATCTTGCGTGACTGGCTTATCGTCCCACGCGAACAGGCTGTATCCGACATGAATCGGGCTTGGAACGACACCAACAAAGAACACGCTGTCGTTATCCAAGACTTGGGAGTAAAAGGTAAGAAGCTTGATGGCGTCATGGCCGATCTTCAGCATTATGGTGAACAAACAGTATCTCGTGCGGACTTGGTTAAGAAATATGGTGAAGATCTCACAAAGAAAATTGACTCGGCCGTGGTGTGGTACCGAAATACTTTTGACGGCCTCCTAGATTTAGCAAACAAGACACTCAAAGAGTACGGATACGACCCTATACCAAAGCGTGACAATTACTTTACGCACTTCCGTGAAGAAGGAACGTGGTCAAAATTTGGCATAGGTATTGAAAATATGCTCAAGCCAACAAAGGGCAACCTTTTTGGCGATATCAATGTAAATGGTGCACGCTCTGCCGTGCCCGAAAGCTTTGTAGGCAAAACAGGTACTTTAGCACCAGGGAAAAAGTTTAACCAGTATGCATTACGCCGTAACGGTGGCGAATTTACTCCCCATGCAGGCAAGTCCTTAGAAGAATATTTGCCTAATATTTTAAACAATATATATATCACGCCGAGTATTATTCGCGGTCGTGTGCTTGAGCGCGCTATTGAACTAACAAATAAAGACCGTGGTACGCTGTCCCGATTCGTTAATGGCCTGCGGGAGTATAACAACAGTCTAGCCGGCAAGACCACGCGTCTGGATCGTTTCGTCGTCGATACCGCAGGTAAGGGCGTGCTCGATACGCTTGGTGTTCTGCAAGGGTTACGTGGCCGCAGTTCTATCTTGGGAAACGTAGGTTCTGCGATTGTGCAAGTAAGTGCCTTGCCGCAGGCCTATGGCGTAGCTAATCCTAAAAACTTTATGCTTGCAGCACTTGAGCAGGCCAAGGCTGCCGTTAAAGATGATCCTCATGATCCGATGCTGCAGTCTCGCTTCATGAACATCCGTTATAGCGATGTAAAGAATAATTTCCGAACCAAATTCAGTAAAGCACAGGACATACTTGGCTCGCCACTAGAGATGGTAGAGAAGGCCTCTACAGAAATTGTATGGCGGTCAATGTATAACAAAGCACTTTCTACGGGGTTGAAGGGCGATGCAGCCATACTTGAAGCCGATAGACTCACCTCACGAACAGCCGGCTCCCGTAACTTCGGCGATAAGAGCGAGCTTATGCGTACCAAGGCTCTTGGGCCTGTTACGCAATTTAAGCTCGAAGTGTTTAATACCGCACAACAAATTGCCAGCCGTGGTGGCGAGTTAAATCCCCTGCACCACCCTGTTAGATTCTTGAACTTTGCCATCGCTGCAGCGGCGCTTGGAGCTGGTTTGCAGGTAGTCCTTGGACGCGATCCAATTATAGATCCCCTGCATGCTCTCGCCCAAGCCGGCAAAGGATTATTTGGCAAGGATCCCAATAACGAATACGGAAGCGGAGCTATCGCCCCAGTGAACGTAGCGCTGGATCAAGTACTAAATAACGTTCCCTTTGGTCCCGAGATTGCACAAGGCTTAAATCTAAAGAAGTCGGCTGACGGTAGCAATGATTTCTTGAAGGGTACGGATTTCGATAAGTTCGGATATAGCAATACTGTAAGCTCTCTAGCGCAGCAGTTAATCAATGCTGCGTCCAAACATGATGCGGCCAGTACAGAGAAACTCGCCGCCTCTTTCGTGCCAGCCGGCGGCCAGATACTCAAAGGCGTCCAGGGCGTACAAACAGTCAATAAGGGCGTAACTGATTCTGACGGTGTCGTAACGACGGAAGTCCCTAAGAATCCTCTCAATTATGCAAAATCAGTGCTCTTTGGAAAGAACTCTATACCCGAAGTACAGCAAAGCTATGATGCGAGCAATGGCGGCATCGCTTCTTCCGGGAAGCTAGGAGACGCCTTACGCTTGAATACTAAACAGGAAAAACAACTGCAAGTGCAGTTCAAAAAGAGTCTTACTCCTGAACAAAATGATCTACGAAAGCTGAGCGCTGATGAACGCGCCACGTTAGTCAATGAAGGCGCCGTTACTACCGACCAACTGGCAGATGTTGACCGTAAAGTTCTTGCTGCTAAGAAACAGCTCGGAATCGTACCCGGCGTTGGTGGTCAGACGGTGCCTAAGTTACCGGGCAACACGCCGCAGACGGTCAAGGATTTTTATAAGGAGCGCGCCTACATATACGACGGTGACCTGAAAGATTGGCAAGGCAAAAAAGCGCAAGGCAATGCCAAGGCGCTCATCGATACCGCCAATCAGATAGTTCCCGAAGGAGCTCCGGCAATACCTCAGACGAATCAAGTGGCTGAACTGTATGCCGATTTTGCAAAACGTCGTGCTGATGCGAAGTGGGGTGCAGAAAAAGAGAACGTCGAAAAGGGTAAGTTCCTGTCTCAAATCTATAAGTCTACCCTCTCATCGCAGCAGCAAGAGTGGTACGGCTTATCCGATACGAACCTCCAGACGGCTATCGATAATGGGGAAATTACCGCTCCAGATTTGGACGGATTGGTCTCTTTCGACGACCAAATGCGAAAGTTTGGCCTGCCCGGCGGCATAGGCAACACCTTACGTAAGGACTATGGCTACCAAGAGTGGAGTGCACCTGGAGCTAAGCCTAAGAACGGCAAGAAATTCAGCCTACCGGCGAGCTACTTCAATAATGCAGCGACTGTTGGATCGTTCAGAAAGCTTATAACGAACGCGAAACTCAAGGGAGGCAAATAGCTATGTTGGTAAAAAAATTAATGGAAAGGATTCATCGTAAATACGCCGGTGATACAAAATATCCGCAGCCAGGTAGTGGTACTTATGACCTTTATCTTGGGCACGCCAATGACTTTAAACATGACTGGGCTACCGATCCGGATAATCGATGGAAATCCCTATTAGAGCCCACTGAGCGATCGCTGGGCACAGCTACGGGCAGTAAGAATTATGCGCTTGATGATTCGATTATCGATGTGTCCGATTGGGTTTATATTGACACGCTAAGTGGCCAACGCCGGCGATACAGTGTCGTGAAAGCAAAAGACCGTAGCCTTAGTGCTCGATCCGTATATCTTACGGGCCAGGACCCAAAGTCGCTCAATTTTACTGACGATATGCCAGACGAAGTAATTGGCGGAACTATTCGTGCTCTTTGCTTCATAGAGCCCGATGACATGAAAAGTCCGGGTGGCACGGTACCTGTTGATCGACCTGGGTGGGTGGCTTTGTCGGTTGCGGGAGAGCTAGCTCGAAATGACCCTGCGAAGGATGATCAGTTTCCTGACATTAATGGCCAGGCAAACGACGAATGGGACAAGATGGTTTCAGCAAATAATTCCCTGCCAGCCAATCAGGTGGACGATGTTCCGATAGACGGCTTTTATCAAGGGGGGGATTGCTAATATGTATGTCGCTCGGGCACGCAATCGCCAAAAGCCGGCGATCGACAAAGAGATTATTGGTTGGCCAAGAGGCTATATCTCCGCTGGCTCCACAAACGATATTACAGAAGACGCATTGGCGGATCTGTACAATGCGGATCTTGATGCGGACTCGCTGCCGACACCACGTCCGTCATCGGTGGCAGCTAATCATGATTTCTTAGGCACGTGTATTGGTATGGGTACTTTTCAAAAGATGGTGAATGGCCGTCCGGAGCGCTACGAAATATCTATGCAGGCCATCCAGACGAGTGCGGTTCAAAGGCTGGCTATTACCGGTTCGCCTACGGGAGGTAACTTTGCGCTCACCTATAGTGGACAAACAACCGCTACGATCGCTTTCAACGCTACTGCAGGGCAAGTGCAAACGGCTTTAGAGGCCTTGTCTAATATAGGCGTTGGTGATGCTGTCTGTAGCGGTGGCGTGCTACCCGGCACTCCAGTTGTGATTACTTTTGCCGGTACGCTTGTTAATACTGACGTATCCCTTATAACGACTAACAGTGCTGGGCTTACTGGAGGAACTACACCTACGGCTACGGTCACACAGCCTAGCGCAGGAGGCCTCCGTGGTGTCGTACATATTCGGAAGGATGATGAGGAGTGGACCGCACCAGATGACTCCGTAAGATACGACCCGGAAGCTGAGTGGGCTACATTTTGCCACAGTAATAACCGTGTCTTTGTGGCGAATGGCGTTAATAATCTATCCTACTACGATGTACAAGGTGAAGAAATCGTTACATATGTAGAGATTGAATTACCTGGCATCCCTACGTTAGATGATACCGGCTTGGATACTGCAAGCACTTATCCCTATTTTGCGGCAGTTACGGCTTTTAATGAAGCTGGCGAGACAAGTCAGGGAGCGTTCGCAAACCTCAGCATATCTGCGCCACGTGAATCCTGGACTGATTCGCAATATATTGATATTTCTGTTGCTAGTGTACCCGAGGGTGCTGATGGCCTGAATTTTTACGTGGGCACATCCGCAGCTGATTTAAGACTAGTGGCATCTGTTAGGGGCGCGACCTCCTTCCATGATGATGGTCGTGCGCTAGCTGAAATAACTAAGCGACCTCCTATCACTAACTCAACCGGTGGTCCAATCGTGACCTATCTCACAAATATTCTAGGTCAGGTATTTGCTTGGGGCGATATCGATAACCCTTCATTCGTATGGTATGACGGCGGTGGTGACGGCATAGAAGGATCGGGCAATTTTACTATTAGTGGTGGTGGTGGCTACATCGGTATAGATGATGGTGGCCCGAGTATACCCATGGCGGTGCTTTCGTATAGAACGGGTAAGGGTGATCCTGTCCCTACGATCGTCTGTAGCGGCGCTGCAGGCTCAGGCGGCGTTCGCCACCTATCTTTTACACCTCAAACAATAGGTGATCTCACCGCTCTTATGCCCTCCATAACTGAGGCCAATGGTAGCGACGGTACCGTATCTCCCCTGGCAACAGTCGTAGCCAACAACTCTATCCACTTCCCCACCGGTGCTGATTTTAAATTTTATGGTAGCGCACCTAATATCCCAAACATCCTTTCACCTAATAGTAGTTCTGATTTCATTCTGCCGGACGTTCGCAAGCTTAGCCTGGGCGCGATGCGTGGGGCCCGAGCTTTGGTGTTCGAAGGGCGCGTTTATTACGCTCTACCAGTTATATCGAGCACTAATAATCAGTTATGGGTATTTGATCCAAAGAGCAATCCTGCTAAATGGATTATGCCCTGGGATATACCTGCAAAACATTTATGGCTGTACGAAGACAATAGCGGCAATACCCATTTTCGCCTGCTAGTAAACAATAAAGTGCTGCAGTTTGACCGTACGGTATTTACGCAAGATAACGGCGTGCCATTTCGTACGCACGTAGCAAGTGGCCCACTGAAGTGGAGCAAATCTGGTATTGCCATGGGCTACATTCAAGATCATTTTTTTAGGCTCACCTCTCCGAGAGGATCGATGCTTATGACGGCATCGGGTGAGGGTCGTAATGGCCCAGTTGATTCCTTCGCCGAAGAAGAAAATGTAGTTTCTAGCCCTGAAACAGGATTTGGAGAGATTGTTTGGGGTGAGAACGAATTCGGCGAAGATATCGGCACCGTAGACGGTATAGCCCCTAAGACTACCACTATAAGAATTCCCATAAAGGAGACTATGAGCCAGTTGAACTGGGAGATATCCACCGAGAAGGCCGGGTGTGGCTACACGCTTGGGTCCACGTTCACTAATGGAAAACTAATACCGAAGCTATATGCAGGAGGCTAAATAGTATGACACCAAGTATAAACGATTTATTTACGAAAGTGGCACTTGCCACAAAAACAGAGTTGGGGTCGCCCGGACACACTAGTGGTGGTGTGAGCATTATTTGTGCCGATCTTTCTAGTTGGGCTGCAGCCGCCGCCGAAAATGCAGTGTACTTCGGTATGGATCGTGTACAAACGGTCACTGTTAGCGGCCAAACACAGCTCCGTCGTATAAATGGCACTTATACGGAATGGAAAGGTATAGTCTCCGGAAACACTATCGGCAGCATGGTGCTTAAGGCTGGCGATGATCAGGACTACCCCGCTGGCAGTGAAACGCGAGTATATATGCTCGTGACTGCATCGTGGGCCAATTCGATGGTCCAAGGGTTACTTGTATCTCATAACAAAGATGGTTCAGTAAAGGACGGCGTTATAGGAGAAGACCAGCTTAGTACGGCTGCTGTGACGACGGCAAAAATGGACTCTTCATCCGTAACAAAAGCAAAGATAGATTTTAGTAGTGGTATTTGGGGAGAAGAGATCGGCCGCACAACCCTTGCCAGTGCCGGCGACCTCATGACGGTATCCAGTCTGCCTGCCAGGAAATATTTGAAAATTATAGTCTCGGCGATACTTACTGGTAGCACGAGTGTTGAGATGCGATTCAACAATGATAGTGGAACTAGCTACGCTCGACGTTTCTCAGCCAATGGCGGCACGGACACTGCTGAAGCTTCTCAGACCGCGATGGTCCTCACTACCACTGAGGGCGGCGCTAATGTATTTGCTGAGGTCGAGGTGATCAACATTGCTACCAAAGAAAAAACAGCTATAGGTCATGCAGTTAGTGGTAGTTCAGGTGCTGGCAGCAATCCGACGAGATGGGATTCGGCTAATAAATGGGCCAACACGGCTGATTTAATAAACCGGATCGACATCATAAACCCGGGCACCGGCGACTTCGCCATAGGGTCCGAAGTAATTATATTAGGGCACGACTAAGGAGGCACTTTATGTCAGGATATTCACAAAATGATCCCCAATGGGCTGCAGACCTCCTCGGAACCTCAGACTATTGGCGGATGGGCGTCGTCAATGGCGATACCTCGCGTGCAGCCGGCTGTTATGTTACTGCAGCAGCTGACGTCTGTAAGGCCCTTGGCCATGACATCAGCCCTGGCGACCTAAATAGACTAGCCACGGCGCATGGCCTTATCAATAGTGATGGTGACGTCACGAGGTGGGATTGGCTCACCATCCTCTTCCCGGATATTGTCTACGTCGAAATGAAGGACTGGGGCAATGCTCCTGCAGATCTAGATTATTTCGACATTGCCAACGAGCCCAATACCGAGATCATCCTCATGATCGACGACTCCCCTTCATCCGGCCTGCAGACACACTTTATGCGGACCGTTGGTCTGAGCGGTAGCGATGTCATCGTGGACGATCCATGGGGCGCCGTACGCCAGGGTGTGAGTGCCTACGGTCGCCGATGGAGCCCTTCAGTAAGCGCCAAGTCCATTATCTACAAAGCAGTCAAATACCTAAAAGGAACGAGCCAGGCCGCATCGCAGCCTCCAGCTCCCCAAGGAGATGAAATGATAGCAGATGCACAACAAGCACATGATGCCTACTACCTCGTACGTGGCAACACGCCACCAAGCGATGATGAAATAAATGGTACTGCAGGACATCGCTCCTGGGCCAGTTTTGCGGTTGACGCAAAAGCTGAAGTCGCCGCACGTATTGCCTACATAGAGGGCCTGCAGAGCCATATAGCTGGCCTCTCCGCGCAGATTAGTCAGCTTATCGACCAAGTGAACAGTCTCGGCTCTCGACCCACTACAGATCAACTACAGGAGGCCCAGAGTCAGGCGACCGCTCTCACTACCGAGCTGCAGCAAAAAACCGTTGAGCTAGCCGATCTGCAGAAGCAGGCCGAAGAATGCAAAGTCCCGATCGCTTCACCACAGGTAATACCCGTCCAGGCGCCAACAGCAAGCGATTCGTTGCTAGAATCACTAGTCAATTTCTTTAAGAGGTTTATTAAAAAGTAAGGAGAACTACTATGCAAAATCAAATAAAGCCAGGCTACAAGACAACCGAGTTTTGGGTAACCCTTCTGGTCACCCTCGCAGCGAGCGTACTGCCATTTGTAACTGATCTGCCGAAACTTTACTCATTCTTGAGCATAGTCGTGGCTGCAGGTACCGCACTCGGCTACACGGCTGCGCGAACTAGTGCTAAAAACAACTAGCCGTAGTCTACTAAAAAGAAACCGCCCGGCGTAGTAACCGGGCGGTTTTATTAATTGGTGTTGAGTGCTGTGCACGTCTCGCATAGCTCGAACGAGCCACCAGCAAGCATTTTTGCTTGACACTGATCACAGTACATATGATCTCCTTTCTTTTAATACAAAAAGCCCCATTTCTGGGGCTTTCCACTAGCTAGAATATAGCACAACCGGTATATATCACCTAATTTTTCTTCAGCTCTTTTATGAATTTGCGCTGTTCGCCTGGAGATTCAACGAAATTAATTTCCACAAGTATAATTGGCCTGCGAGGTGACTATCCCATGACATCGTAAGGAACGACACAAGGATTACTTTACAAAGATACTAGCTACTGCCGCTATCAGGGCAATGCTGGTGGGTATCCAGAACGTCTTATTACGTAGGCCGCGCTCATCCATGTAGTCTTTGATCTGTCGGTTGATCTTGCCTTTAAGCTTCTCGTGTGCCTTGTCGGTGTCGAGGTAACGCTCTACTATGGTTTCGACACCGGTCTGGAACTCTTCGTACCGCTCACTAGAATAGCAGTGCTTCAGGTGGTCTTCGAGAGAATCAATACGCTGCTGTTGAACCAGACCAACGTATTCTGTGGGTTGCGCTTGATTATTCTCGTTCTGCATCGTTTGTTATGTCGCTCTCGTCAGTCGATTCGGTCTTAGGTTTTACCAACTTGTCTGTTGGTCTGAGGGCTATGGTTTCATCGCCCTTCTTAACGTATAAGGTATTATCCTGCGCCTCAATCATGGCTACGATGCCGTAGCGCAGCAGCGCTTCGATATCAAGGAAGCCATACCGCTCAAGCAGTTGGTTAATGGCTTGGCGGTCGCCGTTGTCTACTTTAAGCTGGATGGACTGATCGTCTTCGGAAATAACCTGTATCATACCTACAGTATATACTAGAAAGTACCCCTTATGAGCAAGAAACTCTTCAACAACTAATTAAGAAAGCTTCGCAGCCCGAGCCAAAAGAATCGGGCAAACAGCATAAACGTATTGTGAAAGCTAAGTCTATGCTCCCTGTACTTTGACAACGGGCTGTATGTAACGTTCACTTACTTGATATCGTTGGTAGGTCATACTACCATGAGGTTGCCAGCCTTCCTGAATAAGGCGGTTAACCTCACCAGTCAGCTGTTCAGCCTTAGAGCTAATGACTACTTTATACTCTACGACTTTCATATACAATTCTCCCCGTTTTAGTTACAAGATCAGTATATACCTGCATGCAACCCCAGCCATACGAAGTAAGGAGTTGTATTTTTCTACTTACGCCATCTCCAGAATTGTAGACGTAAGTAGGATAGCGTGTCTAATTCGATGAATGGTGTGGTTGGATCAGCAATCCTGCCATAGATTATGAGATGCTTACTCCTGGGCTTTCTGGGTGGTCATCGCTTCAACCCAAAATCCTTCTTTTTAATCTTTACCATGCGGCCGTCGGGATGGTGCCAAACAATACCCTCGATATCTTTTTCATTGAGGTGGTCTTTCAACTCCTCAAAGTCCGTCGGCGGCGCAGGGAACAGCATGGTGGCCTTGCTGTGCTTAACAAGCATGTGGTTCGGCCGGTTTTCTGGATTGCCCTGAACCTTGGGGCCAACGAGCTCATATGTTCCCCGTGGCATATGAACCTGTCCGGGATCGCCACCACTAATCGCCTCGCGGAAGTACTTATCCTCCGCACCCCAACCGACTTGCACCCAACCGTATGCCTTGCCAGTTTCCTCATCAAGCGCTACCTGCTCAAAATCTGGAGGCGCCACCTTGCCCGGCCGCACCTCGTGCCGTTTATACAGCTTGTGGTCCCGCACCAGCGTACACACTCCGTCGTATTTGCGAGTCGCCTCGCCTTCGCCCTGGACTACCCAATCAATGCCATCATTGTATTCGGGTGTAATTGGATGTCGTGGCTGCCTAAAATCTCTTTTGAATAGTGTAGGTATCTTTTTCATAAGTGCTCCCCTAAATATTTTATTGGATCTTCGGCTACCACCATTTGCTGGAGGTGGTATTGCCATGAGGGCAAGTACACGTAGTCGTGCTGAAACATTTTGTGCTCAACATCACCTGGCCTCTTTTCTGGCATCGTTTCGTAACCCTTGCAGCGAATGCATATCTTACCTTCGCCCCACAGCGCCTTGGCGAAGGCGTGGTCCAACATCAGATCGCCAATCGACATATATTCTCGCCCGCCGCGCAACCAGTCAACCAAAACACCCTTGTCGCCAAAGTGCATCTTGCCTTCGTCCGTGACGCCCCGGCGCGTCCACTCGCCATCAATAGCCTTCTGTATTGCTTGGGTTAAGATTTGTTGGTTAGTCATAACGCCCACCATAAAAGAACTAAAATTGGCAAGGACATAAGTAAAAATAGGGTGGAGTAATTCAAAAGATAAAATCCCCGCAGAGAGCTATATTGAATCGGCGTCCAAATTTGTTTTCGTGCAGGAGATCGTGAACTACACCCGGTATCAAACATATTAAGCTGGGGCAGCCAGTGTGATCGGTAATGCTGGATCATAGCCATTTAGACTCCTCTAACTGAATTACTACTAACCTACCCGAATCATCAAACTTCACTCGGACATCTACGTATACGCGCTCAAGTTTGATACCATGCTGGACAACGACTAATGCGAGGCCATCCTCCGGAGTCGCTTCTACTTTTTTTGTTCGTACTCTTTTGTTGGTGACGCTGGATATTTCGATTACGTGTTTCATAATTTACCCCTGATCCAGTCGATCAGCGCAGCTATCAAAAGTAATGCCCCGAAAAGAATAATCATGGACAGAGCCACTCCGACGGGAACCCAAAAGAATAAAATCGTAAAGGGGTTTTCCTTGCTTGGCATCACTCTATCCCCACTGCTTTCTTGGCGGCTTCAACCGCATTGTGGTACATAAACAATTGTCCGCCCACTCGGAAGAACCGATCGCGACTCTCACCATCATCGCCCTGCTTCATACGTTCTTGTTCCGGCGGCTGCCATAGTCCCTTCATAAACCTGTCGTACCACTCTTGACCAGTCATGATATCCTTGTCATCGACCATAATCCTGTTGTCGCGATCTTTATCTGCCTGTGGAATCTTTACCCATCCAGCATCCTTCAACGCTTGCAGGGCTTCTTCAATACTTTTTGAAGCTAGATTGCCGCAGTAGGTAATATATTTTTTGTCAGTTCGTGGCTTAAAGTCATCCGAAGTTGCATAGCTATCTCCAGCAGCAAATACCATGCTGAATAAGTCTTTCAGTCTTTCAGTCTTTCATATAGTTCATCCATATTTTTTGCTCCATAGGTTAGATCATTCAGTTCTGGCTGGTCCAAGTGGTTCCAAGGCAGCATGCAATCCGTGCATGTGTGATCAAATACATCGCACCTATCCTAACGCTTTTCCCACTCTTCCATGGGCCACTACTTCTCCACCATTTGCGCATTAATAATGACCCTGTCTAGACTCGTACCCCAGTACCGCCAAACGGTAAGCTCGAGTATGGGCACCCCCTCAGGCACGCTCTCCCAGGTAAGAGGACCATGCCAATTTTCTGCAAGCCATGCGTCGAGCACCTCTTTTGTGTTGTATCTACCAAAGAGCTTGTGGGCTACGCGTCCACTCCGACGAATCTCAGCACGGTAATGACTCTTGCCGATCATTACTGCACTCGTCCAGGTCGCCGTACTATAACGACTTTGGGTAGGCCAAGCGCACGTACTGGAATACGCCTCACTTTGAATGGCTCCTTAGGCACGGCTTCAAAGTGCATGCCGTCCCTACTCACGCTGAGCCTTGCCTGCTGCAGCTGCAGCCTCCTGGTGTTTCCTATAGAATTCGGTTACACCGATCTCTTCCTGCTCTTCTTCGTTATTCCAGAATTCTACCTGCCTCTCAAAATCGCCATCTACAGCAAAGTCTATGACTTTGCCTCTTAGGGGGTCTCTCATGCTATATACAAGGCCAACGAGCCCGGGTGCGCCATTCTGTACATCCACGGCTATTCCCGGAAATCTGTCTTTCAGCATTGTATAGAGCTGTCCACATTCTGGGCCTGTAGATCTTGTCTTAGGCGCGGGAAACATATCACTGTCTCGTTCATGCTCCCAGCCTATGAGCTCATAATTTCGAACGAACTCATTTTTGTCATAGGGAATAAATACCCCCTTAGCATTTTTAACAACATAGTCACCAAAGCTAACTACGATATCCCCAAGTATGGGTAGAACCACACTCTGTCCTGTATCCGACATTAGGATTGTTCCACCACACCACTTTGCTACAGCGTCTATATTTTGATCTGTAATGCGCATCGCCTGAACCGGGCGTGGCTTGTAGACATATGTTCGTGGTCTGTTTTCCATTAGTAGCTCCTATTTTTTAATTCGTTATAGCAACGCGGTTTGCCCTTGTTTGCACTCGTCGAATATTTCTTTAAGACTGAATATTTGATTCACCGTTACACCATTCACTACGTAGACAATAATTTTGGTGTTTGGTATCGTAACGGGTCCTTCGCTACCAGACAGACGTAGCCATCCACCAATACTTGCGCGGTAGCTGGGACCACTCATACTGCGATACGACTTTCGTATATGTTCATAGCTAAGATCTGCATCGACATCGTCCTCTAGTAGTTTCTTCGCCAACTGACGTGCCGCATGTACAAGATCAGGAGTCATAATTTGCCATCCCTGCGCTTTTTAGCTAGGTTGTCTGTCCGGTCTGGACAGTCGATATGGTGACGGTATGCCTGTTTAGCGCCGCAGCATGTATGCATGTGCTTCTCCCGGCTCCAACTTTTCTCTTTACGACTGCCGAGTAGACCCTCGTACTCAGCGATTCGGTGGCCGTTGCGGCCTCCAGATTCAGTCATCAGAGATACGCCAGCAGCGGTGCGTTCGGTATGCCAAAATACTGTCCTCATAGATGCATCTCCTCTCTCTTGGCATGGTAGCGGACCACATGTAAGTGATACTGATGTGGAGCGCTGCGCTTACTGGGACTATTCTCGAAAGTCAGGCTGTACACTGGATATACAAAATCTCGCAGGATCTGTTCGAGCTCAGCCTTTTCGGCATCATTTAGCTCCCACCGCTCTGCAACGCCAGCTCGTTTTACCACCAACAAGTCATGTACACCGAATGCTATGTCGTAGGGGTACTCATTGACGACGAGGCGCCAATGGTTCCACTGTTTTATCGACGGAAGCAGTTCTAGCGCTCGAGTAAAGCCAGCAGCGATGTCCAGTTGATAGTGGCTCTCGCCAGCAGCACTCCGCAGAGTTACATTAAGCGACACGCTCTAGCTCGCCTTCGCCTGCCAAGTTCATTGCATTTACTTTTTCCTGCAGACTTTCTACGGTACTCTCTAATGTTTGGGTGAATGAGCTTAGAGATCTGGCTGATTCCTTTAGGTGAGTAGCTGCACTTTTTTCCTCGCCAAAGTACCTATTCATAACACGATCTTGTCTCTGGTACTGATCATTTATTCTTTTATCAATAGTCTCCATTAGTCGGTAGAGTTGCTGCATGAGTGCTACGAACATTGCGGCAGACTCGCTAGGCAGGTTAGCTCCTTCAATAAATGGGGCGGTTTCGTGTGAGATATGACAATTTTGGCACATATTTACTCTTTCAAAGTTAGCTAAATTTAAACCAGCGAGAGTGGTACTGTCGTCTTGGGGGCATTGCTTGCCACCTTTCTTGGAAAATGTTCTTGTAGATATCGGGTGATGTGCTTGCGTCCGGTACGAGTCAGCCAGTGATTCTTTAGACAGATATCATAGGTCGCGTGCTCCGCCTGGTACGCACCGGCGTTTTTCGTGCGAATTAGTAGATCGTCGATCCGCGTCATTGTTTCGCAGCCGGGCAGCGCGCAGATAAGCATATTGCGACTTCCCGGATAGCACTCGTACTTATGTTCGTGGTCCATGGCTAAAACATCGACGGATTGAGCCGTTGACCCTCTTCGCGTCTTATCCTCAGCGCATGCGCGAGTATTGCTGGGCGGTGATCACAATAAGCGTCAGGATCGTTTGCGCGATTACATCTGCTGTAGCCCAGTATGAGTTTCGGGCATGGATCACTGTCTCGCATGATTTGTTGGAATTTCAACCATTCTCTAAAGCGGATAGCGAGCAATACTAGACGGAGCCTCATAGAAACCAACTCATAAAGATGCAACCCGCCACGAAGCAGAGAATGCCCCACAGGACCATAAACAGTACACGGCCAAAGTCGGGGGGCATATAATCAATACCGCCAATTTCGTCATTCTGAGACGCATGCAGCGTACGCAAGACGTCTTGGCGATGAAGCTCTGCAGGGCTCACATTCTGAGAGCCTCCGGAAGAACGATCCGCAAGTTCGTAAGCTTCCTTTATTATCTTGCGTCGGCGATCATGAGATTCTTGTGCCAGCCTCATCTTGTAGCCTTTAAAGCCTGTCATGCCTGGCGTGCCGCAGTTTTTTACGCTGCTCACTCGACTAATTGTTCGTTTGCCGTGTGGGTATTTTGCGGTGACTTTAGTTATCGATGCGCCGGGAGCTGATAAGGCACGGCTAATTTTGTCAAAATCCTTTTTAGTAAGATGATTGCTCATACCCTATCCTTTCGTAGTCTTATTTTCTTTGTGTGCCAGGTGACGCATGAATTCCCAACCACCTCGTAGTACTACCACGCCTTCAGCTGCCATAAATACGTGTTGGTAGAACTGCCCTTCAACCGATCGCTTTGTGTAATAGATTGCAACTCCGCTCACGATAATGAGAGAGACTGCTTCAGTAAGTTGTTTAGCGCCGCTAATAACAGCGATCCAATACTCCTTGTTAAAAAATTCCTTCATAGTAACCACCTTTCTTAAGTTTTGTTTTTATCTGGCGAAACCCGGTAACGAGACGGGACTTATCGCAAATCTGCTAGGGTCATGTAGTGTGTATGACCATCCGTATTGAGCTCATGCTAACTTGGGCCAATCGAAGACTCGCCTAGGGCATGCTTGCGGCGATGCCAACACTGCTCACGCTCGCTAACGGATTTCGCCAGATACCTGTACTTTGCCGGCCATCTTGGAGGCACTATCACCAAGGGCTTATTCTTGTGGTGACCCCTATGAGCCCGACGCCCCCAAGGCGGCCGACAGATCGGTCAGCCAAGGCCATAAAACACGTGGGTTGTGACCCCGTCAGGCTACTCGGGCGCCCTGCTCAGCGACCCGGCGCGACCGGGTTGCGGTACGCTTTTTGCCATCTCATGTCTTCAGCCTTGGCTGACCGATACCCTCAGACACCACTCCCCTGCATTGACGGCATTCTTTAGTAATTACCATTACAATCGCTAAGTGCCGTCAATGCGGGAAAGTGGATCATTTGATTGACTAGCCATAGTCGGCGGCAACTAACCTACACAGTAATCACGCGACTTGAACGGCGAAATTATTGCCTGTCCTGGCTACTGCTCGCGCTAGGCTGCGCTATTACCGCCAACTATGGCTAGTCAATCTTTGTAGAGCGCATGGTGCCAATAGAAAGTTCGATAAACACTAGTTTGTCACCGACCCAATACGGGAGCTTTCATAGGATTTCAGGGACTAGCACCCTCTTTACTACCAGCACTACTGCGCTCTACATTTGTTATCCGGAAGTTAGAGGGAGCAAGGATTTGACCTGAGCTTCATCGTTGGCCACCGCTGGTTGGGCTTTCTTTACGCTCCCAGGCGTTAGTCACCTCGCATGGCATTCGGGGGAATGCCTAGACCGAGGAGGGTCAATGATGCGTAATAACACATCAAAATCGGTCGAGCGTCTACCTTTTCCGCCATCCCTCTAACTTCCGGATAACTACCAATGCCTATTTGCAACCCAGAAGTCGTAAGCACCCCTCCATCCGCAGTAATGTCGCCATGCTTCGCATGTTTGTGCGTAATTGTCGCACCACTTCATTTGCGTAACGGGATCGGTTCGCCAATCTTCGGCAACAGATGCCATCTTAATTGCGGGTGTCGACTGGCATAGGCCATAGCCCCTCATTGTGTTTTCTGTCGAGTACGTCTCTGCGTACTGACCGGGGCAGTAACCTATTTGTCCTTCCCATTTGGTAGGACACCAACCTGACTCGTGACTTAAAATGTAGTCTGCATATTGCCAGTCCGATTGAGCGATACCGGCTGTCTGCATCCACTGTTGTTGCTGTGTAAGCACTGGTTGTGGCGCAGGCTCTGGAGCCTTTGCCACTTCTTCTTCCGGCTGAGGTTGCACGCTTGTATGCTGGGCTATTGCCACTTTCGTGACAGCTTCAGCACGGACAGCCTGTTTTTGAATGTGCGCCGGAGAGGCTGCTAATATGCTCAAAAGCACACCAAACAGCACGCCTAATGCACTACGCATGGTCGTTCTCCTTTCTTGGCGAAGAGGTATTTTCAAGTAGACAGATTTCTGCCGGTCAGGGAGTCGAACCCTGTTGGTGGCAAGTCTATGCGAGTAGATCGTGCGCCCTATACGCTACGCTTTGAACGCCTGCGCCTCGCATTTATCCCTTCCGATTGGGTCAACCCGGCATAAATCCGTCTACTTGTTAAGTTCCACATCACCGTATAGACCTCTCAAGCTAATTGCATTACGAGTTCCATACAGGTCGATACCCGGAAGCTACAGCAAAGCACTCACTTGAGTCGACGGGTTTCCCTGTCTTAGGAGCTACGAATCTTGGAAAATCGCGGCTCCATATAACAAAAAAACCATCTGGTGTTTCTACCAGATGGTTATAATTTTCTTACTTGGTGCAGGGAGAGGGATTCGAACCCCCGAAGGCTGAGCCAGATGATTTACAGTCACCCGTGTTTGACCGCTTCACTATCCCTGCATGAATTTGTTTTGGAGCCGCCTGTCGGATTCGAACCGACGACCCTCAGTTTACAAAACTGATGCTCTAACCAGCTGAGCTAAGGCGGCACACAATAGCTGTGATTGTAACAAAAATATACTATTTATACAACGACGCGTTTTGGACGCAACATGCGCTTTGGCTTGCCTGCAGGTACAATGAGCTTCTTTAATTTCTGCTCAAGCATGTCGGCCTCCGCATCCATGCCACGATCCACGTACGCTTTTTGTAATAGGCTTAATGTCTCTTTGTTCGGCTCTAGGTTCACGGCTTTATCTAGGGCTTGGAACATCAATCGTTCATTGCCAAGTTTTTCTTGGACTTTGGCGTAGGCGACGTGTCGTGCAGCAAGGCCATCCTCAAGTTTTAAGGCTTGTTCGAATGCTATAGCTGCCTTCTCGTAGTTCTCTGTTTCATAATAAATCAGCCCCAAATTGTGGAGGCTGGAAGGAGTGGCTTCAATACTGCTGGCGATTTCGAAACAGTCGATTGCGTCTCGGTATTCTTTTTGCTTGGCGTAGAGGATTCCTAGACGGTTATAGGCGGCCGCGTTGCGTTCATCAATCTTGAGGATGGTGAGCAGGGCTTTCTCGGCTCGCAACAGACGATTTTCGCGCATGCTGAGATGTGCAATATCCCAGAGTTTGCCCATGCGATCACCAATTTTACGGCTTGCGCCTAGAAACTCGTCATCATGCACTTTCGTGTTATGAAAGGCCAGTAGGCCAAAAGCTCCAACTATCGCAAGTTCAAACATATCTAATAAGTATTATAAGAATCTTAACCCGGTAAATGCAAGAACAAATTGCTCAAGATTAACTTTGCATTGGCACTTCTTGCAAATTCGTCTCTAGCGGCGGCAGTGTATTTACGAATGTTATGCCATTGTCGCAAGCGCGTAATGTCTTCTTTCGTGGCCGCGCCGTTAATTCCCGTCTGAGCAATACGATCCAACGCTTCAAGGACGGCGGTCGCCGTTTCTTTCTGTTTGCTTAGGGTATCCACTAGGGCGAGGCGTTCGAACGGCGATTTTTGAAGAATTTCTTTTGCTGTGGTGACGCTTTCCAGCAGAGGGTGCGTTTCATCGTCATCTATGAGTGCCGAAAGCAGCCCGGGCAATCCCCCGCTCAGGAAATACGCTTGGCGAATGGTTGCTTCATCTTTGCTTGAGGCTTGTAACATGGGTTGCAATTGAGCTTGTGTAGGACTATGTACGGTTATGGTCTGTAGTCGTGACAGCATGGTTGGTAGAAGCGTGCGCGGGCTATTGACGGTCAATACCATGACCGTATCTTCAGGGGGTTCTTCCAATAGCTTGAGGTAGGCATTTTGCGCTTCGGTTGTCAGTGCTTGAGCGTGTTCAATAATTAAGGCACGACGGAGTGGCTGGCTGCCAATGGTTTTGAGCTGGAGAAATTTTTGAAGCTCTCGAATACTTTCAATAGATATGCTGGCGCCATCCGGCGCGAGACGCATAACGTGTGCATTTCCTGCGAGCGTACTCGGATCTACCTGCAGAAGCGAGGACACGATGTGCTCGGCTATGCTTCCCTTGCCACTGCCGTCGGCACCCGCAAGCAAGACGGCGTGTGTTGGATGGCTTAGGAATCGTTCTATTTGCACATGGGTCGTATCATGGAGAATAAGCTGTTTAGCCATGCAGTAGTTCCTTGAATTCTTTGGGCAAGGTGGCGGTGAATACTCGCCGCTCGTGACTGGGCAGCGTCAGTTCTAGGCTGAGGGCATGGAGATATAGCCGATCACCAAAGGCGCCATCACCATAGAGAGGATCACCAACGATGGGGTGGCCAATCTTAGTAAGATGTACACGCAGCTGGTGTGTGCGGCCAGTCTCGGGCTTTAGCTCGATTAGGCTGTAGGTGTCGGTTGACTCAAGCACCTTGTAGTGTGTTATGGAGCGCTTGCCATTAACGCCCACACGGAATGTAGCTGGTGCTTTCGGATTACGCTCGATAGGCATGTCGATCAGTGCTTCTTTCTGCGCTACATGCCCGCGAACAATTGCTATGTAGCTTTTTTTGACTTTGCGCTGTGCAAATTGTTTTTGTAGCCAACTAAGCGCTGCCTGATTCTTGGCACCGATAATAACACCACTAGTGGCTCGATCCAATCTATGCACAACCCCTGCTCGCTCACCGCTGAGGTCGTCACTAAGTTTATCGCGCAGGAAAGAGGCGACGGTCGCCTCGGGATTAAAAGACCCTTGGCTATGGGTCAATACGCCGGCTGGCTTATTCATCACTACGCAGTCCCCATCTTCATATAAGATGGGGATGTCGATCGGCGGAATGACATCGAGTGTGGCTTCGTCGTATGCGATGTCAACGGCATCGCCATGCTTCAGGCGATGACCGGCCTTCTTTTGTTTGCCATTAACCGTTACATCATCGGAGTCACAAAGCTTTTGTGCGTAGGCGCGGCTCAGACGCGGCATAACCTCGGCTACAAATGAGTCAAGGCGTTTGCCTGCCTGTTCTTCGGAGACAACAATGTGCATCTTAGTTATTCTTAGGCCTAAGACCTACCGCCTGTTGAGCACGGAGTAGGGTGGCATTAGCAATTTCATTCATCTTTTTCTCACTCGTCTTCAATTTTTCCTGGATGACTTGATCATCTACGGATGCTAACTCAGTTTGGAAGTTCTCTAAGAAATCGGCAACCGTTTTGGCTACGGCCTTCTTTAGGTCGCCATAACTTGTTTTGTCTTGCCACTCAGCCGTGACCTCTCGTTGCTCCTTGCCCGAGAGTAGAGCGAGTATTTGTAGTAAATTCGTAATACCTGGGCGCTCTTTGATGTCAAAACCAATTTTCCCTAGGCTATCCGTTGTGGCGCTCATGATTTTTTTAACAGCGTCTTCTGGCGTGTCGCTCATGAATATGACACCTCGACCCGTTTCATCGCTTTTGCTCATTTTTTTTGTGGGGTTCAAAAGATCGCGAATTCGTAACCCTTGGTCTTTGCCGAAGAATTCATGCTGTTTGGGCACGGGCATTGGTACGACGAATAGTTCGCCAAACTGATTGTTCATGCGCTCTGCAATATCTCGCGTAAATTCTAGGTGCTGTGTCTGATCTTCGCCGACCGGGACGTATTGTGCACCATATAGCAGTACGTCGGCGGCCATTAGTACGGGATAGTTAAAGAGGCCGACACTAATACGATCTTCATTTAATTTGCCTGACTTATCTTTGAACTGCGTCATTCGACTCATTTCGCCCATGCCGGTAAAGCAGTCTAGGATCCAGGTAAGCTCAGAATGTGCCGATATGTAGCTCTGGCGGTAGATGTGCACGTCGTCATGGTCAAGCGGCAATCCGGCTGCAGTAAAAACGCGTATATTTTGCATAATTTGTGCGTTGAGTTGGGAGTGATCGATGGGCGTCGTAAAGCTGTGCAGGTCGGGAACGAAAACGTTGACCTGGTAGTCGCCTGCTCGTTTTTTGGCCATATCAATAATAGGCAGGAGTGCCCCGAGGTAGTTACCAATCGTTAGGTCGTTATTGGCACGTATGCCGGTTAGAATTACTGGTTTCATTGTGTACTCCTATTATACAAGTAATATCGTGCAATAACAGCGTTGGCATAGATATCTAGGCAGTCATATACCGGAATAGGTGATTTTTCCATCGGAAAGATAAGTGGTAGCTCCGTACAGCCTAGCACTATAGCCTCGGCACCTTGTGCTGCAAGGGCACGCGCAGTGTCGAGTAGACTATCTTTATCCAGGGTTGTCACCGACCCCGAAATAGTTGCTCGAATTGCCATTTCTACTCGTGTGAGTTGTTTTGCCTGGGGGATAAGTAACTCCATGCCCATTTTATGCAGTTCGACTCTATACAGACCGGTTCGTATGGTTGTTGGTGATGCTATGAGACCAATCTTGCGCACATTATCTTGTCTTAACTTTTGTGCCATGATCGCAAGCATTGATACGAAGGTCGGTGTTTGCAAAAAGTCGACCTCTTTAGTGAGTAGATGGGCGGTGTTGCAAGCAAGGGTTATTTGCTGGGGCTGCAGCGTGCGTATGGTGGTCGCTAGGTGTCTGAGCCTTAAGACGGCTGCCTGTTCTGCATCTTCGTTGCTTATGAAATCGGCAATAGGCAATGAAAAATGGACGATATGTGGAAAATCTTGGCCATCACCGTGGTGGTGTTTCATGGATTTTTCAATAAGTAGCTGGTGAAAACGTAGCGATGCCTGGGGGCCCATGCCTCCTAGTATGACGATAGGATTACGCATGGGGAGCCCCTTGTATGAAGTCTTGAAGGTACGCAAGATCACGTGCGACGCTGTTTGTCGGGTGCGGGGTGTCAAACGGATTTTGCGCCCATTCTAGTGTCTCGCGCAGGGGTGGTGCAAGCAAGACATCTTGCATGCGTGGCTCTCCTTCGTGGCAGGCTTGATACGGTGGCAGGATATGACGAGTAAAGAGTTGTGCCGTTTCTAGACGATCTGTCAGCTCAAGGTCTCTGCACGCCATACGTGCCAAGTAGAACGGTCGTTCACTTTGGGCGCCCAGGCTAATGATGCGCTGGGGTGCTATTGGTTCAGGCTCACTTTTAGTTAGTCTTGGCAACTGAACGGCCGTATCGTGCATCTGCAAATGGGCGGCGACATACGCAATCGTATCACCTCCACGACGCTCCCCTGAGTTCTGTAGTCGCTCACTAACGGATTGAGGACATGACTTCAGGGATTCGAGGATCTGAGTCGTATCCACTGAGATAGCCTCATCCGGATCGGTCAGAAAAGTAATACGATCTAGGGCTTTCGGCATGGTGCTTGCCAGCAGTAGTCGTCCAAGTTTCGCGAATCTGATTGCTTCGCTTCGGGACCGCTCTAGGTTAGTTCCATTTACGCGGTGGCCGGTGTTGATTGTATGCGCTATTTGTATTTGTGCCTCTGGCAAATAACCGAGAGTTGCTCGTGCGGCACTGGTGATGTAGCCAAACGAGCGAAGTGTTATGTTATCGGTCGCGCCAAAGGCACGCGCGAATAACGGTCTCTGCCCCTCTACTCTTGAGTGCTGCTTCAAGGCCAGCTTTGTCTTGTCGACCTACGCTTTCTAGGTACGCGTATCGGTCGTTTATGAGTTGTTGTGCTGCTTTTTTCATAGATTTGTTTCCTGATTAATATTGAAAAGGTCCCTTTCGTGGCGACCTTTTCAATATGTTTGGATTAGCTACAAGCACACAGAACAGACCGTCACGGCATATCGTGAGGCCATAACCATGTAAAAAGTTGTATTGTGATCATAATTTGCCTGCTTGCGATTAGTTTGGCCTGATCCCGAGCACGTCCATAAGCGTAGGAAGGTGTGGATTTTCTAAGAGCGTCCGCACGGTGAGCGGAGTCCATCGTCCTTTAACCTCAGCAAGTGTGCTAAGTAGTACGCTTGCTGACGGCGTAAGCAGACCTTGCTCTTTTCGTGCCTGTAATTCAGGAAGAAGCGGCAGAAGAAGTGCGAGAGGCGCTTGGGTACGTGCCATGAGCTGATCGTGTTCTGATGTACTCATAGATACGGGTCGAAGGCCGATGTCTTTAAAGTGGGTGGTGACTCGCTCGTCATGGTCTGATCCATCGCCGATAACCACGGTACGCTCTTCATTGACCAGGCAGTGTATTATGGCTGCTCCTAGGCCACGCTCGTGAATCTGCTGCATTGCTTCGGTGCTTTTCGCCATTACGCTGCTATGTAGCATAATAAGCTTCGTTTCGCCTACTGCTGCAAGTGCTAATTCTCCCAACGCCTCCAGGGGTGCACACCAATGTATTATTTCACTTGCCTTAACTACTTCCTGTAAATCAGGGTAGATCGTGATTGCGCGCATGTCTGTTAGTGTCGATATCCGATCGAGTCGACTCGTTACGTCTAAGAAGTCGGTTGGTACAAGTTCTCGTGTATCACACACTGCAACATCCGCCCCATGGCTTGCTGCCTGTATTGTCATCCATCGGCCAAGCTCGCCACCCGCTCCAATAATGCCTACTCGGCTGTCAGATTCAATAAGGACACTCATTTGACTATAACTCCATACATTTTTACTTCACTAAATAAAAAGGATCGCCTATATTGGCGATCCTTCAATATGTTCAGCTAAATGTTATGAGCACACAGAATATACCGCCAAAGTAGTGCCGGTATACCAAGACTGGAATGTCTGTGTCTTTATCATGAGTGTAATAATAACACGAATTACCGTGATTACAACCCATACGCTGTAACTATTAAGCCGGCTGTGAGGCGTAGCCTCCAATACGCGTGGCGCTACAGATACCACGAAGCGCAGTTGTTGCTGCGGCGCTTGCCTTGCCGTAGTAGTTAGTTTTAACCTCTACAATAAGGCTAGCCTCTGTTGCGTCATCGGGATGCAAAAGAGCTACTTCTAGCCCGATCTCTTTAAGGATTTGCTCCGCTTGGCCATATATGTCTGGGCTTTCGGAGTGTAAGGCGAAGACGGTAATATTGGCATCCTCGGGCACGACCGCATGCTCACCTACGCCGACCTGGAAGAACGATGTTGTATTCGTGTGGTCGTCTTGTATCCCTTTATGCAGGCGAACAAGACCGGCATCGATGCCTGCGCTCGCCGGACTAATAGCTGCGTGCTCAGGGCTACTGAAATCGCTAACCATGTACGCGCTGCGTGCGGTATCTGCCTCTTCAACCCATTGGGCATGAGGATATTCGGCGGCGATCGTCTCTTTGCACTGCTCATATGCCGGAGCTTGGGTATGTATGTACCTCACTGTTTCCCGCGTCGCTCCGTCGGGCGCATATAGGTCGTGTTCTATCTGCAAGTTAACCTTGCCAGTAACGGTGATATCACCCTCTAGTAAATGGGGATACGATGTTGCTACGCGCCCACTGCGCGTATTTACTATTGCGACGACAGCAGCGCCGTGCTCTTGTGTTCTAAGGGCTTCGTACAGTTGGTGGTGCGTCTCTGACCCTGTACGATAGTTTTGTCCTGGTAGCCCTAATTGATCTGCTGCAAGCGCATGGAATGAATGCTCCGGATGTCCTTGTACTAAATGCTCTATCATCAGGTTCTCCAAATATGAAAAAACCGCCTGGTGGCGGTTGCTTTGTTTCTTGCTTAGTTATTTAATTGTTACGCAAAACGAACCGCCACGAAGGTGTCGGTAAAGAAAAAATTTACATTGTTTCTAAATGCTTTGGACATCGAGGCTATAATACAGAATTATCTTGTAAAATACAAGTATACAGCCAGGCGACCTTGAGCCATGTATACTACTCTTATGATTAAGGCTATTGTGTTCGACTGCTTTGGAGTATTGGTTGGTAGTAGCTTTTGGGACGTCTATAGAGCTAGCGGGGGTGATCCCGTTAAAGACGACTCCTTTATAGATAACGTGCTCGCTCAAGCAAATGCCGGCTTTATTTCCTCTAGTGACTTGCGCCGCCAGGCGGCTGAGCGCATTGGCACGAGCTACGAAGTCTTTACCGCTAATATGCGGCGAATGGAACAGCCAAACGTCGATCTTTTTGCGTATATAGAGAAGGAGTTAAAGCCTCACTACAAAATTGCCATGTTGAGCAATGCAGACAAAGGTGCGCCACAGCGCCATCTAACGGACAAGCAATTAGCGCTACTTGATGTTGTGGTCGTTTCGGGCGAGATTGGCTATGCCAAGCCAGATCCTGAAGCCTTTCAGATAACTATTGATCGGCTGGGTGTTACGCTCTCCGAGATAGTATTCATTGATGATCTTCCTTGCTATGTTGAGCCAGCCCGCGCTATGGGGATAACGACCATCCAGTATGTAGACCTTGCAAGCTTCCGGCAACAATTAGAAGCCATATTGCAATAAAAAGAGCCCCGTGAAGGGCTCTTTTTTGTCCATCTCGCGAATTAACGCTTGGTGAACTGACGCTGCTTGCGTGCGCCCTTGAGTCCAAACTTCTTACGTTCACGTTCACGAGGATCGCGACTAAGTAAGTCTGCTCGCTTGAGAGTACTCTTTAGATCTTCATTCATGACAACCATTGCCTTGGCGATGCCAAGACGAATAGCATCAACTTGACCAGCGTGACCACCACCCGCAACGCGGACAGTAATGTCAAACTTGTTTTCCTGCTCAAGTGCAGTAAATGGTTTCTGCAGCTCGTTGAGCAGACCCGCACTGCCGGCAAAATATTCTTCGGCTGGCTTGCCATTTACTACGATTGTGCCCTTACCGCCTTTAATGCGAACACGAGCTGTAGCGCTTTTACGGCGACCTAAGGCGTAGAAGTAATCATTCTTCGTGGCCATATTAGTCCTTCTTTACTTTCTCGGCTTTAACCGCTGGCTTCAGGGAAATAGTTTCCGGTTTCTGAGGTGCATGGGTATGCTCAGCTCCAGCATAAATCTTTAGTCGCTCTAAGCGTGCAGGGCGTAGCTTGTTGACGGGCAACATGCCTCGCACTGCTGCGTAGACGGCAGAAGTTGGATCTTTTGCTTGCTTTTCACGCATTGTTAGCTCGGTCAGACCACCTGGATAGCCACTGTGACGGTAATACATCTTTGTGTCCATCTTGGTGCCGGTAACTTGTATGTTTGCAGCATTGATGATGACAACAAAGTCACCAGTATCAATGTGGTGCGTGAACATTGGTTTGCCTTTGCCGAGGAGGAGTGATGCAACTTGAGTAGCCATGCGACCAAGTGGTACTTCACTGGCGTCGATAACGTACCATTTGCGAGTCACTTCTGATGGCTTGGCGCTATAGGTTTTCATTATTTAGTCTCCTTTTTGGGCTCAGTGGCCTTTTTCGTAGGAGTTTTAGCTGCGGGTTCCTTGGCGGCAACCTTCTTTTCGGCTGCTTTAGCTACAGGAGCTTCTTTGAGATCATCTACGAAGCTGATGCGAGCCATTTGCGCGTTGTCACCGCGGCGCATAGCAGTTTTTTCGATGCGTAAGTGACCACTGTTGCGGCCCATTAGCTTCGGGGCGATTTCGTCAACGAGCTTGTGCGCGCTGGCGACTGTCTGCAGTTCAGAGATGACTTGACGACGATTGTGTAAGTCACCCTTCTTTGCCTTGGTGATTAATTTTTCAACATAAGGCACCACTTCTTTGGCCTTTGGAAGAGTTGTTTCGATACTCTCGTATTTTACGAGAGAATCAGCTAAACCCTTCACTAACGCGTTTCGTTGATCGCGCTCGCGGTGCAGTTTACGGCCTTTGTATCCATGACGATGCATGTTACAGCTCCAGCTCCGCTAATTTTTCCTTGACCTCGTCGAGGGCCTTGCTGCCAAAACCTTTTAGGTCGCGGAGTTCGGCATCGCTCAATGAGAACAAGTCCTTGATGGTGTGGATGTCATTGTTGACTAGTGCATTTGTCGTACGGGCACTGAGGTTAAGATCTTCAATCGGCGTATTCAAAGCGGCTGGTTCGTCGCTATTGTCGTCACCTAAACGGGCGGCGGTTTGTGGTGCGCCTGGCGTCAGGGCTTCAGCTACTTCAACGCGGGTTTTGCCGGCCAATGCAGTGTATTGGTTCACAAGAATTGCGGCAGCTTCTTCAAAAGCATCGCGTGGTGTAATGGTACCGTCGGTTTCAATCGTGAGTAGCAATTTGTCGAGATCGGTCATTTGACCAACGCGAGTGTGCTCCACCTTGTAACGAACGCGCATTACCGGGCTGAAGATAGCATCGAGAGCAACGTAGTCGCTGGCTTTCTTTGCCGTACCCTCTTCAACAGTGCGGTAGCCACGGCCTGTCTCTACAACGAGATCCATGATGAATTCAGACTTCTCATCGTCAATAGTGGCGATAACTTGGTCGGGATTTACTACTTCGACATCGGCATTTACCTGAATATCCTTAGCAGTAACAGTTCCCTTGCCCTTTTTGACAATGCGAACTTGTTGGGGCTCGTCACCGTATACACGGAAGCGAATGGCCTTTAAGTGCAACATGATGTCAACGACATCTTCCTTTACTCCTTTAATGGTTGTAAATTCGTGCGTTGCGCCATCGATCTTAAAGCTAGTAACGGCAGCGCCGGCGATGCTTGAAAGTAATACGCGGCGAAGCGAGTTGCCCAAAGTCATGCCATAGCCACTATGCAGCGGCTCGACGACAAAGGTCGCGCTTGTTGCGCTATGGTCGTCTACTTGCACTAACCCTGGTGTGTGAATCGTTTTTGACATTATACACAGCCTCCTTAGCGTGAGTAGTATTCTACGATTAGTTGTTCTTTGATATCTGGTTCAGCGTCTTCACGTGTCGGAATACCGGTAACCTTAAAGGAAAGCTTTTTACGCTCTACCTTTACCCATTCAGGAACTGAAGGAGGTGCTGGGCTAACATCATCGAGCTTTTTGAAGTACTCGGTAGCCTTACTGTGGTCGCGAACAATAAGTTCGTCACCGGCTTTTACTCGAATGGATGGGACATCCACACGAACGCCATTCATCATGAAGTGACCATGCGTCACAAGTTGACGAGCAGCGCGGCGACTTGGGGCGAACCCTGCGCGATAGACTGCATTGTCCAGACGTTGTTCAAGAAGCTGTAGTAAGTTCTGGCCAGATTGACCTTCACGGCGAGTAGCTTCTTTCATAAGGTTGCTGAACTGCTTCTCGAGCAGGCCATACAAGCGCTTTACTTTTTGCTTCTCACGCAACTGCAGTGAATACTGACTTGCCTTGTTGCGCATGCTATTACGGCTATTGCCGTGTTGTCCAGGAGGTGTTGGACGCTTTACCAAAGCTTTGTGGGCTTTGGGGTGTAGAGCGTAGCCTTCACGACGGGACATTTTTACGATTGAGCGAGTATCTCGTGCCATATCTTTATCCCTAAACCCTTCGTGCCTTGCGTGGGCGCACACCACCATGTGGCACGCCAGTTACGTCGGTAATTGTTTCTACTTGCATGTTCAAATTCTGCAGGGTGCGGACTGCGGCATCACGGCCAAGGCCGACGCCCTTTAGAAATACATCAACCTTAGCGAGACCATGCTGCTGCTTGGCGGCATTGCCGGCTTTTTCCGTTGCAACTTGTGCTGCATAGGCGGTGCCTTTTTTGGAGCCACGAAAGCCGAGTGCGCCAGCGCTGCCAGATGTCAGTACGGCGCCCTTAGGGTCAGTAAAGGTGATGATCGTGTTATTAAATGTAGCAAGAATGTGAACTTGGCCGACAGGAACACTGCGCTTGGCCTTCTTTTTCTTTGCTACGGGAGCGGTTGTAGTTGTCGAAGTATTTTCTGCCATATCTATATCCTCATCCTACGTCTTCGACGCTACCTTTTTAGCGGTACCGCCCACAGTAACCTTCTTACCACGACGAGTGCGAGCATTCGTCTTGGTGCGCTGGCCACGACTGGGCAAGTTTGCTTTGTGGCGCAAACCGCGATACGCGTTAATGTCTTTTAGGCGCTTAATGTTGCCTACTACGATGCGTTGCAACTCACCTTCGACGGTGTACTTCTCGTTGATGATCTCTTGGATGCGACCAATTTCAGCGTCGGTTAAATCCTTGACGCGAACGGTTGGCTCCACTTTAGCAGCGGCTAGGATGTCAGCGCTGCTTTTTGGGCCGACGCCGTACACGTAGGTCAACGCAACCCATACTTGCTTCTCGGTCGGAATCGTAACTCCGGAGATACGTGCCATAACTAACCCTGCCTCTGCTTATGCTTAGGTTTCATTTTATTGATAATGTAGAGCTTGGCTTTACTGCCACGCCCTCGACCTTTGCGCCAAACGACTTTGTCGTCTGGGCTGATCTTTTTAACACTTGCACGCACTTTCATGCGGATCATGCTCCTTCCAGGGTGCATAACACACTGCTTAATTGATAATCATGATTTGCGATAGGTGATTCTGCCCTTAGTAAGATCGTAAGGGGTCAACTCAACCGTAACGCTGTCTCCTGGCACGATGCGAATGTAGTGTTTCCGCATCTTACCGGCGACGTGGGCTATAATTTGATGACCGTTCTCAAGCTCAACACGAAACTGAGTACCCGGAAGTGTCTCAATAATCGTCCCTGTCAACTCGATGACCTGCTTGTTACTTGCCATAAATATAACTAGATTAGATTATAGCAGTGTTTATAACTGTTTGTAAAGAGTAATAGTCGGCAGCTTTGGCAAATATCATGCAGCAAGTCCGTACCGTGGCACCGCCAGCTGAATTAGCATGAAGTCTTTTGGCGTATGCTCTACCGGTAGATGGGTTACTGTAGCCTCGATATTGTTCTCGGCAAATACCGCAGCTGAGATAAACATGCCTCTACCGCGCTCGGATTCCTCGCCTATTGATGCCATCAATTGTTCTGTAGTCATAGGCTGCAAGCCCTCTCTCGTTTCTTCGCATACACTTACGTCAGAGACTTGGGTCAATATAGCTATGTGGGTTGCGACCTTGGATCCAGCTGATCTTCCAATCCAAATTTGACACCACCCCTCATCAAATTTATTCGGGTCAGCAGGTGTTCGTGGTCTAAGGGCATTGTTCACGAGTTCGCTAACCGCTAAGACTGTATCTTCGGCAAGTGTCGCAGGGTGTCTCTCCTGGAGGTATGGCGTAAGTGTGGCACGCATGAGTTCAATGGGGCTCTCGGGCGCTCCTTCGCTGGGATTGGGGAGATCGTCTAGGGTTTGTATGACTCCCATGTAGAGTTCGCCCTGGATGTCTGTCGAAGCTGTGTCGGATGACGGATCAGGCAGCTCCGGCCACACGAACTCCCCACTGTTGCGATTCATCGTCCAGGTGCGACCTATGATCTCAACTGCCTGTGATTCTGCTGGCACTGGCTCTACGCACGCATTACGACACTCTACGGTCATCATTACTCCTATTCTAACTGTATACCCATAGTATAGACTAGTTGTCCAGTGGGTGTTCGTCCTGGTTTTGAACGCTACTTTGACTTGCGCTTACCAGGGAACGGAATGCTGCTAAAACGACGTTTCTTTGGGCTTTCTACGTCCGTCTCGCTCATTTCATGGAAGAAGTCTGGCTGAGCGTATTGATCATAAGTAACCATTAGTGCACGAGATTCGATGGCCCGTAGCGTCTCAAGCGAAACGGAAACGAGGATTAGTACGCTCGTACCACCAATGGCAACATTGGCATTTGGGAAATATATCTGCGCGATGATAGGTCCGAGCGCAAGTAATCCAAGAGACAAGGCACCGAATAGGGTTAGTCGATTGACGATCTTACTTAGATGTTTCTCGGTGTGATTGCCGCTTCGAACCCCTTCAATAAAGCCGCCTTGTTTCTGTAGATTTTCGGCAATTTCCTTGCTGTTGAACGTTACGCTGGTGTAGAAGAACGTAAATATGAAAACGAGTAAGAAGTAAGCCACAGGATAGATGTATGCCCGCACGCCATATGTAGCGAAGGTGCTGGCCGAAGGAGTCGTAAACCAGGCAACAAGGTTCGTACCAAGATGTGCGAGCTTTGTGCTGTGTGAGCCTGTCAGGAGCTGTCCGGCAAAACTCGGCACGCTTAGGAACGCGACCGCAAAGATGATCGGCACAACACCAGCGCTTATCAACTTAACGGGTAGTACGGTTGTAACGCCGCCGTAAGTTCGATTGCCTTGAACACGTTTGGCATAGTTAATGGTAATACGTCTCGCCGCTTCATTTAATTTCACCACCAGCCAAGTGACAAGCACTACCGCACCTGCGATGATCGCTGCATAAACAAGACCGCGAGCACTAACGTGTATCTTATGACCAACTACTGTCCAGGTGCTGGTCTTATTGAATACTGCTTGATATAACGCAGCCACAGAAGCTGGCATGCCGCTCACAATACCTACAGTAATAACCAATGAGATACCGTTTCCGATGCTTCGTTCGGTGATGAGTTCTCCTAGCCACATTAGGAGCATAGAGCCGCCGGTCAGCGCCGCTACCATAAGGACCCATTGCATGAGCGAACTGTTCGCGGTGATATCTCCAATACCTCCTACTTGGGAGGCGGTCTGCCGCACAAGATAAATGGCACCGATAGACTGTAGAATGGCTAGTGGGAATGTCAGCAAACGGGTGTACTGATTTATCTTGCGTTGCCCGTACTCACCCTCTTTACGAAGTGCTTCCAGCTTTGGAATGGCTTTTGTAAGCAGCTGCATGATAATCGAGGCATTAATGTATGGACCCATACCGGCGATCATTATAGAGAAGTTTGCAAGAGCGCCGCCGGAGAGGATGTTGATGAAACTCAATAATTGTGGCGTGTCATGCGAAGTAAATAGGTTCTGTAATACTTGCTTGAGCGTTTGAGGATCAGCAAGCGGCACAGGAATATGCGCCATAATACGAAATACGAGCAAAATACCTAAAACAGCCAGGATGCGCTTGCGCATATCTGCATGGCCAAGCGACTTAACAATAATTCCCCAGTTCATGGAATACCTTCTACCTCTTTGAACAATTAATATGTAGTATACCAGTTTTGAGCGTGGATACTATAGCTTGTATAGCGAAACCCGTGGGCTCCTCTATCTATGTTTCGTCATTTGGTGCAGGCACCCCTACGTAACCGCCACTTTGATGAGCCCAAAGTTTCGCATAGATACCTTTCTTATCGCGCAATAATTCAGTATGCGATCCTAGCTGAACTACCTGGCCTTTGTTCATGACGGCTATACGGTCCATGCGCTGGATCGTGCTGAGACGGTGCGCAACAACCAAGGCCGTGCGATCCTTCATGAGCTCCCAGAGTGCCTGCTGAATAAAGCGTTCGCTCCGGCTATCGAGCGCGCTCGTTGCCTCGTCAAGTATAAGAATGGGAGCATCTTTCAGAATTGCACGGGCGATTGCTACCCGTTGCCTCTGGCCACCAGATAGTTTTACGCCACGTTCACCTACAAGTGTTTCGTATTTTTTTGGCATGCCTTCGACGAACTCATCAACATATGCCATCTGTGCGACTTCGCGTACTCGTTTTTTGGATGCGCTTGGCTTGCCGTAGCTAATATTCTCGGCAATCGTTCTATGAAATAGCAGCGGCTCCTGCGGTACGTAGGCAATATGCTCTCGCAACTCTCGTTGCGGCAGGTCGCGCACGTTGATGCCGCCGACAGAGATACTCCCTTTCGTGGTGTCCATAAAACGAAGAAGTAGTTTAGTGAGTGTTGTTTTGCCACTTCCTGAATATCCCACGAGGCCTATCTTTTCGCCGGGGGCAATGGTTAGGTTGAAGTCACGCACTGCTGTAGATGTCTTTGCTGCATCGTCGTACTGGTAGCGCACCTTATTGAAATCGATACGTAACGCTTCCTTTGATACGTGCATTGGAGATTCCGGATCTGTAATTGTTGCGGGTATGAGCATCGTTTTCATAGACTGATAGGCTCCGCCCATCACCACCTCATATTGTTTTATCAGCTCGGCGATTGCTTGGGTTGCAGTAATCATGCGAATAACATAAAGCTGTACGAGCGTTACAACTGCTATCGAAATCGTGCCGTGCTGGTACATATAAGCTGTCATGAGCAATAAGGTGACTGTCGCTGCTGCAGCGAGGGTCATGCGCCCAGCGTCAGCGGGTACCGATGCAATCCATGATTTGAACTGGGCATTTGACCAGGTACGTAGACTATCTTCTAGATGTAACTGTTCATAGGCTTCGCTCGCGAAACTTTTGACCGTCGGCCCATGGCTCAGCGCGTCGCCCACCTGCCCGGCTAGTTCGCTACTGGCCTCGCTCAATGTGCGCCGCAAACGCAAACGCCAGGAACTAAACAAGATAGTGAAGCTCAATACGACGGCCATTGATACTAGCGTGACCAAGGCAAGTAATAATGAATTCCACGCAATCACACCGATGCCGGCAATAATGATGACGGCTTGCGTCGGTCCGCCGAGCATAAAAATCTGACAGTAGTCACTATATACATTGCGGAGCAAAACAGCTTGTGAACCTAAGGCGCCAAAGTACGAATTGCTGTAAAATTCATAATCCTTTTCTAGGAAATTGCCGAATATGTGCCGTTGAATATATGATGAACCAATCGCACCATTGCGGCTAATGACCAAGCCACCAACCCCCCACAAAATCACGTAGCCGATGGCCAGGAGCATGATACTAATGGCAAAGTGCGGGATTGCGGCAAAGTGGCGAGTAAAGATGGCTTGGATCGCATAGGCGATCTGCACCGGTATTAGGACGTTATATAGGACGAGTGCGGGGAGACGGGTTGCGTAGCAAATTATAACGCCCCATTTATCAACAAGCGTCGCTTCGATAAATAGCGCATGAATTGCGCGGGTTATTTCTCTGTCCGGGCGGACTTTTGCGCGTTTTGCCATGGAGCCACTATATCATAGGGTTTTTAGGAGAGAGATGCGTATCGATAAATAATTTTAGATCATAAATTGTTTTATTGACCATATTCTTTTACGATATAGTCATGAATGCCCTTGAGGCTCAGCCCAACATCTATGGTGCGCCACTATTTAACGAGACCTTATCCCTTGGCCGAGTGGCGAGTACGACTACGTATGAATTGCGTTTGCCTCATGAGGGGCGTCCAGGGCGCGTAATGTGTGAGCCCCAAAGAAATATGGGCTATAATCCGGCATCTGACTATGCGCAAGAAATCTGCAATCTCGACGGATTAGCCAAGACGGGGCTCCATATTCCCCTTGCCTTAATTGGCTATAGTGTTGGGTATGACGCCATAAGACGTGGTGGTATAGCTAACTTTCCCGCCCCCGAGACGCTTAGCCTACTACTGCCACCAAATGAGAGCGCTGCTGATTCGAACGTTGTGGGATTTCTCGTGCATGAGGGCGGGTCATATAAGGCGACTGAGCTTGCGGATGCCATTGTGAATCATGGCGCTGTGCCTTTGTCGCGTTCCACGAAAGCTTTATTACGTGACGTCATAAGCCCTTATGGCTACTACGAAGCTATTACCTACCTAGGCCATGATATTTTGACGCATGTCCCTGCGTGGCTCTCCGTGCCACCGCACCTTTTTGGTCGCATAAGAGCAGCATTGCGTGGACCCTTAGAGGTTTTTAATGCGGCTGAGATTGATAGTCCAGAGAGGACATGTGCCGAAGCGCAGCTTAAATTGATGGCAGGGCGCATTGATGGGGGCATCTCAGCGCATGGCATGGCTTCAATCGCGGAACATAAAGGAGAAAGAAGGTATAGGCAAACAACAGAAGGAATATGCAAGGTTATTAATGCTCCTGTAGAAAGTGCCGGTTATTGGGAACGAGAAATTTATCGGTATATGTCTGAGCCTACAGCACTGACTGAAAGAATTGAAGCTTCATTGCAAGCGCAAAAAAGAAATAAGATATGGCCCATTGCCGGGGCAACGGCGCTTGCCGCATGACTGCAGAAACGACTGAAGGGATGCAGTCGCAGTCAGTGTTTTCTGGTACGCGTCGTTTATTTTCAAATGCACTTGTTTATGTTGACCATATATCGATTATAGCCGCCAACTGAAGACGAGCGCGGGCGGGCTGAATCGATGCCTATTGCAGCAATTGTACAGGCTGCTGATGAAAGTGCTGTTTCTAGTGCATAAAAATAGCCCTTCCGCTAGAGTTGGGCTATTTTATGAAGGGCTCTTACTAGCTATGCTTTTTTAGCTGCTTCGCGGGCTTCTTTTTTCTCAGCTTTTTTGACTGATGTTGGGCGAGCCTGCTGGTCTACTTTTTCAAATGAACCACCGGCTTTTTGGACGGCTTCAAGTGCACTGGCGCTAATGGACTGCGCTTTAATGGCGACTTTTTTTGTCACTTCACCCTTTGTAATGATCTTGACCTTTACAAATGCGTTTGTGATTAGTTTTGCTTTTGCTAAAGCATCGGCATCAACGGTTTTGCCACCAAATGCATCTAACTGACCAGTGTACACAACTTCTGCACGTGTTTTGAACGAACGGAAGCCAGGTAGTTTTGGCAAACGCTGCATGAGTGGGTTTTGACCACCTTCAAATCCAGGCTTTTTGCTAGAACCGGTACGAGACAGCTGTCCCTTGGTCCCACGTCCGGCGGTTTTACCCTGCCCTGCGGCTATACCACGACCGACGCGTTTGCCGGCTTTGTGCTTGGTGATTTGTAGATCGTTATACTTCATAGTTTATGCCTTCGCCTTCTTAGCTACGGGAGCTTTCTTTGGCTCGTTTGGCTTCTCGGCTACCTCAGCGGGTTTTGCCACGGGCTTTTTAGTATCCTTGTCTTTACGCGTCGTTGTGACCCACTTGCTAGCGGGAACGAGGAGTTGTAAAGCGGCAATCGTTGCGTAGGCTGCATTCGTCTTGTTGTTTGAACCAAGTGACTTGCTGAGTGCGTTACTTACGCCGGCAACCTCCAGAACAACACGAACTGTACCACCGGCAATGAGGCCAGTACCAGGACTTGCAGGCTTAATAAGGATATTAGAGCCACTAACCTTTGCAGTTACGTCGTGAGGAATGGTGCCATTGTAGATAGGGACGGTAATAAAGTGCTTTTTGGCAACTTCAGTAGCCTTGGTTACCGCTGCGGTAACGTCTGCACCCTTAGCAGTACCAATACCGACACGGTGCTTACGGTCACCTACCACTACTAACGCACGGAAACGGAAGCGACGTCCGCCCTTGACGACACGTGCGACACGGTCGATGTGAACGACTCGTTCATCAAACTGCTTTTCCTCTTGAGGGGCATCTGGACGACGACCGCGTGGGCCACCTGGGCCACGACCACCACCGCCACGAGGACGCTGTTGTTGTGCTTGTTGCTCGGCTGCGGCATTTGCAATCGGAGCAGATGTATTTTCAGCCATATTAGAACTCCAATCCTGCTTTACGTGCTGCGTCGGCCAGTGCGGCTACGCGACCATGGTAGATGTGACCACCACGATCAAAGACAACCGTTTTTACTTTGGCTAGCTTTGCTTTTTTGGCTACTTCTTCACCAACCCAGATAGCGCGCTCAGTCATTGAGCCCTTAGCAGCTTTGCTACTAACGGTCGTTGCATAAGCAAGCGTTTTGCCGGTTGTGTCGTCGATTACCTGAGCGGTAATATGACGGTTACTGATGTGAACGCTCAAACGAGGTCGTTCGGTTGTGCCGGAAACAGTGGCACGAACGCGGTGCTTTCGCTGCCATTGGTTCTGCAACTTATGAATCAAGTTGTTCATGCTACTTTTCCTTTCCAGACTTACCGCTCTTGCGCAAGATGCGCTCGCCGGCGTATTTAATGCCCTTACCCTTGTATGGTTCTGGCTTCTTTAAGGCGCGAATTTCAGCAGCCACTTGGCCTACTTGCTGTTTGTCGATACCGCTCACCGTAATGGTGTTCTGCTCGGTAACGGCCGTGATGCCCTGTGGTAAGTTGTAAATAACATCATGACTGAACCCAAGATTGAACTTGAGGTCAGTACCCTGTAAGTTTACGCGGTAACCGACACCAACAATTTCGAGTTTTTTGCTGAAGCCTTCGCTTACACCAAGGACCATGTTGCTTACTAGTGTGCGCATCAAGCCGTGCTTAGAGCGGTTGACCGCTTCGTCATTGATGCGTGTCACCACAGCCTGACCGTCTTCAACCGTTACCGTGACACCGGGCATCGTAAACTGCTTAAGCGTGCCTTTGGAGCCAGCCACAGTTACGAAATCGGGGTCTACAGTGATTGTCACGCCGCTGGGGATCGCAATCGGTAGTTTTCCTATACGACTCATCGATTTCTCCTTAATATACCTTGCAAATTAATTCACCGCCAATACCTTGCTTCTTGGCTTCATCGCCAGTCATCACACCTTTAGATGTGGAGACAACGACAACACCACGTCCGCGCATAACAATAGGAATTTCCTTGCTACTGCTGTACGCGCGACGACCAGGTTTGCTTAGGCGGACAATTTCAGTAATGCGAGCATTTTGCTCTTCGTGATTGATAACAATCTTCAGTGTTTTGCCGATCTCAGCATCTTCGACATGCACTTCGGCTAAGAAGCCTTTTTTCTTCAAAAGTTCTGCAACTGCTTGCTTTGATTTTGAATGAGGCATTGCCACCTCGCTCTTGCGAACGCTGATAGCATTCCTAATGCGGGTTAGCATGTCGGCGATTGGATCTGTAGAAACCATGTTACTCATTTCATTCTTCCTTTCTACCAACTGGCCTTAGTTACACCAGGGATTTCGCCCTTGGTTGCGTGTTCACGGAAGGAAAGACGAGAAAGACCAAACTGACGCATATATGCATGCGGACGGCCGGTTTCAATACAACGATTCTTCAAGCGAGTTGGAGAGGAGTTGCGTGGCAACTTAGCCAGACCTTCGGTGTCACCGAGTTGTTTCAACTCAGCGCGCTTGGCAGCAAACTTGTCGTGCATCTTGCGACGCTTCAAGTCGCGAGCAATATTAGATTTCCTAGCCATTACTTGGCCTCCTTTTCAAATGGCATGCCAAATTTTTGAAGAAGCAGTTTGGCGTGCGCTGGTTCCATACAATTGATGGTAAAGACGGCCTGCAACCCATGTGCAGTTGTTGTTTCGTCGAAGCTCAGTTCAGGGAAAACGGATTGGTCGATAAGACCGAGACTAAAGTTGCCCTGTCGGTCAAATGCCTTGTTCGATACCCCGTGGAAGTCACGTAGGCGTGGCAGCACAATGGTAATTAGGCGATCCAAGAATTCGTACATTTTGTCGCCACGAAGTGTAACCTTCAGGCCAATCTTATTGCCTTCACGAAGCTTAAAGCTCGCGATAGACTTTTTGGCGATTGTTTCAACTGGTTTCTGGCCAGATATTTTGGTCAGGGTGTTGGTGGCGACCTCCATGATTTTCTTGTCGTCCTTAGCCTTGCCTAGTCCAACGTTGAGCGTAATCTTCTCAAGACGAGGTACTTGGTGCGGGTTGGCCAGCGCGAGTTCTTTCATGAGCTCTGCAGCAATCGTCGTACGATAACCGGCACGGAGACGTGCGGTAGTGACGGGTTCAGTCTTTTTTGTAGTAGCCATTACTTAATCTCCTTTCCGGTTGTCTTAAAGATGCGTGTCTTGGTGCCGTCCTTGGCAAGCTCATATCCGATACGGCTAGGTTTCTTGCTTGTAGGCTCCTGGATTGCAACTTTGCTAACCCAGATTGGCTTGGTGAGTTCAACGATGCCGCCTTGTGGACGAGCCTTAGTTGGCTTCATGGCCTTTTTCACGATGTTGATGCCTTCTACAGTCACCTTGTTTTCTCGTGGGTGTGTGGCGGTCACTTTTCCGGTTTTACCCTTGTATTTACCAGCCAATACGACGACGGTGTCGCCCTTTTTCAATCTAATTTTGTAGATTTTGCTTTCCATTACAGTACCTCCGGCGCAAGGCTAATGATCTTAGCATAGCCCATATCACGCAACTCGCGTGGCACTGGACCGAAGATACGAGTAGCCTTGGGCAACTTGTCTTCGCCGATGATAACGGCGGCGTTATCATCAAACTTGATGGTTGAGCCATCCTTACGACGAATTTCCTTTGTCGTTCGAACGACTACTGCGCGTACAACGCTTTTCTTTTTGACGTTACCTTGTGGATTCGCCTGCTTGACGGTTGCGACAATAACGTCGCCAACACCAGCATATCGTCGTCTCGTTCCGCCGAGTACACGAATGCACAGAATTTCTTTAGCGCCCGAGTTGTCGCAGACAACGAGACGGCTTTCTTGCTGAATCATTACGCCTGCTCCTCCTTGGTTTTGTCTTCCTTGGCGGCAGCGATGATTTCTGGCTCAGCTTCGACGTGCTTCACGCCTGCTTTTTCAAGGACACGCTCCAACTTGAAATGCTTTTTGGCACTTATTGGTCGAGTTTCGATGATTTGAACTTTATCGCCTTCGGCGGCTTCGTTCTTTTCATCGTGCGCCATAAAGCGCTTGGTAATAGTGTATTGCTTTCGGTATAGCGGGTGCGTCAAACGCACATGCTCGGTTACGACAATTGTCTTGTCGGTTTTCTTGGAAGCAACAACACCGGTAATTGTTTTGGCCATTACTTGGTCTCCTTTGCGAGTTGCTCACCGAGCACCGTCAACATACGAGCGAGATCCTTGCGCTTGCCGCGAATAACGCGAACGTTTTGGACTTCACCGAGGCTGAGACGACGCTTCAGTTCGATAATTTCTTCACGGAGCTTGGTGCTCTCCTGGGTCAGCTGTTCGGTTGACAACTTCTTGATGTCTACGATTTTCATATTACAGCTCCTCCTTCACCAAAAACTTCGTCTTAACGGGTAGTTTATGGGCAGCTAAACGCATCGCTTCACGGGCAATCTCTTCGGTAACACCCTGCATTTCAAACATGATAGTGCCAGCATGAACTTTCGCGGCAAAATATTCTGGGCTGCCTTTGCCTGAACCCATCTTAACGTCCAATGGCTTTTTGGTCACTGGAGTGTGAGGGAAGATGCGAATCCAGATTTTACCACCACGCTTGATGTAGCGTGTCATTGCCTGACGAGCAGATTCGATCTGACGGCTGGTAATGCGCTCATTGCCCTGAGACTGCAATGCATACTCACCGTAGGCAATGTAATTGCCGCTGGTGGCTGGTCCGCGGATTTTGCCCTTACGAACTTTACGGAATTTTGTACGATTAGGAACTAACATGTTAGGCTACCTCCCCTTTATAGATCCATACCTTGACACCAATGATGCCAGAGCCTGGGAACAAAGCTGGAACTTGTGCGTAATCGATGTTAGCGCGAATGGTATGCAGAGGAACTGATCCTTGCACTTCTTTTTCGCGACGGGACATTTCTGCACCGTTCAATCGTCCGGCAACCTCAATACGGATACCGAGTGCGCCGGCACGCATCGTTGCAGCAGCGCTGCTCTTGATGGCACGACGGAAGCTCATGCGACGCTCAATTTGGTGGGCGATGTTTTCAGCAACAAGCTTGGCGTATAGTTCTGGCTTCTTGATCTCTTCAATGTTAACGCGGGTAGGAATGCCGTAAATTTTTTCAATAGTAGTCTTGAGTTCAGTTGCGCCAGAACCACCGCGACCAATCACGACGCCAGCTTTTGCTGTAGTAATAGTGATTGTTGCGAGGTTTGGTGAACGCTCAATGTCTACCTTGTTGATAGCAGCACGGCTACCGAGTTTCTTCTGAATCATGCGACGCACAGCAAGATCTTCGGCCAAATACTTGGCGTAGTCACGTTTGTTTACGAACCATTTGCTGCGCCAGTCCTTATTGAGCTGGAGACGCATGCTAATTGGATTTACTTTTTGGCCCATTACTTAGCCTCCTTCTCTACTGCCTTAGCTGGCTTCTTGGCTACACGGGCTTCACCATCGACTACTACACGAATGTGACTAGTGCGACGTTGGAATGGCAGTGCGCGGCCGTGAGCGGCTGGACGAAAACGCTTCATTCGAGGACCAGCAGTAATGCTAATCTCAACGATTTTCAGAGTATCTGGCTTTAAGTTGTGGTTGTGGTCGGCATTTGCACGAGCACTCATAATAGTCTTCTTGATAGGAAGGGCTGTACGACGAGGCGTGTGATCTAGGATCACTAGCGCATCAGCGACAGTACGACCGCGTACCAAAGAGGCGACAACGCCAACTTTACGAGGGCTCATATGTACACCTTTTGCAATTGCTAGAACGCTCATATTATCTACCGCCCTTTGCTAATTTACCGCCGTGGCTGCGGAACTTACGAGTTGGTGAGAACTCACCAAGCTTGTGGCCAACCATGTTTTCGGTAACAAATACAGGAACATGTACCTTGCCGTTGTGTACAGCGAATGTACGGCCAACGAATTCAGGCGCAATAGTGCAACTGCGTGCCCAAGTCTTAATAATGGTACGGTCATCAGATCCCAATGCGGCTGCTTTTTTGGCAAGCTTGGGGTCAATGAATGGGCCTTTTTTCAGTGAACGACTCATATGTTATGCCTCTTACTTCCTCTTAGCCGCATGACGGCTCTTAACAATTAGATTAGTGGTCGACTTGCGACGGCGAGTCTTAAGACCAAGAGTCTTTTGACCCCATGGCGTACGAGGTGCCTTCGCTGTACCGTGACGACCACCGTCACCACCACCGTGCGGGTGATCAACAGCAGCCATAACAACACCACGAACGCTCGGACGAACACCCATGTGGCGCTTACGACCGGCCTTACCAAGCTTAATATTCTGGTGCTGTTCGTTACCTACGACGCCGAGACTAGCCGTGCATTCGAGGCGAACCAAACGAACTTCTCCACTTGGGAGACGCACCTGGGCATAGTCGCCTTCTTTAGCCATAAGCTGCGCGCTGTTACCGGCTGAGCGAACCATCTGTGCGCCACGACCAGCCTTCATCTCAATAGCGTGAATAGTGCTACCAACAGGGATGTTCTTTAGTGGCAAACGGTTGCCGCTTTCAATAGGAGCCTCTTCGCCACTAGTGATACGCTGACCAATTTTCATTTCTTTTGCAGCTAGGATGTAGTGATATGTGCCATTGTCTTCTTTAATACGGGCAATGCGGGCACTGCGGTTTGGATCGTATTCAATGTGCTCGATAGTAGCGCTGAGGCCTTGAGCAAAATTGAAGTTAACGAGACGGTAGAAGCGACGTACACCACCACCCTTATGACGAGTAGTAATGCGACCTTGGTTGTTGCGGCCGTTCTGTACACGCTTGGCAACGATCAAGGAGCGCAATGGCTTCTTCGTCGTAATCTCAGACGTGTCTTGGCTGGTCATGCCGCGGCGACCGGGGGTCGTCGGCTTGTATGCTTTAATCGCCATTATTTCTTCTCCTCTTTCTTCGCCTTGTCAGCCTTTTTGTCTTCTTCTGGCTCATCAAAGAATGGAAGTTTTTGACCTTCGTGCAATGTCACGTAAGCCTTCTTACGGTTAGAGCGCTTGCCCGCAATAGCCTTGCCGCCCTTGCGGACGGAACGGGTAGTCTTGCCCTTCACATTTGCAATGTTAACTTCTTTAACTGTTACTTCAAATTGTGCAGTAACTGCTGCTGCAACGGTCATCTTATTGGCGTCAACCGGTACGTCAAATACGTACACGTTTCGAGTTGTGCCAAGGATATAGCTTTTTTCGCTCATGCGGGGGCGGAGCAAAGTTGTTTTACTCATATTACTTCTTCTCTCCCAACCACTCATTAATAACAGGGAGTGATTTTTCGCTAATGACAATGGTGTCGGCGTTCATGATGTCAAAGACGTTCAGGTAGGCTGCGTTGATGACCTTAACCTTTGGTAGGTTACGCACAGCACGATCGGTCAAATCATCTTTGTGCTCTAGAACAATCAGGATGTTGCCAGTTGCTTCGATCTTACCTAGGAATTTAACAGTTTCGCTTACTTTGCCGTTAGGGTTGTCAAAGCTCTCAATGATTTTGACGTTGTTCTCGGCAACTGCCAGACTCAATGCTTGGCGAATCGCTTGGCGCTTAGCCTGGATGTTAACTTTTACACTGTAGTTCTCTTCGCCGGTTGGGCCAAAGGCGATACCACCACCACGCCAGATCGGGTTTCGGCTAGAGCCAAAACGTGCGCGGCCAGTTCCCTTTTGCTTCCATGGCTTCTTACCACCACCACGGACAAGGCCGCGAGTTTTGGTTTGCGCCAGGTTGTCGCGGCCGTTTGCTAGGTATGCGGTGTAGGTGAGCTTAAGTAGCTCATGGTTTTCCGCTACGACAGCAAAGACGGCTGCATCTAGCTTGGTAGCAGTAGCAGCTTTTGTACCACTTTTGGTGAATGCAGGTGCAGTTGTAGCAGCCATTACTTCGCCTCCTTAATAATCACGATGCCCTTTTTCGGGCCCGGGACAGCACCGGTAACACCGATGACACCCAATTCGTTGTCAATAAAAGCAACTTTTAGCCCCTTCACAGTGACTTGCTCATGGCCCATTTGACCGGCCATCTTCTTGCCCTTGAAAATTTTCTGTGGGTACATAGAACCGATAGAGCCAGGACGGCGGTATGAACGACCACCATGAGTCTTACGTCCACGGTGGAAGTTGTGCCGCTTAATGGTACCGGCCCAACCTTTACCTTTGCTGGTGCCCGTGACATCGATTTCGTCACCAATTGAAAAGACCTCGGGGTTGATCGATTCTCCAACCTTGAGGTCTTCAGTGATTTCGTCTACGCGGAATTCGCGGACAATCTTTGGCATAGCGGTAATGCCAGCCTTCTTAAAGTGACCTTCTTGAGGTTTGCTGACGTTTTGTTTTTTCGCTTCCTCAAAACCAATTTGGACGGCGGTATAGCCGTCAGGATCTTGGGTCTTGACCTGTGTAATGACACAGGGACTAGCGGAAAGCAAGGTAACGGCTTGTACAGCGCCATCTTCTGCGATGGTACTCGTCATGCCAACCTTTCGAGTGATGAGTGCTTTCATAGTTTCTCCGATGCGCATATGGACTTGGTAGCCACGCACCTTATTACCCTGCGCCGTTCACATTATGTCTATGTACATTTGACATAAAAATGCTCGGCTCCGAGCGGTTTCCGCATCTGTTAGATGCAGACCTTCCCAAATCACCAAGTACAGGAATTTGTTATACCGTTACATCTTAACAGAAGCAGTGACCCCTTGTCAATATGTAGACAATTCTACTGCAACTTGGCTTCGATAGCTCGTACAGTTTTCGGCACGTCAGTGAACCGTTCGGCGAATCCATCTACTGCGTACGCTCGGAAATCCTGTTTTGTACGAATGCCTGCCTCTAAGCATGCAAGAAAGTGCATATGAGCGCCTTTCGTGGCTTCAGCATCACTCGGCGCATCACCTACATAGATACATTCATCTGCAAGCAGATCATTTTCTTGTAAGAGCGTTTCAAAGGCACGGGGATCGGGTTTGTGGAACGGCATGATGTCGCGGTAATAGATGGTCTTTACTCGTGTTGTGAGATCATGATCTTCTTGCAAAAGATGCATAATTTCATCATGGGTGCGCGATGTAAGTATAAAAAGCTGCTTGCCATCAGCTATAAGAGAATCGAGTGCTCGCATATTTTCCGGTGGTATGACATCGATACGCTTTTCTTCTATCCATACCGCATGGGCTGGCACAAGGAGTTTACGGAATAGCGCAATGTCTATGCCTGGGGAACGCTCGGCTATAACTTCGAATAATGGTTTCCCCCATGTGGCTTTATGCATGGCTCGCGTTTGGGGTGCGCGACCCATGTTAACCAGTACCTCATTTTCTAACTCAAAGCATGCAGCTTCCGTTAGGCAGAGCGTATCGTCAAAGTCTATTATAACTGCCCGAATCATGGTGTATTAGTATAGCTAAAAGTGAATATAAAGGCCATAGGGGGCGAAGTATCCAACAAGCATTGCTACGAGGAGTACGGCGTATTCGATCTTACGATCTATGCGGAAATGCTCATGGGTCGTAAATAGTAGTCCCACGACAAAGCCCACCGGAATAGGAATATCCATGTTAGTACCGTGACTGAGCTTTAGCCACATTGAGCCAAGCAGGACATATAGGAGAAGCTTCAATAGGTAAACGCCATCTAGGCTATCTTCGGAACGAGCACTACGTTTTGCGACACTCTTTTTTATCTTAGACATTAGCGCAATTATAGCATGCCAACGCTATTGGCTAAGATCTTGTAGCTCGGTTTTTAGCTGCCTATAGTCAGGAAAGACCTTGGTCAGCTCGCCGTCTATATTTTTTACACGATGGTGCCGATATTTGCCGCCTTCGCGGAAAAATTTGTAGCTCTCGAAACAGGCCAGCCCAAAGCGGGCGATGGCGCGAGAAGCTTTCTGTGGCAACTGCCGCAGTCTTTGCATAAACTCCTCAGGGAATACGGCGGCAATGGAGCTGAAGCTGGCAAATGCCTCGGTCGAATATCGACTACCATCGGTGTCATAGGGGTGTCCGTAGTTATTAGTAATATTCCAAAGCTGCTTGTAATAGGAGCTTTCCTTGAGAGTCTGCCAGGTTGGGCTGCCTTTCTTGCCGGCAAGGTCTTGTATGTCTGCATATGTGTCGCTGACATGCTTCAGCTGCTCTTCGCCGGTAATGGTAAGATTTTCCCAAACCGCGTGTCCGGCCTCATGACGCACTACAATCGTCCTGTTCGGTGCTTGACCTAGACTCTTCTCAAAAGGAGTATCTAATACAATTTGACTGCCAAGAAAAGCATATTCGTCTGCACCTTGACCTTGGCGAGGCTCTAGAATAACTTGTTCTCTGTCCAAATAGGGTGCCAGGGTATGTAGTGTATTGCATAGTGTACTAGTGTCTGCCTGGTCTAGATTGACTGAAGTTGTAATCCCTAATTCCCCTATGCTAGCCGTGCATTTTACGTTGGTGTTCCAGTAAACGCCAGCCGTGTACGTGTCGTCTGTATGCTTCCCTTCGGCGATGCTTATAGTCGCTGCCGAAGCGGGTATGCTAACGGAAGGGTCAACCGGATGGTCAACCTGATCAGTATTATATTCAAACTTAACGGTTCTTTTAACCGTTCCATCTGGATCTTTTTTAAAGAATATAGACGTAACCCAGTCTTTGCCAAGGCTGGTGTCAAATGACGGTGGATCCGTTGGAACGAAAGTCGTCCCCTTTTCGGTGATACTAGTTGTGGGCACCTTCATTCTAAAGTCGACGACCGGCAAATCACCCCAGGGTGTGCGAACCTCACCAATAGCTTCGTGAGTCGGTGTATTAGGGGCCTTGTGCCACTGCTCATACGGCGTGGGGCTTGGCAGCTTTGCGGGTCCATCAGTAAGTGAGCACCCACTTAGCATCGTGCTAGCCAGTGCAACGGCAGCACCTATTTTGGTCCACCTGGATACCTCGCCCTGTGTAACGGGAGGTTGCAATGGCATCATATCGACACCCAAATTTTGGGCAACAGCAAACTCGCTCATTCATGTATAATAACATATTATACTATTTATTACAACCCATACGTAATGACCCGCTATTTATGGGGCACTGGAGCGGCCAGTGTGAGAGAAGAGGATTCCACGCTGACTGACTGCAATGCTTTGGATAGCAATATGGTTGGCAATCCGAGGATCGTATCGTAGTTGCCCTGAATATTCTCAATTAGTGCTGCGGCCCCGCTTTGTATGCCCCAGCTTCCTGCCTTGTCAGCCCAGTCGCCAGTCGCAAGGTATTTTTCGTGCTCCGCTTTGCTGTAGGGCTTGAATTGTACAATTGCTTCATCGGCGTCAACGATCTCGAGGCCTAGTTCTATACAGATAACCACGACTGATGTAGTTACGGTTACTTCTTCCCCTGCCTGTTGCATAAGTGTATCCCTAGCTTCAGATTCATCCACGGGCTTGCCGAGCTGCTTGCCTCCAATCGTAACGATAGTGTCGCTCCCTATGACAATCGCCTCAGGGTGCGACTCCGCTACGGCACGTGCCTTGCCAAGGCCTAGCTCTTTGGCGACTTCAATAGTAGGGCGACTGTGGTCCAGATGCTCTTCGAAGTCGCTGGGGATAGCAGTAAATACTAGCCTCATCTGCTTTAGTAAGTCCTTGCGGCGAGGTGAGCCACTTGCTAGGATAATTTGTCTGGTCATATTAATTACTCAAGAGAGCGAAATGGTTCAAGCTCTTTTAGTTGGGCATATTGATCCTTGGCCCAATAGCTCATTCTTTCAGGGGTATTGTACAACATTTTGACGTACTCCTTCCATGCAACCCACTGATACTGTTCAACTTCCTCGGCATTTGGATTTGGCTCTTCATCTGTATAGGCGACATATACCGGACAAAACTCATTTTCAATGATGCCGTTATATGGCGGTGTCGTGTAGCGATAATTAGGTAATACGACCCTACTATTTTCAAGCTCACTGAGACCAAGCTCAAATGCAGCACGACGGCGAATAGCCTCATTCATGTTTTCGTTTGGTGCTGGGTGGCCACAGACGCTATTTGTCCAGACGCCCGGCCACACCTTTTTGGTAAGCGCTCGCTGAGTCACAAGGAATTTATTGTCGCTTTTTCTGAAGATATAGCAAGAAAAGGCTAGATGTAGCTTCGTGCTGCTAGTATGGCTCTCTATCTTAGGGCCTACTTCGCCCGTGGGTTTACCCATTTCGTCGAGAAATACAATCTGTTCTTGATTCGGCATCTTAGTTCATTATACGCTCTCATACAACTGCACACCGCCAGTAAGCTCTATTGAGTGGCTAGCCAAGAGCGATGAGTTTCATACAAACGCTGTAAATCAATAATAGCCTGGCCAGGATTATGAAGCATAAAAAAAGCGCCCTCTCGGGCGCTCCTTTTTGCTACATCTTTATTTCGACGTCGCATCCGGCTGGAAGGCTCAGATTCATGAGTGAATCTATAGTCTTAGGAGTCGGGTCAGTCACATCAATCAGGCGTTTGTGCACGCGCATTTCAAACTGCTCTCTTCCCTTCTTGTAAACATGAGGGGACTTGATGACCGTGAAAGTGCTACGGTCAGTAGGCAGTGGAATTGGACCAGCAATGGTAGCCCCGGTTCGGAGCGCTGTGTCCACAATCTGCTTGGCGGCTTGGTCGATCACTTTGTGGTCGTAGGCCTTCAAACGGATACGAATACGTTGCTTTTGATCTTTCTTGGGTTCTGTTACCATTGCTGTTCTTCTTCCTTAATGTGCGAGCTTAACTATAAGCTGATTTATTTGATGATCTTGGTTACGACACCGGCGCCTACGGTACGGCCACCTTCGCGGATAGCGAAGCGAAGACCTTGTTCCATAGCGATTGGCTGCAGTAGTTTTACCTTAAAGGTGATGGTATCACCTGGCATAACCATTTCCTTACCTTCTGGTAACTCGACTTCGCCGGTTACGTCAGTAGTACGGAAGTAGAACTGTGGCTTGTAGCCCTTGAAGAATGGTGTGTGACGACCACCCTCTTCCTTCGTAAGAATGTAGACTTCGCTATCAAACTCAGTGTGAGGAGTAATGCTGCCTGGCTTGGCCAAAACTTGACCGCGCTCAATGTCTTCACGCTCAATACCTCGAAGCAGGATACCGACGTTGTCGCCAGCTTGACCCTGGTCCAGGTTTTTCTTGAACATTTCAACACCGGTTACTACGCTCTTACGAGTGTCACGTACGCCGATGATTTCGACTTCTTCGTTAATCTTGATAATACCTTGTTCGATACGACCAGTAGCAACGGTCCCGCGACCCTTAATGCTGAAGACGTCTTCGATTGGCATCAAGAATGGTTTGTCCAGTTCTCGCTTTGGTTCAGGGACGTTTGCGTCTAGAGCTGCTACGAGCTCCATGATTGCATCTTCGTTTTCTTTGTCGCCCTCTAGAGCCTTAGTAGCAGAACCACGAATGATAGGTGCGTTCTTGTCGAAGCCATTCTTCTCCAAGAGCTCGCGAATTTCTTCTTCGACGAGGTCGACTAGGTCGGCATCGGCTAGGTCCATCTTGTTCAAGAAAACCAAGACATATGGTACGCCCACTTGTTTAGCAAGCAGTACGTGCTCACGTGTTTGTGGCATGGGGCCGTCAGCGGCAGATACAACGAGGATAGCACCGTCAACTTGAGCGGCACCAGTAATCATGTTCTTAACGTAGTCGGCGTGACCAGGCATGTCAACGTGTGCGTAGTGACGCTTTTCAGACTCATACTCCTGGTGAGAAGTAGCAATGGTAATACCACGTGCTTTTTCTTCAGGTGCGTTGTCGATATCGGCATACGTCTTCGGCTGGTTAATTTTGCTAGGAAGACGCTTCGCGAGTACGTGAGTAATCGCAGCGGTCAAAGTAGTTTTACCGTGGTCAACGTGGCCCATTGTACCAACGTTCACATGAGGCTTGCTACGATCAAAGTTATCTGCCATTAAATGACTCCTATTAGTTTACCTATTTTAGTATCGTGAGAAATAAACTCACACGAGTGACTCGGATATTGTATCGTAAAGTGTTAACGGTGTAAATACCCTGAGAGAAGATTTCGAAACTTAAAGTCCCTATAAATTGTCCAAGTCGTATGTATATTACTTCTTATATTGGACTACTCGACAAACTTCAATTACAACTTTGAGAATTTATTCCATAGCCCTACATTTTTTATAGAGCGCTCCTTACGTGTTCGGGAGCGCACTATTGTAAAGTATCTTTTGTTTATTTTTGGTTCTTTGCAATGATAGCCAAGGCTACGTTTGGTGGAACATCCTCATAGTGATCTAGTTCCATGCTTGAGCTAGCACGACCCTGCGTATTGCTACGTAAGTTAGTGGTGTAGCCAAACATCTCGCCAAGTGGCACGAACGCAGTAATCTCTTTGATACCGAGACTGAGGTCTTCCATGCTCTCGATACGCCCACGCTTGCTGTTGAGGTCACCGATAACGTCACCCATGAATTCCTCGGGAGTAACAACGACGACCTTCATGACTGGCTCAAGTAATACTGGGCCGGCTTTCTTCACGCCGTCTTGAAGTGCCATGGAGCCAGCAATTTTGAAAGCCATTTCACTAGAGTCGACTTCATGGTAGCTACCATCGTACAGTTCAACGCGGATATCTACGACAGGGTAACCGGCAATAACACCGTTGGCCATGGCCTCAACGATACCTTGCTCAATTGGTTTGATGTATTCGCCGGGAATAACACCACCCTTAATGAGGTTGATAAATTCAAAGCCCTTGCCCATTTCATTCTGGGAAAGACGTAGCCATACGTCACCATACTGACCACGGCCACCAGACTGACGGACAAATTTACCTTGGACTTCAACGGCATCTTTGCGAATCGTTTCGCGGTATGCAACTTGAGGCTGGCCAATATTAGCTTCAACACTAAATTCGCGCTTCATGCGGTCTACGAGAATTTCAAGGTGTAGCTCACCCATACCCGAGATAATGGTCTGTGCTGTTTCGTCATCTACGCGGACACGGAAGGTAGGATCTTCTTCGGCAAGTCGCTGCAGCGCAACACCCATTTTTTCCTGGTCGCTCTTGGTCTTTGGCTCGATAGCAATCGAGACGGGAGGCTCTGGGAATGTAATGCTTTCTAGCACAATAGGACTAGTGATATCACACAGTGTGTTACCGGTCGTTGTGCCCTTTAGACCAACAATAGCGGCAATGTCACCAGCGAATACTTCGGTGACATCTTCGCGCTTGTCAGCCTGCAAGCGAACAATACGGCCAACACGTTCTTTTTCGCCCTTGGAGCTATTTAGCACATAGGAGCCAGCAGTAATCTTGCCGGAATACACGCGGAAGTATGCAAGCTTACCAACGAATGGGTCAGTCGTAATTTTGAATGCCAGTGCGCTGAAAGGGTCTTCATCGCCATGCTTGCGCTCAATTTCCTCACCAGTCTTAGGATGTGTTCCCCAAACAGTGGTTCGGTCAGTAGGCGCAGGAAGCAAGTCAACTACGAGATCAAGCAGTTTCTCAACGATAACACCACGGCCATCGCCACCACTAACTGCGTAGAATTTGCCGCCAAGAACAGCAGTACGAATAGCATGCTTAACTTCAGCTTCACTCAAGCCTTCTTCGCCAACTTCGAAGAACTTTTCGAGCATAGCCTCGTCTTCAGCTACAGCATTTTCAATAAGAAGGCTACGATACTTCTTGACTTTTTCCATCATGTCGGCAGGAATTTCGCCTTCAACCAGCTCATGGTCGGTGAACTCTTTGTAGCTATAGGCCTTCATACTAACGAGGTCGACGATGCCATTAATGCTCTGTTCAAAGCCGATCGGCAGGTGGATAGGGAATGCGCGCTTGCTCAAACGGGCGTGGATAGTATCCAGCGACTTGTAGAAGTCACCACCGGTTTGGTTGATCTTGTTAATGAAACAAATGCGAGGTACGCCGTACTTGTCAGCCTGACGCCATACGGTTTCACTCTGTGATTCAACGCCCATCTTGCCGTCGAAGACAACAACAGCGCCGTCAAGTACGCGCAGAGAACGCTCTACTTCAACAGTGAAGTCAATGTGCCCGGGGGTATCGATGATGTTGATCTGCTTACCCTTCCAGTAGCAAGTCACGGCAGCAGAAACAATGGTAATACCACGTTCACGCTCTTGTGCCATCCAGTCGGTAGTCGTCTCACCTTCGTGTACGGCACCAATTTTGTGCTTTAAGCCGGTACGGTACAGAATACCTTCAGTTGTGGTAGTCTTACCGGCATCAATATGCGCGATAATGCCAATGTTTCTAAGATCTTGGATCGTGTATTTCTTATCTGCCATGTTTTTTGAACCTTCTTTACGTTTCTAATGCTCTCTCTAAAAAGTTTGGTAGCTCTGGACTATAAACGGTGCATGCGTCATCGCTGGTAGGCTCTTCGCATTCGAACGCGCGCGCCAGCCCGCACAGCGCCACTAAGGTGTATCCCCGACCTTCAAGTTTTGCTCCCGATCGCGCGAGTGCAGCAGGCTGTTCCTCAAGCGGAAGCTGAGTGGTAATGCGTTGGATATCTGCCTCAACCCCCGCTTCGGCCGCCATAAAACGTCCGTCCAATGTCTGCAAAACAGGGCATTTTGTAAAGCAGGCTGGGTACTCTCCTGCTGCCATGGTCTATGTCCTTGCGAAGTGAGCGAAGGCTCGGTTGGCTTCAGCCATCTTATGAGTATCTTCCTTTTTCTTGACTGCTGCACCTTGGCTATTGAAAGCTTCGACGAATTCAGCGGCAAGACGGTCGGCCATACTCATGCCCTTGCGAGAACGAGCGGCAGCGACGAACCACATAGTGGTAAGGTGTTGCTGACGTTGGCCTTTTACTTCAAAAGGAATCTGGTAGTTTGCGCCACCAACACGACGAGAACGAGTCTCCATGTGTGGCTGAATGTTAGCAAGCGCACGCTCAAAGACTTCCAAAGGATTGTCTACCTTGAGCTTCTTAGCGGCCTTTTCCATGCCGGTGTATACCAGTTTTTCAGCAATTTGCTTTTTACCGTCACGCATAACACGGTTGATGATACGAGATACATGCACGCTGTTGTAGACGCGATCCGGAGCTACGTCACGGACGAGAGCTTTAGTCTTGTGTCGTGGCATTACTTTGTCTCCTTCTTGGCGCCGTATTTGCTGCGGCCTTGTTTGCGATTCTGTACACCCTGGAGGTCAAGAGCACCACGTACGATGTGGTAACGCACACCAGGAAGGTCCTTAACACGTCCACCACGTACGAGTACCATAGCGTGCTCTTGTAGGTTGTGACCTTCACCACCGATGTAAGCCCATACTTCATAGCCATTGGTAAGACGCACACGGGCGACCTTACGCAAAGCCGAGTTTGGCTTCTTTGGTGTTTTGGTTGTTACCTTAAGACATACACCGCGCTTCAGTGGTGAAGCTTTCTCGTAGGTCCTCGTCTTGAGGCTGTTGACCACTCGCAGCATAGCTGGTGACTTACTTTTGGTTGTCACCTTTGTACGCGGCTTGCGAACAAGTTGATTGATTGTTGGCATTTATACTCCTTAGCTTTGCAATCTACGCGCATCAGGTGGGGTCAGCGAGTGCCAACTCTGCTGGCCCTTGGTCACCTGGCTCGGACTACAATGTTTAATGTAATTTATATTTTAACAGTTTTAGGCTTCAACAGCAACTAGCTCTTCAGCCATCTCTGCATCTTCATCGGGGCGCCAGCCAGTTCCTACTGGAATCTTGCGACCGAGGATAACGTTTTCCTTCAGACCGAACAGTTTATCCACCTTACCGGAAGTAGCTGCAGCGATCAAGACACGGGTGGTGTCTTGGAATGATGCTGCACTCAAGAAGGAGTCGGTACTCAAACTTGCTTTAGTAATACCAAGGATAAGCTGGTTGTACTTCGCAAGAGTTTTGCGAGCTTTGCTGAGCGCGTCGTTTGTTTCAACGGCCGATAGTTTGCTCACCACGTCGCCGGTTACGAATTCGCTGTCACCAGCTTCTTCGATCTGGACGCGACTAAACATTTGACGCACGATGATCTCAAGGTGCTTGTCGGCAATATTTTGACCCTGTGCTGCGAAGATGCGTAGGATTTCGTTCATGATGTAACGCTGCGTAGATTCAACACCTTGTAAGCGCATGAGCTCAGGTAGGTTAATTGAACCATTGGTCAGACGCTGGCCAGCTTCAACAGTGTCACCATCCTGGATCATGATTTGCTTGAAGCCAGGAATTTCGTAGCGTACAACACTTTGACCTGCTGGAGTGATGATTACTGACTTGTCAGTCACCTCGGCCTTACCGGCCATTGGCGCAACCTGTGGCTCAGAGCCATCTTCAAGGCTTGCTACGACATCACCTATAGCAACATCGGTGCCGCTCTTTACCTTGGCGACACGATCACCGAGCTTGAAGGTCATGTTTTCCTTGTCCTTGGCAGTTACCTGTACTACGTAGTGGTCGCCTTCTTCCCAAGTATTGGCAATGCCAGCGATGTCGGTCAAGTACGCTTGACCCTTAGGGGTGCGAATTTCGAACAACTCTTCTACACGCGAGAGACCTTGCGCAGTGTCATCGGCGAGGACCGCACCGGAACGGTGCTTGGAGTCCAAGGATAGCTGGGTACCGGGCTCACCGATAGACTGGGCGGCGATAACGCCAATTGGGTGATGAGGCGCAACCTTATTGCCGGTTGCGGGGTCAACGCCATATGACTTCTGTGGCACACCATGTACTGAGGTTGCACTCAGTACGGACATGATCTTCACGCCGTCGATAGATGGATCTGCGTCGATGGCGCGTGCGATATCTCCAGTGATGAGATCACCACGCTTCAAATGACCCTTCAGCGTTTGTGCTGCGAAACGACCTTCAAGACGATTTGCGTATGCGACACCAATAACTTCGGCGTCGGAACGGTTCATGGCAAATCCTGGGTCTAATTCTTCATTGTCTTCAACATCGATAGTGAAGACATCCTGGGCAACGTCAACCAGACGACGTGTGAGGTATCCAGCATCGGCAGTCTTTAGGGCGATGTCGATCAGCGCCTTTCGAGTACCACGAGTACCGGTGAAGTATTCAAGTGGGTCAAGTCCCTGGATGTAACCAGATTTAACAGGAAGTTCAATGGCGCGGCCAGATGCGTCGCTAAACATACCAAGCATACCCACACACATTTTCATCTGAGAAATATTACCACGAGCACCAGAGGTGATGGCGATAGCCATACTGCTCTCTTGGCCAATCATCTGCTGTGCAAGTAATTCTTGTACCTTAGTATCAGCCTTAGTCCATGTCTCTACTGTTAGGCGGTAACGTTCCTCGTCGGTGATGAAGCCTTGTTCATACTGTTCAGAGATAGCAGCTGCGCGAGCATCACCGTCGGTGATAACGTCGTCCATACCATTGATACTAGTAAAGTCGCCCATACCCATCGAGATACCGGACTTAGTTGCGTACTGGAAGCCCAGATCTTTTAGCTCATCGGCAATTTCAGCGGTCTTTGCTTGACCGTACTGGGTGTATACCAGCGCCATGACGAACTGTAGTTTCTTCTTGGTCATTGGTTCATCTTGGAATGGGAAGTCTTCAGGGAATACTTCGTTGAAGAGTACCCGACCAAGGGTAGTGTCACGTTGCTCACCACGGAAAGGAATTCGAATACGAGTCTGGAGCTTGACGCTACCATTGTCCATAGCCATGAGTGCTTCTTCTAGAGACAAGAATGGCTTGTAGTCAACTCCTGAAACGCTGGCGCGCTCATAGGTGAGGTAGTAACAACCAAGCACCATATCTTGTTCGATGTGCAAGATTGGCGTACCATCGGCTGGCTTCAGTAGGTTGGCGCTTGCTGCCATGATGTCGCGGGCTTCAGCCTGCGCATCATCGCTCAGTGGCAAGTGGACAGCCATTTGGTCACCATCGAAGTCGGCGTTGAAGCCCTTACATACGAGTGGGTGCAACTGAATGGCACGACCTTCGATAAGAACAGGCATGAAGGCCTGGATACTCAAACGGTGCAATGATGGTGCACGGTTAAGCAGTACATATTTGCCTTGAATAACTTCGTCTAGGGCATCCCAGACAACCGCTTCACCTGTTTCGATCATGCGAGTAGCAGAACGAATGTTGTGCGCTTGTTCACGAGCGATAAGTTCACCAATGACGAATGGCTTGAATAGTTCAAGGGCCATCATCTTCGGCAGTCCACATTGACTAATCTTTAATTCTGGACCAGCAACGATTACTGAACGACCAGAGTAGTCAACGCGCTTACCAAGAAGGTTTTGACGGAAACGTCCCTGTTTACCCTTCAACATGTCTGAAAGGCTCTTTAGGCGGCGTCGTTGGCCAGTTGCGGCTACGGCACGACCGCTACGGGCACTGTTGTTGTCAATTAGGGCGTCAACAGCTTCTTGGAGCATGCGCTGCTCATTGCGACGGATAACTTCAGGGGCATTAAGCTCGATAAGCTTCTTTAAGCGGTTGTTACGGTTGATGACACGACGGTAAAGGTCGTTTAGGTCGCTCGTTGCAAATCGGCCACCAGTAAGCTGCACCATTGGGCGCAGGTCTGGAGGAATGACCGGCAAGACAGAGAGACACATGGAAGATGGTTCAATACCAGCGCGCTCCATGCTTTCCAGCAGGCGCAGGCGCTTCATGAGCTTCTTCTTACGCTGACCTTTAGCCTCTTCGGCTTCTTCGGTGAGTTCAGCGATGAGTGACTTCAAGTCGATTTCATCCAATAGGGCCTTCAAGGACTGACCACCCATACCGACTTCAATGATGCCACGGAGTGCGTCAGGTAGGTTGCGATAGTCAACTTCAGAAATCAGGTGTAGTTTTTCAAGAAGATCAAACTGAGCCTTCAGTGAATCAAAATCTTTATCTACTTCGGCCAATTCCTTGGTTTGCATTTCAGCCAAAGCTTTGACGTTTGCTTCAGGAGCTTCAGCTTCCTTTTCGAAACGAAGCTTAATTGCTTCTTTGGCGGCAGCAAATTCAGCTTCTTTGTCGGCGCGGTATTTATCGCGCTTTTCGGTATCTACACGCTTGATAATGTAGCTTGCGAAGTAGGCAACACGTTCAAGGTTCTTAACCGTAACACCCAAGAGTAAACCAATTGCTGAAGGAGTGCCGCGAAGGAACCAGATGTGGGCGACGGGCACGGCCAAGCTAATGTGGCCCATGCGCTCACGACGAACGATGCTCTTAGTAACTAGTTCGCCATTCTTGTCGACAGCGGCTTCACGACTACGAACACCCTTGTATTTAGCATCGTGGGGATTGATATCTTTTACTGGTCCGAAGATACGCTCACAGAATAGACCGTCACGCTCCGGCTTTTGGGTACGGTAGTTGATAGTTTCTGGCTTGGTAATTTCACCATATGACCAGTCAAGAATGTCAGCAGCGCCGGCCACTGCCAAGCGGACTGCATCAAAGTCGGCGATGTTGGGGCTGTATGAATAGCGACGCATTACGCAACCTTCCCTTCTTCGTTAGTGTCAGTTTCGGCAACGACAAGATCCTCGTCATCGGCATCCGCGATTAATGCGGGAATGTTTTCTTCTTCGTCAGTAACTTCACCCTCTATGGTCATAAATTCGTCTACTGCAGCATCTTCGGTGACGTCAACGTCAGAGATGGTAGGTGCAGGAACGATGACTTCAGGTTGGTGTTCGGCTTCGTCGCGAACATTTGTCGCAAGCACATGCTCAGCATCAACAACTTTGTCTGAGGTGACAAGGTCGACTTTCAAGCCGAGGCCTTGCAATTCTTTGACAAGCACATTGAAGCTTTCTGGTACCTTTGGCCCAACGATCGCAGTCTTCTTGATGATTGACTCGTAGGCCTTAGAACGTCCGTAGACATCGTCAGATTTAATCGTCAACATTTCCTGCAAGGTGCTAGCAGCACCATAGGCTTCGAGTGCCCAGACTTCCATTTCTCCGAAACGCTGACCACCGTTTTGCGCCTTACCACCGAGTGGCTGTTGGGTCACCATAGTGTACGGGCCGGTGCTTCGTGCGTGAATCTTGTCAGCGACCATGTGGTTCAGCTTAATCATATACATGCTTCCGACAGTAGTGCGCTCACTGAATGGCTCACCAGTGTGGCCATCGTAAAGCTGTTGCTTACCATCTTCTGGAAGCCCAGCTTCTTTCAAAAGACTCTGAATTTTGTCTACAGGTACACCGTTGAATGAGGGGCTAGCGACTTTAATGCCAAGAGCACGAGCAGCCATGCCAAGGTGCGTTTCAAATAGCTGACCAAGGTTCATACGACTTGGCACACCGAGTGGGTTCAAAATGATGTCCACTGGACGACCATTTTCCATGAATGGCATGTCTTCAATAGGTAGAATGCGGGCAATAACACCCTTGTTACCATGACGGCCACCAAGTTTATCGCCAACGCTAATCTTACGCATTTGAGCGACAAAGACCTGGATCTGCATCAGCACACCAGCCTTTAATTCATGGCCATTCTCACGGCTGAAGACTTTAACGCCAACAACCTTTCCGTGCTTACCGTTGCTCATACGCTGAGAGGTGTCACGAACTTCTTTGGCTTTTTCACCGAAGATAGCACGCAAGAGTCGCTCTTCAGAGCTAAGTTCCTGCTCACCTTTTGGAGTAATTTTTCCAACAAGAATGTCACCAGGGTGTACTTCGGCACCAATGCGTACGATACCGCCATCGTCCAGGTGACGCAGCGCGTCTTCGGAAACGTTAGGGATATCGCGGGTAACAATCTCTGGCCCAAGCTTGGTTTCGCGCACTTCAATCATAAAGTCAACAATATGAATGCTAGTCAGCGTGTCGTCTTCAACAAGCTTGCGACTAATAATGATGGCATCCTCGAAGTTGTAGCCGCCCCATGGCATGAATGCGGCAACAAGGTCTTTACCAAGTGCAAGTTCACCATTTTGGATCGACATACCTTCGATAAGGACATCACCGGCAGTAACTTTGTCGCCGGTTGTTACAACAACTTTTTGGTTGATGCTTGTACCTTCGTTGCTACGGATAAAGTGTTGGGGTTCATAACGGACATTGCCGTCCTTGTATGAAACAACAACTTCTTGAGCGCTTGCCTTGATAATTTCACCGTCTTCTTCGGCGAGCACCATTTGACCAGTGTTACGTGCAGCGGCACCTTCAAGACCAGTTCCTACAATTGGAGAGTTTGGCTGAATAAGCGGCACAGCCTGACGCTGCTGGTTGCTACCCATGAGGGAGCGGTACACATAGTTCTTTTCAATAAACGGAATGAGGCCTGCGCTTGAACCAATAATCTGGTTACGGGCAGCATCCATGTGCGTCACGTCGTCTGCGTCGGCTTCGCCTGGCTTCAGGTTTGTGCGAGCACCAATGCGTTCTTGTGCGAAATAACCATCCTCACCCACTTCGTTACCGATGCCAGCAATGACAGCGCTATCTTCGGCGGCTGCGTCCAAGTAGACAACTTCCTTGGTTACCTTGGCTTTGACTGGCCAGGTGATTTGCTTCTCGACTTTAGCAAGTTTGTCGGCGTCTTCCTTGGTAATGGTCTTACCGGCTTTAACGATGGCTTTGCCTTTTTCGTCTTCTAGGTCGACTCTTGCGACATGACCAATGGCATCCTTAGCGGTAACTGCATTAATAACCTTACGGTAAGGAGTTTCAATGAAGCCATAGTCGTTAATGCGAGCGTAGTTAGCCAGGTTAGAGACCAAGCCAATGTTGGCACCTTCTGGAGTTTCAACGGCACAAATACGACCGTAGTGCGTGGCGTGCGCATCACGAACTTCGAATCCAGCACGCTCACGACTCAAACCACCAGGGCCCATTGAGCTTAGGCGTCGCTTGTGAGCGAGTTCTGAGAGTGGGTTAATCTGGTCCATGAATTGTGACAATTGGCTAGAAGCAAAGAATTCACGTACGGCAGCAACCACTGGACGGGCGTTAATAAGCTGACCAGGGGTAACGGTCTCGATCTCGGACATCGACATACGATCCTTGGTGTTGCGCTCCATGCGGAGAAGACCAATACGGAATTGACGCTGTACGAGTTCACCTACCAATTTAACGCGGCGATTTGCCAAGCTGTCGATATCGTCAGCTGGCTCTTGTGTGTTGTTGAGGCGAATAAGCTCTGCGACAATGGCGATAAGGTCATCTAGACGCATCACACGGTTTTCAATAGTGTTTGGAACGTCTAAGTTAAGACGTTTGTTGATTTTGTAGCGACCCACGCGCGAAAAGTCGAATCGCTTAAAGTTGTAGAGCATGTTTTCAATAAGGGCTTTGGCATTGTCTACTGTTGCTAGATCTCCTGGACGCAAACGACGATACACCTCAATAAGAGCATCGCTCTGACCATGAGTTGGGTCTTTGTCTAGTGTTGCCTGCAAATGGCTCAGTTTACCGGTGTCAACGTGCTTGAATGCTTCACGCATCTGCGCCTCAGTCATGCCGAGTGCACGAAGGAGTGTAGTGACAGCAATTTTTCGCTTTCGATCTATCTTTACAAAAAGACCACCTGCGGCGGCGGTCTCAAACTCAAACCAAGCACCACGGCCTGGAATAACCTTAGCGCCGTAGAGGCTAGACGCACCGTGTTGATCTGCAATAAAGAAAACACCAGCTGAACGAATCAACTGGCTAACAACGACACGCTCGGCGCCGTTAATAACAAATGTACCGCGAGTAGTCATGGCGGGGTAATCACCTAAGTAAATTTCTTGCTCTTTTACTTCACCGGTCACTTTGTTTGTAAGCTCCACTTTTGCTTTTAGTGGCGCTTCAAAACTTACGTTGTTCTCACGAGCATCGGCTTCTGCCATCTTCGGAGGTTCAAAGTGATAGTCTTTAAAAACAAGACTCAGTTTTGTACCTGTGTAGTCGTCGATAGGGCTGATCTCTGCTAAGAGCTCGCCTAAACCTTCTTCGACAAACCACTGAAAAGACTTATTCTGATGGTCGACCAAATTGGCCAACTGAACAGCATCGTCCTCTGTAGTGTAATAAACGCGGCTGTTACTTTTTGCAGACTTGGTGGTTTTCGCCATAAATGCAGCTTTTCTCCCCTTACTACTCGCCAGCGGCAAAGCCAACGAGGACCTTACCTCATAATTATGAGGCAGTTGTCGTTTATGCTTAGTGTGTTAAGTGTTTTTCGCGCGAAGATTTCTAAGCTAGGCGATTTTTAGCCGATGTTTTTGATTGCAAATAATTACAACTACAGCGATAACCCATGCTTACACTACTTCTTAGCGTAAGATTGTGCGGGATGATCCTACAATTGTCAAGCAAATTGCAGCAATTTTGTCTAGAGTTTTGGCGGTGCAGTAATGATTTTGTCGACAATACCGTAGGCTTTTGCTTCTGTTGAAGTCATCCAACGGTCTCGTTCCATATCTTCATGTATCTTGGCGACTTTTTGCCCAGTATTTTTAGCCATAATCTCTTCAAGCAGCTTCTTCACACGCAAGGATTCGCGTAGATCAATTTCTTGGTCAGTTACCTTACCGCGAGTACCACTTGATGGTTGGTGAATCATGACGGTTGCGTTGGGCAGTACCGCACGCTTACCCTTTGTCCCGCTGCTCAAGAGGAAGGCGGCTGCCGAAGCTTGCATACCAATCCCTACGGTTTGCACATCATTCGTCACATACTGCATGGTGTCAAAAATAGCGAGCGCATCATAAACGCTACCACCTGGGCTGTTGATGTAGAAAAAAATGTCTTTCTTTGGATCTTCGGCTTGCAAGAAAAGTAGCTGTGCCACAACAAGGTTGGCAGTAACTTCATCTACTTGATCACCGAGAAAAACAATACGGTCCTTAAGAAGACGGGAATAAATGTCGTAGGCGCGTTCCCCGCGACCCTCTGACTCAATGACTGTGGGAACTAGTGGCATATGCACCTCCTCATGGCTACACAAATTGCATTTCTATAGAAAGTATAGAGTCAGAGTTGGCACTCGTCAATAGGGAGTGCCAACTTATGTCTTTGTTGACTTTGCTCGCCCCCTTACAACTTTGCCTGAACGGAGCTGCATACTCCCTTAAAGACCCTAGTACGGATAGGTTTGCCCTGGCGTCGGAACTGGCAGTATGGTGCCATTGGACTGTCTGTTGTTCACCCAGGAGGCTATGGTTGCCGGTACGTCTACTTCTACGGTGCCGTAAATCCCCTTCTCGATGATGTTGTCCTGCACGGTTGTGTTCGTGCCGCTTTCGTTGTAGAAGCTTGATGCTCCGCCGCTGAAGAAATTGTAGCGCAGCGCAGCTTTGTCGATGACGGGGTATCCGGCGTAGCTTTGAAGTTGGAAGAAGATGGCAGCCGTGGCATGTTCGCCGTTAACGGTTGCGTCGACGTAGTTATTGTAGATTATGTCATTGCCGCCGCCCATGACATAAATTCCATCCAAGTGTGGATCGCTAGAGGTGTAAGCCAAGTCGTGGATCCAGTTGCCGACAACCACTGTGTTGTTCGACACCACTTCTATTCCATGTGGTTGACCAGAGATATTGTTTTTGTACAGTTGGAAGACGGCCCGTCCTTTAGTAATGACCGATCCATCGTCGGAGCCTGCGGGGAAGGCTTGGCCCGCAGGCCAGCTGAGGGTCGAGTTGGCGATGTAGACCGTGGGAGCTCCGCTTGCCGCAGATACCACAGTGTCCGTTCCGGTACCGCCCTCAATGATGGAGTCAGTGATACGCAATGTTCCGGTACCAGTCCAGTACAGCGCACCCTTCAGATGAACATGATCGAGTGTCAGATTAGTTTGAGGACACGTCACCCCGGCTGAACTATCCCAATTACAGCCAGATAGCAAATGGCCAGAATCGATTTGCGTCAATTGCGCGGGGTCGCCCGTATAACCGGCAGTGCTGGGTTGGATTGGGGCTGTTCCAAGATCGGCACAGCCAGCCCCGGGGTAGATGGGGCATGTGTCAGAGGAGCCTGTTCCTCCTGTGCCCCCGCCAGTGTTGGCGCTTGGCGTTGTAATGGAGACGGAGGTCGAAAATTCCGAAGTTATCCCATTACTGTCGATTGCTTGCACTTTATAGCTGTAGGTGGTGCTGGCGGCGACCGTTGAATCGGTGTATGTGAGCGTCGTGCCTGCTGTTGCGTGTTTGTTACCGTCCCGGTAGACCACATATTGAGTGGGGCTGGCGCTGCTGCTTGCAACCCAGCTTAGGGATACACTCCCGCTACTCATCGTGGTCACCGCCAAGCCGGTCGGTGCAGCAGGTGCCGGTGATGGGCTTATTAATTTTTCGCTGAAAATTACATCAACCCAGTAATTGTCACCGCCACCACTGGATGTCGGAAAGGCGTTTGGGGCACTTCCGAACAGGTAGACACCATTGGGTGCGGCGTCGGTTTGTTGAGGTGCGATCAAATTTTTATTGCTGAATGAGCTTCGACTAAAATAGTGAGCGTTATACGAGTAATGCCCTACCGGAGCATGATAAGAGACGATATATTTGACGTTTGCCGCCACGCTCACGGGCTGGCTGAATTGCACGTTTTGCCACCCTTTTGATGTCTCATTCGTGAAGGTTGCGGTTGCTAGCAAGTGTCCCTGTTCGTCCCAAAGGCTGCCGGTATGCGTACCGATGTTTTGGGCGCCTTTGTAAAAACGCACTCCCTGTACATAACCAGCGACCTTGGATTGAAAGCGAGTGCCCAGTTCGATACTGCTATGATCCGAGACGGAGAGAACTTTAGGAATGGTGTCGCTGCTCCATAGACCATAGGTAGTAGTGGCTGCCGAGGCCCAAAAAAACGTGCCTCCTCCTATGGCCATGAAAACCGCTGCTACAAACAGTGGCCGGGCGTAGCGATTTGTCTTCATTTTTTGTAGCCAGGTTAGTCTTGTGGGTTTTTGTTTTTTTGCACGATAGTCAGTGGTATTGCGGGGATTATTTTGAGGCACGGTATCCATCCTGTATTAGGTTGTAAGCTAATGCTTATTAAACCACCGGTTGCTGTGTGTGGCAACGGAGTTTAGCTGGAACGCCGATTCGAATATGCCAATACTGAGTTGTTGCATTGCTTTGGCTAGCACTATCGTATAATTGCACTATGACAACAGAACACACTCCTCCCCCACAATCAGAAAGCGTGACCTCAAAAGACGGCACCAAAATCGGCTACCTGAAATATGGTGACGGCAGTTCTGGTATTTTGCTCGTCCAAGGAACTATGGGCTCGGTTGAAAATTTTCGTGAGCTTGCCGAGAATCTTGCCGATACTTTCATAGTGTACGCGGTAGAGCGAAGAGGCCGAGGGATAAGTGGCCCGACTGGTACAGAGTATGGAATTGGCCGCGAGGTTGAAGATTTGGAAGCAGTCTTGAACAAAACAAAGGCAGAAAACGTATTTGGACTTAGCTCGGGTGCGATTATTTCGCTAGAGGCCGCTCGCAGGCTTTCTTCCATTAAAAAATTGGCAATATTTGAACCACCGCTCCTCACCTCGGCAACATTGCCGAGGAAATTGTTGGACCGCTACCGTTCTGAAATACATGAAGACAAAACCGCAGCCGCGCTTGTAACTGCCATGCAGGCCGGGCAATTCGGTCCGCCTATCATGAAATATATGCCTCGGTGGCTTCTCGTGGCATTTGTAAACAAAATTATGGCAGCAGAAGAAAAAGCCGGATCGGGCAACTACATCTCAATGCGTAAAATGGCACCAATTATACAAAATGATTTTCAACTTGTTGAAGAAATGTGCGACAAAATGTCCAGTTTTGGAGGAATATCGTCAGAAATGTTATTGCTTAGCGGCACAAAGAGCCCGGCATATCTACGCACCGCGACAGATAGTCTCGCCAAACTATTGCCGCACGCAACCCGAATTGACTTACCCAACCTGGGGCACTCTGCTGCCTGGAATTTCGACAAGCAGCGAAATCCAGATGGTGCACCAAACATCGTGGCGGAGAAGCTTCGAAACTTCTTCGTATAGTACTGCTAGCGTACTGCCTTGAAAAACTCAATCAAGTACGGAGCAAGGACCTCTGCTTTTACGTCATGCGTTTGGCCCTCAAGCGATTGAAGTGTGGCATGCGGCAATGTACGCGACAGCTTCTTCGCTGTATCGCCCATGAAAGCAGGGCTAGCAGCACCATACATTACTATGGTCTGAGTATCGATGGATCCTGAGTCTATCTTTGGATACTGCTCCATAAGCTCTACCGTATCGTATACGAGTGTATGAGCCATTCCGGTAAGACCTTTCCAAAGTGGCATGCGTTGCATTGCTGCGATCTGCTTATCGGTTACACCGAAAGGTTTTATGAATAGCTCCACGGCTTCGCCGCGCCTATCTTCGGCTAACAATTGTTTTAGCGCTTTCCTATATTCTTTAGCAACCTTTTGCGCTTCGGGGTCGTCATCGTAAGGAAGCTCATATAACGCGAGCCCTTTAACTTTTTTACCTAGTTCCTTTGCCGCTAAAAGTGCAAGTACTGCACCGGATGAGTGGCCATACAGATATGCACTTCCACCCAAATCGTCGATTAGGGCGGCGAGATCCTCGACCTCATGCTCGGTCTTGTAGGGCAACACGTCAGTGCTATCGCCTCTCCCTCTACGGTCATAGCTTATAACCGTGAATTGGTCAGCAAGATGTTGAGTTAACTTCTTCCCAGAACCTCTTTTATTAAGCGCTCCGAGTACTAATATGAGTACTGGTCCCGAGGCGGAGCCCTTTTTCTCATATGCAATTTTGGTACCGTCCTTAGATATAGAATACATGTGCTATTCACTTTCATTATGTAAGTAATTATGTTACCATACTACCATGAAACGCCTGGATAGGAAATCTGATTGCGCTATAAATTATTCACTCGAAGTACTGGGTGACACTTGGTCGCTTCTCATTATCAGAGACATGGTCAATTTCGGCAAAAAAACCTACGGTGAATTCCTAGCCTCTAACGAGCGTATTGGCACCAGTGTCCTCGCCCGCAAACTTGCTCATCTTGAACGTCAAGGGATTATTTCTAGACAAACAAGTACAGAGGATAGGCGCAAGGAAGAGTACTATTTGACCGAGAAAGGCATTCTCCTCGTGCCTCTTCTGAATGAACTGGCGATATGGGGTGCAACGTATGACCAGGCGTCTGGCGCAGATAAGAGAGTGATTGATGAGTATCGGGCAGACAGACAGGGTGTTATTGACCGAACGCAGCAGGTATTGCGTAGGGGTGGCGCGGTGCTTGATAATTTTAACTACATTTTTCAAGAAAAGTCGATTGCTACAAAAGAACTCGTACTCGCGTAGCTGAAAAAAACGAGAGAATCGCTACCGCTTCATGGGCTAGCATTTTAATCCTTGGGGAGGCAAAGCATATTCAGGGTAGCTTTATGAAGAGCTCAATCAACCCTTGAAACGTTCTGTCGTACGCTGCTGGGCAAATATGACTAGGTGTGAGGGGTAAGAGCCTCTGGCCTCAGGACTAAAAAACTATTTTGTCGTGTATGACTTGAGTTTCTCAATAGTTTTTTCAGTGAGAAGTCGCGATGCGATGTCTCGACGAGCTTCTGGCTTTGCGAGTTCGGCCTGCATTTGAGGGTCTGGGTAACGTGAAGCAAGTTGCATCATGTAGGCATCGATTTCTTCGTCAGAGATAATAATTTTTTCCGCCTCAGAAATAGACGATAATACAAGACCGGCTTTTACGCGCAGTTCTGCTGCAGGGCGCTGTGCTTCGCGGTACTTTTCTTCGGTCAACTTCTCGGCATCTAGAAATTCCTGCCAAGTTTGACCGCGGTAGACGAGATTCTGCTGCTGTTCGCGTTGCAGACGATCAATTTGCTCATTGATAAGCACTTCAGGAACGGCTACCTTGGCTTTTTCAGTAATGGCGGTAATGATTTCATCGGCAAATTTTTGTTCAGTATCCGCCTCTTTACGAGCCTGCAGCTCTTTGCTGACATCTGCTTTCAGCTCGGCTACAGTCTTGAATGGGCCTACCTTGGCGGCGAGCGCATCATCCAGCTTTGGCTTTACAACCTCTTGTACGCTTTTGGCAGTAACCGTAAAAGTTACCTTTCGGTTCTGTAGCGAGTCAACGCTGTAATCTTTCGGGAAGGTGATGTCAAAGGTCTTTTCTTCACCTGGCTTCAGTCCGATTAGGTTTGGTTCAAAACCAGGAATAAAAGTGTTACTACCGATAACCAGTGGAAAGTCTTTGCCGTCTGCGCCCGAAATAGCTTCTTTAGTTTTGGCATCAACACCCGTAAAGTCAATCGTTACTTGATCACCTTCTTTTGCCGCGCGGGTAACGTCCTTACGCTCAGCCTCGCGAGTACGGAGTTCGTCGATAACACCATCCACATCCTTGGCCAGAACGTTCACTTTAGTCTTGGTGAACTTCATCTTCTTGTAATCAGGAAGATTCACATCGCCCACCACTTCAACTTCGAGTTCAACTTCGAGTGTCTCAAAAGGGACAAATTTACTTATCTTTACTTCTGGCTGCTCTACGGGGCGTAACTTTTCTTGATCAAGTGCGGCAACGTAGAGAGTGTTAACTGCGCGGTCTAGAAATTCGGTTTGTAAACGTGTAGGGTCAACGTGCTTTTCGAGCAATGCAATAGGTGCCTTGCCTTGACGGAAGCCCTGAATCTTAACGCTACTTCCCAGCGTCTCGAGCACAGCGTTCTTAACATCCTGCAACATCTTGGCGTCATCGGCCACGAGGTGTAGGGAAACTTTGGTATCGGATAGATTCTTTTTGGTGACTTGCATGAGTACAGACTGTAACAGATCGCTTATTTATTTACCAGAGGCCAGCAGCGCCGTGGGCTACATAATAGCTAATCGTTGCCACGGTAGTCTTGTACGATTGAGACAATACGCTCGAGACTGTGCTTTTCAGCTACACCCGTTATGAGGTTTTTAATCTCAAATTGCTCTTCTTTGAGGTCTTTTTCACCTATAAAAAGAGCATAGTGGATATCCTTTTTGACCGCCGTCTTGATCTGCTTGTCTGCTGAACGACCGCTAATGTCGACGGCTACGTTAACGCCCATACCCCTCACCCGCTCTATGATGCGCTGCGCGCCATCATAGATATTACCAATGAGTACTACATACAAATCGGTCTCAACGCGCAGTTGCGGCATAAGATCGTGCCCCTCAATAAAATTCTGGAATGTCACATCGCCAAAGCCAAAGCCGACAGTAGGCACTGGCTCCACACCGAACAAGCCAACAAGACCGTCATAGCGACCGCCGCCAAGCATTGAGCGGTTATTGTTAGGATCTTCATCAAAAATCTCAAAAACGATGCCAGTGTAATAATCGAATCCGCGCATTACCGTGAGGTCAAAAACGACATTAGTTATCTTTGCCTCTCTGAGGATATGCATGAGTTCTTTTATCTCCAAGGCGGAGCTATGTTGACGAATCATTACGGGCAAATGTTCGAGGTTTTTGGTCTTTAGCAGACCAAGTAACTTATTACTCGCACCTGACTCACGTTGCGTAGGAGTAAATACGGCGTCGACTTCTGCAGCGAATGCTTCAGGTGCCATTTTGTGCATACGATCAATAAGCTTTGCGATGGTGTTACTCTGCACGTTATCCAAACGTAAGTAATCCTTCATGATGAAGTCCATGAGTTTACGACTATTCAGTTTGATCTTGTACATGTCATGCGTGGCACCAGCTAATTGCAAGATGCCGTCAGCAACCTGAATGATCTCAGATTCAGCAAAGTGACTATCTACACCAAAAATGTCTACATTGAGCTGCCAGTGTTCTCGCAAGCGTCCTCGCTGCGGACGTTCATAGCGCCACAAATTAGGAATACTGTACCAACGTACTGGATAGGCCAGCTCTTGTCGCTTGCCTGCGATCATACGACTTACTGTCGGGGTCATTTCTGGACGAATAACTATCTTACGCCCGCCCCGATCATCGAAGACATAGGTCTGGTCGTTGACTATTTCTTCACCGCTCTTGGCTAGATATAGGTCAACGGGTTCCAGGATTGGCGCATCGTACTCTTCATAGCCGTAAGCTTCGACAACTTTGCGCATAAGGCTGAACATGTACTTCTGCATGCGTTTATCTGCGGGGTAAAAATCACGTGCCCCTTTGTATGGTTGAATTGAGAGTGCCATAATTGCCTTTCATTATACCTCAGACTTCATGTAGTCGAGAATTCAATCTGTTCATAGTGCGCGAAACCACGATTGTAGTAGCGCGCCCACTCCTTGTCACCATAAGAAAAGTGCCACCATTCTCCATCAAAAGGCGCAAAACCAGCAGCTAACAGCTGCTGCCGCAACAACTGCCGATTGCCCCAAGCATCAGTGTCAATAAACGGCGAGAATGTCATCGTGTCTGCGGTGAATTCATGCATAGCAGTGCCGAAATTAAGCGGCTGACCATTTCGAATAAGTTGCACATCTATTGCTGCGCCCGCAGGATGCCCCGCTGCTTCAGGCACGGCTACGAATCTGTGCGCGGCCGCTCGTAACGCTTCGCCCGTGTAGCGAGATTGTAGCTTTGCAATAGTGTCCTGAAAGAGTCTAGTTTGAATCGACAGCGCTCGATAGCCATAGACCACTTCGAGCTGCAAGGTACTGTCATAATCCGCTAGCATACGTGCTGCACACTGCAGCCGCTCGAGCACGCCACGACGAAGATAAATGCTTTCGCCAGTATAGTCGATCATCGCAGTATCTACTTGGCGCGCAGCTATGAAGCCGTCAATTGGAATCGGCAGAAGGGGCTCTGCGCTGGCTTGCACGGGCATATCAACGTAATCAGCGTAGCTCAGCATCTTTTCTTCTAACAAGCTATATATATGTTTCTTTTTCATGACAACCTCAGTGGCCCGTCATAGAGCGCCGCTTCTTGTGCGTAGTTTAGCTCCGTATACAGTACCGCCACAAGGTCTGGCTGATAATCTGGCCGCGATAACTCTTGCCGACAAGTAGTTATTGGCCCTTCTAAAATAGTCATAGGAACTCCTAAATAAAAGCAATATAAAGAAAAAGCCGGAGGCAATCCGGCGTTTCTTCTATGACTTAGGACAAGAATAACAACTACCCGATGCACTCCGGCGATATATGCAGATGGTGGCGAGTTGCTAAATAGATCATAAAAATACTATAGCATGAAAATGGCTACTTAACTAATGGTAGTGTGGTGCACTCTTTAGGGCAGTAATAAAGCGATCAGCCCACCAGAATACATCTTGTTCACTTACTACTTCTAACATGCGCTCCCACCGCGCTTCGCGCTCGTAGCGTGGCATGGCGAATGCTTGGTCAAGTGCGGCTGCTGCAGCATCTATATCTTCAGGATCCACAAGCAGTGCGTCCCCCAGCTGCGCTGCCGAGCCGGTTGTATTACTGAGCACGAGAACGCTCTTTCCGCTGCGCTGCACGGCGATAAATTCTTTTGCAATGAGATTCATACCGTCGTACTTTGGGAGTAAAAGCAAGACTTCTGCAGCCCCATACCAGGCAGCCATATCGGCAAAATCAAAATTTTCATATTCATATTCAATAGGCTTCCAACGGCCACTGCTTAACGACTCGTTAATCTCCGTAACTAGTGCACTGATCTCTTCTTTGAGCTCACGATATTCAATCACATCTTCTCGTGAAGGGGCTACAACCAGTTTATATACAAAGCGCTTGCGCTCAGTCGGTGTTTTGCGCTCTAAAAAGCGCGCTACGGCACGTAATTGGTTGGGAATGCCCTTGGTATAGTCCAAGCGAGAAATTGAAAGAATCATTTGCTTGTCAGCATACTTGGCCTCTATTTCCTCACTCAGCGTTCGCACTGCAGGACGTCTTACCGCGCCATGATAAGAGGCGAAGTCGATACCTATCGGAAAAGCTCTTACGAGCCCTGGCTGCCTCTTGCTTTCTATAGCTTTCATGCAAGCCCAGAAGTTATCAACGTCATGCTCTGTTTGCAACCCCAGCATATCGAGCTCGTAGAGGCTTGAGAGCAGCTCTTCATGCTGGGCTAGCTGTAACATAAATTTCGGCATCGGAAATGGCGTGTGCCAAAAATAACCAATTTTATTGGTCATTCCTAGTTCACGTAATGCCGCGGGTAGCAATATCAGGTGATAATCATGCACCCAGATGAGATCTCTGGATGTCACATTTTCTTTTATAACCGCTGCGAAGCGATGCGCAATTTCGCGAAGGCCTGCCCAATCGTCTATAACGGCCCGGTAGCGCGGCTTAATATTATGGAAGCTTGGCCACAGAACCCGATTGGTTAAGTGATCATAGTAGTGTTCAACGAGCTTTGCATCAGCCTGTACTGGCACCATGCGTTTAGGGAAACGCAACCGCTTCAACTCACCCTGCCCCAACACATGGCGAAGGCCCGTCCAGCCGACCCAAGTTGCGTCATATCTTTTATATATCGCATCTAGAGCGGTGGCAACACCGCCTATTGATCTATCGAGTGCCAGCTCGTCGCCCTGAGCAGCGATGCTCACCGGCAGACGATTAGAGGCTATAAGGAGTTTGCCCCCCGTCATACTCACAATACAATATAATGTAACCTACGTCCGCGTAGGCTACAATAGTAATTATGGATGAGAGTATAACCGAGGCATACAGGAATGGGCAGCGAAGGTTGCTATTACTTGACTATGACGGTACCCTCATTCGGTTCGCCCCCACCCCCGCTGCTGCGCACCCGAATCCACAATTACTCGCACTCTTGAAAGACCTCGCCGAGCAGCCAGGGAATACTGTTGTAATTATTAGTGGGCGCGACCAAGAAACACTAGAACGTACCTTTGCAGGTGTGCCCGTTTCCTTAGCAGCCGAACACGGCTGCTTTTTAAAAGACAGCCTCGGCGAGTGGCGGACAATCTGCGCCATAGACCAAAACTGGAAGCCTGCCATTGAAGATACTATGCAAACTTACGTCAACAAGCTATCGGGAGCGTTCATAGAACGCAAAGCAACATCACTGGTGTGGCATTATCGTCTCGCGGATGCACATCTTGGCAAAAATCTTGCTGGCAGGCTAACAACACAACTTGCAAGACAAGTACGCGGCACAGGCATGCGAGTCGTTCCTGGGCATAAGATCGTAGAAGTGTGCACAGCAGATACGGATAAAAGTAAGGCAGCACTTCATTGGCTAGACAGCGCATCCTGGGACTTTGTGCTTGCCGTTGGAGACGACACTACCGATGAAGACATGTTCGCAGCCATGCCCGATACTGCATTTACTATCAAGATTGGCCGAGGCCATACGCTGGCACGGCAACGACTACCTAATCCAGCAGCCCTCCAAAGACTTCTGATGGCAGAAATTCAATCTACTCACTAGAATATTGCTAATTCGAAATACAAAAAACGTGCGACTTAGTGGCCGCACGTTTTTGTGTTTATACGAGTGAGATACTGAGTCTTCTATTGGCAAGCTACGTTGGAGTAACCAGAGCCAGCAGCGATAACTGTCTGCCCGCAAGCGACGACATTTCCCGTCGTGCCACTCTGAACATAAAAGCCGTAGCCTGGGCCGTTATTTGTTGCCGAGTTACCAGTGAAGGTATTGTTATTACCCCAGCCCTGGATGATTCGGTGGACCTGGTAACCATCATCCCCCGTGTTGACCGCAACGTTACCTGAAACCAAGTAATTGTTGCCTTTAACGTTAATCCAGCCCTTGTTCAATGAAGTCAGCGTGCTGTCAATGTGGTTGTTGAGCACCTGTCCACCGGTTGAGCCTTCTTTGATGTCGATTGGCTCATCGTCCGTGCCGGCAATATCACTGTTCTGGATAACATTGCGATCGCTAGTGTCGGCTACGCAATTGGAGTATAGGCACCAGTTTCCGTATGCCGAGCCGACGTAAATACCTTCAGCGCCAGCATCGCGCAGCGTGAGACCATCGAATATGTTGTCACTTGAAAAACTATTTACGTGAACCGAAGCACCACTAGTAGCATGAATATACACACTACTTATGATGTTGTGGTTGGCATTAGTCAGGCCCAGACCTTTATTACCATTTCGCATCTCAAAGCCGCTTACGTGCCACCAGCTGGCCCCGTTAAGGTGGAAGATACGCGATTTACCCCTACCATCGACGATAGCCGTGGAGGGACCGCATATAGTGATTGGCGCAGTCGCCGTCCCCGATGTGGTGACCGTAAAAGGGCCAACATATGTTGTATTAGCTGCGAGGTTGATGATCGTACCTGGCGTAGCTGCCGCCAAAGCCGTTGTGAGCTGAGCTGCTGTGGTCACTGTCTGACCGGTGGGACAGGCGGTAGCTGAAGCAACATTTGTGAATGCCAACGATGGCAACAAGCCGAGTAATGCGACCAGTACAATTTGTAATTTACGAGCCATTCTTATATCCCCTATTTTAAGTAATACTTACTCTGCCAAATGCCACCCGAACAATATTCGTAGCTAAAACTTCGGCCTCCTCCTTAAGTCATCTTGTGACCATATAATAACAAAAAACATCCTGAAAACTATGCAAATATATTGAGAAACTCATCGTTCTGCTCCACAAGCAGTCTACGCATTTCCAAAAGCAGTTACATGTTTTTACGCTGGCTCGTTGCAACTGACGCACAGCATGTCTGGCATGCTAGAGTAAAAGCATGGAAGCCTACGAAAATCCGACCAGAACAACCGATGTAGGTCTTAACCGGGGTGCCTTGTTAGATGCTACAGAGTCATGTGCACAAATTCTCGTGACAGGACTAGCTGTAGCCTGCATTAGCTAGCGTAGCACGACCTGAGTGCTCTTATTTCATATATCATTCATGGGGCAGCTTCAAGGACGATTATAGAACTATGATCCTAGCCGGGTTCCTGCATTTTTCCGAGCCACAGAAACATTTGAACTTCGTTGCCTCAACATCTATGTAGTCGGATGTGATCTCTTCTCCTGGTTTGATATCCCTAAGGGCGACGTCGCTTTCATCAACAACATGAGTATTCGGCTCGCACGAGTGATTTACGAACCTTTCAGGAGGCTGCATCCAGAGAACCTTTTCACCATTGGGGTACGTGTAGTGTTTTTGCTCCTCGGCCGGGAGTTCGGCTGCTTGCTCTTTTGTGAGAACTTTGGGACGCCATTTTAATACAAGCGCACCCCTTTTGATCGGCTCTTTAGCGAATATTCCTTTGCCAGCAATTGGCGAGTTTTTGATTTCTATGGGCACTTTCATTATCTAAATGATATCAAAAGAAATGCTCGCCGTTTGCTCGTGTTTATGTCTCCACGACATGGATTCGACAATAATGATCAAAAAGGACTTGAACTTTTTGGCATAAAACAAAAACCACGACCGAAGTCGTGGTTTGATTCAAATAGTTGATTTCTACATGGTGCGCGGGAGAGGACTTGAACCTCCACGGGTTACCCCACTAGCTCCTAAGGCTAGCGCGTCTACCATTTCGCCACCCGCGCGTCCGACACATTATACCGTGAGTCAGCATTTTTTTACACTCCTTGACGCAATTGTGCGTGGGCCTCATAGTTAATCGCAAATAATGAGTAACGGAGCGAGTCTATATGTCAGCAGTGACGACGAAAAAATCAGACCCAGAAAGCAAAGAAAATCTGCCTAGTGCTTTTGCTTTATTTGCGCCCAGTATAGCCGCATTTAAAACAAACATGGGCGTCCTTATTGGCCTCTTTTTCTCACCGCTCATCGCCACTATTCCGCTCTTCGTGCTCGCACTAAGCTTTGCCGTAAGCATAAGTCACACCTCTCGCAGTACAAGTGCAACAGCAGGTGGAGGGTTTATTATCGCCCTACTATTTGTATACCTGGCCGTTATTATCATTACAACGATAGTTTCTATAGCAATCATAGCAGCCACGACAAAGGCGGCTGAAGGGGAAAAATTAGGATATTTGGAGTCACTCCGCATGGGACTACATCACTTCTGGCGTTTTGTCGGGCTAGGCATTTGTACTGGCGCCCTTATACTGCTCGGCCTTGTCCTACTCATTGTCCCTGGTCTCATTCTAATGAAACGCTACTTTCTTGCTCCCTATTACTTAGTGAACAAAAACATGGGGATTGCCGAATCCATGCAACAGTCGGCCGAAGATACAAAGAAATATGGCGGCATATGGGGCTTAATGGGCGTACTGCTCCTCATAGAGCTTGTTAGCCTCATTCCCTTTGTAGGCTGGGTTCTCACACTTGGTGGAATACTATTCTATGGCTGTGCGCCCGCTCTTCGTTATCTACAAATACAAAAATTAGTCGATCACGCCGCGCCGGTAAAAAAGTAGTTGCGCCGTTCCGTACGTCTGTTGACGTAGATGCTCTAGTGAGGGCAACGTAAGCACAGGGCTGCTCACAGGACAAGAAAGTACGAATATACCATTAGGGGCAACTCTTTGAGCGAGCCGCTCAAGTAAGTGTGGCTGCAGATCATCATATGGCGGGTCGCACAATATAACGTCAAAATATTGAGCCTCACTCGTCGTTAGCCAGGAGCCTGCGGCAACATTTGCAAGCGTAACAGCACCTCGTAGACCTAACTTTGCCATATTGCTCGCAATTGTCTTCTGCGCAAGTCTATCTTGTTCCAAAATAAGCGCTGTTGCGGCGCCCCTGCTTATCGCTTCAAATGCCAATGCGCCACTGCCGCCAAATGCGTCTAGCACGGTCAAATCCGTAAGATCACCTAAAATATTGAACAGCGCACCACGCATCTTGTCACTCATTGGGTGCGTGCGCTCAGTGCCTGGGGAATCAAATACTCGGCCGCCGAGTGATCCGGAAACGATTCTCATGACTTCGGTTTTGGCACAATCTCGGCATCTATAAGTGCCGCATACCAAGCAAGCGTGACTGTTCGTACGATAACTGGCACGAGTTTGGTGCGAACATGCCAGGCCAAGCGTGGAGTCCATCCGTAGCGTTGATAAGTGTCATACATGCCAAGAGTACTTATTTCTCTTGCCTTACGGCGAAACAACTCGAGTATCCCATTTTCCTGCAACTCTTTTAGGTCTTGCGTGCGAATAGGAAGCTGTTTTGCTGTTATCGGGCGGATAAGAAATGCTATGCCGAATTCAAAAAAGCCATGCGAGAGTAGTAGACCCTTCGGGCCCCACATCTTCCAGTTATTGCTCAGTTGCTTACGGCGCGTTTCGCCGGGCATGACTAGCTTGCCGCGTATTGTATCGCGCGTTTCAAGACCTCTGCCACCGCGTAGTTCGGCAAGTTTTTCTTCATAAGGAAAATGATGTGCTGGCGTAAGCCCGTCAACGATAGCATGGGCCAGCCACGCCGCCTCAAATGAAGCGCGCACCCGGTCTTGTTCTTTAAGCGCTCGCACCAGTCGATCATAATGATCGCCAATAAGCTTGACCAGCTGCGTATCATGCACATCGAACGGAGCATAGTAATGCCACGGCTCATCTTGGGCCGGACTCTTACGCTTAATCGCATCAGGTCCATTCACTCCTTCGAAATGAAGAATAAGTTTCGCTGAAGGAAAGGCATGGTTTTTGGAGGTCAGCAGACTCTTTAATAAGCTGCGACTGAGTCGGTCGATCTTTTGGTGAGCGCCCATAACGCGTCCCGATAGCGGCGTAAGTGTAGTACCTGAATACATATGGCTAATTTAGATTCGTGACCGCACGAGCGGCCTTTACGTGCTGATACAACTGTGGGTATTGTAGCAGATCATCACTTCTGTCGATAAATGCTTGTGCCGCCTTTCGAGCACTTGCAATCAATCGCATATCGGAGAGTTTTGCGATGCGCAGATCAAGATCACCATGTTGTAGCGTGCCATAAATAGCGCCTGGACCACGCAAACTAAGGTCTAACTCCGCAAGCTTAAAGCCATCATTTATTCTCTCTAGAGCCTGTAGCCGTTTAGGTGGCGTCTTTGAGTCGCTCATCATAAGGTAGCAGTAGCCTTTATCCGCTCCTCGACCGATACGTCCTCGCAACTGATGAATCTGACTGAGACCGAAACGTTCGGCCGCTTCTATGAGCATGACGCTCGCATTAGGCACATCAACGCCCACTTCGATGACGGTCGTACTGACCAAAACATCTAATTCATGTCGAACAAAACGCTCCATTATCTCAGTCTTTTCTTGCGGCTTCATCTTGCCGTGGAGTAAGCCTACGCGCCATGTTTTAAAGTCTTTCGTACTGAGCTGCTCATACATTTTTTCAACGGAGTTGGCCTTGCTCGCTTCGGAATCAGTAATGAGCGGGCAGACAACAAACATTTGCCTTCCGGCCTGCAGCTCAAGGGTAATCGCTGCATTCAGCTCGGCTCGACTATTCGGCGAACAGATCTTAGTGAGAACCGGCTTTCGGCCGGCCGGCTTTACATCAAGTATAGAAATATCGAGTTCACCATATAACGTGAGCGCAAGTGAGCGAGGGATGGGTGTCGCCGTCAGACTCAATAAGTGGGGCATATGTCCGGCCTTGCGCATTAGTTTTTTGCGCTGCTCTACGCCAAAGCGATGCTGCTCGTCTATGATGATAAGCCCGAGCTTTTGCATGTCTACCGTATCTTGGATTAAGGCATGCGTACCCACAATGAATTGAGCTTCCCCCTTAGCAACACGTTCCAAAACAATCGCTTTTTCTTTCGCCTTCAGCCCCCCGACAAGCAACGCAACCGTATCCTGTTGCCCAAGTGACTGCAAAAGTTTGTAGATTGTTTCAGCGTGTTGCCGGGCGAGTAACTCCGTGGGCGCCATCAAGGCCACCTGGTAACCTTCAGCAATCGCCATAGCCGCGACCATAGCCGCGACCACCGTCTTGCCGGATCCTACGTCCCCTTCCACTAGTCGATTCATTGGTTGGGTCTTTTGGATATCCTGATATATCTGCCAGACGACTCGCCGCTGGGCATCGGTCAGCGTAAATGGCAAATGGGCAACAAATTGTTGAGCAACTGCTTCGGCAAAAGGGATACTTAATGCCACGTCTTGCAGTAATTCATACTTATTAAGAAGTGCGGCAAGCGTTAGCTCAAAAACTTCCTCAAAGCCAAGTCGTTTTCGCGCGGCCTCCAGCGCGGCGCTACTTGCAGGAAAGTGCATCGTCTCCAATGCTTCGCTGTATGAAACAAACTCTTCTTGCTGCAGTAGCCATGTCGGCATCGTCTCGGGTAACTGTCGTATGAGCGGCACAGCCTCACGCATCGCGCGCCTTATCTGTTTACTCGTCAGCCCCTTTGTCTCACGATATACCGGCAGAATGCGTGCGGTGTTAACCGGAAAGTCACTCACGAGTTCAGCACTTGGGTTCATTATCGCAAATCGTTGATGGCTGAGCTCATACTGTCCGGATATGAAATACTTTTGGCCTGGCTTCAAAGCCGCGGCGCGATAAGGCTGATTAAACCATGCCAAGCGAACGCTGTCAGTATCATCTGAAGCAACAGCTTCAGTAATATGCATACCACGACGAACATACCGGCCTGCGGCCTGTTTAATAACTGCCTCAATCGATACCAAACCAGGGTGCAGTTGTTTAATCGGCGTCACTACTGAATAGTCCTCGTAGCGACGAGGATAATAATCGATCAACTGCCCGACGGTACGAATACCTTGCAGCGCAAATTTCTGCGCAAGTGCCTCACCGACGCCTTTTATCGCAGTCACAGGCGATGTGAGTGTTAGTGGGCCCATGCTCCTAGTATACCGGTTGTTCGTTAGTCCTTGCGGACGAACAGGAAGACGCTGGGCCCGAAGAAGCTACTTGCCAGTGTAGGCTGCATAATACCTTCAATGGCGAGCATGACACTCTTCGGCATAATCTTCTTTAGGCCTTGGCTACGCAGGTTAGAGACAGAGAGGATACGGTCAACCTTCAACCCTGCGTGGGCTAATTGTTTTATGACTGTCTGAGGGTTGTGATTTACAAAGGGGATTTCATCCGCTTTTTTATGCTTTAGACTACGAATGTCGACGGGTTGCGTTGGCATTTTTTTGCCTTTTATAAAGTGTTTCAGTCGGTTGCGGGCGTGCGTATAATTCGCGACTTCAATAATCGCGTAGCCATCGGGTGCAAGCACGCGGGAGATTTCCGCCAATTCAGCAGTAGGGTCTGGCAAGTGATGCATGACACGAATCATGGTAACGAGATCCATTGAGCCATCTTTAAACTTTAAACTGTCAGCTTGGAGTAGCTTACGGTCAACCTCTGGGTGGTCTTTTAGGTAAATCTTAGCTAGGTCCAATTGCTGTTGGCTTGGCTCGGCAAGCGTAACACGATCGGCATAGTTCTCTAGAAGCAGACACAAGCGGCCGTAGCCACCACCAACATCTACGGCATGTTTGAAGTGCTTTCCTGCGAGTAATCGCTTGATAGCCATTTCTTCGGCCGCATTTTCATACTCACGGCCCTCCCAGTAGTGCATGTAATTATGGGTTGGGTCATTGTATTGATCAGCGCGTTTTTGGGGCGCTATAGTTTTTTTGGGTTCGTCTTTCATGCGCTCCAGTATACCACTAGCCGCGTTCCACAAATGCAGAATCTTTAAAGGCTCTACCTTTACGAATAAGCAAGCGATCATTCAGGAAGTCACTTTCCTCCAGGTGTTCTTTTTGTATCTTGTCGCCGTTCACTGCGATAGCATTATCCGCAAGCAGGCGGCGTGCGTCAGTCTTAGAGCTAGCAAGCCCCGTGGCGAAGAGAATATCAATAATTGTCGCATTCGGCTGTGCACGCATACTTGGAACTTCTTTACGCATTGCATCGAGTGCTTGACCTTCTAGTTCAGAGGGAGCGCGCTTACCAGTGAGGACTTCGGTAACCAGCTCTGCATTATGCAACTCGACTTCACCATGAACGAGCTTTGTTACCTCTTGAGCAAGCCGAATTTGTGCATGACGTTCTTTAGGATTTGTCTGGTGCAGAGCAATAATCTCGGCAACTTCTTCTTTACCAAGTTCTGTAAAAATCTTTAAATAGCCGTCAACTCCTTGGTCATCAATATTTATCCAAAATTGATAGAACTTGGTCGGACTCGTTTTTTCGGGATCGAGCCAAATAGTACCTTCTTCACTTTTGCCAAATTTTTTACCCGTTGCCTTGTTTATGACTAGGGGTAGCGTCACAACGTGCGCTTCTTGGCCACGGGCTCGACGAATAAGCTCTACACCGCTCAAACAGTTGCCCCATTGGTCGGAGCCGCCAAGCTGTAATCGTGCGCCCATAGCATCGAAGAGGTGCAAATAATCTAAGCCTTGTAATAAGGTGTAGCTAAACTCGGTATAACTTATACCCGCACCTCCCTCGCCTAGACGCTTAGCAATATAATCACGTTGCACTAAGGGCGTCATGCTAAAGTACTTGCCGATGTCACGCAAATACTCAATGACGGTCATGGACTTGGTCCAATCTAGATTGTTAACAAGCGTAAAATCATGTCCGGTAAAAATTTTTTTCAGTTGCTCCTCGGCGCATTCCACGTTGTGCGCAATAGTCTGCTCATCCTGAAGCACACGCTCGCTATCTTTGCCGCCTGGATCACCAATCAGGCTCGTCGCACCACCCGCTAAGATGATCGCCTTGTGGCCATGTCGCATAAATACCTTATCGAACATCATTGCGGCTAGATTCCCTACCGCCTGCGAATCCGCAGAGGCATCAAAGCCATGATAAAAAGTCCATTGCTCGTTATCTAGCTGGGTCAAATCGGCAAAAGTGGTTTGATTCACAAACCCTCGCCACTGTAATTCTTCAGATAATGTCATTTTGGACATGTAAACTCCTTAATATACATATAATACGTGCTTCCACCGCTAAATCATCAAATCAATACCGACCGCCAGCGGAATCTACTACTGTTATCTGTTACAGAGTATATCCCAATCTGTATAATTACTGAAGGTCAGCAAGAAGACTATTGCATGGTCAACTAAAGCGTTTGCTATACTGTATCCATAATACAGGTATCATAGAGAGCACTGATGATTGACCCCAAAAAGAACCAAGGTCGTAAGCGTCCTGGCAAGAACACGTACACCACGAAGAGTGGCAGCTCTATTAAGTTGAACCGTAGCTTAACTGAGCGCATCAAGGCACGACGTGATGCAAAAGCACGACGCAGGGCCGCATATCTCAGTACCCTTCCTAAGAATCGTATTCACCGTATTCTCTACCGTCTAAAGCCTCGAGAACTTGCTCGATTCTGGTTTAGCCGTGACGGTGCAATTATGGCTCTCAAATTACTGGGAGTGTCCATTGTTATTTTCTTTGTCTTGATCGTGGGTATTTTTGCCTATTTCCGCAAAGACCTACCGAACATCAATGATCTTTCTGGCAGTAAACTCGGCGGCAGTATTACCTATTATGACCGTACGGGTCAGAATGTACTTTGGCAGGATTATGACGCCGTGAAACGCGTGCCCGTAGCAGGCAATCAGCTCCCGGATGCTATGCGTAACGCAACCATTGCGATTGAAGACAAGGACTTCTATAAACATGGTGCATTCGATGTCCGCGGTATCATCCGAGCTGGTCTCCACGACGTACTTAATAAGGGTGGTGGCGTACAGGGTGGGTCAACTATTAGTCAACAACTCGTGAAGCTAAACGAGAACTGGACCGCGGATCAAACAATAACACGAAAAATTAAAGAAATTATCCTTGCTACGGAGTTGGAACGTGAATACTCCAAAACAGATATCCTTAACGGTTACCTCAACATTGCTCCTTATGGACCCGTTGAGTATGGCGCACAGACTGCCGCACAAGACTATTTCGGCGTAGATGCAAAGGATCTTACACTAGCGCAGTCCAGCATGTTGTCAGCCATCCCTAAGTCACCGAACATATACTCACCATACGGCCCAGCCTTTAGCGCAAAAGCGCTCATTAGTCGCCAACACTATATTCTCGATCAAATGGTAGAACAAAAAATGATTTCCAGTCAGCAAGCGGCTGAAGCGAAAAAAGTAGATGTACTGTCACAAGTACACCCTCAGCCAAACTCTCTCTATGCCGGTATCAAAGCCCCCTACTTCGTACTTGCAGCAAAACAAGAGTTAGAGACTAAATATGGTGCCACGACCGTCAATAGGGGGGGATGGAAAGTTATTAGCAGCGTCAATTTGGATCTACAGAACTTGGCCGAAAAAGTCGTAGCCAACGATCTACCTGCAATTAAAAAACAAGGTGGAGATAACGCTGCGTTTGTCGCCGAAGAAAACACAACCGGACAAATAGTAGCATTGGTAGGTGGAGTCGACTTCAATAATGAAGTCTATGGGAAGATAAACTATGCGACTGACGTAAACGTCTCTCCGGGTTCAAGCTTTAAGCCATACGACTACACTAGTTTGATTGAAAATAATACGAGCGTCGGTGCCGGTTCGGTACTCTATGACTCACAAGGACCTCTACCGGGCTATCCATGCACGGACAAGACATCACCTAAAGTCGTTAACCCATCAGATCCAACAGGCGATCAAAAATGTCTATGGGACTACGACTTACAGTATCCCGGCCCCGTAACTCTCCGTTATGCACTCGGCGGATCGCGTAACTTGCCAGCCGTAAAAGCAATGTTGTCCGCAGTACCAAACGACAACTCTCCCGGCCACACTGCCTCTATCAATAAGACCATTACCACCGCTGAAGCGATGATGGGCAACAGTAATGGTTACAATTGCTACAACCCCAAGACGGATCTTTCACCAGGCGTCGATCAAGCTCAGCTTGCGGCAGGCGAAACACAATGTTACGGTTCGTCCGCCATTGGGGACGGTGCCTACTTACGGCTCTACGACCACGTCAATGGCATCGCCACACTCGCACGTCTCGGAAAATCTATTCCTCGTACATTCATATTGAAGATTAGTGACTCTAGCAATAAAGTCCTCTACCAATTCGAGCAGCCAGCCGGCAAGCAGGTCATTCGCCAAGATACTGCATACATCGTAGACAATATGGCCTCTGACCCGAATGCTAGCTATTTGCCAGGTCATTGTACGACCGGAGCCACCGCAACATGCGCACAACTGCCAGGTGGTTTTAAGTTTCAACGATACAAGGGTTGGGACTTCGCAGTAAAGACCGGTACCACCAACTCTGGATTCGACGGCTTAATGGCCAGCTGGTCTACGCAATACACCGCCGTTACCTGGGTAGGCTACCACACGCGTAACAAGACTATGGTCGGCCCAGGCATGGAGTACATGACCGAACCAATTGTTCGTGGCTGGATGCAGGGAGCACATGATCTCATTACCACTAAGCCCGTAAACTGGCAGCAGCCGACTGACATCAAAACCCTCCCGGCATTCGTTGTACGCAATCATATTGGCATCGGTTCTGTCGAGCCGAGCCCAAGTACCGATATCTTCCCTTCATGGTACGTACAGCCCTCGGGGACTAACGCATCTGCGAACATAGATGTGGTCTCGAATAAGCTGGCCACTACCTGCACACCGGATCTTGCCAAGAAAACGGAAGGCGGAGCCAATGTTAATGCCTTCTCGGCAGACGTCTTCTTCGGAAGCGCGGCAGCCAGTGCGGCAACAGCCACCACGGGGTCAGATGACGTGCACAATTGCAATGACACGAAGCCCTCAGTTACTATCACCCAAAATACGTGTACGGCGGGTAAATGTGACTTTACCGTAACAATGAGTCAAGGAACGCATCCTCTTTCTGGAGGCACCTATGGGACGGCTCCAGTTAGTAGCGTAAACATCATCGTAAACGGTCAAAACATCCAGACATTAGGGATTCCAGCAGAAAGCGCAGCATCATATAGTACGCAAGTCACCGGAATTGCGGTGGCGGATGGTCAACAGGTTCAAGCTCAAGCGATAGATAGTGTCCTTTATAGCGCATCTGGTACGATCACGGTCAGTAACGCCACTACAGCTCCAAGCCCGGGCGGGACACACTGAAGGCTGCCTAGAATACCTACACGCTAGCTAGTAGAGATCGAGAACAGCACACACCATCATATACAATAACTAGACGGTAGCAGGCATGGGGATACCGAACAACGTCGCGTGCAGTGGCAAGCGATCTATGTCCGTCTCCGATGGCTTATGGCCCAATGCTAAGCGGATAATGTGCAACATCATTTCATCGTACTCCATGCCAATATTGAGCTTGCAGGCTCGAGGGAAAGTTCCATAATCTCGAGTTAGGCAAGGGATTAAATTGGCCTCCAAGAAATGTGGTACGCCTAAGGCATCCAATCGAATGTCGATCCTGCCGTAATCTCGGCCTCCAAGAGCTATAAAGGCGTGCGTGGCAAGCTCAATTAGCTGTTCTTTGAGCTGAAGGTCTACTACAGCAGCAAAAGGAGTAGCAACCTTTGCGGTCTTGGTGGCATGACTGAGAATTCGGTCACCGTGGGCATCAGGGGGTGGTAAAAACTCTAGCGGCATCGCCATGAGGTCGTCGGTGCTTTCTTTCTCCAAGATAGCGACACTAAATTCCCGACCCGAAAGATATGTCTCAACAAGCGCATCGGCACCATGATCCTCGGCCAGCGATTTAACCTTGGCATTCAACTGGTCCAAGTTGTGAACGACTGAATTCTCGTCGACACCCACGCCAGCTCCGCTGCCGACCGGTTTTAGGAAAAGTGGAAACGGAAAAGGAGCTTGTGTGACTTCTTGATCCTTATCGTAAGCAAGGACAACGTGCTGCGAAGTTTGCACACCCGCGCCCATTACCTGCTGCTTGGCTAGCGACTTGTCCTGCTCGAATTCGATAGCACGTCTAGGAGAGCCACTATATTCAATGCCATGTTGATCTAAGTAGTCAGCCACCCAGACCTTAGTGCCCAGTTGCTCACCCGGCAAGTACTTTAGGCCTACAAATACTAAGTCTGGCTGACGAGCTACTAGTGCCGCTAGATCTTCCGTGTTATTAACAATAGTAATGCTCACCGTGGCGTAGTGTGCGCTAAGCAACTCAAGCATCGCAAGACTGGATTTGTGGCCTAAGCAGCTCAATGTGGGTACGTTCGTATTTACTATCTCAATACGTTTGGCAATTTTCTGCATGACATCCCAATCTAGCCGAGAGAGCTATCTTTGTTTGATAAACAACACGTGTTGGTTCTGATAGCCGAGAGCATACTTTACCAAAAGGGCAAATTATAAATACGGAGAGTTTATGGTAGCACTTGTCTATCTGAAGTATAGCACAGATGGATGAATTATGGTAAAAAATAAATATTGCTATCGGCTTGAGCTAGCGCGAAAGCGAGTGCGCAAACGATTACGCGCAGGTTGTGTTTGCGCCTCAGGAGAAGGCATCGGACGTGCCGCAAGGGAGACTTGAGACGGTGTCTTCTGCTGCTGCGGTCGTTGTTGTGGTTTTGCTCGTGATGCTTCTTTGACTTGGCCAAAGACCATCTTACCCGCCACTGTCTGGTGCATACGCGTAACGCTGACTGGCATTTCACGGCCGACGTAACGTGCGCCGCCTTCAATAACGATCATCGTGCCGTCCTCCAGATAACCCACACCCTGGTCACGATTGCTACCCTTTTGGATTATCTTAATAGTCAGTGTCTCTCCAGGCAGAGTAATCGGACGCAAGCTCTGGGACAATTCATTAACATTCAACACTTGCACGCCCTCCACGGCTGCAACCTTACCTAAATTATAGTCGGTAGTGTATAGCTGCGCGCGAAGTTTTTTTGCCAGTGCGACAAGCTTGTCGTCAGTGGCGTCTATTTCCGGGAAAGCCGTTCTATCTACGATAACGCGCATTTGGCCTGCATCTTGCAATTCATGAGCTATATCCAAGCCATAGCGTGCCCTCTCACGCTTGTGCGAGTCCGAACCGTCTGCGAGTAGCTGCAGTTCACTCAGAATGAACTGAGGAATAATTAGATCGCTTAATACGAAGCCCGTTCGCACGATTTCAGTGACGCGACCATCGATGAGCGCACAACTATCTAGAATTATCTTATTGCGTCGTCCCAGCGGACGAAATCCCGTCTGCAACTTTTGGCCGGTAAGAAGCCAGATAATAACACCAAGTAGCACGAGCTCTAGGAGGTTAATTATCATGCGTCCTTCTCCAAAAACTGATTCAGTGCACTCCGCACGTCACTAACACCTAGTAAGAAATTCGAAGGCTTACCTTGTTTGAGTTTCGGGCCTATGGCACCGTCAAAACCAAGCTTTTTTGCTTCGGCAATACGCTTCTCGATGTAAGGGACATGACGAATTTCGCCGCTCAAACCGACCTCACCGAATACGACCGCATTCGACTGTAGACGCAAGCTTTTTGCCGCCGATCCTATAGCCATGCATACCGCAAGATCGGCGGCAGGTTCGGTAATACGCATACCACCAACGATATTGACGTATATATCCTGCTCGGATAGGTTCAATCTAGTTCGTCTCTCGAGCATTGCTACGAGCAAATTTACCCGGTTCAAATCGATACCTGTCGCCAGGCGCTTTGGATAACCGTAGCTCGTTTTATTAACTAGTGCTTGTACCTCAACAAGCAAGGGACGAGTACCCTCAAGCGTTGCGAGAACAACCGACCCGTCACTAACTTGACGCTCTGCTAATAGCGCAGCTGAGGGGTTATCTACCGGCTTTAGGCCTTCTTCATTCATCTCAAAAATACCCGCTTCTGTTGTAGGCCCAAAACGATTTTTTGTTGCACGGAGAATCTTGAAGCCACCATAACGATCACCCTCTAGCTGCAAGACCACATCAACAACGTGTTCGAGCACCTTAGGCCCGGCGATTGAGCCTTCTTTGGTCACATGACCAACGAGTACAACGGCGGTCGTCCCCTGTTTTGCCGCCTGTATGAGCAACTGGGTACTATTAGTGATCTGAGCAACGCTTCCAGCGGCAGAGCTAATAGCGGCAGCGGCAATAGTCTGAATAGAGTCTACTACAACTAATTCAAAGTCATTCGTAGCAATGGTCGCAGCGATATCATCGGCACTCGTACTTGTGGCCAGCTGCAATTTCTTATTTCCGGTATGTAGCCGTGCTGCACGCAATCCTATCTGGTGACCAGACTCTTCACCACTGACGTAAAGCACTTTATGGCCTTTGGCGACTGCATCTGCCAATTGTAGTAACAACGTACTCTTCCCTATACCAGGCTGACCGGCAATGAGGTTGACGCTACCTATTACTATCCCACCACCCAATACATTATCTACCTCGCTCATGCCCGTCTGTAGGCGTTTTTGGTCATGAGCCGCCATCCCGGCAACCGATGCAGGCTGTAGCGCACGTCCTGTGCGCGCCGATGCTCCATTCGTCTGCTCAAGCACCAGCTCTTCTTGTAGCGTGTTCCAGCTCCCGCATTGCGGGCACTTGCCCGCCCAGCTTAAACTAATCTCACCGCAGTTCGTACAGACGAAGCGGACTTTTTCTTTTGCCATGTTCTCTTATTGTAACACTTACTGCTTTGGCGCCGCGGCCGCATGACTGTCAAGCGCTTGCTCCAGTTGCTGTTCTTGGATGGCAATAGTATTGCGTGCCCCAATAAGATCATTGTATTGGTCAATAAGTTTATTTGTTTCCGCCACTAAATTCTTGTATGCTATCACCTTAGCGTTAAAAGGTGGCACGCTCGCATTATATTCAGCGATACGACCACTTTCCGTGTAGGAGTCGAGTTGATCACGATCAGTCTGCAAGACCAACTCCTGTGCCTCAATTTCAGTCTTATCTGCTTCAATTTTCTGCTTCATAACATCAATCCGTACGTCATAATCCTTCAGCTGCTGTTGGTGTTCAGTGAAGGCGGCTTGATACTTATCATGAAACTGAATTACCTTCTTACGATCAGTGAAGTAGCGTGCATAATACTGCTCTAGCTCAGGCGGGAGATTTGCCACTTCAGTACCAAATATGGAGTGCATCTCGTTCACTACATCATGTGGCTCAATCTTTTCGTAGGTGGCAAGTTTTGCCTGCAAGCTAGTATCGGTAATTGTTTTGGCATACGCCTCAAGCAATTGGTTGATATGATCGCGCTCCGAATGGCTCAGTCGATCGTATGCTTGGTGCAGCACTTCATGAGCAGCGGTGACCTGTTGAATACCGGCCAACCGTGAGTCTGTCACATTATATAAGTAAATGCCGCGGCGATTGCCAGTATAGCAACCTAGCACCGAAACTTGGTCCGTAGCCGAACAGTGCTTATTAAATAATGTTTTGTCTGCTAGTTGCGGTTTATTGACGTAAAATAATCGTGTCGCATAGGCATTCATCGTGTCGGCGGAGGCAAGTTCTTCGACAGTTGGAGGTGGTACGTAGCCCCTAAGGACAAACCAGTCACTTACTAAATCATGCTGCCATACCAAAAAAATAGCGACAGCTATCAGTATAAGGAAGACGAGACCAGAGGCAAGAATACCAAGCCAGGACTGCTTCTTCTTTGGCTCAATCTCCGACAGCGACCCTTTAGGTAGAATCGGCTGCATATCCTGAGGTGGCGGTATTTCGGACTGCTCCGAAGCTGGTTTCATCCACCACATTTTAGCACTATTCGTGTGCAGTACTGTAGGCGAGTTGGTGGTTCTTAATCCCTACTTGGACAATGGTTCCGACTTGGTATTGCTCCCCTAGAAGTTCGGAAGCAATATGATCTTCGATTTCATCTTGCACAAGACGACGCATTGGACGTACACCATTGTGTGCATCGTAACCCTTATCCAGTAAATATTGCTTTGCGGCCGTACTAAGCTGAATCCCAAGACCCTGCTTTTGTAATCGTTTGCTAAGTTCTGCAATCTGCAAATCAATGATGCGGTAGATATTTTTCTTGGTCAAAGAGCGGAAGACGATGATTTTATCTATGCGGTTCAAGAATTCAGGGCGCATAGTCTTTTTTAGATCTTCCAATACTTTACTCTTGTTTGCATCATGTAGTGCGTCAAGATCTTTGAGGTCATTACGATCAATAGCATGGAAACCAAGGTTTGCTTCTTTTTGAAGTTTCTCCGCGCCAATATTGCTTGTCATTATGACAATGGTATTGGTGAAATCAATCTTACGCCCCTTAGCATCGGTCAGCGCACCATCTTCTAGTATCTGCAGCATCATATTAAACGTATCAGGGTGCGCTTTTTCAATCTCATCAAACAACACAAGGCTATATGGTCGGCGACGAATCTTATCAGTGAGCTGGCCCCCATCTTCGTAACCGACATAGCCGGCCGGAGCACCGACTAATCGTGCCACATTGTGATGCTCGCCAAACTCGGACATGTCGATCTTTACAAGAGCATCTTCGCTGCCAAAGAACTCTCGAGCCAATACGCGTGCTAACTCAGTTTTACCGACACCGGTTGGGCCCAGGAAGATAAATGACCCTATCGGACGACGCTCGCTACCAATACCCGAACGATTACGTCGTATTGCTCGAGCCACCGCCTCAACGGCTTCACTTTGTCCAATAATAAATTTGTCGAGTTTCTTTTCTAGATTGAGTAAGTACTTTGCTTCAGAATGAATAACCTTCTTAACTGGTATACCAGTCATGCGAGCAACAACCTCAGCCACGTCTTCGCTAGTAAGCTCAATACGCTTCGCACTTTTATCTGTCTCCTGCAACTTGTTCAGCTCTTCATTGATTTGTGAAGCACGAGTTTTGTATTCAGCTGCTTTCTGGTAGTCTTCACCATCGACGGCATCATCAATTCGCGTACTTACTAATTTAAGCTCTTTTTGGAGCGCACGCACTACCGGGCTTGTTTTACCCTTACCAACACGCAAGTGTGCAGCTGTTTCATCGAGCAAATCAATTGCCTTGTCTGGCATATAGCGATCCTGGATGTATCGTTTCGCCAGCGTCACAATATCCTCTAGCACCTCATCACTAACAGCTACGCCATGAAAGGCTTCATAATGCTTACGCAGACCCTTTAGTATTGCCAGCGACTCGCCCATGGTGGTCTCAGGCACCTGCACAGGCTGAAATCGCCGTTCAAGAGCGGCATCTTTTTCAATATGTTTCGTATATTCAGCGGTCGTAGTTGCACCGATAAGTTGAATCTTACCGCGAGCAAGCGCTGGTTTTAAGATATTACCGGCATCCATAGCACCTTCGGCAGCGCCCGCACCCACAATAAGGTGTAGTTCGTCAATAAAAACAATCGTCTTCTTATCTTGCTCGAGTTCACTCATCACTTTTTTCAGGCGTTCCTCGAACTCACCTCGATACTTAGTCCCGGCTATCATTCCAGCCAGGTCAAGCATGACAATACGCTTGTCCAAAAGACTATCTGGTACATCTTCGCTCACAATTCGCTGGGCGAGGCCTTCAACGATTGCTGTTTTGCCTACGCCAGGTTCACCAATAAGCACTGGATTATTTTTTGTGCGACGATTGAGAATCGTAATAACCCGGAGAATTTGCTGGTCGCGTCCGACTACAGGATCTAATTTACCGTTTTTTGCTTCAGCAGTAAGGTCGGTACCGAAGAAATCGAGCGAAGTTTTTCGTCCTTTGGTTCGACTCGAGGTTCGACGACTACCATTATTAGAGCTACTGCTCGCGCTATCTTCCTCATCATATTGACGGTTCAAAAACTGTTCAAGTTCACCGCTGAGTGAATCGATGTCTATATTCATGGCACGCAAGAGCATTGTGGCCCGAGCGTTCTTCTGGCTCAATAGTGCATCAAGTATATGCTCAGTTCCGCAAAATTCTTGGCTGTATTCTTGAGCTGTATCGTAGGCCATTTTTAAGGTGAGCTTGGCCGTCTCGCTCAAACCCTTTGCCCCGGCATTGAGTACTAGTGTTTTAGGCGCTAAATTCAATGCAACGCGTGCCCTATCTAGCGTCACCCCAGCCCCTTCCAAAATTTTAGCACCCATACTGGTGTCTTGTGCGAGCATGCCAAGAAGCAGATGCTCAGTGCCAACATATGCACTACCGAAGCTGCGCGCAATTGCATCAGCGTGCTTCAGACTCTCCAACGCATTGTTGGTCAGGTGGTTTAAAAAGTCTTGAAAATCAGCGGAATTTGGTGTCATATGCCCCTATAATACGCGTTCTGGCACTCACAAGTCAAGAGTGCTAACTCATAAAATTTTAGCACTCTTGGTTGACCTATTCTCTATCTAAAACAGAGAGAACTATTCGCCGTGCTTTTCAATAGCATCAAGCAAACTATTTTCTAAGTCGCTCTTCTTCTTCAGCTTTGGCTTCTGTGAAGTTACAACGGGCTGTGTTTGTGTTACAACCGGTTTATTTGGTACTACAGGTTCTTTTGGTACATCGTTCATAGAGATTTCCTCTTCATTGTTAGTGGTAATAGTATTTTTCTCAGCTTCAATATCAAGTTCATAGCCGGTTAGCTTGCTCGCAAGACGAACATTTTGACCCCCACGGCCGATTGCAATGCTCAACTGGTCTTCAGGGACAATAACCCGAGCCTTCTTATTGGCTTCATCGAGCTCCACCTTTGAGACCTTAGTAGGACTTAAAGCATTCGTAATATATGCAACAGGTTCGTCATTCCAGACAATAATATCGATCTTTTCTTGCTCGCCCACTTCGCTCATCACTGCGTTTACACGAGTACCGTGGCCGCCCACAAAGGTTCCTACCGGATCAACACCTGGAACGGTGCTAAATACAGCTAACTTAGTACGCACACCAGCCTCACGGGCCATACCCTTAATCTCAACAGCACCGCTCTCCATCTCAGGCACTTCAGCACGAAAGAGCCATTCAATAAACTCCTTACAGCCACGCGAAACAACGAGCTGTGGACCACGCAAGCCGCGCTCAACATCCTTTAAATACACCTTCAAGCGCTGTCCTGGATAGTAACGTTCGCCCTGAATTTGCTCACTACGAGGCATAATCCCCTGTGCCTTTCCGAGATCCATGCGCACGATGTTGCCTTCGGCACGATTCACGAGAGCGTTGATTACGGTTCCAATTTTATCTTCGAACTCAGTCATCACGATTTCACGTTCAGCTTCACGCAAACGCTGCAAGATAACCTGCTTAGCGGTTTGGGCCGCAACTCGACCAAAGTCGTTCACTTTTTCGTGCGCTTCTAGAAGATCGCCAAGCTTGGCATCTTTCTGCATTACCTGCGCATCTGCTAGGTTCAACTCATATGCAGGATTCTCAACCGTCTCAACTACTTCCTTCATGACGTAAGCATCTACATCACCCGTATTGAGATTCATAGTCACACGAACTTCTTGTTCACGCTCACCATAGTCACGACGGTACGCAGCAGCTAGTGCCTGTTCAACCACTTCCTTAACAGTGTCTTCACCTAGATTTTTTTCTTCAGCAATAGCTTTTATGGCAGCAGCCAATTGTTTAAAGTCTAAATCCATCTGTATTTCCTTTCAGTTTTTAAGACTTTTATACGAAAAAAGTCGACCGCTGCGGCCGACCAATCACTAATAACTATAGCAAGCGACGATGTCGCAGTCAAGCGCTAGGGCGTACCCCCTTAAGTGTACCAAGTACTCGTGCTAGAATGAACTAATGAATAAAAATGTCAGACGTCTTCATACGAATTTTCGTCCTTCAAACTATAAACTTACCCTAAATACCGATCGCGAGAAGCAGAGTATTGCTGGGACGGTCCACATTTCAGGGCTTAAACTTGGCCGCCCAAGTCAACGGATAACCCTGCATCAAAAAGGCTTAAAGATCTCTGAAGCAAGTCTAATCAAGCACGACAAAAAAGGTGATAGCAGCATACCGATTGCGCGCATAAACCTGCAAAATAGCTATGATGAAGTACGCCTGCATTGTGACGAGCTACTGCATGCTGGACAATATACTATTACCATACGGTTCGAGGCGCCCATCCAAGACTCGATGCATGGTGCTTATATCTGCAATTACGAAGTCGAGGGCAAAAAACAACAAATGGTGGCTACCCAATTCGAAAGCCATTACGCGCGCGAGGTCTTTCCATGCGTTGATGAGCCTGCAGCAAAGGCAACATTCGACCTTACCATGATAACCCCGGTCGGCGAAGCCAGTCTTAGTAACATGCCGGCTGCCAGTCAAAAAGAAGAAAATAATACACTCGTCACCGTTTTCGAGACGTCACCAAAAATGTCCACATATTTACTGGCCTTCGCTTTTGGCGACCTGCAATGTAAAGAGGCTAAAACGAAGCACGGCGTTGATGTACGTGTCTGGGCCACCAAAGCGCACAAATCAGAAGCATTAGACTTTGGACTAGACGTGGCTACGCGGGTCATTGAATTCTTTAACGACTACTACGGCGTACAATATCCACTCGTAAAGTGCGACCATATAGCTCTCCCGGATTTCTCAGTGGGTGCAATGGAAAACTGGGGCATGATTACTTACCGCGAAACCTGCCTCCTCGCAGACCCTTCAAGCGCGACACAAGCCGACCGCGAGCGCGTCGCTATGGTGGTCGCTCATGAACTGTCACATCAGTGGTTTGGCGATCTAGTGACTATGAAATGGTGGGATGATCTTTGGCTCAATGAAAGTTTCGCCAATGTTATGGAATACGAGGCAATCGACGCCATCTTCCCTGACTGGCAAGTCTGGAACACATTTGTAGGCTCCGAAGGTCTTGCCGCTATCCGTCGAGATAGCATTGCTGGCGTGCAGGCTATCAAAATGCCCGTCCATCATCCAGATGAAATCAGTACATTATTCGACCCCAGTATTGTCTATGCCAAGGGGGGTCGTCTGCTCAATATGTTAAAGAACTATCTTGGCGAAGATGCTTTTCGTAAGGGCCTGAAAGCGTATTTCGAGGCACACGCATACGGCAATACAACCGGCGACGATCTGTGGCGTGCGCTTAGTACGGCGAGCGGCAAAGACGTTGCAGCACTCATGAACCCTTGGTTAGATATGTCTGGTTTCCCGGTGATAACAGCGGTCCAACAAGACAAAAAATTGCGGCTAGAGCAGACACATTTCTTGCTCGATGCCAGTAAAGCTGATGCCGAGCGACTCTGGCCAGTGCCACTACTCAGTGACAGCGAGGCCGTCCCAGCCATACTAAAAACAAAGGCAGAACATATAACCCTAGGGACTTCGGACTATGTTCAGCTGAACAAGGGTGCTATCGGCCATTACATTGTTCGCTACGCTGAAGCCGCTCATGCCAACGCAATTGCCGAGCAAGCAGCGAAAAAAACGCTTAGTCCCGCCGAACGGCTTATGCTACTCAGCGATAGCGCGATGCTTGCCCGAGGCGGAACAGATTCATTTGCCGCCACATTGCGCCTACTTGAGCACTACGTAGCCGAAGATAGTGAACCCGTTTGGGATATCATGGCATTAGTTATAGGCGACTGCCGTCGCTTCATTGATGATGACCCGACACTTGAAGCACCTATTAAAGCATTGCTGCGAACTCTTATCGAAACGCAGTATGAACGTCTTGGCTGGGAAGAGATATCTGGTGAGTCAAGCGACGACATCAAACTTCGCGCTACTATTATTGGGCTTGGAGTCTACGCAGAGCATCCAGCAATCACTAAGCGCGCTCTAGCGTTATTCCCTGCCTATCTAAAAGATAATTCCGTCGTCTCCTCGGAATTACGCGCCATTGTATTTGGCGCTGCCGTTCGAGAAGCAGTCCCAGGTGCATTCGACTATCTAGTTGATATTCATGCGAAAACGCAGGATATTATCTTGCGAGAAGATGCGATGAGTGCGCTCACTATCACACGGCGGCCCGACGAAGCAAAAATACTGTTGGCTCGTATAACTGACCCCAAAAAAGTGAAGGCACAGGATGCGGATGTTTGGCTCGTGTATCTACTGCGTAATCGATTTACTCGTGAGGCCGCATGGCAATGGTTCCAAAATAATTGGGGCTGGATCGAAAAGACTTTTAAGGACGACCAAACCTATGATCACTTCCCACGCTATGCAGCGAGCGCCTTCAATACTCGAGAATTGCTAAGGGAGTACAAGGAATTTTTTGAGCCAAAAGCCGACCAAACCGCACTCACACGTAATATTGCTATGGGTATTGAAGAGATTGAAAATCGAGTTACCTGGCTGGAACGTGACCTCGCGGCAGTGCAGGCATATTTTGCTAAAATGTAGGAAAATTAAGCACTCAGGAATACTTGGATCGGTTTAAAACTGCGCCGATGTAACTCGCAGAGACCAAGTGCATCAATGGCGCTCCTGTGGCCCGCAGTACCATAGCCAACATGTCTCTCAAAAGCATATCCAGGGAAAATGGTGGCCATCGATGCCATATATTTGTCGCGTGCCACTTTGGCAATGATACTAGCCGCACTAACGGCTGGCACGATATTGTCTGCACCGATTAATGCGCGGCTATTAGGGAGTCGCGCAAAGTAGTTATAGTTGCCATCAACGATAAGTTCATCATATATAACCGTAATTTGAGCCAGCGCCCTCTCCATGGCAAGTCTCACGGCTTCGGTTAAGCCAATAACATCAACTTCGGAGGCGGGCACCCAACCAATGCCAAATGCATGAGCCGACACGCGAATCTCTGCGTCCAGCCGCTCGCGCTGTACCTTGCTCAGCTTTTTTGAGTCCTTTAGTCCGGTTATCGGCTTATGCAATACTGCAGCGCCAGCCACAACCGGTCCGGCCCAACAACCTCTGCCAACCTCGTCTACTCCCACAATCATAGAATAAAGTGTAGCACAGAGGTTGGTGAGTAGTTGGCGTACTCGCCCGACTAGCCTCGCGGACTTGGTGGTCCAGCGTGCCTACCTGGTGGCTTTTCTCCTGCGGCGTGTCTACCCGTGGAAGGTATGGGCGGCGGTGTAGATCCAGGTCGTCGTTGTCCAGTATAGCCAGGTGTTGCTCCAGGCAATTGTACATCCGGAGTACCTGGAACGCCCGGGCCTGGATTCGCCGGGACTGGCATGCGGTGTTGCCCCTGGTAGCCTGGCGGCTGCTGGGGCTGAGGCTGCTGTGGAGGCGGAGGCGCAGATCCTCCATTTTGCTGAGCGTATTCTCTGCGCATCTCCAAGAATCCAGCACGACCACGAGAAGCTTCTACCATTTGCTGTACGGTCATAGGCTGTCCAGCCAAAGGATTCGGACCAAGAACTGCGCCAGTTCTTGGGTCAGTAATATTTGTTGGCTGTACTGCCCCCGGAATAATCTGTCCCATCACATTGTTCGCCATAATAGTGGCGTTCTGGGGGCTAATCTGACCCA
>CAZKGK010000004.1:0-104697 GCA_964552555.1 uncultured Candidatus Saccharibacteria bacterium
TAAATCCGTCATCAAATTGTATGGCGGATTTAGCTTTATAACAGATACAGAATCGTTTCCAGCGCGTAGGTTCGTAACAAACTCACGGCATATGGCGTCGATAACCATAATATCTTCTGTACTTAGTAGGTCTAACACCTTAGAACGCGTGAGTTCGTAGAAATCTTGCCTATTAGGTAGGTCTGCCTCTAGCTCCGTTAACTTGGCCTTATTTTCTTTTACAGCGTCTTCGTAGAAGTGTATTAGTTCTTGGTGCTGCTCAAGTTTACCGCTGTGGTGCTTTTCGTACTCTTTAGCGTTATCTACTTGGAAATTCTGGTAACGTATATAGAGTTTCTCGTTATCACGTAGCGACTGCTTGGCTTGGGAAAGTTTAGTGTTGAGAATAGACCTGTTAGCGGCGATACGTTGCTCAAGACCATCTATGTACATGTCATAAGCTCGTTCGCTCTGTTTAGTCAGATGGCGTAGCTGCCATTCTATTCCCGCGAGAACATACTTTGCGCGGATACTGTTATTGAGTTTAATACCCTGCTTTTTATGATCCTCTTTGTCGTAACGGTAGCAAGCCTTATTTCGACAGTAAAAGCTAATAACCCATCTGCCAGCATTCTTGCCACGCTTAAGTATTTGGTGCTGAAATTGCATCGGCACATCACAGTAATCGCAGATTACTTTATTGTGCAGCAACCCGTAGTCCAGTCTTTGGTTACGGTTGGTCTTGACGGTTGTAGTTCTGCCAAAATTCTTGGCAACATCATTGTTGAGTAAGATGTACTCGTCTGCTGTGATAAGCGGCTTAAAATTATATAGGTCAATCAGGTTTGCGAGATTGTCACCATACTTATATAGCCCACAGTAAAATGAGTCCTCAAAGATATTACCGACCATTTGTTTCGTAACTTTTACCAGTGTTCGTGGTTCATCTGGGTCTTTACGCTCAGTCAATTTTGCGTCATTCAAGAAGTCGGTGATTACGGTATTGTTCTCGCCCTCATACAACCTCATGTCCACTGCTTTGCGTAGTAGGTTCCAGTTGTATTCATCGGGCATAAAGTAACCAGTAGTGGCGTCTACATAGTAGCCCTTTTTGGTTGCTCCATTATACTTACCATCTTTTACGTTACCATCAGTACCACGCTTAACATCTACCGCTAATTTGTCAGAGTATTGCTTGGAAGTAGCAAAAAGTATACCTAACATCATCTTGCCGTTAGGCGAGTTCTCGAACTGATATGTACAGAACGCAAGGTCTTGAATATATTCTTCATCTACCATTTCAATGATTTCGCCAGCGTCTTTCATGTTGCGAGATAGGCGGTCTGGCGACCAAGAAATTAGTCCGTGATATTTACCTGTTCTGAAGGCTTGGAGCATATCATCAAATTGCACACGTTCTTTTGACTTTGGCACGAGGGCACTAGATTTTCGGGCAGACAAACGCTCGGTGATGATAGGAATCTTCTCTGGGTCTAAGCCCATTCGTTCTGCCAACGCTTTGCACTCATCGCGCTGGTCTTCTATTGAACGAACTTGTTTCTTTGGGTCGTCAGTGGACTTGCGCAGATAGATGACGTAACGGCGTTTTTCTAAAGGCAATATCTTCTTTGATCCTTCAGTTGTCGCAGCAAAATAATCTAGTAATTCATTAACATCCCGTTCGCTACTACCAAAGGCCTTTTCGCGGTAGTCAGATGTGAAGTTTTGTTGCTTCTGCACTTTAGCAAGTTCTGCCTCATCGGCGAGTATCTTAATACGCGGTTTACGTTCGGTTGCATCATCGTCTGCCATATAGTGAATAGTTTACAGAACAATATGTATCACGTCATTTATGACTAATTTACAACGTTCTTTGGGCTAAAAATTTGGGAGCTGTTGCTAACGCTTTAGTTAAAGCAAAAGATGAACGGGATACCCTCTGGAACGCAGGAGGAGCGTCTAGGACTGGTCTTCCTGTCTAAGTTGCATAAAGCCTCATTTGAGATAATTAGGTAAGGGAGAACGTAAATACAAAAAGGAGTTATTATGAACGCGAAAAAAGCAGTAGGGAGACCACCAAAAGTAAATTATAAAGTCATGATTAAGCTGGCTGACGCGATCCAGCACAATTCGACCATTGCCGAAGCGGCTAGATACGCTGGGGTCAGTCGTTCAACATACTATTACTATCTGAATAGCAATGAGGTATTCGCCGAGAAGATGGCTGCCGCGTTTCAGAATCAGAATAAGCTGGTCATGAGTTTTCCGACATTTTGGTGAAAACTCCCATGTTTTTGCTGATTTTTTAGTAGTTTTGGTGTCAGTAAATATGTATTTCTGAAGTCGTAACTATTTACGAAGATGCAAGAAGTGCAGAAGTTTATTGTATTTGATTGCAGTAGATGCGCCCGTCGCACCTCCAAAAAAAGCTGCCCGTATTTCCTCCTGCACTTTAGAGTCGTTTAAGTCTTTTCCGCTATTGAGTGCCTCTCTTATCTGACTGTCAGCCAAATCTGCAACATGAGTTATGTAGACAGCATCTTTTTTGCTTAGGTCTTCATACCTTAATGGAAGTTTTAATTTGTCGTATAGACCATTTACGCCAAATGGCCTAGAAAGAACGTCTGCCATTGCATATTCTTTTGTGCCTTTTTCTGGAAGCTTATTCATATTATTTAACCATTTTATCATTTCTGAAAGCACGTTTACAGTAAAGTCGTCTATAATTACAGTCATGGCAATATTCGGAACCTACTATGCTGTCAACATGTTACGAGTTATGAAGTGGCCGAGGAAACAGGGCATGTTAGGTAAAGAGGTTTACGACCTCGCAATCTTAGATCCTACTATGGATCAGCTCATGGACTGGGGCGCAAGTCTTGGAGCTGGGCGACCAAAGCTGGCGCTTAGTATCCTTGCTTACGAGTACAAAGATAGAGACTGGGACACAGACGATGCCCCAGACATTGAAATGTACGTTGCCGAAAGCAACAACCAACTGGCAGAGGGAGGCAAAGACCTAAATAACACTGCTCCACACGAGTTATTAGAGACGTTCTATTTTAGTAAGTATTTTAAGAAGTCAGCCCCTGCAAACGTCTTTGGTGAAGCCACGATTAAAACAGCACTGGAACAGCACTTTATTGACGCACTCTTATATGGGTTAAGTCATTCAGCCGAATATGAAAATTGGTACGAAAATTACCTCCAAGAACATCTCGACAACAAAGACACCTACGAAAAAATGGGCTTAGATATGGAGGAGTTACCCAGCCTTGAACAAAGCTATGTGAACGCTGAAGCTATCATCGACGCCTACCAACAGGAGCTGGACATATCGTTTCCAAAACCGCACGCAAAACTACTTCACGCTGTCCAAAATATTAGATAGCAAAAGAGCTGTTTCGGACTATAAATACCCATTGTTGCATAATATGTTTCCTAACAGGGGTGGACGCGGAAAATACAAGCACTTGACAGGCGTCTATGTCGCTTAAAATTGGTCATTACCCCTATTAAGTAGCCGCGTACAATCTCCATTGTGCGACATGATTTTTGCCAGTAGCAGCTTATAATATTGTTATGCCCCAAGACTACTCAGACCGAAACTACATTCAGAGCGTAAGCCATATTGAATTATGTTACTTATGCGGAAAAGAGTTGAGTGGTGATAAGAAGTCAGACCACATTATCCCTAATAAGCTGTTTAGCACAGGATCGCCCAGTAGACCACAGCTACCAGTTCACCACAATTGCAATAATGGTAAATCAAAAGACGATGAGTGGTTTATAAGGCAGATACGCCTGTTATCTGGCTTGAATGAAGATGCTGCCCAAGACACAGAAAAGCTACTTAGAAAAGCAGAGCTGCAACGGCCTAATGGTCATATTGAGGGTAAGGCATATGAAATTCGTGACTACAAAATTGCAGTCAGTCTTCTTGATGGACACAACTGGGGCGAGAAACAAGTACAGCAAAATGGCGAGACACTTTACTTGCTGAATCTAAATAAGGACAATGGCGTGAGGACAAGTGCATACATAAAGCAGATGTGTAGGGGGCTTTATATGAAAAATGTTCCAGACTCAAATCCTACAACTAAGCCCAAATTAACAGGTATGCAGTATGCTCACGCCAGTCATGAGGGACGATATAAGCAGTTTGAAGATTCAGTCACAAACTTGATTCAAAATACTTCGTCTAGTGGATTTTTCCAACGATGGTCTGATTGCGTTTTCTATTATGGTAGTCGCGTTGTCGAGTCTGCCGATAAGGGGTTCGTGTTCATTGAGTTTTATGGTGAGGTTGGTTACTTAGCTATGTTTGGCAACGGTGAGTAAGAGTATGCCAGATTTTCCAAGCTCGTTTAAGTTATCAGAGATACCGCCTAACATATACCTAAGCCCATCATTTCTGTTTGCTTGGTGGGATGCAGTCGTTCAACGTGATGGAAGCAAGACGGCTTTAGAGGACAAAAGCCCAGACTATAGTAGGGCAAGGGAGATGTGGGTAGCTGCTATTTTTGCTTGTTGTAAGCGCATTTCATCTGGTGAGGAGCACTGGGTAAAGCCAGTCTATGACACTGCTCCTGACGCAATTGTTGCCTATATGAAACGCGATGAGTTGGGCTTTGGTGAGTTGAAATACCAGATTGAAGTTACTACTTGTGGTAGCGATGACAAGAGCTTGGAAGACGTTCTGAAGGCCAAACTGGATAAGGCATATACTCAAGACACGAGGATTGTCTGCTATGTTACGGAGCTTCCTGAAGGGGAGCTTATACGAGTTGGAGAGCTAAAGAAGTTCATTGAGGCTAGTAACCCAAGAGGTTACGAGGTCTGGTTACTAAGCTCGATAAATGTTGACGATCCTGATTATGAAGTCCCGATGAGGTTAATTTGCCTTACATCTGACGAAGGCTATGATATTGACTACGCGAAAGAAAAACTCATTAAGAATGTTGGTGACGCCTTTAGAATTGCAGATGGAAAGCATACTAACCGCGAAGGTACAGTCCCACTTCTAGGGAAAGTTACACTAGAGTTTCCGCAGACGTCTAGTAGCTAGTAGTAAGGTTCAACAAATTTTTCGTATATCTATTTTGAAGACTTTTTAGCACGTTCTTGTGCTTCTAACTTCTGTGCTTGCTCTGCTGTTATTAGTGGTGGCGATTCTAGCTTGTTCCTTATGAATACAGTATCGCGGACAATACGTTTCTTGGTGATTTTATCTAAAGTCGGTGCTGCAACGTTGCGATTATCCCAATTAGAAGTATCGGTTGCTGATTGTTGTGGCGGCAACTTGACTAGACGCTTTTGAGATGACGATTTTACTTCTTTCATAGCTCTGATTATAGCAAGAACTGCATTTTTGATGCTCGTTCTGAAAAGCCACCCTCACTGACTAACAGATGTAGCTGTTCGAGCCTCTCCTTGATACCACCGAAGTTAAGTAGTAAGCTGTGTAAGGTTTGCAAAATAGGTTCGTTTAACGGGTCTGTTAGTCGACCACTATCAAGTTTTTCGTTTTAAGAGTCGTACGCGGCTCTTTTAATTTTGTCTGTATATGATAGGTAGCAGTCTAGATAATTGACGTATGTAGAAATAAGTAGTTATATGTGGGTAAGGCTTTTAACGTCGAGGTCCCTATGGCAGCAGAAAGCCCCTTCTCTCGGGAAGCATTTACAACGGCATACTGGTGGGGTAGTCGTTTGCGTCATAAAGAAAAGGCACACAATCCTTTTCCTGACGGTGTGGACTTGGCGTTAAGACGTGACGAGCTAGATATAGCTGATGCACTAGAGGTGGGTGTGGGCCTGTTTGATGAGCTCGCTGCATTGGAGTGGGCTTGTGCGGCTCTCGATGAAAGGCGCATTCGTGCTTTCGAGAATTGGCTTGCCAGTATGGTGGCCGGTAAATTGGCTGCAGATAGCACGGTGTTGATCCAAAATAAGCTTGAGCCAGGTGCGTTACTCGTGGCAGCGGCAGAGCATTCCGGGTGGGATTCCGGGGTGACTATCTTTGAGCCAGGGGCCGCAACACTGACATTGCCTGGTATGGTCATGGCCGTTTTGGGCGGATCTCAAGAAGTGGTACCTATACAGCTAATGACTGAATATCCAGATTCCGGGAGTATATTTTGACAATGACGTCAACTCTCGAGGGGCCGACATGGCAGCGGGTTATGTGGCAACCTGAAATTGTTGGTCGTACCCGTGACATACCTATTCACTGTTTTGCTGGCCCCGAACCGGCATCGACTCATTTCTATCCCGGGTACGGTGAAGAAAGACGTGCTACAGAACGTGGGGTGAGGCTCTTGAGCCAGGTCGGGGTGCATGCCGCAGGAGTGCTTCTACCCTTTAATTGTCTTGAGCCGAATGCTGCAAACCTTAGGCGAACAATCGCCGATTAGTCTTCTCGGAAAATCGCAAGGAGGTGGGGTAGTCCTTACGGCGGCAAAGGTGGCCTCGGATCGGTTTGATGCAATAGGTCTCATCGCCCCGGTGGGTTTGACTGCTGAGTTTTTAGGTGACACTGCAGCAGAAAGGCGATGCTCCTTTTTGCGGCGGTTTATATGGGATAACACAATGACTAAAGCTATGAACCCATTCACGGATCATAGTAATATTGGGGCCTTTGCAGAAATCTCGAGTAGCGTAGTCAAGGATGTTATTGGAAGAAGACTATGCGCTAAGCTAGATTTTGCCTTGGGTGCCGACCTGTCCTCAGAGATACCTGCTCTGCGCGAAGCGCATCCGTTGAAGTTGTTTGTCGGCAAAGAGGATGCAGTATTTCTACCCGCTGAGTATCAGCGGGTTTTGGGCGCTATCGGGTGTGCTGGACTTATTGAGCGGATTGAGGGACCGCATGCACCGATCTTGAATAAGACGGGCGCACAGCAAGTAAAGATTGCCGGGCGTTGGCTCCAATCGCTCCACTAAGTGTTTAAAGCGGCGATTCTCTACTGGCTAGCTTGTTCGGCGGTGGTTTTTGTTCCCTGTCTATGACTCTGCCACGCGACCACTGCAGTGGTTGAACTAATGAGCAGGAGAACAAGTGTAGTGATTACTACGAGTAGTTTCTTGGTTGAATGATTGTCTCTCACAACACGTTTCATTATTTCTATATGTAGGGTCTATGTCAATACATAAGCGCTATATATTGTGCGCCAGCTTCCTCGTACCGGTTGCTGCCCTAGAATTAGCCTCTGTTGTTTGGTATACTCAGCTCGTTATTTATCGGGGTGTGGCGCAGTTGGTAGCGCGCAGCGTTCGGGACGCTGAGGTCGGAGGTTCAAGTCCTCTCACCCCGACCATGTAGAACGCAATTGAGTTTTCATACCTGTTGTCCTTGTCGTTTTTCAGTGTTTGGCTACGCCGAAACGAGACATGATGTCCGGAAAAAAGTGGAAGCTTGACAGTAGTGAAGAGTGCCGATTATGCTCGTTGTTTGCCTAACGCTAGCGGAGCTTGTCCGCACGAAGCGCTATATTAGGATGTTACTCGAACGATATTTGCGACTATCGAGAAGGTAAAAAGGCAAGGGATGATCGTCAATATGCGCGAGGAATGATAACACGACGAAAATTGACATAGCAACAGATACAAAGTAAGCTTTTAACTCAAAGCTAGGAACAGATTAGCTTAATAAAATGAGGCTGCATCGTGTCTGGAATAGAATCAAATAAATATCCCGGTGGTATTGCCACACCTCAAGAACAACAATTACTTGCCGTCCAAGCATGCGCTTATGATGTCGCGATCACGGATATTGTAGTAGGTATGAGCCAAGGTAGATCGCCTAGCTTTTTATCGATAGCTCGTCCCGATCTACTAATGGGCTTTGCTCAAGCGTTCACAAGTGCCGACATGGTAGATGACCCAGGCTATGAATCCCAGGTTACCTATAAAACGATGCTTTTCGACGCATATAAACATCGTGCCGATGAAGGTGATCCGGCATCCATACAGGCCCTGTCGAAGTTTTCAACTTCACTCGGGCAATTGTCGGCCGCTATGGAGCTGGTGCTTGAACATAGGGAAGAAATAACGGCATGGCAAGAGGACAGAGCATATCTGCAATATCTGGGTACATTTGATCCGCAGCACATTGGTCACCGCATAGGCATCCAATCTGGGCTTGAAACGGCTGGCGATCAATCAAGCACTCTCGTGCATACGATGGGACAGCACCCGCGCAAATCAAACTTCCGTGAGCCATACGAAAAACGCTATATAGATGCGGAGGAACGTTTCTATAAGACCCCACTGCTTGATAACACGCGAGTCACACAAGTCGATGTGCCTGGCGGTGTTGGCCTAGCTACGCAAGGCTTAGAGCAAATGAAATTACTCGCAGATGTTTGTGGTGACACGGAGCTACGTTGGCTTATCGGTAGTGATAAATTAATACTTGATGCAACAGCTATTCGTGAAAATCGATCCCCCGACAAAGCGGTTACCCGATTTTCTGAACCGCGTATGCATGCCTATGTTATTCATAGGCAATCCGATGAACGCGCTTGTTTGGAGAATGATATAGACTACATAAACGATCGCTTCGGAACGCCGGTCACCTTAGTGGATGAATTGCCATACGACTGCGCACCTGCATCATCAAGTCGTATAAAAGAGCTACGTACAGAAGGGAAACACGATGAAGCTGACCACATGGAATTATATGAGTTACTGTCATGAGTAATATTGAAGCCTGTTTTTTTGACCTGGACGGGACGGCTGTTGACGGACAAGGTCGCCTTTATGATGGTTTAGAAGAAGCACTTGATCCAGCAGGCCGCGAGTTCACAATGTCAATCCTCACTGCGCGAGGTTTTACACGTTATCAGGAAGCGGTTCGTGATAATCCAGCGCTAACCGTCACACCAGGCATTCCAGTGGCACTCGAAAACGGCGGCAGGATCATTGATAGTACAGCCTCTGAAAATTTACATTACCAGCCATTATCGACAGACGAACAAACGGCGATTTGCGATTACATCAGAGACGCACCGCCACTTCGGTATGTTGCGTTTCATGATAAAGAGCTGCGTACTAAAACATGCTTGTGGTCGCCTGATCCGGCGGAAGCAGAGCGTTTGCATACCGCTTACTCCGATAATGCAAATGTTTTTACTGGCTCCAAAGATGAGCTATTTCGGGCCATACGAGAAGGTGAACCGTGTATGCTTACTTGTCGTACTAACAAAGGCGCTCCAGATGGACTCCCGGCTGGTGTAAAGCGCTATGGACGCGGTACCACAGTAAACTTTGTACCGCAATCCGTAGATAAGGGTAATGCTGCGAGTGTGATGGCGGATATGGCTGGTATCCCCCTACCGAACCTACTGGCAGCAGGTAATGACTACAATGATATGCCGATTTTAGGGCTTGCAGGACTCGGCTGTCCGGTAGCCGTCGGTCCGGATATGACCCCTGACATGCTTGCCGACCTTCCAGCGTCCACCGTTTACCTCCCCCTCCCTCAGCAATTAGGCGGCTTCGTCCTCGAAAGGACGCGATGATGAATATTGCAGTAACTGGTGCATCGGGTGACATCGGCGGTTCCTTCCTGGCTTTTGCGGCAACAGAAGCTTCTACTAAAGCTCTAGTAAGACGGGGTACACCGCTACGCGTATTGCAGGGTACCGCTCCTAGCCGCTTCGATTTCCAAGATGGATACACCTATGAAACGGACATTCTAAGTGACTTTATTGCGAGTGATGCTGTAGTGCATTGTGCGGCACTGCTAAATACGGACAGTGGACTTCCTGACTATATCGCCGTGAATGCCTTGTTTACCGGTCTGCTGGCAATGACTTGCACTAATGTAAATCAGGCACCCAAATTCGTATATATATCGTCGGAAATGGTTTACTCGTTGTCTGATTCAGAAGCTCTGAGCAAGCTTGCTGATAACTTTGTTGATTTCTGCAAAAAACAGTTTACGCCGGATAAATCGAGCCACGACCTTCGAATTCTTGCCAAGCAGTTTTTCGATGAAAACCGTGATTTTCAGTACGACCAATATAATACATACGCCCTCACGAAATACTTAGGGGAGATGATAGTTCAGTCCGTGCCGCGTGCGGCTGTTCTGCGAGTGACGAATGCCTACGGCCCAGACTACGATAATCCCCGTCTGATACCTCGCCTTATTGTCGGGCGACTTACCGGCCACGATGTTACCTACACGAAAGAAAAGCGAGATTTTGTCTATTCAAAAGATATTAATACCTTGATAAATGCCGTAATCGCAAAAGATATAGTTGGCGTCATCGATTGTAAATCTGGTGAAATGACGGATACAGAAGCATTGCGAGACACTATTATGCATTTAACTCCAACGGCATACGGTGCGCTTACGGGTAGAGAGGCCACTCCGAAAAAGCAACTAGCACGCAATGTAAAAACGGCGGCTACTCAGCTTGCCGATATCATTGGCAATCCAATGCCGTTCACAGAAGGGCTATTAGTAACCCTGCATCATCACAAAGAACAGACATACCACGAGATGAGCGATATGCGTGCTATGGAAGATTTTTTGCTGCCTGGTGAACACATTGTGCGATACCTTAAAGGCAGCTCTGCAGCTTATTTATGCATAGTAGCCGGAGTCGACGGCATCCAAAAAGTTCGCAAGGTCGCTATGCGTGATGGCGTAGAGGGTAATGGCGTCGCTAAGGTGGCGAACGAGATTCACTACTATAATCATGTCGCGCGGTATGAACCCGATCTGGCGGCGTTATATCCTCGCATGCTGGACTCAAAAATCGGTGATACATTTTCATCTGAGACGATTGAATATCTCGATGGACCAAATTATTACGAGGCTTTGCAAGCCAATGAGCTACCGTTTGCCGCGTATGAAGAAAGCATACGCCGGTTCATAGATACTCTCTGTAGTCGCGCTCTCCAGCGATGTACTTCTGACAAAGATGCCGAGAATAGCCTGAATTCGTACTACCTTGAACGCGCACTTACGAGATTACAGTCTATCCGAGGACTCATTGAGGTACACGACACCATTACTATTAACGGTACACAATTTACCGCGCCACACATCATTTTGACTGAACTACTAGAAAATAAAGCCCTACGTGCCTTTATTCTGCCGCATCTCGAATGTTTTTGTTTTCACGGTGACCTGACGTTCCTTAATACCGTATATCTACAGCAAAGCAATGAGATTAGGCTAATTGATCCACGAGGTTACACTGGAGCTTGGGATCCACTATACGATTTCGGCAAGCTGAAGTTCACCCTTAGCGGTTTCGGCGAGTTTATTATTGGTTCACAGGATATGGTGAAGAAAGATCAAGATGGTTATGTGATAGATTTTGGATGTGTTGCCCCATCGGCTCAAAAACTCAATGATAAGATGCTCGACATGCTCGCCGATAGTGAGCTGTTTAACGAGAAGATCATTAAGCACGAACCGCATTGGCGACAACGTATTGCTCTTGCGGAAGCTACGCACTATCTTGCTGATATTCCATTTCGTCTATTTACCGATGATGGCACATGGTCGGCTATCGCCTCGTATGTAGTCGGTACCTACTACCTCAATCAAGCATTCGAGGCATTACAACGCGCTCACATGGAAGCGTAGACAATATGGGCTATGCACTTGCGGAGTATCTGGAAGATGGCGGCTATACTGCCTTAGATACGACATTTTCATCCTATGAAGCGGTCTGTGAAGTAGTTGCACCGCCCGAAGCTCCTCAGATTGTTGCGATTGACGGCCCTACTAACTCCGGGAAAACTTCGCTCACCACAGCACTCACTAATTTCTATTCAGAGCGTGAGTCACCGGTTTCCTTTTTGCCTCTCGATTACTTCCTAACTGACCGTGATGTTCGGAATGGTGTTTTCCAGGCTCTTGAAGCTGGAGAGATAGATACCTCCGAGTATAGTCATGTCGCATGGGAACAGTACAAATACCGAGCCTGCCTTTTGGCGGCAGGGCACATGCTGAAGCAAGAAGTTGCAACAACACAGTCAGTGGTTGTTCCTGACGCATATGATCGGCTAACAGGTAAAAAAGATCAGGAACGGTCGATAGCTATCCCGCTAGGGGGTATACTTTTGACTGAAGGTGTCGGGCTGCATGCATATCATAATGGATTGTTCGATGTTCGCATACGAACAGACATACAAGACGACAATTCACTTCTTGATCGGGTGCTTGAGCGTGAACATCAAAAACCACCTGGTACTCCACGCCTCGATGATGCGTATTTAGAGTGGCGCTATAACCTTGTCGATGCGCCGCATACTTCTTATCTTCGCGATACCTCTGCTGGACGGGCTGACTTCGTGATAGATACCACAGATTTTACCAACATGGTAATATATACAAAGAATAATCAACAAGAGGGGACTACACAATAATGGCCTGGAAGTTACTAAAATCGCAGATCGTCTTTGATAAGTTCATGCAAATCGAAGAGCGTACCTACGAAATGCCCGATGGCCAAACTAAAACCTTTTACATTAAAATGACTAACCCGGCCATATGCGTACTAGCGCTCACCGAAGATAATAAAGTTATTACAGTCGAACAATTTCGGCCTGGCCCAAACAAAGTGCTAAACGAGCTGCCTGGTGGTTACATGGATGACGGTGAGACACCCGAGCAGTCCGTTGCCCGTGAGCTACGCGAAGAAACAGGCTACACAGGCGATGTGCAATTTGTTACTCAATGTTTTGATGACGCTTACAATACTATGAACCGCTCCTGTTTTGTGGCCACTAATTGTAAAAAAGTTGGCGATCAACAGCTTGATGACGGTGAATTTATTAATGTCAAACTCATTGATCTTCCTGATTTTCTTAAGATTGTTCGCTCTGGGCAAATGACCGATGTCGAAGTGGCCTTGCTCGGCTTAGACAAACTTGGTTTGCTCGCAAAAAAAGAGAGTTAGAAAAAGTCAGCCAATGCTCCGGGCTGTCGTTGTTAACATGAACGGCCTGACGACGGATACGGCACACCTTCATTGGGTGTCACTGGCCGTGCTTTAAGCTGTACGGGATAAGTCTCGTGTCAAATGAGCAGGAATCATGAGCCTGTGAAGAAAATAGTATAGGTGTCGTGGTAAAAATTTCCCAAACTGTGAAAATTTCCCAAGTATTCTTTAAGCATGACCGCTCATAATAGAATCTGCTCTTAAACGGAGGGAAATATGAAAAAAATACAATTACCCGAAGACTACGCCGTCGTACTGCGGCTTATTACGGTTCGTGGCCGAGAAAACTTTACAAGCCTTGCTGAGACGCTGCGCTTCGACCACGCTCGCTTGGCACATATCATCCAAAACCTGCAGCACAAGGGGTTGATTCTTAGCGGTCGATCAGTTTACGGCGACGCATGGATTCGTCTGACTACGAAGGGCAACCACGTCATGCATAGTATGAGTATGCGATCGGATATATCTCCTGCCTTTGGCTAGCAAATGAGATATAGCTCTACGTCGGTAAAACCGTCACTGTCTCCAACGCCGGTGCTACAATAGAGCCATGTGGACAATAGTAGCGCTGTTAGTCGTCTTTTTGATTGTAGTCTTTGCCGAGTATTTATCTCGTTATAAGGGGGTTCACTCAGAACTTACCCGCAAGATGGTACACATCTTTGTGGGTATGTTCGTGGCCTTCTGGCCCTTCTTTTTAAGTTGGCGCCAAATACAAGTGATTAGCTTCCTATTCCTAATTACGGTCATATTGTCGATACGATTAGGGGTGTTTTCATCAATTCATGCCATCTCGCGTAAAAGTATTGGTGAAGTATTATTTGCATTGGTGATTGGCATTCTAGCGTTGATCACTAGCAAGGACTGGATATTTACAGCGGCGATGCTTCATTTGAGTCTAGCTGATGGTCTCGCGGCGATATGCGGTCTTGCTTGGGGTGACGGCAGTACATATAAGGTGATGGGTCGAACTAAAAGCTTGGTGGGTAGCTTGGCCTTCTTCTTTACATCGATACTTATCATGGTTTGTTACGCGGCATTTAGTGGATTGAACTACAGCTCAGTAACGCTTATTTGGTTACCGATAGCGGCAACAATTGCCGAAAGCGTATCAGGAGAGGGTACCGATAATATGGTCGTCCCTTTGTTGGTCGCGCTTGTGTTAACTAGTTCATTGTAGTCGGTGCGGCATCATACGATGTTATAATGGGCCCATGATGGTCGTCGCCTTTTTTTCGTGGTGGTATGGTGCTGGTTGGGCAGGGCGCACTAGCCGCATAGGCACTAGAATGCAGCTTGCACTAGAGATGTTTTCGGTGTCGCTGCTTATGCGTACGTTGTTCGACCCCTTTCGCCAGATTAGCGCTGGGCAGATGAGTGGCGGGTCATTCGACGCGCGCATGCATGCCTTCGGTGATCGATTGTTCTCTCGTGTATTCGGCGCAGTAATACGCAGCCTTTTTATCCTTATCGGAGCGACGTACGCACTACTTGCTGGGCTATTTGGGCTACTAGAATTAGTTGCCTGGCCACTATTGCCTCTTCTCCCAATCGTGGGCTTGGTGCTTATGTTGATTGGCCGACCATCGTGAACCAGCAACCGTTTAATTACAATAGTGCACGTGCCCAGAAGGCACGTATGGCGCACCACTTTGCGCACAAGACGATCTCTAGTTTGTTACTTGTTGGCGGCTGGATAATTGTTGCTGTCGGTATTGGATTGGCTATCGGGCTGAAGGCACCATTCGGCTGGCTCATTGCTGGTCTCGGTGGCCCTTTTATTGTGATGGGCGTATGGAGCAAGGCGCTACAAGACCTACCTCCCAATATAAAAGGGCGGGCTATTGACGATTTGTTGGATGCTGATGTGCTGGGTTTACTGCCTGAAGTACACTCGCCACAACAACTCGCTGCCATTGTTTTACAGCTACAGGGTGGTAGGTTTTTTGCTGCTCGCTTTGGAATCGGTCCTGAATTTTTTACTGCAGTTATGAGTGGCCAGCCAGGCGATAGTCTACGCGTGTGGCAAGAGGCGGAGCGTATACGTGGCTTATTACAGGTGCCTGCAATAAGCAGTGCCACACTGGCAGCCGCTCTTATTCGAAGTGTTCCTAATATTGATCAGATCCTTGCCCCCCTACATCTCAGCCAAGATGATATTACGGTAGGTGCTGGTTGGTATGTACACTTGGAACATCTTGTTGCCGAAGCGCATGAACGCAAGCGTGATGGTGGTATCGCACGTGACTGGTCTTTCGGTTATACGCCTATGCTGCAACGGTTCGGTTTTAATATTAGTGAGCATGTTGGCCGTGAAGGCTTGTTGAACCATGACTTACCTAGTCGCGCAACAGTCGCGCAACAGGTTGTACACTTGTTGACTCAGGGCGGACGACGCAACGTCGCGCTTGTAGGGGCATTAGGTAGCGGTAAGACCACGATAGTACATGCACTAGCGAAAAAGTTGCTTGAGGCTGACCCAAGCCTCCCGCGGACTATGCACTATTCGCAGATAATTGCTCTTGATCCTTCCTCGCTCATCGCCCAAGCAAAAGGTCGCGGGGATTTGGAGGGCTTGGTACAACAGTTGCTGTATGAAGCGCTGCAGGCAAAGAATATAATTCTTTTTCTGGACGATGCTCAATTATTCTTTGAGGATGGCAGCGGATCTGTTAATTTAAGCAACATTCTCCTCCCTATATTAGAGGGCGGTGCTATGCGACTAATTTTGGCGATGGATGAGCAGCGGTGGCTGCGCATTTCTCAGGGTAACCCTGCACTCGTGCAATACCTAAACCGCGTACAGGTGCAGCCCACAGATGAGGGCGAAACGATGCTTATTATGGAGAACCAATTGCCTATTTTTGAGTATCAGCAAAACGTTACGTATACGTTCCAGGCGCTAGAGGCAACATATCGTTTGAGCAGTCGCTACCTTGGTGAGCAAGTTATGCCAGGCCGTGCCCTGAAACTATTAGAGGCAGCCGCTGGCTGCCAGGTGCAACATTTTGTGACTGAACGTTCCGTGGAACAAGCCATCGAGCAAACACAAGGCGTAAAGGTGGGGACGGTTGATTCGGCTGCCGAGCGACAAACATTATTGAATCTTGAAGAGCTGATTCATAAGCGAATGATCAATCAAGTGCGAGCCGTTCAGGTGGTTAGCGATGCCTTGCGCCGAGCCCGTGCTGGTGTGCGCAATTCTAGTCGTCCCATTGGTACTTTCTTATTCTTGGGTCCGACAGGTGTGGGTAAGTCAGAACTCGCTAAAAGCGTCGCCGCGGTATTCTTTGGCGGTGAAGATCGCTTGGTGCGTATTGACCTTAACGAGTACTCCGGGCCACAAGATGCCCAGCGCCTCATCGCTGACGCTGCGCAAGACCAGCATAGCTTGACCGCGCAAATTGCGCGAAATCCTTTCAGCGTAGTGCTGCTAGATGAGATTGAAAAAGCCCATCCGAACGTACTGAATAATTTACTGCAGATGTTGGACGAAGGTATTTTGCGCGACATTAATAACCGTGAGGTATCCTTTCGTGATGCGGTAGTTATCGCCACCAGTAATGCTGGTGCTGACCGTATTCGTCAGCATATTGATGCAGGAGAGCAGCTAGACCAGTTTGAAGAGCAATTTACCAATGAACTAATTAGCGCTGGCACCTTCCGTCCAGAATTCCTTAACCGTTTTGACGAGATAGTACTGTTTAGGCCGTTGAAGCCTGAAGAGCTTATACAGGTTATTGATATTATCCTACAGGGATTGAACAAGAATTTGGCGGCACAGAGAATTAGTGTTGTCGTTGACGAGGATGCGAAGCGTGTTCTTGTAAAAGCTGGCTACGACCCGCGTCTCGGTGCTCGTCCAATGCGCCGTGTCGTACAGCGTGCCGTAGAAAATATCATAGCTAACACTATGCTTGCCGGGAATGCTACTGCTGGCGCCCAGATTCACATAACCGCAGAGCAAGTACAGGCTATGCTGACAAGGGGTCAGTAGACAAGCAGGGCGGTGCGTTAGCGGCTAGCTTGTGGCTGAATAGTCATGACCTTGCCACCGCTATGGGCGCGCAAGGCATTGAAGATAACAATGACGTCGACGACTTCTTGAATGGCCGCACCGTAGATAGGCAGAAAACGGCCTGTAGCGAAAATGAGCATAAGCCCTATGCTTAGCCCTACGCCTATGAGGACGCTTTGCTTGGCAATACTGAATGTACGGCGGGCTATTTGTACGCTTTGAGCGACATGGCCAAAATCATCGAGCATAATTACGACATCGGCCGACTCACTGGCTGCTGCAGCGCCACGGGCGCCTAATGCGATGCCAACATCACTGGCAGTGAGCACTGGTGCGTCATTGACGCCGTCTCCCACGAAGGCGACGGGACGGTCTTTGACTCCCTCAATAGCGTGAATTTTATCGGCGGGCAAGGCGCCAGCAAAGACTTTTTCAATGCCCAACTGTCGTGCGATTTTTTTGGCCGTACTTGCGTTATCACCGGTTATCATTAAGAAGTTGCGTACACCAACCGCACGAAGTGCTTGTAGGGTTTGCTTGCTTTCCGGACGGATTTCGTCGGCAAAGGTAATGACGCCAACTAGCGCGCCATCCACAGCGATAAAGGCTGCAGTTTGATCGTGCTGTCTAGCGGAAAAGTTTTTTGGCAGGTGTATATTGTGCTCCGTGAGTAGATCAAGTCGACCGAGCACTACCGCGCGCCCCTTGGCGGTACCGACGACCCCTTTTCCGGCGATCTCGCGAATATTCTTAACGGTTGTTAATTTGCTGCTTGCAGCTTTTGCTGCAGCTGCGATCGCCACAGCCTGGACATGGTTAGAGTGCTGTTCGATACTAGCTGCCAGCCCAAGTAACTCTGTGCGCTTAATTTGTCCGTAGGTGGTTACGTTTTCCACACGCAGTTCGCCTCGGGTGAGCGTACCGGTTTTATCAAAGCCAAACGTCCGTGCAGTGGCTAGTTTTTCTAGTGAAGCACCATTTTTGATAATGATGCCGTGTTTGGCGCTACGACTCATACCGGAAATGATGGCAATCGGTACGGCTAAAATAAGCGGACAGGGTGTGGCTACGACAATAACTTCCAGGAAGCGAATAGCCTGGCCGCTATGAGCCCAGGCAAAGATGGCAATAGTGAAAGAAATAATAGTAAACGGCAGCGCATATCGATCCGCCAGGCGTACAAACGGCGCCTGGCTTTTTCGGGCGGATTGTACCAACGCCACAATTTGTTGATACTGACTGTCCTCGGCGGGGCGAATAGCTCGGGCAGTGACCGGCCCATCCATATTAATGGCGCCACTAAGCAATTCACCGTCCACGGTTTTCATTTGCGGCACGCTTTCACCAGTGAGACTCGATTCATCAAAATTGGCAGTTCCTTCAATAACTACCGCATCAACCGGCACAAGTTCGCCAGGACGAATAATGAGCTTGTCCCCTTTGCGCACTTCGCTTGCATGCACCTCAACTTCCTTTCGGCCGCGTAGGATGTGTGCTTTCTGTGGTGCGCGGGTTAGAAGAGCATCCAGTTCGCGTACCGCCCGTTGTCCTGCGTAGTGCTCTAGGGCTTGTCCGCCAGACAGCATGAGGACAATGACCATGCCGGCCCAGTATTGTCCCAGCAGGACTGAGCTTATGATGGCTACTGCGGCAAGAATGTCTACGCCATACTTTCCGGTTCGGAGATCGCGCCAAATCTCAACCACAAATGGCATGAGCGCTACAGCGGCTACAATAATGAGTACTACATGAGCGGCTAGATGCCACCCGGCAAGATCCATGGGAAGGGCAATGGCCGATGCGAGAAGCGCACTAGAAAAAATGTAATATTGTCGAGCGAGTTTTATGAAGTTTTTCATCAGTAGTAGTATAGCAAGAGTTTAGTGTTTATCTGATTATAGTACCCGGGGCCGAGCAATAAAAATAGTGCAAGCGTACGCCCGCACTATTCTACTATCTGATTTGGGGCGAGCGATGGGTCTTGAACCCACGACCTTCGGAACCACAACCCGACGCTCTAACCAACTGAGCTACGCTCGCCAAAATCAACAAATCTACTCTAGCACTTTTTGTTCCAATAATCCACCCTAAACCCCTATAGGGCCATCAGCAAAATGCTATACTGCCCTGTATATGATCGCTGGCGCAATTTTATTCGGCTTGCTGACTATGGCTGGCTATGGACTCGCGAATGTCTACACTTTACCGCTAGCCAAACGCTTCGGTCCTGCACGTTTCATACTGCTTCGGGGTTTGGTTGTTTGCGCTATGCTGACAGTAACCGCCATTCCAACTTTTCATCGCCTGGCGAACTGGCGAGCAGCATTTGCAGCATTTGCCATAGGGCTTCTAGGCTATTTGGCTCCACTGGCCTTCACACATGGCATTAAAATTAGTCGTATCAGCATAGTGGCGCCCATTGCAGGCACGGCACCGTTTATTACAGTACTCCTCTCGGCTCTCTTGTTGGGCACTCATGTAGGGAGTCTGCAGTGGCTTGGGATCCTTATTATTTTGGCGGCAAACATTGCAGTGTCCCTCAATTTTCGTAGTCTTCGCGACTCTAACGTACTAAAACTTGCTAGCGGCGTACCGTATGCACTAACTGCAGCCATCTTGTGGGGTGTTGTATTCTTTCTGATCATTTACCCCACGCGCTCGCTTGGTCCATGGTTGTCTGCCTTGCTTTTGGAGATTGGTGTAGTAGCGGCCGCTATGGTGCATGTGTGGTCCCAGCGTGATGGATTTGCGTTGAAGCATGTATTTAGTCGGCGGCTCCTTATCAATGCACTACTAATAGCGACGGGTACACTTGGTTACACTATCGGCGTGCATTCGTTCAATATTGGAATTGTAGCTACCTTAGGTAACTCTACTGCCATCATATCTATTATTGCTGCTACGATTGTCCACCATGAGCGATTAACACGTAATGAGATGCTATTAGCTGCCTTCATGGTGCTCGGTGTCGTAATCGTTTCAGTCTGATCTAGGGCTCGATGCTACTTTTTGCCCAGCCAGTTTTCAAGCTTTGCAAGCATATCGGCGGAATCGGTGTACTCAATAAATTCTTTTGCGACGAAGCGTAGGGAATTTGATAGTTTTGCACCAGTTTTATAGATGCAGAGTATGGGGGTACTCGCGCTTTCTGCCCAGCCCAATTCAATACCTTGCCCAGTGGATGGGTGGCTAACTTCTGCTATCACTAAGTCCCCATGCTGGATTAGATTTTTAGAGTTAGTATCAATATTTTCTTTATCATGAGGAAACAGAACCTGGTACTTACTGACAATCCCTGACGATTTTAATGGTGTGTATAGTTCCTTTTCGTAATTGTAGCTACTAGAATGTGATAAATATATTTTCATCATATGTATGGTTTTGGTGCCCCGAGCAGGATTCGAACCTGCGACCTTGAGCTTAGAAGTCTCCTGCTCTATCCAGCTGAGCTATCGGGGCATGTCGTCATTATAACAGGGAAGGCGCTATAGGTGGAGTGCTTGGTGTATAGCCTGCTTTAGAGGACCGTTGGTGGCGACAACAGCACAGTCAGCATCCGCCAGGGTAGTATCCCTCGCAGAAGTCCAGAATGCACTCCCAGCCTCGAGGATGATGAGTTTTGGCACTTCAGTGCCCTCTCTGTTTGACGTATGCCTTATTGTGGAAGTTTTAGAGCGAGACTATTTCATCGCAGCAATGATTTGATCATGTAGCATGCCGTTCGTTGCCAGAACGGTTGTAGATCGATAAGTAATTGGTTGCCCATCGAGCTGAGTCATGCTACCACCTGCCTCTTCGACAATGACCTTCGCGGCCGCTATATCCCAAAATTTCACCGAACCTTCCATCATGATGTCGACTTTGCCTTCGGCTACGAGATGATATATCCAAAAATCACCCAATCCTCTTGCCCATTTTGCTTCTCGAGATACAGCTAGTAGCTGCGGTATCTTGTCTATATCTTCAAAGTATTTTAGGCGTCCATTGCTCAAATATGCGTTGCCTAACTGATTAATTTTCGAAACATTGAGTTGCTTGCCCTCTAGAAAAGCTCCCTCGCCTTTCGCAGCATATATCAGTTCACCCCAGACAGGCGCATTTGACACACCGAGAACAAGCTCGCCGTCATGCAATAACGCTAGTAAAGTTCCAAACAAGGGGAACCCTCGTACAAAACTCTTCGTGCCATCGATTGGATCAATGATCCAAGTAAACCCTTTGTGATTCTCTAAATCAACTTTCTCCCCCTCTTCGCCAAAGAATGTGTGGTTCGGGAAAGCAGCAATAATTATTTGTTTAATTATGTCTTCTGCTTGTTGGTCGGCTATCGTTACGGGTGTTTGGTCTTCTTTTGTTGCTACCTCGAGTTGTTCATCTTTATAGTAGCTCAAGATTAGATCTTGAGCGGCCCTCACCGCTTTAATTGCAACCGGTAAATAAAGTGATTTCATGCTCAATATAGCACTCATTTGTAGATTCGTTTGAAATGGTGCGGGTGGCGAGAGTCGAACTCGCGTAGCTAGTTTGGAAAACTAGAGTAATGGCCGTTATACGACACCCGCAACTGACAGCAATTATTATACCAGACAGAGGACATTTTTGACGTAAATAGCAATACCTGCTATTATATATTAAATGAGCGAACAGAGTGTCATCGTGCCGGTTGAGGCGTCTCCCGGGCCAGATGTGAGCCGTCGAACCCTACTGGCTGGCGCCATGGCAACCGTGGGGCTTACACTTACCGGCTGTTCAGCCGAGACTGGTGCTGCGCCTCTAGATGGAGCCCAGCCCGAAGTTACTGCTGCATCTTCACCTTCGACCGCAGAAGCACCCAATCCGGCATTACTGGAGAGCGATAACGAAGTATTGCGAGGACTTGGAGAGTTGGAGGGGCGCTGCGGTCAGAAGATCTTTAATGGTGGTAATATGGAGTTTTTCCGTCTGAGCAGCAACAAGGCTGAGCTTAGGGAAGATATGGACTGGCACCCAGCTGCACTTGATCAGGCGGTTACCGCAGGCATGCAGTCAACGATTATCCTTGAACCTGCTGAAGGTCAGGATATGAGTAGGCAAACTGCAGAAACACCAAACACGTATTTCGCGGCGCTGTATGAGAAGGGAGTGCGTGCCGGCGGCACTCCAAATCCACTGGGTCGTGTCGTTATTTGTCCGGAATATATTGAAGGCGGCTGGAAGGGCAGTGATCCAGCTTTTTACGTACACGACGTTAACTTACAGCTGGCTGCTCTTAAAGCGCATTTCCCGGACGCTCGGGCTAGTGTTATGGTGGATATGAATCGGGACGAAGCTAGCGTGCTTGTGCCGGCCGTGCATAATAGCAAGGTAGGTGCTGAGCCTATACGAAGTAATCTTTTGGACTCAGTTGGTGTCCAGGCGTTTAGTAATCGGGTAGGGATACCGATTGGCTCTAATGGGGAAGCGGACGTCTCTCACTTCCTGGATGCTGAAAAAATTAAAGTGGTAGCGGCTGCCTTTGGTAAAAAGAACATATGGATCAATACGGGTATACCCAAGGCTGACCTATATGCTGGTACTAACTATAGCGTAGAAGAGCGAACAGCCATTGCTCATGCCATCACTAATGTAGTGCAAAGGCTACAGGCAGATGGTCTAACGGTTGATGTAGTAAATCTGTTTGCCCAAGACAAAAGTGGCACTGAGAGAATTGATTTTAGTTTCCCGGCGGGTCATGAGTCTGCGCTTATTAGTCTTTCTGAAGGGCTCAATACTTTAGGGGTGCCCCTATCTGGTTTTGTTACAAAATTGAGCGAGTAAATTATGAATCGAGAACCTATAGCCATGGCCGCCGCCGAAGCAGACGTCACCGACCCACAACGACGCCTACTCCTTGCCTCTAGTGTAGTCGTGGGCGCGGGTCTTCTCTTGTCGGCAGCGGGTTGTGGCCGTGACCACATACCGAAGCTTGAGGATGTGACGCCACGCCCTGAAGGAACTTTTGGCATGGACAGGACTGAATCAGGACCGTATGAATACCCAAGGGTTCATAAGAAGTTGATTAAAAGTGATGATCCGCAGTTGCGCCTTCTTGCAAGATATGAACAGCGGTTGGGACATGGTGTAAAAAGTATGCCAATGGTTGTGGGCTTGCCACGGAATGCTGCAGAGGCAGAAAGGCAGGGCATGGCAATGGCGAGCAGACTGCACGAATGGTCGAAGCATGGCATCAAGCCAGTTGTATTCATGGAGCCAACCTACCAGAGTGGAGCGCAAGCTAACCCTAAGGAACTGCATACCCCAGGTTTTGTCAGTGTCGTAGATGCCTCTCCTGGCGTGCTGAGCGTTTATTTTCGCACGTTGTTCCGCGCTGGTGTTACTGATGAGCAGATGGGTACTTGGATACCCTATCCCGACCCCAGGGAAGGCACCAGCGTTAGTCCAAAGCTCTTCAAGGCCAATGTGACTGGGGCCGCTCAATGCATCAAGGCACATTTTAGGGGTGCAAAAGTGGGTGTCATGCTGAACGGCAGCAATTCTAGAGAGCACCTCTTGAAAAGTACAGAAGACATGCCAGTAGGACTTATCGATTCGTTTGGCCTTCAGGGTTTTCCTAGGACACCACACGATGCGGCAAGTAAATTTCTTAACTACAGAGATGCGGTTGCTTGTGCAAAACAGCTCGGTGTTCAGGACGTATGGATCAATACCGGAACTCGCTTAGAGCATGATACTGCAGAGCGAGCTGCTCAGCTCAGAGCCGAATTTGAGCAGGCATTGGCCGTTCAGGACAGCGGGTATAAGGTACGGGTGAATATATTTGCCGCCCGACACGCACGAGATGGAAATTGGTCGTACACTTCTGGGCAAGGGCCGGAGCTTCTGCACGCTGCTATGGCTGGAGCGGCCGAGGCCGGTCTAGAGACTACTTTCTTTGATGCACCGTAGGGTGTGTGCGCACGAAATTGTTTGTTAGTAAAAAGACTTCGGAAGAAGTCTTTTTACTAACGCGTGGAATGATCAACTAGAGCTGTGCTTTGAGCTCGGTCAATGCCTGTGCTACGGTTTCAACCGTAACACCACTGTTCTTGATGGCGTTAAGCTGAGCATCAAGGGTTGCAGGAGGCGTGTTATAGTCACCGGCAGCAGGGTCGTCGCTCACCTGGTGATAGACTAGGACGAGCCATGTATTTGTGGCCTGTGCTTGCGTAACCCAAGCCTGAATTTGAGTGAGGGTTGTACTGGAAGTAATGTCTTGTACCTTGATGTCGTAGGCATTGAAGTAGTTCTTGCTGTTAAAACCACTGACTACACCACGTTGCGACTGGTAGTACTTCTTGATCTGAGTGATAGTATTTTGGTCAACCGAGCCGTAAGGAGAGGCAAAGTTGACTGGGGTAACTCCAGTATACTGCAGAAGACTTGCCTGAGATTGACTCAGCTCTTGCTGCTGTTGTGCTGTAGTCAGCGTCACGAGGTCACTGTGATCAACAGTATGGGAAGCGATCTCTTGGCCTGCATCTTTGAGCGACTGCATCATCGCAGCGGTCATGTATGCAGGATTGGCGGTGTTGCCAGAAAGCAGGTACTGCGTGGAGCTAAAGCCATACTTTTGTAGAATAGGCAGCCCATTGGTGTAGACGGAAGCCCAGGCATCGTCGAAGGTTAGGCTCACGAGCGGACGGTTAAAGCCAACTGGGCTGTACGGACTGAGTGCGTAGTCGTCGGTGACGAGCCAGCCCACGCTTTGGATAAGGTGGAAGACGGTAACCGTTTTAGCACCTTGGGGTACGGAGAATTGTTCCTCATATTTTGTCCAACCACTGGCCGCAGTAAGTGTGCCTAGGGTGACGTACTGATCTGTGCCATCTGTCATGCCAAAGTCCACAGTTACGTAGCTTTCGGTATTTGCCTTGTAGTAGTCGCTGTAGGTATATAGCCTACTACTGTCTACTAACTGCGGAGTGAAATACCACTTAGCATCACCGTCGGTACGAGCACTCATCTCTACCTTGAGCGCACGAGTACCTGCATGCACACCGCTGTTGACGTAACGGAAGGCTGTCGTATTTGTTCCCCAGCTACTGGATTGCCAGTTTGCGGGCTGGTTTGCATTCGTTGCATTAACGGTTTCAACACCAGGGTTAGGAATTAAATTGGTGCCATCAGCCACCGGGTTATTAACGGTAAATTGAGTAGCTGCAGTAGTTACAAGACTGCCATCATTGCCCCGAGCGGTAGCGGTAAGATTGTGCGTACCATTAGCCACGGTAGTACTGTTCCAGTTTAGCTGATAGGGTGCAGTAGTCACTTCGCTACCGACATTGGTTCCGTCGACTTTATATTGCACGCCTGCAACACCATTGCTACTAGTGGCAGTCACGGTCAAGGGGACATTGCTGCCTATAACGGTCGCACCAGTCGTTGGGGCTGTGATTTGTACGGCTAAGTTAGATGCTTGGCTAAGACTAATGTCGTCAGTTTGTAGGATACCTATACTGTTGAGCACGTGGAAAACAGTGGCATGCGTCATGCCCGCAGGGACGGTGAAGCTACTACTGGCGAGAGTCCATGGCACAACTGGTGCCTTAGTACCGAGGTCAACGTATGAGTAGTTCGTGCCATTATCGAATTGCACTACTACGTCGGTTGTTGCCGTTGAGTGATAGTACTCAGAGAAGTTGTAGGTACTGCCAGCGGTTACGTTGATGGGTGCAAAGTACCATTTTGCATCACCACTGGTATAGCTAGTCATTTGTACTTTCATGCTCTTGGAGCCGGTGTGACCAGTATTGGCCCAACTAAAGACGGCATTATTCGTACCCCACTGACCCTGCAGCCAACCATCGGGCATGGTGCCTGTGGTGCTTGTCTCTGCCGAAGGATTAGAAACAAGGTTTACGGCTGCGGCAGATGCACTGAGGGCGGGGGCTAGGCTAAAGGCGGTGGTTAGTAGTGATAGGCATAGGGCGGTGATACGTTTCATGTAGCCTGGCTTCCTTTTATATTCTGTAATTTTATATCTATGTTTACGTTTAGGGCAAGTATCTGTTGACTAGAGCTGGGGGCTAATTTCAGCTAAGGCCTGTTGCATGGTTTCAACCGCGATACCACTGTTCTTGATAGCGCTAAGCTGGGCGTCGAGTTGCGTAGGTGTCGCATTGTATTCACTGTCACCACCAGAGCTGACAGGGTCAATTGAGTGGTAGACAAGCACGAGCCAAGTGTTGGTGGCTTTTGCTTGAGCAACCCAGTCGGCTACCTGAGCGGTAGTGGTGGTACTGTAGATATTTTGTGCCTTAATGTCATAAGGCTTGAAATTATCCTTGCTGTTGAGGCCGTCTTCTACACCACGGCTGGCAGCGTAGTATTTCTTCGTAGACGTAAGGATACCTCCATTATATAGGCCATTAGGGAAGGCAAATGTCGTGACTGGTTTGCCAATTAATTGTTGGAGCTCAGTTTGCGATTGGGAGAGTTCTTTTTCGTATTGCGCTGGCGTGTCGGTGAGCAGGTTGGTGTGGGTGAGCGTATGTGAACCGATTTCACTACCACTTGTAGCAAATGCCTGTACTTGTGCGGCGGTCATGTAGCCTGCGGTTCCAAGGAACCCAGTTACGATGTACTGTGTTGAGTTAAAGCCGTATTTCTGCAAGAGGGGTAGTGCTTGGGTGTACTCACTAGCCCAACCATCATCGAAGGTGAGGCTGACCATTGCACGATTGAAGCCAACAGGTGTGTATGGGGTGAGGCTTGCGTCGTCTAGAGTCAGAGTTCCCTTGCCGTGGATGAGGTGGTAAACGGTCATGTCTACGGCGCCTTGAGGAACGGTAAAGGTCGTCGTGAAATTGGTCCAACTGGCAGCAGCATCTGGCAAGCCGATAATTTGATACAAGGTGGAGCCGTCAGACATAGTAAAGGCAACATCAGCCTCAGTATCAATAGTTCCAGTATAAAAGTCGCTAAACTTGTATTGCATACCTGGAGTTACCTTCACAGGATTGAATATCCATTTTGCATCGCCGCTAGTGTAGCTTGTTGTGTTCACGCGAACAGCATGTGTGCCGGTATGAGCACCGCTTGTCAGATAGCTGAATGTCGTTGTGTTGGTACCCCATTTGTCACTCTGCCAGTTGAGGGGGGCCTTGCTGTTGCTTGGATTGATCGTTTCCAAGGAGCTATTGCTGATCATATTGCCGCTGACGGTGTTGTTGACGGTAAGTGTGACGGCTGCAGAAGTTGCGGCTACTCCATTTTTGTTGGTTGCAATAGCGGTGACCGTATGGCTGCCGTTACTGACGCTCGTGCTGTCCCAAGTGGTCTGGTATGGCGCAACTGTGAGCGCGCTGCCAACATTCGTGCCATCTACTTGGATCTGCACACTCTTAATGCCGCTCGCATCACTAGCGGTAGCCGCTAGGGCCACGGCACTACCGGCTACAGTGGCTGCAGGCGTCGTAACAGCGACAGTAGGTGCATTTACCTGACTCTGACCGAGAGAGTAGTTGTCGGTTTGTAGACTACCAACGCCGCTCAGTATGTGAAAGATGGTGACATTTTTCATGCCCGCGGGAACGGTAAAGGACGCAGCGTATTGCTTCCAGGTTGATGCGCTGGCGGCCGCAGCACCGAGGTCAAGATAGCTGTAGGTGCCGCTGCCATTGTCGAATTGGGCAACAACGTCAGTGGCAATTGAGGCTTTGTAGTAGTCGGAGAAAGTGAATTTACTCCCAGCGGTTACGGCCTGGGGGGTGAAATACCATTTAGCGTCACCGTTCGTGTACTTAGTAGTCTCCAGCTTAACGCTACGAGTACCCGCTTGTGCACCAGTGGCCAGATAGCTGAATGTCGTTGTATTTGTTCCCCAGCCACCTGTTTGCCAGTTTTGTGGCATGCTGCTATTAGCGGCATCAAGCGTTTCAACTGAAGGGTTTGGCACGATATTGCCTGTGGTAGTGGGCGGCGTAACGGGAGGGGTAACAGGCGGAGTTACTGTATTATTTACCGTAACGCTAACAGAGCTCGTAGTGACGAGGGTGCCGTCAGTGTCGCGAGCTACGGCGGTAATGCTGTGGGTCCCATTACTGACGGTGGTGCTATTCCAGGCTCCCTGATAAGGAGCTGAAGTATCTTCACTACCGACATTCGTACCATCGACTTTAAACTGGACGCCGGCGACACCGGTCGTGCTGCTTGCGTTTGCCGTAAGTGCTACAGTTGTGCCGCTAACAGTACTGGCTGTAGTTGGGCTGGTAACACTTGCGCTTAGGTTTGATGGTACGGCGGCGCTATTACCTAGGCTGTAGTCATCAGTCTGCAAGGTGCCAACGCTACTAAGTAGGTGGAATACCGTTGCATGGGTATAGCCGCTTGGAACGGTGAAAGTCTTATTCGCCTGTGTCCAGGTGTTTGCAGCGGGAACGCTGCCGAGATCCATATAACTGTAGCTTGTGCCATTATCAAACTGCACAACCAAAGGGGTCGCGACAGTTGACTGGTAGTAATCGGCGAATGTGTATGTAGTGCCAGCGGTAACATTTACGGGGCTAAAGTACCACTTTGCATCACCATCGGTATATTTGGTGACCTGTAGCTTTAGGCTACGCGTGCCGCTGTGGCCGGTCGTATCATAGCTAAAGACTGGCGTATTGGTTCCCCAGCCACCCTGCTGCCAGTTGTCTGCAGTAGTACCTGTGGTGCTCGTCTCGGCTGACGGATTAGCGACCAGATTGGTTGTTGCGGCAAGCGCATTCAACGATGGCAGAAGACCAAAAGCAACGGTTAATACAGATAGGAATAGCCCAGAAAGTCGTCTCATAAATCCTCAAATACCTATTTACATAATAAATATGTTTATATGCAAACTATATTCTTAAATGCCCATTTTGTCAAGCAAAAAGCGAACTAACCATAATCACTTTCAATACAATATACTTTACAAACTCACATATATATAGTATGATGCATTGGAGTTGAACGGTGGAGCTGTGTTGTATGCATGGTTTGCACGTCAGCCGATACTAAACTAATAGACAGGAGTTTTGGATGTACGGAACTATTCTCGGTGCTTCAACAACTGTTACTGGTGCCACAACTGCAGCTGTGCTACCACACACCGGCGCTACTCGCCCGATGTTCGTGGTTGCTCTCTCTGTGCTGGCTTTCGGCGTCATTACCCTCGCTGTTTCGGGTGTTTCTGCTTTCAAGCAGGCCCGCAGCAAGGCGTAACCGGCCCGTCCGGTAAGCGAACAAAGCCGCACTCCAGTAGTGCGGCTTTGTATTTCAGGATTATTTTATGAAACGAAATTTGAAAATAGCAATCATCGCAGGTACGTTTTTTTGCCTGGTTGGCGCCGCTGGTGCTGTACCAACAATCTATTTCAATGTCACAAAGCGTGGCTCTGTGGCCGCTCAAGCGTTCCCGGCACCTAAGACGACCACAACGCCGAAGGCAACTCCGACAAAGCCGGTAGTAAGCGGTCACCCGACTGCTATAAGCATTCCGAGCGTGAATATCAACAACCTATCTGTTGTCGACGGGTACTACAATGCCAAGACCCAGGATTGGACCTTGGGGCTACATACTGCCCATTGGGGCGTTATGACTCCAGAGCCTAATGACACTGCGGGCAATACCTATATATACGGTCACTACCGCCCTGAAGTGTTCGCCTACCTGCACGTTATTAAGCCGGGCGCAGATGCCAGCGTAGCAACAGATAATGGCTATAAGTTCGTATATACCTTTGAGAGTAGTATTGATGTATCGCCTACGGACACCAGCCTCTTCAATTACAAAGGCGAGCCTATCCTTACGATTCAGACCTGCTCAGGTACATGGTTTCAGAACCGTCAGCTATTTGTCTTCAAGTTCGATCACGCTGAGAAACTCTAGAAGAACTTGATCCAGTTGAAGATGCGAATGAGCACGTAAGCTGCAGCCATGACACAGGCAATGATAGTTACGCTTTGGGTCAGCCAGTTCGTATGCCTGTGTTGCTTCTGTTTTCTGTGCGTTTTTGTAGCACTCATTTAAGCAGTGTCCTTTAGTGCTTTTGCATCAAGAGCGTAGCGACGCCCCTTGGTGCTCCAGCCCTTAAATGCTTCACCGCGGAACTTACGCAAGGCTACTACTTCAAAGTAGGCAATCACGGTAATACCGATTTCAATCCAACGTAAGAAGTAGAAGTAGGGCAGTGAGCCAAGAATTGCTAGTCTTCGAGCGGCAACGGCCGAGAATAGGGCAAGCGCGCAGGTGACTGCGAAGTCGCTTGCAATCACAATGGGCAGAATTTGCCAGTGATGCGTGGTTATGATGATGTATGGCAATAGTACGAACATTTGGATCAAGTAGAATAATAGTTCTAGCATTTGATATCCAAGACCTATATCTACGGCCTGTGGTTTTGTGCCAATGCGGTATTTTAGTACTCCCTGAAAGAAGCCACGTTGCCAACGCAAGTTTTGCTTGCAGAAGTCACTCAGTGTCTGAGGGTCCTGTGTATAGTTGATGGCTTCAGGGATATAGCGAATGCGACCTAGTTTTTTGCGGTGTACCTGTAGCGTGAGGTCAAAGTCTTCAGTCATGCTATTGGCCGTAAAGTCCAAGTCTTTGATTATATCTGTCCGAAAACAAGTAATCGGGCCAGGGAAGACCGATATCATGCCGAACCAGGACTGCACGCGTCTGAGTACCTGCTGACTATATGTGTAGGTGAACGCACGGTAACGACTAATCCAGTTACCTCGTAAGCTTTGAACGAATCCAACCGCCACTGCATATTTGCGGGCATCTAGTTTACGCTTGTACATGCGAAAGTAATCCGGACAGAAGACACTATCAGCATCAGCTACATGTAGCCAGGTGTAGCGTTCTTCAATCTGGAACTTTTCAATGCCAGCGAGTACGGCATGCGCCTTGCCACCTTTAGGCACGCTTAGTACGTTTTTGCGAGGCAGCATGCTAATCGCCTCACGACGCGTGTGGTCCTCGGAGCCATCGTCGACAACATAGATGTCTTCACGGGGCTGGCCTGCTTTAATAGCGGAAGCAATAGTGGTTGCAATAATGAGCTCTTCATTGTGTCCAGGTAGTAGTAGCGCTAGCTTTTTGCGACGTACGACACGTTTGCGTGTGGCAATTTGCCCGGCGCTTAATAGCAGGGGCTGCTTACGCTTGCGACGCTTAACCGTTGTGGGGCGTGGTTCGTAGCTGGCAGGTCGATGTACGACGCCGTCAGTAGTATCGGAATCTCGGGAGCGCTCAAGAAATGAGGGGGCTCCACGGCCTTTGATGTTCGTCATAGTATGGTCACTCCGTAACACAACAACGCCTATACGTTATTTGTATATACTATACCACGAATATGTTTATTATGCAAGGCCTTGTCACTCCTAGCCACAGATTAGTCCCACTTGGCAGCCAGGAGTACATGCACTACATACCCGGTTTTACTGGGGTGATCAGATGAGTTTAGCCTCGTAATTCGCGTCGACGTAACAAAGGGACTCTAGTAGTAGAGTCCCTTTGTTCTAATATCATTTATTAATGAGGTCTATTGTTTACAGCCTATATTTGAGAGTCCGCTCGCTGCACCACTAACAGTGTTGTTGCAGTATATAATGTTGCCTTGCGCGCTTTTTTGCACCATGAAGCCAAAGCCTTTGGCGTTACCCATGTCTGCTGAGTTGCCGGTAAATACGTTGTTGAAGCCCCAGCCGGCGTATACATTGTGTACCTGGTAGCCATCGAGAATGATGTGCGTCCCCGTGCGACCGTCAATGGCGTACACGCCCTTGTTTCCTTCAAGCGTATAGTTGTTTCCTTTTACGTCGACCCAAGAGTCGGCTGAGTTTTTGCCCTGTACCGATGCGCCATCGAAAGTATTACCCTTGATGACCCCATTACTAGAGCCTTCTTTAATATCCAGGCCCTCTGCGCCGATGTCGGTTACGAGGTTGTTCTGTACGAGTACGTTGTCAGATTTGTCGGGAATGCCACCACTGTACGTTGCCCAGTTTGAGTTGGCGCTACCAACGTAGATGCCTTCACCGTAAGCGGCATTTTTCTGTCCGGTTTTGTGCACGTAGCTATTCTGGATAGTGCCATGATCAGAGAAGTCTCGGAAGTGTACGGCTTCTTGCCCGATGCTTGTGACCTCAATACCGTCGAGCAGTACGTGTGAGGATCGATCCATGACAAGACCCTTTGTGGCATTGGCGATGGTAATACCTTTTACTTGCCAGTAGTCTGCGTCAACAAGATAGAGACCGTAGTGACCACCGGTGCCACCACCGTCAATGATGGCCTTGCGTGAGCCTTCGATGAGGATCGGTTTTGCCGCGGTCGCTGCATGTGCACTATCGGTTAGCTTTAGGTCGGGAGTCGAGAAGCTGCCAGTGTAAACGGTATTCCCGCCACTAGTCGCTGCTACTGTATGGCTGTCGTTGTACAGTAGGGATACTTTACCGTTACTGTCTTTTTGGTAGCTACAAGGCTTCGTAATGACCTTTTGTTTACCTTTGTCTGTGTAGGCACATACTGGTGCTTTACCGGCATACGTACCGTCTGCAAGTTTAATATCATCGCCTGCTTGCGCGCTGGCAAGGGCTGCGGTTAGCTGGTCGGAGTTGGTGACGCTAATGATACGACCATTAGGGGTAGTCGTTACCGTTCCTGCGCCGGCACTTCCTGATGCACCGCCAGAACCCGTACCGCTACCGCCTGGGTTTGAGGGGGGAGGCGTTGGGCTTGGTTCCGGTGTTGGGCTTGGTGTTGGGCTTGCCACCGTGCCTTGACCACTGACGATGAGGTTATCGAATACGGCAGCGCCGCCACGAGATCCGTAGCCAACGCGAGAGGAGGCGTATTTGGCGGTACTGACTTTACCTTGGTACTTACTGCCACTACCCAGATATACTTTAGCCTCGCCATTTTTTTGGCGAATTTCTACTTGGTTATTTGCGTCAAGTGTAATGGTGTCAGGGAAAGATACGAGCTTAGACTGAGTGCCGGCTTTTACTTGGAAAATACCATTAACTGTTGCATCTTTCTTGTCACTGAAGTTAGCGTAGTAGTAGTTTGTTTCATCTGTGTAGTTGAAAATGATCGAGAAATCGTGACTTCCATTACCACCGGTGCTCAATGCTTTTGCATCGGTGTTGAGTTGCCATTCGCCTTGCGTAATAGCGGCGGTGTTTATGCTTAGGTTGGAGTTGCCCGCAGTTTGATTTTGAAGTGGAGCTGGATTGCTTAGTTGATATGTGCCGTTTAATACCTGCCATGTACCACTACCGGTTGTAGTGAAAGCGGTGGTGGCTGTAGAGTTTGCGAACTGCTGATTGATGATCTCGGGCTGGCTCTTCGCCGAAGTGAGTAGTACGGTAAGTAGCGCGCCCACAATTACCAAGCCGGCACAAGCGCTAATGATGATATTGCGCCGTTTATTATTGGACGACGAAAGTTTCTCAGCTATGACTGCGGTACTTTCCATACTAGTCTCCTCTTTTTGTGTTTGTAGCATTTATTGTAAGTATTACGTAAGCGGTTTAATCGGTCAATCTTTTTTGCGTATTCTCAGTTACGGCGTGCAAGCGAGGTTGCTCATGCCTAATGCCGCCCCGGTCACGACATTGTCGCAGGTGACCAGTGCAGTAGCGCCACTTCCGATGTTAATGCCGTATCCGGTAACGCTACCTAAAGGCATGGTATTGCCAGAGAAGATATTGCCAGTACCTGAGTGGGTGACGCTCGTATTGACTGCTATAACATGGCTCTGAAAGCCATCCACTACCGAAGAAGTGCCCGAAACAGTTACAGCATTGCCCGTGATATTGTAGTTGGCGCCTTTGACGTCGATCAGTGAGTCGGCATGATTGCCGGTCATAGCGATGCCGTCAAAATGGTTACCCTGGATGAGACCACCCATAGTGCCTTCCTTTACATCAATAGCCTCAGCTGCGGTGTGATCGAAGTAGTTATTTAGTACGCGGTTGTAATTACTCTGATCGGGGTTGCCAAGGTCACAGTAATTGTAGACTCCCCAGTTACTGTCGGCGGTCCCAAGGTATACGCCTTCGCCAAATGAATCACGACGCAGGCCAGTGTCATGAATATGACTGTTTTGAATAATGTTATTGCTGGAGCAAGAACGGAAGTGTACGGCTTCGTCACCAATGGTGTAGACTTCCAGATTTTGGAATACGTTGCCTGTCGAGCTGTCTGACATAACGCCCTTGCTGCCATTCGTGATGGTTATGCCATTGACGCACCAATTGCTCGCACCCGCTAGGTGTAATACGGCACTAGCATCAACGCCACCACCGTCCAGAATGACGCTGCTTGCACCACCTAGGCGAATGGGAGCGGAAGTTGTTCCGGATGCAGTAATCGTAAAGTTTCCCACGTAGGTACCAGCGGTCAGTACGATGTCATCACCGGGCTGTGCGGCTGCAAGTGCAGCGGTAAGATCGGCCGCGGTAGCGACTGAAACGGTTCGCGTTACCTGGAAATCGGTGCACGTTACTGGTGCTGCGGGTGGGGTTACAGGAGGTTGTGGTGTTACTTGGGGTAGCGGTGCAATTGATGCGCTGGCAACAGTGCCATTGACGATCAAATTGTCAAAGTTCGCAGCACTATTATTCGTGGCGACACCAATCTTGGCACCCGTACGGACGCTCATGTCTAAGCCGGTTAGGTAAGTCGTTCCCTTGTAGACTTTGATTTTGGTGCCATCATATTTAATTTTTACGGTCTGGAGACTGCCGGTAGTGACCGATGAGTCAAATGCGGCAACTTGGCTCACGGTGCCGGCCTGCACTTTAAAAATACCTTGCGAGAAGTCGTGTAGCGTGGCACTGTAGTGGGCGTAACTATAGTTTTGCGGGTCCGAGTAGTCAAAGATGACTGAGAATTCGCCAGGCGCGGCTGCAATTTTGCCATCAACCGCAATGGTAAATTCGCCAGTCAAAGGTGTGCTACTAATACTAACATTGCCATTGCCTGAGGCCGCAGTTGCTGGCGTGGTCAAATTGTAGGTACCACTACCAGCTGCCCATGTGCCACCGGACACAGGTACAAGCGTTCCACTGTTACTAGCAAAGGTTTCGTTGATAACAACAGGTGGCGAAGAGGCAAATACTGTCGCAACGTTGCCGAAAACCAAGGCGGCTACGGATGCCAGAACCGCAATATATTTAGTGAGAACCCCCACCCTTGAACGTCGCAATTGATTGATGATCATGAGGGATCCCCTATTTTAATTGTTAAGCAAATCTTAATAAGCATATGTATAATTGTCAAACGCATTGTAGTATTCGGGCGTGCGGTTAGACACGTCTTCGCATAGCCTATACTATATGATCATGCGCCAAATCCGTTTGTTTATGTTGTTGCTCATACCATCTTTTTCAAGCGCGGTCTTTACTACTATACTGGTTGGTGTATTCCTGATGATTGGCAGCTGGTCTCAACTATCTAACAACATTCTTGTCCCTGAATACCTGAAGCTCAGCGCAATCTTGCAGACTACTCCGGGCAGCTTTACGGCTCTTTTCTATGCTTTGGTTTCCGGTCAGACTTTGTACTATTTTTTGGTGTTTGTCGTAGCTGCTGGTGGAACTATTGCGGTCTATCTGTCACTGGATGGTGTTGAACGTCTGCTGTCTGGTATCTTTGGCGCAATATCGGCGGTTCAGACGGCACCCCAGCGTGCTAAGCGTAAAGTCGTAGCTGAAACAATTATACATATCGGGTTTCGCATTCTGGCGCTTGTGGCATGGGTTGCCTACGGTATCTTATTTATAGAGGTAATTGTACCTTTTTCGGCCCTTGGATTTTACGCCGATCTCAAAGGTGCGACTATGGCGGATATTGGATTCGCTATGCTTATAACTCTATTCTTGTGGCTTTGCGTATGCGTGCATACTGTTTTCTTGCGACTATTCGTACTACGCCCCCGAGTATTCGGCAGCGACGACATTATTGCAGCCGGTCTGGAGTAAACTATCCTACACCACTAAGCGGAAAGCTGGCGGGAGGCAAGGTTGCTGGCCCGGTGTACTGGGTAAAGTCGACACTGGCCCACATGGTTGTTACCTCAATGCGGTTGGTGCCCGCAGTGATCAACTTGTAGCCAATCTGTGTAGTCGCCAGCGAGGCGGGTGTCCAAGCGCCGCTTGTGGGATCAAGATAGGTTACGAGGGGGTAGTTAAATGGAGTGGCCGCTGCGTTGGTAACGAAGCTGGTAGTGTTCGGGGTAATGGCGCTGCTTTGAGCTATGGTGCTGGCTGATGCTTTTTCGATCTCAAGTTTTAGAGCTGCCGTGGCATCAGCGCTATTATTGCGCATACGGGCACCGACCATGACAACATTAATCGTGTCATTGCCGCCGATACCGGCCCATGCAGGGTTAGTGACCTTAAAGAGGTCTTCATTATTAAGTACAGCAGTTCCGTTAAAACTCGTTGCCTCATCAGGCGCAATTTCGCTGACGCGTGTCCAGTTATTGGCGCTTCCAGCGGTGCCTCCAGTCTGGGTGCCAAACTGATTGTTGTCGCCAGCAGCTGAAGGACGCAAGTGGACTATCCGCCCTTGATCCGGATAGCTAGTTTGAGATCCACCGGTGCTGTCGTTCAGGGCAACATCGTCCCAGTAGAGTTCGAGATTGTTTACTGTTTCGCCATTTAAATTACCACCTACGGCATAGGCTAGAACGTTGCCTTGACTCTGGGCACTACTCGTGGCGAACACGCTCGCATTCAGGCGTCCTTCAATGGTGCTTGCGCCGGCTCCGCCACTAGCGTTGCTCTGCAGCTCTATCATATGCCACGTATTGAGAGACAGGGCGCTTGATGCCGAGCCGATTTGAGTACCGCTTTGATTGCGAAGTATGAGTGTTCGATTGGTTTCGAAAGTAATTCTGGCTTGAGGTGTCTGTCCGGCACCACCCGTTCCACTGTGGAGTGCGATGATGGTGCTGCTCGCGTCGCCGGCGACGGCGACTTTAATAAAACCGCGAACATAGTAGGGGCCCGGTGCGGCCGAAGCGGTAAATTGGAAGGCAAGACCTCCTATAAGGCCGAACAAGGAACTTGGTCCGAAATGCAAGCCATAGCCACCAGTGCGCGCCGAAAGGGAGTCGGTCGTTGCGTGTGATGCGCCAATAAAGGACCATTCTACATTTGGGGACATGCTATTGGTCTCAAACCCCGACTGATGGATACGTGCCATATATTTTAAGCTCCGCTACTTAAATAAGACAAAGCCAGTTAGGCCAGTAGTGACGGTAGTAGCACCAGTAGCGGTCGTGGTGGCCGCTACCTGAATGCCCGTACTCATGGCAATGCCATTGGTTAACTCAAGGTTTGCACCCGCGCCGTTGGCAGCTGTACTGTTAGCTGGAATTGGCACAACAAACGTTGGGGTTGTGGTTCCAAGTGTCACTGCCCCTGACGTGGCAAGGTTAAATACTTGGATATAGGCTGGCGTTGCATTGAGATTTAGGAACATGTAGCCGCCAAATTTTGCTACTGCACCACTGACTGTTGCGGTGGTTGTAAGATTCGTCTGGCTTGAAACGCTCCAGCCGCCGCTTGTGCTGGGAGCCAGGTTGACGGGCTGTGAGTTCGTGAGAGCTGGCTGGTCGGTAGCGAGCACTACTCGCTGCGTACCCGCACTGGCGGTGCCGGTATTAACTGCGGTCGCCGTTCCTGCAACTTGACCGGCGTTCATAAACCAGGCAGTAGTGTTGGCGGTGTTGCCTGGCTGGACAGTCCATGTTCCGCTTTGTGTGACGCTTAAGCTGCCGGTTATGCCCATACTCTGCATAGCGCTAGCGGCGCCAAAGAATTCAATGGCTCCACTTGTTACGCCTGTTGCGGAGATGTTCAGTCTAAAATAACGGAAATTTATCGGACCATGACTTATGCCTGTTGCCGCAGTGGTAAGGTTTGCTGCCCCTGAAGTGGTGCCAGCACTCATCAATGCAACTGATACAAAGTTGACGTTGTCGTTTGAGCCCTGAAATGTAACCGTAGGAGACGAGCCGATTGCTGCCACTTGCACGCTTACCCAGCGATAATTACTGACATCCGTTGCGGTCGTTGCGGCACTACCGGATACGGAGAAAGTCACTTCCTTACGAATCGGCGCGACAATCTGTGCATTCTGACCAGTATCGCCGGCGATGTTGTTCGCCGTAGTTGTGCCGTCGTTGATACTTACGGCCGAACCACTACTCATTGTAGTTTTTAGATTACCCGCTGCATCGATTTGTAAGTCTCCGCGCTGTCCATTGGTAAAGGTGGGGGCGCTGGAATTAAAGACACCGCCGATTTTCACTGGATTGCCCGAGTCGGCGCTAGCGCTAGCGACATTACCTCGGGCGATCACTTGACCGGTAGAATCGCTACTGAGCGTAACGCGCTGCGTCCCAGCATCGGTCGTGCCGTTATTAACGCTCGTGGTGGTCCCGGCAATTTGTGCTTCGTTTGTTGTAAACGTTCCGGTTCCGGCATTGGAAGTAACCGTGCCAGATACTGGCTGTGTACTTGTCGAGCCGTCTACACGTAACGCACCACCAGTAGTAAGCGATAATGGGCTCGTCTGAGCTGTCGTATAGGTAGGTGCTGCAGTGGTGACTGCGCCTAAGACTAAATCTCCCTTTTGTCCAGAAGTAGAAGAGCCTTGAGACACCTGAAGGCCCGTAACTGAAGCATCGAGAGCTAAACCATTGGTAGTGCCAACATTAGCTGTAACCGTACCGCTGACTGGTTGCGTGGTGGTGCCTGTTGGATCAGTACGCAAAGGGTTGGTACCGGTACCGGCTTCTACCGAACCGCCGCTGGCCGTTTTGCGTAGCACGATTCCTAGGGTGTTTTCCGTCCCGGCACCACTATCGGAGTCATACGTACGGGCCGCTTGCATGTTGGTGCCGTCTGTAAAGCCGGCGGCCGTACCAGTACTCGGTAGGGCTGCACCGAAGGCGCTTGACGTACCACCGCCCACTGCGTTGGACTTGATGTTTACGTCCAAGGCATTACTAGTGGAACCTATCACATTGCCTGATCCATCCACGATCTGTGTCTTTTGTGACCCATCAGACTGCTTCGTGCTGGTCGCGGCGGTGGACGGCAGGGGTAGCGATGCGGCGGAAATTGGCTGTGTAACTGCTGAGCCATCCACCTTTAAGGCATTCGTGAGCGCTGGCTGGTCGGTAGCGAGCACTACTCGCTGTGTACCGGCGGACGTACTACCGGAGTTAGTGGCAACCGCCGTACCACCTATCTGGTTCACATTCACTGAGCTGTTTGCAGTGATCCCTACGCTACCGCTTACGGCTGTCTTTAGATTCCCTGAAGCATCAAGCTGTAGGTCGCCTCGTTGCCCGTCGGTAAAAGTAGGTGGCGAGGCATTATATTTGCCCCCAATTTTGACTGGATTTCCTGAATCGGTTGTGCCGCTTGCGACATTACCCCGGGAGATCACTTGACCAGTAGAGTCACTAGCCAGGGTCACTCGCTGTGTGCCAGTATCGCTTGTTCCGTTGTTCGTGGAGGTGTTATTGCCACCCACCTTTGCCTGATTAGTATCGACTGCCGACTGATCGCTGGCGATAACTACCGGCGAGGAATTGGCACTTGTTGTCTGGCCGTTCGGATTTTGTGGATTATAGCTCATAGTGCTTCCCCATTTTCTAAATTATAAACCAGTTGGCGTTATTGGATACGACCGACACGCTCGCAAATTGGACATGTATGACAGCCGTTGTGCCGCCATCTATGGTTTGCGAAGCGGTGGTGGCAATCGTGACATTATTTGCAGTGCTATCGATCTTTTTGACAGTATATATATTGGTGTTGCCTACTCCCGTAGGCAATGTAATAGTGACTGCTCCGCTAGTGGCGTCCACCAGAATAATTTCATCACTAATAGTGACGCTATAGGTACTGGACTTGGTCACCACGGTGTGTGAATTGGCAGCTGCTGGGTCTGCCCATTTGACGCCTGTGGCCTGAGATGAATCAGCTGTTAGCACTTGATTGTTGGAGCCTACTCCTAGGCGTGCCGGCGTACTGACGCCGGTAGCTACATAGAGGTCACCTTTGGTAGTAAGTGTTGCTTTGTCGGTTTTACTACCCAAGTCGGTGGTCAGGTTGGTAATGCGGCTTTCCGCTAGGTTGCCACCAATGTTGGCAAGGGTGAGATTGGCCTCGGCTACGTCGATGTCCACCTCACTATTGGTTGTATCATCGGTGACTGTTATTTTATTGCTGCCGGCATTAATGTTTTTAAACTGCAGATCCACGCCGCTTTTTTGTTTAAAGACGCCTACACCGCCGGCACCAACGTTGCTGGCGGTGTTAACCTCACCACTACTTGACAGGGCGAAGAAGCCACGCGTACCTGAGCCGTCGGTTCCGTAATATTTGCTATTGCCGGGACTGGCCGTGTCCCCCGAGAGCTTTAGACCACTTGCATCACTCGTGAGCGATAGTTGGGTGCGCGTATCGGCTGTAATCGTGTTACCACCATCGTTATAGGTAAAGTCGACAGTGTTGCTATCGGTTAGGATGCTGCCGACTGCATCTTGTGCGGCTTCACCGAAGTCCGAAACGGTGCTGCTTAATTGGGTGCCTGTGTGATTAGCACGATCAAGTGCATTGACCGACAAGTTAGCGGGATTGAGATTGCCTTCGACTATGTCTATGGTAGGATTGCCAGCTGCACCCGTGCCATTTGTGATCGCTAACTTGCTAGAGCCGGCAGTTAGCGTGCGCTTGGTAAAGGCATCGGCGCCAGTTTCGACTACGAGTCCAGCCGTTCCATCCAGTGCCGCGAGGGCAGTCAATGTAGCGTCACTATCTTGCTTGCCAGTTAATGCGGCGGACAGGCCAGTGATCTTGCTTTGCGAAATAGCCGAGACATCTGCGTCAACAATGTTGAGCGCTGCCAGCTTACTCTTAGCGATGGCGGCCGTACCGGATATATCGGTGTTGGTAATAGTGTTATCGGCTATCTCATTGCTGGTCACGGCGCCAGTGGCCAGTTTGGAGGTGGAGATTGCGTTGTCGGAGATCACCGGTGCTATAGCCGTAGTACCGGTACCACCTAGGTCACCTGCCAGACGAATCAGTCCATTGGTGGAGGTGGTCGCATCTGGTGCACCAGCGCTGACTACCGAGTCAACGTAGGCTTTGTTGGCGGCATTGTTGCTAATGGTAGGGTTCGGAACGATGGGGGAGACCACGAAGGTCTTTACGCCGCCCACACTTTCGTTGCCCGTGTTATGGACAACGGCGGTATCGTTAGCTTTAGCAGCTAGACTGCCCGTACTTTTGAGTGTGCCGTCGGGATTGTGTTCGACAGATAAAAAATCATTGAGGATGCTACCCCAGGTACCGTTATCCGAGCCGGGATTCGGCAATCGAGCCATTATCTGACTCTCATAGGAAATCTGCCTTCAAGGTGTGACGGGCTATGTATATGCCTGTGTCGCCATTTATACCTCGCCGCATCAGACGTATATGGGATTGCTGCGCATTCATGAACCACCTACAAGCTTACGCTTTAACCTACCCAGTGTAACAAAAAGTGACTCGCTTTGTAAGCGTTGGCAGCCCTGCTATATTTCGTGGAAGACCTGAATATGAGCGCCCAGTGAATTGAGGCGTGCGGCTATGTCTTCATATCCTCGATTGATCGTATAGACATTGCGTAGTGTAGAGACGCCCGGAGCAGCTAGCATGCCGATAAGCAGCAGACTAGCTGGTCGCAAGGCCGGTGGGCAGACGACGTCCGCTTTGCTGAATTTTGTCGGCCCAATAACAAAGAGGCGGTGGGGATCGGCAAGCTCTACTTGCATGCCGACTTTGGTCATTTCTGTATAGTAGATAGCTCGGTTTTCGTACATCCAGTCATGGATGAGAGTACGGCCGTTCAGTACGCCAGCAATAGGTACGAAATAGGGCAAATTGTCGGGGTTTAGCCCTGGCCATAAGTTGGGGTGCAGCTTATCGGTCAACGCCGTGAGTTTGCCGTTGTGTTTATGTACGGTGATATCAACAAGATCAACAATGCCATTGCCTGCCTTATAACGATCGGTCATGGTCATGGAGACGCCCATTTTCTCTAGTTTGACTAATTCAATGGCTATCCAGTCGATTGGTACGCGGCGTACGGTTATCTCTGAATTTGTCGTAATGGCCGCGCTTAAGAAGAACATCGCTTCAATGGGATCTTCGGTAAGAGCAAAAGTAATGTTTTTCTTAATGGTACGAGTACCGGTAACGCGTAAGATGCCGCTGCCAATGCCTTCTATCTTTACGCCTAGTTTTTTTAAGAAGAAACAGACGTCCTGCACCATATAATCGGCACTTGCAGATTGAATTGTTGTTGTTTTGTCGAAACGGGCAGCTGCAAACAGAGCATTTTCGGTAACAGTGTTCCCTTGCTCATAGAGAATTACGCGTTCAGGGTGTTTACGTGCAACGGTAACCTGGTAATAACCCCTGGTGGCTACAATGCCCACGCCGAATTCCTCGAGAGTAAAGAGGTGCGGTTCAACAGTACGAGTACCAAGTTTACATCCACCCGCATACGGAATCTTGAAGTCTTTATAGTCATGCAGCAGTGGTCCGATCATCATGAGCACTGAGCGGGTCTTTCGTGCCGCAGTAGCATCTAACTTGTCCAGATTCAGCTGCTTAGGACGACGAATCTCGATATCATTGCCGATCCATTTTATTTTAACGCCAATGCTCTGGAGCACCTCGATAATACGGTAGACTTCCTCGATCTTAGGGAATGAAGTAAATCGAGTCACGCCGTAATTGAGGAGACTGGCGCAAAGAAGGCCTACGGCAGCATTTTTACTGGTCTTAAGGGCAATATCACCTGACAATTCATAGCCACCATCGATGCGTAAGTTGACTGCTTTGCCGCTTAGCGAGATGAGCTGCTTATTGAGGACGTCACTTATACGCCCGAGAGTTTCAATGCTGAGGTTTTGTTTGCCGTGTTCCATGCGGTTAACCGCCGACTGGCTTGTATTTAATCTTTTAGCAAACTCGGCTTGAGTAAGCCCGCGTTCTTGTCGTATCTGCGCTATTAAGTTACCAATTTGCGTGCTAGCTGTATCCATAGTGTCATATATTATATCATGAATGATATTTTCATTGCAAAGCTATTATGCTTGTGGCAATACAAGAGAAATAAGAGGTATTTTTAGTTTACCACTTTTTACGCACCTTGCTACAATAGCAGCATGATCTAGCTACGGCGGCAACTGACTATATTTTTGAAACCCCTTATTAGTATGTGTAGGAGGGATATGTCCCATGATTGATACAGAGATAGAAGCATTGATTGCCGCCGAAACAAACCGGCAGCGTGAAGGCTTGGAAATGATTCCAAGTGAAAACCACACTTCTGGCGAAGTTCTTAAAGCGCTTGGCTCTCGCCTGACCGATAAATATTCTGAGGGCTACCCGGGATCGCGTTACTACGGTGGCTGCGAGGTTGTCGATAAGGTAGAGAATCTGGCGCGAGATCGTGCCAAGAAGCTATTTGGTGTGGACCACGCCAATGTGCAACCCTACTCGGGAAGCCCTGCCAATATGGCAGTCTATTTTGCACTAGCGAATCCCGGGGACACGATAATGGGTATGGCCTTGTATTTTGGTGGTCATATGACGCACGGACTGAAAGTAAATTTCTCTGGCAAATGGTTCAACAGTGTGCAATATAACACCGGCAAAGATGGTTACTTGGACTATGACGCTATGGCTGAATTAGTAAAGACCAACAAGCCGAAGCTTATTTTTGTAGGTGCTACGGCGTACCCGCGAATATTTGACTGGAAGCGGCTCCGCGCCATTGCTGATCTGGTAGATGCTTATCTTGTTGCTGACGTGTCACATATAGCCGGTCTCATTGTCGGTGGCGTTCATCCCTCCCCGGTCGGCATCGCCGATATTATTACGACTACCACACACAAGACGCTTCGTGGTCCGCGGGGGGCTATGATTCTTTGTAATGGCAATCCATCTACACCCACGAGGTCAGTACCATTGAGTCGTGAGAATTTGCCGACCCTGATCGATCGAGCGATTATTCCAGGATTACAGGGTGGCCCACACAACCATCAGACTGCCGGTATTGCAGTTGCGCTGCATGAAGCAGCGCAACCAGCATTCAAGGACTACGCAACGCAGATCGTGAAAAACGCCAAAGTTCTTGCAGATAAGCTCAATAGCAAGGGCTATAACCTAGTGACTGGCGGTACGGACAACCACTTGTTACTCGTTGACCTAACCAATAAGGGCATTATAGGAGCTGATGCGGAAAAGGCCTTGGGTCTTGCTGGCATAACAGTAAACAAGAACACCGTGCCATTTGATCCACGGTCACCATTTAGCCCGAGCGGTATTCGTATGGGTACGCCCGCCTTAACCACTCGTGGACTGAAAGAGGCCGAGATGGAGCAAGTAGGCGAATGGATTGATCGAGCAATTACTGCAAACGGCAAAGACGAAAAACTGGCAACTATAAAGAAGGAAATCCTCGCTTTCGCGAAGGACTACCCACTGCCAGCGTAGTTATGAGCCATTGGACGGAACGACACAAAGTAATCGTAGCCATCTTTATTCTGTTGCGAAGGGCTGATGGCAAAGTATTATTACTGCGTCGAGCGCATACAGGCTATATGGACGGCAGGCTCAGCATGCCAGCCGGGCACGTTGATGGTAATGAATCAGCAGATATGGCGATGGTTCGTGAGGCGAAGGAAGAAATTGGCGTCACGATAGTGCCTAGTGATTTACGGCTCGTACATACCATGCATCGTGTTGCCGAAGAGGGGGGTTATGAATATATGGATCTCTTTTTTGAGACCGATACCTGGCAGGGTGATCCGCAAAACATGGAGCCGAATAAATGTAGTGAACTCTTGTGGGCCGACCTGCATAAACTACCACAGGATGTTATCCCCGTTGTCCGCCAAGCTTTGGAGCGTATAGTCGCAAAAGAGCCTTATTCTAGTGCGAACTTTCCAAGTAACTAATCCGAGGATACGCCAATCTGTTGCGCACTACCGTGAACTAATTGACTATGGCAGTAATTCTGGCTCTTGATCGAGAGTAATGTGGAATTTGGCAAACACGGTTTCGATGATTCGCTGTTTGAATTCGAGTAGTTGGGCCGTGCTCTGCGCACGCTCATTTACGAGGACTAAGGGCTGCGGGGACCATGTACCCATGCCGGTCTTGGGGTCGTGCATGTCTTTAAAGCCAGCTTGCTCCAGGAGCCAGGCGGCTGATATTTTGATGCGACCATCTTCCATCGGCCAATGTGGGACGATCCCAAAGTCGGCTTGCAATTGAATAAGCAGACCTTCATCGACGACGGGGTTAGCAAAGAAGGATCCATTATTGGCCACTAATTTGGGGTCTGGCAGTTTGCGTTTGCGAATTACCATTACGGCTTCACGTACAACTAGTGGCGTGGGGGCGTGTAGATCGTTCTCATCAAAGTATCTCTGGAGGGCTGCGTAGAATGGTGGCTCAGGATTTTTTCGTAATAGGTGCAGTGTAATAGCTGTGATAAAGAAGCGACCACGATCGGTTGTTTTGAATCGACTTGTACGGTAGCCAAAGCCGCAGTCTATATTTTGGATATTGATAATCTGTTCGGTTTGGCGGTCGTATGCCTCAACACTCAGTAGAGTCTGGGCTATTTCTTGCCCGTAGGCACCGACATTCTGTACTGGCGTTGCGCCGGCCGTACCAGGAATAAGACTGAGTGCTTCAATGCCAGTTAGCCCTTGGGCAACGGTGCGCTCTACGACGCTATCCCAATCTTCACCCGCACCGATGGTGATGTAGGTATTCTGATCGTCTTCTCTGCGTTCTTCATATCCGGTGATGCGGTTGAGAACAAGTAAACCAGGGAAGCCTTCGTCGCGCCATATGATATTACTTCCGGAGCCGATCATAACTACTGGCAGATTACGTTCTTCTGCCCAAGCAATTGCTTCTTGTACTTCCTGGCGATTATGCACATCGACGGCATAGGCGGCAATACCACCCAGCCGCATAGTGGAATGCTTATTGAGGGGTTCATTTTGCCGTATATCCATTCCTGCATTATACACTGCGATCTTGCACGTCTAACAGATTAGCGGTAGTATAGTTGGGTATGAGCGACGACACCCAACAAATACCATTTAAAAACCTCGGCGAAAAGTTAAAAACGATTCGCCAAAAACTGCACGAAAGTGTGGCTGAAGTTTCTGGTGCTGTAGAAATTGAAGAACAAGTACTCTCACGTATCGAACAGGGCCGCGAGCGGCCAAGTGAAGATATTTTACTCCTGTTGATTAATCATTTTGGCATGCGCGACGATGATGCTGCCAAGTTGTGGCAGCTGGCTGGCTATGATCAGCCGCATGATCATGATGGTAATCCGAATGAGCAGCAGAATCGTACGATGGTTATGATCATGGCTGTTGATCCTCGCGTGATCTATAGCGATGGCGTACATGTAGCCGCCAACAATCTAGGAGTAGTGCTCGGATTCTCACAGGGGCTTGGCACCCAACAGCCTATTACGACTGCTCGTATAGGCATGAGCCGTGAGCAGGCGTACAGCCTTTTGAGGGGCCTTGAGCGTAGTCTGGAACAGTCTAAGCCCCGACAACTGCCTCCATCTACCACCGATAAGAAGCAACAATCCTAGCTCTTGAGAGTGGTATACTGAAGGCGTTCTACGCGCCCGTAGCTCAGCTGGATAGAGCGTTGGTTTCCGGTACCAAAGGTCGGGGGTTCGAATCCCTTCGGGCGCACCATAATAATTTTTGAATCACCAAGGCTACAAACAACTAGCAGTACAGATTAGATTGCTACGCAGGCAGTGGCACCCAAGTCCATGAGCACTTCGTCGGGTGTCCTTAGCCCGGGTACTAATTCCTGACTGATTTCGGTCAGCAATTCTTGGGGCCCACCCGCAGCTTCCTGCTCGGATAGTTGACCTTCGAGGCGACCGCTCTGCCTGTCATCTTTGCAAGAAGTCCCATACGGACCGCAGGCCATGCTTGTGCAGCCAGGACATAAGTTCTATTATCTGGTTGGCATTTTGACTTTCAGGGATTGTTTTCATAGGTATATTCTAGCAGCTTAAAATACCTCAAGCAGTACGATTTTTATGCATTTTAAGGGCTGCTGTGGTCGATATTTTTCCATTTCAGCTATTTCTGATTAATTGTGAGGAAATGTGCAACTATATCCTCCGGAAATAAACACAGCCTAGGGCGGGCCGGGTACAGGATAAGCGGCCCTCTGCTAGAATAAAAACATGAAAACAATTCTTTATATGGCGGTCTCTGCCGATGGCTTCGTTACTGAGACAAATGGAGCCTGGCTATCCCTAAATAATAGGCAAAGCAATATATGACTACAATTCGCTTTGAAACGGAGTTATTTAAAATTGGTTCATGGACCATTCTTAAACTGCCCAAGGACGCAAGCGCGAAGCTTCCGTCACGAGGTCAGGCAATGGTTAAGGGGACTATTAATGGTTTCCGATTTCAAACTGCGCTTGAGCCAGATGGTAATGGAAGTCACTGGTTTAGGGTCGACAAGAACGTGCAAAAATCTGCAAGAGCAAACGCGGGAGACACCGCTGCGCTAGTAATTGAGTCGACGAAAGAATGGCCCGAGCCTAATATACCGGCAGATTTGGGGGCTACTCTCGAGATCAACCCAAGGGTACAAGCTTTGTGGGCTGACATAACGCCAATGGCTCGTTGGGAGTGGATTCGTTGGATAGGCTCAACTAAACAGGATGAAACACGAAGACGGCGAATCGAAACGACATGCTCGAAACTCATGGCTGGAGAACGAAGGCCGTGCTGTTTCAACCGGAATATGTGTTGCGTACCTGATGTGTCAAAAAATGGGGTACTGCTTGAGCCTGCGGGGACGAGAGACTAGTTATTACAGGTGCGCTTTTACGAAGTCTAGTGTCGCGTTTAGTGCATTTTCTCCATCAGTATTATCTAGATTAAACTGATATTCATGTGGCAAACTAGGCACGTGATTATCCGCATAAAAGAGTTTCGTGACGTTCACGCGTAGGGACTCTAACTTTGCGGCAAATGGTACGGATTGAGCCTTGGTGAGTGGGTCACCATTGCCACCGCTAATATAGGTGGCAGGAAAATCACTCGTTGCGTGATAGTAAGCAGACATCTGTTTGATAATTGGGCTGGAAAAATCTTTCGTACCACTATATGCCCAAACGCTTACATCATCACCCCATCCAACAATTTTGGGCAGGGTGGGGCTGGGCTGTGTGAGACCACTCATTTGATAGATGCCGCAATTGAGAATAGTGCCACGCAACTGAGCTGGCTTCAGGGTCGGCGTGATAGACACCTCCCGGGCATATGCAGGGTTGGTAATGATTGCGGCCATTTGGCTTGATAGCTGTGAGCCTGCAGAGTCACCTGCTAGGAAGAATTTGTTAGTATCTGCATGGAATCGTGCAGCGTTTGATTGGATATATGTATATGCATCATTTAACTGGTGAACGGCAGTTGGATATGTGTGGCCAGGGGCGAGCGAGTAGTTGGGTGCAATAACGGTGTAGCCTGCAGCGGCAAGCAATTTATAATAGGGTGCTGCATTCTTTTTATCACCAGACAGCCATGCGCCTCCATGAGTCCATACGATAATCGGTAGCCGCAGGTCTGTATTACGGCTACTCTCGGGAAAATACACATCCAGCTTCGCGTCAGGATCATGCGCCCGGTATGATTGGTCGGTAATTGTTGCCACGGGCTTACTCGGAGTATGTTTTTCGAGCGCCTGCAGTGTTTTGGCGCCACCTTTATTGAAGACTATACGAATTATCATTGCTCCTGGCCAGGGTGTTGCTCGGAATAGTACCAGTACCAATATAATGAGACTAAGGATGCCGCCAATAGTCCAAAGAAGTGATTTTTTCCTGTAGAAAGGTTGTTTGGATCGTTTCTTATTCATGAATTACTTACTCTACATACTTACTCTACATACTTACTCTATAGAATTAACATAAGCTTTTCAAACTTTGTCTGACAATGGATCGTGTAGATTAAAGCCAGCTGAGGGGCGCGTGATATGGCTTCCTCCTGCAGGACAACGCTAATGGTTATGTAAGACTATTATTGACATTAATGCAATTTTAGGTATAATATGTCTCAAATTAGTTGTGTTGCCAGTGGGCAAGAAAGAAAGGGAGTTATGTTCAAGAATTTTGTAGCTGGTATCGCCGCATTGACGCTTACGCTCTTACCGCTGGCTGGTACTGTTTCGGCAGCGACTTTAGTAAACCCAATCACCAATCCATCGGTGGAAATCGGCACAACGACTCCCACTGGGTGGACGGGCAGTAGCTGGACCTCGGTTGCAGGCGCTATTACTCCGACATTTGAGTACGTGACCGGAGACGGACATGGTGACAGCAAGAGTCTTAAAGTAACTATGGCCAACTACGAGAAGACGTATATCCCTGGCGCTGATGATGGCACTACTGGTGGTGCGATGACCGGTGACGATGGCGACGCAAAGTGGATCTTTGATCCTATTGCTACTACTACCGGTACACCAACCGCAGCTGCACCATTACAGGTAGGCAAACAGTATCGTTTTAACGCTTGGTATAAGACCAACACAACCCCTAAAGTTGTTGTTGACTACATGGATGCGGCAGGTACTGAAAGCTTTTACGGCATGTCAAACCCGCAACCAACTGCAGCTTCGGCTACAACGTGGACACAATACAGTAATACCTTTAGCGTCCCGCAGGGTGCTTCAAAAGTAACTATATTTATGTTTTTGGATCAAAATGGTTGGGTGCAGACAGATGATTACAGCATCGAAGAGTATACACCAACTGGTTTTAGTGAACCCCTCGTAACTCTCACATTTGATGATGGGCATGAAGATAACGCTACGAATGCGTTGCCACTTTTGAACCAGTACGGCTTCAAGACAACACAGTGTTTTGAGACCACAACGCTTATAGCTAATCCTGTACAGGCAGAAACGAATGTGAAGGCCTTCTTTAACGCAGGCCACGAAATTTGTTCACACACCGTTACTCATCCGATGCTTACACAGGTGAGTGATGCGCAGCTCATTAAGGAGCTCACTGAATCTAAGCACTACCTAGAAAACATCATTGGTCAGGCCGTACCTAATTTTGCCTCTCCTTACGGTGACTACAACCAGCATGTAAATGACGTGCTGAAGAGTGTAAGCACTTCGTATGGTGGATATACGTCTCATCGTACAGTAGACGAAGGCTATAACAGCAAAGACAATTTTGACCCCTATCGTTTGCGCGTACAGAACGTTTTCTCTACTACGACTGCCGCTCAGATATCTGCATGGGTGGCCCAAGCGCAAGCCGACAAAACATGGTTGGTGTTGGTGTATCACCGTGTGGTAGATACAAGCAAAGCAACCGATCCTACCTACGAAGCCCCTGGTCCATATGACACCTCTCTAGATCTTTTCAAGACTCACCTTGCTGCTATCCAAGCAAGCGGTGTCAAGGTATCGACTATGAAAGATGCTTTGGCTGAAACTGAAGCACAGATAGGTATCGTAACACCCCCAGTAACCACCAAGACCGGTGACCTCAATAATGATGGTGTTGTCGACGAAATTGATCTCAGCACTATGCTTTACAACTGGAACAAGACAGGCATGACCAAGGCTCAGGGCGATGTAAGCGGCGATGGTACGATCGACGAAATTGATATGTCAACTTTACTATTCAATTGGAGTAAATAATCATGAAGAATTTTTTCACAGGTCTTATAGCGACCACCCTACTGGCAACGACCATTAGCGCACAAGCGTTTGCGGCTACTGCGCCAAGCATTTCTCTGATCGGCGGCGGTAGCCAACAGATTAACAGTACCTTTAGTATAGAGATCCGCGAAGACAGCGGTACTTCACAGGTTAACGTAGTGACCGCTAAGATCGGTTACGACACGAGTAAGTTACAATTTGTAGGCTTTGATGCTAGCGGTAGTGCTTTCGACAAAGAAGGCGATGTGAGCACCTCTGCGGGTAACCTGTCTTACGGCCGCGGACTTGCTGGTGCTACAGTAACTGGCTCGAAGAAAGTCGGTGCAGTAACTTTCAAGGCCATCGCTGGATCAGGTTCCGCAACGGTTGCCATTGGTGCTGGCTCTAAGCTGATCGACCCAACTATCGGCCAAAACATTTGGACCGGTAATGCAGACAACGCAGCAGTATCTTTTGCGACTCCTGCTACGACAACCCCGACCCCAGCTAATGGTGGCACATCTACGCCGACCCCTAGTGGCAACTCAACGAGCACGAATACTGCAACAGCAGCCAGCAGTAAGACTACTGCATCTACTACCGGCGGAAGCACCAAGGCTGGCAATAACGGCGCGGTAGCTGGTGACGCGACGACAGCTACTGCAAATTCGACCGCTGGCGCATCTGCCGACAAGAAGGATGCCTCCTCGAAGTTGGATACTGTTAAGGCAGTTGACAGTAAGAAGGCCAAGGGCTCAAGTGCCACATGGTTCTGGTTACTCGCCGTTTTGGCTGTAGCGGCCGGTATCGCAGTCGCTCGCACTATGCGCACACGTGCTGCCATAAAAACAAAGGAAGAGGTCCAGAAGTCAGTTGCTGCCAAACAGGCCGAGACTCCTAAGTCTAAGGGTGCAAAATCCAAGACTTCTCGGGCCTAAGACACCAATCTTCCATTTGGGCATACTTAAAAAACACCACCTGGTTTTAATTGGGTGGTGTTTTTATTCTTTACGTTTGCGGGCAAGACGTATTTTCTGTAAAGTTTACCATTTACGATCGAGTGAATAAGCACAGACGGAGTTCGGAGCGGTTTGCATAGGATCGCTGCGCGAAGATTATTTTTTTGGGGGGGTGGAATGATCGAAGGTAAGAGTTCGGAATATCTTGGAACACTTAGTCTGACTCGACCTTTTGAGATTACGGCTTCGATGATTGGTGCCAATAGACTCGCACGGTTGGTAGAGGAAGATCATGGCGTCATGGAGCATGGATTCGGCGTAGGGGAGCTGATGTTCCAGATGCTTGACTACAGCGCGGCTCGGCAAGAGGTGTGTGAACTTGGGGCACTTTTCGGCTCGTTTGCACGATGTCGGCAAATTGCATCCCGACATCTTGCCACATATAAATTCTGCGGAAGTATATACTGTTGCACGGCGACAGTGGGTGAGAGATGCACACACGCGGGAAGGTGCCACTAGGCTTACGGCGCTTGCGGAAGAATTACAGAAGCCGGAAATTTGGTTTGCTGCTTTCGGAGCCTTAAACCACCATACCGCAGTACCTGACTATTCTGGGGCTTGTCCTGAGGACGCTTTCCTGTGGGGGCTTACCGATCTTATGCAGGTCTGTGATATATTTCATGCACTAGTGTTTGATGCTACTCGGTCGTATGTGGCGGCACGTGAAGGAGGGACATTAACTCCCGGAGATATTGAGCGCATTACGCTTCAAGGCCGAGCTACTAACCCCGTTATCGAGGGACGGGCTATTGATATTAGGGCAGAAGTGAAGCGTCGCCTGGGTGTTCCTTCACTTTGACATAAGCGTTGTATATTGCTGCATCCCCAGCTATTGTTAAGCTATGAAGGTTAAGAATGAATCGGGATTTAGTGTTGTTGAGGGTTTGATCGTTATAGGGGTTTTGGCTCTAATAGGATTGTCAGGCTGGTTTGTAGTAGCCTCAAAACATAAAGACAAGACGACAACAAAAACGACACCTTCCGCCGCTACACCTGTCGCAAAAAGTACCGAACAGACTAGCGACAATACAACGGGTGGCGAGACAAAATACTTGGGCATTAAAGAGTGGGGCGTGAAGTTTGCACTGACGACCGCTACGGCTGATGCTTATTACGATACTAAAACGAATTCGTCACTAGATTCTATGAGTCTCCGTTCGCACTCTCTGGACTCTGAAGACGATTGCACAAATGCGCCACAATCTGTTGCGAGTATTTTTAGAGTGCCAAAAGACACCTCGGATGATTCAACGCAGGGGAAAATGTATAGTCAGACGCAGGATGGAAAAATCATCGGGGATTATTTCTATTTCATACAAAGCTCGCAATATCTATGTACGGAAAATGCAGACAAACAAGCGGTATTGCAGGGTGTACGCAACAGTTTTAATACCGCAGGATCGACAATTCAGAAAGATTAGTAACAGAATAATTCAAATGGGGGGTGGGCGGCATGAAGATAAGTTTATGGGTGATGGCACCGCAATAGCATATTTTTCGAAACGATAGGAGCGATCCTATCGTTTTTTGGTTAGCAAACAAACACTAAAGAGAAGGGAGGGGTGGGCACCTTCGAAGATGAAAGTACGGACTTGGACGAAGTCCGTAAGTGGTGTTTTTCTAACGTAAAAAAGGACACGATCTATGACTATAGGAATGATCCATATCGCAGTAATAACACAAAAGTGTTCAGCCATAATTGGCCTTAGCCTGGGGGTACTCATAACCACCATGAGTGCGGGGGTCGTGAGCGCAGCCAGCCCCTCGCTTTCAGTGGGCCAGCCTTATATCCTTGAGGAGACTACAGCCGTTGATGGCACTACATACCAACTTGAAGTGCCTGTTACCTATGTCTGTCACGAAGATGCAGTGAATGCGGCTATCGTGGTAGCAGTGACTGACACAACTCTTCTGCACGCTGCTGTTTACCTGCCAGCAACACTCTATCGGACGAGTCATCCGGGCATTATTTGTGACGACGAACTAAATGTGACTGATATTAATGTGGGCCAGGTCCAGAAAAATGGTGTTCCTGGCGATAGCGTTTTAATCACCGGAACACTTACGAATGCTGGGACGCTCCTACCATTCGTTAACATATACAGTGGCACGATGGGCGATGTGATTACTAATGACTAGCCCATCTGAATAATAAGATACGATTTCTATATAGCGGGGTACTGGCGCAAGACGCCATTAGCCGGTACCGGGCACGGCGGTTATTGTTTTAGTGCGAACCTTGGTATTGTCTGTTCGTGCCATTCGACGGTACTCAGCCAACTAGTTAGTGGTCGTACGAATGTGAGCCTGTCACCGTACTCGGCTTGATACACAACACAGGGTTCGTCGTTCCACTCGGTGATGGCTAGATTGAGCACCGTATAGAAATGCTGAGGGTTTTTGTAGTGATAATATATTTCGCCGACAAGCACTTGCCCGCCGGCCGTTTGTAGCTTGTCTATAAGAGATTCCTGAGGCTCATGCATCCCTCGATTATAGCAAGACTTCTGATATAGTTTGGACATGACCACGGTTATTTTTGAATCGCATGCCACAACTTTTGATAATGAACAAAAAATCGCGTCAGGCCATTATGATGTTGCGTTGTCTGAAAAAGGGGTAGAGCAGGCAAGTGAGCTCGGAAGACGGCGTCAGGACGAGCACTTCGATGCGATATTCTGTTCCGATCTTAAGCGATCATATATGACCGCTACACTGGCATTCGGTACCAAGCATCTTGTGTATAGGGACGATAGGTTGCGGGAGTGTGACTATGGGGATTTTGAACATCACCCGAGTTCCGAAATAGAGCGGGTGCGCCCTCGGTATGTTCACGAGCCTTTCCCGAATGGCGAAAGCTATGAACAGCGAGCAGAGCTCATGCGATCTTTCCTCACGGAGATACAGTCAGGGTATGCAGGAAAGCGTGTGCTGGTTATTGGTCATAGGGCAACGCAGTATGGCTTAGAACGTTGGTCGACTGGCCAGTCGCTGCTAGGAATTGTGAGTGCCCCCTGGCATTGGCAGCCCGGTTGGGTATACGAATTTACGAATATTCGGAACTAGTCACTTCACTCTATTTTTGAGTCACCGAAGAGCCGGGTCCGCATAAGGAACAACCGCAGGAATACTACGACACTATGCGCAAAGAGCGTCCATCCGACAAGCTCGAGTGTCAGTCTACGAACACTAGCAACAAGTGACAGGCCGCCAACAACTAGCTCCGGGTCCGTCCCGAGTAGTCGTTGAAGTGGGACTTGCGCAAATATAAATATGGCTACAAATACAATGAGTATACAATTGCGCCATAGTACGGTTGTGATGAATGAGCGTCGGGCGGGATGGTAGATTATTTTACCTCCAACAATTTGGATGTCGTTTTCGGCGTGGTGCCAGCCACTCTGCATGTGGATGACGTATTCAACCAAGAAGTATGTTCCCAACCCCGCGATGCCCCACAGTATGATGACCAATACATTATTGAAGGCTAGATTGTTAAAGAGTGTTTCCAGGGGCTGTACGATATTGTTGGTGTACATAATGCCCCATTGTCCATCGAAGAATTGGGGTAAGGCCGTACCGATGTTCAAACTGAGTAATAGTAAATGTACTCCAATAAAGAGGATGCTAAAGCATAGACAAAGTAGTGAGCTCATCGCCGAAGGCAATAGACTACGCCCAATAAGATATGGCGTGGAGTAGTGCTTGTTATTAACCATTTCCACTAGTATAGCAAAAGCAGCATGGTAGAGAACCCTTAAGAAAAGTTGCTCGAGCTTGCATGGGCCGTACGCTTATGCTTATATGAATTTAAGCGTAATCGGATAGGTCTTTACTATGTCTCAAAAAACCAAAGCGTCGAGAAACAAAGCTAGCAGTACTCAAACAAAGCAATCCTGGATCGAAAAAATGGCGGCAAGCAGGTATGGCGTTCCAGCTGTCTTTATATTGGTATTTGTGAGTCTTGGTGTAAGCGCCCTGTACTGGGTATCTGCGGCGAGTAGTACCTATAGCTTATGGGGCGATGATAATATCCCCAAAACCATTACGGCATCTGACGCAAACAGTACCGAAGTGGGACTCAAATTTCAGTCCAAAGTTACGGGCTATGTGAACGGTCTGCGTTTTTATAAAGGAGCTCAGAACACCGGCCTGCACACCGGTCACCTCTGGAGCGGTAATGGCGACTTACTTGCGAGCGTGACATTTTCCAACGAGACGGCCAAAGGATGGCAGAGTGCTACGTTCAAGCAGCCAATTAGTATAGCAGCCAATGTAACCTACGTGATTTCCTACCACGCACCAAATGGTCATTATTCTGAGAATATTGATTACTTTAGGAATCAGTCGCATGATAGGCGATATCTAACTGCGCTTCGCAGCAACAATAATCACCCGAATGGTGTTTATGCTGCAAGTAATGCCACGAGAATATATCCTACGCAAAATGGCAACGGCACCAACTACTGGGTGGACGTACTATTTTCCAATAAGCTCGTTAGTCCTAAGCCGGGCCCGGCCGTCCCCGGTGATATAGCCGCCAGTGCGCAAGGGACATCGGTGACACTAAGTTGGAAGGCTAGCGCCAGCGCCAAGCCAATCCGTGAATATATAGTCTACCGTAATGGAAAAAAGCTTATATCCGTAGGTACGGTGTTGGGCTACACGGATGCTGTCGTTAAGGCTGGAACTACCTACGGGTATCAAGTGCAGGCAATTGATAAGATGGGCGCGAGTTCGGAATTATCGACAACAATATCAGCAGTAGTCCCGCGGTAAGGCGCTAAGTTTTAGACTATGCCGGCGGTGTGTCTTACGATACTATGTACTTATGCGTAAGCGGTTTATGGTCATTGGGTACCGACTATTCTTTGCTTTCCTGGCGTTGGCGGCAATGGGCGTGCAGCTCAGTCAGAGCATAAATCACGGACGTAGCGTCGTTAACTTTTTTAGTTTTTTTACCATCGAAAGTAATATTGTAGCCGCTTTCGTGTTTGTACTTTCTAGTGCTATGCTCTTGCAAGATAAGAAGGATGACAAACTTTCGTTATTGCGTGGTGCGGCGGTACTGTATATGACTACTACAGGTATCGTGTACATATTGTTGTTATCTGGCTTGGAGGATACATTACAGACGAGTGTTGCCTGGGTTAATGTAGTAGTTCACTACATTATGCCTGCGGCCGTTTTCTTGGATTGGTTTCTATGTCTACCACGAAAACGCATCCACTTTACACATGCCCTGTGGTGGCTAATATTCCCATTGGCCTACGTAGCCTATAGTTTGATCCGTGGCCCGATAGTAGATTGGTACCCCTATCCGTTTTTGGATCCCCGAACGCACGGCTATGCGATGGTTTTTGGCACGAGTGTTGGTATGGCAATCGCGGTTATTGGATTGACGGCGTTGTTGTCGTTTTCGACGCATATTAGACGGAAGTAATGGACTTCACGTGTGTGATATTATAAAAAGGTAACAAAAGCGAGGGTATATGTTAAACACATTTGGATTTTTGGACCTAGGCGCACCAGAATTAATCATAATTTTGGCTATTGCGCTACTACTATTCGGGGGCAAAAAATTGCCTGAGTTGTCGAAGAGTCTTGGTACGTCGATGCGAGAACTGCGCAAAGGCATGAGCGATGAGCCGCACCGTAACGATTCAAAAGCCGAAGAAAAATCAGCTTAGTCATAAGGGAGGCGCGTGGGCAAGCCACTCGATTCGCTGCTACAGCGAGAGATGACACGCAAGGAATTTCTGAGTGTGTTAGGTTTGGGTATTACTTCAATTCTTGGTTTTTCGAGCGTATGGCGTTTGTTTTTTGCGAAACATGATGCACCTGCTACGAATGCAAAAGACTACGGTGCCAAACCTTACGGCGGTAAGGACTAGCCAGGCAGTTGCAGCGTTAGTATTGTCCCTTCATCTGGCTTAGAGTGTAGTGCAATGGCTCCGCCTAAGTAGTCCATAATCAGTTTACTCAGGTAGAGACTGAAACCCATGCCTTCATGCGTGAAGACCTCGGCACCCTCGGCCTTCGAAAAGGGTTGGAATAACAGGGGCATTTTTTCCGTAGGAATACCTTCCCCGTGGTCGGTCACCGTCAAAATACTACCGGCAATCGTCGTCCTAACATCAATTTGAATCGTGCCGCCATCAGGACTGTACGCTAGGGCGTTATCTAGAATGCTACGTAGGACAAATGAGACCAACTCAGGATCCTTGACGAGTATATCTGCAGCGCCTGTTCGTTGTATGGTGATGTGTCGTTTATCTCTCTTCTCGCCTAGTGGTCTGGTGGCTCCGGCTAATAGATCCTCGACGGTCATCTGCTCAAGCGCTGCCATACTCTGACTACCTTTCAGCTGACAGGCTAAAGTAAGCTTACTGAGCAACTCACGGAAGCGGAATTCACCCTCTGATATGAATTTTATTGCCTTGGAATCGGATAATTGCCTGGTCATTTGTGTTAGTTGGACAAGGTCGGTAGTAAGGCCGGTAGTGGCATCGGTAATAACTTGATCACGCAGGTGATTGGCTTCCTGTTCTTGTCGCGTGACGTGTTGCAGTTCTTGTGAGTCTCGTCGACGGAGTTGCAGCCGACGGAACACCTGATAAGTGATGAGCGCTAGCAGGAGGTAGACGATTAGTTGCGTGCCTAGATTTATCTGGGTGATATGTAACGTCCCTGCGTTCCGGGCGACGTAGTTGAACGGTACGATAATGACGGCGATCAATATGAAAGGCAAGAACAGGCCCGGTTGTCTCCATAGAGTGGCGCCATTGACCGTAATCGCATCTACAGGTGTTGTGATCTCTTCTTGCGGACGTGCTTGGGCTATGAGTTGTTCTGTTGTGACCTGGAGCCTGTGAATTAGAATTTGTAGTTCATCGACAAGTGTGCTGCCTTGTCCGCCAAGCATCTCGACACCACCTGCGAGCACGGTGAGCGGCGTGCGAAAGTAATGTGCCAATAACTCCATAAGTGTCTTTTTCGCGGTAGCGATACTGCGCTCACGTGCCAGTAGGCGTTTTAAAGTGCCGTATTCATGCAGCTCGTGTTTAGCCTGTAATAGTAGAAGTATAACGTTGGCACCAAGTAGTACAAATAGAGCATACGGGAAGCCATATACAACAGGCTTAGGTAGGTCTCTAATAACTGTTTTGGCGCTACTATACGCTTGTTGTATGGTGTCGTTAATGGTCTGCCCTATAGTGGCGATGACACCTCTCGGCGCAGTATTGGCACCCCTGTCGGTTGTGGCGCTGGACACCCCTGTTGCCACGGTGTCCACTAGTTGGATGGCAAATTGTTGAGTCGAAGTAGCTCCGGTAGTGTCGGTAATAATCAGTTTAATAGCTGTCCCTGGTATCCTCTCGGGGTTCCATAGCCATCGGGCGGTTCCGTCTTTCTCGGGAATTACTGTTTGCACAAGGACACCGTCGATGTAGAAATCGACCTTTTGAAACGAGCTTCCCTGGCCGTTGAGCGGGGTTACCACAATTTGGTATCCGTTCTTTGGGATATGCTGCCCATCGGTCAAATTGATTGAAACCGTAAGGCCAGAGGGCAAGGTGGATTGCGTAGGTGCAGGTGGCGTAGGACACTTTTTTTGGTATGAGCATGAGCTAAAATTGCCTCGTCCATAGGCTGTTGCAAAAGCTGTGGGCGATAGACCACTCGTAAGCAAAAGGAAAAGAATGACTGCGCAGAGTGTACGCCGTAAGCTGAGCCTAAACATTATCGTCATTATAGCGCCTTATGCCGCAGGTAGGCATCTTTTCTTAGGTGTGTACGATGACTGGCGTACCCACGGGAGCCCAGGAGTAGATCCATGCCCCGTCATCTACGCCTATTCCTACACAGCCGTGGGAGCTATTTATGTTACCGAAGTAGCTTGCTGGCCGCCAGTAATTTCCGTGTATGGCATAGTCATGGTAGAAATAATTGACATAGGGCACTGCAGGCTGAAAATAACTGCTACCGTCCGCATTGCCACCGAACATATCTTGACTGCGATATTTGGCGTAAATAGCAAAGTAGCCTGTGACGGTGGGAGTGGCGGGTGCACCTGCTGAAATTAAGAAACTGTGCACAAGCTCACCTTGATCGTATGCGTACATGCGTTTTGTGGTTGTATTTACCTCTACCCATTTGTTGTCGGTGGGTGCTTGCACCGTTTTAAATGCGGTATATTGCACCGGGAGGCTTATCTCCGTGCCCGTGCCGCGTAGCAGGTTTTGTGTGATTGTAGCGGCAGCACTTTTGGTGTTGCCTACGGAAACGCCGTTTGCGCCTGCTTGTAATATTTGTCCGCTAGTGCTGAGCTCTACTTCGCTTCGCGGCTGTCTATTGTGGCTAGCGGCGAGACCATCAATGTAGTGCTGCAGGTTGTCCGTATTTACCGTTATGCCGACAGTCTTAGCTGAGGGTGTGAGCGTAATCCAGTCAGCTATGTCGGCTGCCGATGGAATAACGATTTGATCACCAATAGAGATGGTAATGCGTTGCTTAAGGGTGGCCTCCAGCTGAGCTTTTGCTGTTGCGAGCGCTGGTGCAGTTACGCTTGGTTGTAAGGCGGTCGGTTGCAAATGGAGTGGCGTTGTTTTTAGCAGACTCACCATAGATAGGATGATCTGATTGGGATTGGTCAGTCCATATTGTTTTCCCGGACTGGCGGCGCTGACCTGTACGGCTCCATTGGCTATGCTAAGGCCGGCGTTATGCGCTGGTTCGGTAACGATACTTACGTTTTTGTCTACGAAGCTTTTTAGCGCACTCGCATCAACCTGGGTTTGTATCTCGACGGTTACTGGCCGCCACCATGTTATGAGTTGCTTGAATGACCGTTGAATTTTGCGCGTAGCCCGAACTGTATTGGTGGGATCGACGCGCATGCCGACGTCCTGCAGTGAGAATGTCTTTTTATGTCCATCGGGGTAGGCAATGGACAAACGATAGTGAGTCGCTTCGTTGACGATGTGTTGTTCGAGAGATCTATTTGAGGTTCGGCCTGGAAGGAGTGTGTCGCCAAGTGTTATTTTGCTCAAGAAGAGGTTTGCCCCTGTCCATAGCACGAGTAAGACAATGACGGCAGTACTGACCTCAAAGAGAACATGATGCCAGCGCATTTTTCGTGCAGGATCGGCTACGAGTTTGATTCTGCGCTTGTTCGCAGCGGCTTTTTGAGGTCGCGCCTTTTTCTGAGGTACCGAGGGCACAAGTACTGCAGCGGCAGTCGCGCGATGTTTTTTGGAGCGCCTTTTTCGGTGCGTAGCAACAACCACGCTGCCGTCTGTCTTTGGACGGGTACTCCCGTCTTGTATATGACTCTCTTTTTTCATTTCTCTCGCCCACAAAAGATGCTACTTGGTAGTATAGCGTGGCGATGCCAAAAACATAAGCGTTAACTAGCCATCAATCAAGCTCAAAGACCTGAAGCTAGTGTTTGAGTCGTTTTTCTCGACGGCTGGTATGTACCATATTGCTACCTATTGCTTCAATGCCGGCTCCAGCCGCAATGGTTACTGCTACTGCGGCACCGGCGGGCGGGAGTAGAACCGCACCAACCGCCGCTCCGCCAAGGACTACGAGGCTTTTACGGGTATTTTTACGGGCAAATTTCTCTACTTTTCCTTCACCCCTGATGTGTTCCGCATTGCTCATGACGTTATCTTACTACATTACACCTTAGGCCTCTGGTATACTATTATGTAACGCACCCGTAGCTCAGCGGATTAGAGCATCTGTCTTCGGAACAGAGGGTCGGCGGTTCGAATCCGTCCGGGTGCACCAAATAGAAAATTGATATGCATATAAAGCAGCGACAGTCGGGCTTCGGAGTCGTCTTAGCTACCGCGCTCATCCTAGTAGTAATTGTCGTCGGTGCTTCAGGCTACTTTGTGTACCATCATCGAAGTGACGCCAACTCAAATAAATCTGGGGCTAGCGGTCAGAAGACACCCGCAAATAAGCCCAAAACGTCACAGGATGTGTTTGCTGATTGGATGACCTATTCGTCTACGTCCGAGGGCGCTACCCTGCGCTACCCAAGTGGCTGGAAACTTACGCGGTCCGTAGTCCAATCGGTTACCGGTGATACTACCGGCATTACGAGTCCATCTGGAGTGCTAACTATTACATGGAGCGTGAATATAGGCGGTCTTGGCAATGAGCACGACTCCTCGTACCCATATCACACAATAGTTAATCGAACGCCGGCTCCAAGCGCCAGTGGCCTCTTCGTGGTCTCGGGTATTACAACGCTTGACGGATCCACCTATCACCCATGGATAGCCATCCAAGATAACAATGGGATCAATCAAAGTGGCGTTGCGGGGGATGTTGTGACTTTTGAGGCGAAACATGCCATCAACGAGTCGACCAATGATTTGGCTAACGCATTGCTTTCAACCTCTGGCCTTCGGGCAAGCGAAAATACACCCGAGCTGACACAAGCCCAGGCAACTGCTTGGTTCTCGAGTGCGGAAGCAAGCCAAGCCAAGCGTATATTGTTAAGCCTCAACGACCCAAGATAGCCATCGAAGCTTTCTGTGCTGTTGATAGCGCTGACAATAAATTGGTCAGTTATACTTGAGTAGTGAGCGGCCGAGCAAAATTGATTGTAGTGGCGGGGCTTCCTGGCACCGGTAAAAGTACGCTAGTAGATTATCTTGGTAGCGAACTTTCTTTGCCGGTTGTTACTAAAGATGAAGCCGAAGCACTATTAAAGCGAAGTGATGCAGGCCCTGGGCTAAATTCGGGCTGGATTGCTTACGATCTACTTACTCTATTTGCGGGTGAACAGTTAAGACGCAATGTTTCGGTCGTGATTGATAGCGTCGCAGGATCGTTAAGCATAAGGGAATCGTGGCGCAGACTAGCAGATAAGTACGGCGCCGAATTTGTCGTAGTGGAGTGTATTTGTTCGGATGTCGCCCTCCACAAGCAACGATTAAGCGTTCGTAAGCGAAATATCGAGGGATGGCCGGAGATCACATGGGAACATGTGCTTGAGGTGCAGTCAGGATATAAAGAATGGAATGAAGAGAGGCTCGTTTTAGACTCGGCAGATAACCTTCAGGACAATGCAGATAAACTACGGGATTATTTGAGGAAATAGATTGCAAGTCACAGACTGGCCGCAATTTGTTAAGATGGGTGTAAGTGTGCTCGCGCCAAATTTACGGGTATAATCAATTAATAACATTGAAAAAGGGGCTGGGTTGATGAACTCGGACATAGCAAATTACTATTTGTCATTATTACAGGTACAGATGGCGGTACTCGGGGTGGTTATCGCGGGGATTGTTGCACTCATTCAGATGCTGAACGAAAGCAAGCCACGGCGGCAGGCCAATCTACTGATTCCACAGTCTGTGCTCGTAGGATATGTCGGCTTCCTGACTATTCTCCTGTTCGTAATTGCGTTTGGTAGCTGGGTAGCCACGGCTCCAGATTCTGCTGCTCGTATATTCGGAAATGCAACAATTACTTTTTTTGAGCGTGGCAGTTCGCTGTTCGCCATGCTCCTGCTTTCCATTTTAGGGTTGCTCCTGTTTGCTATCCTGGTGTATCGATTGCGTCGGCTGCTGGATCCACGCGAATACCTCAAGGCGTATGTTACCAGTGTCCCGCCTAGCCGTATTCGTACCTATCTGCACGCCGTATTCCAGCAACCTGAAGAAACGGCGGACGGGATGATACCATCATCGAGCAAAGCAAAACGACGTTCTACGAAGGACGTGAAGTCGATTAGGAAATACTTTGAACGTGAGCAGGATCTGTATGATCCGTTCCAGCCCATTCGTGAGTATCTCAAAGATAATACGCTGAAATCCTACGACTACGGCACGGCTGCTGGGTTGCGCCTGTTCAGCGAACTATTTGATAAAACGCTCGATGCAATTATTCATAAGCCTAAGCCCAATGAATATTATTATCTCGCAAGGCATTTGAGCGAAAGTACACTCGAGTTCTTTACGCTTTTTGAAAGAACCTCATCTGAAAAGCGTAAGATGGACACTATCCGTTTAGTGTACGCCAAGGGCTGGCAACTCCTTGAAGCCGGTGATGGCGAGGGTCTGCTGACTATCGTGCGCTGCCTGGAGGACATTGCAGGGATAACTGACGATGACGATGAGATCATCGCGGTTATCAACTACACGCATGCACTGACGGATGCCTATTTGGCGCGCCATGAGCACGCAACGTGGCTCGAAATCGCTAATACGTTTGAGGAGACATGTCTTTCGGTTACTCGTTTGTCTGAGAATTACTACATACAGAAGGATAATCCGCTCAAGACCGTACCGATTATCGGACACTATACTGGTGAACATCAATCAGTAACAGCCGCACTTACTGACTTTTTCCACTCTTACGAGGATTTGGCCGACCGCTACCCCGATGCGTATCCGCAATATTATTTTGAAGCAATCGAAGCGGTTATCGAGGCGTTGTTTGTGCGCCTCGGCGACATTGTCGCCAATGGTCAACAGAACGTAGGCCTAAATGCTACCTACCACCAACTGGTGTATTCTCTGTATTCGCTCTATAGCGTCTTTGGCCTTGATGCAATAGAACATAAGAAGCCCGAACTGCTTGCGCTCTGCATGGGAAATTTGCGCAGGATTATCAAGCCAGCTAAGAATATGGGCTTGGCCCCCGAGCGGGCTACCCTTACTCAAATGTTCGTGGAGCTAGCGCTGACGGGGGTACGTGATCTTGGCGATGTCAAGCTGAAAGGTGAACGCACAATTAGTATGTACGCCAAAGAGACTCTTGATAAGCATGCACTTATGACTGACATCACCGCAGCATTTACTGCGGTGAGCGAAAAGGGGATTGATCTTAAGGGGTCTTCAATCAAAGAAGCAGTTGCCGTGATCCGTGCATCAGGGATTGCTAGTAGGAAGAGTCATTAGCAGTGCCGGATAGTCGTTGCCAAGCCATGGAAGGTGGATTATTGCGGTAGAGTTGACATTTTATGATAAATATGTAAATATAGTAGATATATTTGCGGAGTTTATTATGTTTGAACACTTTATGGCACTTATCAGAAATTGGGCCACCACTACCAGTGATCGGCAAAAACTACAGCACACCTACATAGTGTTAATGATTCTTGTCACACTTGTTGCTGGTGTAGTTACCTTCCTGGATGCCAAAAAAGGCCATCAGGTAATGTATGTTGTTGTTTTGATGGCGATTGCATTCCTTGCGAATGCCGTCGTCTGGAACTTGCTCAACTCAGCCTTTTTAAGCAAGCTCACACCAACTGTTGAACGTCGTAAGAAATAATAGACTATACTATGGGGGCATGCATCTCAATGCCCGTACAACAGGATATTTTTCAATAGGAGCAGCAATAGCCATGGCGGTTATACAGCTGATCCTATTTGATCGGGTAATTGCACATACGACTGGCTGGACTGATGGACAAGCAGCAAGTTGGACGGTTTTTAGCCCGATTATTGATACGCTCGTGTTGGCAGCGATCCTTGGCTGTATGTATACTGGCGTTTTCTTGCTATTGCAATTCAAGAGGTTGTGGCTGCGTCTTTTGCTTTCGCTCCTCGTTGTGTTGTTAGTGTGGCTGTTGTTCTATGCGATACAGATCGAGATACAGCATAGCATATCGCATTTTCAAGGTGTATAGCCTTTATCTGTATAACAATTTACGTTGAGCAGCATTTACTATCTGTGGTGCTGAGTGAGCGGCAAGGGAAACGGCACCGGTAACATATAGCGCCGGACAGCCAATGCGTTTCTCGTGTAGGACGCGACTCATAAAAGCTTCTGGATCTGGCTGGCACACGCGGCCGGGCTCCTTGGGTATGGCGCTGCGATCCACATAGATCTTTCCGCTGGGATCGATTTTTACGATGTTCGGTATATCCATGCGAAATTCATCCAGTCTAAGGGATGCGGTTATGGCTCCAGCCCTTATAAGATTAAGGGCAGCAATGGTTTCTTTGTTGGCGATCTCAGCAATAGGTGTTGCGATTAGCTCCTCGCTCGTTAAAGGTTTCCCTAGATTGTGCTCGTGTTGTTGTATGAGTGCTTGTCTGGTTATCCTCATGGCGCCTGCCAGACTATTTTTGGCTACCACCCCTAGTGGTATTTTATCTGCCAGCACTGCTTTAATATTGTAGTGGCGAGCAGGGGGAATGGGGTTATCTTCATGGGAAGGTCTACTTACTAGGAGGGTGTTAATGACGAGTCGTTGCGCAAGAGGCATGGCCTTGTATTCGGCTTTGATTTCTTTAGTTTGGACCGTTAAGCCTAACCCTCCGATGCTTATGTCGGCAAGACGCAATCCTTTATTATCTTCCTCTACGCCTCTGAAGTAGCACCCTAGTGAATATTTATCTACGAGCAAGTTGGCAGCATTGGCGACAAATGCAGCTCTATTGCCCTTTGCGTTAACTCCCCTCATGAAACTACAGGTGACCACTCCTATACCGTAGTACACGAGTTCTTCGTGGGTTTCTCTTGGTATGCTGCGGACTTCCTCCCATACTTCATGTGCAACCTTCTGTTGCTCGGCTGGCGGCATGACTTCCTCGATTGAGGAAGCTATAGCAATGAGACCATCCCACTCAGCCGGTCTTTTCTGTGTATGGCGTGGCGATTGTTCTGGACACTCGAGGGCGTTAAGCATGTGACTATGAGCTGGCAAGTAAGAATGTAATTGTAAGAATTCTTAAGCAATCCATATGGTTTTTACGTTCACAAATTCGCGTATGCCGAAATATGAAAGTTCTCTCCCGTAGCCTGATTTTTTCACGCCACCAAACGGCAGGCGGGAGTCGGACTTCACCTGATTGTTAATGAAAACGCTTCCGGATTCTATTTGAGCAGCTAATCGTTTCGCTTGGGCGATATCTTTGGTGAAGATTGTGGCACCAAGTCCGTAGGGGCTGTCGTTAGCGATGACTACCGCCTGCTGCTCATCCTTGAAGGTAATGACTGGCATCGCTGGCCCAAATACCTCTTCATCGTATACGGGCATACCCTTCGTGACGTTAGTGAGAATGGTGGGGAGATAGTAACAACCATTACTGTCACCACGCTTGCCACCAGCAACTATCTTGGCGCCTGCTTTTACGGAATCATCAACCTGTCTTTCGATGTCTTTTACCATTTGTTCGTTCGCAAGCGGACCAACATGTGTATCCGGTTTGACGGGGTCGCCGACGACGAGCTTGGCGAGCTCGTCCTTGAGTTTTTCGGTAAATGCCTCTGCGATCGATTCATGTACGATGAAGCGTTTGGCGGCGATGCAACTTTGTCCGGCATTCATTTGCATCCTCCCTGCGACGGCCGCAGCTGCGGCCTTATCCAAGTCGGCATCCGACAGCACGATAAACGGATCGCTACCACCCAACTCAAGCACGGTCTTTTTAATTTCTTCACCCGCCGTTTTAGCAACTTGACTACCTGCGTACTCACTTCCGGTAAGGGTCACTGCTTTGACTCGTGGGTCTCGAATGACTGCCTCTACTTTTGCCGAGCCAATCGCTAGATTAAGGAATACGCCTGCGGGCAAGCCGGCTTCAACGAATACGTCCTCTAGGGCTTGAGCGGAGAGCTGTACGTTGGAAGCGTGCTTTAGTAAACCTACATTACCCGCCATTATTGCGGGCGCTGCAAAACGAATAACTTGCCAGAAGGGGAAGTTCCAGGGCATGACGGCCAAGACTACACCAAGCGGATCAAATCTAACGAAGCTCTCACTGGCATCGGTTGCTATGTCTTTGGGCGATAGGAATTCTTCAGCGTTGTTGGCATAGAACTCGCAGCAGGTGGCGCATTTTTCAATTTCGCCCAAAGAGGCGACTAATGTTTTGCCGACCTCGCTGGTGATGACTGCTGCATACTTGTCCTTATTGGCGCGCAAACCAGCTGCAACTTTTAGGAGTAGTTTTGATCGTGTTGCAAAGTCGGTTTGTCTCCAGGTTTCGAATGCTATCTGGGCTTCCGTGATCTTTGTGGTAACCGCTTCACTACTTAGCTCTTCGATTTCAGCGACGAGTTTCATATTTGCCGGGTTAATAGATTTGAGTGTCATGCTGCACCTCCGTTGCTCAGTTGTTGATAAGTTTGCTCAGTTGTTCTTTGTCGAGCTTAGTGTTTTCTGAGTAATCTACGGCTACATCAAGGATGTGGATGCCTGGCTGCTCAAGTACCGTTGGTAGTAGCTCTGTAAATTCATTAACCGATGAAAGCTTGTACCCCATTGCGCCGAAGCTCTCAGCAAGCATGACAAAGTCTGGATTAGTAAAGTTAAGGCCAAACGACTCAAGATGCATACCTTTTTGTTTCCACTTTATCATGCCGTAGCCGTTGTCTTTGAGGATGATAATGACCAGGTTGAGCTCGAGTCGTTTCGCTGTCTCGAGGTCAGCAAGATTCATCATAAACCCACCATCGCCAGCGACCACAACCACTTTTTTGTCGGGATTGAGCAACTTGGCAGCCATGCCGACGCCAAGCCCGGCACCCATAGTGGCAAGCGCATTGTCGAGTAATACAGTATTTTGTTCATAGGCTGGATAGTTTCTAGCAATCCACAGTTTATACATGCCATTGTCGAGCGACAGGATGCCATCTCGCGGCATGTTTTCGCGTAATGCACGCACAAATGTTTGCGGCTTGATAGGGAAGCTCATGTCGGTCGCTGATTCTTGGATTTGCGTTAGCAGACGTTCTCGTATGTCTAGGAAGTTGCCGAAGTCCCATGTTTGCGGCGTAATGAGCTCACTCATTGCCCAGAGTGCGTGGGAGATGTCACCGATTACCTCATATGCAGGGCGATAGACGTCGTCGAAGTCTGCCGGGTAGAAGTTTATGTGGGCGAAGGTTTGGTTTGCGCGACCAAGGGTGGGAGGTTTTTCGACGATATCATGGCCAATCATGATGATTAAGTCAGCTGATTCCAGGGCTTTATGCACAAAATCACCGTCACTAAGGGCGGTCGTACCAATAAATAGATCCGAGCCTTCATCCATGGCACCCTTACCCATTTGAGTAGTCAGGAAGGGAATGCCGGTTTTGCCAACAAAATTGTCCATTTGTTTGCGGATTAACTTTCGATTAGCGCTTGCGCCAAGAATAATGATTGGTGATTTGGCGGCTTCTATGGCGGACACTATCATCGCTATCGACTTCTGATCAGGAATCGGTCGTCGTACTTTCTGCCAAGGCACTACTTGTGCGTCGGTTTCTTCGTCGGCAATATCTTCAGGAAGCTCTAAGTGTACTGCACCTGGTCGTTCTAGCTCGGCCAGTCGCATAGCTTGATGAACGGTCGTAGGAATTTTTTCGGCACCCACTATGGTTTCAGCCATCTTGGTGATTGGCTTCATCATGCCGACGACATCGATGATTTGAAACTTGCCTTGTTTGCTCTTTTTGATTGGTTTTTGACCAGTTATAACGAGTAATGGCATGGCACCAAGCTGAGCAAACGCGACGCCAGTTACGAGGTTGGTCGCTCCTGGGCCAAGGGTTGATAGTGCGACGCCGACACGACCGGTGAGACGGCCTACGGTTGCGGCCATAAATACGGCGGTTTGTTCATCACGCACAGTTACAAAGGCGATACTTGATTCGGCGATAGCATTGAGCAATTCAAGATTTTCTTCTCCCGGTAATCCAAAGATATGAGTAATGCCTGCTGATTCAAGACTGCGTACAAAAACGGTTGCTGCTTTCAATACCGTGACCCCTCTAAACAAAGTTGTATTTTATTTCATTATATCATTGGTCGGCTGGCCGAGGTTACGCCAGCAGGCTCAGGCTCTAGATTTCGTTGTAAGCTTGGGAGCGGAAGTGGGCCGGCAGTAGCCAGGTCAGACTAAAGGTAAGTACTAGAAGCAATGCTTCATATACTACGCTCCAGCGAAAGGCCCCAGAAAAGTTCGTAGCATTCGCTCTTTGCACGGCACTGCCAATAGTGGTTTGCAGTTGCTTGTTGGTTGTCGCTGATGTCTCGCCGGTGGACTTGCAGCTTGCGGGAATGACTGAACTATCTTTTTGTTTGGATCTATCGACAAAACAGGCTTTTGTACCTTGTATGATGACGGTCTGTGCCCCCTCGGGGATGTGCTGTGCCTGCAACTGTTGACGCAGTTGTGGCTCAATTTTGGTAAAGCTAGCAGCGGCGCTATGGTTCAACTGACCAAAGAAGACGATACCAACAAGAGCAATACCGATTGCACCACCAAGCTGTTGGACCGCATTGAGTGTACCGGAGGCTGAACCGGCATGGCGCGTGTCGACGCCATTGAGAACAGCAGCAAATAGGGTGGAAAATACAAAGCCCATGCCAATACCAACAAACAATTGGCCAGGGATGAGCTGCCAGCTATGCACCTGCAGCGTATATTTGTGAATCACCCAATCAACTAGAATAAGTCCTATCGCCATAACTACTGTGCCAATGCAGAAAGAGTATCGTCCAAACTTGGGGATGACCTTCTCTCCCATGGTTGCCATAGTAAAGGCAATGCCTACGGCTACTGGCAGTCCAGTTAGTGCCGCGTGAATTGGCGTAAAACCAAGGCCGATCTGTAGCAATAACCCAAAGGTCAGGAAGAATCCGAGCATTGCTGCTTCGAATACTAGGTTAATGAGTAGCCCAATGCCGAACGAACGTTTCTTAAATAGAGCTGGGAGAATAAGAGGTGACTTACCGGCTTGATCCTTGTGTTTTTGCCACCAGGCAAAGAAACCAAATGCAGGGAGAGAAGCGGCCATCATGGTAAGTGACCACGCGGGCCAGCCCAATTCACGACCTTCAATGAGCGGGAATACGAAAAGCAGCATGGCGATAATGATAATAAAGGTACCGCTAATATCCAGTTTTAGTGGGTGTGATGACTTACCATTCGGTAAGTATTTTGCGGCAGCGAACAATCCGAACAGGCCTATAGGAACATTAATCAGGAAGATAGGGCGCCAATCGAGGTTGGCAAAATTGGCTTTTATGAGTAGTCCGCCAATTATTGGGCCGAGCGAGGCTGCCATGCCGCCGAGTGCTCCAAAGAGTCCGTTGATCGCTCCTCTTTCACTCGGTTTGTACATCACCTGCATAAGAGACATTACCTGAGGAACCATGAGGGCCGCCATTGAGCCTTGCAACAAACGAGAGAAAATTAATGCTCCCGGGTTCCAGGCCAATCCGCTGAGCAGTGAGGCGACGGTAAAGCCACCAATACCAATCATGAAAATCTTTTTATATCCAAATACATCACCCATACGACCACCAGTGACCAGTAATAGTGCGAATGTGAGTGCGTAGCCCGCGACCAGCCATTGAATGGCCGCATAGCTTGCGCCAAGGTTGGCTTGGATTGAGGGGATGGCGATATTGACAATGGTGGAGTCGAGCAAATCCATAACGAATGCTAAAGCAACAACCACTAGTGCAATAGTGCGTCCCTTTTTAGTAAAATCCGCAGCATTAGCCTGCGCTGAAGTTGTGTTGGTTGACATTACAGACCCATCGTTGTTAGTATTATCTTATCTACTAAGATAATTTATCTCACTCGGATTGTCAACTATGAATACCAAAAGAGATAAACTCATACAAAAATTAAATCTCACCATGCAGCGCCAGGGTAATCTGACTGTGCTGTTCACGAATGCTATATCGCAGCAAGTTGGTCTCAGCGCTACTGAGTTTGAATGCTTCAGCTTGCTCTACGAAGGTGGTCCGTTGCTCGCTGGGCAATTAGCCGATAAATGTGGCTTGAGCACAGGGGGCGTTACGGGTCTTATCAATCGCCTTGAAAAGGCCGGCTTTGTAAAGCGAGAGCATGATCCAACGGATGGCCGTAGGGTCATCGTGACCGCATTATCGAACGAAGCAACTCATCAGAAAGTAATCGCGCTTTACCGTCCGATTAGTTTAGCCTTCAATGATCTTGTGAAGGACTATAGTGAAGAAGATTTACGGATAATCACTGGTTTTCTGGACCGCGGCAACGCCGTGATTGCCCAAATGCTCGACGAAATGCAGACTGCTTCTCTAGAGAAAGGCAGCTCTTAGGAAAATGATATATCGTTGGTAGCTAGTCTGGCTTGCTCTTGCTTGGCTATCTCAATCGATGCTTTGTAGAACTGCACGAGAAATGTAAGCTGCTCGGTGGAGTATTCTTGCAGTAAACGCTCAAACGTCTCCCCCATGGAACGATATGCGTTATTGGCACCCCCAAGTTTTTCATAATTAACGGTAACAATTACTTTGCGGCGATCGTTCGCATCTGGCATGCGTTCCAGAATGCCGCGTTTCCCTAGCCTGTCAACGACATTGGTAATAGCACCCGTGGTGAGGCTGAGACGTTTTGCGAGCTGTCCGGCAGTCGTAGGGCCCTCCTGCATGAGCACGGAGATCGTTTTCATATCAGTGATACCGAGTCCATATTTAGCAGCAGCAGTCTGGTGAAATAGTGCTGTCTCGGTGCTTAGCATTTGTCCGAGAAATAGCATATGAGCGATAAGTGCCTTTCGCTCTTCTTGTGCATCCCCTGATTCGTCGCTACCGATGTGCATATAAACAATAATTATAGAATTTTTATGTATAATTTACAAATAACTTACGAAGTACATGCCTACTTGGGCAGAAGGCGCGCGTGTGCAGCGACATCATGTACGCGCAAGTAGGCAGCTCCTGCACTAATGGCAAGCTTGCCAGCTGCAATGTTGGGTTCTGTCTCAAAGCGGTGCTCGCCCAAGAAGCGTTTACGTGAATAGCCGATCATTACCTTTGAGTCTGGTATGAGCCGTGCGAAGGTCAGGAGGGTATGGTTGAGCGCCATCGTTTTGCCGAAACCAATCCCTGGATCCAAGATAATATGTTCGCGGGATAGGCCAAGTGCAAGCAGCTGCTCACGTCGGCTAAGTAACTCCTGTAGTACTTCTTGCTCATCATCCATCGTAGCATCGGCATGAGCTGCTTGGATGTCAGTTCCAAAACGAGCGGGTAGATGGCTTATGATACAGCGAAGCTTATACCGGGCGACTGTATTACGCATTTGGGGGTCATTCATACCGGTTACGTCATTGGCGATAAAGCAGTCACCAAAGAGATCTACGATGCGCTCAAGAGTAGTCGGATGATGCGTATCGATGGATATGTTATCAGAAAAAGCGGGTAAGAGTCCTTCGAGAATTGGTCGTAATCTAGCCCATTCTTCATCCGGTGTAATGCTTGCAGACTTTGGGTTGGTTGATTCGGCGCCGACATCGACGATATTTGCCCCATTAGCAAATAACTGTTCGGCATGGGCTAACGCTTTTTTCGGGTTCAGATACAAGCCACCGTCGCTAAAACTATCTGGCGTACAATTTAAGATACCGACAAGCTGCACGTGGCCCATGGCTGCTCACTCCTTTTTCAGTCTAGAACTTTAGATATCCTGTAGAATTTTGGCTTGCTGCAATACGGCATCTAAGTGCTCGTGGCCTAAACCGGCTCGTGCTTGTGCTTGGGTTTCATCGTTGCAGGTTAAGACTCCGAAGCCAATTGGCGTATCTTCTTCCAGCTGCACGCGCAGTATGCCATCGGCAACAAACGTGCAGACATAGTCGAAGTGAGGGGTTGCCCCATTAATGACACAGCCAATAGCAAGCAGCGCATTATAGCGTTTAGTGCGCGCTAATCGTTGTAGTACGAGTGGAATTTCAACTGCTCCTGCAACCGTGAAGATGTCAATGTTGTCAGGAGAGATTTGGTACTCGGTAGCCCGCTGCAGCGCGCTTTCTTTAAGTTGCTTGGTGATGTGCTTGTTGAATTGCGCGACTATGAGGGCAATACGCCATTCATGCGCATCGAACGGGGTAAAATCAGCTTGCTGTGCTTTTTGCATTTCGTTGCTCCATTATATTTACGATGTATTTACCGATCATGTCGAACTCGAGATTTACCCGAGTACCTATCTGTAAGCTTTGCATTGTGGTGGCGGTGAGCGTATGGGGTATGAGTGCAACGCATAGTGTATTACCCGTAATGCTCACCACGGTCAACGAGACGCCGTTTATGGTGATGGATCCTTTAGGAATAACCAAGTCGTTAAATGCTGCAGGAAATTCTATGGAAACCAGCCAGCCGTCACGCTCATCAATGTTGCTCACGGTACCTATGCAGTCAACGTGTCCCTGTACGAAGTGGCCACCAAAACGGTCGTTTACGCTCAGCGGACGCTCAAGGTTGACTGTTTTGGGGACGATGGAGCCAAAAGAGGTTTTATGGAGCGTTTCAGGCATCAGGAAACAGTCATACTCCGTAGTACGGAGCGCTGAGACGGTCAAGCAAACACCATCAGTCGCAACTGATTCCCCGAGTTGCATATCGCGCCATGCTTTGGGTCGTGCGAAAGTAATGGTGAGGCCAGCATCACTTAGTGTAGAGCGCTTTATGGAAGTTGTGTCGGTGATAATGCCGGTGAACATAGTGTGCTTAGTATCGGATAAGGCGGGTAGAGTTGCAAGTTATTCTTGAGATTTGAACCAAGCGCGTGCTGTTTTTTCATCTGCTTGAATGACGGCAATCAGGTCATCAATCGTTGTGAACGTTTCATTGGCTCGGTGAAAGTAGCGTACATCGAGTATGAGTTCCTGGTGGTAATAGTCGACATCAGGGATATCAAGCAGGTGTGCCTCGACGCGTCTAGTAGTGTCGCCAACTGTGGTTGGTGTACCTATAAATATAAGCGCCGGCTGTCGCGTGTATGAGCTTAGGCTTGCAAATCCAAAGTAGATGCCATCAGATAGATCGGTTGGGATGTCGATATTGGCCGTAGGGTATCCTAGCTTTCGTCCATTGCCCTTGAAGGCGGTTATCGTACCGCTCAAGCTGGCTGGTAGTTGTGTTTTCATGTTTTTAGTATAAACGAATACGGCATGTAAGTTGTTTTAAATAGTACAATAGGGTTTATGCCTACGATCACAACTTTTACCGAGCTTGAAAAAGTATTACTGCAATTAAAGCCCAATAAGACGAACTCTACTGCTAAAACGCCTGAAGTTATGCTACGGCTGATGGAATTTCTTGGAAATCCCCAGGAGAGTTATAGGACGATACATGTAGCTGGGACTTCGGGAAAAACATCAGCCGCCTATTACGCGGCTGCGCTTTTGAAGGCTGCAGGGAAACGTGTTGGCTTGAGTGTCTCCCCTCATGTTGATACGGTTAATGAGCGAACACAACTTGATCTTCAGCCTTTGCCTCAAGCTGAATTTTGTGCGGAATTTGGTGAGTTTTTAGACGTCATTAAGCCAAGCGGCATTGTTCCAACTTATTTTGAGGCATTCACGGCCTTCGCATTTTGGGAATTTGCTCGCCAAAAAGTCGATTACGCCGTTATGGAAGTAGGTATCGGCGGTTTGTTAGACCCCACGAATGTCATATCTCGTCCTGATAAGGTGTGTATTATAACGGATATTGGCTATGGGCATGTCCGCATCCTCGGGCACACCTTGGCTGCCATAGCAGCACAGAAGGCTGGCATCATCCAAGAACAGAATCAAGTGTTCTGCCATGTACAGGATGAAGGTATTATTCAGGCAATTCACGCTAGAGCGCAAGTCAAGCATGCCATAGTGCATGAGGTCGAGGAATCGGCCGATCTCGCATTTCTGCCCTTGTTCCAGAGGCGTAATTTTATTCTGAGCGAAGCGGCGATACGTTTCGTACTGCAACGCGATGGACTACCTCCACTGCTGTTAGAGGCTATCACGCAAGCTGCCCGTACGTATATTCCGGCCCGCATGGAACTACATACCCTTGGTGGTAAAACAGTTATTCTCGATGCTGCTCACAACACGCAAAAAGTACAGGGTTTGGTGCGTAGCTTACGTGCACAGTTTCCCGACAAATCGATAGCAGTGCTATTTGCACTGGTTCGTTCTCATCCCAAATTTATCGCGCGGATGGTTCAGGAACTAACGCCATTACACCCATATGTTATTGTCACTGGGTTCCCTGTAGATTGGAGCGGAAGGTTTGGCTCAGCGGACCCTAGTGCGGTACTCTCGGCGGTCGAGAAGGAGCTTAGCGGCAGTGAGGGCAGTGAAGTTATCTCTGACCCTGCTGAAGCTTTCGCTGCGCTGCGTGCACGTCCAGAAGATGTCCTGGTGGTGACTGGTACCTTCTATCTCTTGAATCATATTCGTCCATTGCTGGAACACTAAGAGCGGTACTACTTGGTGCGGGTACGCGCACGAACGATAGTCCAAGCGCTAAGTCCAATTGCGGCAATCGCGGCAAGTAGTGCGAGTGTCGAATGATCATTGCGCACTGACGTGCTCGCATTCGAATCGTCTTCTTGCACTTTTGTAATCGAGTATGGACCGTTCAGGAGTGCGGGGTTGTCCTTATCGGTGCCATTGGGAACTTGGTTCCAGGATACTAGAGTCCCATCGGAGTATGTTTCGTATGCTTTCCAGTTGAGTGCACCAGCATCTGCAGGCGCAGCGGCACTAAATGTGAAGTCCTCACGTTGCCCAGCCGGTATCTGCCCTTCGCTCCAGATGATGGACGTGATCGTGTCGCCTGACTTTTCTGTAGTTATGGTCCAGCCCGCATGCACGGTTGGCGTCACTTCACTAACACTGTTTGGTATGCTTATCTTTACCTGGGTTATGGGCGCTTCGCGCTCATTGGGTACGCTCATGCTAAAGGTAGCCTCTTCACCGACAGTGATAGTGCTTGGTGAGACAACTACATGCGCACTCGCAATAGCCGGGGTGAGCATGATGCCAGTAGCTATGAGGACGCCTATGTAGGTTTTGCGCATTATGATTCCTTTCGAGACTTTTCTTCATATCGTCCGCCATCAATAATATTACGATGAGCGATGCTAAATAGCACGATAATACTGAGGGCACTCACTGCTATTACTTGTGTACTTAGGTCATATATATTAAAGCGACTCTCCGCTTTCGTGACTCGTATTTGGTATTTGAGGCGGAAATTATTGGCAGTGAGCACCGCAGCATAGACGCCTGCCTGGGGGAACGTAAGGCTTGCCGTGGCCCTATCCGTACTTAGTGCAAGGGGCGGATTGGCAATTTCACGATGTCGAAGACTCAGTGTAAGATGACAGCCACATTTCTCTGCATGAAAGGAAGGATTTTGTGAGCTCATATAAAATACAAGTTGCACTTTGCGTCCGGCAACCGGTGCATCATCAGGATTAATATGCAGTACCGTGTTTACGCCGTTATCGCTCGCGAGTATGTGGGCGGTTGCTGACGTGATGGGCATGACGCAATAAGCTAGTAGTAGGAATGAGAATACTAGTCTATTTCTCCACATGCCCATCACCTTTTGCGTGTGCTACTAGATAGAGTAATAGGAGTAGCAGAGTAGCGCTTATAAGAAATAAGCTCAAGGGCTGTTCGTGCATGGTAGATAAATTGAAGGACTCATCCCTAACACGTGCGAGATTCATATACCATAATGCAAACCAGACGGCAGCAAAACCAAGGGCAAGACGTGCATCACGCATCAGTGATTTTCCCGGTAATTGTGCAAATAGGCGATAGCAGGGCGTGATCAATAGAGTAATGAACAGACTGCCGACCGACAGCCAGGCATATATTTCCTCAACCCGTTGTGCGAATAGGCTAGTGCCTGAGAATAATGCATCAGCCCACCAAACAATTTCTATGGTAACGAGTAGTACCGCAAGTGCTATGTAAAAACGCACCCCTTTGGCCCAATAAGAGAGTTGTTCCATTTGTGTAACTATACCAGTGGTAAAGAGAGACACGCAATTATGCCGAAAGCATATATTTCTATAGGTAGCGTTCCAGTAGGGCGATCTTGATCGCTTTACGGATGAGTCCTTTTTTCTTCGCGGGTTTATTCTCGCTCATGATAAAGCTCCTTTCCCTTAACGCCTACTAGTATATTCCGCTGTCGCTGCTTAAGTCTGTGAGGATTCTATATGTTTTAGGGTCTGCGAGAGATCAATGCCTTTGCCTAGTACGGGGCGCCATAGGTCACCAACGTGGTGGAGGCGTTTGGCCGTGTTCGCTATAGTGAAGTCCGTTGGGCGCAGCGAGGGAGTCACCTCATCCCAATGCAGGGGCGTAGAAACGGTTGCCTCGGGCGTTGGGCGCAGAGAATATGGTGCAGCAAGCGTCTGACCGGCACGGTTTTGCAGGAAATCTAAGTAAATTCGGTGGGCGCGTTTTTCCGGCAGCCGCTCCACGCTCGTAATGGCGGGCTGTCGCTTATTGACCTCTAGTGCAATAAGGTGTGCAAGGTTTTTTGCCTGCTCATAGGTGTAGCGTGCCTGCATGGGTATATAAACATGTATGCCGGTTTTGCCTGAGGTTTTCGGATAGGTAGGAATTTTCCAACCATCGCACACGTCTTTGACTGTATTCGCGACTTTTATGACCGATGCGAACCCAATACCTTCTGGATCAAGGTCTATAACAATCCAGTCTGGTTTCTCCAGGTGCCCCGCACGCGAATTCCAAGGATTAATTTCCACACAACCCAACTGAACCATATAGCGGAGTACCGTAAGGTCACCACCCTTTATCCAGCGTAGATCCGCATTGTTTGACTCGGAAAAAATATCGGCGTAGGGTACCCAATCTGGCAGATGCTCATTATTCTTTTGAAAGAAGGATTCACCAGTGATACCGCTGGGCATGCGATTGAGTGAACAGGGGCGGTCTTTCAGGTAAGGAAGTATGTAGTCGGCAACCGATTCGTAATAGGCGATAAGGTCGCCTTTTGTGTAGCCGTGTTTGGGGAAGAAGATTTTATCTAGATGCGTTGGTTCAAAAGTCTGTTTCGTGGCGGGCGCTGTAGTTGTTGTCTGGGGTATTGCTGTAGTATGTGTGGCCTTTTCACGGTGCACGTTTATCGCGGCCTTATCTTCGCGCATGCCTTCAAATTGAGGATGACGCATAGAGCCATCGCTGGTCCACTCACTAAAACTCATTTCGCACACCAACTCTGGCTTCACCCAGTGAACGGGCGCATTAGGAACCGGCTCGGTAGCGAATGGTGATGTTTTGCGCTCCAGGCTAACGAGTTTTTTGTGCAATTGCTTGCGTTGTTCGTCGGGGATGCCACCGCCAGAGTGGCCGGCATAGATGAGTTCACCGTTGGTATAAACGCCAACAACTAGAGACCCGATATAGGTACGGCTGCCTCGGGGCTCAGTAAAGCCACCAATCACTACCTCTTGGCGCATGTGTGTTTTTATTTTAAGCCAGGCCGCTCCACGAGTACCCTCGCTGTATGTGCTGTCGGCTTGTTTGGCGACCATACCCTCCAGGGCTTTATGTTGCATTTGTTTGAATAGTTTAAGTCCATCGGTCTCGATAGCATCACTGAAGCGCAAGATATCGTTTTCGGGCATGATGTTTTGTAATACTTGCTTACGCTCCTTCAATGGCATGTCTCGCAAGTCGTGGCCATCACACCAGAGGATATCGAATAGATAGTAATGGAGTACGCCTTGCTGCTCATGTTGCCAGCTTTGCAGCCATTCAAAGTGCGGAGCACCATCCTTGTCGACGACAACTATCTCGCCGTCAACAATGACATCGTGCGTAAAAGAATGAAGCGCTTCGGCAACTGGCGGATATTTGTCAATAAAGTTAGTGCCAGCTCGTGAGTACAGTTCTATTCCTCCGTTATGCGTACTGCCAATTGCTCGGTATCCATCCCACTTAATCTCGAATAGCCAGTTGGGCTTACTGAATGGTTCGTCAGTGAGCGTGCAAAGCATGGGTGTAACGCGCCAGGGGGCAGATTTTTTTGGCCATGAGGCAAGATCGGGCAGGGCCCCGCCGAGCTCGTCAATACTTCGGTTGCTCTTAATTGACTTATCTCGTTTCGTGACTTCAGTGGTTGATGCAAACTCGTCACCCTTCTTTATCAGGAGCCAGTTTTTGTCGTCGTCCTTCATGCGAACTAAGGCAAACTCACCTTTCAGTTTTGTGCCGTGCAGTACAAATGTAAGATGGCCTTTCTCTAATTCCTTTCGAAGTGTTGTCTCGTCGTTTTGCCCCTGGTCTTCTCTCGCCTCATACCAACCGCTATCCCAAATAATGACGTTGCCAGCGCCGTAATTGCCCTTGGGGATAACACCTTCGAACGTGCGGTACTCAAAAGGATGATCTTCGGTCCGCACTGCCAGATGATGCTCGTGGGGGTCTAGGCTGGGCCCTTTTGGCACGGCCCAACTTTTTAGAACGCCGTCGAGCTCTAAGCGAAAATCATAGTGCAAACTTGAGGCGTGATGCTCTTGAACAACAAATACAAGTCGCTTACTGACTTTTGTTTTACGAGCGCCTTTTGGCTCTGGTGTATTTGCAAACCGGCGTTTTTTGAAATAGTTTCCCAGTCCCACAGAGCTATTCTTTCAGGCTCGCCTTAAGAGTGCTCATGAGATCTTCGGCGCTTGTTTTTTCTGGTACCTTGGTAGACTTGATCTTCTTGCCCTTAGTCTTTGCCTTGATCATTTCTTCAAGTTCCTCGGTGTACGTATCGCGAAGATCTTCGGCAATAAAGGGCTTTGTCTCTTGGCGTATGAGTTTGAGGGCCATCTCAATTTCTTTATCAGTGACTTCCTTATCGGTCGGTAGTTGCAGTTCAGCTGGCTCTCGCAAGTCGGTCGGATAGCGCATCTGGTTTAGTACGAGCACGCGACCAAATGGTTTAATAACCGCGACGTGCTCGCGTTGATGTAGTACGAATTTCGCTACGGCTAATTTTTTGGATTGATGCAATGCTGCACGAAGCAGTGCGTACGCTTTCTCGCCACCTTTAACAGCCTCGAGATAATAGGGTTTTTCGAAGTAGCGAATATCTATATCCGACTCTTCGACAAATTGCTGAATATCAATAGTCTGCGTCTTCTTGGCGTCGATGCTTTCCAGTTCTTTTTTTGTGAGTACGATGTAATCACCATCGCGATACTCGTAACCCTTGACGATATCGTTCCAAGGGATCTCTTCCCCGTCCTTACGACAAATACGAGCATAGCGAATTGGAGCATGGTCTTCTTTGTGGAGCATGTCCAGATCTATGCCTTCGCGCGGATTACTGCCGCTAAATAGTTTGACGGGAATATTTACAAGTCCGAAGCTGATAGAGCCAGTCCAAATAGGTCGCATAATTCTTATGGTACACCGAAGTTGGCTTAATGGGAACAGGATGGCTTTTAGAGGGGCTGTATTTTAGTCTTCGTGGAGAACAGATAAAATATTGCCGGCAGGATCTTTAAACCAGGCTATGTCTGGTCCGCGTTGGGCTGCAATGCCCCGAGCGATGCCTTTTTCATCAGTCATGCCGTCATATTTTTCAAAGGTTAGGCCTTTTTTCGTCAAGGTATCTACGGCCTCATCGATATCATCGACAGGAAAATTGAGGATAGTGTAGGTCGCAGGCACATGGTCGTCCTTTGGGTATATAAGAATACCGTTGCTACCGGCAATCTGCAGCATAAGTCCAGCAGGATTTTTAGTAATGCTCACCCCCAGAATTTCGCTATAGAATTGCTTCGCTTTAGCTAAATCATTTACTGAGAATCCGCTAAACGCTTTGGCCCTTTCAAACATGTATGCCCCTTCTGGTTATTACTCTTAGCATACTCGTCCTGGGTCGTGAATGTCACGTGTCAGGTAGTTCAACTACCAGGAGCGGCAAACGATTTTTTGATCAACAGAACCCGGCACAATTAGTGGTTCTACGCATTTATTGGTTTGGGTGCACTGCGATTAATTAACAGTATAGCTACGAGTCGTTGCACTACTTATATTGCCAGCAATGTCGAGCGTTTTGAAGGTAATACTATGCGATCCCGTACTGGGTGTAGGAACATTACAGCTCCAACTGCCGCTGCCACTTGCAAAACAAAGTGCAAGATTTGTTGACCCTTCATCGATGGTAATGATGCTATTTGCTTCTGAACTTCCTGAGGCGCTAAAGTTTGGAGCGGCAATACTGCCACCGCTCCCGTCAACTGAAGGTGCTGAAGCGCTGGTATCGATTTTTATATTAATGAGTGGATCTGTTGCATCACTCGTATTGCCGGCCTGATCGGAAATAACTGCATCGACATCATATGTGCCCGTGGCTTGCGTACTTGCAGTTATCGCATAGGTACTTGTTGTTGTCGAGCAGGTACCTTGACCCGCTTCTTCGCCGTCAATGCGGATGGTAACGGTATAGTACGGCGTAGTTGGATATTCGTATTCGCAGGTTCCGGAAAATGTTGGTGTTGTGTCATTGGTGATATTGTCCACATTTGAGCGGCCGCTGTCTGAAGTGGCAACGAGGTCGGGTTTGCTGGGAATGGCGGGCGGCGTAAAGTCAAATGTGGGGTTAAGTGCTGTTGTCTCGACACCGTCATTGCCCGCATCATCGGTCTGCCAAGCTATAACGTCTGTGTCTGAATCAGAGGGGACGCTTATTGTTATGCTGTAGGTTCCCGATGTCGAACAGGGTCCAGTGGTGTTATCGGAGTCGTGACGAATGGTAACTCTATTGCCGGGCGTGCAGGTGCCAGTAAAAGTAGGTGTTTTGTCTCGCGTGTCATTATCTGAACTGGAGCGACCGGTATCTGAACTGGCGTCAAGATCAGGTCTGCTTGGAGCTAACGGGTAATTAGTATCAATAGTGATACTAAGTGCATCGCTATGCGTACTCTCCCCACTTCCGTCGGTAGCCGTTACGGTCATGTTATATGTGCCGTCAGCTATAGCTGAACTCGGACTTAGCTCATAGTTATTACTAGTGCAGGTGCCTTGGGCAATCATTGTACTGTTGGCGTATAGTTTAATCGTATCGCCGGTCGTACAACTGCCAACAAAATGTGCGTAGGTATCCTGCGTTAGATTATCGCTGCTAGAAATACCGGTATCACTCGCTGTTTTCAAGTCAGGTGCGCTCAAAGGGCCGGGGATTGCTGCTACGATCTGCGGCCAGGCTATGCTTATTGCTACAAGAGCCACCATAGCTCCCCTCGCAAATTTATTTTTCGATACTCTTAATATAGTGTTATTGATTTTCACGTAGACGCACCCTCCCTAATAATCATTAACTTCATTGTACGTTAAAAAAGTTTTGCTAGTCGTAGAAATCTTGTCAGTTTTTCAAGTGAGCAGAGACAAGAGCTTCGTCGCAGTATTGTAGTTTCTGATAGTCACTTGTTTATATATGGGGTTTGCTACGAGCTTATGGACACTAGTTCTCCCAAACATCTTAAGGGATAGGGATTGGTAGAGTATGCCCAATCCCGGTTCAATTGTCTCTATCTCAGGTCGTATCTCACCTATAGCCGCTATGACATCTTCTGGCTCAGCGGGTTTAATCATAATCAACATGTTATGTTTCCATGTTTTATCTGCGCCCCACCATGCCGGTGCCGCAGCAATAATATCGCGCCACTCAGATTCACTAAAAATTACGACACTTACGTCAAGGTTGAACTTCTTTTTTATAACAGTGGTAATATGTGAAGTTAGCTTTTCAGTGTCGGTCATTTCGGAGGAGATAATAACATTGCCACTCTGAATGTAGGTTTTGACGTTGGATAGGCCACTAGTAGTAAGTGCCTCTGTAAGCTCTGCCATTTTTATCATGGCTTTACCACCTACGTTCACGCCCCGCAGGAATACCAGGTAAGTATGCATACGTATAATCATAACAAATGAGCATGAGAGCTATATGAAGAAAGAACAAAATGGGGAGATCTGCGAGCGGCTGGATTCAGGTACTCTGCTTTTCTATGACGGGCAGTTTGTCGGAAAAGATACAGCGGCTGCAAGATTCGGGCGCACCTTGGCGTGTCAGTCATCGGAAGCGGGGATATGTTGAGGGGGGTGTTCGGGTAGACAAATTGAGAAGCTGGTTCTGGGCTGCACTTCAAGACTATCCTCCATTCTTGTCTGGGCGATACTGCACTTACGAGGCGTCCTTTGCTGCTGAGCGCAGAAGGGCGAATGCCCGGCGAAGCATTAGCATCTATGGCTGCGACCTAGGCGTCACGTTTTAGCACGAGCCAATAAGTTGCAGTTATAGGGATAACGGCTAGGCTCAAATACAGTACTGTCTCAATACGCTGGAAGTCCCAGTACCGGTAACTTGGCTGATACTTCACGGAGTAACGATACCCTAGCGCAGAAAGACATGCCCCACGCACAGAAGGGCCACCGTTTTCCGAGCCAATTGAGCCTTTGTCATCGTCGGAAATACTTTTAACGCTGTGATGACTATTTGTGCCACGCGGCAGATCACCCCCTTTTACGATACATTCCTTGGGCGGATTGGCCCAGTCAAACACTTGGCCTTTACTATTGACGATCTGACTACTTATTACCCATGCCCCGCTGCTCGGGCTTTGCGGCGGGCCTCCAAACTGTGAGGTTTTGACGGTTTGTGTCACCGGTGTCATATAGTGTGACCGTAGAACATTGGGAACGACTATCTGTACGGCCAATAGAATACCCAGGGTGATACCTAGGGCCAACAACGTCCGTTTAAACCATGTACCAAAGGCGATGCCCAGGGCAACAGCAAATACTGCATAAGCCGCAGGTACGATGCCTTGCATGCCAAAGCTTATGGTGCCGAAACGGTTTAGCGACAGGGCATTGCCGGTTTTTGACCACCATGTTGTGAGGGCTGCAAAAATACCTGCAAAGATTGCCGCCGCTATGAGCATCCAGACTAGTTTGATCGTTAACCACTTACGTCTCGATACGCTTTGTGTCCAGATCAATTTGTTAGTGCCGTCTGCATACTCCCGAGCAATAAGCGGCGCTCCCCAGAACGTACCTAGCAAAAATGGTACGGCTAGTATAATAAGCATCATCAAATTAAAGCCACCGGTGGTCAATGCGGGATTTAAGTTTTGATCCCAACCCGACGTAAGTAGCTCATTGCTAAGCTGGCTACATGTGTTTGTCTGTACACAGCCGGCAAGAGCTTTTTGGTAGGTATGCCAGAAACGTATACCGGTTGGTATGGCTACGGCTGCATATAGAGCTAATGTGATAGTTAGTATTAAGAATTGTTTGCGGTATTGTCGCCATGCTAACCAGTTCATTTTGTGTCTCCTCTATGTTGTCCCATGTACGCGAGTACTATTTCTTCTATGTCGACATCACGAATATGCCAATGAGCATCATGGAACGTAGGATCATGCAGACGCACTAACATGGTAGTTTCGCGGGGGGTATGTGATTCTTGTATGACCGTATATGCTTGATTTTTTGTCGTCTGAGTCTGCAGGCCGGTCAGTAGTTTATGAGTTGCTAGGACAACATCAATATCCTCGCAGAGCTGTGTTTGCCCCGAGGCTAGTATGATAACGTGGTCGCAAATACGCTCAAGATCGGCTAACAAGTGTGAGGACATAATCACGGTTAACTCGCCATCGGCATCTGTCACTGCCTGCGCTAACGAGGACAAGAAGTCCACGCGAGCTAGAGGATCAAGCGCAGCAACGGGCTCATCAAGGAATAGCAGCTTTGGCTTTTTTGCAAGTGCAAGAGCTAGTCCAACCTGTGCTCGCTGTCCCCCCGAGAGCTTACTAATTGGTTTATTCAGTGGGATGCTCAATTCGTCGAGACGTTTTTTAGCTAGATCGCTGTCCCATCTTGTGTTGAGATGCGCTCCCATTGCAATGTGTTTTTCTGCAGTGAGCTGACTATATAGGGGAATCTCTTGGGCTAAATAGCCAATCTCAGATAGGTAACTCGCGCTTTGCTTTGGAATTTGTCCTAGGACGGTGCTGCTTCCGGCGGTTGGATTACTGAGACTTACAAGCAATTTCAGCAAGGTGGTTTTGCCTGCACCATTGGGCCCAACAAGGGCTGTCACGGCACCACGTGGAACGGTAATCGTGCAATCCTTCAATGCCCAAAAAGATCGGTATCGTTTTCCGAGACCATCCGTCTGGACAGCATATTTAGTAAGTGTTTTTTGATTCATTATTCCCCCTTGAAGTTATGTAGTGTCGCGTGGATTAAGGCTTCGATTGACTCTTCATCGAGGTCGGCTTTTTTTGCCTCTTCGATCCAGGAATGCAAGCTTTCAGCGAGTGCTGCCTGAGTGCTTGGGGGCGGTCCGGAGGGGCGTCTAAGCACAAAAGTGCCGCTGCCGGTTCTCCCCTGGACGAGCCCTAAGCCCTCTAATTCCCGGTAGGCCTTAAAGACGGTATTGGGGTTGATCGCCACCATCGCTACCACCTCTTTAACGGTAGGCAGCTGATCGCCCTCCTGCAGTGTTCCCATACGGAGCGCCTGCTTAACTTGCTGCACAATCTGAAGATAAGGTGGCACACCTGAGTGAGTACTGAGACGAAACGTGATCATAATATGACTATTATACTAGTTTCCTAGTGAGATTATAAGTCCAGTTATTTTATTGTCAAATAAAAGACCTCCTCACTCGAGGAATTTATTGATACCCTGTGCATATGCAAACGATAGTCTAGGCGGTGGTGGCGAGTATTGGTTGTAGCATTGCTTGAAGCTCGGCAGCAGTAAGGGCGTTTCCAGCCATGAGCACGTAGTTCCAATTCTCATCGCTCACTATATGTAGGGCATCAGGAAGCGATTGGGTACTGAGCGGAGCATGCGTTCTAACCGCCGTCCTATAGCCAATCGTAGTAGTGTATTGGGGCTGGGTAGCCAACATGGTTTGGACAAAACCTCCGATGGTGTATAGGTCAAAAGCTGTACTCCCTAGGTTCCCCCGTATGCGATAGATCTGTCCGGATGATTTTCCGAGAAGACCCCAGCCTTCCGGCAACATAGTTGAACTAGCAACTTTTTGGGCACCTTCAAACTTCCAGCCATTTTGTTGTGCGAAAGTACGCATAATAACGCGCTGTCTTTTGAATTTTTTGAATAGCGTTTTATATCCCAAGATGAAAATTGCTGGCACCGCTATGACTACAATAAGGCCTGGCACGAATATGAGAGGACTATCCGGTTTAGTTGTAGTGATGTATGCACCGGGCACTGCAACGAGAAGACATAGGAAGGCTATTGGGATAGATAAGCGAAATACTTTCCACGGAGACATGCTCGGCGTACTTGTGGGCAAACTAGAGTAGATGACAAGGTGTTGTATTGGCATAACAATGGCAAAGACTATTTAGGCGCGCTGTTGCATTAAGATTTCTCGTAATTTCTGAACGTTAGGGAATAGTTCTACTTCTCCCATTTCTTCGGTATTAAAGAATCGCAGCTCTTGGCACTCTTCGGATGGCACGAATGCTAAGTCCTTGAGCCTGATCTCGTAAATAATATTAGCCATGTAGGTAGTGATTGTTTTTCCGACGCGCGGTGAAGTGACGAAGTACTTTGGGCTTGGCGAAACGTAAACCACCTCTAGCCCGGCCTCTTCTTTTATCTCTCGTCTCAGGCAGTCGATAGGATCTTCGTCATGATCAAGGCCGCCGCCCAACATCTCCCACATGCCATTTTCCTCTTTGGAGAGTAGAATTCGGCCATCGTCATTTATTACGATACCCTTAATGCTAATTCGATAGTAGCCCTGTTGGTTCATGCGACCAGTAAACCATGTCGTCAAGACAATAACAAACGAGCCGCCTCTAAAGGAGAGATTGAGGCGTGTGTTGGAGGGTTATATCAAGATGTAATCGCTTAAAACTCGAGGACAATGATATTCCAAGGTTCTTTTTTGAGGTCAGTGTAGCGAATCCAGGTCGGCCTTACTCTGAAATACCGTTGGCCTTCATCCTCATAGTACTTTTCCGCGTCTGGACTTTTTGACCAGTAACTATCTCTAATAAGCGGAAGATCGTCGTCGTTCAATTCGCTGGCTATACCTTCAAATTGAACGGTTGCGCCTTCGTCCCATCCTATAACAAATGCAACGGAGCTGTTTTTCACTACATTTTTATATTTACGACTAGAGTTGTTGGTCCCAAAAATTAACTCCAGATTATTCGTCTGGCCAAATCCAATGACGGCCGCCTCTGGCTTAGCGTTCTCATTGACAGTAGAAATCGTTGCTAGTTTCTGCTTTTTTATAAAGTCCAGTACAAATGTTTTTTCATCCATACAGGTATAGTATCAAACAAAGTCTCCCTCTGGTGAGGGTTCTTTGGGTCGCCCAGGTTGCCAGGGGCCCCATGGGTTTGAGGCTATGCGTCGTAGTGCACATCACGGGCGCTAGGGTAACTCGCTCGCCATAATACAGTCCGATGACTTCCCGGTAGGCTATAACGAGGTGCTATTACTCATATTGCTAGTTTGACTTAACCGTTCTCGTCCTTCGGCAATTTGTGCTGCACATTCATCTCCGAGGATTGGCCCGTTCACTTCTACTGGATTCTTGCATTTTGCAGCAATCTCTTCCATTGGAAGCCAAGGATTCATACCTGGTTCTGGCGGTGCTCCATAGTAAAACTGTGTGATGTGGGCTTTGATGCCACCGGACATACACATGGAACAGCTCGAAGCATTCGCAAACATTATATAGCCATTCAGGTAACGTGAGCCGATTTTTTTGCCTAGTTGACCCAACGCTCTAATCTCCGCATGCGCAGTGGGGTTGCTGTCGGAATTTTGAGTATTATGGTCACGTGCAACGATGTTGCCGTTCGTGTCGGTGATGACGCATCCAAAGGGAGGATTGCCATTTGCCATCGATTTACTGGCTTCAATTTGACACTCTCTGATGAGCTGTTCAATTTTTTCATTCGTCATGCGTCGAGTATAGCAAGAAGACTCCTCAAGTGAGGAGTCTTTATCGCAACTAGGGCTTGGCTCTAATTAGAGTGAATTCAGGAGCTATGAATCGGAGGTCTCTTGTAGCCAGGCCAAGGCTGACTGCCGATCAGCGAACAATTTGGTATTGGCAGACTTGCCCATGGCTAAAATTATCGCATTGATCACCTGGGCGAGCACTATGTTGGCGCCAAAAATAGCTAGCTTGTCGTAGGGTAACTTCTCTAGGATGAGCATGGCCTCCTTGTTGGAGTCGGGTGAAAATTTACCTTGCTTGGTAACATCTATCAGTCCCAGTTGTTGCCTACCCTGCTTTTGCAAAAGACCCATCATCTCTTCCGTATTAAGGTGCAGATGTTCGAACGACATCTTCGTTTGGTCGCCCTCAATAGTCGCTTCGATATAACCATCCGGGTTGAGAGAAATGCGATTTGCATCTGACATTGACGCTAATATAACAGTTCGCGCGGCAGACGACAAGTAATCTTTTCCATCAATGCTCTATGAGAATAAAGTAACCATCATGCCAAACAAAAAACTCCTCTGACGAGGAGTTTTGATTTATTCGGGATTGGAGGGCCAGGAGGGACTTGAACCCTCGACATTCTGCTTAAGAGGCAGACGCTCTAACCAGCTGAGCTACTGGCCCGACGATGGATAAGTATACCAATATACCCCTGTTTTTGCAAGTATTAATCGAGTGTAGCTGACGGCATTATTCTGTGTATAATGATGCTTAAGATAAACATTAGAAGAAAGGGTTTCCATGCTAAGCGCTTTCGTACGAATGTTCGGGCAAACATACACGACAACCACCACCACGAATACGGGGAGCAAAACCTTTTGGATTACCTATGGCATCGTCCTTGGGCTCATCGCTCTTTTGATGATCATCTCCATGTGGAAGATTTTTGTTAAAGCGGGTAAGCCGGGCTGGGCAGCGATTGTGCCCATTTATAACACCATCGTACTGTTGCGTATGGTGAAACGACCTATCTGGTGGATCATCCTTCTCTTTATTCCAGTCGTAAGCCTCATTGTAGGTTTGATGATCTACTATGACCTTGCAAAAGTATTCGGCCGAGGCGTTGGTACTTTTCTGCTACTTATTTTTGTACCTATTATCGGGTTCCCAATGCTGGGCTTCGGTGACGCTACGTACAATACGCCTGCACAATAGTTGTCTTTGACTGATCTGTTACAATAGCCAGGTGAAGCTATTAAATGGTAAAGAATTGGCCGGCTACATTAAAGAGCGGCAAGGTCGTGAAGTGCGTTCGCTCGTGCAGTCACTTGCAACACGACCGAAGCTTGCCATAGTTGTTACTGTCGACAATCCAACCATCAATATATATATGCGCAAGAAGCAGCTATATGGTGATGAGCTGGGCATCGACGTAGACGTACATCAGGTCACGCAGGAAGAAACACCTGCGTTATTGCAGCAGCTCAACTCGGATGCTACAGTGCATGGCATTATCGTGCAGTTGCCGCTTGCCAATCCTGAACAAACAGAGGAAATTGTCAATCTAGTTGCGCCAGAAAAAGATGTAGATGCATTGGGTAAGGACGCGCTATTTGACCCAGCGACACCTATGGCTATTTTATGGCTACTCTCTGGTTATAACGTTGAACTAAAGGGTAAGCAAGTATTACTCGTAGGCCGAGGCACGCTTGTAGGCCGTCCGTTAGAGCGCATTCTTAAGAATTCCAATGTTGACGTCCGGAGCGTAGATCGTACGACGACTGACCTGCAAGCCGAAACGCTGCAAGCTGATATTATTATCACGGCAACGGGTAGTCCCGGTCTTTTGCTACCGGATATGATCAAAAAGGGTGCTGTCGTGGTTGATGCTGGGGTGGCTAGTGAACAGGGGAAAAGCGTCGGTGATGTCGCCAAGGAAGTATACGAGCGTGATGACCTCACAATTACCCCTGTTATCGGAGGCGTGGGCCCACTCACCGTTTCTGCATTATTCGAAAATGTTATTCGTGCCGCTCGTCGATCGACTGAGACATAGATGCACTTCGAAATGGTAGAATCGCTGCCAGCAACTCCTCGTTTGTTTTGAACGATATATGCTGCACTATGACGGGTGTGTATTCTATGAGTGTGCGTTCAAGTTCTTCATCTGACATGGCAACATAGAATTTATGTTCGCCATTTTTTAGCTCAGGGCGAAACACAATAAATGAGCCCTGCTTCCCGTCCACTTGTGAACCGACGAAAAAGTCGAGTTCCGCGCCATCTTCGCCGATGTAGCCCGGTAGAAAACCATATTCACTGGCAAATGTAACGCCGGCGAGTGGATAGTCACTATCCTGTGCGACGCCGAAGTCTTTGTACTCACCAGGATGCATCTCAATAGTAATTGCACTTAAGGGACTGAGTAGATGAGAAAGTATGCTATGGCTTGCGGCAAGGCTCTTAGTGAATACGCTGTAAATCTCTTGGGGCATTTCGTGTCCGCGTATCTGTCGGAAGTCGTAATCTTCGGGTATCTCGAAGTGATATGAGCGTGCAAGCTCGGGGTACTGCGTAAAGGCGAGGCGCATTGCGGCGCGCGATTCTTTAATATCGCCAACACAGTCCAATGGCTTATCGCCTGCAATACCGAGTAAGTTGCGATATGTTGCTACTAGATTGGGATCGAGCAATAAATTTTTACCACCCCATAATGCTTCTAATTTTTTCTGATCAATGAAGGGTGTAAGTGCCATGAATATGAACGCACATTTGGCACATACGCCACACCAGCTCATATGCTCACTACTGTGCACGAATGCACGATTGCAGGAGCTGAATACGTCCCCATACTTCTTAAAACTAATTTTACTGAACAGCTCGCCGATATACACCTCGCTAAGCGGTCGCAAGAATGAGTAGTAGCGTACCCACTCACCAAAACCATGCTTGAGGAGCTGTTGATAGTCACGCTCAAATTCTTGCGACTTGGAATACTGATGGTTGATCTCCATGCCTTGATACTGCAAGGTAGGCTCATTTGCGGACTGTTCATTGCTCATCACGACATCTCGTTTGCCTGCCAAAATCGCGACGACGGTGCCAACACAAGCGAAGATGGCGGATATCGGGATATGTCCATTCAAGGCATCTTGTTCGTTTAGGGTTAACAACTGTGTATCCCAGGTACGCTCTACCCAAAGATGAGGTAGGCCAACACGATCTATGAGTGGCTGCAGCTGTGGTCGATGGTTGAGGCTCCATGTCGTGACCGTTTCTTGGCTACGGAGTAATTCGATAGAGGCTAGTGAATCTTTACCGCCACCGACGGCCACGAGCAGCCCACTATTGGCATGTTGGACGGTGAGGGGAGCAGTATGATCGGTAGTAGCCGGAAAGGTGACTACTGTGTGGGGATCAAGCTTATTCACGAACCAGAACTCACCCAGACCACGCTGGTAGGTTTTACTAAAGAAGGCTGCCTGCTCGGTATCCAGCTGGCCTTGTTTTATTACGATTTCAGGCGGAAGGTATGCTTTGTAATATGATACGCCGGCCATAAAGAATAGGGTCTGCAATGCTTGATCCAGTGCATTTGGGTCGTATGCGGTAAAGTTGAAGTCAAAGCGGTAGCTTTCTAGAAAATGTAGTTGACCGTCCAGGCTGTAGCGTAATTCAAGTGTTTTACTTGATGGATCGAAGGCATAGGATTCGAAGATGAATTGTTGGTATTTACTCATAGAGCATGTACGATTTCCTTAAATTGCAGGCCGCGTACCTCAAAGTTTTTGAACATATCAAAGCTAGGAAAACCAGGCGAGAGAACTACTGCGTCACCTTTTTTGGCAAATTTGCGTGCATCGGCTACGACGTGAGCCATGTCCTTTGCTGAACTCATATGGATAGGCTTAAAGTCTGCGGCTTTCAACTCCGTGCCAAGCCGCATGCCGCTCGCTCCAATAATGAGGGCCATGCGTATGTCTTTTTGATGCTCCTTTAGAGCCGAGACTAAATGATCTAGCGGGAGGAGGCGATCGAAGCCACCCAGTATCATGATTTTTTTCCCATCTATGGCTTGCAGGGCGGCGATTGTCGCGGGAGGAGCGCTAGAGTATGAGTCGTTATAGTAGCGCACGCCATCAACCTCACGGATTAGCTCCAAACGATGCGGCAGGCCAGTAAAATGTATAAGTACCTTACGGATGGCATCAGGTACTTGGGCGACTTGCCATACGGCAGTTACCGCTGCACAGACATTCTGCCAGTTATGTTTACCCAATAATTGTAGCTCATCTGTAGTACAGAGTACGGTTTGATCAATCATGACCTTGTTCTCAAAGATGTACGCACCAGGCTCGTCATAGTACGCAATTTTATCCCCTGGGCTGTTGCTCGCAATCCGATGTGACAGCCTATTCTCGGCATAGTAAATGGCGACATCTTTTGCCGTTTGCCGTCTAAATAGCTGCGCCTTGGCAGTTGTGTACTTCTCAAGGTCGCCGTGCCAATTGAGATGTTCGGGTGCCATCATGAGACAAATCGCAATGTGTGTGCTGTGCTGCAGGTCAAATAACTGATAACTGGATAACTCTAGAACTACCCAACTGTCTGGTGTGACTTCTTCTAGAAAATCAAAGGGTGAGATACCGATATTGCCACCAACAAAGACTTTTTTGCCTGCAGCTTCCAGCATTTTCGTTATCAATGTAGAGGTTGTGCCTTTACCTTTTGTCCCTGTAACCCCGATGGTATTTTTGGTAGGACAGACACGAAGGAACTCGTTGACTACGGATGTAATTTTGGATGCTACGCCAGGGTTATCTTTTATGATTACATTGGGATGAATGCCTGATGAGCGCATGACGACGTCAAAGCGCTGCATATTCTCCAAATACCGGTCGCCCAGCTGTACGGATATACCAGGAGGTATGTCTACATCCTTACTCTGATCGCATATTGTTATCTCGGCCCCGCGCTTTTGCCAATAGGCAAGCGCGCTTTTGCCATCTATTCCGTATCCGACAATTGCTACTTTCATGCCTCTACTATACCCTCTCTTGCGTGAACTGTCACAAGGGCAGTATCTGTCATGGCGGGTGTAATGAAATACCTAGTTGGCTATATACTACTAACATGAGCGAACCATATCCGAATCCGGCCTCAGAAATTCCTTCCCTTGGTTATCTTGAGAGCGACCCTGCAATTCAGTTGATTGGTACCCGCATTCTTGGCTGCGCTGAGACTCATGGAATAGTGCTCTCTCCACAGAGACTGGATAAGCTGGTGGCATCGGCAGTGTATGAGACCGACGATAGACGAGCAATGCCGGCTTTTTCACAGGATGGACTTCGTATAGCTTTTCCAACCCTTACGCCGAGTGGAGTTCGAGCAGCACGAGCGGATTTTACGCCAGCAACCGCAGAAAGCCCTACCGGTACCATCATACCTACCCCAGGTGAAGCAACTAATGTGGTTCTTACGGGATTACGGGCTTTACAGAACTATGTAATGCTCATCGAGCTAGGTTATGTAGATGATCCGCCAGAGATATTGATGGGTCTTACTAATAGCGCAATGGCGCGCCTACTTGTTGGTAGGCTTGGTGCTACGGAGCGTAAGGGTGAATCGGACTATAGCAGCGTAAGGCTTTCACTGGCAGAGGTCAGTAAGCGCGTTTTTGATCCTAGCCTCCTCCGTCTACAGGAGCGTCTTTCTGCCCGTCAAGAATCTCAGGGAATAATCCCTCACAATGCATCAGATCCACGGCATGGGGTGGATATACGGTCGTAGGGAATATTTTTTGGATTTTTTGAGAATTTGCTATTTCTCTGTCGTCTTTTCGTTGAGTTTTGCTTGGACTAACTGTGCGACTTGTCGTGGCGTCATAGCTGCTTTCAGAATAATAGCATCAACGCCGAGCCCTTTGACTTCCGGCGGAATCTCTTGCTCTCCGCGATTCGTAAGAATGATGACTTTAATCTTCTTACCCCATTGTGTATCGCGCAGCTGTGCGAGCATTTCTTCCCCGGTCATGATCGGCATCATGAGATCTAGTAGGATGATGTCCGGCCGCATGGCATTACAGAGTTCTAGCCCGAGCTTGCCGTTCTCAGCTGTCTCTACTTCGTAGCCTTCTGCTTCGAATTTGATGCGATACATCTGTGAGATGGCTTCATCATCTTCAATTATTGCGACTTTGATCATATCTCCTCTTTCCATTTAAGTGTAGCACTTACAATAAAAAACGAAACTAGAGCATTATGTAGCATTAGTCTCTAGCACTTCATGAACAATTTGGGTTACCTGACTAGGGGTATGGTGGGCTTTTACTATATAGCGATCTACATGCAAGAATCGAAGTGCTGGAGGCGCTTCATCCTTACTAATGTTAGTCAAAATTATTACTCGAACTTCGCTACCCCATTCTTCTGCTCTCAGGTGTGTTAACATTTCTGATCCGCTCATGATCGGCATCATGAGATCTAGTAGGATGATGTCCGGCCGCCAGTCCTTGATGATCGTGAGACCTTCAACGCCATTGCCTGCAATTCTGACCTCAAACCCTTCACGCTCTAGCTTGAGCCTGTAGAGGTATTGCAGGTCGATATCATCCTCAACTATGAGTGCTTTAGTAGATTGCATAGTTTAATTAAATTTGGATGAACTTCTTTGTTATTTTATTACTTACGTGATTCTATGGTAACAGTAGTAACATAAACTTGACAGCCCGCGCAATAGAAAATGAGTATGAGCTGCCCTATAAATTGGCAGGATTGACGCTTGACGATTACCACGCATGGGGGCATTTAGAATTTCTTAAAGTGTTACATCCCATACACCGGGTAGTACGAAATAACAAAAGTGTTCATCAATGTGATAAACATCACGTTTATTTTTCTTGACATATTGCACGAATAGTATTACAGTAATAACTGTACTCTTGATAAGAGTTTGCAATTTAGAAGACAAACAACGCCAAGGAATTAACCCTTTGGTGTTGTTTTTATTTATATAGACAGGAGCTACATGCGTGGCTTATCCTTCGAAGAAATTGTAGAGTCAGACAATCAAGACACTAGTCCTGCTCGCCTTAGCCGATTGGATATGAGGAGTAGACAAGCCTTGAGTGGCGTAAGCATCGACGACGATGCTACTGCTGGAGCGGCAGATGATTCAGCTTTTTTGCTACCCATCATCACTGATGCCCTCACTAAGGCTGCGGCTCAGTTGTATAACGCTACATGGCAGCCAAGAGTCGCTCGCCAGCAGAACACGGTTGGCAATAGTACGTTGCCCTTCATAGACTATGCGGCACCCTGTTTTGACCTAGCCAAAGCCGTGCGGCTGAGCCCTACTACAATTGCAGCGGAGTTAGTACGACACTTGCAATCCGAAGGCGTAATTTTAGATGGGTTCGGGATAGAATCTATCGTAGGTTATATTAACTTCCAAGTCCCTGACGAGTTACTGTATGAGGCCACTCAGCGGGCTGCGCGGTGGTTGAACTCACCTGATGGGTCGGCATCTCGGCATGTAACTGACCACTACCTAGTAGTCGGCCCGGTTATGGGTCAAGAAGATGAGCTACACCAAACAGATGAGTTATGCCAATTTGTAGATCATGTTTATGATCTTTGTGGCGGAAAGCACAATATACAGTACCTAGTTGGCGATTCCTCAGAGGAAGCCGTGGAATATATCTCTAGACTGTGGCGCTCGCAAGACACGCCAGGCGAGGTAAGCCGATCACGTAGGCAGTTACGATCCTATCTTCTAGAGGCACGGGAAGATGGGGAGGCTAGTGGTGTAGCGGGGCTATTTGCTACAACGCGTGCCAATTGGCAGGCAAAACGTGAGAAGACGATGCAAGCTCGAAATATTATGCAGTATCAGTCGGTATTTGAGTCCGATATGGCAACGGCTGTGCATGCTTTTTTAGATAAGGGGATCGAAGAGCGACAAGAATTTATCAGTGATACAACATCGCAAGCGACTTACTATAAGAAGGGCGACACCATATTTGCATTGCGCTCAGCCGAAGGTTTCTTATATAGGTACGCATATCTATTCTACGCCTTAGAAGCGGCCCGTTCGGAGAATGGGACCGCACACCGCCTCATAGTTCTTGCCCCAACAAAGATATCCAGTATATTGCAGGACTTTTTGGCCACAAAGACCACAAAGGATTGTGCGGAAGTGTTATACGTTGATCCTAGTTTGCTACAGGCTGACATACTTGAGATGCATTCAACGATGGATTCGCTCAGCGATCATCTTCTTGAACTCTCTCAGATATTGCTCCATCTAAGGCCGCAGCTTATGGGCGTGCCTTCAAGTCGGCGGGCCATCTTAGCTCTTGCGGATATGCCATTTGCCCTCAATCAAGTGTTTGACGGACTATCCTCACCAATGTCTGTCGTATTTGAGCTTCTACGCTCTTCCGCACAGGCTAAAGCTGCTCTTCTGTAGCCAGCATCTCATGTATGTCTCTGCTGATTAGTAGCGGGTGGACTACTTTTTCATCATGATATTGCAAGAAGTTAGCATACTCACCATAGCCGCCATATTCATTATTGCCTCGCTCGACGTCGTTTACGATAACATTTTTTAAAATTTTAACAGAATCTAATGTTTTTTCTATTGCAGGATTATCGCCGAATACGCTCGCGTACATTCCCCGTTCTTTGAATGAGGAGGAGTTGAGTACTTTTTGTAAGTCTTCCAGCGTGTCGTACGTGAGTACATAAAAGTATGGCGCAAAGAATTCATGGAAGGAGAAATCCGTTAGCAAAGTGATATTTTTGCGTACAATAGTTGGATATACGAGATGTTTTTCTTTATCTATTTTGCCGCCAAAGACTATATTGGGCTGCTTGTCCTTGAGCCAATCCTCTAGTTCGCTAATGTAGGATTGCTTCATAGTCGGTCCTACTCGCACGCTGGGATTTGTGGTGGCTCCGACCTGTATGTCCTCTAGCAATGTCTCTAGCTTCTGTATGAATGCATCGGCTAAGGTAGTGGGTATAAGAAATGCATCAGGCCCTGCACAGTCTTGGCCACTGTTAAAACAGCGCATTTCCACGGCTTTCTCAGCTGCTAAGTTGATGTCGGCGTTCTCAAAAATAATAAAGGGATTGACGCCACTTCCATTGTAGATAAGCAGGGCATCGGGGCATTGCTCATGAATAGCTAGCGCATTTTTGTATTTACCGGTGAAAATAATAACATCACACTCTGAAGCATATAGCTGTACGAAGACTTGCCTCGGAACGGGGTTTAGATGAACGTTGGGAAAACGCTCATCAATGTGCAGTATCTCCCACAATTGTGTCAGCAGCGATTGCATTATCTCGGGCGGGCGTATAAACGCCTTGTTTGCAAAGACGCTGGGTATGATACCAAAGATGACGAGTGAATAGAGAGGTAGATTTAATGGAAAGATGGTGGCAATGTTGAGTTCTTGTAGCGGTGTTTGGATTGCGGTCATTTCGGCGCGTACGCCTTGCAATGCGTCGAGTGAACGCATTATTTCATCCTCGGCAGCTTCATGGGTTTCATAGCCAGAAAGTAGCGCAACGAGCGCGGTTTCTTGAGAGCTAATAAGCTCTGCCAGACTGTCGCAATCGCTAAAAAATGTTTCAAGTTTTGCTTGTATTGAGGATGTGTTCATCAGTTTAAAATCTAATTGATCATATCTTATTATTATTGTATAATAAGATCATACTAAATAAGTATTGTTTAGACAAGTATATATTATGAACGATCGTTTTGAGACTCGGGGTGGTGCTTCGGAAGTGCCGAATCCACAAAGAGAAGAATTCCTTGTTGGAGCGCCTATGGAGTTATCCCCAGCGCCAGACCCGTCTGACTCGAAGAGTTCGGGCCTAGGTCGCCGTGCAGCGGTAGGTTTACAGATGGGAGTGGTGGCTGCAGAGCTTTTGCCCACAAACGAACTTATGCGTGGGGGAGTTTATACATTGGCCGAGGCATGGTCTAGAAACCCATTAGTGGGCGCAGCCGCCGCAGGTTTGCCTACGGCTATTATCGAGGGTGTCAGCGGGCTGGCTACCGCTGCGCTATTAGATACCCCTCAGGCCCAACGACTTATTGAAATGATCAATGAAAAGGGCGGCAAAATTGGCTTGCCGATGGATCGCAAACTTTCACTTCCGCAGAAGGCCTTTTGGACTCTGTTGGGAGGGGCTCCTGTTGGAATGCTTATTGAGCAACGAGAGAATTCTAGCCGAACCTTTGAAGAGAACCGTAGGTTCGCTACGCTAACAACGGCCTGGCAAACCGGCGTACTCGCGGTTGCAGGAGCGTCCGGTGCCAAGGTGCTAGAGACCTTTATAGGTGACCCAGTAAAAAGCACTCTGACTGGTGGGGCACTCGCAGGAATTGTAGGCGCCGGCATTTGGGCTAAGAGAAAAGCGCAGGCGCTTATGGGGCGGCAAAGATTGAGCCCAACTGGTGCGATTATAGAGAGTGTCCAGACTCCGGAGCAAGAGGAGAGCCAGCAGTATGAATTATATGCGCAAATGGTGAACGAATATGGCAAAGGCTCACCACAACACCAAGGCCTTACGGAGATAGACTTTAGAAATGCGGCCCATGATCCTCGAGTGATTACGACGGACGTCGAAAGGGGAGGTAGCTATTTCGAGTTTCCGCAGCTCAGCCCGGTAGGAATCTATGAATGGCTTAATGAGGGCTTCTACGCAGGTAAATTCTCTGAGGCCTTTGGGCGAGATGCATTACTGCATATTACCTCATTACCGGATATGGAACCTGGTGATCGTGTCCGGAAGCGACTACAAGAACTTGCCCAGCGGGATGGAACGCTCGTCTTTGACTTTCCTTCATCGGATCCTGAATATCCGCAGCGAATACAGCGTATACTCGATGGCTTGGGCATTCAAGGATCGGAAGTGGAGATAATAGGGACTCAAACATACTTTGCGGGCCAATCGAAGCTCAAGGGAAAGGCTGTAGAAGGTCCACCTCTCGAGTTCGCCGAAGCATATAGACGCTTGGTCGTTGATGGTGAGTATGATCCTGCGAGAATTAAGAACGGTGCCTCAATGCAAACGGAAATCGGGCCCGGGGAGGCGGCAAGGATGAGACGATTTTACGATGCCGCATATAAGGTTCTTAACGAGCATCCGTGCAACCAGGGGTTAGACACCGATCAATTCTTCGAAATGATCACTAACCAGCCCTGGGTAACGAAGATCGTTAATAGCTCCGGAGGGGAGGCCGTGGCCCTTTGTCTTCTCTCAAGCAAATTGGACGAGCTAGACTGGATTAACGCCGAGTACTACAAAGAGCGATATCCCGAGAAGGCCGCCAACGATCAGATCGTTTGGTTCCCCGGAGTGGCGGCTGACCCGGAACGCCCCGAAAAGCATAATTTGCAGGCCATGGCCGACCTCATAACTGAGATCGCAGTAAAAGGGGACAATGAAATATTGGTAGTCTTTGACTGCTGCGATATGAATACCGGATTTTTGGATGTCATACTAAACGACATTATTAATAGAACGCCACACGGTTCAATCGATATTCAGCCTATCGCCAAACAAACATACTGTGCTATCCAGATATCGCCGAAGCAGTAGCTTTATATCGCATAGTCTCTTACACTAGAAAGCAATATGCTGTTAGTGAATTTACTGCTAACTTTTAGTATTCTCACTGGTGTATTGCTAGGCCTATTTATTTACGCAAGTAATACGCGAAAGCCTGTTAATCGTGCCCTATCTTTTTTCTTATTCTCCATTGCTTTATGGCTTGCTTCAAACCTCTTCACAAACCTTTCGGCTGATCCTCGGCAAGCACTATGGTTCGCGCGTACCACGCTTATCGGGGGCAGTCTTATACCGCTCGCATTTGTTATTTTTTGTAAGATATATACTCGCCAGACGCCGTTTACGCGCTCAGATGCGGCCCTTCTTTCGGTAACGCCCGCTACTATTATTTCGACGCTTGCTACAAGACTGAACATCGTTAGCATTCAGGCCTATGGCAAAGAAACAGCAACAGGCGCGATATACTTCCTGCTTGTCCCGATGGCTATTGCCTATTTTGTTTGGGGTCTTTCTATGCTGATTAGATACTATCGCTATACTAAAAAGCCCATAGAAAGAGCGCAATTACGCTACATCTTCGCAGGCATCATATTAGCATTTGTGCCAATTGTCGTTGCTAATGGTATTTTGCCCAGCTTTGGTAACAACGTGGGGATTCTATATGCTCCCAACGCGGCCGTACTGCTGGCTATTTTTATGGCAATAGCAATAGTCAAGCATCGTTTACTCGACATTCGACTAATCGTAGCGCGCTCATTGGCCTATGCGCTCGTTCTTAGTACTGCGGTCGCACTATATGCGCTACTTACTTTCGACATTGCGGTTCACTTGTTTGGCGAAAATCAATTCTCGCAACGAGTAGTACCAATCGCTATGGCAATATTTTTGGCCTTTACCATTCAGCCACTGAGGCGTTTTTTCGCCCGAATTACTAATACATACTTCTATAGAGACGCCTACGATACGCAAGTATTTCTTAATGAGTTTAACAACGTACTCGTGTCAACCTACGATCTCGAAGTACTACTGGAGCGTTCAGCAGGTGTTATCCAGGAGAATCTGAAGCCGCTGTACTGTATGTTTGTTATTGCTACCGGGAACGCTTCTCCAAGAGTTTTGGGAACGCCTGGACATCCAGCTTTTAACGAAAGAGATGCCAAGCTCATAAGAGGTATAGCACCTAATATGAAACGTGAGCCCATCGTGGCGGATTTTCTGGAGGATAGTCAGGAGCGACTGCAGAAGGCATTGCAGAGTAATGATATTGCCATCTTGGCACGACTGTCCGTAGACGCCTCAGGCAAAGAAGCGGAATTGGGCTATCTGCTGCTTGGTCGCAAGAAAAGCGGCAATCTGTATAGTGGGCAAGATGTGAAAGTCGTCGAAATTATTGTCAGTGAGCTCGTAATCGCTATTCAAAACGCACTACGCTTTGAGGAAATTGAGAACTTCAACGCAACATTGCAAGAGAAGATTGATGACGCGACGCGTAAATTGCGCCGCGTTAATGATAAATTGCGCCATTTGAATGAAACAAAGGATGACTTTATTAGCATGGCTAGTCACCAGCTGCGCACGCCGTTGACCTCCGTAAAAGGGTATGTAAGTATGGTCTTAGATGGGGATGCCGGCAAGATTACGTCCCTACAGCGACGATTGCTAACGCAGTCCTTCGTGAGTTCGCAGCGCATGGTATATCTTATCTCTGATCTACTGAATGTATCTCGTTTGAAGACTGGCAAATTTATTATTGAGCCCATCCCATGTAATTTGGTCAAAGTCGTACAAGAGGAGGTTGATCAATTAGTGGAGACTGCGAAAAGTCGTCATCTTGTACTGGAATATTACAAACCGGAACATTTCCCTACGTTTATGCTTGACGAAACAAAGTTACGCCAGGTAATCATGAATTTTCTAGATAATGCTGTATATTACACGCCTGCTGGAGGGAAAATTGAGGTACACCTAGTAGATAAGCCTCAAACTATCGAATTTACAGTGACCGATAACGGAATCGGCGTACCACGGCATGAGCAGCATCATCTATTCAGTAAGTTTTTCCGTGCGCCTAATGCAAAGCGTGCTCGCCCTGATGGAACGGGTCTAGGGCTATTTATGGCTAAAAAGGTAATTATTGCCCAGGGAGGTGCGGTCATCTTTAAAAGCCACGAAGGGAAGGGTAGTACTTTTGGATTTACCTTCGCCAAGTCTCACATATCCGTTCGATCTAGCACCGTAAACGCTGATCAAAAGAGCATTGACATTAAGTAGCATAAGTGATACAATCTTAACTATGAATGAATTCGTACAATTCCAGCCAGAAGCTACCGGTAATCTCGCAACTATAGACCCATTTCAGGATGCTCTTACGGGCCCATTGCCTAATATGGACGCGTTCGAAGCACAATTTGCGCCAAAGGCACCATTTGATGCTGAAGACTTCCTAGCGAAGCAGGCAGCCGTCAACATGATGTTACTTAACATGTACGGTCGTGCTAAGTTTGGCGCTAACCAAAACGAAGCACTTGCAAGTCAACTTGAGCCTGTAATCCTTGGTAGTTTAGTGACTACTTTGGCGGTTCGACAGCAGTACATGCCTGCTGGTGCGATCGTGGAAGCACAGAGCTTCGTTCGCGCGAATGGTGGGTCAGACGAATCAGACGACGATATTTAGTCCCCGTATTATTCGGTAAAAACACCCGCATTATGTGGGTGTTTTTGTTTGATCTACGTACGTTTTTTGTAATACTTATCTTGCTCTCCAAGTGTAATATTGCTAATATGGCAAAAATAGACGACCCTTGGTGGGATATTAATAATATAGTCTGGAGTTGACTACATGTCTTTGCTGAGTTTATTTTTACGCAACAGCGTATTTCTTACTAGGAGGCAGGTAGCGCATGTGGCTTTATTCTCACTGGCCCTAGTATGCTCTATAGGACTTGGCTTGGCGACACATAGCCACACCTCTGCGGCCAATCAGCGAGACTGTTCACATAACTCCATCGACTACAAAAATCTTAACAATGGGTGCGGGGCGGCTGATCCGGTGGAATATGTTAAGGATTTACGACAGAATGACCCTTCCGATTTACAAGTTATAGCTAAGAATTTTAGCGCCGATTTCCATTTGTCTCCGAGTGAGTATGACGACTTTATTGCACATGCCGTGGAAGGCGTTGCTCACAAAAAGACTGGCACGGTGACCGTTGGAAATATGGTGGTGGTACGTGACGCCTTCAGTGTCGGCCGTGATCGAAAGGATTATGCATCAAAATATAGCATTCCGAATGAGAAAACGACCTACTGGGCGAGTAAAACACAAGACGTCTTCGCGGAGGATGACATTCCGGCAATGGTCTATTTTGACACCAGGGGTCAGGCACAATTCGTAGTCCTAAAGCCTTGCGGGAATGTTATGGGCGGTACCAAGGTAAAGAATACAGCCTCCTGCAGGGCGCTGAATAGTAATCAGCCGGATGCAACACATAAACCCAATACCTATAATTTTACGGCTACTGCCGTGGTTGTGGACAACGCAACTGTGAGTCGCGTTGTATATCATTTTGGCGATGACAATAGCACGATCACAAAGACAAGTGTTACTGCCGTCGTAGAGCATACTTTCACCAAGGATGCCACGGTTACGGCGACGATATATGCCACCGTTCCTGGGGGTCATGAAATACAGGCAATACAGATAGCAGATTGCCAGAAGCACATTACCTTCATTCCTGCGTTTTACGTGTGTGCAAACCTGATGGCTGCAGCAATTGATGACCAGCGCAAGAGTTTTAGATTTACCGTTATGGTCAAGACTGATACGACGGGTACAACGAAGCTAGTGGGTGTTGATTTCACATTAGATGGCAAGTCGACAGTTAACGGGGCGAACAGGGGCTCGCAGGGAAACATATATAAGGACTACGCCTTTACCGATGCAGTGCAGCATACAGTGAAGGCTACGGTGAACTTTAATACGGCGCAGGGCGTACAAAGCGTAAGCTGCCAGGCTTCGATAACTCCCGCCAAGATTCCTCTCTGCACTGTGCCGGGCCATACTACGGAGGCGCCTACCTCACCAAATTGTGGATACTGCCAACCCAGTATTCCTATCGGCGACGCTCGTTGTACACCCCCGGCTGCGACAACAACCAGCTCTACACCCGCGCCCCCGCTAGTTAATACTGGCCCTGGGGCAACCATTGGGCTATTCGGCCTAGCGACAGTTCTTGGGTTCGTTGGGCACAAGATTTTTGTAAATCGTCGAACCTCTCAGGGATGGACGTCGGTAGGTTCTTAGCCCTGTGGACAACTGGTGGCAAAACAGAGGAGAGTATGATACAGTAATGTTGAATGAGCAATGACTGACCGCTCTACATCTTGAAAAATCCCCACGTATTCTGCGAGGGGATTTTCTTTTCACCTCTGTTATGTTAAAATGCATGAGTTGTTTTGTGCGACATATGGTCCCATCGTCTAGCGGTTAGGACACCGGGTTTTCATCCCGGCAACAGGGGTTCGATTCCCCTTGGGATCACCATATTGAATTTTTATATTTTTTCGAAACCCTACCCGAGCTTGAATATCTC
>CAZKGK010000005.1:0-88830 GCA_964552555.1 uncultured Candidatus Saccharibacteria bacterium
TTTACAGTGTAGAACAGTCGGTTTTTTAATGTTGCAAAGCTATTGAGTCATTACGTATTTCTTGCAATAATCAAATATTTATGTTAAAGTATATACATTATGTCTTTTCCCTCTGCGGTGCCAGGCTTTAATCAAATAGGGGTAGATAGCGCTCTTGGCGTGCCTTATGCCGCATTCGAGAACGAACATGGCACATCACTACAACTTACCGAACAGGGGGTCACCGCCCTTGGAGATATAGCCTTCGCAAAACTCGTTAGTACTATGGCAGCGACTACAGGAGATGCGTTTGCTTTTACCGGCCGTGATGTAATGCCCACGCCTGGCTTCTCTCCTCTTAAAATGGGGGGCCGTGAAGCTGATGTTTTCGCTCATGGACCCACCAAGACTGTTATCAAATCCTACAGCCCCGATGGTGCGCCTGGTGCGCCACTGCAGCTCAACACGATGTCATGGCTACACGGACAACTTGAGAAGACGCCTGCTATCGACACCGGGTTAGTATTAAGGGCGCCAAAACAATACGGCCTCATCACCTCACCAAGCGGTCAGAAACGCACGCTCATGGAGCGAGCACCAGGTCAGCCGCTGCAGACAATGGTTCACCATTCTACTCATTCCGGGCTGTCACCTGAAGCGAAAGTAGCCATTGCTACGGAGCTACCTAAACGAATCACAACCGAGCTTACGTCCAGACTAGGGAGGGGAGCGATGCTCCTGAACGACACAAGACGCCACACAAGTAACTTTCTCGTTAGCGGCGATCCGCTTGTTCGCCCAGAGGTTGCAGTTATTGATCAGCCGTTCGTCATGACTCGAGGTGCACGCTTGCGCACAAGACTATTATTTACGACACAAGGCTCGACATCTTTAAGATAAAAGGATAAATAATTCAATCATGCCTCTCTAGCTTCAATGTTTAGCCATAAAAGGCAACATTCCCCTCTAAGCAGTAAACGGGGTGGCTTGCAAATTGCGCTATAATATAGCCATACTACCTCTAACCAACTTCCTCAATAGGCTGAAAATCCAGTTTAACAAAAAGGTTTCTGATTCACCTTCGCAAAAACTGACAATGAAAAACAGCACCGGCAACACAATTAACCAGCACATTGTCCAAGCCGTACCGCAGTCGTCGGCCGAGGATATTGAAATTACACGACGAGGCCAACTTGTAGCACAGCTCCGGAATCAATGGCTACTGAGCAATGATGGTTTTAGTCCGGCGCGCATGGCAGGGCTTGAGTGGGGTAACGGCGAGCTTGCGTGGGTCAACCAGCAGCTAGCGGCACGTGGTGAGAATTGGCAAGTTCAAGAATAGCTGACTTCTTACGGTATGATCAACATTCCGCACAAAGATGCGCCCTGGATGGGAATATCTGGCTCGTCAAAACCAGTGTCATAATTGAGTACCAGCTCAAATACATCAAGCCGCTGAACCATGGCTTTCCAAAAAGGGCTTTGTTGAGAATATAAAACGGTTTCATACATAAGCACTTTCATATTACGCCTAAATATTGTGGTGGGCCATTTTTGAAATAATCACATGAACTACTGGCGCCCAAGAGATGGGAAGTCGCGCAGTGATGTCCTAATAAGATTCAGAGATTTTCTTGGCACTCTACACCGAGAGCGAGAAGATCAGCGAAACGAAGAACCACTGGCGATGTAACTTCTTTTTTATTTCAGCACGGCTTTGATGCGACGAACGCCAGCGCTACTGGCCTCTTCCTTGAGAATCTTGAAATGCTTTCCGTCCTCAGCTAATTGACTCGTATGATCAACGTGTGGACCACCACAAATTTCAAAACTAAATGGCTTTTCTGCTCCGTCAGCTATCATCTTGTAAACCTTTACCGTGTCGCCATAACGATCACCAAACTGGCCTAATGCGCCTAAAGGCCCTCGAGCCTCTTCGGTAGGATATTCTGCCCAAGATACTTTAAGATCTTTATTGATTTGTTCATTCACAATATCTTCGACATCTTTGAGCTGTTCTGGGGTTACCTTTTCGGGTTGACTAAAGTCAAAACGCAAACGTTCTTCGGTAATATTACTACCCCGCTGGATGACATGATCGCCCAATACTTGACGAAGTGCCTGGTACATCAAGTGAGTCGCGGTGTGGTACTTCTTGTGCTGCAATGTATGGCCGCCTAAGCCACCTTTAAAGACACCTTTACTTGCCGTATGACTACGCTCACGCTGTTCGGCCATCAGCCGCTCAAAGTCTTCCTGAGCAGTCTCGACAACCGTTACTTCTTGTTTAAAGGCCTCTTCATGCGTCAGTTCTACGGGGAAACCATACGTATCGTACAGCTTGAAAATGACTTCTCCAGTTAGACCATCTTTGGTCAGTTTGTTGAATTCGTGCAACCCCTTACGCAACGTCTGACGGAAAATCTTCTCTTCCTTGATGAGAACATCAATTACCTGCTGCTCACGCTCCTGCACTTCAGGGAAATCATTCTTGTATAGCTCAGTGATAATGGGAACGATTTGTTCGAGGAAATTCTGCTCAATGCCCAATTCAAAGGCAAAACGAATAGCCCGCCTGACCAAGCGACGCATAACATAACCCTGCTCTTTGTTGCTTGGCACGATACCGTCTACAGCCAAAAAGGTTGCACCGCGTAAGTGATCAGCAATCACCCGCATACTATTTGTTGCCGTGTCGTATTTCTTATCAGAAAGTGCTTCAAGTTTTTCAATGATAGGCCATAGTAAGCTGATCCTAAACACATCCGGGCTATTAATTGCGGCCATGGCAATTCGCTCCAAGCCACCCCCAAAGTCAACATTTTGTTTAGGTAGCTTTTCAAACCCCTGGTCGCGCTTTACGTATTCCATGAATACACTGTTGCCGATTTCAATAAAACGACCACAGTCGCAGTTAGGGTGACAATGCGCGCCATATTCAGGGTCATGTGGCACAAAATCGAACTCGTAGAACACTTCGCTAGTGGTGCCGCCAGGTTCGCCCGCGGGCATATCGGCAATTTTGTCACCGCGCCACCACCAGTTCTTATCGGCATCATAGTAAAAAATGCGTTCGCCCGGTTTCATGCCACGAGCGTAGCCGTCGGCTTCGCTACCGAGGTCGGCGGTTTTTGCATCGATGCCCTCTTTAGCAAAAAGTGCTTTCCAAATTTCGGCACTCTCCAGATCTTTAGGAATACCGTTAGCCTCATCACCAATAAATGTTGTCACGTAAATCCGGTTGGGATCGAGGCCAACAACGCCAGTTAAAAATTCAAAAAACCATGGCAGTTGCTCTTTTTTAAAATAGTCGCCCAGACTCCAGTTGCCAAGCATTTCGAAAAAGGTAGTATGCCGATTGTCACCAACTTCTTCGATATCCTGAGAGCGCAGACACGTCTGACTGTCCGCCAGGCGTGTACCCTTTGGATGAGATTCACCTAGCAAGAACGGAATTAGGGGCTGCATGCCAGAGCCAGTAAAGAGTGTAGTTGGATCGTTTTGAGGCACTAATAGCGCACGCGGTATAACGACATGCTCATTTTTTGTATAAAAATCTAGGTACGCTTGACGAATTTGTTGTGCATTCATAATTATCCTATTGTAACAGATAGAAAAGAAGCCCGCGAATGGCGGGCTTCTTGCGGTCGGCGAGGCTGGAGTCTACCAGTTTTTGGGAGCTTCTCCGCCTTCCGTACCCTGACCCGCGTCAGGAGCCTGAGGGGCTACACCGGCATCAGGAGCAGGAGCAGCACCAGGAGCTGGTTCTGCGGCAGGACCCTCTGAAGCCATACCAGTATCAGGGCCGGCCGGAGGCATTGCGCCACCATCCATACCACTGTCGCCACCTTGTGGTGCCGCTGGCATAGCGCTCGCGCCAGGATCAGTACCAGGCATTGGAGCTGGATCGCTCATTGGAGGTTGAGCACCTACTGCGCCATCGTTCATTGCCGGACCACTCATGTCGCCACCAGGTGTGGACTGTTGTCCCATACTGGCACCGGGCATAGCCTGGTCGTCTTTTTTGTCGTCGTCGTGACCGAAGAGGCCCATACGCCCTCCTTCTAGGTTAGTTTGTGTTAATGCTTAACGCACTATTAGTATAGCAAGCTTGTCTAGAGGCAACTAACCCCAAGGCTGCAGGTGCAGCTATTAACGACAGCCGCATCTGTTGATATGCTTGTTGCGAATGGTTTAGGATACGTAAAATTACAAGACTATGCCGCTGCCAACAACTCGATCGTCTTCATAGAGCACAGCAGATTGACCAGGAGTGAGAGCACGAACCTCGTCCTTAAGCATGAGCTTCCAGGTATTATCTGGCTGCTGCTGTAGCTTGGTTACCGGAATTAATGGCGCTCTGTATCGAGTACGTACCATGTAGTGGGCACTCACATTGGGCACACCATTAATCCAATGCGGGCTGGTGAGCGTTATGGCGTCGTCCCACAAACGGGTGTCTTGTAAATCGGCGGTAACATGTACTTCATTTTTAGCCATGTCCTTACCTATCACATAGTAGGGTAAACCGCCGCCGATGCCGAGGCCCTGTCGCTGTCCGATGGTATAGAATAATGCACCGTCGTGCCTGCCGATGATCTTACCGGTAGCGTCAATAATATTTCCTGGCCCTGGCTGATCTTTAATAAATTCCTGCAAAAAATCCTTGATACCCACCTTGCCCACAAAACAAATCCCCTGACTATCTTTTTTCTCGGCAGTATACAGACCAAACCTTCGAGCTAGGGCACGCACCTCGGGTTTCTCGTATTCACCAATAGGCATGAGACTTTTACGCAATGCTTCCTCGCTCACACGGCACAAAAAATAACTTTGATCCTTATTTGGGTCAATACCGGCGAGCAGCGTACCATCCTTAATTCGTGCATAGTGCCCTGTAGCAATAAGGTCGGCGCCGTCTTCCAGCGCAGCTTCTAGAAACAACTTAAATTTTACTTCTTGGTTGCACATAATGTCAGGGTTAGGCGTACGGCCAGCCTTGTACTCCTCTAACATATAATCCACAACTTTATGGCGGTATTCCTTCTCGAAGTCATACATTTTGAAGTCGATACCCAACTGAACCGCAACTCGCTTGGCATCTTGGTAGTCTTCTTTCCAAGGACAAACCATGCCCGGTAAATCCTGGCTCCAATTCTTCATGTATACGCCAGTTACGTCATAGCCCCGTTCTTTGAGGAGAGCAGCCGTTACAGACGAATCTACCCCACCACTCATACCGACGTACACTTTTTTCAACATATACGTATTATTTTAGCAAATATTAGATGCTTTTCCTACTATTCCTCAGGGCGTTCCAGGTGACGTCTCAATGCGGCAAGCTCATAACGCCTACCCAGCCAGAAAGATACGAAAATCAAAGGAATACAGATAGCCGCTGGTGCCCACAATACTTTAGTCGTAGCAATCACTGTAGCACCCTTATCACTTGCTTTCGTAGAAGACTGCGACACGGCACCATTTGCCTGCCCCACAAGCTGCAAAAAAGCCGTCTGGCCTAATTTATCCGTGCCCTTTACTACAACCGTATAGGTACCCGCGCTACTGTAGGCATGGCTTATGGTGACATTACCCGAAAATGGCTCGCTGTATAGGGTTGCGGGCTTTCCGTCGCCCCAATCGACGCTGAGCGCGTATGGCGCCGTGCCGCCGTTAATAGTTATTGGCCATTTCAATTGTTCCCCAGGATTTGCACCGCGTAGTGCATAAATGCTACTTAGCGTAAACTGAGAAATCCCACTACTAGCAAACTGCGCATTATTGTAGGTGACTGTTACGGTACTAGAGTCTGGCCCTGGCTGATCAAGTGCATCAAAAATACGAGCTATGATCTCATTTGTACCGTCAAATAAACTTATTTGCAGGCTGTAGCTACCATTTACGCACTGTACCGAGCCAACAAATACGTTGTTAGAGAAAACTTTTACCAGCAGACCAGCCGTACATATACCACTGACCGTTAGCGGCATGTTGCTGAATGACTGCCCATTCGCAGGAGTTGCTATACTTGCCGGATTTTTTGGCGGAGGGGTTTTTACCGTACCCTGTAAACCCGATCCCCCAGAGCTGGGTCCGGGGGGCGGAATAACCGCTTTCGCAACATGCGTTATGCCACACACCGCCACAAACATAGCGGCCGCAGCAATAATTCGTAACTGGCTCAAGAACTGCTTCTTCACCCTATTCTTGGCGCCCTTCTGCCTTTAGTTATCGTCGACGACTCGCACGACGTACAACCCGACGATTATAGCTGCGAACCATGCGCGGGAGGATAAAAATACACGCAATGAGAAAAAGTATAATAATAGAAAAGATAACGACGTATACTATCGGCACAACATAAAATGTTGCTTTAGCGGTCACTAATTGGCCTGTTGTTCCATAGCCAAAGTTACCCGTAAGTGTAAATTTGCCAAAAGAGCCGACATCAGATAATTTTGTATCGAAACGACGAATACTGTCCGGAAGTACACTACCCTTGGGGTCTCTACTATTTACTTCATACGTCGCGACAACCTTACCGAAACGCTGCAGCTGCATCTTGCCGAATGGCTCGAGCTGAATATTGCCCGTATTCTGAAAACGTACGACGTTTGTTAAGCCCTTGTTGCCCGTATAAAAGAAAGCAGCATTGTCGCCACGACGCACGTCAAAACTCGCGACACTCATCTTCTCAGTAATCGCCCCGTTGACCTTCAGGAGTATGAGCGATCCAACACTTGCCGCCAAGTTTAGGCTCTTGTCACCGGTCTGCTGTTGCGGATAGAAGCGAATCGCCCCATAGTAGCCACCACCTGCCGAGCCCTTAGGGATCGTAATAATAACTTTGACATCTTTCTGAGCACCAGGCGCAAGCGTAAAGTTACCGATAGGTGCGACAAATTGCTTCAAGCTATGGCTCGGTGCAGCCTGCGTCTCATCTAAAACTATTTGCGGTGAACCACCCTCATTACCGCTGGCCATAAAATCGTTCGCAGCGCCGTGCAGTGCCGCAGGTACACTAGTCAGATTGGTAATGTATACATCTACAACCTTGGTCGTGCCCGGATCCATAACCAGGTCTTCACGAACAGGAGAAATCTTGAGGGCGTTACCACCAACGGACGCAGTTTGCGCCGCATGCACAGTGCCAAACGGTATCAAGCCCACCAAACTTGTTACAGCAACCATAACCACCACGACTGCGGTCAAGATTCTGCGTCGATACATGTTTACCCTCACTTATATTTACACTTATGGTAACAGAAGTATTAGAAGTTTGCCAAGCCGACATAGGTTAATGTAGTTGAATATACACCACCGGGCTGACTAGGGGCAATATTCACAATATAGCTCACCGTGTACTTACGGTAGGCATCCGAGCTTGGACTACTTGCTACAACATCCCCTGAATGGAAGAAGAATCGATTGGATTGCGCGAAGTTAGGTGCAACCGTTGCCGAACCAGCGCCCTGTACATCCTCGCCTATAGTAGGTGCACTATTCGCACGTAGATTCATTCCAAACTGGCTTGCCCCTTTTTGTGAGGCACTTACCACGCTCATTGGTGCGATAGTATTATTCCCGGAGGTCATGGTAGTCCCTGCCGCCCAAAGCGAATAGCCATTCTGCGCGTTAGTCGCAACCACCATTTGATGCTGCGCCGCACGCGTTACGCCAGAGTTGAGGTCACCAAGATCAGAAAAAGGGTCAGTTGCCGTTGAGCAATCAAAGTCGGTTATGTGTTCGCCTAGGCAAAAGATAAGAAACGGTGGGACCTCCAGGCTAATACTTAATGATCCATCTATGGAAAGTGCAATGCCGCCAAAGTTTATACTTGGCCCTGATCCATCACTACTTGCATGGGTCATTATGCGCGCAAACAATGCTCCACCTGCACTCGGATTTGTCACCCCCTCCAGCTCGTACCCAACGGTGCCCACTCCGGCGGGCGCTGGCGGGCGTGTAAGAACAAGGTCGTTCGTAGTTGAGGTAGAAGAGGGTGAGAAGCCTGTTTGACCGGACTGCGCTACGATACTCACATTGCTTGCATCAAAACCGGGAGGAGCGTCACAGATATCATCTTCAAGTGGGCTATTTGCACAAAATTGTATTTCAATAGAGCCCACGGTAGCAGCCGTAGATATGAAAAAAGAAGTGTCGTAGCTCACACTATTTGCTCCTGCCTGGTTGCTACTCACCTTAATCGAGCGAAACAGCAACGGCGCCGTTGCTGCCTGGGTAGAAGAAAATGGCCCCATTCCCGCAAGTAATGAGGCCACGACAAAACAAATTGCGATCCTGGGTGCTAACTTATGTGCACGTGCTCCCATTCATTCTCAATTCCTAGAAAGTACCCGTAGTAATCAGAGACTCGTTAACCGTGTAGATGCCGGCCTGAGTAGTCAATGCCGCTGTTGCGCCGAATACAAGCTGATTGTTCGTGAGGCTTGTTGGTGCACTAGATGTAGCGATAACGTCGCCGTAGGTACTTGTCACACCGGTATTGTTCATACCAAACCATACATCGCTCGGACCAGTGAACGGAAGAGTTGTGTGGCCATTGCCATTGTATGTCGTTGCCGGAGTTATGGTACCCGTACCGGTCGTATTGTTAGAGCTTGCGGCGACAAAAAGCCCAAATCCTGCGGTTCCTGGCGTAAGCACGACAGAGGAGGATGTGCCACCAGAAATACCAGGAATATTACAAGTAGTACCACCGTTACTGCTTAAGCCACCGTTAGCACAGCTATTTCCACTCTTCATACGCATTGATATTCCAGAGTTTGCATTCGTAGATACTTGCGTATATGCACTAGCCACGTCGTCTACTGTTTGATCTAGTACGGCGGGCGAACCATGGCCCAACGTTAGGGTTGGCAGTGTTGCCCCAGCACAAGTAGTCGAAGGGGCTAGTACCGCACCAGAGACACAAAACGTAAGTGTTTCCTGTACTTTAGCAGTAATACTAATCAGATTTGTTGTGCTCAGTGCGATACCGCCGAAGTCCGCAACAGTACCTGGACTAGCTGCAGTAGAATAGTCGTTTGATGCAGCCGCATATGTATATATACGAGCATAGAAAGTACCAACTGCAGATGGGTTGGTTATGCCACCGATAGTATACGTAACGGCACCCGCACTATAGGCTGTGGTTGCGTTCGAGACAGTTACCTGGGCGGCGGCTGCGCTTGCAACACTCCACCCCGAACCTGTCTGAGTACCACCAGTAAATGTCGCTCCTGATGCACTAAAGCCACCAGGCGCAGTACATGTATCAGTGTATAGCGGCGAGTTAGAACAAAAATCAATGCGAACGTTTTTGGCTGCAGTAGTGGCCGTGAACGAGACAAGATAAGAGCTTCCAGTATTACTTGCGGCTGCGCTACTCATCTCAATACTTCGCGTCGTAAGTTGCGTATATGCGTAGGCCTTGCTATTCAGTATCGGCATTAAGGCTCCAAGCGCTGTTGCTACAGCGAGAACAAGATAGGTGCCACGCTTCAGCCCTAGCAAATTATTTCTCATCTGTTATCGCCCTTTCTCTGTTTGTTCTGTAGAATGTCTAACCTGATCCTATCATGCTCATGCTAACCAACGCAATCTACTTATCCACAGTAATATATTTTATAGCCCCGTTTCAGATGTAAAGATGTCACGTACCCCATTTGAATCGCTACCTATCAAGTTTGTGGCAAAGGATTCATAGACTGCCAACTTCCCATCAAGGCTCAATGTCACTGAACGACTTTCATCGTCCCCGGCAGTGCCAGTGCTATCTCTTGTTAAGAGCTCGGTGGTTCCTGCTTGTGGATCTCTTACATACAACTGTCGTACGCCGGATGTCGCGACAGCATCAAGATTTGTAGCATAGCTTGCGAACACAGCCGCGCCCCTATCGCTAATACTCAGATACAAGGGATCCGCTGTCGTATAAATAATGTTCGTATTAGCGATTGAACTTGAAGAATTTTGATCCACCAGCTTAAACTGACTATTTATACGGTCATAGATGTACCCGTGGTAGCCTAAACTTATACCCGCTGTCATGGGATCAAGGTTATTCGCATAGGAAGTAAGTCCAATATAGTTGCCGTTGCAGGAAATCTTTGGGTCAAGTGCCGTGCCGCTTGCCGATGCGGTAAGGTTCGTCAGGTGATTCCCTCCGCGTCTATCCAACAAGAAAACATCTACATGTGAACTAGACGGGAGACCGAGGTACGACGCCGATGAATCGAAAACAATAAAGGAGCCGTCGCAGCTCATCGCAGCATCATAAGAATCATTACTATAATTCGATGCACCTGATGCCTGCGCATTAACCCACGTGATGGCACTCGTCACTCTATCGAGCAAGAATATATTGTTATGAGGACCGTTTGTCATCGTTGGGCCAAGGTTAGTGGAACCGGATCGAAATAGGACAAACCGTCCATCCGTACTGACATTCACAGGTGTAGACCCGCTATTTGCAAAGGTTCCTGGGGAGACTTCGGTAAGTATAGAGGTGATTCCAGCTGCCGTATCTCGCATATACATTTGAGGGTACGTGGTCGATATCGTCCTGCCGTCGATAAGGTTAGTAGAGCTGGACACAAAGACAATGTAACGGCCGGTTTCACTAATAGCCGGCATGATGCCTCCTTGGTCTGCACTAACGCCAGATGTGGAAACGCTAGCTCTAGTAGTCGTATTGTTGACTACATCTCTAACAAATACGTCGTAGGCGTTATTTGAATCGGTTCCAACAAAAGCATTTTGATTATTAGAAAAAGCTACGAAATGCCCATCGCGGGAAATAACACTTTGGTAGCTCTCCTGCGAGGGTTGTGCGCCCGAACTGGTTACACTTACCCTACTATTGTTACCGGGTACGGTAGCTAACACCACTGGTCCGACCGTCAATCCAAATATAAGCAGCCCTGAAATTGCGACTAGCGCTCCACCAAGCAGACTTTTCCTCACGATGCGCCCTCCCCCTTTACGTACTTTATTCACCCTCATAGTAAATAGCCGATATGCGGCTCGTCAATGTGATAAATATCATCTATTTCTTGAGAAATAATGAGAACTAAACTACTATTTCACACAGTGAGAGCGATACTTTTTTACACCGTAGGATATCCGGGGGCCGGCAAGACAACGTTCGCAAAAACTATGAGCGGATGGCTGGGTGCCTCCTATTTGCGTGGCGACAAAATTGGATTCGAACTATTTCGCTTTCCGACATATTCAGCCGAAGAGCGTCGAATCGTGCATGAGGAGATGCAGCGGCGTGCCGCCAAAAGCTTACAGCGAGGCCAGCACGTCCTATACGATGCGGCGACGAATACGGAAGCCCAACGCAAGCATGTGGTAATGCTTGCCAAAGAATATGGTGCGCACGCCATAGGGTTATGGATACAAGTGCCTGTCGAAGTTGCCAAAAGGCGGGCGGGGCGTCTGCGAGATCACGAACCTGCGGGGCCAGCGGCACGTATCATCCCTCCGCATATCTTTGATCAATATGTCGTCGCCTTTGAAAAGCCTCAAGACAATGAGCTAATACTACCCATTGCCGGCGACGCGCCCTTTTACCTACAATATCGCCGTTTACAGCGACACTTGCATCCACACGGCATATCACTGCCGCGAGTCATTCAGTAAGTAGAAGTGGCTACTAAATCGCCGTTGAATACATAGTTACCGTCTGGTGTTACGGAAGTAATATTATATATAAAGGATATCGTGTAGTCCGTTTCGCCAGAGCTCTTCGTTGAACTCGCTATAGTGTCACCTTTTACATATTTAAACAGTCCGCAGGTATTGTAGCCGCTGGAAACACTGCCATAGCTAAAGGTGCTATTGGGTACCTGGATTGGTGCAGCACCAAAATTAGTTGGCGCACTACAGCCCGTGGTGTTTGCTGCCAAGTTAATACCGAATTGCTCCGCGGTACCAGGGGTAGCTGCGGCAGTCGGGGTTGCGAGGTTATTAAACGTGTGTCCGCCCAGACCAGTGGCCGTAGGCGGGTTAGAAGCAAGCGACACCACGTATCCATGTGCAAGATACGTCTTTACGGCAAATGTGGCCGTAGCAGTGGCAGTACCTGCAGTACTCAAAATACCAAGATCAGTGGTGCCGCCTGTAGTCGAGAAGGCAATATATGGGTCACGATCAGTATTGGAACCGACAATCGACTGAAAGGCTGTACCGGATATATTACCCGCTGCGGTATCGCCCGCCGATTGACGAGAGCAATAGGTCGCAGAGCAAGCATTGAGTTGACTGCCCGCACCAAAGAACGTCTGATCGACTGAGTAGTGTGAAGACGACGATTGTTGCGCCGAAACGGGTAAACTGCACGATAAAAGCACCAGTGCACTGAACACACTAGACGCCAGCCGCAGTGCTCGTCTCAATATCATGCTTCTATTTTCCAATATATCTGCACCAAACACAATCCGTTTACGTTTTTCAGTCGGAATTTAGTATGATTAGACTAAGAGAAAAAGATGGATCCATCACAAGCGCAGTCCGACACTAGTAATGACGTGCATTCATTGGAGCAAAGCGACGGTAGCGAAGATACCTCGGCGACTCCTAATGAAGCTACTCCAGCGAGCGAGCCAAAAGCCGACGAAAAAGGCATCACCGATGCGACTGGCGGCAGCAAATCAACTACACCACCACCCAAGCCCCATAAACGATCGCCCATAAAGCGACTCTGGGAAAAATTTAACCTCTACCTGATGCTCTTCATTCTGGTCATCGTAGTAGCTATAGGTATCTTAGTAGTACTTACCATAAAAAGCAGTAAGCAGCCTAAAAACGCGCTTTCCACCCAAAATCTGTCCCAACAAGAGCTCCAACAACTAGCAACCACCGACGTAACGGTCGGCAACTCGAAGCAGGTGCTTACCGTCCAAGCAAATGCCGTTTTTGCTGGTGCGGTACTCATACGAAGCAACCTTGAGGTTGCCGGCACGCTAAAAGTCGGTGGAGAGTTAACGCTCAGTAGCCTAAAAGTGACTGGTGCGACTCAATTAAGTGACGTGCAGGCCAACAACCTTACGCTAAACGGCTCACTCAATCTGCTTGGCTCGTTGGCGCTTAAAAATGGCATCAGTGTAGCCGGTAATAGTAACTTTACTGGTAATGTAACCACTTCTTCGCTTACCACTGGTTCGCTACAACTCAATGGCGACTTAAATTTGACGCATCACATTACTGCAGGCGGTCCAACACCGGGCATCAGTCGAGGCACCGCCACGGGTGGAGGAGGCACTGTATCCTTAAGTGGATCGGACACTTCCGGTTCCATTACTCTAAATACCGGGAGCACACCACCGGCAGGCTGTTTCGCGAGCATCACATTCAGCCAAAAGTTCGCCAACACGCCCCATATAGTTATTACACCCGTAGGTAGTGCGGCAGCGGGGTTGCAATATTATATAGATCGCACTACCACGGGCTTTAGTATTTGTACGGCTAATTCTGCACCAAGCGGACAAACTCTTGGCTTTGACTATATGGCCTTAGACTAAATTCGGTCACGTGCTATTTTAACAATTCCCGTACCGCACACAAAAAGGCTACATTAGATATCCAGGAAGACTGTTACCTTGTCGGACTTCACGTGCATGAGACCACCACTAATACGGATGTGCTGCACCGGACCCGATATTGGCTGTACTAGCAAATCGCAGGCATCAAGCAACGTCATAAAGTTATGGTGATGTGCTAGGATGTCGAACGGACCAGTTCGGTTCACGCCTGAAATACTATAGCCATCCTGATCATAATAGACATGGAATGGTGAATAAATCTTAATGTGCATCGATGGCTTGCCCGCTTTAGCCGCCTGTACAGCTTTTGCGGCGGCGATCTCTTCAGAACCGGCCGTCTTTTCTTCGATCATACGATAATTTCTTCGATACCCTTCAACATGTCGTCACGTTTTACGTACTCACCTTTTTTGCCGGTCATGCTTTCCATGACATTCATATTCTGCGTAAAGTACTCTATTAGCTTCTTGGCTTTGGCGAAGTCGGCACGGTCAGCAGGACTTAATTCGTTCTCACCGATAATGGCGATAATCGGCTTTAGCATCTCATACTTCTGTAGCAAACCCTGCACTTGGACACTCAAAAGATAGTGACGATCGCCCACAACCTCAGGAGTAAGTAACGAGCTAGTTGTATGAATAAGGTCTACGGCCGGTCGAATGCCCTGCTCCGCCACAGCACGACTCAGGATAATAATACTGTCGAGCTCATGCTGAATCATCTGCACGGCGGGGTCAGAGGTATCATCAGCAGGTACATAAATAGTCTGAACGGCAGTAATGGAGCCGTTTGCATTAGATGTCAGGCGATCTTGTAGCATCTTTACATCACTGAAGATTGTCGGCTCGTAGCCACCTTCACTAGGCACTTGGCCGATCATGGTGGCAACTTCGTTACGAGCCTGAATATACCTATACATGTTGTCGGCAAAGAATAGAATGTCTTTCTTCTGCTCGTCACGGAAATACTCCGCCAAAGTTACAGCACTTAATGCAATAAGCGAACGCTGCACGGGATTCTCATTCATCTGGCCAAAGAACATGCAGGTACTCTTCAAAATATCGCCCGTATTCTTCAGTGTGTCGTATAGCTCATGACCTTCACGGATACGCTCACCGATACCAGCGAAAAAACTCAATCCGCCGCCGTTCTTGGCCACATTGTTGATCATTTCCATAGTAAGCACTGTCTTACCCACACCAGCACCACCAACGATACCGATCTTGCGACCCTTCACGAATGGAGCAAAGAAATCAAGAACCTTAATGCCAGTCTCCAGTATCTCTGGTTTACCGGTATTCGCAGCACTGCCACGCTCGGGTAAACGAAAAATGCTCCAGTGCTCCATGTCAGCGTCATCAACTGGGGGCAGACCATCAATAGGTGCTCCCAAGGCGTCCACCACACGGCCGATCATCTTGTCCCCGACTGGGATCTCAATGCTCTTGCCACTTGGTGTGACCGTCATGCCTTTCTGCAAGCGATAGTCGGTGCGCACTACCAAACAAACTGCGCGACCACCTGGCTCGATACTGTCTACCAGAAGCTGGGTACCAATCCCATCTACTATTAAGATCTCACGAAGTTCTGGCACCTGATCATCAAACTCGACAACCGTCATAAGATCTTTGACTGCGCGTATTACTCCTTGGTTCATGATTTGCCTCCCATGCGCAAGCCGTTGATCATTTCCTTCAACCGTTCGTCCTGAATGCGTCGCTTGGTTCGGTTGTATAACATTGTTAGATCACCCGCAAGTTCATTGGATTTATCTTTAGCCATACTCATGGCACGGAAACGACTCGCATACTGCGCAAGCTTAGAGTCCAAAATCACCTGGGATAATGCGATCTCTGTCATAGAGCGCTCTAAGTGCGCAACAACATCAAACGTACTTGGTTCGAAGATATAGTTAGCTTCGCTAATCACCTCTTCGGTCTTCGCCTTACCGGCCACTTCGACACCTTGTTGGGCTACGGCGGATTGCAACTCAATACGCTTAATTTCCTGAACCATCAGCGAGACATAGGTCTGATAAAACACCGACGTACTCTGATAATGTCGAACTTCTTGTACCAGGGGCCGCACGTTAATATTCTTGTCACGCGATGGAAGGGTAAAATACTTCTTGAAACCCACGTGCGCCTGTAATAGCTGTAGTGCACCATGATGGCCGATCACGATAATGTCTTGCTTGTCCGGGTTATAGTCAGCGAGCATCATCTTAATGAGTTTCTGGTCGATGTCACCACTAAAACCACCCTCAGCGGTAATGACAATGTAGAGCTGTTTCTTAATTACATCCTCTCCATGGCCGCGACCAAAACGAAAGAGACTATCGACACGAATTTGCTGATACATGTGCCATATCTCACTAAAGAACTGCTGCGACTCAAGTACCTGATTCTTCACTTGCGCAATGCGCATACTTGCTAGACCTTCAAAAACGCTCGTAAGGCTCACGATTGTCCCCATAGCAGCACGGCTTTCGGCTACTTCTTGTAGGCGGCTCATTTCTTAGTCTCCTCTTTCGGCTTCTCATCCGGTTGAACTACGCCTTGGGGGGCATCCTTCTTGTCTTCCTTTTTCTTATCAGCTTCTTCCTTCTTTTCTTTTGAGGCGTCACCCGTAGCCTCGGGACTCTCGGGAACGGCTGTCGGCTCCTTGGGCTCGGGTGCCTTTGAGACAACCAATGATTTTTTCTTCAGTTCGTCGCGCAATGGATTAAATTTGGCATCATCATCGATATCGTCTCGGCTGCCCAATTTCTGACCGTACTCGACGGCCAGCTTCTTCATGCCTTCAACGTTGATCTGCTCACCAGGATCCAAATTTAACACAATATCCAACATAAGAGTCTGTGCGGTAAAACTATATGTTTCGCCAGGGCCCTGATTTAAAAGCTTGTACAATAAGTCACCCAGTGCGAGATCAGCCTGAGCACCAACCGCCAACTCCGAACCGAAGTGGGCGAATTCTTGTGCCTGGGCATAGGCGGTCAATGCTTTAAATACCGCGCCGGACTGATTCTGTTGTCGTTTGGTCTGCCCACGGCCACCAACACGAGAAACACTCAATCCCACGCTTACGGCCGGACGCATTGTGTCGCGGAATATTTTCATATCCAAAATCCATTGTCCATCTGTAATAGACATGACGTTCGTTGGCAAGTAGGCCGTAATGTCACCGCTTGGCGCGAATACCATAGGAATGCTAGTAAGGGTCTTGTGATTACGGTTCAGCTTACCGGCGCGTTCTAGCAGGCTTGAGTGGACATAGAACATATCGCCAGGGTAGCTATCACGGCCGGGGCTCATGCCGGAAAGCAAAGCAATTTCACGATGGGCATGCGCATGGGCGGTAAGGTCATCGTAGACGATTAGGGCATCCTGATCGAGGTGTTGCCATAAGTATTCAGCCATGGCACAGCCAACATATGGAGCAAGGTAGCTCATAATAAGCGAATCACTCATTGTCGACACTACTACGATAGTCTTCTTCATGGCGTCATTCGCTTCCAGACGAGCAAGCAGCATATCAATATCCGTGCGCCGTTTTGCGATCAGTACATAGATGGTAGTGATGTCGGTATTCTTCTGGTTAATAGCCAGCTGGGTAGATAGTGTACTTTTTCCTGATTTGCCATCACCTAAGATGGCGATACGCTGGCCGCGCATAAGCGCAAATAACGTATCGGTTACCGTAACACCAGTTTCCAGTTGCTTGTCTAATAATTCTCGTTCGTAGAGCATAGGTGCCGGGGCAAAGACTGGTAGCACTCCGTCGGCTGCAATGGGCCCCTTACCGTCTAAGGGTTCACCACTCACACTCACTACGCGACCGATAAAGTCCTTACCAACTTTCGTCACTAGCTCTTCGTGCTGTATAACGCAAGTCATGCCTACGCGAACAGCCTTGGTGCCAAGGTGCAAAACAACAAGATAGTCGTCAAAAATATGATGAATGTAGCCCTTACTGCCATCTTCGAACATGACAAGCGCGTGAAGATTGCTTGGCTGCAATCCTTTAATCTGTATAATGAACCGATCAACGGCGATAACTTCACCGACTGGCTTACCGGCAGCAACAAGCTGGTCGAAATGGCGATTGTCGCTCATGAGGCTACTCCGGCAGCGGATTGAATGGTCGGCTGAAGATGGGTCGCTTCCGGAACGGGAGCTGCGACGGCCGCTGTTGGTGCCGGCATGGGTGCCGTTGGCGGTTGTGGCAGCACAGTCGGCGAGGCCACACTAGCTGGCGCGGTACCGAATTCCAACGATTCAAGGAGCAGACCACGAGCATCACTAAATCGTTCTCGCAGACTCAGATCAAAAATCTTGTTATTAGTGCGCACGACACAGCCGGCTGCGATTATTGGCTGCAAGCCAACATCAAGCAGTATCATTGGGTCGATATTGGCACGCAACCAAGTGACAAGCTTCGACGTAAACGCCGATGATGGATCTGCGGCAAAACTAATATGCACAATCGGCGCCTCTTGTTCCATGTGCTGCAAGAAATCTTGGAGTTGTTTACGGTCAGTGGGGTGTAATAAATTCAAATGATTTTCTTCGGCCAATGCATCGAGCAAACGACTTAATCGCGGCAATGCAGCTTGTTTGCCTGCTTCTCGCAGTTTTGCCTGGCGCATAAACTCTTCAAGTGCCTCTAGCTCACGCCTCAAGCGACGGACTTCAACCATACCAAAGACAAGCACCGGCAAGTGAAGTGTGCCGGCAGCTTTTGGACGCATCATAGTTGCAGGCTTAGGTTCCACTTTGAATGTCCTCTATTATTGCCGCCTTGTGCGATTCAAGCTCGGCTAAGATATATTCCAGTTGGTCATTGAGGTCAATTTGATTGCCAATGGCCGCCATAACATAGTGGTTCACTACCTGCGCCATACGCTCATCGAACAATTTGATACGACGATCCTTTTCCTCGGCAACCTCAGTAGAAAGCTGTGCAACCAAATTTTTGCGCTCTTCATCTATTGCCGTCTTTGTCTTCTCGATGGAATCTACTGCCAGTTGCTTCGCGTCGGTAATGGCGCTCTCGTAATTCGAGAATGCTTCTTTCAGCTCCTTCGTAATTTCACCCTTCATGTATTCGTTCAATTGTGAAGTGGTAAGCCGCAAGTCTTGCTGTAAGAACATTGCATTCTCGCCCAATATCTTCTCAAAATGCAGACGGCCTCGGTTGCGCAGCTCTTCGCGGAACTCTTGATTAAAAATATGTTCGACGTCTTGCTCCGCGGCGCCCTGATAAGAGTCAGCCCCTGGTTTAGCTGGCTTCTTGAGCGCGCTCAACTGTACGGCGACCCATATAAAGGATAGGCCCCCGGTAAATATGGCAAAAAGTATGAGTAGCAGCCACCAAATTGTCATGCGCTTGCTCGGCCCCCTCGCTTAAGCATAAGCTATATCTTCAGTAGTAAATATACCGCAATTAGGCCAATAAACACAACCACTAAGGCCATAACTATGACCGTAACAAGATTCTTAAGGATAGATTTTTTTGCCAACGGGTTACGGCCAATGGAATTCATACCAGAACGTATGCCTGAGTACATAACGCCGCCAGCCACAATAAAGGCGATAAGCAAGACAACCAGACAACCATACAGGCGCAGCGCCGTGAGCGGCTTGTTCGTTACGGCACGCGCAATGCTAATTAAGATATGCGGCACACCTGGAGCAACATCGCCTGCGTAGGTTGGATTACGTGCAACACCGATATTGACGGCTATACGCCCCAAGGCTACTGTTGTCCCGTCGCTAGTCTTGATGTGACTTTCGGCATCCGAACCATCTGAAAAGCCACGAAGTGCTTTACCAATGATCACTTCGTGCTTAGTATCCGACTTCATGGCAACCCCATTAATCGAAGAAATAACTAGCTGATCACCTGCCTTAATAGAACCGTTCTGCGTCGTGACTAATGCCGTATATTCACCGTAGGTTGCCACGTAGACCTGACTCTGCGTAGGGCTCGACAATGAAACTGCGGTGTCTCCCGAGGCGACTACCAGACCGAACATGTCCGTCTCGTTCTTCTGACTCAAGGCCTCTACCGTGCCATGTGCCGTCGGCTTCAAGCGCACCACCATACCATTTTGTAGGGTACCGCTTGCCTGGTATCCTTGCGTGACGCTCTGGGCGGCAACTGGTAGGAGTGCAAACACAGCCAAGCCTAGTCCAGCCAATAGACTTGCGCCAATACGCTTATACTTAAACATCTTGTCTCAAGTATACAATAGTGAGAACTTCCGAAAAGACATATTAATCAAAGTTCTTGAGAAAAACGAATCAATCTAGTGATGGTGCAGTGCGTATTTGGCCATTTTTTGTACGACTCGAAACTCTGGGATGTATAAAGCAGCACCTCGGTCGCCAGTCCGCAGCGTCAAAGTTCGGTCTTCACCATACAAACGAGGGATAGTAGTTGAATACACATGCCCCGCTTCGTCTGCCGCCACAACCGGTGGGGCACTATAATCGACGTCGATTCGTCTAGCAGTAGCTTCGATTATGAGTCCCGTTGTAATACGATACTGTCCATTGTGGCCCATGGCCACTTGTCGACGATCCAGGCCGCCTGGTTCAATGCGGTCAATTATGCGTAAACCCATTTCCGTTGGTGTAAGTCCACCAATTTTTAGACCGTCAGTAGGATCCACATGCACAACACCACGTCTGAACTCACCGGGTTTTTCCCATTCTTGGTAGTTACCCATACGGCCAATACGTCTTTCTTCACCTACCCGTATAAAACCCTGTTGCTCAAGCACTGCGTTCCTAACCGCAATCTCAGATGTATCACCAGGATCGAGGGTATCTGGTGCCAGCGCCTGCACATTGGCTCGCTCCTTATTCGGCTGTCCGTTGCGCTCTTCAGGAATTACTCTGTTGCTGGTGACGCTATACAAGATTGGTGGCTTGCCATCTCTTACTGCCGTGTCTGGATCAAGCCCTACTCTTATCATCGCCTCGGTAGCTAGTCCAGGACGCGTCATAAACGTATTGTTAGCGGCATCTTGTGCGACAAAAAGCGCCGTATCGGGATCAATGACATCTATCTCCCGCTGTGGCAGAGTTACATCACGACGCAAGTCAGCAGCATATGCTAGCTCTATAACTTCGCTCCCGTATGCGCGGATAACATTCTTACGACGATCATCCATGTCTTCGAGCTGCTGCCAACGCGGCTGTTCGCCCCTTTCCGGAGCGAGTACAGCTAGTACATCCTGTGGAGCCAGCTCACCAGAAACGAGTTCTGAAGCCATCACATGCAGTAAGCGCCCAGGCTGGGTACTCGCCTCAATTGCATCTACGTGTGGCAATACGCCTAATAATTCGGCACCGTGTTCATATGCCATTGTTGTATGTCCTTCTAAAAAAGAACATTATCACCTATGATAAGGTCATTTGTCAATAACAGCATGGGCATGTACCGTATCATATACGTCTGGATTGCTCTGAGGCGTGCGTCAACATCACCGCGCCATGAGCACGCAGCACATCTGCAGTTCTGGCAAACGCCAGCGGCTGGTCAGGTCCTACCACATGCAGGACACCCGAATAATGATTGTCAGCCAGCAAACCATGGGGAGCGTGTTCAGAGTCGGGTCGACGCAGTACATATGGCTCATTCGGAATCATGCCAAAATCGCCGACCGTATCGCCTACGTATTTGAACGTCTCTCCGCTCGTAGTAGTATCACTAAGCCCGGCCACAAAATTCATAAAGGTAAAACAATTAAATCCATCCTGGCCTTCCCCAAAAGTCACCTCAGCAAATCCCAATATCCTCTCGGCCATATGTTGGGTCATAAATGAGCTTCTTCTGCCCATCGGTTCACCAGGCCCCAGTCTGTCTTTTAGGCCAAAATCGTATCTAAATGCAAGGGGTGTTTTGTCTTCGATCTGCATACCCGTAATAACTCTATAGTCAGCTTTTTGAACACTAAACTCAGGCCCAAGTGTTGGATAATCTCTATAGAGCCTAGTGGTAAAAGATGCTTCGATCAAGGACATAATTACCTATTTTAAAATAAAATAGGTAATTTAGCAATAACTCGCTGAATCTGTGCCTTATCGGTTTGCAAACCCATCGTAAAACGAAGGGACGCTTGGGCATCTGCTTCAGTAACGCCCATTGCTCGTAGCACGTGCGACGGCTCTTCATTGCTCGCGCTGCAAGCCGATCCGGCTGCGCATAGGATGCCCTGCTCATCTAGCGCGAAGATCAGGCGCTCATTATCCTGGCCCGGTATTGTGATATGTACATTATTTGGCAAGCGATGCATCAGCGAGCCATTCACAATAACATCAGGAATTTGCTCCATAAGCTGATCAAAGAAAAACGTCCGCAGCTCCTGCAAACGACGCACTTCTTCGTGACGCCGCGTCTGCACTAAATCCAATGCTAGAGCAAAACCAATTACTCCGGCAACATTTTCAGTGCCGCTGCGCATGCCGCGTTCTTGGCCGCCACCAGAAACCTGAGCAGATAATTGCACATGACTTGCAGCATATAAACAGCCAACTTGCTTTGGCCCATAGATCTTACCCGCGTTAAGCGTCAGTAAGTCGACACCTAAACGTGCAACGTGCAAATCTAGGTAGGCTGCTGCTTGCGCTGCGTCCGTGTGCAAGTACAGCGGCAAATCGTTACCTGCCTGGCGGCGCTGCCCGCGGATCTTTTCCAGCTCAATGCCAATCTGACGAATAGGCTGTACCGTGCCAACTTCGTTATTAGCATACATAACACTCACTAGCACCGTCCGATCATCCACCAGGCCAAGAAGCGCAGACACATCGACAATACCCGCCGCGTCTACCGATGCTTTGCTGTGCACGAATTGTTCAGCAGTTGCCAGTACCGACTCGTGTTCAATAGCTGTCGTGACAAGATTACCTTCTGGAAATCGTGTCATAACACCACGGATGGCCAGATTATTCGCTTCCGTACCACCAGCAGTAAAGACTACTTCTGCCGGACGAGCCCCGAACCAATGTGCAACTCTTATGCGTGCGGCCTCTAGATCTTTACGTACTACCCGAGCAGCGGCATATGTTGCCGAAGGATTAAAAAAGCGCTCGCTCAAATACGGCTGCATAGCTGCCGCCACGGCAAGATCCATCGGCGTTGCTGCCGCGTAGTCTAAATAAATTGGATTCATAAAAGAAAAACTACAATTTCGCGTAAAGGTCAGCTTCTACGGCCTTATTATACAATTCAACGACCTTATACAAACGACGACCTTCTTGGAAGCTGACTGCTTCATAAGGTTGTCCATCCTGAGCTTTAAAGACACCATGGGGACGAACGTCATAACGAGTGGTCACCGCATGGTGCACGCCCTGCTCATCGTCCCACTCTTCATGCCACACCCAGGTCTTTCTATCCAAGCAAAAAAACTCACGGCGTCCACCTTTGGGGATTGGGCCAAATAGCTTGCCACCGATAGCCGCTTCGCGGCGAATTAGGTCACGGTACCGACGAGCGCGTCTTTCCGCTTTTGAAAGAGCCAACCCGCTTCCAAAAAATTTACTCAGCATATTAGACCCCCTGTGATTGCATTGGGATCTGTTCTGTCGCTTCAATACCAGTCAGCTCGGTACCAGATGCCGCCTGGACAAAGTCCTCCCCCATATCACCCATAATTGCCTCAAAGTCTTGTAGCTGGGGTTCTTCTGTAGCGGGATCCGTCAATTGCTCGCCAGAAAGAGCCTCGATATAACCCGGATCCATTGAGGTCATAACGGCCTCGAATTGTCGGTGTAGTGGCACTTCTTGAGAATGTGGATCAATAACTGGGCGCTCTACGCCTGTTGCAACAGCGTTCGCGGCAACGTACGGGCCAAGTTGTCTACGCAATGCTTCCTGTATCGCATGATAGGCAAGGTGCACCTCGTTCCGACGAGCAAAATCAGGGGAACTATTTTCAGGAAATAATAAATGCTCGGCATTAGCCGGCTGCGCACCCTGTTCAGCTGATGGGGTCTGTTGTCTCATATTTCCTCACGAAATGCCGAAGAGTTCTCGTGCGTTCTTCGTTGTATTTTCTGCAAGCTCTTGGAGATTTTCACCCCGTAACTCGGCCAAAAATTCAGCAACGATCCGTACGTTTTTCGGCACATTGATAGTACCACGCAATGGTTGTGGCGTCAAGAATGGCGCATCTGTTTCCAAGAGAAGCCTGTTACTTGGAACCGCCTTGGCTGCATCCAATTGCTTAACTTGTTTAGTAAACGTCATAATTCCATTTAAGCCTACGTAGAGTTCTCGTGCAAGAATCTCATCTAATTCTTTTTGGCTCGCCGTAAAACTATGTATGACACCTCGAATACCTTTGTAGTCGTCGAATATCTGCCAAAAGTCGGGGAAGGCTTCGCGCACATGGAACACCATGGGTAAGTTATGTTTCAATGCAAGTTCTATTTGGAAACGTAGTATCTTTTCTTGAGCTGCCTTCGGTGAATGAGTATAGAAATAGTCCAGGCCGCACTCACCTATCCCCACAAGCTTGGGCTTGTCGACCAAAGCGGCAAAAGCTTGCAAATCGGAGGGACTATCGCTGTGCGCTTGGGCTTCATGAGGATGAATGCCGATCGTTGCCCATACTCGCTCATGTGCATGAGCGAGTTCTACGGCCAGCTGACTGTCCGCGAGCGTGCAGCCGACGCATAGCATCCTTGTGACGCCAGAGGCTTGGGCTTCTTGAATAAGAGGAGCTGGCTTGAAGATGTCGGCATCATGCCAAGCTTGCGCAACGTCATCCGATCCGGCGACTTCGTGAATGTGACAGTGGGTGTCAGTGAGTTCAATCATGAGATAAATCCTGAACTATACTTTCTACTACTTGGTTGCTTACGCGCTGTGAAAAATGTTGCTCATATAGACGACGTCCAGCCTGACCTATGGCCTGCAGCTGTTTTTGATGGGACTGCGCCCATCTTACTGCACTTGCGAGCGCCTTGGGGTCTGCTTGCGGTATGAGCAAACAGTTGACCTTATCTTTAAATATACCACTCGCTTTGTTCTCTGCCACTATCACCGGTAAAGCACAGGCCATAATCTGCGTCGTCTTACCCGTTACTACAAACCGTGACTGCAGTGTCTTACCAAAAGGACCGCCGAGACAAATACCTGATGTGCGAAACCGGTCCGCCATCTTCTCGAAGGGCACCCACGCTTCATAGGTAATATGAGCACCTTGTCTCTGCGCCTCATTGCAGGCGCTTGCCGCTCTTTTGTCTCCTCCAACTATCTGGAATTGTATAGAGGCAATGTCTTTGAGCAGTACCGCCGCTTCCAATACGTGCTCTAGCCCCTGCAATGGAGTCATGCCGTTGCCATAGTAAAAAACAGTAAAAATATCCTCCTTAGGTCTTTTCACAAGCTTTGGAGAAAAAATATTCTCATCCGCGCTAATCGGGAGTACTCGAAATGTACTCAGCGGCAAGCCGACAACCGAGGCTGAATATTTGGCATGCGCTAAGGTATCGGCAAGAATAAGAGCGCAACCTCGAACCTGCCAAGTGTACAAACGACGCAGCAGCCCATACACCCAGGTGCTCTTGCGTATCTTTTCATGTTCCTCGTAGTATTCAATAAAATTGACAAGTTCGTCGAAAATGACAGGCTTACGCACCCACGTCAGGCGCATAAAAAGCAGCATCTCGTACCCGCGAAAGGTCAACACGTAAGCGTCGAATTCTCCTGTTAGCCTAGCGTGCAGAATTTTTAGAGGCACCTCGATATACCGCACTAACCCTTTGTGCTGGTTTTTGATGACCACTACCTCTACGCCTTCGCATGCTGCAAAGGCTCGACGCAGCGTACGTGCTCGAACGTAATCATTCTGGTCGTAACAAGTAATGACCGCGATCTTCATAGGTGAAAATCAGTCTGTGTCGATGTCGGTCTCAAGTTTTGGGAACAATGTGCCCTCGATAGGCTTCACGACACCCGTGCCGAAGATAGACTTAATTTTTCCGGCAGTGTCCGGCAAGAATGGTACCAGCAAATCGGCGATCTGTAATAAATCGGCGACTTGGTTAGCAAGGACTTCTTGCAAATGATCCTTATCCTCTTCTCGCTTTGACATCTCCCAGGGTTTCTCTTCATCAATATATTGATTAAGCCCACGAACTTGCTGCCAAATCTCATCGAGCGCACGATCAAATCGACATTCTGACAATGCCTCATCCATAGCACCACGATCGTGTTCACCAGGAGGAAGATTACCAATAGCACCTTCCTGATATTTCTGGACCATGACTGCAGTGCGTTGTACGGTGTTGCCTAATTCATTAGCCAACTCATTGTTATAGGCACTGTCGTAGGTCTCCCAAGAAAAATCGCCATCATTGTAACTCGGGATATGTCGCAAGAAGAAATAACGGAATGCATCTGTCCCGTACTTGTCGATAATCTCCTTTGGAGAAATAACGTTACCTATAGACTTACTCATTTTCTCACCACCGACGGTAATAAAGCTATGGACGTAGAGCTGCTTAGCGAGTGGCAAACCAAGGCTCATAAGCATCGCTGGCCAGATGGCAGCATGGAAACGCGTAATGTCTTTACCGACAACTTGGACACTGGCAGGCCAGTAGTCTTTCAAATCTTGTCCGTCAGGGTAACCAAGAACTGTCAAGTAATTCATGAGCGCCTCAAACCATACATACATAACGTGATCTTTATCGCCAGGCACCGGGATGCCCCAAGCGAGTTTTTCCTTTGGCCGCGAGACGCTTATATCTTCCAAGCCCTCTTTCAGCAGTGAAAGAATTTCGTTCCGACGCGTTTCTGGCACAATCTGAAAAGCACCAGATTCAATTTGCTCGCGAATCTGATTATTGTATTTACTTAGACGGAAGAAATAATTGTCCTCTTCTAGTTTTTGGTAAGCCTGGGGATGATCCGGCTTCATGCGTGCTGGATCGGCATGAGATTCTGGCACAAATTCTTCTTGTCGAACGTCATACCAACCGATGTACTTCGCCTTATAGATATCATCACCAAGAGCTTTCCACAAAAGCTGCGCACGCTTTTCGTGATCAGGATCGGTCGTACGAATAAAACGATCATTACTAATATTAGCGTCTTGCAAAAGTACACTAAATGCAACACTTATCTCATCCACGAAAGCCTTTGGCTCTTTTCCGGCTTCTGCGGCCTTTTGGGCGATCTTCGTGCCGTGCTCATCTGTGCCGGTACAAAAGACGACGTCGTCACCACGCTGACGGGCAGCTCTGGCGAGTACGTCAGCTTCCAACAGCTCCATTGCGTACCCAATGTGCGGTGCAGCGTTTACGTATGCAATCGAAGTTGTAATGTAGTATTTCATGGTTCTAGTCTACCTGGTTAATTGTTGTTCGAAAAATAAATCAAAGAGAAGCTATGCCCGCGGGGGCATCAAGCGTACGGCCATAACAAGCATGGTTTTCATATTGCGCTGATTATATCATCTCTTGTCTCGAATGCTAAAAGAGACTTGCCTGCTTTGATTGCGGCATAGGCGGCGGACCATCCAAGCTAATCTGTAAATGGGATGCTAGTTTCTCTAAAAACACTACTTGGCCTTTGACTAATTTCTCTTTGGCCACGCGCATTGAAACCCACGCAGCACGGTCGCACTCCGGGAACTCTTGCTGTACGCCAGACTTTGGAGGCCACTCCATGGTGAACATGTTGCTCTTGAAGCGCTCTAAGTTAAAGTCACTGGCAAGGGCAAAGATATGTACGATCTTGCCACTGCCCTGCTTTGCTTCCCCTAAAGCTTCGTAGTCACCGACAGGAGCAGGCACACCCATCTCTTCTTGGAATTCACGCTTAGCAGCTACAAATACTTCCTCGCCCTCCGTAAATTCACCTTTCGGGATAGACCAAGCGCCCAAATCGCGTTTAGCCCAAAATGGACCCCCTGGATGGACAATGAGCATCTCATATTCATGCGCCCCACCCCCAGAACGATATAGCAGTATGCCGGCACTATGTTTAGGCATATATTGCCCATTTCCACGCTGAGTTCCTTGCAGTCATGTGCCCCCTTAAACTATAGCCACGTACATATCTAGCATAACGCAGGACCGCTGCTCGACATAATGCAGTGTTTATACTTTAGTCTATACAAGACGTATCTATTTTTGCTGGCGTCCCGCTACAAAAAAACGGATCAAAAATTAATACAAACAAAAAGTGCTCAGACATGGAGCACTTTTTGCCTTGAATGATCTTATAATGGTCTATAAAGAACGATTATAGAACGTTAGTCGGCCTCGAAGGCGTTGATCTCGTAGACGTGTATACCGCAATCGATGAGGAAGGAGATAGTACGCTCTGCGAGAGATATCCCATGTTTCCCCGGATCGTAGTATGGCGCGTAATATGGCGCGAAAATGGCGCGTAACGTCATCAATGTGCTATACTGCGCTTATGCCATACATCCCAAAATACCGTATCACCGATGAGCTTTTGTCTACCATTGCAGAAATTGAGGTCTTGCGGACTCAAATTAGCTCTAGCTATATTCTACCCGAACGCGAGATTGAAATGCGCTACCGGGCAACTGTCGAAGAGGTGCATAGCTCAACTGCCATCGAGGGTAATCGGCTCAATATCAAACAAGTAGAAAAAGTACTTGCAAATGGTACGCCATTAACCCGCCATCAGTATGCCGAACTCGAGGTTCGAAATTATAAAAGGGCATTGGAATTCGTAGATAAACGAAAGCTTACAGGTAAACCAATTGAGCTCAACGATATCCTAACTATCCATAGCATAATTACAGATAGCCTACTCTCTGCTGATAGGATCGGTAAGCTTCGTGCCGTTGACGTAGATATTATTAACCAGGATGACATTAAACTGTATGATGCGCCTGAGGCGTCAATGGTCGAACCCGAGATTATGGAGTTACTCAGCTGGCTCAATGCCAGTGACAGCATCCACCCCGTTATTGCAGCGGCAGCATTACACTACCAATTCGTATCAATCCATCCCTTTGTCGATGGTAATGGGCGTACTACGCGTGCCCTAACACATTTATATCTCGGCCTACGTAAGTATGATTTTCGCGGAGCGCTCGTGCTCGACTCATATTATCTCGCCGATAAGCAGGCCTATTATAACGCGCTGCACGAAGTGCAAGGCGCCACCTACAATCAAGCCGTTGCTGCGTCGCTAGACCCGTGGGTTACGTACTTCGCCGAAGGTTTTTTGTCCTCTGCCAAGGTACTATCTGTTGAGGTAACAATACTGTCCAATGTCGTGGGCGGCAATAAACCCCCAAAGCGTATAAACTCTGAGGATGTCGATCTGTTGAGCTACGCGAAGCAGTTCGGCTCGATATCACTTGCTGAGACTGAGGATATATTACCGAGCGTGCCTCGACGCACGTTACAGCGTAAACTCAGGGCGTTAGTAGACGATGGTTATTTGACAATTTCCGGCAATACTCGTAATACAACTTATGCATGGAATGAAAATAGGCAAGCATAACACCGACCCGAGTAGTTTGGTCGTCCTCTCTGCCCTCAAAATAATTGAACAAAAACACCCCATTTTACAGGGGTGTTTTCTGGATTTTTGGAATCGTACTCTTGGTGGGCGAGGTGGGACTTGAACCCACAAGACTTTTGGTCAGCAGATTTTAAGTCTACCGCGTATACCAATTCCGCCACTCGCCCTTGGCCGTTAAAACCTGGAGGCGCGTACCGGATTTGCACCGGTGTAGCAGCTTTTGCAGAGCTGAGCCTAACTACTCGGCCAACGCGCCATGTGCTTGATTATACGAAAAAACAAGGGTAAGACAAAATATTTGCGCCCCCACTGTCTCTAGGAACATGCGGGGGCGGACTATATATCATGCAAAGTTTACCGTGTTAACGGCAACTTATGATGACAGTTCTATTCCTTGGTTCATACTATCAACGGCGGCGGCGCCAATCTTCCTACGCGCCATCTCTTGACGCATAATCTCACGTGCTAGCTCCGCCTCTTGCTGCGCAAGTCTTTGTTCCGTTTCAAGCTTCTGTTGAAAAACTGGATCGCGGTTTGGCATTGGAGGCATAGCAAGATTCCTTTCAGTGAGGTATATATACCTTGCTAATGTACTCTCCGTCTACTTAGACTGCAATACATTAGCAGCATCAATCTTAGGCTCGGCCCGGGATACCATAACTGTGCTAACTAGGTTCTTAGGATCTCTCATTGTAGGGGTGAAATTACGGCTCTCCCCTATATCGTATTCATCCGAAAGCTCATGGACGAGTCGAAGCGCTGAGTAATCCTCAAGAGCAATGCCGACAGAGTCAAAGAGCGTGATGTCTTCGTTTGTTGCGCGTCCTTGCTTTGTACCACGAATAACCTCATATAGTTCGGCATAGACGCGTTCTTTGGCAACGGTTTTACTGAAACGTTGAATTTCACCCTCAATGAAGGTTTGGTCAAAATATTCTACGACAATATGGCTACGAGCCAGGATACTAAGTTCTAGCTCCGTTTTGCCTGGACAGTCTCCGCCAATAGCGTTGATATGTACGCCCGGCTTAATCCAAGTGTTTTTAATGACATCGACGTGCTGCTTGCATGCCGTACACACCGTCACTATATCCGCCCCCTTGACCGCCTCCTCGGCCGTACGGCACTGCGTTAGTTTGAGCGAATCGTCCGTGCCCATATTGCGTGCAAATTTGTCCATAGCCGACGCATCAATATCGAAATAGCGAACTTCTTGGATGGTACGTACAAGCTGCAGCGCACGTACCTGGAATTCACTCTGGGCTCCGGTTCCGATAAGTGCCATGACGCGCGCATCTTTACGAGCCATATGATCAGTGGCGAGAGCTGTATTTGCCGCTGTACGGAATGCAGTTAATACAGTCATCTCACTAAACAGCAGTGGATAACCAGTATCTATGCGGGATAATTGACCAGTTGCCACAACCGTCTGCTGACCGATGTCCGGGTTCTTTGGGTGACAGTTAACATATTTGAAGGTGTAATATTTCTCGTCGCAGACAGGCATTAACTCCAGTACACCACCCGGCACATGCATCGCAGGGCGTGGCATCTTGGTAAATAGCTCCCAACGAGCATAGTCTCGTTCTAATGTGTACATAAGGTCGAGCATAAAGGCGTCGAATCCATGGCGCTCGATAAGCTCAGCTAGCGCCTCAACAGATAACAATTTCATAGTAAACCTTTTCATTCGCGACGACAGGCTTGGGGAGTGAACTTTACAAAAAAGCCCCTTCGTCGGGTCTGCCTGTACGTCTAAACTGAATATGGCTTATACCCCGACTGTCATCTAGGCGGCGGGGTTGACTGAGCAAAAGCAAATACACTTGTACGGTGCAAGGTGCTTCTATTCTCAGTAAAACTACTCATAGATATTATTATACCTTACCGCTTGAGGTATCGACAAATAACGCACCACATGATTGCCGCATAAGCATGAGTAGTTTATAGTCAAGAGAAAGGAACTCACAAAAAACACCATGGACGAAGAACAACAACCCGCTGCACCTAGTACAAGACGAGTGCTTTTAACTTCACTCTTTGTCGACGTCTTTGATCTTGTCATGAATGCCGTCGTTGCCGTACTAACCGGCAGCGTCATCATGCTGGTAGAGGCACTGGAAGGATTCGCTGGTCTTTGTTCAGTACTCATGCTGCTGTTTGCAAATAAACGCAGTAGCCAAAAAGCCACCAAGCTCCATCCATTCGGCTATGGCCGCGAGATATCCTACTGGTCCACCATAGCCGCTTTTGTTATCGTGAGCATCGTAGGAGTATTCGCCGTACGCTTTGGCTACCAGAAACTTGTCGCTATCAATCCCGTGGCCGTACATCATACTTGGATCGCCTTCATTGCCCTGTTCATCGCCCTCGGTACTAATGGCTACTCGTTCTTTACGTCATTGCGCAAGCTACTTGATGGCCAGTCAGTACAGTCAATTGTAAAAATATTCATGACAACCCCCATGGTTGCACCCAAGACTACTGTCGTACTCGATGCTATGGGGAGCACCGTAGCACTCGTAGGACTTTTCAGCCTGGGTCTCTATGGTCTAACTGGTAACACGCAATATGATGGTATCGGTGCGGTAGCCATGGGTATAGGGCTCCTATTCTCAGCGGTGGCTTTACTTATCAGCGTACGTGGACTGGTCATGAATCAGGGCGCGCCACGAGAACTAGAACGCAAAATCCGTGATGCCGCTCGTGAAGTTCCTGAGGTGAAGCACGTCATCGGCATGCAGACAACCATGGTCGGATCAGACAAACTCCTGGCGAATATAGATGTTCATCTGAAGGATGGCCTTAACACTGATCAAGTCGAAGAGGTAGTCGAGAAAGTCAAAGAAGCAACCGAACAAACAAGCGATGGCTTGCAGGTGCATGTTGAGCCTGATGCTGTCGAAGATGCACACGGAAAAAATCATACATATCGTTGACAGGGCATGAGTAAAGGTATATCGTATCGAACATGTCCTCTGCAAACCGAACTAGCACTATGATGATGCGCTCAATGCTCCGCCCCTGAGCCGATTTAGTATGCATAAAAATGAATGAATCACCGGCCCAGGGGTCGGTTTTTTTGATTCATTCAGGCACAGTAACACTAACAATGCAAAGGTTACATTTATGAAACTACCAACTCAAGACAAGGTACTTACTGCAATTGTCGGCAGTTATCCTAAACCAAAGTACTTATATCCAAAAACGGATGCTCGAACACTTATCAATAGCGCTGGCTTCTTGTTCTTGCAGCACCAAAAGGAAGTCGGAGACAAGGCGTTCACTGCCCTCCTCGATAAGGCGACGGCTGAAGCCATTGCAGACCAGAATGAAGCAGGCATAGATATTGTGACTGACGGTGAAGAGCGACGAGGTCAATACGTCATGCATATCCTGAAAGGCCTAGATGGTATCGACTTTGAACACTTAGAGCATGTGCAATACCGCGGTGGCGTCTACGAACGCGACGTGCCAACAATTACTAGCCGCATCGCCTTTAAAAAGCCCATTTCAGTAGACGACTTCTTGTTCACTAAAGAACGTGCCACAACAATTCCCAAGATCTGCCTGCCTGGCCCGTCTACTGCAATCGATTCGCTTGCAGATCATTTCTACGACGGCAATCTGGAACAGGCCGCCTACGACTACGCCACAGCAATCCATCATGAAGTTGCGGCCCTTATCGCAGCCGGCTGCCGAGTCATTCAGTTTGATGACCCGGTGTTACTACGGTTCCCTGATCGTGCTAAGAGCTGGGGTATTCAATCCCTAGAAAAGTGTTTTGAAGGGTTCGAAGACCAAGCTACATTCATCGTACACATCTGTCGTGGCTATCCGAACAAACCACTAGAAAAGCAAGGTGTCGATTACAAAGCAAATAAAGAATACTACGAAGAAGTACTCTCCTGGCTGTCTAGCTCTAAGCTTGATATCATCTCGATTGAAGGAGCACAGAGCAATTTAGATTTGTCCATCCTGCCAGCAATTGGCAAAAAGAGTGTCATGCTAGGTGTCTTGGATGTAGGCGTCAACAAAGTAGAATCCGTTGAGTCATTGGTTGCACGCGGCAAAGAAGCATTACGTTTCATTCCTAAAGATCAGCTCATCCTAGCCCCAGATTGCGGCATGCTAGAGCTAACCCGAACTGCCGCCCGTAAAAAATTAAAGAACCTAGCCCTTGCTGCTGAAATCTTAAATGCATGAGTATCTCCAGCCAACCTACTATTAGCAATGAAAGACTAGCCGCAAATATTGCCGGTGATGCCCTGGGTCTACCCGGCACGATTGGCACACATTTTACTAACGAAAAATTTGCCGCCTCTGCCCTGACCGACCTATTACCTCAAGTTGACGCAACATATCCTGAAGGATCGATTCGAGTTGTTTCACTGTGTGGCGGCGAGGGGTTCTATGAGCGTACGGTGTGTGCCGCACTACAGGGCACAGAACGCAGACCCGAATTAACTGTTGTTGATTTGCAACGCGCCTCGCTTGATCGTATAGATGAGTCGCGATTCCCGGTTACTCCGGTACATGGCAGTGTTACGGAGTTGCCGTTTCACGATGCGGGCACGAACATATATGGCGGCGACGAACCTCCGACACTTGTACTGTCCCGTGCATGGGAACACTACGTAGAACCTCCGACACTTGTTGCAGCATTGCGGGAAACAGCAAGAATATTACGTCCAGGTGAGTTATACGCGCCACAACTTACCTCAGGCGATCCTAAAACACTTGGCGCACTGTCGGTTGCGGTAGCAGCGGTTGCGGACAAGGACGTTGCCTATTTATCCGTCGATCAATATCTCACCTTTGTCGATGCAGTACAGCACAGGGATGGATCACCCATGTTCGCTGTGCGCGATATGGGCCAGGCGGACACCCAGACCGGGAGAGGCGTCCTTGCACAAGCCACAAGGTATTTGAATAAAAAATTCCTAACCAAGCATCATCAGGACGCCGGCGAAAACTTTGGTCTATTCGAGGAAGAGGTAGCGAAACTATCTGTCACAAAAGCAAATCTTGAGGCCGATATACGATCCGGAGCCCGTACCACTGAAGAAGCCACGGAAATGCTTAGTACGGAAATCCGGGACTTAAAAGTCTATGAACTCTTTAGAGATGTATACGTCGGGGCGGTTACGGGCTATCTTGAGACACTTGATTCACCACCTGAACGTGGCACCACCCTCGTGCACGGTACAAAGGGTGAAATTGTAGATGTACAGCTCGATATTGAATACCCGATTGTCTTCCTGGAAAGACAGGCACCGGGTAATCGGGGTCACGTAGGGCAAGCAGTCGGTGCACTGGCAAGCGGCCCAAGCATACGACATGTGGGTCCAGCAGACCAATCCAGCTAAGCAAAAAGTGGCTACTTAGCCCGGTCGACCCATGTGAATGTAAGGGACAACTATTCGACTGTCGCCGTTAGCTTATCGAACTGCTGCTTATTAAATCCGTGCTCGGGATCGTCATCACTCACGAAAATATATTGTTCTGTTTGAAATGGCGGCGTATTCACGACCGCAACCACAAAGTCTTCATCGGGTATAGCATAGTGCGTCTGCCCTGGACCCATGACAATTGTGTCGCCAGGACCTACCTGGCGTTCTTTACCGCCCACGACTACCAATGCCGTCCCTTGTAATACAAAATATACTTCAAGAACACCATCTGGATGATAATGCGGTTCGCTTACTTGTAAGTAGCGCATATCAGCAATGGCTAGTTCTTCTTCGGGCCGATCTAAGCCATCATGCAGCTCATAGAGGAGTCCGCACCCAGATTCGCGTGGTGTCATGCCTTGGGTGAGGGTCTGCCAGTCAACATTTTTCAAATACCCTTGCCAGGCGAGGATGAGTTGGTCAATTTCAGTCGGGGTCACTATACCTACTATACATGAATGAAGCTTGCCATCAATAGGGGGCACGCTAGCGCAATCCAAAGCATCGTAGTTTAATATGTGCTAGGAGACGCAGAATGCCATGCAAGACAAAGCCGAAATTCCCCTACTTCTTTGCAAAACATCCGCCGAGTGGCAGGAATGGCTCGAGCACCATGGAAACATTACGGCTAGTGGCGTATGGCTACAGCTAGCAAAAAAGGGCACTGGCGCAGTGAGCGTCAGCTACGAAGAAGCATTAGAGGAAGCCCTCTGCTATGGCTGGATTGATGGACAAGCGCGGCGCCTCAACGATGGCTACTACCTACAAAAATTTACGCCCAGAAGGCAACGCAGTGCTTGGTCAAAACGAAACGTCGAGAGAACCAAAATATTAATCGCTGCCGGGCGCATGCAGGCAGCCGGCTTGGCTGCAATTGAGGTAGCTAAACAAAATGGCCAATGGGACGCAGCATATAGCTCATCGAGCGAAAAGGAAATACCACCCGAGCTACAAGCAGCACTCAAAAATAGTCCCAAGGCAGCAGCCTCATTTAGAGCCATGAATAGGGCGAATCAATATGCAATGTGTTTTAGAGTGCAAACGGCTGTACGGCCAACAACAAAACAAGCACGCGTCGACAAATTCATCGGTATGCTTGAAAGGGGAGAAACACTGTATTCATAAAGAGTAGTATTGCAAAAATAGCACTTCCATGATATTACGGTAACTAGTATGCCCCGTTTACCTTTTTCTAGCCGTAAATCAAAAGAGCCGATTATACTATCTCCAGAAGCGATGGCGGCACGCTTACCCGCTACAGCAAGAGAGAGCGTTAAGTCTTGGCCATTCGAAGATATTCCCTTAGGCCCCGAGACAAGACCGCAGGCAAGTCTTGCGGATCTTCGTAAACCAGCAGGCACGTTACTGCGTATGACGGGTTTCGTTACGGATGCCGCCCATTGGCCCGAGCATGGTATGACGCTACGAGTCGCTGAACCTGCTACTGAGCCTTCCTGGATTACCATGCGTACAGGTCATGACATGACGCGATATGGGCAGCTGAGCGGCCTCTTCCTTGATGGACTCGTGCAGCTGGACGACGAACCAGACAGGATAGGTCGCAGGGATGGAACGCTCCTTGCAGTACATGGTGTTCAGATGCCGTTGCAAGTTGGCGACACCTCAGGAATTGCCCGTGGCATCGTAAAAGAGGTGGAGCGCGGCGCGCTCAATGCGCATGAATCCTATGGCGTGACGCTTGCAATAGGTGCAAAAATGACCAATATACATATCGACTGGAATCCTTCAAATTCCCATCGTCTTGAAGACACGGAGATACTTGAACTCGGAAGCGTCGTCGCCATAGAGGCAGATCATCGTGGTGCCACAAATCACTACAGAAGCCACTTAATGCCCGGAAGCTACCACTTACTCGAAAGGCCATCGGCCTAGTTACTCATAGTAGTGCCCTAAAGTAGAAAGAAACAAACGCCGCCGAGCTATAACAATAATTCGTACTTATCTAGGGCAAGTAACAGCGGGACGGCCACTACCATTAGCTGTCACCTTAATCTTAAATCCCTTTATAGTGGAGGGACTAACCTTATACGCGCCTTTTTCGCTGGAAGAATGAAGCAATTCTCGCCCACCCTTCTGCTTAGGACCTCTCTTGAAAAAGCCAAGATCTGTTGTTCCAGCCTTAGTATGTATCTCAAGATCGCCCGGAGGGTTGAAGTTCATGTCACGGCCATCGTGAGGACTGATTGTAGTGCAGTCGATCCTCTCAGCAGTATCCCCGCCAAAGTTACACGCAGCCAATGACAATACACCTGCAGTTGCGACTACAGCTGCCTTAAGCATACGGCCGCGCCTTCGACCTGCTTCGGTTGATGCTGGCATAGACATAGACAAAACATCACCGATCGTTGAAGTCTCGAGCCCAGGGAGGCCTTGTTGAGCCTCAGGCACTGCAGCTAATGCACCCAATGCAATAAGGTCAAATGCTGGTGGAATCCGTGACAGCTCCGCGCCGACTCCTGGCGCCTTAAGGCCAAATGGCGTAAATACCTGTTCCGCGGTTGTAGTAGTCATAGCTACCCCCCTGTCTTAATGTACATATACTACACCTCATTACAACGATCCAACAACTAATCCGATGCTGTTTCGGATCATGCCCCCGAGATATTCACTTCCACATAAAGCTTGCCAACGCCCGCATAATACGAAATCATATATCCCGCATTTTCTATGGCGACGACGCTATTTTTTTAATCGTCTCCCGTGTGACATTCTTATCTGCGCGATATACATAGTTCGATGCGGGGGGAAAGCATTACAGGGAACTCGTCGATTCTAGCTCCCACCTATTGTACTCTAGGGTCAGTGAGACCCCGGCATCTGATGTCGTGGCTATATCAAATCACATACTTACCAGAAGAAGAAACGGAAGGATTTGAATAATGCCGCGCCAAGAACTATTACCGTACCAATGCCGACAACCCCGACTACCAGGCCAAGAATATACAGAAGCATGTCCTCAAAAATGATCGAGAGGGCGATCAGGACTACCCCTAGTGATGGCAATGTATCCAAGCCCGAAAATGGCGGCGCCAGGAATGCGGCTGCGCTGAAGATAGCCAAAAACACACCGGTCATTCTTAAAAAGAGCCTGTTTTTAATGACCTGCCTTAGTCGAGGTTTGGAGTGACTTTCTAGCCAGTGCAGCTTCTTAAGAAGCGATCCGACCACCTTACCCTCACCAATGCTCGATATATCGAGCTTCTGCCACCGCCTTGGCAACCATATCGTTCTTCTACCCAGAATCATCTCAAAAGCCAGCAGCATCGCAACCACCTCAAAGACATGTGTCACACCGCCAGTTGGCAAGGGTAAGGCGGGAAAAAACATCAATATAAGCAGACAGACGGCAAAACTCTTCTCATAAAACACTGCAACTAGATCCGCTACCGTCTTTGGCTGCTTCTGTTTGAGCCAGCTTGCAAGCTGGCTACTAAAATAGTGTGCGGTGTTCATGCCCTAATCATATCAAACTACTGTACTTCTCCCTTACGGGGATCAGTCGACAATAAAGCCATCTTTCTGGCGTCTCCAAAGATCGGCATAAATGCCATCTTGTTTGAGCAACGCTTCGTGCGAGCCTTGCTCCGCAATACGGCCTTTGTCTAGGACAATGATACTGTCGAGATGTTTTAGCGTTGAAAGTCTATGCGCAACAACAATTGCCGTTCTATTTTGCATAAGCTCATGCAATGCCTTCTGAATCGCCTGTTCACTCACACTGTCCAACGCACTGGTTGCTTCATCAAGCAGCAGTAGCGGTGCGTCCTTCAGTATGGCCCGTGCGATTGCAATACGCTGCCGCTGACCACCAGAAAGTTTCACGCCGCGCTCACCAATGAGAGTCTCTAGACCCTGGGGAAGTTTTTCAACAAAATCGAGTGCTCTGGCCTGCACCAGGGCACGTCTCAATTGCGCTTCTGTAGCTTCCGGACAGGCATACAGTAGATTCTCACGCACCGTCCTGTTGAACAAACTTGTATCCTGCGGAACAAAAGAACTCACTGCTCGCGCAAATGATGGATCTTTGGTGGCGATATCGATATCGTTAATAAGGATGCACCCCTGACTTGGCTCATAGAATCCAAGCAACAGACCCATAAGTGTAGACTTGCCGGCGCCACTATGACCCACGATTCCCACCTTCTGCCCATTGGGGATGACAAGATCAAGTGCTTTCAATATATGCTCAGAAGGCTGTTCAGGGTATGAAAAACTAAGATCCTTCAGACGCAGGCTTACTGTTTTTGGTATGCGTGACTTTGCATCAATCGCACCTTCACGAGCGTTCTCACCATGCAAGCCGCCTAGAGCGTTACTTATGGTACCGGCATTTCTATAGTAGCCATCAAAACACCAAGCGAGCGCCCATAGGCTACTGCTAGCCTCACCAAAATAGGCCACAAATAATACAATGCCACCTAGCGGTATGGCACCATGACCGTAGAGCAGTACAACCATAATAAGCGCAATTGCATTAACGAATGCTGCGCTCTGCCCTTTCACGATATTCGTCATGAGATTTTGCCACCAAGATTCTCGCCAGCGGCCAATAATCTGTTGTTGGGTGGCCTGCAATAATTGCCTCTCCCGTCTCTGCGCGTTATATACGCGAACACTTAAGTGATTACTTAGTGCATCAACTACAATTCCAGAGGCTTTACTTTGTTCATCACTCTGTAAGGCGATAAGCTTAGCAAACGTCTTTCCTCTGTGCGTCGTAAACCAAAATAGCAATACCAGCCATACGACAAACAACAGCCCCAACGACCAATGCACGAAGAAGAGGAATACTGCAGCGGTTACGAGACTAATAACCCGACCCCAAACATTCCATATGGTAGTGTCCACAACTTCATTGACGTTATTAGTCGTCTGATTAATCCAATGCCCTATTTGGCCACTACTAGAGTTTACCGAGTATGCGTAGGATCTCTTAAGAGTCGATGCGAATAATAACGACCTGACACGTTCAATCATCTGCGGCTTAAAGGATCGCATAATAGCTTCGGCAATACGCCAAAACACCTCGTCGCACAAACGAAGCACAAAAAAGGCCACGACCAATAGCCAGATAGCAGCATTGATGTGGGGGTCTTTACTAAGTTTGTCGATAAGCTTGGCGACGACGACAGGCGACGCGCTCCAAGCGACTATTCCGATGAACGACAGCAAGAAAAAAAGGAAAGTCTTTTTCTTATATGGACGCACCATAAAGATGAGAAGATCTTTTACTTTTCTGGGGGCATCATCAAGGTCTAAATTAGTATTCTTATCCATCACGGTTGGTACACTGACGATTCCTTTAAGCTTTTACTATACCAAAACAAAACCGGTTGACGAATCTGATGATCAAAATGACGGAGCCCTAATAGTGGCCTTCTACGAGCTGAATGCCCATGAACACAGCTTCGAGAAATTGCTCTCTAGTTCTTGCAACCACGTTCACGGCATGAGGGTCTGAGTCTCTCCTTGCAGTGCCCATAGCGACAAAACCCGCTCCCAAGGGACGAGGGTTAGCCTCTTCATAAGCCGCGCTAACAACGGCTTTTTGCGCCAAGCGCCGTAAAGACCCCCCGTACTGATCACCGGTTCTTACAGTGTCCACCATTTCTTCGGCAAAACGTCCAGCCAGATGGGCAACCTGAGAACGGAGAAGGGCATCACGCTCAGCACCCTCTTTTTTTGCAGCACTCCTTGAACGATCTTGTAGTCTGTCTGCAGCCTCACTATTCCCCCACGACGCAAGATGACCACTTGCAATATCTGCTCGCCTGCCATGCTGCCCCAAAATCCTCTCCATACCAGCAGGGCTTATCTTCGACCGATCTGCAATATATCCCGGTAATGCTTCAATCCCTACAAATGATATCTCCACGAACGGTGCGATTGCTCCGCTCGAAAAAGCCCGCGGCAGTACGTTAGTATCTAAAATACGATCTTCAATTCGGTCTACAAGTTTGGTGGCCAGCTCCCCGTACCTGGGCCCTGCCCCATCCCGCCTAGCCACAGCACCAAATTGATCATCTAAAGATGCAAGGTCCTCATGAAAAGCATCGATATCCGTCAGTGGGCCGAGCTTGTCTAGTATAGGGCCAAATTCTTCGTCGACGAGCGCCGCACAAGTGCGGTCGCCATGATAACCATTAAGATCAGGCATCCGATCCCTAAATACGTCTGCGAGTAGTCCATCGCCGAATCTTGTCTCTGCCCCGGCTGCTAAGTTCGTCATAATAAAAATAATGTCATAGATACGCTAATGCGTCAAACGTCACCCTGTAGCATGCTACCTACTCAAACTTGGAAGGCAATTTCCAACCAGACCTCTCCAGTAGCACATAGGCAGTGGCGAGTGCCATACCACGTAAATGATGTGTGTACCCAAATGTATGTGCGAGCCTATGTGTTATGATGCCGGCGTCCGTTTGTTGCTCGCGTCGCAATTGCCTAGCTGCCTCGCCGGGGTTTCGTTGATAGTACTCCACGTCAAAGGCAACAAGCTCTACTCCCGGCCGTATTCCGTCGGTGGTAGCCGCTACCGCAAAATCATCAGCGTCCAAATTCGTATACCCAGCCTCCCACTTAACTCTATTCATGAGAGAGACTGCCTCCAAGATATCGCACTGGGCCTTGAGGAGGGTGAATTCCTCAAAAGATAACACGGATTCTGGTACCGCACGCACCAAATCACCTCGACTAGTGCATAATTCTTTTGCCGCTCGCTGAACGTCAGCATGTATATCAAGTACCTCCGGTGCTGCACGATATGCATGAGCTAGCGCTTCCGCCGCCTCTTCCACGCCGCCGGTCTGCTTCTCAACAATCGGGTCCTTTTTATATGCACAGAATTGATATTCGCCCAATACAGCATAGCCGAGGGGCTCCTCCCAGTGAACGCTGACGTCATTTTCATGTACCGCTCCAAGTGCAGCGAAGCGACGTGCAACCTCAAACTCTTCTGCAGAAGTTAGGGTTTTTATCTTGTGTCCGTCCTCGCTAACATCAATATGATAGCCGGTCTTACGCTCTTTGAGTATTATAGGCTCACCAGCAATCCTGGCTTCAAAGACTCGATCTTTGACCTGTAATCGCCCGTTCCATTGCGTAGCATCAGGCAAGGCGGGTAGTGCTTCGATTGCATCTTTTGTAAACTTCAGCTCGATGCCACTTGGCAGAGTGTAGCCCACCAGACCCTCACCCTCTTCTTGCAGTGTAGCCGGATTATCTACCAACTCGGCAGCAAGGGCCAGCAGTAACGTATCGCGTCCAAGCCGATGACGACGTAAAATAAGCTCTCGCTCCGCTTCTGAAATGCCCGGGCTGGCTTTTAGTCTCTCGTGCAGACGCTCGATGTACTCATCTACGCCCTTTTCGGAGAGGTGCTTTGCTCTCCTGCTAAGCGTCTCTGCCTCCACCACGGGACGACGAAGTTCCGGTGCCGTCTTTACATCTCTGCCTATATATTCCTCGGGTATTGAAGGTAAAGTAAGCACGGATGAAAGAGCGTCAAGCCCGGTATACTTATCTCCCAAAGGAGCATTAAGTGCCGTAAGCGATGTAACGACGTCGCCAACTAGCGCCTCATTGACCGGTGTAGCCGCGTGTTCTACGAGTATCCGTCGAACTTCTTCGTCGCCAACAAGTGTCCGAAGGATCGCTCCACTCATCTGCAGCCACTGTCTGTCCACCTGACATCCTTCGAGAACAACCCCTACCAATCCTTCAACTCCATGCACGTCAGGGTTAAGAGATGGGGCGAGCAAATCGGGATTCGTATAATCCACAACCGGCGTACGAAACGGCAGGTCAGACACGAGTGCAGCAGCATCAAACGGCTTGGCACCATGATCAACATACTCATGCATAATACATATATTATACCATTAATTATGTATTATGCAATCAATACTCCCTGTTAGCTTTACGAAACCTCCTCAAAAGAGGCTATGCTACCACTGTGCATAGTAAATCGAGCGACATACCCATGCGGATACACTTCGCTGATGTTATGCTCACCGAAATCTTGCTTACTATAACTGGCATGAATCGCCGCCATCACCCCAGAGTGGCATACAAGCACGATTGTTGCATTAGTGTGCGTTTTGTCTAGCTCATTGATTGTTCGCAGCACTCGCTCCTGCATATGGGCAAGTGACTCTCCATTTGGAGGCGTAAAATGCGTGTCGCTATCGAGTCCGGGGTATACCTCATATGCCTTGGCGCTATACATATTTGCAGCGTTACCATAGTTTACTTCTCGCAATCCAGGAAGTCTCCCGATCTCCTTGGTAAAACTCAAACCTCGTGCGATAACGTAGGCTGTAATGAAAGCCCGCCCGACATCACTGGAGTACATCTCATCGATCGAAACGTCAGCTAGTTTAGCGATAACTTCTTTCGTTGGCTGCAGCCCCGTATCGGTGAGCGGTGTGTCGATCCATCCAGACAGTCGCTTCGCTCTGTTATTTTCGGTCTCGCCATGCCGTGCGATATAAAAGAGGTTCATTACCAAACACTAGTGCAAATGCCCATCCATTGTCAATTAAGCAAAAATAAGACTACCCGTTAGCCCTCAGAACAGTTTTACTCAAACCATCAACTACATACACATCGCCATCTTGGAACGTTTTATATGGGACATCATTTGCCCTAACGTAGTTATATTCCTTCTCTACAAGCTTAGATTCATGGTGGCTGGATCTAAAATGAACAATTGGGTAGAAATCAATAAGGCCGTAACTGTCCCAAATCGTTTCCGCGTTGTATCCTTCCGCTATGACAGTAGGATCATCGACTAACTCTACGCCACGCAATGAAGGGCTGATCACGCAAAACGCCGCACTATAGCCGGCATAAACAAGCTTGCCAGGCTTAATTAGCTGCTCTATCACCGCATCAAAGCCGCTTTGCGCGTATGCCTTTGCGAGCAAAAAGGTATTGCCACCACTTACCCAAACAATGTCATAGCGTTGCAGCTTCTCAAGTAGCCCATCTTTCCCAAAATATGCACGAAGATCCACCTCATCCGCAGAAAAACCCAAATCATGCATGTCCTGCAATTCTCTTCTTAGCAGAACATCGTTGCGAACCTCAGTCGGTGCGTTGTCGACAGCATTAACGATGACGGCTACTCGAGCATGTTCAGCATGAGCCAGCCTCTTAAGGGCTACTGCATGATTACCAAGTCTATACGAGGATAAATAGAGTTTCATATGCACCAGTGATAGACTACGATGCCTGTTTTCGATTAATAATCACTTCGCTCACCTCCATACTCTTGGGCAAGTCCAGCGTCTGTTTCATGTATCTTGCGATATCTTCCGGATTCATCCAATTCTCTGGATCTTGTATGTCTTGGCCGGTAACTTTCTTGGCAATGTCTGAGTTGAAACCGCCAACACAAAAACTAATAACCCGGCATGGTGTATTTTTCAATTCTACCTGTAAATTAGCGCTGAAGCCACGCATCGCCCATTTAGATGCACCGTACACCGCCTGATCGACGTACCCTTTGAGACCAACCGTTGAAGCAACATTTACAATATCCGTGCCATCTTTCTTGATGCGCTCAGCAAGATTCGAAACGAGCAGTATAGCCGCATCCACATTAGTCGACATGACACGCTTCACCTCGTCTTCCGTGATTTTACCCAACCGCTGTAAGGACATCACGCCCGCGCAGTTAACGATCACTTCAAGCGGTTCGTTCATCGCCGCTACTTTCTTGGCAGCTGCTTCTATTTCTGAACCCTCACGCAAGTCGTGCAAGATATTTACATCCGCATATGCAGTTTCTCTCGTGATATGTTCACGACTGTTTTACCGGCCTGTTGGTATGCCTTTGCCAGCTGTTGTCCTAATCCGTCACTTGCTCCCGTTATAACAATCATGTATGCAATTCTCCCTTAGCTATACCATAACAAATTGTAGACCTTGGCCTAAAAGTATCTTGTGCACAATGCTCATTTCTCTGTGCCATCTTATCAACCAGCAGTCATATCGCACCTCGAGATGACGCTTAGTTCCCCCTGTTTGCTGGCAGATTCGAACCTAAAATAGAGATGTATCGCATCGACGTCACAAGAGGTGTTCTAGCTCAAAAATCATACCTTCTCCGCAAAAATAAGCAATTTATCACAGCAACCGTCATCCGCTGCCCACTTTGGGCACCAGCAACATGCATCAAAGGCCGCAGTCGGTATTGCCCGCGGCCCTACTTCTTTGTAGCCACTTCTCTTGAATACCCCTTCGCTCAACGGATTACAAAAGGCGTAGGGCGTGACGCCATCGGTTGCTAGTTTGGCCGTGATTCTACCAACGAGCAGGCGAGCATACCCCTTCTTTTGAAATTCCGGGGGAACCAACAAAGTACCGACCTCAGACATGACTACATTGTCATGAGTCTCTAGTGGTTTAGCACCAACGTAGCCCCGAAACGTCTCATTATCGCCGAGGGCGATAACACCCAAATGTTTTTGCAGTACTGCCTCGGGCTCTACTGGTATCATTTGAGGGGGCGTTTCCCCAAAATAACCCTTTGTATACCCCGATATTAATTCAGCAAACGACTCTTGCCGCTCTGGTGGTAGTCTTTCAAATGCACATAAATCTACACTCATCAGCATCTCGCCTTCACAATTTAAAAGCTCCCTCTATTCGGGAGCTGTCTGGAGCCTGGTTTTTGTATAACTAATCTAACAAATTCTAGGACAACTCCCGCAAATACGTGAGTTGCGACGACGCGCTTCGCTTAACAAGCCCTGTGTAGACATGTCTATAAATTAACATACTACCTGTCCTTGTCAACTTCGATGTCCATTGCGGCCCGTTAGGTAAGACTAAATGGCGGGTACTGGTCAGTGGTCAGTAGGAACGCATATGCATTGACCCGAAGATTCCATCTACCCACTCCAACTACAAAGTCAAATAGGTCTTTTGGATAACGACCGGTGAAAAGTATCGCGAACCATGCGAGGATAGTTGCGATCACGGCAATAATCGTCAGTACGAATAGTACTACGTAATGCGGCAACGCCAGGAGCCACTTTACAAGCGGCAACCACCTATTGAGATCTTTTTTCGCATCAGGATAGGCTATTTCCAGATGCACCGACTGACCCTCGACGGTGGAAGGATAACGATCAGTTAGAAGGAAAAGATACGCACCAACCCTTGTCGTAAACCGGTTAAGTTCCAGCACAAAATCAAACCACCAACGGGGATAGCGTTGCCGAAACAAAATCATGAGAGTTGTCGCAGCAATGAGGCCACCCGCAAGGCCGCCTCCGCTTACCGACGTTCCCTTCCCTGCTTCGTGCATAAAACTTTGACCACCAGCAGACAGTAATAGCAGAATGCCTAGCACAGGAATGGTCCATACAACACGGAAAAATGTGGTTAATCGATCAAGTTTCTCTGGATAATCAATATCCAAGCTGGCCGGATACGCTCTTATCTCTGTTGCCATAGCAATTGTCTCCTTGTTATTTTTGTAATGTTCCAGATGCTTGATCAAACACAGCGCACGACACCAACATGTCTTATGCCTACATCATAGCAAAGAAAGAGACTATGACTCACTAAAGACAAGAGTCGTATTAATCTAGTGCCGAGAGGTACCGTACAGCTTCAAGCAATGTCGGTGCCGTATAGGTCGCTTCCTTACTCTCTACGGTTGGGACACCCGTCATCACGAGAATAGCTTTCGTGCCGGCATTAATGCCCGTCATGACATCAGATGGACGATCACCAATCATCCAGGAGTCTTTTAGACTAATACCGTAGTCTCTCGCGGCGTCAATCAATAATTTGGGTTTGGGTTTTCGACAGTCACAATTATCGCTCTCTCCATGAGGACAAACATAGGTCTTCAGCACCTTTATGCCGCTTGGCGCGATCAATTCCAACACCTTACTATTTATCGCGTTAAACTGCGCCTGCGTAATAAGCCCTTCAGCCAGACCAGCTTGATTCGTAATAAGGAATACGCCGTAATCAAGCTTTGCCAATAGAGCAAGAGCGTCAATTGTGTTTGGTAATAGCTTGACCTTTTCTGGACTGTCCACCCTTTCATAGGTAGGGACGCCTACGTTAACAGTGCCGTCACGATCAAGAAATACCGCTTTCATTATTTAATGATAGCAAAATGCCTAACCAAACGAGAGTCAGGAGTCACAAATTCTCCTCTTTTTGACTAGGCTGCAGCCTGGAGCGGACGGACGCGCCACGTAGACCCAGACCTATGGGCTTCGACTATCTTCTTGCGACGCTTGTCTTTAATTAGAGACAAGCTCTCAGAGTTAAATTTTGCATCGTCATGAATAGCAATAACTATATAGGCGCCATTAGGTATCTCGTCAAAGAGTTGGGGATGTTCAACTAAATAGTTATCGAACTCGAGGGATAGCTTAACATTTTTGTTGATGAATGTTTCACTCATATGCTTTATTGTACCACCCTTTCTTTGTACGCCGCGTAACGCTCGCACATATTTTTAAAGGATTCTGCCAATATTCTATTTGCTTCGGTAAATGCCTGATTCTTGCATTATCATGGCCTCTCTATACTCCTTGCCGTCAGGATAAAAAACATGCCTGTGAGGTTGACCATGCGCCGAGTCAAAGCGCACTATCTTACGCCAACGACCATCAAGCAGTAGCTCAAGCTGTAAAGAAAACGACAGGACGGTTGGCCCGGATATGTCCTGATGAACGACTACCCTGACTATGTCGGTAAAATATTTTCGGTAAAGCTTCTCTGGCACAGCAATCCCGCATTTAATTCGCCACAAATATAGAACAAGGTGCCCCGTCAAGCAATACCTCAATAAATCTGCTGCCCTACGGGCTAAAAATAAAATGGCTCGCCGAAGAACTTTTATTAGGGATATATTCAGTTAAGTGAGTCTAGGGCTTACGCCTGATAGTTCTGCTTAGCAAAATCTGAAAAGTCGTTTATGGCATCCAATACAGATATGGCCTTTTGGCCTAGCTGAGTCAATTCATAGGTAACATCAGCGCGGGAGTGTTCTTGGCGACTAATAAGCTGGGCGCCATACATATTCTTCAAACGAGTACTTAAAGTAGCTGTATTTACGCCTTCAATGCGTTGCTCTAAATCGCGGAAACGCAATGGTCCATCAGACAACGTATCAATAATCATCATGGTCCAATAATCACCTAATAGTTTTAGACTCCCCTGGCATACTGGATTTTTTGTAGTAGCTGACATAAATATACTTGCCCTAATAATTAAAGTACTCTAGAATTAAAAGTACTTTAATTATCATAGCAAATTTCATAGGGGGAAGCAAAATGAAGGCAGCACAAATCAGCGAATATGGCGACGCATCAGTAATTAAGGTGACTGAGGTTGAACGGCCCACTCCGAAGGATGGCCAAGTGGTAGTCGAGGTCTACGCTTCGAGTCTCAACCCCTTTGACTCAGCCGTGCGGTCTGGCTACGTGCAACAGAACATGCCTTTAAAACTCCCGGTTACCATCGGTGGCGACATATCAGGCGTAGTAACTGAAGTTGGCGCTGGTGCTGAAGGATTCTCAGTCGGCGACAAAGTATATGGCCAGGCTAATGTCGTTGCCGGAAATAGTGGAGCATTTGCAGAGTACGCCGCAACCGCGGCAGCCCAAGTTGCCAAAGCTCCATCTAATTTAAGCTTCACAGAAATTGCGTCCCTTCCCTTAGTTGGGGTAAGCGCCTTGCAGGCCTTAACCCAACACATCAACCTCCGTTCGGGACAGAAAATCTTTATTAACGGTGGTGCCGGTGGCATTGGCCAGGTAGCCATTCAAATGGCAAAGCATATTGGCGCTCATATCGCGACAACCGCCACTGGAGAAGAGATGGATGCCGTAAAGGCGTTGGGCGCTGATGAAATTATCGACTACAAGACACAGGACTTTGCCGAAATACTCAGCGACTATGATGCAGTATTCGATACCGTGGGCGGCGAGCTCTTTACCAAGACTCTAAGCACATTGAAACAAGGCGGCATAGCGGTTTCTATGGCTGGTCAAGCCGATGAAGCAAAGGTCAAAGAGCTAGGCGTAACCGCTATCTCCCAGTTCACACATGTTACTACCGATGCCCTAAACCAATTGCGTGAACTTATTGAGTCCGGCGTCGTTAAGCCAAACATCGGCAAAGTGTTCAGTCTCGAAGAAATTCAGGAAGCCTTTACCGCTCGTGAAACCGGCTCAGTCAAGGGCAAGGTTGTATTAGAAATCAAGAAGTAGTTTTGGCTTCGCCAACTTCTAAATCTTGAGTAGATTCCTTAAAATGACGCCGTAGCCCCGAGCATCATCTATTGCCTTATGGGAATGTTCAGGCATGCCCACTTTTAAAGATTCCGGAAGTTGTGGCCTGGCCGACTTGCTTAGTGGCAGATTAAGTTTGCCGGATGCGAACGAAGGCAAATCTAAAATCCTAGCAACACCAGAATAATCACTGAATGGATTTTGGGCAAACTTCTGTAGATACCAAGAGACGAACGTATAATCGAACCCGACAGGATGTGCGACAAAAATTGGCTTCACTTTAAAATCGTTGATCCAGTCGCAAAATTCGTTCATAACCAACTGTGGCGGCAAGGCATCAGTCTTCACTTCCCTCCAAGCTTCTGGCTGCGATTGCCACCAGTCCATAGTGTCAGCATCTTGCCCAGCATCTTCGCATGGCAAAAGTTTGCGATAAAAACTCGCAACTTCATCGCTCGCCGTAGAAGCTACTGCCCCGATACTAAGCATAGAGTAAAGACCGGGGACGGGGCCATTCGTTTCAATATCTACGACTACATATATTTGATCCTTGTCTAGCATCTCAGTCTCCATTCATTATCTCATTTGCATCATTAGACAAAAAGAACACTTCTAATACGACAAAAGCAGAAAAATTAGGCAAGATCTGTGTTAAGCGCTTTTTGTATGGCGGCTTTATCACTCGAATATATAGTGTAATTTTCTAAGGATCGAGTATCCACCCATGCTGAGTCCGTATGCTCGGAACTTAGGACTAAATTAGGAGGTAGCGTAACCTCTACGATATAGAAAAGCAACAAAAGTTTATGTTCATTCTCGACCAAAAAATCACCTTGTGCGGCGAATAGTAAATCACCGAAATGCACCAACACGGCGTTTTCTACTTCTTCGCCTATTTCTCGCGCAAATGCACCCTCAATAGTCTGTCCAGCATCCATACGGCCGCCCGGGACCTCCCATCTTCCGGTCGAGCTATCTTTTAGAATAAGCACTTTATCACTTTTGTCTCGCACAATACCTTTGATACCGATGTAGTAGGATTGTTGCGCACTCATTAGAGATAATTATATCCAGCCAAAAGAGCAAAATCAAAGGGCATCCCCTCGCTTACGATTTAATATGAGGTAGCTTGGCTGAGTGCTCGGCATTAAGTGCATTCATGGCAGTCAGAGAGGGTTGTTGGCTTTTTATGCTCCGATCATATCATGCTGATCTTGTCTTTTTCCCATTCCAGCCATGCATCAACGACTTGTGGTAGTTCTTCCGTTTGCAGCAAGGGCTTACCGCGCGAGGAACGCGCAAAACCAAGCTTCCAAACCACACTCCTAATATCACCGACAATACCAAAGGCCGCTGCTGCCTTTTCGTCGTTGCCACTAAATCCCCTAACTGAGCGATAGCCTTCTAGCCAGGCTTGAAAGTAATCTTCCGACAATTTTTTTATGCCCCAAGGTTCGATTGCCCGCCAAGATTCGCCGGAACTATCTAAGTCAAAAACCGTTAACTTATCACCGCTACGGTGTACGTTATCTAGCGTTAAATCCATATGGCAGACGCCCCAATCAAGCGCAGGGTTAGTAACAATTTTCCGCAATCGTTCGGTCAGATCTGAAACTCGCTGCCACTGGCCACTTTCAATAAGCGGCTGTTTCATACGCTCTTGCTGTTCATCAATGAGCGTCGTAGCATCATACTTTACGCGGGGCAATTCTGACGTGAACGTATCAGCTGCTTTGTGAATGAGTGCCGCGGCCCTACCCAATAAAACATAGGTACTGGATTCGGCTTTAGGTTTTTCGCCCGCCGCCCATTCAAAAAGAACGGTAGCGCGGTCTTGTCCGTCTATAGTGAAATTCTGTAGATAACCGCCCCTCCCCGCAACCGGTCTAACAACTGGCGCACCGTTCTTCAGGAGATGCAATATTAGGTCAAGCTCCCATTGCACGTCTTTAGCCTTGCGTGAGGCAACGTTATACAGCTTGAGTGCATAGTGGCCATCCGGTGTAGTTACCTCAATAACATCGTTGGCAGGAGTATGCAGATTATTACATACGGGATTTTCTAATCCGAAGCCCTTCTCCAATTGTTGCTCAATGGTCATATCCATTTATTATTACATACAAAAGCAGTACCGCCTGAATGGCGGTACTGCTTTTTAAATAACTCTCGTCAATTCGCACAAGCCCCCGGAGGGTCACGGCAGGCTCAACGCTCCCGAAACCAATACTGTGGCACGACTCACTCCGGGCCAATAGCTGAACTATGGCTAAGCCCCGACGGTACCCGTCTTGACTTCTCCAGCTCGCTTGTAATAGGCAAGGATTACACCATTCGGTGTGATGAGGCTGTCTGTCATCGTAAAGGCTGCGGGGATGGTGCCCTCGCCGAACAAACGCTCGCCCGTACCGAGTGTAATAGGAAAGGTCATCAAACACAGCTCATCAACTAAATCATATTTGAACAGTGTCTGGGCCAGATTGCCACTACCATGAACTTTAATAACAGGACCTTCCGAATCCTTGAGTTTTTTGATATCATCAACGCTTTTAAGCAACACTGAATTTTTCCAACCCGAGTTGTCTACGTCTGATTTGCTCATGGTATTACTCACCACATATTTAGTGACGTCCATAATGCCTGGCCACATATCGGCATGCTGGGGCCAATACTCGGCAAAGATCTCGAATGTTTTTTGGCCTAAAAGAATATCCGTTGATTCCATCCACTTTTTCATGAAGTCACCGGCCGTCACGTCTGCTTCAGTAAAATACGGAGCAGTCCAGCCACCGTGTTTAAAGCCGTTCGATGTATCCTCCTCCGGGCCGCCGGGCGCCTGCATGACCCCGTCTAAAGTAATAAATTCTTGGACAATTATTTTTCTCATGCTTTTATCATACCAAATGTATTACATCGAACGCCTAGTTGCCGTGGATAAAGTAATAAGAATTGTTGGAATTTACCTCATAATGATTCTTCACAATTCCTTCAATCTCCTGCGTTGTTGCAAGGAGCTTGAGTCGCAGTTTGGGTTTATGGGAACCAAAGAGTGGAATACCTTCGCCAAGAGTTATATTGTAAATGCTTACAATAATCTCATCTATCAAACCAGCCTCAGCTAGTGCGCCGTTGACTTCGCCGCCGCCACCGACGATTACTTCGGAAAAACCGTACTCACTGATCTGCTCTATGGTTTCTTGCGGTGTACCACGCAAAAACTTAATTTTGTCTTGATCTTGCTGATCAGTTCGACTTGTATAAACGAAAACCGTTGCACCACTCTTGGGTGGAAAATCATCTTTATATTGCTCATAGGTTTTACGCCCGACTAGTACGCAACCAGCATTTGCGATGGCTTGATTGTAACCTTCTTCATCTTCTTCACTAATCCATGAATAGCATTCACCGTTTAGATCGGAGATGAAACCGTCGAGGGTGATGGCTGGGTACATTATGGCTTTCATAGTACTTCCGCAATAACTCGCGCAGGTGCACCATCAAGATCAAGCTTTATCGGCAGGGCATAGACCGTAAACTCGCTGCCCGTTAGTTGGTCAAGGTTTGTCAGATTCTCAATAATGAGCACATTACCATCGAGCAATATTTTATGAATCGGAAAACCATCAACATTATCGACACTCCCTGCATCAACACCAATCATTTTCACTTTTTGCTCCACGAGCCAGCGGGCTATCTCTTCGGGCATAGCCGGATATCTTTCAAAATATACCGCCTCATGGTATTGCTCGCTCATACCAGTATGAAACAGGACGATGTCATTTGCCTGAATGTTTGCTTGCTGTAATACTTCTAAGCTGAACGACTCGCTTACTTCAATCAATCTGCCCCGACCAACAAATTGCTCTAGGGGCACCTTGTCTAAGGTTTTACCATCTGCAATCATGTGCACCGGCGCATCAATGTGCGTGCCAGCGTGTGTATTCACCGTTACTAGATGATCGTTCCAGCCATCGCGCTCAATAGCACCGACTGGCTCGACTTTTACTGCCGGGTCTCCAGGATAGACGGGGGTTTGAGCATTAAGAGTTACAGAGAGGTCGACGAACATGAGCTTACGCTACCCCTCCGCTATTACCACCGGCCATGACCGCTTCACCCTTACGCTGAATTTCATGCAAAACATATAGCTCAGGAAATTTTTTTGTTTCAATCCCGGTAAGAGACAAATATAAGCAAGATCTCATCTTTTAATGATACCTTACGAATAAACGATGTTGGAAATCTGTCCCGCCGACAAGACAAGCCGATTATTCGATCACCGATCATATTCCGGATGAAATACGGTGCAAGCATCAATTTTCTAGGGCGCCCTCTTTTGCATTGTAGTCTTTGAGGTATGGAATTGCCGCCGCTGCAATGATGACTACCATACCAAGCAATGCAACTGCTGTTGGCTTTTCGTGAAAGAACAACACCCCAAAAAGAACACCAAAGACGATTTCCAAAAGCCCTAAAATGGAACCGGGTTTATGCAAGTTTAGTATTTATGTATGAAAAGCTATGTCGCTTCGGCTTGCTCTATAGCGATGATACAATCACTTATCCGATAAACTCGCCAGAAACAACCGCACTACTCAGAAAGTATCGACTGCAATAGAGTGAATAGCGACTCTCTGTCGGCTACACCAAGAGAGCCTATCTGAGCCTTGAGTCTAGCTTTGTCCACAGCGCGCAGTTGGTCACACGCCACACTAGACTTCTGTCCCAAAACATTTACCGTCAACCGGAACGGCCAAGGCTGAATCGTCGAAGTAAGCGGCACAACTATAACCGTTCGTAGACTCTCATTCATCTCATCCGGAGAGACCACAACACATGGACGAATCTTACGTATCTCTGATCCTTTGACTGGCTCGGGATCAAACCAATAGATGGAACCTTGTTTCGGGAAACTAAGCATTCTTCTTTTGCCAATCTTCAAAAGATGGGCCATCCCATGGTAAATCGGCAAGTCCATCGTTTTCGGCTTGACCCGCGTGTCTAAACTCCTCGGTCGGATCACCACTAGCCATAACAAGAGCCTTAATCTGAGCCCCCCAGCCTTCACGAGGATTAGAGGCCCTGCTGATTATGATCTTCCCCTGTCTAGCTTCTAGCTTAACTTTATTACCAAGGCCACTCATACGGAGCAGCTCCTTAGGCAGCCTTACCGCGACACTATTGCCTGATGTTGTTAGAGATGTATTGATTGCATTCATACGTACATTGTACGTACTATTATAACAATTGTCAACAACATATTCAAAAAGAAAGGACTACGGCCAATGCAACAGATACGGACTTCAAAACAAAGCAAAAAGATGCCGGATCACCAGCATCTTCTTATCTGTAATACAAATTTGGTGCACTTGGTGCACTTTGTTTCGAACACCTTCTGGGGTGGATCAACCCGACGTTGCTTTAGATGTTGGCTAACCTTTTATACTGCTCGTGATCATATTTCACTTCCGGCTTGGTTGATTCTACGTGGATATTATTACTAGGATCGAATGGTGGTGTATTGATGACTATCAACACAAGATCTTCTGTTGGAATAGTAAAATGTGCTGTGTTTGGCGGCGTCACAATTACATCGCCTGTCTTGATCTCTAATTCTTCACCCACCGACAACTGTCAAACCGCTGCCTGAAAGTACAAAGTATACTTCTGTTTCTCCGCCAGCATGGTAGTGTGGCTCGGCGATCTTGACTCTGCGCATATCTGAAATTGCAAAGCTTTCGTTGGGTCGATCAAGCGGGCTAGCAGGTTCGTAGATCGGGCCGCAGTAGGTCTGTTTTGGCGTAGTATCTTCAACTACTTTCTGCCAATCGCCCATCGTGGCAATATATCGCTGCCAAGCCTCGATGAGTTCTGCTATTTTTGCCTCGTTTGTGGTATTGAATATCATATAAGCCATTATACTTGAATATATGAAGAAGCCATTTACCGACGAAGATGCAGCCAAACTCGTAGACTGCGCCGTCGAATTAGCCCGAACCACCGCTACCGATAGCAAAGGCCCGCAACCTATGGCCATTTGTTGCATGAAAGCCGAACAAGGAGTGATGGGTGTGCCTACCGCTTTTCGTTGCATTGATACTGTTAAACCTACCAGTGCGACATTTGCCATTCACAAAGCATTCACGGTTTTGTTATACCAAGCTGACACAAAGAAGCATGCAGACCGTATTAAAGACGGCAGTTGGAGCGAGGCGGATATGATACTCCAGCAAAACGCCATTCCACAGTTCACGCCATGGGATGGAGGCATTCAAGTCAAAGATGAGGAAGGGAACGTGGTTTGTTCGCTCGGTGGTGCTGGCCGTACTTCCGAAGGTGATCGTCGACTCGTGGTATTGGCGGCACACAAAATGGGATATAAAACCAACTTTGACGAGGACGGCAACTCACTATCTACTTCTTAAAATCGAGTGGGTGTTCGAAGTATGTCCATAAGTACGAAACAAGACTAGTTTATCTAACACTAAGCCACCCCAAAAAAAGACCTAGTTTTCACTAAGTCTCTTTTGGTGCCCTTGATGCACTTTGTTTCGAACACCTTTTGGCGTGGACCGACCAAATTACTAGGACTTTTGAATATGAAAAAATGGATGGCTAAGAACGCGTCTTAGCCCTAATTTAGTGGCCCAACTTGAGCAGTGCCCGTTCCAGAACAATAGCATGCCCAGAGCCGTATACAGCAAACGTGCTTCGTCCAGCCTGCCATGAACGCGTAACTGCACGAAGGATTGAAATATCCCGGCAAAGACCGCTTACAGCAGAAACTGGAGAAGAACTAGGATTACTCAAATCGTACAGTGTCTGCTCGTCCTTAGGGTCAAATGCCCGACCTTCATGCTCTTCGTACATACGAAGCACCATTCGCAGCGTCAGATTATTACCTTCCCACTGGTGTAAAAGTCCATAATCGGCAATAAGATGCCTTGCGTACGCCTCCCAGTCCGGTTTATTCTTATAATCTCGACGCGCCCACTGCAACATTTGACGGCCAAAGTAATAAGTCATTATTTGAGTGGCATTAAACCCTTGAGCAAATAAGAAATCTATTTCTTGAGTTTTGTTGGGCTCCGGTGAACGAACTTTAATACCATCTTGTTTTGCGAGCCATGTCAAAAGCCCAGATTCAGAATATCTTCGAATCGCTTCTTCGCGCGTTTTACCTACTGGCGGAGCGCCCCCCTCGCAAAAGGCAATCTTTGGAGTGTCGGTATCGGCAACAAATTGCTTCCATTCCTTTTCAATCGCTTGCACCTGCGGGTCAGATGCGTCGTTAGAGTGACGAGCTCCAAAAAAGAGCAAGGTCTGATTACCGTTTTTGACCCGCACTATATACGGTTCATTAACCATACCTGCTTTATGGCGCTGCTGATAAATGGCGTCTATTTCTTCATAGTTGCGAAAATCATCAGGTATCATGTGCTAACTATATCAAAGAAAAGAACTCTCTTTCGAGAGTTCTTAGCATAAGCTCATTTTGGTACGCCAACTGGATTATAGGTGGAACCAGATTTACCCAAGTTGATGCTGATGTACGAAAAATTGACTAGTTTTGGACTCGTAAACTATTTCGAGGAGCTACAATAAATGTCGCATATCAGCCACTTCAGCTTCCATGTCAATTTTGTCTTTAGTGGTTTCAACGATATTATGCGGCTTTTCAATCATGAAGTAACGGACAGTTCTGCCTTGCTTGTTGGCAATCTGAATTTCGGCCAGGACGCCATTACTTACCGCACCAAAGACCCAAGTTTCATCACAGCGTTTTACAAGGTTGTTATTGCCTTCGCGCACCATGTCACGGTCAACGGCATCAAGCAAGAAATAATCGAAGACCATAAATGGATTAAGCGGCACGCCGCCATTCTCCAAAACAAAGACCGAGATGAACATACGGTAATAGAACAGGTGTTTGGACATGGCAGTATAAACCAATGGCTTGTCTTTTTGGGCTTCAAGTGCAGGATGGGAAAAGTCTTTCTTCATAGCCACTATTATACTTCACGCTTGATTCAAGCTAAAAGGACTCTAATCGCCCAACAGATACGGATTTGGGGACAATATAAAAAACCTCCAATTTTGAAGACCTTCTTATCTGTAAATCTAAAGTGGTGCGCGAGGTGGATAGTAGGTGGAACCAAATTTACGCAGATTTAGAGTGCTTGTACGAAAAATTAATCAAGCTTGGGTTTGAGCATGATACACAAAATACTAATCCTGCCCGGTGAATGTTCTGTTATTAACAGACTTGCTTAAGGGCAACATAGTCTTTCCTAACTTCTTCTCTTTCATCATCAAAGAATATCTTTGCGTTAAAATCACGTTCAATTTTGCCGTTAAACCACTCCTGCCATTCTTCGTAGGTATGGGTATTGTCCGGTCGATTCATATAGCAAATAACCGGAAAGAAGCTAGTCTGCAGGTGCCACATCCCGTCGGCAGTAGCGAGAATCCGACCCTCAATTGCAGTAGGCGGGTGCCCCGGATCGCATGAGTGAGTACGAATCGCCTCAAGAATTTCATCTCTTTCAACCTTACGGAATCCAGCTTTCTTGAGTATTTCTTTAGCTTTCTCCCAAGACCATGTGTCAAAATCCGCGTGCCCTCGTTCATATTGGCTATCACCCAAATCATGAAGCAAGGCAGCGCAGTATGTTCTTTCAGTATTCGCACCATATTTTTTGGCCAGCGCCTTGGCTTTATCAGCAACCCACTGGGTATGATTGCGCCACATCCATTTACCCATAGTGGTTGTGGCTGTTGCATACAATTCCTTAACTTCGTCAAGGACTACTTCGTGTTTTTCCATTCTTTAATGATAACAGTGCCTGACAGCAAGCTGAAGGACCCTAACCATGCAACAGATTACAAGTCATAGAAATCAAAGAAGACTTCCGAGAATGGAAGCCTTCTTATCTATAAATCTAATTTGGTGCGGGTCAGGGGACTCTAACCCCTGGCCTCGTCCTTGGCAAGGACGCGCTCTAAACAACTGAGCTAGACCCGCATATAACAGTGATGATTTTACCTGTTAGCGCACAGATATGCAACCCTTGACGGCTGGAATGGTGCAATGAATGCAGTGTATTACTAAAATACGGCTAGGCTTGGCCCCATTTCCAATTACGAATTTCTGGCATATCAACCCCGTGGATATCGATGTAGTCGCGATGCTCGAGAAGTTTTGTCTCCATGAGTTGCTTAAGAGCAAGTGCGCTCTCGTCTGTGAGCGTCAAACGGTTGATGACATCTAGGACGAGATCGAAACGATCAAGATTATTCAGTACTGTCATGTCAAAAGCAGTCGTAATGGTTCCCTCTTCTTTGTAGCCGCGAACGTGTAGGTTGCGATTAGTTCGACGATATGTCAGTCGATGTATAAGCCATGGATACCCATGGAAGGCAAAAATTATTTCTTTGTTTGGGGTAAATATCTTGTCGTAATCAGGATCACTGAGTCCATGGGGGTGTTCAGTGGTCGGTTGCAAACGCATCAGGTCGATGACATTAACCACACGAACCTTTAGTCCCGGAAGATGGGTGCGCAAGAGTGAAACTGCCGCAAGCGTTTCGAGTGTCGGCACGTCACCTGCGCAGGCCATAACAACGTCCGGCTCGCCGCCTTGATCATTACTCGCCCAATCCCATACGCTTATACCGCGCGCGCAGTGAAGAGCCGCCTCCTCCATTGAAAGCCACTGCGGACTGTCATGTTTGCCGGTGACCGTAAGGTTGATGTAGTTGCGGCTCCTGAGACAATGATCCATGACCGAGAGTAGGCAATTTGCATCCGGCGGCAAATAGATGCGTACCACCTCCGCTTTTTTATTCACCAGATGATCAATAAATCCTGGATCTTGATGGGTAAACCCATTATGATCTTGCCGCCACACGTGCGACGTTAGTAAATAATTTAAAGATGGGATTTTAGCTCGCCACGATAACTCCGAGGCCATTTTTATCCATTTGGCATGCTGATTAACCATCGAATCCACAATGCGGATAAATGCCTCGTAACTATGAAATACTCCATGCCGGCCTGTCAGCAGATACCCCTCAAGCCATCCCTGCGTTTGATGCTCACTTAACATCGAATCCATGACCCCACCGTCTGCGGCTAAAAATTCGTCCGAACTTTTAATGCGAGCCGACCACTTACGATCAGTAGCCTCAAGCACCGCTTCGAGCCGATTAGAAACTAATTCATCAGGCCCAAAGATTCTGAAATTATGATTCTCCTTGTTCAGGGTAAAGATGTCACGCAGGAATGGCCCCACCGCATGCACATTGCCCTCGTTTACAATGCCACGATATGGAACAGCCGTCTCATAATCACGAAAGTCTGGCATATGAAGCTCACGCAGTAAATTGCCTCCGTTGGCGTGACCGTTGGCACCCATTCGCCGATTATCCGGCGGCACGAGCGCTGCGATTTCGGGTAACAAATGGCCTGTTTGATCGAAAAGCTCATTGGGACGATAGCTCCGCATCCACTCTTCGAGCACAGCAACATTTTCGGGGTGCGCTTCGTCCACAGCCAGTGGCACTTGGTGTGATCTAAAGTTTCCTTCCACCTTATGGCCGTCGACAATTTTTGGTCCCGTCCAGCCTTTAGGCGAGCTGAGAACTATCATGGGCCAGCGCGGACGAGTCGTATCGTGATTGCCGCGTGCGTTTGATTGAATCCGTTTAATTTCCTGGACTACCTCATCGAGCTTTGCGGCCATTAGTTGATGCATTGATTCTGGATCATCACCCTCAACAAAATAAGGATTCCATCCGTAACCCCGGAAGAGCTGTTCTAATTCCTCTCGCTCAATGCGCCCCAGGATGGTTGGATTGCTAATTTTATAACCGTTCAAATGCAATATTGGTAGCACGGCACCATCAGATGCGGCATTTAAAAACTTGTTAGAGTGCCAGGCTGTTGCAAGCGGCCCAGTCTCCGCCTCGCCATCCCCGACAACACAAGCCACGATAAGATCAGGATTGTCGAAAGCAGCTCCGAATGCATGACTTAACGAATAGCCAAGCTCTCCACCTTCATGGATCGAACCCGGCACCTGCGGTGACACGTGGCTCGATAATCCTCCTGGGAATGATGACATCCTAAAGAGTTTGCGGAGGCCTGCTTCGTCACGCGTCACGCCCGGGTAGTACTCACTAAAGGTTCCTTCAAGGTAGACATTGCCAACTACCGCCGGTCCGCCATGTCCGGGACCAGAAATATAGATCATGTTTAAGTCGTTGTCTTTGATGGCACGGTTAAGGTGTGCATAAATAAAGTTCTGTCCTGGTGCCGTGCCCCAATGTCCAAGCAGTAGCTGCTTAACATGTTTTAACTGCAAGGGTTCTTTTAGTAGTGGATTGTCTTGCAAATATATCTGACCAACCGAGACGTAATTAGCTGCTCGCCAATATGCATCGATTGCATGCAATGCTTCCTGATTCAAAGGCCTATCATTTAATTCCATATTCTAGCTTCTGTCCATTTTATTAAGTAGAGCGGTGGTTTGCTCAACGATGACCTGCGCTTCGTTCGTAGGAATGACATGTACGCCCACCGCGCAATGTTCAGCCGATATGAGAAACGAATTATGCTCGTTCGCAGCTTCATCAATTTCAATACCCATATGTGCAAGTCCGCGACAGATACGTGAACGCACTACTGCCGATTGTTCTCCAATGCCACCTGAGAATATTAATGAATCTACCCCACCAAGCAACGCACAAAACGCTCCAATCGTTTTTTTAATATCGCGAACGAATAGCTCAACTGCCAAGGCCGCCGCCTCGCTCTCTTTTTCCTGATTCAGTAGTGATTTCATATCACCGGTTGTGCCAGATACGCCCAGTAGTCCCGACTCAAAGTTAACCATACGATCAAATGCATCGATGCTCATGGCATCTTGACGATGCAGAAAACCAAAAATACTCGGATCAAGATCCCCGGAACGTGTACTCATAGTGACACCCGACGCCGGAGTGAAGCTCATCGTAGTATCGACAGGCTTTCCAAGATGAGTTGCGGTTACGCTAGCCCCACTGCCCAAATGGGCAAGGATAACTCTTCCATTGGCCGCGGCTTGGCCCGCTCTCTCCTGAAATATCGAGAGCAGTGATGTATATGATAACCCGTGGAAACCATAGCGGCGCACGCCTTTTTCATAATATTTCTGAGGTATAGGAAGTGTCTTTGCAACACGCGGGAGCGCCTGAAAAAAAGTCGTGTCGAAACATGCAACCTGCACAAGTGACGGATAGTATTGTGTGATCTGATCAATAAGCTGTCGCGCTATAGGCGTGTGATGAGGGTCAAGTTGTGCAAGAAGCTCCCAATCATCGTTAGATATAGCCGTTACCAGGGTAGACTCTCTGTACTTAGTACCTCCATGGACCAGACGATGGCCCATGGCCACAACACCATCAGGCAGTACGTCGTTTTCCATAATGATACGAAAAGCTGCCAGATGATCTGGTGCATGCACCTCTTTCGTTCGTGCTGGCGAGGTAGATTGCATGATTTGCAACATCGACGCCTGTTGACCGATACCGCTAACCGACACAGCGGACAATGGCAGTGCTTCCGCCCCGCTACCATTGTTGGCAAAAATAGTCAGCTTAAGGCTAGATGATCCGGTGTTAACCGTTACGATACTATCAACTGCGCTAGCCATATCTCTTATCATACCAAACATAAGCATAAACAGTGTGACGACAATCACTCCTGCACCCCATATCTGCTATAGTTAAAGCTGAAAGGCCTTCATGGATACCTACAGCGAGATAAAAGCATACATCGACCACAATCCCCTCATGATACTTGGCACTATCGATCCGCAAGGAGTTCCGCACGGAGCAGTAGTATACGCATGTGCAGATAATAGACACCCTATTGTGTACTTCATAACCAAGCAGGCAACCAAGAAGTATCAAAACCTTCAAGTGCATCATCAGGTCAGCTTAACGATCGTTAACCCCACAGAAAATAGCACTCTACAGGCAAATGGTGACGCCTTTGACGTAAAAAATGCGCTGACATAGATATGGTTATAAACAAGATCACACGAATACACGCTTCGGCGAAAGACTGGCTCCCACCCATTGCCAAGCTACGTGCTGGCGCGTATGTCATAGTAGGCATCGAGCTGAGCAGCGCCCGACTTGCCCAATTCCATGATAAAGCCATCGGCGATGAGCATATTTTTACGCAATTATAGGCCCGCTACAAAGCGCTCTTGCTTCGTAGCCGCTTAAGCTCAATGACCTACAAAAAAAGCTCCAAGGATAAATCTTCGAACTTTTGCTATCTGTGATTGCTGGGCCTAACAGGAGGAACTGGACTATATCTTGGTTGATTTACTGTTGTTTTTGCGAGCGTTTGGAGGAGCTGTGTATTTGGGAGCGATTATGGTTCATAGATAAGATTAACTGGCTCACCAGCCAGGTACGCTCTAATATTTTCTACACACATTCTGTTTGCTGTTTTAGCAGTATTATCGGCGTAGGCAGCCATATGTGGTGTAACAGTTATTTTAGGATTTGCCGTTAAACGTTTATACGTTTCATCCGCTATATCATAAAGTTGAGCACTCGCATTGTCGGTAATAAAATGTCTGATTTTGCCACTCGCAAGAAGCCTCTCAATCGCGTCTAGATCTTGCGTTTCATTGGGACTAATCGACATAAAGACCACCCCATCTTTAGCCCGGGCGAAGAAAGCATCATTATAAAAGCCCCTCGTTGACGAGTTAAGACTTAGGCAATCGATAACAAAGTCAGCGTCTTTTATTTTTGAACTCAGGTCGTCATTACGAGTATAAAAATTAACCGTCATTCCGAGCACGCCCAGCGCCCCGCCCACTCGAGAACCAATATTGCCCTTACCGACGATACACACCGTTTTGCCGTGGAGACTTTCTCCAATCGGTAATTTCTTATCAGCTTCGGTCATTTTGATGCTTTGCGGCAAATAACGCGTGTAGTTCAGCAACATGGCAACTAGCCATTCCGTAACAGCAATCTGATTACAGCCGGGGCTATTGGCTACTACTGCATTATTCTTCTTGAGCGTATCGATATCCATAAAGCCAAAACCAACAAATGCAAGAGCAATAAACATATTCTTCGCTTCAGGCCAGGCCTCTTTGAGGCCAGTCACATTACTCATAACGATATCCGCTTCTTTGGTACGATTCAGCCAATCCGCACCATTCTTGCAGACCGTATCATAATAGGTAACCTTGCCGAGTTTGCGCAATTCTGCCAGCTCGCTTTCCGCAACGCCCATAGGTTGGATGACAACGATATTCTTCATACTCCCCATCATACTAGCTCGCCATCAAATAAAGCCAATCATTCGCCATAGACCCACTTTTGCGCATACACGTTTTCGCGCACTGTCATTGGGGCCAAAAATGTGGTACGCGCCCGTAGGCTTTAGCGACGCGTATGTCTTGTGCATACGGCAAGCTATGCCAAAAAAGTCCCGACCAGCAAGAAAATACTGGCAAGCACGATGCCAAGCCACTTTAAGAACTTCTTGAAAAAGGCTTCATTTACCCGTGTCTCTAAACGTGTTTGTTACGCAGCAACCAGCCTACACTTGCCGCTGCCCAGCCACAACCCCCAGCTACTAAGCTCAATAAAGTAATGATCACTACGAGAGCTAAAAACTGCGCAATTGTAATAGTGCCAGACTTATCAATCCATAAGAATATAAAACTCTGTGAAAAGCCGTAGATAAGGCCACGCTGTGAAGCTAGTAGTTTATCTTTGGAAACCAGGCCAAAACTTATCGCTATTACGCCCCAAGGTATAAGGCTCAACCCTGAACCAACAAATAGGTAGCGTGAGCTAACATACGACATGGCAGCCGCAATTATAACCGGCACTAAATATTGAGCTGGGTTGCGGCTCAAAAGCCTATTCACGGCCAATACACTCCACGATCTGGTCCGGGTTACCTTTTGCCGCACACTGCACGCGGTCATGGCCAAAGGCAAAGCCTACGATGAGCAGTGCCAGTACTGGAACCGCCAATACGCCCCAACTTGCAGGCTGTAATAGACTTTTGATGCGCAGCGTAAACTTTTTAGAAGCTATCAGTGCGATGAGCGTTACTCCGCCTATGAGCAGCGCGACAACTGGTAATATAAAGACTCCAAAATAACCAATGTCTTTCCATACACCTGCAAATGGTTGAATAACATTCGCCGCCACCAGGACAAAAAACGGTACAAGCAGAAAAGCGCCGGCGAGCATCCCTCGCTTCGCATAATTTGGCATTAGGTTCATAAGAGATCCCCCTACTTCTATATACTGATTGACTATTGTTATTGGCAGGTTGGACATAGCACGCACCCATACATAAACTTTGGCCGTCGAACTTGGTTGATCAGCGAGCATATCTTCAAACGTTTGCACCATAGGTTCTGCATATCGTTGACGATAGGCCTTTGGTAAAAACGCCAATGTCTTTCTATAGATGCTTATAAGCTGCTTCACGCCATTACCTTAATTGTTAATACTTGCCGTTCGCGAGCTAGTGCAATGGTTGCTTCATAGTAGGACAACTCAGCAGCTAGTGCTTTGCCACCGGCTTCTGTCAATTTGTAGTAGCGTCGCGTGTCGCTTGGCTCGACAAGCTCTTCTATAAGACCTTGCTCATGTAATTTTTTAATACTAGTGTACAAGGCTCCAGGCACGAGCTTTATCTTTCCAGCCGAATCTTCTGTAACTTGCTTGATGATTTCATAGCCATGCCTTGGCTTGAGGCTCAAGGCTAGTAAAATACTAAATGCCACCTGGGGAAGTTGGTTTTGCTGACGTTTCATAGTTTGATAGTATATCTAAATTAGATATATGTCAAACTTAGGTATACTATTCGTCGCGCATATCCTTGACTGGACTGCCACGTATATTGCGTAACAAAGGCGAGACTATACTCGCCAGGCCTGCGCCGATGGCAGCCAAGACGGCGATATATGTCATCCAGTCGACCGAGTGTAGTCCTAGCTTCCGAGTGTTAGTCTGGTCAATTTGTAATAGATTAGCTGGCGGAAAAGCTTTGAAGCCTGCAGACTGCTGAACGTTAGCACCGACGAGTGACACTATGTTGACCTTCCTTAGTGAACGTCTACATTTTAATTACTTTGTTAACTTTTTTAATAACAAAGTAAACTTTCTGTCTGGACATTACCCGGTTACGATCACCAACGCTTGGTGCGAGCTAAGTTCGATCTTCAGCGCTAAGAGCTTTTCCGGCAAACCAGGTACAAGCCTCATAGCCCTCCAGGATCGAGCTAAAGAATAACTGAGTAGTCTCAATAAAAAGTTCCAGAATATATCTTCTGGAACTTTTTATATCTGTAATTCTACTTGGTGGATCCTACCGAGGAAAACTGGAACTATGTTTTTACATGTTTTGAACTTTTATGCAGCCGGCTAGACGACCTCAAAGACTCTTATTGTGCTCTAGGGCAAGGCCCACCCAGTATTCCAAATCTTTCTGAGATTGAATTGCCTCGCTAACTAGAAAGACATATCCCGGCTGTTCGCGCCCTCGCATTACAGCGGGCGACGCGCCAGGGCGCTGCAAAGCTTCATCGTACTTGTCGCGACCAACACGAACCATCATGTTATGGTCAGCATGATCGCCCACGCCGATGCACAATTTGCCATTGACCATAAAGCCGATGCTACCAAACATTTTCTTCTCTTTTACGTCTGATGTATTCAAAAGAAGCTCCCGTACACGTTGCGTAAGTTCTTCATTGTAGGCCATATAGTCTCAATTATATCCGGCGCTATGCGCCAAACCAACCAATAATAAAGGCCATGAGCAAAAATAGAGCCAACTGATAGCCGCTATTTATTAGCGTCAGTTTTTGTCGTTTTTGTTCAAAGGCATTGTGCGTAGCAAGTGTTGTTGCCGAGAAGGCTAGCCAAGCCACGAGACCATTCAGCAGAGCATGCCAAATCGATTTATCTTCAAAAAATACAGAGCTAACATAAATCATAGCTGCAAGCGCTACTACAGTGACAATATTTGCGAATAGCGTAATGACCATCGGCCTTTTGCCAACCTTCTTGGAATCTGCAGGCGTAATGCCCGTAAGTTTTCTCCAAACGTCCCCGAACACCATGCTGCTATACCAAACTTTAGCCAGGATTAAACTTATTACAGTCGCCACGAGCACTGCGAGCCAATTGATATGTATTTCCACGATATCTACCTTTCAGTTTTTGCTATCTTTTTTGAGTATAGGTAAATTGCTTGCGAAAGACAAGTATGTTAAGGTGTAAAAATGCAAGAAATTAAGCAATATACTTCTAGGCGACGCTCGGACTGCCCGATTAGTTTCTCGCTCGATATCTTCGGAGATAAGTGGACACTAATGATCTTGCGAGACATCATGTTTTACCACCGTATACGCTTCAGCGACTTCATGCCACAAGAACGTATCGCAACTAACATCTTGGCCGACCGTCTCACTAAACTGGAGCGACTGGAAATCATTAGAAAACAGCGCGACACAAGGCTAAATAATCAATATATCTACAGCGTTACGTCAAAAGGCGAAGCACTTTTACCACTACTTATTGAGATGACATTATGGGGTCTTGAATACGATCCCAAGTCTTTAGCCAGTAAAGAATTCATCGAGCACGCACAGAGCGACAAGCAAAAAGTGATTCGTGAGATTAGTCGCTCTATTAAACGCGGCGAGTTTACAGATTACCGTAGCAAGAAGATGGGCATTAACCCGCAGATACCAGCCCTCCCAGACTCGAACTAAAATTACAGAGGTAAATCTACAAAATAAAAGCCCCTGGATAATTTTCCAAGGACTTTCATATCTGTTATCTAAAACTGGTGGCTCCTCCCAGACTCGAACTGGGGACACAAGGCTCTTCAGGCCTCTGCTCTACCAACTGAGCTAAAGAGCCACAACCTCGATATCTTACCCTTTTACGGCGTTTTTTTCAACCGGGGGTGGCCATATTTCATCAAGATGTTCTTTGATAGGTTCTTCGTCTGCCGTCAATGGCAGGTTCTTCAATACATCCTTCGTGACAAAGTATGCTCGTTTCATGCCCGTGCCCATAGCAAACTCGTTGGTTTTAATGAGAACCGGCGCGCACATTCGCAAATGCCATGGATGACCACGTCGTTTACCGCGATAACAAAACCACAAGGCACCGACCCACAATACTTCCACGCCCAACTCCTCGGACACTTCTCGACGTATACAATCCTGGAAACTCTCGTCGTACTCCCAGCCGCCACCCGGCAATTCATATTTACCGTCTTCGTCTTCGATAATAAGCAGACGCTGCCGCTCATCGAGAATAATAGCTCGCGTTGTCACCCGATAATAGGGACTCGGCAGCTTCTTAATGTCCTGTGTCACTACTGCTCTTTGGCCATAAAGCCCTTGATGGACTGCATGGTATCTAAGAACTGGGCCGGGAAGACAATGGTGCTATTCTTTTCGGTAGCAATTTCGGTCAATGTCTGTAAGTTACGAAGCTGCAATGCTATAGGGTGGGCGGCGATAATGTCAGCGGCTTCGCCCAGCTTGACAGCACTTAGCTGCTCGCCTTCGGCGGCAATTATCTTGGCCCGCTTTTCACGCTCGGCCTCGGCCTGTTTGGCCATGGCACGCTGCATACTGTCAGGCAATTGAATGTCTTTAAGCTCTACGGCACTCACGTATACACCCCATTTTTCGGTGGCACCATCTAATATAGCTTTAATTGCTTCGTTAATCTTAGGAGTTGCGCTCAACACCTCATCAAGAGAATTCTGCCCAACGACATTTCGCACGGTAGTCTGTGCAATCTGATAAGTAGCCGATACAACATTCTCAATCTCTACTACTGAACGTATAGGGTTAACTATCTGATAATATGCCACTGCGGCAACGTCGATAGACACATTATCGCGAGTAATGATCTTCTGCGAATCAACAGGAAGTGTCACAATGCGCATACCCACTTTACGCATCTGATCAACGATTGGGATAATCAGCCGCAAGCCCGGTTCTTTGACACTTGGACGTACTCTACCAAGACGAAATACAACACCGCGCTCGTATTGATTAATAATTCTCACTCCATAGGCCACGATGACCAGTAGGATGACCAACAGTACTATACCCGCAAAACTGCCAATCATATGCATCTCCTTAGCTTCCCCTATTGTAGCGCCCTGCTTCTTCTTAGAAAAGACTTCGTTGACTTCGTTTTGCGGCACGCTTTATTGCACGGCGCTGATCATCCACTAAATTAGAGTCAACCTCACGAGGTGCTACCGCCTCCGGAACGGCCGCTATAAAACGAGAGGGCGTGGTCGATTGCCCTGATCGTCTCTTCGTATGGAGGATATCCAGGTGCTCTTTTGCACGGGTAATTGCCACGTAGAATAATCGTTTTTCTTCATCTTCGCTAACAGTAAGGCCTCCCTTGCTCCGATAGGGCAAAATACCCTCTTCGACACCAATGAGGAACACTCTCGAAAACTCCAAGCCCTTGCTGGCATGGATAGTAAGCAGAGTAATAGCATCAGCACTTGGATCATAGAAATGAGCTTCGGCGATACGATCGAAGTAGCCCACTGCACTCTCCAGATCTGTAAAACGAACCAAGGTACCAATAAAATGCTGCAAGCCAGAAGTTATTTCGAAATCGAGTAGCCGTATCGCCTTCTCGGCCAAAACGTGGGGAAGCACCCCATCGGTTTGCCCTAATAGGTCGTATACGGCCTTAGCCTGGCCTTTCGTAAAGCCCTCGATTCGAGCAGATTCCCCGCTGTGAGCGCTACGCAATAGTGCGATGATGGCCTGTACTTTTGGTTGTTCGTACGGCGAGCCCTCTCCGACAATTTGGTAGGGCAGCCCCGAATCTTGAATTGCTTTTTGCATGACGATTGCCGCACTGCGACTGCGATACAAAATAGCGAAATCTTGCAGGGAATGGTGTGTGCTGGCATCGTCGTCACTCACCGCCTGCAGCATATCGCCGCCACCAATGGCTTGTTGAATTTCGGCCAACACCCAGGCTGCCTCAGAATATTCATTCAACACTTGCACCACACGTACCTGGCCTTCATTTGTTGCGTGGGGCTGGAGGTCGGGGGCATCTACGAATAGCCTATTACTCAGTGCTACTACTTTCGTAGCAGAACGATAATTTGTTGTCAGCGTAATGTCCAGTACCTTAGGAAAATCTTCACGAAACTGCCCGAAAATGTCACCACTGGCACCACGAAATCCATAAATAGACTGCAAAGGATCACCAATGACGAAAAGATTATCCGTACCGCGCAGTAGCTGTAGTAGTTCATATTGCAAACGGTTAGTATCTTGAAATTCGTCGACCAGAATGTGCGTAAAACGTGATTGCAGCGCGGTCCGCGCTACGGCGTCTTGCTGCAATAGCCCTCGCGTGCGTACGAGCAAGTCATCAAAGTCCATAAGACCTAGCTCCTGCAGACCAAGGTTGTAGGTCTGCACAATCTGCTGCAATGCAGCATCGTCCTCGGCCATATTCTTAGCGCGGGAAATGAGCAGCCCTAGTTCACGCGAAGATATCCCTTTATACACAATCGATTTATGTAACTGCTTGATAATTTGCAGTCGCTCAGACTCAGTCGCAAATCGCTCATCACTATTAAGAATCTCGTGGCACAAAGCATGAAAAGTGACAATCTTAGGACTAGGGCCGCCTGCTAGCATGGCGGCGACCCGAATCCGCATCTCCTCTGCAGCCTTTTTCGTGAATGTCAGTGCTAAAATTTGTTCCGGCTTCGCACGCTTTGTCGCAATGAGATTTGCGATACGCGCAGTCAGAGTCTTAGTTTTTCCAGTTCCTGGCCCGGCGACAATAAGCACAGGGCCGTCGCTTGCCTCGACGGCCTGAAGTTGTTCTTGGTTCAATTCGTCTAGCCCAAACATTACAGCAAGGATAGTTGATCGATTGTTTTGTGACGATCCTGGGCGTCTTTAAAAACTTTTATCGTGCCGAATACCCCATCGTATCCGGGATCACGCACCACATTGCCCGCGCGAAGCCGCTCAATAGCAATCTTGAGCAACGGAAAGCCAGCTTCGGCAATAGCATCCGGGGAGACGTTACGCAGTAGATTAAATTCATCGCCCAGGCGCTCAATATACGTATGATACTCAGCGACTACTGCTTTCCCGGCAGTACTCTTCACATTATGTAGCTCAGCAATAATTTCAGGTAATGGGATAATGTACTCCACACGTTTCCCGCTCGGGTGCTGAAAGTTTTCTGGTCTTGTGGCAAGCTCCTCTAAGCGGTTCTCTACGCCGACCACTAATGGCTTGTTGCACACTGGACAAATACTGTTATGCGCGCGTGTTTCTGCGGGGCTAAAACGTATGCTGCAATCACGATGTCCATCGAAATGATATTTTCCCTCTTCCGGGAAGAACTCAATAGTGCCTATGAGGCGCTCATCATTCGTCTTAATCGCACCAATAATGTCGTCGTAGCTAATACCACTCTTAACCACCGTTGCTTCACGACCCAACTTACCTGGTGAATGCGCATCGGAATGGCTCGTTACGGTGAGTCCATCCAAGTCGGCTACTCGCCAGTTCATGCCAGGATCGCTAGAAAGGCCCGTTTCAATGGCATGTATCTCTGGGGCTAATTCATCAAAGCCTTCTTTGATCGAGTTAAAGCCTGATTTGCTACCGAACATACCAAACCAGGGAGTCCAGATATGTGCCGGGATGTATAAGGCCCGTGAGTCGGTCTCTAAGGCATGGCGCAGTAACTCTTTGGAGTCTAGACCGAGGATTGGACGGCCGTCTGCCTTGATATTACCAATGCGTTCTAAACGAGCATTGAGCTCGCTGACGCTTTCAAGACTTGGCATAATAACCAGCTGGTGAAGTTTACGGACACGATCATTCTTTTTGTATATGGTAGCAATCTCTACCGTCGGGATAAAACGAATAATTTGATCGCGCACGAGAGCCGGCAGACTGGCATCGATAGCTTTAGCAAATTCGTCTTTCAGCTTAAAGAGCCCGGGCTCAGCCGGCTCTAAGTGTTCGCGCATTTCGGCAAACCAGGAGGGATGTGTAAAGTCTCCCGTGCCGATAATATTAATGCCCTTTAGTTTGCCCCAGCGATATAAGCCTTCAAAGTCGGCATTCTTACTGGTCGCTCGACTATGATGAGAATGGACGTGCAAATCTACGATCAACTCCTGCATACAGGACAGTGTACTCAAAAAAACAGTTGGTGGCCATGGAATGGGATCACCATTCCACTTCTATCGTGCAGAGATCGCAGTTGTATCCTATACTATACGCATATGAAAAAACGCTTAACACAGTTGTGGGTACTTCTGCCCATTTTAGTATTAGGCATCTCAGGTGCAGCAGCATGGCAAATTTTACATTCTAGCCAGAAAACTACTACCTGCATTGGTCAGGCAGCATCGGATTTTTCTTGCTGGCAGAAACACTATAATCAATTAGTCGCCAATAAAACGCCCGAGGCCGCTTTCACCGACTTTAAGGCAAATTATGACAGTAATGCGTTCGTCAAATCTAGTTGTCATCAGATTGGACATGTTATCGGTCGGGCAGCTGCTAAAAAATATGCGACGCTGGCCGAAACCTATGCGCATGGCGATAATTTCTGTTGGTCGGGCTACTACCATGGTGCCATCGAGACCGTAGCCCAAAAGCTAGGGCCAAATAAAATCATATCCCAAATAAATACCGTCTGCGCCAGCTTCCTAAAATCCAAACCAGAAGGCTTTGACCACTATAACTGCGTGCATGGTATGGGTCATGGTCTTATGGCCGTACAAGGCGATGATCTTTTTAAAGCACTCAGCAGCTGTGATTCATTTGACGGCTCATGGCAACAGGAATCCTGCTACAGTGGCGTATTCATGGAGAATGTCATGAACGAGATTAACCCGGGAGAACATTCAAAATACCTCAAGTCTGACGATCCACTCTATCCATGTACAGCCGTAGCCGACAGATATAAGCAGCAATGCTACTTCATGCAGACGTCACACGCCTTAATTGTTGAGAACTACGACTACACTAAAGTATTCAGTCTCTGTGAAGGATTGGGTGATCCATTTAATGTAACCTGCTACCAAAGCCTGGGACGCGACGTATCTGGGCAGTCCTCTAGTGACGCCAAGTTAACCCTTGAGCGCTGTATGCTCGGTACGTCGCAGCTGGCTAGAGAAAACTGCTTCACGGGCGCAGTAAAAGACTTCATCTCCTACTACCATAGTGATCAGCAAGGGCTTGCGCTCTGCAAAGCAATTCCAGATGCAGCCTTAGCAGACAGCTGCCATACGCAAGCAGTAGAGTACTATAAGTCCTTCTAGTATGAGTAAAGCACAGAAAATTATTCTTATCATAAGCGTAGTCGTCGGTCTAGCCGCCATAACTGGTGCGGTCGTAGTTACTAAAAAACGGAATGACAGCAATAAGCCAGCCGCACAACATGCCGTAAGCCAGGCCGAACTAAAAAAAGCTGATGGCAAAAATGGACATGACTGCCTGGTCGCAATCGATGGCACCGTATACCTTATTAAAGACTTCTCCCTATGGCAGAATGGCAAACATACACCTTCAAAAGGGCTTGCCTACTGTGGAGCCGACCTATCCAAAGCCATAGATAAGGCACCGCATGGCCGAAAAATACTCGATCTCTTGCCTAAAGTTGGCTGGCTTACGAAGTAGATATTTTTCCTAAGGGACAAAAGTAGCAAGAATATCGACTTCACGGTTTTGATTGAGACTTGGGATCCAAACATCGAACATATATAGACCTCCAGCATTCAACTCAGAAACGTCGAAATTATCTTTGGCTGAAATATGGAAGTGGAGCGTCGAACCAACATTATCGCTTTCTGGCTGGTCAACAATGAGCGTGCTCGAAGTGGCGGGATTTGCCGTGGTACTGCCCCAGGTAATATTCTTGGTCATCATATACCAAGTGATACTACTGCCATCACTTGTATGGAGATCATATTCTGCTGAGTCAGTGCCCTGCTTGAGTGTAATCGTGCCGGGGCCAATAATAGCAAATTTAGGAGCTGGTGTCGGAGCGGGAGTAGGGGCAGGACTGGCTGGTGTCGGAGCAACGGTCGTGCTGCCCGAGCTTTGTGCCTTTGCCTGAGGCGGTGTCGCGGTGCTCGTAGGATTCGGGGCAACCGGTGTATTGCTCGCCTGCGCACTCGGATTCGTTGTCTGAGCGCCTGCGACAACGGGCATCGTCTTCTTAGTCGTTGCCGTTGGCTTTATAGCAACCTGCTTTGGTGGCTGGTGCCCGAGAGATACGGCTAGAATGACTAGGACTGCTAGCGCAAGACTACTACCGAGCGTTAGTACATGCCACTTTTTCAGTACGATATGCGATAACTTTGGGATATTCAGTCTATTCTTCATCTTCAGGTTAACTCCAGGTTAATAAAAACAGATAATAACATTACATTTGATATTAGTCAAGCATAGTCTCTCAAGAAGATTCTATTTTTTAGGACCAAGAGGGAGCTCATGCTACAATTTGCGCAATGAAACATTTTCCCAGATCTACCACAAAAGCCAGAAGTGAAAAACAAACCACTCGAACGAAAAGAATTCTTCTATTAACGCTTCGTCTTGTCGGTTCCATACCACTCTGTGTTGTCGTTTTAGGACTACTGTCGTTTGGACTATTTTTTGTAATCTCAGTTCTGACAAGCAACAATATCTTCCTGGATAACGACTATGATCACATGGCGGTCTCGCAGCTACTTGGCTGGATGGCTATCTTTGACATCGTGATAGGGCTTGTGATCTGGCGCCTGATGCGTCGGTTCAAACAACGGTTCTGGCGCCTGAGTCGCTGGATTTTCTTTGGGCTCGTGCTCATTGCTTTTACTGGCGAATCCGTAGGTGCCGGCTTTGAGTATCACAATGGCGTAACAGCACCGGAGGCTTCCTGCGACTACAACCATACATTCTCTACTGCAGCGGCAGCCATTTACCCAATCGCTGCGGATAATTCCGGCGGCGGGACTGCGTTTGCAATCGACGATCATGGAACGCTCCTAACGGCATATCATGTGATTGCTGGAGCAAAAAAACTAAGCGTTAACTGGAGCCAAGGCAGCGTACCTGTTACGGTCATTAAAACCAATAAAAAATATGATCTAGCCCTTCTACATTATGATCAGCCAACACCCGACTTTCTACCGCTCGCTACAGACTACGATGTGACCGACACTGTGTACGCATTAGGCTGGCCAGAGAACACATTCGACACGGGTTCACCGTCTATAACGCAGGGAATTATTTCTCGAATTATTTCCGGAGAAGACGCCCACGCCACAGACAGTACAATACCGAAAGACATGGGCTTCATCCAAACTGACGCTGCGCTTAATCCTGGCAATTCCGGTGGTGCACTTATGAACGCCTGTGGTGCCGTAGGTGTTGTCGACTCTATATCTACTTCCCTGTCAGAAAACAACGCACAAACGCGTGATGAGGGCATCGCCTATGCCATCAGCGCGGAAACCATCAAGAAAGTCTTCGGTCTGTAAGAGAGTTAAGTTTGTTTCAGTAAGCTACTGATGCGTGCCGGTATCTCGTAAGTAGTCGATAACTATATATCTATCATTCTGCTTATTAATAGTAATGCTAGCTCCATATCCATTCGGATCTCTGGAGCGAGCATATACTATCCAACATGTCATTCCACTGCACTCACTTGTATCTATGGCGCCAGTAATACTATCGCAGACCTCCGCGCTCAATCCTTCTCTGCGACACTCTTGTTTTGCCCTTGCTATGCCTATCACTGTAGCTGCGTCTTTATATTCTTTTAATCGTATGGCATCCTTCTTGTTGACGCTCAATATTGCAAGAGTAATTCCCCCCAATAGAATCGTTATCACAACCACTATCAGCGACACCTTTAGTAGCTTACTTTTATTGTCTTTTACCATGATTGGTCAACCTCTGCACTGCCTTCAAAATTAATACTATAACTTGTGGGTCTTATGATGCCTGAAGAATATAAATGCGCAATACTACCACCGGCCCTCCCAATTGCCGTAGCCTGGTTTGCTACAAAACCTCTTCTTGCGTCGTTGTTAAAATCATAGGTATAGGGGTGAGGAGTAAATGTTCCTACGGCTTTGTATTATTCGCAGACTAATCAACCAAAGTTTACCGCTAGAGTCAAAAATCTTACTGTTAAACATGTCTCCTAAAGTCTCCCTAATGATGCTATTGTTAGGTCTCTTGAGTGTACGCATATTACCCCAGATAAGAGCCATCGAAAAAATAGCCACCTTACCCAAAACGGCAACCTATAGTACTGCATACGTATGACGAACAAACACTAGGAAAAAGCGTAAAGAAAAATTTTGGTAAACATCAATCGATGCAATCTCTTGGATGGCTCTGTTCGTCGTTGTAGCCAGTTAGGCCCTGCTCCTATACTCAGATCTAACGTTGTTTCGGGTTAGTTGGTAGTGCCTACTATGCATCAGTCACCACACTTATTTTCTGGTATGCTTATATCCAAGGCACTTACACGATAGGTGCGTAGATGACTTTTTGTGGTGGGCGTCGACAAACAGCCAGCGTACTTGCCACTACGGTGGCTATAGATGAGGCACGCAGCCCTCGTATCATTTCGATTTTCATCAAAAGCTGCGGATACACCAGGCCTGAGCGTGAGAGGGTCGGAGCCGCACGATGAGACCACAACCGTGTCATCAGTATCGTTCAATACCACAACATTTACCGTAGGTGTTATTACTTTTGTCATCAGAAATAGTAGGGCCGAGCCCAACATAATAAAGCCCAGGACAGCCGCTATTTTCTTAATTTTTAAATGTTGCATGCGTAACGGCTCCTTTACCATTCCCAATCTACTCCTCCATTCCATCTCCATCCCGGTAGATATACCTGTGGTCCGCCATGTGCAATCTGTCTAGGTAGTATACCACCTCTTCTACCCTCATCCGCCAACGCCTCCCCTGGTGCTACCGTCTTCTGTTTCACCCAATCCAGTGCAACATCCCCGCCTAACCCAACAGCTTGCATTGCCCACAGGGCTGGCCGTAGTGGTGCACCAATCGTTCTGCTGGCAATTTTGCCGACCGTACCGTGCTTGTTGCCCAAACTATTTACCGCATGTAGGGCACGGTTAGAACTATAATAACCTGCGTATATTGGTACGGCGGCTACATTGAGCTGGAAATGTCTTACGTTTTTGTTTATCTTATTGATCTTGCCGACCACGCATTTGAACCAGCATCGGGTTCCGCTCAAATCAAAATTCCCAACCGGATCCCCCGGATAGGTATAGCTACTCGGTGTCCCACCCTCCACAGGATCCATACTAGTAAATCTCCCTATAGTAGGGAGGTATACTCTAGCTCCCATTTGAATGGGAGCTAGAGTTAAGTTCGTTTCAGTAAGCTTCTCATGGCTACCTACGTAACCGTAGGAGCCATTGATAGTGTTGTTTGGAAGGGTAGAACCGGCTACTGGGGTACCGAAGGGGTCGTAGGTATAGGTACTGGCAGGGCCAGTACCTATAGATGTATTACTTCCTATAGCATTGGTAGTAAGTAAGGTATCACTATGGAGGTTTGGAAGGGAGTATTGGGTTTTATTGTTGGTGATTGGTTCTTGTGGTTTTAGGGAGAGGGTTATACCTCCAGGTAACTGGAGGTCTTGTTCTACTATGTTCCAGTTGGTATCACGGATATAGTCTGGGGTATCTCCGGAACCGGTATAGGCATTGAACCACTGATTGGTAAGAGACCAATTCCAATTAGTTACAGTATCTTTTTCTCTATAGGTTATACGGTTGGTGGCATCACGGGCGTAGTAGAGGGCGGGGCCTGTGCCACTAGGGTTTAGTTGGGTGAGGCAGGAATTGCGGTCACTGGCGTCGTAGCAGAGGGCGAGGGGGGAGGAGTTAGTGCCAAGGCTGGTCATATTACCACGAGTGTCGTAGGTTGGGGTGTTGTATTGAGCATCGCTGCTCCCAATAAGTTGGTCGGCTTGGTTGTAGCAGTAGGTTGTCGTGGTGCCGTTCACTGTTTGGGTGGTGCGATTACTGTCTTTGCCCGCGCTTACGTTGTTGCCCGCCAAGGAGTTACAGGAGGTGTTGGCAGTGCCGAATCCGTAACTGTAGGTGTTAGCGCCAATGGTGGCAGCGGTGAGACGGTCGGCAGCGTCGTAGGTGTAAGCACTGGCTAGAGAGGCACTGCCGGAGGTGACCGTGTCGGTGTTTATCTGGTTACTTTGAGTGCGGTTTACGGTGTCTGACACGGTAGTGGTCCCGTTGCCTAGGCGGTAGGTGACGGTACTATTCCTGCCGAAGGTGTCGTAGGCGTTCGTCACGCGTAGCTGTCCAGCCGCTGGGTAGTCTACATGATCTATCCGACTGTAGGTGTCGTAGGTGACATTGGCATAGGTGATTCCACCAAATACTTCACTGGTGAGTCGATTGAGATTGTCGTAGGTGTAGCCATGTTCACCCATGTCGCCATACTGACGGATGAGGTTACCGACGGCATCATAGCCATACCCAGTCCAGTCCCCATAAGTGTCGGTGTAGGCGGTGGTTCGGCCAAGGAGGTCGACATCGGTGATTACCCAGCCGTTTTCGTCATATGTGGCAGTCTGGAGAGGATTGCCGCTGACGGCATAGTTATTACTGATAGTACGGTCAGAATTACCATTGAAGGCTTGGACATGAGTTTGGGACACACGGTTGCGGGTGTCATAGGTGACACACGTCCAGTTCTCGCTGTTGTAGCGGGTAGCAACAGCATTACCGCTGGCATCGTAGATCGTTTCAGTGGCTCGGCCAGTTTGAGAACCACTGCCATCTGGATCGGGGTCGGTCTTTATTTTTATCATGCCAGCCTGACTGATAGCTGAGCTACCAGTTACGCATGGGTTGGCCCGTGTTTCAGTAGCGCCGTAGTAGGTGTAGTTAGTAACTACACCGCCCGGCAGGGTCTTAGTGAGCTGACGCAAATATGAACCGGTTGCGCCTGGCGCCTCATAGGTACTGGCTGTCGTGAGGTTGAGCCCGGTTGGGTCAACGCTGGTACTTTGTGCCAAACCGTACTCCGGCATACTGCCATAATTCGTTGTGGTCGTACGATTGCCGAGCGTAGCATCATAGGTCGTTGTACTGGTAGCAAGCGAGTAGTCAGGCGAGAAATACTGGGTGATGCCCTGGTATATTTCTGAGCCGCCTGGCGGCGTGACGTACAGCCCAATATTGGCATCATTGGTACGGTGGTAGAAGTCCATTCTGAAGCGATGCACTTGTCCGGCGACGTTCGCAATACTAAAGTTCGGGTGGTAATGCCCCACGCCGTCGTTCCAGTCGTCAGATACTAACTGGTCATCGATATATATCCGTGCACCGTTATCGCTCCACAAGCGGAAAGTATACGTCCCGGTACTGGGCAAGCGCAACTTAGCAGTTGCCGTAAAGCCCCAGTTATCTGGAATGCCGGCAATAGCGCCGCTCGTGCCGTAGTCGTGCATAACGTCGCCAGGGACAGCGCCAGCAAGATTGGTGCTGTGCAGTTTTGGCGTGCCGGTCAATGTCTTGGTGACCGGGTCATAGGTGTAGTAGGCGACTGCTGGGCCACTCATATTTTGGTCGTAAGCCGTAGTGTTGTGCGCAACCTGTGCCGTGTAGGCGGACAAGGGCGTATCATAACTACCCGGAGTGGTAGCTGGCGCCCAACCACCGCTATTCGAAGCCCAGGTATATCCTGTAGAGTTGTACACCACTAGATGCCCATCATTTTGTACGTAGAAGTAGGAACTGGGGCCACCGCCACCGGTCATGCTATTCCATAGGGCGGTAGTACCGTTGTAGAGTACGAGGTTGCCATCCGTCTGCATAGTGAAAGTGGTAGCCGTCTGACCGCCTGTGCCGGTGTACCATATAGCACCGCTTGGCCCAGAGAGTACTACGTTGCCATCCGTCTGGAAGGTGAGCTGGAAGCGACCGTCAGGAGACTTCAGCGATTGACCTGGTGTCAGCGACTGCCCTGCCGCAAGGATCCAATGCCAGGTGTCGTACCAGGCCGCTGGGGCGGAACCATACTGTGATACGGGCCGGTCTTCATCATCGTAGACAGTCGTACTCATAAGGCCGGTAGGGCTTGTGCTGCTCATCTGCAAATCCTTGTAAGCGTCCCAAGCCGTGGTGGTCGACAGATTCGCTATATCGCTATCCTTAGTAGTTCGGAACAGATTGTCGTACTCTACCCGCCTACTAAAGCCATTAGGCTCAGTCGCCCCTACTACGTGCTCCTGGCTTGCGCCGAAGTAACCAGTCGTTGGGTTGCCATTCTGGTAGTTGAGTGTACCGGGCAGATACTCAATCGTATTCTGGATCGGTGTAGCCCCTGCAGTCGCAGCCGGACGCGTTACATTCGTCACTCTACCTAAGATGTCATAGGTGATCTGTGTTGTCGCGGTCGCGTCATTTGCTCGCACGCCAGCAGCAATCGCGTCGTTGGCCAGTGGATCACGGATGCCAGTAATGCGACCGAGTGTGTCGTAGAAGTAGTCGAGATTCTCGTTACCCGGCTTGGCAATGCGTGATAGCAACCCACTAGAGTAGTAGAAGTAGGTGGCCCGGCCGTCGGTTGTTTTTAGAGCGCAGAGCATATTTGCTGGTGCGCTGGTGTCATAGCCACTTGGCGTCGTGCCACAATTAGTATCGCCGCTGTAGTAAGCGGTGGCGGTACGCGATGGATCGACACCATCGGCTATCTGCACGATATGTGAAGGTGTACCGCCGTAGGTATACTTCAAAGCTGCGGGATGCAAATCGTCGGTCGGTGTGGTTACTGAAGCAAGTGTGCCATCAGCATTGAAAATATAGGTGCGGCCATCAACATCTTGTAGCGTGAAGGAACCGTTTGCATTACGCACCAATTGACCATCTTCATTGACTGGTGGTTTGTAGCCGCTACCGGTCCAGGCATAGGTGTGCGTGTCGCCGCTACTATCCGTGAGGACTACATCATTTTGGTTGGCCTTCAAATAGTCATAGCCGAGGTTGCCGTCTGGATCAATTCCCAAGGACCAGCCAGATGGCAGTACTTGAGCGTTTGGACTGAGCCAAGTACTTGGCACTGGCTGGGAGACATTATTTATTTTGACCTCGAAAGTCATTACGGCGCCACCAGTATGCTCGTAGTAGTCGACGGTCACCGGTACCGCTTGCCCGGCGGTCAGGTTGATGGAGCTTCCCCAGGTTTCGCCCGGGGTATCCTGCCAATTAGATTCCACTAACGTGTTGTTAATTGTCACCTTCGTACCGTCGTCGGCATGTGTTCCGAACTGGTAGCTGCCAGTCGTCGGTGCTGTAACAAACCCGCTCCAGCGGACCATAAAATTGTCGCTCGGACCATTAGGTACCGGTGAACCATTTGCCCAGTCAAAATTCATAAAGGAATCGTTGCGCTGCATGAATAGGGTATTGCTTGTGGCGCCGAAGGTATGAGTACCATCGTCGGTATAGTAATGGCCGGTTAGTCCCGTCTTTTGCACGGGTCGGATGCCGGTCTGCAACCAGGCTTGGGGCACGACACGGCTATCCGTGCCATGCTTTACCATAAGATGCGCATAGGCGCTACCAGTGTTCTCAACATAGCTGACGCTAATCGGCACGACCTGCCCAGCCGTCAGCGTGACCGCTGTCGTACCAAAACAACTACCGGGCCAGCAACCAGCATTCGTATACGCACTTTGTCCGTTGACCGTGACGTTCATGTTGTCATCATTCGAACCACCAAAGTAATAAGTATCGGCAGCAGGGGCGACAAAGTAGCCAGCCCAACTAGCCGAGTAACTATCGTTCGGTATAATCCCGCTAGATGGTGAACCAATGCCCCAGTCAAAATCGATCGCCTGATCAATTCTGGTCACTAAAGGCGTTCCTGTCATAGTCATGTTATTCCAGTACTGGCCAACCAGGCCGGCGCGTGAATGCAGCGGCGAGTTGTAGTCCAGACTCACACCCAGAGAGCCGCCAAGCGCTGCCGTAGTATGACTGCTTGCCGATGTCGTCAGGTTACCAGTGGCCAAATCGGCGCTTACCGGTCCTAGGGTATCAAATGTCTGCGTCTTGTCCTTACCGGTACGCATATCAATCTTGAATGGTACCGATGTGCCCCAGCTGCTATAGGCATTAATACCTGCCTCGTACACCCTGGCTTGTACATAATACGTAGAGCCATCTTGCAGGATTCCATCGGGGATTGTCCATTGCCTGGCGTCCAGATTACCTGAAGCAATGACCGTGCCACTGCCGCCCGGTCCGCTGCTCACTCTAAAGGAGTACTCGTAGTTTCCCGTTGGATTCGTTGGCGGATTTGCCGTGAAGCTCGGCTGCGGATCAGTAAAAATCTGATTAGGTGCTGGCGAGGCAATGGTCGGTGCCGGTGGCATGTACGCAAACGTGACATAGCTATTGTCCGGATCAAAGTTCTTAAAGGAAGAGTCGGTGCCATCTTCACCGCCAACCATAAGCCACGCACCAAAGTCACCCTGTGCCAAGGCATTCTGGTAAATAGGTGTGGCATCAATGCCACCGGATGTCGTGATTGCCGCGCTGTTATACCAGCCATCAACACAAGCAATGTTGTTCAGGCAGGTTGCCCGACCGACAGTGAAGGTGTGCGTGTCGTATGAACCTGTCCAAAATCCAGCATTCGTACGTTGCGCGAGGTGCAAAACGGCGCTGGCCAGTACTGTGCCCTGTGGGCGCAATTGCTCGTACGGAGAGAACAGCGCACCACGCCACACTTGAAAGTTACCGTTTGTGTCATACTTCGTGCCGGCATAGAGATTACAGACATTTGAAGCACAAACGTAGCCGTTAGAGTCCAGAGACACATAGCTACCTCCAGTGCGCGTACCAAAGGCGCTCTGTACTGTCGGGTCGATGACTGCAGGGAAGGCCTTGACTGGTAGATTCTGCAGATATGTTTTATCTACCGATACCGTAAGTACGCCGTTGTCATAGGTCTGCTTGTAGACTTTGGTATTGCTCTCAAAGCCAAAGCTATTCAACATAAGATTAATCGGTGCTATACCAAATTCGTTGTTGAGTGCTCCGGTGAGACTGTATCCGCCTTTTTTATCGGCGGTGGCGCTAGCGCCGATAAGTCGAAACGCGACGTTGCTAGTAGCCGTTCGATCTTTCAGGACAATGTTTTCCTTTACCTCGCCACCATTTACTGTGTACTCGACGTTCACACCAGGCCACAGATCGTAGTAGTGCACCGTTTGATTGCCCTTGTTGTCGGCCGTCACGACCGGGGCTACCTTCTTGGCGTTAATTGGGCTAAACCCAATCTGGCTGTTGCCCTTCTTGATGCGCACCATGCCACCATCAAAGTCACTCGGTCCAAAGCGTGACTGCCAGTCATTGGCTTTTATGGTGAAGTTGGTCGTCGATGAGACCCAAGATTCTGCCGCCCCGAAAGCTTTGGTTAGTGCGTTAGTGGCGTCGCCAGCGTTATCGTCCGCGACGAGGCTGGCATCTATCGACTGCCAGGCATTGTCTTTTTGGTAGTAGTGCGGTGTAAAGTACTGCCTTTGCGACAAAGAACCATCTTTGTTGACGCTTGTGTCACTCGTCGCCGTTCGTTTGTTTGTCAGTTCATGCGGGGTTATGGCCGTTGGCGAAGTCAATGGGTCATTGCCTACGGCTTTAGTGGTAAGTTTTCCAAGAACATTATTGGGCTGAGCGTCTGCAGCGATAGGAGTGGCGACCTTGCTTTGTGGCATTGGCCCGGCATAATTCGCAGCCATTGGTTTCATCGCATCTTTGGGCGGTGCCTTAATGTGGGTATCCTTAGTAATCGGGGCAACGGGACGCTCGGCTGCATACGCGGACATAGCCGGAATGAATGTCGATACTATCAACACTAATAGGATCATAATGTGCATTGCGCGTTTCGTCCAACCAAATAAAACCGCACTCTGTGTGTGGTTATGTTTGCGCATTATGTTACCCTCCCGCTAGTTGTACTTTTGTTCATATATACTGGAGGTTGGCTGCAAAAGCAATTAACTATCGTTGTGATTTATAGAAAAACAATTTTTCTTGAGAGCATTCATATGCGCTATTGCATTAACTATCGGTAAAACACACTCTTGTACACGCTACCTGTAAGGCTAGCTACATTTGTCGGGACGGCATTCAACGTAATGGCGGTCTGTGCGTTTGCCAGGTCCGTTGGGTACACGGCGGGGGCATTGCCGTGAGGCATCACTTCTATGCTGGTTATGACTACACTATCGCCCACGGGATAATATAAGTAACGCATAAGCCTATTCTGACCGTCGTACCAAGAAGCCTCGTAGTAGTTGGTACCTATTGGCTTGTGGCAGTAAACCGTCTGCATACTATTGCCCGGCGAAGGACCACAGCTCGTCCCAAGCGTAAACCCGGCTCGCTTCATGGCATAGAAGGAAACGAAGCTACTCACGCCCGTATTATTTATATACTCAGCGTTGACCAGCCTCGGGTGGTTGGCATCCGGACCGTCAATATGGATGGGATCCTGCGTATTGAGTCGCCAGCCGGCGGGTAAAGTTTTTGGCATTGCCGGGGTAAAATCAAGTTTCGTATAGGCTTGTGCATTGGTTTTTTCTGTAGCAGCTTTTTCTGCTCTCTCCGCCGCCTGTATGTGCTCAATGCGTACCCGATTCGCATCGATGTATCCGGAGATCTGTGCCGAGCGTAATTGCGTGAACGTCTTGAGGTACACAAGGTTCCGGTCACCGTCACCGCCCTCCTTGATGAAAATGAATGTATTGCCGACGGTTACGAAATATTCGACAGTTCCTGATGGTAGTCTACGACTTATGTTATACACCGGCCGCCCTTGAAAAGTATCCGATGTATCACAACCTGAAGGCAATACTTCCTCGATTTCGCTAATGTTGGGACACTTGGAGGGCTGCAACGAACTATTCGACCGGAACTCGTATACGGTCGTTCGTGAATCCGTAGAAGCAAACCGTAAGGCATGACCATACTTTGTTGTCACGGTCTTAGATGCAACTGGTAACTTATGTACCGACTCTTGATCAGACGACTGCTTAGCACTCTCAGGAAGCCAGATCTGCTCGGGCACCGATCCGCCTCGCGCCCCCGCAATGGCTAGTGCGGTTACAAGTGCCACGAAGAGAAGAGGTAAGATAAAGATGAGGTACTGACGTAATTTCATAAGTTTATGTATCCAATATATTCTGAACTTTTAGAATACTTAGTCCGAACAGGAGCTATTGATTCTACTCCGTAATGAGACGAACATATTTAGCCGTCTGGTTGAGCACGGTACTAGACGCCTTCTGAATGTACTGAGCATGACGCGTAGCTATATCGACACTCTTAATATGCATAGGCAAGATCACACCGTCTATTTTCCCGTCTTTGATTCTTATCTCCAAGGGTAGACCTTTAACTTGGCTGGTGATTGGACAAATTATTGCAAGCCCAGTCTTTTCATTGAACCTGCGCGGAGAGAGCACTAGTCCAGGCCTATGCCCTGATTGCTCATGCCCAATTCTTGGGTTCAAATCGAGCCAGATGATATCGCCACGATCAGGGACATAAATAATTTTATTCATGGCGCTCAAGGCCCACTTCCTCGCCCCAGTCCAACTCGCTACCGATTTTTTCCGGCGTCACACCAACCAATATCGTATCTAGCGTCACTTCGGCTAGCTCGTCAATGGGAGTAAGAACAATAGACTTGCCATCTAGGGTAACTTGAAGTAACTGATCCACGTCAATGTGAGCAGCCTGGAGTACAGCCTGTGGCAGACGTACACCCTTACCATTTCCCCATTTCTGAACTGAGCGAGTTATAATCATAGATACCCTTCTTTATGTGTATACAAGTATATACATAAATATGCTTACGTCAATATGTGGATCCACTCTGGATTGGCCAGAGGTTGGAGTGAGGCGGTCGTGGTGGGACTGGAGGGACTCGAACCCCCGACCTCTTGAATGTGAATCAAGCGCTCTAGCCAGCTGAGCTACAATCCCACGATTTTGCTACCGCTTTAGTTTACCGCCCCTGATTAAAAAAGTCGATGAGGTAGAAATCGATGCCCGCCTCTGCGGCTGCTTTTCGATCATTCCGACTATTACCAATGAAGATGTAGCGTTCTTTTGGTATCCGAGGATCATATATGTAATTAAAGCCCTCGCTGGAAGGCTTCAAAAAACGAACTTCGTTACGGCTAACAATCTTCTCGAACCAGTTACTCATATCGGTTTCTTGGAATACCTTGTCAACGAGTGCATGAGAGTTCGATGACCAGATAAACATATGTCGGTTTTCACGCAGCACATCTACTTCTTTTAAAAGCTCCTCGTTCGCTTGGAAAGTGCTCCAATAGGACATTTCAAATAGTGGTGCGTGACGTTGCACTATTGCCAAGGCAGAGTCACCATACGTCTCTACTAAGGTATTTTGATATCCAGCACCGCCCCTAAATTCGTGCGGGGGCCATAGCTCTACGCCCAAAGCTTGCAGCTCGCCACGTATCGCATCCCCCCACTCGTGCCAGGGAATGTCCATGAAGAATAGCGTGGCGTCGAAATCAAAAATCAGATGCGTCTTATCGCCAGCGGTTATGGCATCCGTAAGAGAGTGCTCCATCATAACTGCGGCGCATTACCTATACGCTCGCCGTCAACAAACTCTTGACAGAAGCGCTCAAAAATAGCATTTGACCACCCAAAACCGACTTGCGTAGGATATACACCCTTTGCCGGCGGCTCGCCCGGCTTGGCAACGTTATACTTCTCAAGGAACTGGCCATGCGTATTGTACCAATCCAAATTAGTATGGAGCCAGCTCATTGCAATAGCACGAGCGTCATTGTGGTAACCGTAGCGCTGCAAGCCCTTTACTACTAGAAAGTGTAGCGGTGCCCAACCGTTTGGGTAGGCCCACTGACGAGGCATAGAGCCGAAGACATATTGGCCTAAGGGGATATTGTCAGTGGTACTTAGACCGCCCTTCTGCATAAAATGCTTGAGCGCCTTCACCATCTGTACTGCTTGACGTCCGTCTACCATGCCCGCCCACAAAGGATAGTACGAGGCAAGTGAGCTCACGTTACCCTGACGTTCCTTTACATAATTGTAGTCATAGAAGAGACCCCGGCTGCTGTCCCACATAAGTTTGTGCATCGTGCTACGACGCGTATGCGCAACTTTTGTCCACCGGTCAACTTCTGTTTTGTCGCTCAGCAGCTTGGCTGTTGTTGCAAAGTCCATCTCATATTTATATAGCAGTGCGTTCAAATCCACCGGCAAGTAGTTCAAGCAGTGACGATTAAAGCGCGGCGTATAATCCCAGCCACTCTCCGCCTCGGCAAGGTCATCGGTGACATTGATATCATAATAGCGGCTCAGGCCCTTATAGACTAAGCGAGCATTCGGCTTGCTCGTACCCATCCATACCGTCTTATATTCTTGCTTGGCTATATCTATCGCCGCCTCAAGCCAGTCTCGATCCAGACTGTATGTGTTGTACAAGTCAAAAATGAAGCTTGTGAGCAACGGGGGTTGTGAGCGCCCAGTCAGATATGTCCGTGAGGCATTCGGAATGGTGTTGAATCGTTTAAATAAACTAAGCAAGTCTTCAAGTACACCCAAATTGAGCTTACGGTGTTCATTGTCCAACATCCCTTGCATCATGAAGTAACTGTCCCAGTAGTACAGCTCATTGAAGTCGAATTCACGGCCTTCCTCATAGGACGGCACAAGGTACGGTTTTGGCACACCAAGTGTACTGCCATCATCTTTGGGGTGAAATCGCTCCAGATGCTTCCAGTACTCGGCAATGTATACGCGGGCCTCACGCACGTCCTCGGGTTTCAAGTCTTGGCGCCGCTTTAGAAAAGGCAGCGCAATGCCGGTGGGTACTGTTAATTTTTTGCCGGGTTTAAACATACTTCTAGCCTAGGCTACCTTCTGGGTGGGCGTCAAGGCGCTCCCCTTGTAAACCATATGCGATGCCATCGAGGATAATCGTTAATCCTCGTTCAAACATATAGTCGGCTTTTGCAGCCTCTTTAGTGAGTGCAGAACCCAGCGCCCGGCTTACAGCTGGAAATGTACCCGCCATAGATTTCCAGTGTGCCGCTCGCTCGGTCGCAAGTTTATCGCGCGTACGTGGGTCGGCCTGCTCTTCAAATACACAACCAAGGGTATAACGAATAATTGAAAAGAAGCCAGCCATAGCCAGCTCATTACTAAATCCTTGTGCCTCTAATGCCAAAAATAACTGCTCCATATCTTCCAGCATGCTGCTTTGCTGTAAGCTCGCATGCGCCAAGATATGAGCGCCATCACGGTACTTACTCAACGCATGGTGATTGGTACGAGCAACCATAGTGAGGATGCTTCGCCAATCATGTGATGCTGGTTCAATATGCTTAAACTCGGCTAGTATAATTTGCTCGGCCATTGCATCAATAAGGTCTTGTTTATTCTCAAAATGCCAGTAGAGTGCCGAGGCCTTTACGTGCAGGCTTTCGGCGAGTTTGCGCAACGTGAGCCCACCAAAGCCCCCTTCATCCAGTAGTTTTAGCGCAGCGCGAACTACCATTTCCCGTTCCAAGCCTTGTTCGCGCCCACCCATAACTTTTGGAGTAGCTGGTTCTGTCATCATGGTTACTGCCGCCCGAACGTATTGCTTGTGGGCGCGTGCTCCTCGCTGCCACTTTTTAAATTATTATTAAATTGAATGGCTATTGACGTTAGTGTAGTCGGCTGACCGAGGGACTGTCAACGTACTATTTGGATATTTTTGAGCCCAATTCGCCATAGTCTGCAGGATGGGCAAAAGGTCTTCACCTTTTGCGGTGAGCGCATACTCGACGCGTGGTGGCGCTTCAGCGTATTGCTTCTTCGTGATAACTTCTTCAGCCGCTAAGCTGTCCAAACGTTGCGAGAGTGTTCGAGGTCCGATATGCAGGGCTTGTTCTAGTTCAGTAAATCGTCTAGGGCCAGTAGTGAGGTCACGAATAATCAAACTAGTCCACTTATCGCCGAGAATTCGCAAGCAGGATTCAATGCTTCCGCAAGGTTGAGCTTCTTGTGCACACATATTTCTAGTGTATGATACTTTCCTTTGTATAGTAATGGTGTATACTGTATCTTAAGACTATACTTTGTATAGTATAACACTTAAGCACGGGGGATACATGAGTCAGTACAATACCGTCGCCGACGAAGCGACTATCACCACAACCGCCAAAGCACTAGAAAGCAATGGCTTTACCGTTACTATTGCAGAAGATGCAGCAGCAGCCAAAGCTATGGTACTGGAAAAATTACCAAAAGATGCGGAAGTACTTACCGTAACCTCACAGACCCTGGAAAAAATTGGGCTCGTCACCGCCATCAATGATTCAGGTGAATATGACAGCGTGCGCGAGAAACTCATTGCTATGGGAAACGAAAACAAGAGTGAACAGCGCAAGTTAAGCGCGGCGCCTGACTTCGTTGTCGGCAGCGTGCAAGCCATAACACAAGAAGGCCATGCCTTTCTTGCATCCGCGACAGGCAGTCAGTTACCCGCCTACACATATGGTGCAGGCCATGTCATATGGGTCGTTGGCGCACAGAAAATCGTCAAAGATACGGCCGATGCCTGGCAGCGCCTAAAACAACACATTCTTCCCCTGGAGGATGTACGCTCACAAAAAGCGTATGGCGTGGGCACGAGCCCCAACAAGGTAGTTATCTTTGATAGAGAAGCTGCTCCTGGTCGCGTCGAAATCGTGCTCGTCAAAGAGGCGCTTGGCTTCTAGATTAGATATCCATAGGTCGAGTATAGCCTTCTCGCCCTCTGCTACGACGCCAGTGACCGCAATTCCTGCCTCACCCAACTAAACC
>CAZKGK010000006.1:0-84954 GCA_964552555.1 uncultured Candidatus Saccharibacteria bacterium
AGGCACCAGTTTTTGGTACTGGCATTCGGGGGTTCGAATCCCTCACCCCCAGCCATGAGTACTGATTTCAATTTTTTGGGTTTGAATATGATATTCACCCCTGTTAATTCCGAACAATCCGGGGTTCCAGACACTATATCTTGATAGGTTGGAGCCTCGTTGAATATAACGCCGAAGTACTTAGCTTGAAGTACAGGGTTGCCGTAGTTTAACAGTAGTTCATCAAGGTGTTCCAGGAAGTATCGGACGTATACTTTCATTTTCTCCATATCTACAGGCTTTTGCTGTTCTTTTGCTTGTCGTTCTACTGTTAGTTCAGCTATTTCTGCTTCCAGTTGAGCAATGTCCTCTTCGAGATATTTTATTGTCGTCTCTGAACTAACCATCTTGATCTTGTCTACATTTATACGTATTTGACTGCGGAGCTTGGCCATGCGTAAGTCCATGGTTGTTGCGTCACCATGGAGATCCATCTGCTGCTTGTCGAATGCATCTCCAACGAACTCTATTAGATCATCTATATATTCAGGTGAGATACTTAGATGCTTAACGAAACGCTCGACGGTTTCATCAAATTCTTTTTTAGGCTTTCGGAAGTAATGATCGCCACGTTGATCGCAGTGATATGCCGGGAAGTATTTACCGTGTCTGCCGCGTGATGCACTGCCATAGAGTGGCCGTCGGCATCCCGGACACATAATGATTCTTTTGAAGGGAAACTCTGAGTTTTTAGCACCCTTATTGATCAAGTGCTCTGCTGGCCTGCGCCGGTGAATTCGGATGCCCTCGTCGTCTTCGGCTATGATGATCTTACCTCTGTTTGCTGCGTTGAAAAGTTCAACGGAAACAAGACCATCAAATTTACACCTAACCGGATTACCTTGCGTCCATTTTTCAGGGTTAATGCCTGCATACACGGGGTTTTCAATCATTCGCCAGAGTTGTTTGAGCGTTAAAGGCTGACCGCCGATGACTTGAACTATCTTGGTTCGATCTTCCTTATCACGGATAACCCGTTCGTGTGTGCGAAAGCCAAGCTGGTTTATTTGATCCACGATTTTAATGTCTTCCATCGTCTTGCGAGCACGTAGTTCAAACATTTTGATAACAAGCGGAGCCTCAGTATCATTCGGTTTTAGTATGCAGCGTTTACCGTCGCGTGTTTCAACATGTACATTATCGAATCCATGCAACGGACGACGTACCCAATAGCCTAGGCGAGCATAGCGAATCTGTGCTCCAATCATACGAGTTTGGATATCTCTCACTTCGTCTTTGGCGCGTTCGGCTTCGAGCATCTCTGCTTTTTTAGTGGGTGAAAATTCACTCCATTTATATTTCACACCCAGGTGCTCAAGCGTGTTTATCTTTTGACTACCGATAACGCCGTAGACATCGACAAGCGAAACTCCGCAAGCATCAAGCTGGTTTTTGAGAGTATTGTAGAACTCTGAGCCACCACGCGTAAAACGGTCAATCGATTTGACTATAATTTGCTTAACGTTATTTTTTGGATCTTTACAGTAGTCGACCACTTCCTGCATGGGTTGCAGTTCTTTGGATGCAGATTCCAGAAATACAAAGTAACGCGCTACATTTAGGTTTCTGGTAGCCGCGTATTGTTCGATCAGCTTTTGCTGATCGTCGGGTGAGTCACCATCTATACCTTGCTTGAGGGTCGATACGCGGACAGCCCCGACCACATTGCCACTTATGACGCTGTTATTCATGGCTCGCCTCTGCTATTGCAGCAAAGAGCGGCTGACCACTTCGCAAGTCTTCATCAATCTTATCAACTATGAGACATGCAATAAGTTTAAGTCGCTCTTCTACGGTTAAAGTAAGCGTATCTTGAATTGCTATATCTTCGGCTTCTGTTTCTTTTTTACCCATACCTTTTATCCCCTTGTCGTACTACTAGTCATAGTTATATTGTAGTACTAGTAGTACGACTTAGGAAGGAATTTTGCGTTGTTTTATTCACAAGATAATTGCACACCCCGTAATGCATTTATCTTTCTTCTTTTACTTCTTACTCACTACTTTTCTTTTCTCTCTTCTTAATATATAAATATATAGAAAGAAATGAACATACAGCGATGGATAAGTTAGAACCAAAATATAGACGACCATTAAACACAGAACAAATACAGATACTGGAATTACTGTACAAGTTTCGATTTGTTACGGTAGCAATACTTAAAACATATTTCAGTGAATCAAATCCAGGAATGAATGTGTTTAGGAGACTAGAGACATTAGAGCAACAAGGCTTTATAGCAAAACGCTATTTCGATAATTTCAGACTACTGCATAAGCCAGTTGCATATTACCTACTGCCTGCCGGAGCACGTAAGCTAGTAGAGTATCGTGATGAGAATGACACTGACGAGATTAATGTCAGAGGCATCTATCGCGATGGTGCAGTGCGCGAGCAGTTTATTACGCACTGCCTGGCTGTATTTGAACTATATAACCACTTAATGGCTGATTATGGTGATGACCTGGATTTCTTCTCGAAGGTCGATCAGGCTAGTTTTGAAGACTTCCCAAAGCAATTACCGGATGTGTATCTTACACTTCAGGCAGACGATACTACAAAACACTTCTTTGTTGACGTTCTTGATGATGATATACATCTGATCATTGATGTCTCAAAAAAGATTAAGCGCTCCTTTGATTATCGAAGCAGTGGCAATTGGTCAACGATGGCTCCAGTTATTATATTTGTCTGTAACTCAGAGGTCGCCTGCAAGAAAGTGCAAAAGCGTTGCGATACAGCTATTAGAAAGGCTTGGATACGGGATATTGAGTTTAGGGTAGTCACGAGAGAGATGGTCGAGCTGAGTTAATAACCGTAACTTGGTTTTGCTTTAGCAAAGGCAAGTTGAACCTGTTTACTGAAAGGAAACAGGTTTTGAGCCCATAAGATACAGTCTGAGGTATGATAGAGGTATGATAAAAGCTATCATCTTCCACGGCACAGACGAAACGCCAGACACTTACTGGTATAAGTGGCTTGCAGGCAAGCTTGAAGAGCGTGGCTATACGGTTGAAGTTCCGGCCTACCCCGAGATTAACCACGAAGATATCAGTACCTTTTTGCCAAAAGTGCTTGCGAACCACGCTTTCGACGAAAATACGGTGCTCATTGGACATTCGGCTGGCGGCCCGCTACTGCTCAGTATCCTCGAGAATGTTGATGTGGTGATTCCTCAAGCTATTTTGGTAGCTGGTTATTCTCAGCAGCAAGAAAACGCCAAAAGTCTCGATCCTATCCTAGAAACCTCTTACGACTGGGCAAAGATCAAAAGCCACGTAAAAGATATCTACTTCGTCAACTCTATCAACGATCCCTGGGGTTGTGACGACAAACAAGGGCGCATCATGTTTGAGCACCTTGGCGGTACGCAGATTGTACGAGATGAGGGGCATTTTGGTTCGGGCACATTCAACCAGCCATACCCAACCTTTGAATTACTTAATCGGTTGGTTAGCTAGATGCAAGGAAACAGAATGACTAAAATCGTAGTAGCCCAACCAATCGGTCTGTCTGCCGAACAGAAAGCCCGGCTTGAACAATCAGGTGAAGCTACCTTTTATGACCAGCGGGCAAATACACCGGAAGAATGGCTGGAACGCGTCCAAGGTTTTGATGTTATCTGCACTGGTGTATTTGGCATGAATACCAAATGGAACGAATTACATAATACTTTTGTCTCATTGCCTTTCGTAGGCGTTGGCTGGGCCGATGTCGAAGTCCTAAAGACTAACAAAGTCCTCATCTCAAACAGTCCAGGCTGCAACAAGCACGCTGTATGTGAATGGATTATCGGCATGTTGCTTACCATGACTCGCCAGCTTGATCACTACACGAACATCAAGGAGTTGCCATTTAACACTATGCCGCCGCAGGCTTTTGGATTGCCGGGCAAAAATATAACTATCCTTGGCAAGGGAAATATCGGGACGAGTGTTGGTGAAGTCGCCAGTGCGCTCGGTATGAACGTCACCTACTTTCAGCGTGGAGATGACCTGATCGAGCGGGTAAGGGATGCGGATGTCATTGTTGACGCGCTCAGCTCAAAGCCTGAAACACAGGACTTACTTAATAAATCATTCTTCGATGCCCTTAAGGGTGGCGTATATCTTGTGACCGTTTCTGCAGGCAAAGTGCTCAATGTTGATGCGATGTTCGAGGCGCTCGATAACGGTAAGCTAAAGTTAGCCGCGCATGACGCCGTTATCTTTGGCGATACGTCCGATGCGCTTTACCAGAAGCTTCTCGCACACCCTAAAGTCTATGCCACGCCTCACATCGCACATAACACCGATGAATCCGACAAGACCGGCAATGACATGATGATCGAGAATGTCGAGCGATACTTGGCAGGCATGCCGATTAACTTAATCTACGAGCCATAACAGTGCAATCCAGAATCGAGGCCATAATATAATGTCATTCATTTATATAACCGGACCATCGGGCGCTGGGAAATCTACCGTCCGAAATGAGCTAATGAAACGCGGCTACGAGGCGCACGACACTGACGAAGATGGTCTGTCTGCGTGGTGCGATAATCAAACCTTGGAACCGGTCGAATTTCCGAAAGCAGAAGACCGACCTGCTGGTTGGTTTGAAAAACACGATTTTCGACTCTCTGGCGAGCGTGTTAAGCAGCTAGCCGAACGTGCTAAAACCAAGACAATTTTCTTATGCGGCATCCCGGCGAATGACAAGGAATTCCGTGAGTATTACGATAGGATCATCTGTCTAGTCATTGACGAGGAAACGATGAAGCAACGTGTAGCCGAGCGTACGACAAACAACTTCGGAAAATCGCCGGACGAGCTAGAATTGATGCTTTACTGGCATGGCAAAATGCTGGAACGCTACAAAGAATGGGGCGCAGTCATGATCGACGCCTCGCGACCACTCAACGAAGTGGTTGATGCGGTGATTGCGAACGCAAAGGAATAGCCTTGCGATTTGTATCCGGTTATGGTATACTAAAGTAGTAATTTAACAATCAAAACATCTTTCAGGGATTAGTTCTGCTGCCAGGAATGAGCGGGATTGCAAATGCCCCAGAACCGAGCGATGTGTGTAACAATATGCAGAGCGCCAACGTCAACCTAAGCTTCACCCAAACGGAGGAAACTATGACCCAGACACAAGCGACCAACTCTTCATCAGTAAGCATCACGTCCAAGAAAACTACCCTACGCTTAAGCATCGCCGGTTTGCTAGTAGCACTCATCCCTGAAGGATATTTTGATACACGAAAGAAGCCGATCAACATGGCAGGACTGACACGATAACAATAGTCGCTTAAGCACTGTTTTTTGTTGTGTCAATTTTTAATTTGTAATCCAAAAACCGAGCACCCTTAAGTGGCTTTTCTACTTAGACCAGTGCTCGGTTTTTATATGGAGACAATTATGCAATTACATGACAATCAAACTATGCCGTTTCGTCGCCCTACCATGATACTGATGTGCGGTCTGCCTGCTTCTGGGAAAACGACTTTTGGCCGAAGGTTATCAGAGGAGTCGAGGGCAATTCGATTCTGCCCAGATGAGTGGATAGCTGATTTAAGTGTCGACCTCTTTAATGAAGAGGCTCGCACCAAACTTGAAGCGCGACTGTGGTCTCTAGGCCAGCAGTTCTTGAAGCTCGGCCACTCCGTGATTTTAGAGAATGGTTTTTGGAGTTGCTCCGAACGTGACGAGCTACGGCAGCAAGCCGCCAAGCTAGGTGCTGATTCGGAAATTCATTTTTTCGACGTCCCATTTGAGGAACTCCTGCGCCGGTTAGAAATTCGTAACAAATCTGGCGGTCATGGAACGGTGCCGCTTACCCGCACCCACATGGAAGGGTACGCAAAACTATTCCAAGCTCCTGATGCTACAGAGCTAGCATTATTTACCAGGGCGGTAGTACATCCGCCGACGCATCCCAAGAAGTAATAGTGAAAGTGTTTTAACATGGAGAAATATATGAGTTTTCAGAAACCTACCATGACTGCCCAAGATGCAGTCGAACTATACCGGCTCTTTGAGCAAAACAATATCCACGTCTGGATAGACGGCGGTTGGGCTGTTGATGCCTTAATCGGCAAGCAAACCCGGCCGCATAATGACATCGACATAGCACTACATCATAGCGATGTACCAAAGTTGCGAGCATTGCTCGAAGCTCGTGGCTATAGTAATGTGCCACGCGATGACACACGGGATTGTAACTTTGTGCTCGGCGACAGTCAGGGGCACGAGATCGATATACATTCTTTCGAGCTGGATAAAGAAGGTAAAAATACTTTTGGTGTTGCCTATGAAGCTGCTCATTTTGGCGGCGAGGGCTATATCGAAGGCCAAAAGGTACGTTGTATCAATCCTAAGACACTTGTCGAGTTTCATGCTGGCTATCCGCTCGATGAAGATGATCATCACGATGTGCTGGTGCTGTGCGAAAAGTATGACATCGACATACCGGAGGATCATAAGCATTGGGACGAGCGACAGAAGATAGTAAAAGCAATCCGCGATATGCTGATACCTAAAGATAGGCCGCTCATTATTGCCGTTTCTGGCTTTGGTGGTTCAGGCAAAACAACACTGGCAAATTTCCTTAAAACTCAGTTTAGAGGTGGTGCGGGGCTTGTTTGTATTGACTCATTTAGCAAGCACGAATGGCATCGAAATACCGATTGGGACAACTTTGACCGAGAGCGGTTCGCCAAAGAGATACTACAGCCAGCGCATGCAAACAAGTTTCCACTCAAGTCTGTTCACGAACCTTGGCCAGGAGAAACGGCCGATGATGCAACAGAAGTGCCGCAAGTACAATATTTAGTTGTTGAGGGCTGTAGCATCTTCCACCCTGATCTCGTAAAATACTACGATTTCAAAGTCTGGGTAGATTGCTCCCTAGATGAAGCGACGGAACGAGGTATGTGGCGTGATCGGCATGTTCATAAAAACGAGCATGACGATGAATGGCAAAATATCTGGATGCCGAACGAGCGTGATTTCTTTGAAAAGTATAGACCCGATAAAGTCGCTGACATCGTCGTAGATACTTCGAGTACGTCACGTTAACCCGATAGCTCGTATAGTAACCTCCATTTGTCCTCAAATGGAGGTTGAACCTGTTTACGAAACAGGTTTTGAGCCCATAAGATACAGTCTGAGGTATTATAAGGGTATGAGAAAAGCAATCATCCTCCGTGGCGCATTGGAATATAGGGCTGAAAATGACCGCTAAGCTTTACATTTTCTGTGGCATCCCGTTCTCGGGCAAGTCTACTCTTACTAAAGAAATTGCCAAGCGAAAGGGCTTCACTAGAATCGACCTCGACGAAGTAAAGTTCGATCTTTACGGCAAGGACATCACTGATCAAAACTTACAGCAAAAAGACTGGGACAGTATCTACCAAGAGATGTACAAACGCATCGAAAAAGCACTACAGGAGGGCAAGACCGTCATCCATGACACGGGTAACTTCACTAAGAGTGAGCGAAACCTAGTCCGTCAAATAGCCGACAGACTTGATGTCCCAACGACCACTGTTTTTGTAGATACGTCTAAAGAAGTAGCTAAAGAGCGACTGATTGCGAATAGGACGACTAACCGGCGTTTCAATGTTACCGATACTGAATTTGAGGAAGCGGTTGCTGAAATGGAAGTGCCTGATGAGAGCGAGCATGCTATTGTCTACAAATCGGGTACGCCAGTGGATAGCTGGATAGCAGAAAAAATGACATCAGAAATCGACGACGAAATAGTTTTCATCAAACACTTACTCCAGCTTAACGAGGATGCTAAGATCACGTATGTTGACACTGGTTGGACAAGTCGCGTGTTCGTAGTAGACGATGGCAAATACGTCGTAAAGTTTCCACGAAACGAAGCTACAAAAAAAGAGTACATCCAAGAGATCGCAATTCTCACGTTGCTAGAGGGCATTGATGCGCCTGTGCTTGTGCCGCGAATTACGCACAAAGATAAAAATAACGACTATGTTGCTTACGCGGGTATCATAGGGACGGCGCTCGACTTCTTGCCGAATAAGATGGACATTGACACTCAACGCGACGTAGGCAGAAGTCTTGGCACGTTTTTGAAGCAGCTTCACTCGCTCCATCTTGAAGGTGCTCAGATGATGTCGTTAGAGGATGAAATTGCTCAATTCCAGCAAAAATATGAAGAAGGAAAAGTTGCATTAGAAGATACTCTGACAGACGAGCAAAAAGATCAGCTACACGAACTTGTGTACACGACATTGCCTGCTAAGCTCAGAGAGCTTGGCTATGATAAAGCACTTTGTCATGGCGACTTGGGCTATTGGAACTTGATTCTAAGTAACGAGGACAAGATCGGAGTTATCGACTACGGCGATGTAGGTTATTGGGATAGATCCAAAGACTTTATCGGTATGGAAGACGAGCTCGTGCTTGAATCGGCGCTTGCGGCGTATGGCGACAACCCTTTGTTGCGCGAGAAGATTGCCGCCAGACAGAAGGTTCTTAGCTTCCTTGATCTGTCGTACTTTGTCGAAACTAAAGATATACAAGGTACGCAAAAGATAATTGAACGCATTAAGGCTATGTTGAAATCAGCGGAGACCAGCTCATGAAGCTTCTCCTCACTTCCCAAGGCATACATAACAAGTCAATCGAAGCATCGGCAAAGAAATGACCTTCTACGAACTTAAAATCAGCGCTGAAAACCAAGAACAAGCCGACGCTATCCTCAACTCTCTATTAGAGAAGAAACTTGTAACTGGCGGTCAGTTTATCACTGCGCCAGCTCGTTTTCTATGGAAAGGTGAGATTAATAATATGCAAGAATATATCACGATCACCTCATATACCGCCGACAAACATAAAGAAACCATAATCGATGACGTCCGCAAGACTAGCATCGAAGAGGTGCCGATGATAACATTTCTGGCTATTGATGATCTTAATCAGGAACTGAAGGAGTGGATAGAGCGGACGTTGGTCACGTCATGACCGAAACGCTGAAGGTTGCTGGGCGCGCCACTAACTTCTAACGAGTGTGATTTTGGTAGTAGTATCGAATAAGTAGTTTAGACTGGCCGGTCATTGGGACTGATCTGGTACACTATCCCTATGTTAGTAAATCCCAACAAAATTCGTCCATCCCAAGATTTCTTGAAACCAGGCACTGTACGATTTATCTTTGATTGTATCCATAATGGAAACACCGACGAGTTGCCTCCCACTCCATTGGTGCGTACTGATGACGACGGAGAGCTAGTTGCTATAGACGGCCATAACCTGCTAGCTGTTCGATGCTTCCTCAACCAAGGGGTTGAGGTCATCGCCGCCACTTCTCCTCATGGTGGTTTATCGGAAACGTCTGAGGCTAACATCGAGCGCAACAAAGAGTTGGCGACAAAATATGACATTGTATTGGACGAGCAGCACCGGGTAGCTGCTGAAGGCATACATAGTCTTGCTGATCTCATCGCGAAATATCCTGATCTCTTTGTAGATCCTGCTGAGACTTAACCGAAGCATTGCTACTTTTCGACCGTAATTGAGCTGGAGCTATCAACGTGCCAACTTTGTGCGACTTCAGGCGGGTAAACGTGGCCAGCACGTTCGTCCTCGATCGCTTTCATAATTGTTGGTGCACGTAAGGCGCCTTTCTTTTCTAGCTCCAGAACTTCTTCATAAGACAACGCTTTAATAATACTGTGCTCATCCGACTGAAAGATGGCATCGTTAGCAACTGACCCTAAGAAAATTACGAATACCACATTACTGCCAGTACCGATTATAGTTTGGTAAATACCCAAGAAATGCTCCAGCTGTATGTCTGCGCCGGTCTCTTCCTTGGCTTCGCGTGTAATACAGGTAACGAAGTCTTCGTCTATTTCAAGCGTACCCGCCGGAATGTTATATAGGCCAGCTTTTGCGCCACGCACTTCTTCGATCAAAATATATTTGTCGCCTTGTTTTAATACAATGCCGCATCCAATAAAAAATCCCATGCCGTTACTATACTGGTAATATGAAGAGATGAAAACAGCGATAATTCTGCATGGCAGGAATGCACTGGACGCTATCGCCTATAAATATGGATTGTTTAACTATTGTTTGCACTAACTTCTGATGTTCGGCGCAAACTTATTGGCTAGCCATTCGCGGCGGAAGTAAAGCGAAGTTGAGCTTATTGATGCTCACTAAGATTCGATTTTATACCAAGTCTTACTCTCCTCTTCCCACCGCACGCCGCCGCGATGTAGCTTTTTGAAAGCATCACGGACTTTTTTGCCGATTGAAGGGTTGCCAAACTCGGTCTTCTCGATGCAATCACTGCCGAAATTATTGTTGATGTAGTGTGCGGCTGCTTCTTGTTTGAGCGATCCTATCTGATTGATTTCGTCAAACATCCACTGCGCCGCCTCCTGTTGAATGGTTTTCTTCCTTTTGCTTTTCATTCTGTCCTGTTTGACTGGCTGCCTAGCAGCACTTTTGGCGCTTGGGCTGACTTTCTCTGTAGCAGGTTTTTGTCCTTGTTTGGGTTCGTCTCGTTTTGGCTTCGGCTCCGCTGGAACATACCTTGTGGCGTATTGCTCCTTTGAAGATTCGATGACCTGTTCGGCTATTTCTTCGCTGCCTGCGTTGTCCAGTAGTAACGTCTCGCCCGAGAACGGTTCTTGCGATCTGGTAGCAGATATTCGTATGTAGAAATTGTATGGCGGTAGATTGGCGATATCGCCCTCTTGTACATAAGGGCTGAATAGCGGCAGCATCAGCTTCTCGTCGGCAGGGTTGCCGGTACGAAAACAGACTACCGTGCCGACGTTAGCCAAGATGATGTTGACCATCTTTTGGTCGTCCTGCTGCGAGGTGGACTGTTCGGCCATGATAAGGAACAGCTTGTACTTGCGCGACTCGGATAGCATCTGTACAAACGATTGCGTGGCGAAGTTTTGGAATTCGTCGACATACAGGTAGAATGGCTTACGCTCAGCTTGTTTGATGCGGGCGCGACGCAGTGCTGCCATCTGGATTTTGGCTAGTACGGATATACCGAATAGCTCAGACGTATCCTCACCGAGTAAGCCCTTCGAGAAATTGCAGATCAAAATCTTGCCATCGAGTATTTCATCAAAGTTAATCGTAGATTTTGGCTGCTCCAATATCCGCTTAGCTGATGCTGAGAATAGGAAGCGTCCGATTTTAGCGGTGATACCGGCGACCATCTTCACTTGCTGGAATCCGCCAGCCTTGCCGAGCTCGTTCTTCCAGAAGTTTTGCAAGTCTTCGTTTTCGAGCGTTTGGACGATACCTTTGCAATAGTCAGGGTCATTCAAGAGGTTATAGACAGTAAAGAGAGTCGCATCTTTAATCGTAAGTGCCGTTTGGACGGCGTTGCGCAACACGTATTCAATGCGGTGGCCACCGCTGTCATCTTCGGAGAATATCTTGCGGAACATAGAAACGACGGATTCTGTCACTAAGTCTTTTTCACGCAGTAGCTCATCGCCTTCAAGTCCGGGCGTTAACTCGAGTACGTTGAGTCCTATCGGGTAGGCTAGATCGTCGGGGTTGAAGTAAATGACATCTTTGATACGATTTTCCGGAACATAGGCTAAAAGTTCCTGAGCTAAATCGCCATGTGGGTCGATGAGGGCGAAGCCTTCGCCGTTGCGTATATCTTGCACGGCGGCGTATTTGAGCAAAGTCGTCTTGCCGCTTCCGGTGCTTCCAACAATAAAGGCGTGTCGTTCGCGCTCGGCATTGGTAAACCCGATTTTTGCCATATTTCCCAGATGTTTATTCTGTCCGATTACCACGTCAAAGTCTTGGGCATCGGCGTGATTTCTGACTGCTAGTGGGGCGGCTAAAGTCTTGCTCAGCGACTTCACCACGTCGGCATTTTGGTTGGCTTCGCTGTTTGGAAAGTGATAAATGCTTGCGACTTCGGCGGCCGATAGTAAGCTGGCGTTCTTATTGAAGATACTAGGTAGCCGATGCTCGAACATGAACATTCGATATCTGCCACGCAAATTGTACGGGAAGTTCAGCTTGCTTATGACAGCCTGGTAGTTGGTTTTGTAGACATTGAACGATTTACGGATGTCGTTAGCCCTAGCGGCGCTCGTATCGGCCACGACAAGCGCTCGAATATTCGTCCGGAATAAATTACTGTTAAGCTTTTCGCTGACTAGCCCGGCCAGCATTACTTCCAAAGACCCCATGGAACGTGCGGGTTTGATGCCTTGAGCCACCTGATGGTGATGCTGCATAGTGTTACTACGTGTTTGCTTACTGTAGTTTGATGGCCCGTGGTGGATATCGCCAACAGTGTCAGTTAGCGAGAATAGCGCGGAGCTAATGCCACCAGCGACTATGCCACCGAGCGATTTGTGTTGCTTTTTGCCGAGTGCATCCAGATGCTCTTTGTTGTGGAGTAGCCTGTTGCTAATCTTTTCGGCATTACGAACTCTGGTAGGCGATAGTACGAGCTGAAGTACCATGATCTCACCGGGTTTGAGATTGGCCATCGCGCCAAGCAAGTAATCAACAGGGTCGCTTTGGTCGTATGATTGTTGATCTTTGAGTGGGTAATATCGCTCCTTTAAACGGAACTCTAGTAACCGGGCACGTAGTCGCTGCGCTTTCGTAAGATAGTCGTCGATCGCCTTAACTTTGATGTTGGTATCAAACGAAGCGATATCGTGCTCAAAACTCTCACGGTTGGCTTCGGGTATGCAAAAGATAAACCGGATACCTTGCTCGCGTATGCCGACCATCTCAATTGCAAAAGCCGACTTGTGCAGCAACACTTTATCTTTGATGGCGCGGATCGTCTCGAAGCCATGTAGGTCGGAAAAGAATTGCTGAGTGGCAAGCGGTGTTTTGTCGGCAAAAGCGGGCGGAGTTAGCTCAAGAAAAATCATGTTTCTGCCCAGTAGGCGACGTAAGTCTGTCAGGCGCAAGACCGTGATAACGAGCAGTTTAGTCAAAAAGACTCCTATAACGAGTAGAACTACGACAAGCCCGATCTTTGGTAGTGCCGATACAAGTGCGCTCAAAAAGTTCATAAAACCATCAAATTGCTCTTGAGTTGGAAAGCTCGTATCCATTATCGCTCCTTGTCATGTATGAAGTTATAATCGAGCGCGTTCTTTGCCGTAAGCGTCCGTTCACTGACAACATTAATACCTTTTACGTTCATCTCGGAGATTGTCCATGCTCCGGTGGCCAAATCAACTTTAGTCACATAGGCTACATGCCCTAATCCCTCGGCTGCGTTGGCGGTTTGCATAATAGCGCCGACAATTGGTGTTTGATCCACGCCGTAACCTTGGAGGTTGGCGTAAAACGCCCAGGTTGCGGCATTGCCCCAAGTATTCGGTATTGGGTTTCCTGCTTTCTGTCGCTGGATGAACGCCCAGTATGTGCAATTACCCCACGCGTAAGTGTTATCCGCCGGTGACGAGCCAGTATAGAATACCCCATTGCCAGAATTTCCGGCGCTAATTCCGTTTTTAAGCAGATCATCAATGTTTGTAATCGAAGCCACGGCTGCGCCCGGCAGGATCAGTAGGACAATAACGACGCCAAGTACGACACCCGTCTCAACTCGGAACGAAACCAGTCTTCTGCCACGACGCAAACCCGCAATCATGGCGCATACAGCTCGGCTGGGTTAGTGGTGATCAGTGGGTGCTCTTTGGGTGACGCGATAACCCTAACTGCAACATGGTTTTGGTCGGCGATAATGAGCGCGTCACCACGTCCACAGGTGAGCAAGAAGCTTTCTTCGTATTCACTCAGGTTGAATTCCGAGACAACACCCTTGATAGTAGTCGTGTCTTGCTTCATCAGAATACGTAGACTGCTTTGAGAGGCAATGGCTCGACCGTATTCACTATGCAGGAAGTCGTTGGCCTGCTGGGAGATAATCGACACGCCTAGGTAATACTTGCGAGCGCGACGTACTAGTCCGGCTACAAAGCGGGCGCTTTCTTCGTGCTCCAAAAGCATCCAGCCTTCGTCGATTACGAGCAGGCGCTTCTCGGGCTTAGCTTTCACCTGGTTCTGCACGAAGTTGGCGATAATCATCATCATAATCTGACGTAGAGATTCAGGCAGGTCTTTGATATCGAAGATTACCAGACGATTGTCGAGTTTGATGTTGGTTTGCTCATTAAAGACGTGCGCCAACGTACCGCTGATATATTTTTCTAACCGTTCGCGTAACTGTATCTGCCCTAAATCTTTAAGCTCGGCGTACAGATCTTCGAGTAGCGGCGATTCTTTCTTGGCCTTGGCGTAGATCTTCAAAATCGCTTTATCCACGGCTGCTTTTTCGCGAGCGCTCAGACCCTCCGCCATTAGAGAGATGACCTCGGTCAAATCTTGAGCGTGTTCAGAAAGGTCGCTTTGCGATGTCGTAGCCAGATCAAACGGGTTGATCTTCTCTTCTGATGTCGCCGACAGTTTTACGTAAGTACCGTTTACTGATTCGGCCAGGTTTTTATACTCTCGCTCTGGGTCGATAACGATGACCTTCGTGCCCTGCATAAGTTGACGTAAGATTTCAACCTTAGTGGCGTAACTTTTGCCGCTGCCAGACTGTGCAAAGACGATGCTGTTGGCATTGTGCAAGCCAAACCGGTCGAGGATAACGAGCGAGTTGTTGGATTTATTAACACCGTACAGTATGCCGTTTTCCTGCACTAGTTCCGACGACATGAACGGAAATGCCAGAGCAGCTGATGAGCTGTCCAGGTTCCGCTTTTGGCCTAGCTCATCTTCGCCACGTGGTAATATGGATTGCAGCGCCTCTAGCTGTTCGTATCGCGCAGTTTTAATATTGAACAGCCGTGCTGCTAGAGCGTTTTCCAGCATCTTAGTTACTTTGTTTAGCTCGTCTAGTGTCTCTGTACGAAGGCTGATATATATCGACATCTGGAAGAGTTTTTCTTGGCCCCGTTGGATTTTATCCCGTAGCTCCATTGCCGACTCTAGGGGGTCGGTTATTTCCGATCCAACGATCGCACCTTTACGCATCATCGAGCGGCGAGTTGATTCAAGTTCGGTAATCTTGCGATGCAGCTTAGGCAAGGCCAGTAGCGCATCAACCTCGTGGATATGATATGCGATATCTGCACTATGGTTAAAATGAATGAGACTGTCGAGCCATCCGGAGGACGCAACAAATGGGTAGCCCGAAATATATAGGGTACGAATATACTGGCCGTCAATGACCAAGTGATCGGGATGCTCCTCTAGCCCTTCGTACGACAGCGCATCCACTTGATCTTGCTCGCCAAAGCTAAAAGCCAGTTCCTTCGGCCGTTCATCTCGCTGTCTCTTCCATGTAGTGAGTTTGGCCAGTGGTTCGATCATGACTGCTCCTTTTGAATGTACGAACTGTTCAGTAGCTCCGCAACCTGATCGCTGATTGGTTGGCGTTTGGCTTGTGTCGGGTTGTAGAAAGTATGGAATAGGTCAAGCAACTCAAGGTTTGCCAGTTGTCTGGTACGCATGCCCATACGCATCAACCCCTTGCTGACCAAATCGGCATTTAGCGAAAGTTGTGCTTTGGCGGTGTCGAAATCGCGAGCGGTATATGGAAGTACGACGTAGAAATGCCGCGACAAGATTTTGTTGTCGGCTACTAAGCTCTGGACAAACTCAGTGTAGTTTTCGATCTGACTGCGATAGATATCTTCTTTTTCTTCGTGCAGCAATTCTTGAATGTCGGCTAGATACTTATCCATGTCTAGTTCTCGGATACGAACGACGACCTCTAACGGACATGGCAGCGAATCAAGGAAACTTTCATAGGTGTCGATGAGAGCGTCCTGTTCTTCCTCGCTCTTTAGCTCGAAGTTGACGGGCGACGCCTCAATAACAACGCGGTACTGGTTGTGAGGCAGCAGTAGTATGTTGCCCTTGACCCCGTTAATGTTAATTTGTTGCCGCGCCGACGCTTTCTTTTTGGACTTCTGTAAGATGGACACGTAGCTCTCCTTTCTTGTTTGTCGTAAAGTGTATATTCGCATTCGGATCGGCCAGCAGACCTTCGATACGTACGCGTTCAGCGGTGGTCAGATTGACTTTTCGTTCGCTTACCGTAGTTTTTGCGGCTATCTCTTCGGCGATATCTTTCTCTGGTTCTACAGCTGTTAAGATTTCTCGCGCATGCGTACTATTTTTGTTAAACAAATAGTACGTTGGCCGCATATTGTAGCGAAGCAAGGTAATCGCCCAGAACAACAAGATCTTGCCCTTAATGCGGATTGCTAATAGTCCGCTAAGGGTTGCTACGCAAACGATTAGCACGGCTTTATACGTGGCGTAGCCGAAGAAAGGTGGGAGAGCGACGAAGACAGCACTGCCGCCAAAAATTGGCGTGACAAGCAGTAAGAGCTGAGAAAGTCCCAGTCTACCGGCTATCCGGTCTTCGACGGTGGTAATTTGGGACGGAACGATAGTAGTTCTCATATCTTGCTCTTCTTTTTAGCTCTTGGCTTAGGAGTTTTCTTTGGGCTTTCGGTGGCCGTCTGTTCTCCTGGTGATTCCATGCGTTGCGTTTCGCCAGTCTTTAGGCTGGATGACTCTGGCCTTGCTTTAGCCGAATGGCGATCGGCTGGGGTATCGTCGTAATTCGTATAGCCATCGGTATTGTTATTAAACGACGACTTCTTGCGCTTTGGCTGTTGTTGCTCATTGTTGTTGTCATCCTCGTCTTCGCCGCTGTTGCCGTTGCCGCCTCTCTTACCCTTGGCTCGTCTGCGAGTGCGTTCAATATAACTGATACCGCGTATAAATGACCCGGCCACTTCTCGCGCCGCTCGAGGAGTGCTGGCTGCGTGCGAAAGCTCTTGCATTACGCCTTGAGTTTTCAAAAGCGCCAGAACCGTTGCTAAGCCAACTATCATTGCCATGAGAGTGTTAGGTTGACCGCTGGTGTCGTTTTGCAGCATGCCACTGAATATCGACGAGGCGAGCTGCATGATAACTATCTGCACAAAGAGAACGAATATAACCATGAGGTAAGTCTTTAGGGCGTTTATCGCAAAGTCCTTGAATGCCGGTATTAAGTAAAGAAGCATTATGAGCGGAGATAGAATCGCACCAATGTACAGCGCGATAAGACGGCCGACATAGTAAACGAGCAGCATGACCGTCAACACCAAGAAGGCGACCATAATTAGCAGTCCACCAAGCCCAAGGTCGGTTGATTTTTTGGTGATATCAGCCAGCAAATCCCATATAGACGTGCACGGAAAACCAGCTTGCAAGGCATGAATCATGCCGTTAGAAAGTCCGATGATTGCGTCAATGGCAAAGATCGAGGTATTCATCAATAAGAAAACAAATGCCAGTTGCGGTAGTACTTGTTTGAGATCTAGCTCGTCAAACCCGAGAGTGCTGAAACTCATTACTTGGAAGCCTAGCAACGCTACTACCAGAATAAATAACACATCGGCAATGCCCGTAATCGCAAGCCACAGATTGAATACGTTTGAGTTTTCGCCCATGAGCGGAGTACTACTCGTAAAGTAGCCGAGGGCCTTTACGAAAGGTTCACCGATTGAGCTAACAATGTTTTGCAGCACATGGATAATCGCTTTGGTGACCACATCCCAAAAACTTGTTGAATCACTCTGTTGAATAGGCGCTAGTGTTGGTAACTTGTCAGCCATCGTACCTGCCGATGAACTATAGGCGTGGCTTAGTATGGCGGTCAACGTAACAGCGGCAATTACTAGTACAAGTCCGATGAGAGCATTCTTGACTGTTCGTTTAGCATGCTCGAGATTCTCTGGCTTGCCTCTGCTGGACATGTACTCTATGCCGCCTGTCACTAGGAAGAACATAGCTACAAGTGTGGCAATAACACAGAGCGTGGCGATTACGGGGTCGAGAAATGACCGCATGGCATTAGATGCGGCTGTTGCGTTTGCGAACAGTGTTAGGGAATGGCCTGCATGCAACATGACCTATTTCCCAAATGCGCTCGTAGCTAGATCTGTTACGATATTGCTAATAACAAAGGCAGCGATAACAATTGCCAGACCAATAGCAGAATACAGTAACGTGTGCTTGGCTTTCTCTAGGCGTTCGGGATTACCCGAACTGGTGATATAGCCAATTCCTCCAGCAACAAAAAAGCCGGTCGCTATGAGACCGGCAAGACCAGATATTACTTTGATGACGCTTTTGATGAAGTTTTCGACTTGTGTGATGTTTCCATCAGCGGCAAGCGCGGGATGCGCTACAATTAAGGGCAGCCCCAAAGCCACGAACAATACTACAATTTTTATATCCCTAGACAGTCGCACGGTAAACCCTCCTTTTGACTTTATGACCAACCTGTCATCCTCTAAATGTCCTGATAAAATATAGTTTACACAGAGTAAATATTATTTCAAAACATAAGCACTATTTTTAATGTTATAATCGGCGTATGAGTACTCTATCGAGTGAGAATAAGCGCCGCTGCGAGTGGGCGGATTTTGATCCGTTACTAACCGCTTACCACGACAATGAATGGGGCATACCCGTTCATGACGACACGTTACTATTTGAGATGCTCAACCTGGAAGGTGCGCAAGCCGGTCTTAGCTGGCTAACAATTCTTAAGAAACGCAGTAACTACCACGAAGCTTTCGATAACTTCGACGCCGCCAAAATCGCCAAATATAGCGAATCCAAGCGTGCTGGTTTACTGGCAAACGAAGGTATTATTCGCAACCGCCTCAAGGTCAACGCATTTATCGAAAACGCTAAGTCATTCTTGGATACTCAAGATGAGTTTGGTAGCTTCGATAGCTATGTGTGGAGCTTTGTAGATAACAAAACGGTGGTTGGTGATGCCGACCGAGAAAAAGTCCAAGCAGCAAGCAAAGCCATGAGCAAAGATATGAAAAAACGCGGCTTTCGATTTGTCGGCCCTACAACCGTACTCGCTTTTATGCAGGCAGTCGGAATGGTGAACGACCATGAACTAAGTTGCTTTAGGCATAGGGAGTTATCAGAATGAACGAGACACGACACAAGCCAGCACTCGATAGCAAAAAACGAAGCGCGATGCTCCTTATCGGCGCAGTGTTGGGCGTTGCCTTAATTGTCATGTTAGTTATGCAGCTCAACCGACCCGAACGCTCCGTAAGCGCCTACTGCAAAATCTACGCGCAAGAAAAAGCAAGGCTGGGTACGATGTCCAACAAGTCAAATCCGTATCCTTCTGGAGTATTCAACGTGAGTGTTGTTGATGCCTCGCAGATTGCAACATCGCTCGGCAAGTTAGATCGTGTAGCACCAACGGAAATTGAGCCGGTGATTGGCAGTCTACAAAAGTTGTATCAAGACATCCATGACAACCCGTCACATGCGATAGCGAACAGCCTCAATGGCGGATCACTCGATGACAGCCTAAAAGCGTGGACTCAAAAACATTGCGGCTATTAAGTCTAGATGGGCAAAGTGGAAAATTTATCATTTATCCTTTGGGGACTTAAAAATATGATTTTCTCCGCTGGTATTATCAATGATGTTAGAATGATTATAAGGTAAAGCGCTTAGGCTTAATCTGTTATATGCCATCCAAAACGATAAAAAATAAAGATATACCTATTATTGACCTGTTTGCAGGCCCCGGCGGCCTAAGCGAAGGTTTTGCTGCTTATGCAACCAAATCAGGCAAAGTACATCCCTTCAGTATCCGCGCTTCGGTCGAAATGGATATGTATGCGCACCAAACTCTAGAATTACGAAGCTTCTATCACGAGTTTGATCGCGAGAATATACCTGATGAATATTACCAATATCTACGGCACGAAATTACGCGCGAAGAATTATTTGGGCTCTATCCCACTCAGGCAGCAATAGCCCGAGAGCGGGCAATTAAGGCGACTCTAGGGGATGAAGAAGACGATAAGCTTATATATGAAAGATTGGATAAAGTTTTAAGCCGCTATGCGAATAAGCCTTGGGTTTTAGTCGGGGGTCCTCCTTGTCAGGCGTATTCAACTATAGGTAGATCGCGCCGCCAGATAAATAGCAAGGGGCAAGAAGCACACGAAAAAGACAAAAGAAACTTCCTTTATCGTCAGTATCTGCGAACTATCGCCAGATATAAGCCAACTATATTTGTAATGGAAAACGTCAAAGGGATGCTGTCGGCAAAAGTTAATGGTGAGAGAATATTCTACAAAATCTTGAGTGATCTTCAAAAGCCAAATGCTGCGCTTGATGAGGTTTTGGTAGGTGATAATTTGGAATATAAAATATATTCTTTAGTTGTTTCAAAGGACGAGGGGGTCGAGCTTGATCCCACTGATTATCTCATTCAGTCTGAGCAATACGGAGTCCCCCAAGCACGTCATCGTGTCATACTGCTGGGAGTTCGAGGGGATGTGGATGCTAAGCCGGGAACACTAAAAAAACACCTAGAAAAAATAGGTGTCAAAAGACTAATAGGTGATCTACCTGTGCTACGTAGCTCTTTTACGAGAGTACTCGACAACGAGAAAGAATGGTATGATTTCCTATCCGGCGTTACCCGGCAAGTCTGGTTTAAGAGCTATAAGCCCGCTGTTCCTGGTAGTAATTCAGTTGATGCGCAGGAATTCAGGTTAAAGATGCATGAACACTTGAATAAAGTAAAAAAACACCTAGATACAGGCGGCGAGTTTGTCGAGGCAGACTGCCGGACAGAGTATAGACCCGACTGGTTCAATGACCGACGTTTGGGCGGCGTGCTCAACCACGAGGCAAGAGGTCACATGAAGGAAGATCTCTATCGCTATTTCTTCGCGTCTGCCTTTGCCGAAAGCTATGGACGTTCGCCACGCATGAAGGACTTCCCTATGGAGCTTCTGCCTAAACATAAAAACGTGGCTGACGCCCTCTCTAAGGGAGTATTCGATGATCGCTTCCGAGTCCAAGAGGCGACAAGGCCTGCTGCTACGATTACATGTCATATAGCAAAAGATGGCCATTACAGTATTCATTATGACCCTACTCAGTGCCGTAGTCTTACCGTCCGCGAAGCTGCTCGCCTCCAATCATTCCCCGACAATTATTATTTTGTTGGCCCACGATCCCAGCAATACAAACAGGTAGGGAATGCCGTTCCTCCGCTCTTGGCAGTGCAGATCGCAGACATTGTGTACGATGTGTTAGCAAAGATCGCATCCGCAGACAAACCCGCAGTCAGCCAAAAACCGCTGGTCTTGGATGAATCGGCGGTGAAACAAAGGCAAAGCTTGCTTACCCTTGCGAATTGATCATTTCCTTACAGCCAGTCTACGGATGAGACGCTATACGGGAATGTACACCTCTGTTATAATAAGACCATTCTATTTGTTTATGTGCAAATCACATGCAAAATAGGAGTATCTATTGAATGAGTGAGCAAGATCAATCAAAAAAATTTCGGCCAAGAGCACGACTGCTCCTGCAACTCGGTGACCAGCTAATCAGAAGTGAGAACATTGCGGTAATCGAGCTTGTTAAGAATGCCTACGACGCAGATGCCCCTTCTTGTTCTGTTCTATGCCGGGACATTGATGACCCGGAGCTGGGCGAGATTATCATTCAAGATGACGGCATTGGAATGACACCAGACATTATTAAGAATGTCTGGCTTGAGCCTGGTGCTGATTTCAAGGAACAAATACTTAACAAAGGTGACCAGGTGTCCTTTGACTTTGCGCTTACGCTGCCGCAACGTACTCCTATAGGTGAAAAGGGCGTAGGTCGCTTTGGCGCCCACAAACTAGGTGATTCCATTGAACTTGTGACCAAAAGCAGGGATTCGAAAAATGAAGTCATTATCACCATTGACTGGAGGGACTTCCTAAAAGAACGCTATCTTGATGAGACTACCTTTACTGTAACCGAAAGAACTCCTAAAGTATTTACTGCCGGGAAAACAGGTACCCGGATTAAGATAGGAGCGCTTAGAAAGACCTGGAACGAGAAAACTTTTCAGGATCTCGCTAAGAGTGTCCTATCTTTGGCATCGCCATTTGAAACGCATGACAATTTTTCTGTCGCCCTAACCTTGGAAATGCGCGACAAAAAGAAGCAAGAAAGATGGAACGCTCAAGAAGTATCTGCTGAAAAAATTCGTGAGGGCGCACTGTGGGAACTCGACTGTACTCTGGAGAATGATGAGATTACAAGTTTCGACCTCTATTTCAAGCCTTGGAAGACCATGAACGTCGAAGCTCACCACATTCGTTTGGAAAATTTAGTGAGTAGTCAGCGGCATAAGTTGCAACGAAAGGTTGGACGCGCAAACGAACCTATTGATTTATCAAAACATAAGATTGGCAAGGTGCGTATTCAAGCCTATCTGTTCGATCTCGACGTTGAGACGCTTAAGCTCAGCCCTCTTCTTCCTACCTACGTTAAGAACTACCTATCACAAAACGGTGGTGTAAGAGTTTATCGTGACAACATGCGCATTTACGATTACGGGGAGCAAGGTAATGATTGGCTGGACTTAGACAAGAAAAGGATTAATGACCCCTCGAAGCAGATCGGTAATAGGAACATTCTCGGTGCCGTAATGCTAGACCGTAAAAAGAGCGGTAGTCTAGTAGAGAAAACAAATCGAGAGGGCTTTGTTGAAGGCGATGCGTATGCAGACTTCAGTCAAGCTATACGCTACGTCATTGATCTAATTGCAGGCGAAAGAATCGAAGACAAATCAAAAATGCGTCGCCAAAAAGGTGAAAGTACAAAATCACAGCCCGTGACGCACGACATACGTGAACTGAAAAAGCAGATTGCCAACAGACTAAGCGAAGTGGAGATGAACGACAAAGAGTCTTTTGTTAACGATGTCAATGTCAGCCTAGACAGAATTCAAGAGCAGTATATCAACACTAACGAGGTACTTATTAAAAGCTCTAATCTTGGACTTAGTCTCGGGGTTGTCATTCACGAAGTTGAAAAGCGCGTGGACGAACTGAAGAAAGCGGTTAATAGCAAGAATCTTGATGCCGGTCGGGTGCGTGAGCTAGTGAGCGGTATAGCCACGCTCGTAGATGGTTACTCTGCCTTGGCGGCCAATGATAAAAAGATGGCCACCCTTAAAAAGGCAATTGACGTTTCCCTAATCAATGTTGAGTTTAGATTTGTCGCTCATGGTGTTGAAGTAATTAAGGCCTACGAGAATTCTCCGGACATCAAAGTGCCTTACTCTTTGAATAGTGTTGTCGGCATGCTGCTCAACCTCTACGATAACTCTATCTATTGGCTACATTCACACAACGTTCAGCATCGTAAAATCTTCGTGGGTATCAAGGACTACGGCGACGAGTTCGGTATCATAGTTGCGGATAACGGTAATGGCTTCGACCTTGAATTCGAGGATGCCGTACAACCTTTCGTAACTCACAAGCCGGTCGGTGGAATTGGTCTTGGGTTGCATATTGTTGACGAGGTCATGAAGGCTCATCATGGCGCACTACTACTTCGCAATTTCAAAGAGGTCGACGGCATTCCTGATGAATTTTCTAACGGCGCAATTATCGAATTACTGTTCAAGGTGAAGCGGGATGGATCTAAAAAACCTAGCAAGCCTTAATAGAGTTGTTATTATCGATAACAACGAGAAAGAGGGCGAGGCAATCAGTCGAGCCTTCAATAAGCAGCATGTCGCTTCACATTTTATCCATCTAAAGGGTTCGGGTGATATTGAGTCAGTAAAAAACTTCCCAAATGTACGGTTAGTCATTCTCGACCTGGAACTGGCACCCGAACTCAACGGTGATGCGAATAAAGCCGCCTTTGCCCTTACCTGTCTCAAGCGTATAGTCGAAGAAAGTGGTCACTACGCTCTTATCATTTGGTCAGGGCATTTGGACGACTCTCTGGCTACAGTATTTTTGGAAATGCTCAGTGAACGAGGTCAAGATTTTTACCCATATGTTGCACCAATATGCATCAGTAAAAAGAATTGCAGAAACAACGACGGCACTTTCTCGGCCCGTAAGATCAACGGATATATGAAACCGGAACTAGAAAAGACCGCCGACTTCGAACTTTTTGCCAAATGGGAAGTGGAGATCAACAAAGCAATGTCCCGCTTCCTTAGGGATTTATTAGGCAAAGAAGACCAAGCATCACTTTCAGGTAAACTCAATGCTCTAGGCGCAGCGTATGCGGGCGGCGCTAGCGATGAAAACGTAGGACTCTATGCTCTCTTAACATTAAATGCAGCCCTGAAGGGAACTATAGATTCAGCAGTTGCCACGCAAAATTACCGCAAAAATAATGCACGAATTGAGACCGGCAATACTATAACTGATGACTTAAAAGCTAAGTTGAATGGTCATCTTATGCTTAATCCGGACGAAAAGCTCGGTCCTGGATGTGTTTTTAAGACCAAGGATTCTTACTGCACCAATTTGATCAACAACACTGAAGGGGTAATCAACGTAAAGATCGATATTACGCCACTTTGCGATTTCGCTCAAAAAAAGCACTCCTTTTCTTACTACGTACACGCTATTGCCATCCCTGATACCAACCGAGGAAAAATTACCAAGTACGGTAATGGTCATGAGCTACACAACAAGTTTCACTATAACAATCATAGCTGGAGACTTATTATCAATCTTGCCTCTCTTGAAACCGCGCCCGCTAATAAATCAACACCCAAACAAAAGGATGTCTGGTTCAAATTACGTGATGATCTTGTTGTCGATCTTCAGCATCGTGTGGCTGCACACAATTCACGCCCTGGTCATGCCCTTCTAGATTAGCCTAGTTCGTCAGCTTAGTCATAATAGACCTGCCTTTTTAAAGCTGTAGTGTCCTTCTTTCGCAACAATAATGTGATCACGGAGAGGCAGGCCTAACAATATACTTGCTGACACGAGTTGCTGCGTCGTCCTAATATCCTGTTGACTCGGCTCCGGATCTCCAGACGGGTGGTTATGCATGATTATCACCGAAGCAGCTCGATCTTCAATCGGCCCTGCGAACACTTCGCGCGGATGTACTAGCGTCGAATCAAGTAGGCCTATTGTCACGATCCGTCTAGTTATAAGTCGCCGTCCGCTGTCGAGCGAAAGGCATACGAAATACTCCTGTTTCTTGTCACGAAAGTGATCTAGGCACGCCAATATATCCTTTATTCTGTTTAATGGTCTACCGGCCATCGCCACCGTTAGTGTTTTACAAGCCGGGCATAGCCCATCACTAGTTATATTATTCATCGTTCTCATATCTCAAAATAACTGCGAGCGTATTTTTTGGCATCCAAGCCGTGACCATATACAACTCCTCGCGCTTCAAATCGCTAGACACATATAACGTCTGACATGAGGGAGGCCACTGTAATGCTGCATCTGGGCTTGCTACATAAACGTCACCTACGTACTCTTCGGGCGGGTAGTGTATGGTGAATCGTAGGCCCCTCATGTAAGCCGTCACCTCGACTAGCCGCCGTATGCGTCCAGCGTCTAAGGTGCTGGCGCGCTCCTTCTGCTTCGTTCTAATGAGTTTGAGCCATTGCTTGCGGACGGCGCTGATTGTCGCATGAGGATTCCGAGCTATTATCACGGCTTTCCCGTAGCGCATTCTCATGGAAAGATGGCGAGCTATGAACTTAGCACTAGAGCCATCCTTAATCTGATACTCCTCACACACTAGTCCGTGCATTTTAGACCCCAAGATGACAAGGTAAACAATTTCGTATGTCGTACTAGTAGTAGGAGTTCCATCTGTACTGAGTGTACAACAAATCGTTAAGTCGTACTAGTAGTCCCTGTTACTAGAAGTACGGATTGCGTACTCTAAAAGGTAATGAGTAGACCAACCCAAGAAGATAAGAACTTAGAAGCCTTCGGAGAGAGGGTAGCAGCACTGAGACAGAAACGCGGTCTTACGCAGGATGATCTCGCTAATAAAACTGGGCTTTCTGTCGACACAATCGGTGCGGTCGAGCAAGGCAGACGTTGGGCTCGGTTAACGACCCTTCACAAACTCGCAAAAGGGCTTGGCGTTTCGACTGACGAGCTTTTCAAAGGATTAAAGTAGCTTCATGAAAATGACGCTAACGCGACTCAAGGTCTTTTAATATCTCTTCGATAACCTCGGGGTAAATTTTCTCGAGGGTTTCGTGATGAACGTGTTGCCATTCCAGAAGTTTGGCTGCATTTTCCGGCGTTGCGTATTCTGGAGCTGTATGACGTAAGTTCTTGAGCATTACTTGCACGTCTTCTTTTGTTGTTTCGTATTCTGGTTCGTTCATAATTACTCCTTACTATATCACTTGATAAACTTACCAATACCAACGAAGCTGATCGTCTGCATTGCGAGCCGTGCCGAGTCTATGCGGCGCATGATCTCGCAACTATCATTCTGTGAGAGGATGTTAAGTGACCCCTCGTAAAGTATCTGCCGATCAATAATAGCAAGCTTTCGGTGATGACCGCCCGTAAAAAGCACAGTCGCACCCATACCGTGCAGCCACGCAACACATTGCTGTGCTTGGATGCAATACTCGACCTCATGCTCGTCGAGAGGCTTTGTGTTGATGACAATACGAACGCCTTTCTTTGACAATTTTTGTAGCGTCGGCAGTAGTTTGCCCACACGCCTTGTCGTAAGAAAGGGCGACTCGATAATAACTTCCTGCTTTGCAATTAGTAAATCCTGCGTAAAGATAGGATAGAAGCTGTCTTGATCCAGCAGACTAGTATTCGCAAAATCGTTACCTCGTTTTCGGAACCAAAGCATCATGATTCCTCCAAAGGTTCCACGATAGTCACTTTGCCCTTATAGTAAGTGAAACCAAGTCGTTCTAGTTTATAGCCAACAGAGACGAAATCAGCTAATAAGGGGTTCCCAGCGCTAGACTTATACCCAGCCAAGCGTGAATAACGGATGCTAAGACGTTCGCAAGCGAACGTCTTTTTTGTTTGGGCTAGCATTTTTGATATGTAGGCCGGGTTCGCCAAGTCAGTTGCCATGATAAAATTATAGTCATGCAACAAATGGTCAAAAGTAGCGACGTTTACGGCAACGAGTATGACGTTCCGATAAGTGAACTTACATGGCGTCCTGCAGCCTACGCAATTGCTACCCGAGACGATAAGATCCTGCTTGTAAGCGAGCGTATCTGCCTGGCGGTGGCGTTAATTTAGGCGAAGTGCCGGAAGATGGCGTCGTACGAGAGGTGAAAGAAGAAACTGGGCTGAGTATCTCAAATCCGCGCCTTGTAGGCTCACTCTCCACATTTTTCACTCCAACTCATAAAAAGAGCCTCAAAAAGCCATCGCATGTTCAGTCGCTACTGCTATATTATTTATGTCACGTAGGCGACGGTGAAATATCGCTCGACGGACTCGAAGACGACGAAAGAGAGTACGGACTAACGCCAAAATGGGTTGCTATTAAAAAGTTAGATGCGCTAGCAATCGGCAGCACAGTTGACTGGCGGTCCATCGTGAAGAGTGCCCTTCAATTGGGATAAGACCAACCATAAGCTTGACAGTATGCGTGCACAAAGTATATACTTTGTTATATGAAAACAGCGATTCTCAATGTTAAGGTCGACGAGCAGGTAAAAAAGCGAGCGCAGGCAGTAGCCGGTTCCTTTGGCATACCTTTAAGCACACTAGTAAATGCCTACCTCATGGAGCTAGCAGAGACCGGCCAGATTCACTTTAGCGCCGTAGAGGTTATGACACCTCAAATGGAAGAACTTATTGAGTCCGCCGAAAAGGAAATAAAGGCAGGCGAAACCGTCGGTCCGTTTAAGACCACCGAAGAAGCCATCAATTATCTAAAGAAGGCGTAGTATGCTTTATCGCCAGATCGATTTTACGAAAAGCTTCGTAAAGCAGTTTAAGAAATTAAGAGAGTCCCAAAAACAACATTTCTACGAGCGTCTTGAAATTCTGAAAAAGAATCCTCACGACCGCGTACTGCGTGATCATGCGTTGAAAGGTACATATACCGGCTATCGAAGCATTGATATTGAGAGTGATTTGCGAGCACTATATTACATTCAAAACGACCAGATCGTGATCTTCGCATTTATAGGCTCGCATTCTCAACTATATTAATTATTTGCCTCTACTATAAATAAAGCCGAGCTTCTGTAACTTCCCGGCAAGCAGGATGAGCCTTTAACTAAGGAGTGCTGGTTGAGAAACAATCCCCAGCCATGATGAACGAACAGCCCTAAAGCTGGTTCTCGTATCTTATCGGGCAAGGTTCTAACCTTTAATGCCCTCGAGGAAGACTACCCTTGTTCTGATTTCAAATTTTTTGAGACAAAGAAAATACTTGAAGCTCTGAACATTGATGCCTCTGAAACCGTTGCAGTTGGCGATTCCCCAGGCGACAAAAGCCGATTTGAATTTGCCCACATCAGTATAGCAATCAACCCTAAAAGGGGCATCGAGACATTGGCCGACCATGTTATTGTAGACGATTTGAGTAAGGCTATCCCAATAATTCAGCAGCTCCTAAACTAAATCCATCCTAATGCTTAAGGCATTTATATACGACCCGCCGCTAAATTAACGTGATGTAAAAATGCCATGCTTAAATATTGATAACTTTATAAAGAAGTGCTATACTTATAAAGTTATGAATTCTCAATCACAGTTAAAAGCTATTCTGCAAGCAAGCGGTTTGTCTCAGGAAGATTTAGCGCGGCGTCTTGACGTATCATTCGTTACTCTCAATACTTGGGCGAACGGTAAGTCTGAACCTCGTAAGAAGGCGCAGGAGTCTATCCAGGCGCTTTACTTCGACATCATTGGCTTCGATACTGTCGATCAAGAGGAGCTAAAACGTCAGAAGCAAATTGTTACTTCCTTATATACTACCGCTCAAGCGATTTCTGGCAACGAGTCAGTACTCAACAAACTCATCCTCCATCTGACGTACCATACAAATACTATTGAAGGCAGTACGATGACTCTGGCCGACACGGAAGACGTTCTCTTCAACAATCAAGTACTTACGAATCGTACCCAAATAGAACAAGCTGAAGCGCGTAATCACCAGGCTGCTTTGCTCTGGTTGTTAGAGGAAATAAAGAAGAAAGATTTTGTTTTTACAGAGGAGACAGTTAAGGGTCTACACTTGCGTCTCATGAATAGCATATTAGGCGACGCCGGACAATATCGGCATCATAGCGTGCGTATTATGGGTACACAGGTCACTGTTGCGAACCATCTCAAAGTGCCCAACCTCATGAGCGGCTTACAGGAAACAATTGCGGAAAAAAATGATATTGTCGCAGGCCTGGCACGTACCCATGCTACGTTTGAAAAAATTCACCCTTTTAGCGACGGCAATGGGCGTGTCGGCCGTCTGATTATGCTCGCCCAGGCATTGCAAGCCGGTATTGTGCCCCCACTAGTGCTTAAAGAAAGGCGACGAGCGTACTACAAATATCTAGAAATGGCCCAAACAAAGGAAGTATTCGGTCCACTTGAATTTTTTATAGCTGAGTCGGTGCAGACGTCTAATCAACTACTGTTTGGTTCCACTGCAAGCTAAGATAGTAAGATCACTTCGGTCAAGCTATTCTTCAAGGATGCGAAAAACACTCTTTCAATTATTGCCCATGCTATGCCGCATGATGGCGACACCTTCAGGACAACACTACGAGCCATTTTTCCAAAAAAAATGAATCATGCGTACGAGGATTTCGAGCAAAATGGCGGGGCTAAATTGCTGGAGGGTCAGCTGCTTCTACTACAATGAAATCCGTGAGTAGGAATGTTGGTTGCTGAAGTGTTTCTGAAGTTATATTATATAAGCTAAGTAAACCCTTATATACACGAGGCAGTCACCATGGCAGAGACAAAGCAAAAGAATAACCTAGAGACATGTCGTAACTTCGCATTGTATTTCACCATGACAGCAGCAATTCTAACAGGTGCTGTATGGTTGATCACGATGCTTACCAATAGTAATTCTTCAACTGTTGATACAATAAGCAGTATTCTAGTTGGAGCCACTGCCGTCGGCGGCATCGTAATGGGATTACTCTACGTCGTTCACTTGTCGAAAAAATAAATCGAGCCTATTTGACCTCGAGGATTGGCTCAAGCACCACTATACCTAAATTCGTGCGCTTTCACACCAAATTCCAATCTGCAGGCTCGGCCAAAATAGTGTTCCAATTTTGAACCACATGGCCCAGCATAGCGGTATTTTCAACCAATAGTTCGAGCTAGGCCTCTCCGGGGGTCTTTTTTGATTCAACCCATAACTTAATTAAGAATGTTATATTTGAAACAATGGATTTTAAAGTAATCTTAGGATTTCTCGCCACCGGCTTGGCCGTTATAAGCTACATTCCATATATCAAAGAGATGCTCAACGGCAGAACGAAGCCCCATGCTTTTTCCTGGCTTATATGGGCAGTCATAGCTTATGTAGCTGGTACAGCACAGCTAACGAGCGGTGGCGGATGGGGATCAATGGTTGCTTTTACCACCGGCACTATCTCTGCGTGGATAGCCTACTATTCGTCTCGACATAAAAGAGTCACTTATTACAAGAGTGATTGGATTAGCCTAAGCCTGGCACTAATTGCCATCCCACTCTGGCTCATTACAAGGCAGCCTTTATTGTCTGTGATTCTTATTTCCGTCATAGACCTTGTGGCTTTTTGGATAACTATACGAAAAACATATCGAATGCCATACTCTGAAAATCTTACTCAAAACTTTATGAGTACCGCAAAGCACATATTGACGGTGGGCGCTCAGCAGCACTATAGCTGGACAACGCTTTTATACCCTGCATCTTTAGCCATTACGACAGCAGCATTTTGCTCTATGATATTAATTCGTAGAAAACAAGTGCCGGAACATAGGGAAGCTTCGGATATTTTGCCGGGCTAGATCACTTCTAGAATAAGCAATACATTCCAAATTTAAGCAACAGCTATAAAGATGTTTGAAAAATGAACATCTTCCGTCTTGGGCGAACTAGGTTCAAATTCTTCGTGGCGGCCCTACGGTCCAGATACGCTTAGGCCCCGTGCTATAATTTTCCCATGAGTATGGATGGCTATCCCGGCCTAATATATAAAAACGATGACCCTACCATTACCTCTAATCTTGAGCGCTTTAGGGTTGGCCCCCTAGCAACACTTGCGGAAGGGTTTAGGGGACGGGGAAACGCCTCATAGCATAGATGAGTTACATGCGCGAGCAACAGGCGTAAGTCAGGAATGGGAACAAGATGGCTTCTTTACAGAGAGCGAAGAGCTTTCCGACATACGAGGGCTAGTCGGCTCGAATGCAGCCACGGAAAGTTACTATGTTGATGAGCGTGGCGAGCTTATTATTGTTGGATATAGAAGGCTGGATGAAGCATACGAACGCTCCAGGCAATTAGACGACTGGCCCAGACCGGGCGCTGCCGTTGATGTAAGGTTTCTGGTCAATGGCGAAATAATCGATATAACGACGCCCTACCTGGGGCATGAATGGCCAACAAACATCGATCAATCGTTGAATGAACTTAACGTAACGGGCATGGCCCGCGCGCACATATATGATGTTTCGGGCATTGATCCGTCAGAATTATCCCCTGCCATGCAACGGTTAGTCGCAATTTTTGGCACCCAATTAGATGAGACTATAGATTTTACGGGTGGGCACATGAGCAATGCTGCCGATGACAAAACGGGGGTGAACCAAAGATATACCTTTAGAGAGCCATATCCACTTTCCCGTAAGCTCGGCGATGTCGGCTACGCACTGGAATATGCTGAACAGGTCGTAGAAATAAAAAAGGGTGAGTATGCTGCCGCAGAGGATGAAGCACTCTCAAGATGGTATGCCGAACGAGCAAATGCGGCTATGGCGGGGGTAAAAAAAGGCAAATTCACGACCGGGGCTAGATATGACGAGCTTCGTCAACAGGCTTACAACGACCAGATAGCGAAAGACATGGCCGTAAGGCAAGGACAACAGTAATCGGCTCGATCATTGCAGATAGCCGACAAGACCGTTGTAACAGGGCGTGATGATGCTAGTGTTGTCAGAAAAATCGAAAAGACTAACTACAAATGACTCATAACTAACCTGTCCATGTGTGAGTCATATTAATCGGTGTGCCAGCCGAAAGACTCGCCCCCAGCCCATAGCGTTATTTGAAGCCTACAGATTGTGCTGCAGGTTTTTTGTTACCAAATAGTTCGAATCCCCCCACATATTTTGACTGTTATAATGTTGATGTGAATACGAATAGTCCGAATGACAATGCGCTTACTCTGCAGAGCTATCAAGATAAAGCACAGGAATATGTCGATGGCACTCCGCCCATTGACGACACTATTAAAGCGTGGCTCGATACATCTCTTAGCCTTATCCCTGCTAACGGCAAAATATTGGAAGTGGGCAGTGGATTTGGCCGTGACGCAGATTATGTTCAGCAAAAGGGTTTTGACATTGAATGTAGCGATGCCGTACCGAATTTTGTGAACATGCTCCAAGAGAAAGGCTTTAAAGCTCATCGGCTTGATCTTCTTGCTGATAATGATTTTGGAAATGACTACGACATGATCTTGGCAGACGCAGTGTTGCTGCATTTTACGCCAGAGCAAGCTACGGCAGTTACTCAAAAAATACATAGAGCGCTGACTGACAACGGAATCTTCGCATTGCGCATGAAGCAAGGCGATGGTCCGGTCTGGTCGGAAGAAAAACTCGGCGAGCCGCGCTATTTTTACTATTGGAAAATAGAAGACTTGAAGAACATGCTTATTGATTGCCGCTTTCAATGGATTTCTATGACTGAAAGTTATACGAGCCACAATAATGCTAACTGGTTGCATATAGTTCTAAGAAAGAGCTGAACAGCTTATGATACAATCTAGAGCATAAGCTGTAGTGGACGGGAACATTCCAAATGCAGTTCAATAATTTGAACCGTCTTTTCAAAAAAGAGGTAACTCGGCGAGAATTTCTGGGTATGAGCGCCCTAGGATTCGCCTCTCTTTTTGGTATTGTTGGCTTGATCGAACAAATTATGTCCCACGCAGCAACGACGACAGACACTGCGTCAATCGAACCAGAAACAGGCACACTGACCACAGGCGCATCAGTAGTAACAGATGCTACTGCGAGTAATGGCAAGGCAGTAAAATTTGGTAGTAGTGCCGTCAATCTACCGACTACCGGTAATCTTTATGACCGTTGTGCATTTGGTGTATCGGCTGGTAGCCCTGAAGCGCATTCGGCGCTAGAGTCTCTCTTTGGAGCAAAGTTAAAACACTACGTTTGCTATTACAATATGGGCAACAACGGTGCTAGCGCCTGGCCGACCGATGTTGCCAATTGGTGCAAATCATCGAATCATACTCTTGATATTGCCTGGGACATGGTCGGCACCAATGTATCCTTTGCCAATATTATTGCCGGCAATAACAACGCCAGCCTTGATGCGTTTTTCCAGGCCTGTAAAGGCCATGGCGACACCGTCGTGTTACGCATGTGGTGGGAGATGAATGATCCCACAGGCCCCACGAAAGTTGGCAATCCAGGTTCACTCGTGAGTTCTACAGCCCAGTGGGTTCAAGCCTGGAAGTATGTATACGATCGCTGTAAACGTACCAACGGATGTACGAATGTACAATTCTTCTGGTGCGCAAACGGCTCAGATACCGGTGCGCATAGAATGGAAGAGTTTTACCCCGGAGACTCCTATGTAGATGTAATTGGCTTTGATACGTATAATCAGCCGGCGTGGGCTGGTGGTGCGTGGCACACCTTTGATGATCAATTTGACAGTGTATATAACCGCGTAGCCGCAATCTCCACCAGCAAGAGCATACCGATGGCGGTCGGTGAAACGGGGACTGTTGATGGACCAGTTGGCGGGCATACCAAAAACGAATGGCTGACCCAAATGTTCACTTCGCAGCGATACCCACGCTTGCGACAAATTGATTACTTCAATTACGACCCTTGGAAAATGAACACTACTACGGCCTCTATTAATGTATGTAAGCAATACTTCCCAATTGCAGTTCAAGATACGGGAATTTAAAGCTCATTCGCATCAAAATTTTAACTATGTGGCTATACTAGTAGCAGATGACGGAAAAAGGGCAACAAGTATTCAACGAAGTCAATGATCTGTATTTAGTAGCGACCACGACCATGGGCAAATGGATGTGGCACAACCATACACAGTGGGTCGCCAATAAAGCGTTAGAATTGGCGGAAAAGTATGGAGCAGATAAAGAAAAAACTTATTGTGCAGCCCTACTTCACGACTTAGGAGATTGCCTCTATGAAAGGGGCCGAGCAGAATTTGATGCCTGGTCGCAGGGGAAAACTAAAGAGATACTAAATAAGGCTGGCTTTCATAAAGATGAGCGCGATGAAATTTTGGAAGCCATCCGCACACATGCTTGCCGCCCGGGCCATCTCCCCAAATCCCTAGAAGGAAAAACACTTGCCACAGCAGACGGCATGTGGCACTTGCAAACAAACTTTTTTCCAGTGATTTGTTATATGCACCGGCCAGATAATACCAATACCTATGAGGCATGGCAGGAGTGGTTTAACGCCAAAATCGAGCGAGACTTTGGCACTAAGATTTTCTTTGAAGACGAAAAAGCTGAAGTGGGAAAAAACTATGAAGCTCTTTTAAGTGTGTTCGGGAACAAGGCCCTGGATAGTAGAACGATTTAATGATGCAACAAATTAGGCGAAGAAGAACAGACAGGACTAAATGATCAAGTTAGGAGCGAATGCATGAATAATCCCATGGTCTCCTTACAACACAGCCGCTGAGCTGTCTTGATGTTTCGTCAGACAATGGCTCTTCTAATTTGCCTTCGGCTCAGACAAGAAGCACGCCTGCAGCTTCCAGTGCGATGCATGCTGGAAAATATTCGCTTGTCCTCTCATATGGACATTGCTGACCTCCAACAGAGCGTTCGTAGCACTGCGTGCCACCGATAGGACTCGGAACCAGGCAGTTGTTCTTGTTGGGGGTTTTGCAGACTAGACCGGGCTGTCCACCGGCTTCAATGACAGACCCACTAAGCTCGGGATCGATTGGCATGCCTATTTCGCCTCCAGTCGGGGTGATTCCGAGTGCTTCGTGCATCTTAATAAGATAGCAAAAATTATCGTCCATGCTGTAAAAGTTATTTCTCACTATTTGGCAATTTTTGGCACAGTGCCCGTACACAAAAAAGATAATCCTGCTATACTAGTCCAATAATTTAAGGTCGTTAATGCTTGTTAGTCCTAACATATTAAGCATCGACCATCCACATGATGAGCCTCGCCCACCGGGGGTATTTTTGGATGGCGCTGTTACAGCCATGGGTACACCAGAAGAAAGTAGTCCTGGCGGTATTGCCACCGTAGCCGAGACTACCACGCTGCCTCCAGATTTTTATGCTCGGTTCTCACCCGATACGAGAGTCGGCAGGCATGCAGTTGCCAGTGAGATAGCTGCGGGTTTGCAACACGGTTCTAGCGAAGTAAAAACTAACTTTGGAAATGGGATCGTCGACAACGATGTGGGTCATTTGGCCGTAGAAGCGGTCAAGGCACCTTCCGATCAGGGTGATCAGTTACTAGAATGGTTAGCCGGACTCGGCCTAAGTGACGTAGTGGTTCCCAATCAACTATTAAGCTGCCTGGCAGAACCCAGTATCGAGTCTTTCCTTGAGGTCCTAGAAGCATATAAGGAGGCGGGTTCTATTGGACAGATTGCCCTAGATAGCGTTGCCGACTTGCCGGAAGCAAAGATGCGTGGTCGACTACAGCAAGTCTTCGACGCCGCAGATGGCGCAGTCATGAGAGCCCACTCCAGGGAAGCAGTAGTTATCGACCCTACCTACCTCCTGGATCCGACATATGGACTACTCGAGCAAGTACCTTTCACCGATAGACCACATACCCAACGCTTTGTCGCGCACACCATGGCAGGTTTTTATTGGACAGGAAGCGACCATACTTTTTTGTATCGTAATAGGGGTGAGGTTGCTAAAGCGGCAGCCCGCGGTATGGACGACTACGGCGTTGTTAGGCCGGGCAACTATCTGTATCACGACCTAGTTCTTGTCGAGAACAAACGTGGCCAAGAAGAATTTCCAGTTGAGCTTTTATTAAATTATGCCTTCGTACATTACTTCCACGGCTTAGATGCCGTAGCCGAGCCAGGTATACTACAACCAGAGCAACACGCCGGCACTCTCACCTACACGTATGATGATGGCGAACGAATAGGCGTACATCTTCGTCGCCCGGAGCAAATGGTCATCCCTTTCCGTGCCCTACGAAAGACGGAAGTCTCAGACAAATTTTACGAGTACGGTAGCGAAGCCTATCTTGCAGAACTTATTGACATCGCCGGCAAGGTTGATCAAATCGACATGCAGCAAGGTAGAAACCCCGATTTCGATGACGAGCTTCAACTAGGGAAACATCTGACGGCGCTCCCTTCTAAAGTGCTCATACATTCCGGTAACTCTGAGCTTGCCGCTACCTCGTGGAGAATAATTTTCGAGAGCAGGGGACTGTCATCCGAGGATGCCATCGAAGTAGCCAACCATATGATGAAAAACAAGGATAACGACGCCAATACACCAGCCAATATAGCCTCACTGATCAATAGTCGACCCAAGGTCCATGAACTCTGGCCGCCACTTACGACTAGCTACGAGTGGTTTACTCGATACGCTCGAGAAGTTTCCGAAGAAGAAATGCGCGAGCGAGGATGCTACAATCCACTCCTTCACCCGCTGACCTACAAATAGCGTGGATCTTGTGGTGATCGCGTCCTGCCGTATGAGAGAAGATCTCATTTGCTATTCATAGATATGGCAAAAATCCCAGGGATTAGTGTAGACATTCTTGTTGTGCGTGATAGTAAAATCCTCCTCGGACTCATGACAAAGCGCTGGGCACATGAAGGACGACAGGTGTATGGGGTTCCTGGTCGTGATATTCGCTTCGGTGAAAAAATTGGCGCCACCATTAAACGCAACATACAAGAAGAGTTCGGCTGCAATGTCGTGAGCTACAAGATCATTTGCGTCAATGCCAACTATGCGCTAGGTAATCATTTCATAGGTATTGGAGCAGTGGCAGAGATCGATGGCGAGCCTACGGTCCTTTTAGCCGACGACTGGGTTAGCTGGAAGTGGTTCGATACAAAAAACATTCCCGACAATCTCTTTCCAGCTACCAAAAATCTCATAGATAGCTACCTTGAGCACAAATTCACTGTCGCCGAATAAGCGGATGGCACTATAGCGCCATTATTCGCCGCTCGATGTCAGGCTTGGTACGAGATCGGTAGCACCGCAATCTGCAGTGAACTCGTCCTAGCCATTCTCCAAGGCCAGCGCCTAAAAACAACACTAATGACGAATTTATCCGTGAGACAGCTTAAGGCATTTTGCCGATCCCCGACTTACCTATATACTCTCAAACAGTAATGACTGTCACCCCTCTCCCTAAAACGGGCAATTCGTCCAAGTTCCTTGTCACCGTCGCAAAGCGAGGTGAGTTTACTATTGCCATATCATTTACGCTACGATCAAAAATATGGGAGCTAGCCGAAAACGAAGAACTCGGGGTTGCTGAACGCATGGCAGAAGCAATCGTCTCACGACATGATCCTAAGTTGCCGTTCAAGGAAAAATATATATTTGGTGAGCATAACACCGAAGCAAGTGTAGATAGTACGATCAAATACCTTCGCCGCACTCAGTTGTAATTACTCAATCGTAAAGAGACTGGCTTAGCTAGGCGTTCAGCTCGTAAGTGACCAACTCAGGCATTTTGCCGGTGGCACGACGCACTCGGTAGTCCGCAGCTCGACTTTTTGCTCGTTTGTCTGCCGGCCATAATTTGCCTATACTATTTTTAACATACTGCTCCTCAGCCGCTGCCCGGGACTTCAGCTTCGCCACCCAATTTGATACAGCAATGCCTGCTAACGCGAGCACATCCACTGCCACTTCCGGACTAATGTGCACTTCTGCATGGTTCAATACAGCTCCCGTTGCAAGGACTGCGCTCATTGCTGCCGCTCCGGTAAAACGAGGTATGCACTTTCATCATCTTCTCTGTCTTAGCCCGCTCTGCGGCCAGTTGCTCATAGCCAACCGTCGTGTTATCCACTCGATGACTGAGTACTTCGACAAGGTGAGAAGAAGCATCTCGTGCTTCTTCTTGTCTTGTTTGCCAATCCTCTATTTCTTGTTCTATGCCGTGACCGTCAATCCCGTCATAGGTAGGTGCAGGTTCCTGCAAGGTATTGGCCACCTCGCCCATACGAATTACAGGCTGACTACCTTCAAGGGCACTATATACGGAAACAGAGGCGCGTATGCCGCCAATCTCAAGCGTGTTAGGGGCTCTTCCCTTGGACGCGAAAATGACCGTACTGGCGATATCCGAATCCTCGGCGCCCCAGGAGCCCATCAACGCAGCACTATTCATTGCATCAATCTCTATCGTACGATAGCCATTCGGGCCTATTAACGCTGGATGAATAGAGACAGTTGGGATAACAGAACCAGGCTGCGACATAGTATATTTATACCATCTGATAATAAATGAGGCAATTTCCCCCATCTGAATCCCAGTAATTCCATGATATCCTACCAGCATGCATGTTGTTACCGTCGCCTCTGAGCCAGTATGGAAAAATCCTGCGAAAAATATCGAACAAACTGAACGGCAAGTTGTCGAAGCATTACGCCTATACCCTAAGACACAAATTCTGCTATTTCCCGAGATTAACCTTATGGGCGCAGTAGACGATGAAAGCAATACTACTATTGCCGAATCATTAGACGGTTATTGTGTAACCGAGATACAACGTATAGCTAAGCAGCATAACGTAGCGCTCATTTGTGGCATGATCGAAAAAAACCCGAAAGGAAAACCGTTCAATACACAGTTCGTCGTATCACGAGAGGGCGAATTACTCACTTGGTATCGTAAAAATCATCTATTCACCGAGTCACGCGAGCCGGAGGTATATGCTCCAGGCGAAGATCTCGTCACATTTGAATTCGATGGCTGGAAGTGTGGCCTCTCAACATGTTTTGACATACGCTTCCCGCGGCTATTTGAAACATACAAAAAAGCCGGCGTAGAGTGCATGTTCTCCGGATTCAACTGGATAGACGGCCGCAACAAACCCGCCATCATGGAGTACCTCGTGAAGGCACGTGCTCATGAAAATCAATACTTTTTTGTGGCTGTTGACCGTAATGGGTCAGATCCAGAACATTCATATTATGGAACAAGTGTTATAACGAACCCCTACTGCGAGGATCTCTCCGAGCGAATCGACATCTACGCGTACATGGAGCTTAATAAAGAGGACATACATACCCTTGAGCGAGCATTACCCCTGTCAGGCAGCTTCAAGGAAACGTACCAGCTTCGCGACGAGCAGTAGCTTCGCGCTTCCAACCTAACGCTGAACAAATTGTACGGCGTAAGGATCCATAGTAAAGGTTCTACCGTTAAGCGTGACGCTTACTTTTTTGTCGCCACGCACGATCAGCCAGGCACGATCCTTGCTCGCCAACCCAACAACCAATGGATTACTCGTTGTAAAACTATAGTACTGAGTGCCTACCGGAAAATAGTCATGCAGACCTTTGGCGGCCGCATAGAAGGCAGTAGGCTTACCACCACCAGCGTTCGCCGTATTCGTCCACAAAGATACGTGCGTATCAGGATTATCGCCACTTGCCGTACCCTCTGGTTCCCAAAGCAACATTCTATTGACTCCGGCTATACCGGCCTTACGAATATTATCCATAGTAATAGAAACAGCGTGTTGCCCAGTAGCTATGCTATTTTTACTTTCTCCACTAGTGCCTGGATAAAATTCAGTCCACCACAAAGGCAATGTTTTGGCACCTGGATAGGTGTGCTCATCGAGACCACGGACATACTTCGCGGCATCAGTAAATAAATCGCCAGCGGTGTAGCCATTGGTTGCGAGATAATTGCTCTTCAGTTGAGGACCACCATCCATGGTGATAAATTCAGCGCCCTTTTTGTTCTTAAGCCAGTATGCCATTGCCGCCTTAGAGCGTGGAGCTATGCTCCCATATGCGGCAGAATCATTCGTAGGCGCGTCCGTGTTCATGCCGACATATGGGCCGCCAAGCTTAACATTGGGCCGCACCTGTTTAACAGCAGTGTACACGCCGTTATAGAAGGTAACATAGCTCTTAGAATCAAAATCACCATTTGCTAAATAAAAGCCCTTAAACTCGTTCCACACTACATAGTTGTTAACACGAGGCAAAAGCTGCCCCTTACTATCTTTGTGTGTACCGTCATAGCGAGTGGCAACGGCAGCAGATAGGGTGGCAAAATCTGGATAAAACTTGGGAAGTGGCGCAGCCTCAATATTGTCGTCACGGGTACCCTTCATCCAACCAGGCGCCGTGCACAGCGTAATAATGCGCTGCGCTTCAGGAGTTGTAGCAGCCATAAGGCGAATCCGGTCATCAAGACCTGAACGCTCAAACTCATACTTACCCTTAGACGGGTTAGGGTTATCGACACCAAAACCCATAATATGGACGTTCTGCGGTGCCTGTAAACTCGCAAGCAGCGTCTTTGCACTAGTGGCCGCTGCTTGATTGCCGTTGCCGAAAATATGCGAGGTATGTGTATGGTCATACCCCACGTCAAACGCAACATACTGGTTGATTGGACCACCTATAGTAATGGTAGCTTTCTCAATAGTAGCGGCATACGAAGAAACCACAAGATATGCGCCACCAGTTAACGCAACCAGGGAAGCAAACACAACGCCGACCAAACGCGACTGAGATGCAAGAATGTACTTTTTAGCATTAGAGAAAGTTGTTAAAAAGCCATTCATATATGCATGTCCTATGTTATTTTTGTATGCTGCTTATGCTCGGAGTGTAGCCCCTATCTCCAGCCAGAGTCAAGCAAAAACATAACACAAGTCATGTGCCTAAAATGAATGGGGGTACAGCGTCTAGGCCCGGCGCGGGCCTTCAAGCGCCTCACCTTCGGCCATGTCTTTTGTCGAAGTGCGTAAAGGTGTTTCGCGTAGAAATAAGGCGATCACAAAGGTAATCAATGCCAGCGGGATAGCCCACATAAATACATCGTGGAAAGAACGTGCGAACGCTTCTAAAATATCGTGCATAATTCCCGGCTGCAACTGGCGTAGCTGTTGCTGGCTAGCTTGTAAGTTTTGGGCGGTCACGTGGTTGCCAGTAGGCAACAGCTCTTGCAGATGATGATTAAGCCTGACCGTCAGGATGGCACCGAATATAGCAGCCCCAAATGAACTACCGATGTTGCGGAAGAAGGTCACAACCGATGTAGCCACACCCATATCGCGTCGCTCGACTGAGTTCTGCACGGCTAGGGTCATGACCTGCATGAACATACCAAGACCTACACCCAAGACGAGCATCCAACTAGACAAAAGCCATTGATTGGTGCCGACTGCCACGTGCGTCATCAGCCACAAGCCGAACGCCATCACGAGTGTACCGATGACAGGGAAGATGCGATAATGCCCAGTCTTAGAGATCAAGCGCCCCGAGACAGTCATAGAACCAATAAGTCCAAAGATGAGCGGCAGCATAAGTACACCTGACTTGGTGGCCGAATACCCATGCACGAGCTGTTGGTATTCGGGAAGGTATAGAAAAGCAGCGAACATGGCCGATCCGGAAAAAAATGCCAGTAAGGAGGCGACACTGAAGATGTCGTTCTTGAAAAGTCGTATGGGAATAATCGGCTCCGTTGCTTTGTGCTCCCAAGCTACAAATGCGGCAGCCGAAGCGATACCACCAGCAAGCAGCCCCATTAACATATTCGAGCTCCAAGCATATTTACTACCACCCCAGACCATGGACAAGGTGAGGCTCACAACACTTGCGGATAGTAATAGCGCACCCAAATAGTCGATACGGTGTTCCGTCTTGTGAACCGGCAGATGAAGCCGCAATGAAATGAGCGCCATCGCAACCAGACCGAGAGGTATATTAATGTAGAATATCCAACGCCAACTAAGGTGGTCGGTAAATAGCCCGCCAAGAAATGGCCCCACAACGCTTGAAAGCGCGAAGACCGCCCCGAAGTAGCCCTGATAACGCCCACGCTGACGAGGGGGAATAATGTCGCCGACGATCGCCAATGACAATGCCATCAAGCCACCACCACCCAGTCCTTGCAGGCCACGGAAGAAAATGAGCTCAGTCATATTCTGACTCATGCCACAGAGTACTGAGCCAACAAGAAATATCGTGATGGCAATCGTAAATATTTTCTTACGCCCGAACAGATCGCTAATTTTGCCGTAAAGCGGCGTCACAACAGCGCTTGCCAGTAGATAAGAAGTTGCAACCCAAGAAAGTTCATTCAGCCCATGTAGGTCATTGGCGATGGTAGGGAGGGCGGTGCCCACAATGGTCTGATCCAGCGCCGCCAATAGCATAGCCGTCATCAAGGCCGTCATAATAACCATAATTTCACTATGGCTGCGTTCAGCACCCTCAACTATCGGGGCAGGCTCATGCATAAACTTCTTCAATAATTTTTTAACCACGTAACCCTCCTCTTGTCATTTGTTTTGATGCAGTCGTTGCTGGCTGTGGCTCATTGAGAAAATCAATAATTTTCTGCTGGATAGCAGTCAGTGTAGCTATTTCCTGTTCGCTCAGACGCTGCGTTATCTGCTTCTTAAAGTCGCCAATTTGCTGACGCAAAGAGGCTATTTTATCTTGACCAGCTGCGGTAAGGCTCACGCGCACGACACGCCTATCCTCCGGTGAAGGACGTCGTTGCACGTAACCAAGTCGCTCGAGCGTCTCAACCAATTGCGTAATAGCACTCGGCGAAAGCTGCATCTCGCAGGCTAGAGCCTTGGCGGTTGCAGATTGCAAATTACCAACGATCAAGAGCAACTCACCTTGAGATGCCGGTAGATCACCTATACTGCCACGCGCGTGCGCACGACTAATCAGTAGCCGCCGAATGATCGCAAAATTAGCGAATATATCGCGGGCGTTAAGTACTTCTTGTTGCATTAGTTAAGTATCTTAATAGTTAACATACTAAACAATATACGCTATGTTTCTCCTTCGTCAAATATTTTTTGACTTTACTTTTCGTACGATGTGAAGGATCTACCCCTCGGTGCTCGGATCGAAATCAGTATGATAGCCACCGCAACGAAGGGGCAATCAAGACCTTTGTTTTGCTATACTGAAGGCAATATAGCAGGGAGTTATATATGGCCATCAACGCGAACAAGGAAATTCAAAGACTCAAAAAAGCCGAGGACAAGGCAGCCGACAAGATTACCAGTTTTGCAGGCACAATGAGTTTTGTCTATATTCACTCGACCTGGTTTGCTATCTGGATTCTTATTAACCTTGGCTTACTCGGTGCGGGCCTAAAATTTGACGGCTTCCCATTTGGGCTGCTCACCCTGATCGTCTCGCTGGAGGCAATCTTCCTATCAACGTTCGTCATGATCTCACAGAATCGTCAGTCCCATGCCGCCGAAATTCGATCTGAGCTAGATTACCAAACCGACGTGCAGGCCGAGAAAGAAATCGACATTATAATGAAGACGATGCAGCGAATCGCTGAAAAACAGGGCATCAAAGTTAAGGACCTACTCGACGAACTAGACGAGGTACGCAAATTACCTGGCATCAAAAAACACTAGCAAAAGACATATTTAGTTAATTTCTTGGCCCGCATGGTGTGATTTAATGAGTGGTGTAAAAATAGATGGGGGATATATGCAACTAGTTACTCAAACGATACGTAGGTTCAGTTCGGTACTTATAGTAACGGGGATGATACTTGCTCCGTTTTTTAATATATCCACCGCTCATGCGACTACTACTAATGCGCAGCTAATACCACTCTATGAATATAGCGGCCTTTCAACATTTGCCGGCGATTGGTACAACGCCTGTTCGACAGCTCGAGCCGGCTCGTTTATCATCGAAGATCGAACGGTACAGGGAGCAGTTAATCCCTCAATAGATGGAGCGCCAAATACAGCGCTAACCAATGATGGCTATACTGCTGATGCGAACCTCTCCACGGCCATGGGTGATTGCTATGACCAAGGCAGCGCCGAAGGGGTACTCGGCTATGTTAATACTTGGGACTACGGCACTAGTAGCTATTTGCCCTGGCAAAATACATCAGATCCATATGATCCCGCCACTGTAAAAGGACAAATCAATCTTTGGTACGCACTGTACCCAGGCAAGGTAGCCGGCATATTCTTAGATCAGGTACAGACACCTGATACAACGACCAATAAAAGTTATTACCGCAACGTAGCCGCCTACGTACACAACAACAAATCACCCAATAATGAAGTGGTGTTTAACTTCGGTACAGATTACGGCACCACCGACTGGTCACTTTCAAGCTCCACCAGTGCCGATAACTCCGATATAGATGTTGTCTTTGAAGGCTGCTACACCGGTTGCGCCAGTGGCGATAATCTGACGACTTGGGCCAGTGGTGGCACCTGGAGCCCTCAATGGGAGTCAAACTATCCATCAAACTACTTTGCGGCTCTTGTATATGACACGACTAGTAGCGATATTGCTAATGCGTGTAGCACACTCACAAGCGCACCATCAGGCAGTGGTACCAATTTCTACGTGACTGATGCCAACCTACCAAACCCTTGGGCGACTTTTATATCAACAGGGTACCAGTCGAGCGAGCTCTCAAGCTGCTAGCTACAGACTAACGAACATACAAGCAACGATAATTGACCGTGACGGGCACGGGCTTACTTAAGTGCAAGAGCAAAAATGGCACAATATGCCGCATAAATCTCTTTATCCTTAGTGTTCATGCTTACGTAGCTTATAATGGGGCCATGCATCCGTCCGCCTCAGGGAGTCCGTCCACAAAACCAAATACATTCATCCCTTCGCGCAGCGCTTTTGGGCAGCTAGATCCACGCATCCTACGCATGGTTCAGTGGGCAACCGTCATTTTTTCGGTGCTACCCGTTGGCGCACTCTGGCTGGTTCATCATCGTTTTCTCCCTTCGCATAATTATCACGAATGGGCATTCTACGTAACGGCGATCGGTTTACCGTGTTTTGGCATCTTGCAACTTGTATGGATGCCGTTCACTGAAGCAAAGGCGCGCTTTTATATCATCGCGTTCCATATCTTAGCGATCATTGGCTTCATGTTTGTGACGAGCTACGATACTATCTTTATCTTCATGTGGCTACTCCTTATTATGGCCACTGATGCGTTCTTGGGTAAACGTGCTACCTACCTCAGTATGGGTGCCTTCCTGGGGAGTATGGCAGTGTGGTGGCTCCTCAATTTACATACAGTTCCTGGGGCTGGACTAGTCTTCTTCCTGTTAAGCATTCTTGCAATATTCATTTGTGTCGTCGCCCTGGTGGTCTCACGTATTCGCATAATCTCTGAAGATCGAGGCATTGAAGTAGAGGAGTCGCGTGAGCATGAGCGGCTGGAGAGCGAACGTCTCATCGCACTCATTAACAGCATGGGCGATGCCGTTATTGCTGTAAATGACGATGGTGAAATCAACGTATACAATGCCGCAGCGGCAAGCCTGCTCGACACGAATATTAGTCTGACCGGCAAAAAAATTAACGACGTATTGCATCTTGTCGATGCCCAAGGGAAACCAGTAGATTTGACACAACTCCTCATTGAGATAAAGGTCAATCTTGTGCGCACTAACGTTAGTCATCAATTTGATGACGGAGAAAAGATCAACCTGTATCTTAATGTCTCACCTATCCACCGCGGATTCCAAAACCCCGGTGAACGCGGCTATATTTTCTTACTACGTGACATCACCAAGGAAAAGACTCTCGAACAGGAACGCGATGAGTTCATCTCAACAGCCAGTCATGAACTGCGTACGCCCGTGGCAATTGCCGAGGGCAGCTTATCGAATATCATGGTACTCAAAGACAGGGGCGTCAATCAAAGCGTTATTGATCAGGCTGTGACGAGCGCACATGATCAAGTTGTGCTACTCGCTAGACTAGTCAACGATCTTGCCACCCTTTCGCGCACTGAACGACAGGCCGAAGATATCGAAATTGAATCCGTCGATATCGCAGCGCTGCTACGGCGGCTGCAAGACGGCTACAGTGATCAGGCAGCTCGCAAAAATCTCAACCTCAGCACAGAAGCCAAGGGCACGCTCACACCCATCAAAACGAGTAGGCTGTACTTGGAGGAAATCGTGCAAAATCTTGTCACGAATGCCATCAAGTACACAAAACAAGGAACAATACATGTCACTGCCGAGATGGATGAGAGGGGAAGCGTCATACTATGCGTACAAGATTCAGGTATCGGCATCAGCAAGTCCGACCAGAAGCATTTATTTGAAAGGTTTTGGCGCTCAGAGGACTATCGTACTCGGGAAAATTCCGGCACAGGTCTTGGCCTCTACTTAATACAAAAATTAGTAGGACAATTGGGTGGCACCATTACCTTTGACAGTCAGCTTGATCAAGGCACCACATTCACTGTTACCGTTCCCCCATTTTCCGATCAAACGCCAAGGCACAAACATAGCGACAATAAAAAATCTGGTCTGCACCAGCAGATCGCTCATAACCCCAAAAAAGAGCACCATGCATCTTGAGTTAAATATTGCACTCATACCCGAAGAATCCGTTGGCGTCGTCCAGGTAGCGCTTAGTCAAAAACTTGCCAGTAATTTCCCAACGATCGTACAGTTAAGTGGCCCGGGCAATAAACTCAATCTCGTGCCGCATTTAACTCTCTACCAAGCGCCGCTACGAACTGACGCGCTTCCCGCCATGGACAAGGCCCTCGCCGCCATTGCAGCCAAGCAGCACAAGCAGCAGCTCGTCGCGACAGGGTATGCGTACAATGAAGGCGAGGGTTCACTAGAAGTAAGCTACGCGACGACCGACCAGCTAGTAAATCTTCAGGAAGAGCTTATTGCTGCCATAAATACCCTGCGCGGTGGACTCTATCTGGAACGCGACCCGCCAGGCAATATCGTTCGAAATTTATTGCAATCGCCAGGACGTTTGGCTGAAAACATCAGGCGAACCGGCTATGCCGAGGTTGGAGACCCTCGAATTGGCGGACTGCTTCGCCCGCACGTGACACTGAACTGGTTTAAGCCCGGTACCCCCCTTCAATATAACGAAAGAATTACCGTCTTCAGCCGATAATATGAGCGGCAATTTCATCGCGATAGGAGTCTATCTGCTCGGGCCGCAAGGAACTTGTCCGCAGCTACTTACTCGTTACGAATTAGATTAAACTATCGAATACTCAGCCCGGACGACCTGCGCCATACTAAGTTTATGCCTAGCCCTTTCGTGAAAGTCAAAACTCTATCTTCGTCTATGTTTAACAAATGACTCTACGTAAAAGGGCTTTGACCACGATGCATAATCTGCTATCATTGGCCGTAATGAACATCATGACTGCAGCAGTAGTTCTCCGTCGTCGTCCGACCCGTATTTCGGGGGCGGCGCTTGTAGTGATGTAAAAAATCTAGAATAAGCCTCACGCTAGCCCCCGTACTGACCGGAGGCTATTTTTAATTTTAATGAGGAAAAGAACTATGCAAGCAATACAGAAATACCATAAGGTGGCGTCTCACGAAGCACATAAGGGTGAATTCAAGAAATGTCTACTTCTTTATTCAGGAGGTCTCGATACCTCGGTCATGCTCAAATGGATACAAGAGCAATACGACTGCGACGTTATCACACTCACGCTCGATATCGGCCAGGAGGCCGATGACCTGCAGGCGATAGAAGAAAAAGCAAAAAAGCTTGGTGCTGTTAAAACTATTGTGATTGACGCAAAAAAACAATTTGCAGAAACCATACTCGCCAAGGCCATTCAGGCCAATGCGGACTACCAGGATGGCTATGACTTGAGCACCGTCTTGGGTAGGGTCATCATTTGCGAACTCGCCGTGGCAACCGCAAAAGCAGAAGGGTGCCAGGTTATCGCCCACGGCTCAACCGGTAAGGGCAACGACCAAGTACGCTTCGATAGCTACGTAACCACGCTGGCGCCCGAGCTAAAAATTATTGCGCCCGTACGAGAATGGGGCATGGGCAGACAAGAAGAGATCGCCTATGCAAAAGAGCATAACATCCCCGTCAAACAGACCAGTGAATCGCCATATTCTTACGACGAAAATATGTGGGGCAGTAGTGCGGAGGGCGGTGAGATTGAGCATCCACATAAGGTGCCTAACCTGGCTAAAATTCTACTGTGGTGCAGCACGCCTCAAGCCGCACCAGACACACCCGAGCTACTCAAACTTACCTTTACTGCAGGTATCCCCACCAAAGTAGACGGCCTGGAAATGTCACTAGATAAACTCATCGGCTACTGCAATGCCTTAGGTGGCAAGCATGGTGTTGGCGTGCACTACCAAATCGAGGATCGACTCATCGGCTTAAAGATCAGGGACATCTACGAGAGTCCCGGTGCAAATATTATTCTGACCGCACACAAACGACTTGAACAAATGGTTTCAACCCAAGTCGAAAATGAGCTTAAAAGCTACATGGATAGCAAATGGGCGCATCTTGCATACAACTCACTTTGGTTCGAGCCAACTATGCGACATATTCATGCCTACATGGCTGACCAAAATCAGAAGGTGAGTGGAGAAGTGACTATCGAGCTATACAAAGGCTCCATCACCGTGGTCGCATTAGATTCACCGTATTCACTATTCGACCACGCACTAATGACCTCAGACATCGCCGAGGCGACTTTCAACCAGAACGCCTCACCAGGCTTCATCGAAATTCACAACTTAGCACAAAAAACCGCACACAAAATACACACCCAGATGGTAGCCGACGCGACACTAGACGAAAATACACCCACCAAAAAGAAAGAGTCAGTGTATGAAACAGTCTAAAAAACTCTGGCAAGTCGATGAGGGACCGCACCCTCTCGTTGAAGCATATACCGTAGGTGAAGACTATCTCTTCGATCAACAACTATTGCCATTCGATATACAGGGCACAAAAGCACACGCCGCAATGCTCGCCGAGATGAAAATCGTTACAGCTACAGAACTAGTACACATAGAAAAAACCTTAGATGCCCTGCTGATTGAATGGGAAAGAGGATCCTTCTTCATAACCCAAGATCAGGAAGACTGCCATACCGCCATTGAACAATATCTCGTCCTAGCTCTTGGTGACCTAGGTAAAAAGATCCACACCGGGCGTAGTCGTAACGACCAGACTTTGGTCATGACCCGTCTCTATGAGAAAGCGGCCCTCCAGGATCTTGAGCAAAGTATACAAACAACCAGCAAGGCCTTCAGCAGCGCCGCAGAGCGGCACAAAGATCAGCAAATGCCGGGCTATACACATATGCAGCGTGCCATGCCGACTACCGTGGGGACCTGGCTACACGCATTTGCCGATGGATTCACGGACAGTCGACTCGCCCTGGCATGCGCGAAGACCCTGATTGATCAAAACCCACTAGGTTCGGCTTCAGGCTTTGGTATTGGTAACTTTCCACTGCAGCGCGAAAGCACCACGAAGGAACTAGGCTTCGCAAAAACGCAAGACAATCCCATGTACTGTGGATTAAGCAGAGGGTTATTCGAGATAGAAGTCCTCCATGCGCTTACAATGCCCATGATGCTTGCTGGCCGCTTTGCGTCCGACATGCTACTGTTTACGACTGATGAATTCAATTTTGTGCGCCTGCCAAAGACTTTCACCACTGGATCGAGTATCATGCCCAATAAGCAAAACTACGACCTATTCGAAATAATGCGCGGAAATGTTCGTGTCTTCACCGCCTATCAGCAAGAGATTCAACAGATTGTCGGTGGACTATATAGCGGCTATAGCCGAGACTTGCAGCTCACCAAGCCTCCGCTCATACGCGGCCTGGAACTCGCCAAGGCAACCCTAGAACTACTTACTACTGTCGTTCCCGAACTGCTCGTACAGCCCAAATCAATTACGGCCGCTATGAGTTCAGACCTCTTCGCTACAGAACAAGTATACGAACTCGTCAAACAGGGTATGTCATTCCGTGACGCCTACCTAAGCGTAAAAGCTACTCTCGCGAAGCAAGCTAAGACGTAACTCCTAAAGTTAGTTAGCTAAAGAGCCTGGGAATTGACGGAATTAGAAGAGGAACCCGCACCCGGATCGGTGTCGTATTGGTTGAGTGGAGTAATCGCGTCTACATCAATGGTTTGGCAATTTCTGCCCTTGGCATGCACCCCTGAGATATAGAGCGAGGTGGCGTTAGATGATGGGGTGGAACCTCCAGCCCCCGTATAGGGATCAAAATTGGTCGTCGCATCATCGACAACGGTTTGCAACGGAGCGCCATTATTCGCCGCTCGATAGGTGATGCAGAATTCATAACTCGTATCAGATAGCTTGCGATAGCTTATGGCGTCAGGCAAATTAGAGATATTGGCGTCAGCCAAGCTCTCTGGAGCAACATCGTTGTCATTCACGTAGCTATTGAGCTTGTCGGCAATCTCGTTAGCCCGCTTCGTAGTCTGGAGATCTTGCTTGGCGACATTTGCCTGAACGAGCACAAACACCAGTACACCGACTAAAAATAAACCGATAACACCTAAACCGATTTTGTATCGTAGTAAGGAGGACTTCACGGCAACCCTAACGATCTGCCTTATGTTCGTCGCGCCAGTAGTAGGCGAGTATGCCACCAGCCACAAAGAGGATGCATAAGGCATCAAAGAAAATCTTTATGATCGATGATTCGAAAGAACCGCCCAGCTTAGAAAGCACGGCAAAGACAAAACCAATAAGCGTCAACAGACAAACAGCGAAGGCCGCAATTTGAATAAATTGCGTTGAACGACGCTTCGATGGATCAAAACGTAGGCCCGGATCGCGCAGCTCTCGCTTCTTCAAACGCAAAAACAATGCCGCGAAGACAGGAAGCAATACGATTAGCACTGCTGTAGGGAACGCGAGAGAATCAAAACTGAAGTTAGCATTCACGAGCAGTAGGAGTATGCCTGCAAATGCAGATGCAGCGCCTACTAAGGCAATAGTCATGAAAACATATTCCACACCATTCGGACTCAGCACCCTTACTGTAGGCACTGGAGAAAGTTGGGAGGGTTTACTGAAATGCGCCGGTTGTTCCATGCGTGGTTCGTCGGCAGTAGAGAGGGGTGTTTCAAAATTCATATATAGCCTTTTTAATCTTAATCTGAAGTATACCTTTGAAGAACTAGCCATACAATGCTAGAAAGCTGAATACGTGGCGTTATTACTTCAAAATGACTATAGCGACTAGCATAAAGCTTGTCAGATCCTTCTGAAAGTCTAAAATAGCTGTCTTTTTTATGTGCCGCTAAGGTGGTGAGCCAGCATCAAAATAAATTGACCATTAAGTATAATTATGTTAAAATATATACAATGACAGAAATCCTTCCCCAGACGATCAGTATGTCCCCAGATGGTCAACAAATTTGGGAAGTAACAGAGGTAGCCGGTGGCACCCTTTACCTTCCAGACGGCGACCCAGCGCAAAAGGCGGCGACGGCGGCGCTACTACTTGCCGATTACACCGAGAAGGAACCTTTAGGGCGCGGCCTCCTTTTGGGCCGTGTATATGCCGCGTCAACAGATGAAACAGTCGTGATCAAAGAGGCACCTGTCCATTTTCCATCTAACGATTGTGAAACTATACGTGCACAAGTAGCCTTACATCATGGATTCAACACACTGGCAGCACGCGGTGAAGAGGACAAACAGAATGAGTCTTGGAGATTTCGGGCACCAAAAATTTTAGGAGGGTTCGTTTTGCACTATATACCTGATCCTGAGGGTAACCTAGACTTTAGTAAAAGCGCTCCCATTGGTCATCGAATGGTTATGGAACGAGTGGAGCCGATCGTTAGTTCGGAAGTATACCTGCCTCGTAACGATAGGTATCGTGATACAACTCCTCCAGTGGCCAACCTCCAGCCCCAACTCCCAGGCGAACGCCAACGGGAGGGTATCTATCACCGAGCCATTAAGGCTGCTGGCGGTACGGCAAAATATATACATGATTTCGACCATCATCCCACAAATCTCCTTATCGAATCCGAGCCGTTAGTCGAAAAGGGGCTTTTTGGGCGCACAAGAGTTGTGCGAAAAGGAAGCGCCGTGAAAATCGATATTATACCGAGTTACTCTCGCTAAGTTTTATTGATCAACTCGCCAAGACGTAGATACGACCACCCCTTGATATACTAGCTAGTATGCCTAGTAGCCGAAAACCCATGCGCCGCAAATTCCGTTCGATCGTGAGCGGTGCCACTTCACATAAGCGGGGCGGGCGTCTGTACGTCGAGCGTATCCTGCAAGCCCTCGTTTCACCAATCAAGGAGTCAAAAGGAAAGAGCATTGGTGCTGTTGCCATAGACTCCAATTTAGCCGAACTCAGCAGGCTTGAAGCTAAAATCCGCCAAGATGCCGCCAAAGAAAAACTTTTACGACAAAAAGCGAGATTACTAAAAATTCAAAACGACGAATTACGACAACTCAACAAATCCAAGGAAGAGTTCATTGCTCTCGCATCGCACCAACTGCGCACGCCAGCTACTGGAGTCAAACAGTATGTCGGCATGGTGCTGGAGGGCTACGCCGGTGAACTCACTCCAAACCAGCGAGAATTTCTGGAGCGCGCGTACGAAAGTAACGAACGCCAGCTGAGCACCATTAATGATCTCTTGCAGATCGCCAGAATTGATGCCAACAAGTTGGAACTTATTAAGCACCCTACCAATCTGAGGGTCCTCGTTGAATCCGCTCGTCGCGAGCAAGAACGAACTTTCTCGCGTCGTGGTCAGACGGTCAAGCTCGATATCCAGACCGCCCCATTGCGTGCGGGCGTAGATAAACAACGCTTCCGCATGGTCATAGACAACTTACTCGATAATGCGAGTAAGTATTCACCCCCAGGAACCACTGTGGTCGTGGCCATTCACGCCGAAAAAAACATGGCTCGTATTGAAATTCGCGATCAGGGTGTGGGTATAGCAAAGGCAGACTTCGATAAATTATTCCAAAAATTCTCACGCATCGATAATCCCGTCTCGATTGCGGTAGGCGGTAACGGGCTTGGCCTCTACGTCGTCAAAAAAATCGTGGATGCCCATGATGGCACTATTTCCGTCGACTCAAAGATCAATAAAGGCACAACTTTCACCGTGCGAATTCCGCTACTTGATGACTAAATATAAGAAATCTCACTGACTTCGTAGAAACTCGCGCTATAATAGTTTCAACATAAGGACGAGGGATGACAAACAAAAAAGATAAAACTATCATGGTCGTCGAAGATGAGCACACGCTCAGTGAGGCATACCAGATAATTTTACGCACTGCTGGCTATACCGTAACTGTCGCTTTCGATGGTGAGGAGGCTTTGCGCGTAGCCGCCGAAACAGAGCCTACGCTTGTCCTCCTCGATTTGCGCATGCCTCATATGGATGGTATCGAATTCCTACGCCAATACAACCTACAAGAAAAACACCCCCAGGTAAAAGTAATTGTCTTTAGTAACTATGACATGCAAAAAGAGATTGATGAAGCATACCGTCTAGGCGCGACTCGCTACATTCTCAAGGCGTGGGCCTCACCCAAGGAGCTGCTACAACTCGTCGCCAATACTCTTGCCGCCTAAAAGTGCTACCTAGAGATCTCGAGGCTCTCGAAGCTATCTTCACCCAGTAAGCGCTCCAACTTTGCCTTATCTATGGCATATTGGTGCGTACTATAACGCAACACTTTTTGTACCTTTAACTTGCTCAGCTCATTCGTTGTCGTTTCACGAGTCAGGCCAATGAGACTCGCGATGACACTGTGCGTGAGCTTAATCTCAACGACATATATCCCGGGTGTAGTTTCGCGCCCATAGCGGAACAGTAAATAGTATAAGGTGAACATTATCTTCTCACGAGCGCGCGACTGCTCAAGCGAAGTAATACGCATAAGCAGACCTGCATTCGATGTAGCAAAATAATCTAACAAGTTCGCGCGCAGATCATTACTTTCATCAATAAGCGTATGGAATTGGTCACGAGGCACGGTCAATACTTCCACATCAGTCAATGCTTCGTAGTAGTACAGCGTCGTCGATGCCTTGTGAAACACCCAAGGTGCAGGGAATAGGTCATCCTTCGTCTCAAAGGTAACTATCTGCTCTTCGCCAGCAGCATTGATGCTATATGCTTTTACGACGCCATCCAGCACCACATGCACTGCTCGCGGCGCTTCGCCCTGATACAGCAAAATAGTGTGCTTCTTGAATGAACGCGTCGTAGCGTACGGCTTAATATGAGATACAATATTGCGCACTTGTAGTACCCTCCGGGGATCAAACCCTCTATGTATTCTAACATCTCGGGGTGGTCGTACATAAACAGTACGCAAGGCATATTAAATACAGCTGAACTGTTTTCTGGTGTATCGATCATAGAATTAACATAAGCAATATGTGCCCCAACGATATATAATAAAAGCGAATGACGAACTCTATAATCCTCATCGCCAACCCGGGAAGCGCCAGCCGTAGATATGCCATATACGATGGTGAACACGAACGTGCCCAGCTGCACTTCGAATCAATCCAGGGAAAGGTCGTATGCACAATATATGGGCAAGGTGAGCACCATCTGTTACATGTCGACAGCCAGGAACTCGTACCAGCAGTCAGCCAGCTATTTACCATGCTTCGCGCCAATGACGTACTCCATGCAGACGAACAAGTAACATGTATCGGACTGCAAATATCTGCTCCAAGCTCATACTTCCTAGAAGATCATCTTATTGATACAAATTTTATTGCCCACCTGGAGGCGCTAAAACCACGAGCGCATGTCCATATATCTGCCGCACTGGAAGAATTGCGTATGCTGCAGGAGCAATTCAGCGGGGTACCCATCATGGGGATATCGGATAGCGCCTTCCATATTACCAAGCCCGACTACGCCTGGAACTATGGCATTTCCCTAGAAGTGGCCGATCATTTTGAAATAAAACGTTTTGGCTATCATGGCCTGTCAGCAGCCTCAGTTGTACACCAACTAGAGGTAGTTGAAAAATTGCCGCCAAAAATAATCATCTGCCACTTAGGGAGTGGCGCAAGCGTCAGCGCGGTGCACGGTGGCAAAAGTGTCGACAACACTATGGGATATTCGCCGGTAGAGGGAGTCATTATGAGTACGCGTAGCGGCAGTATCGATCCTACGGCCGTACGTGCGCTCAAAGATGTCTGTCGCTTTGACGACGACACCGTTGAGGCCTACCTGAACGAACATAGCGGACTCCTTGGCCTAGGTGGCTCGACGGATATCCGTGAATTGTTACGCCGCGAAGAGGATGGCGACAATCGCTCCAGACTAGCCCTGTCCACCTATGTCTTTACTGTACAAAAAGCCATAGGACAGATGGCGGCGGCCTTGGGCGGTGCCGATGCGCTAGTATTCACCGGAATGGTAGGAGAACGCTCCGCCATCATACGAGAGCGTGTCGTAGCCAGATTGCATTACCTCGATTTCATTTTGGACGAGCAAAACAATACGTCCTGCAATGGGCCCGAAAAACTAACGACCATCAGTAGACTCGCGCATTCCAAACCCATATTTGTAGCGCCCGTACAAGAAAGTGCCGAAATAGCACGTCATGTCCTCGCCATGTCGTAGCGACTGTCGCGCTTAGGCTAAGCGCTCGCCGCGCTCTTTGTCGTTTTCATTATTCTCGGGTACGCCCCCAGCAGCAGCTGCACCTTCTTGGTACCACTCGTCAGCATCAACGCCACTGTCCAAATGCGGATCTTGCCTAGAAAGCTGACGCGAGCCTTTAGTGTCGTCAGCGGGTGAAAAGGGTGGGTCAAAATCCTGATCTAGCTTTTCCTGTTTTTCTTCTTCGCTTTTTTCTTCATCATATGGTTGCATGTCAGAACTCCTCTTACAACTACTAGTAAACCACAACCGTCTTATTGATACGAGACATACCACGGCTGCGGCGCTATTTGCATGGTGCCGACTTCGTCTAACATCGGCGCGTCTTGGTGATAAAAATTCTTCCAGCCAAATGCGACATGTGGTGGTGGAGAGGCCACTATGGACTTCCAGGTATCTTGCTTTTGCGGCTGTGTACCTTGGCCGTCCATCTGTATGGTGTAGGCCAGTTCAGGATAACTCGTCACAAGCTGCTCACGTGCTGGCAACATATCCAAACGGAACTGATGCAGCACAAACAACTTCTGCGGTAAATGATTCTGTGTCGTGAGTATTGCCAGCCAACGAGCAACGCTGTTTACCTCACCGATACTCACTGACCCAATCTGCTTCAATGGCACCTGTTCAGGTGCCAGTCGCCACTCCGGATCAAGCGCTAGGCCGACATTGGGATGCTGTAGCAACTGCGTATATTCCTTGGCTTGTGTTAAAAAATCAGTACGACCCGGTTGTAAGTCTAATACTACGTACATACCGGCAGTTTGCGCGGCCTTAATCCAAGGCAAAATGGCCGCAGGATCAACTTCGCGAGAATAGTCACCATTTTCGGTAGGGCTGGCCGAAGCAATGCTGGCGATTATCTCGAATGTCGGCAATACCGGAACCGTAGAATGGGGCGCATAGACTGCTGCGATAGCTTTAGCGCGAGCTATAGACTCTTCCAACGGTTGTTGGCCTAATGCCCCGAGCACCGGATCTCCTGGCGTACCATATAGCGCGACCAGTCGATAACTATCCGTCAATTTTCGCCCACCCTCAGGAAATGTAAACGGCCGCGCAGGAGGAGGTAATTGTGGAGGGGCTGGCCCGCTCAGACGCCTCATGGCGACCGGGCCCATAGGCTGAGCGAGTACATGCCCCAGATACATACCACCAAGAGTTACGAACAGAACCGCCAGCCATACGAAAATGGTACCTACAGCATGAACCGACCGATAGGAAGTACCATCTGTAGATTCCTGCATAATGCCCTCATTAACTCCTTACAGTATAGCACAAGCATTTCTCTTGACGCTTACTAAACTCTTTTGTGCTATAATAAGGCTACTAGAAACGCGCTGCTGCAACTAACAGTTCTAGAATTAGTATTAAAAAGTCGCTTGAGGAGCAGTTAACTGGACGTAAAATCGCCAGCTTACCTCGGGGCAAGAAAGAGGATAAGCCACTAATGGCCAATAAACTATTTGTCGGATCGCTAAGCTACGGCGTCAACGACGACCAACTAAATGACGCTTTTGCACAGTTCGGTACTGTTGTATCAGCTAAGGTCATCATGGACCGCGACACAGGTCGCAGCAAGGGCTTCGGCTTCGTAGAAATGAGCACCGACGAAGAAGCTCAAGCAGCTGTCAAGGGTCTCGACGGCAAAGAACTTGCCGGTCGTGCTATTGCGGTTAGCGAAGCTCGTCCCCAAGAAAACCGCGAACGTCGCCCATACAATGGCGGCGACCGTGGCAACTTCGGTGGCGGCGGTGGTGGCGGCAACCGTTACTAAATAACGGCCCATCACTTCAAAAAGACATCTCCTCGGGGATGTCTTTTTTTATGTCCTCGGGCAAATACACAGCCTATGCTGACACAATTCGCCTAAGAATCAGCATAAAAAGGCGAAAGCGGAAGGAAACAATGAACGTATTTACACGAGGCATCCGAAATGCATTTCGAAATGGCATTCGCACTATTGCCATAGTAGGCATGCTAGGCCTGAGCATTGGGCTTGCGCTAGCTATGCTGCTTGCCCATCAGGCAATTGGACAAAAAATCGAATCCATACAGAAGAGTATCGGTAACACTATTAGCGTGTCACCTGCCGGTATTCGCGGCTTTGAGGGCGGTGGTACGCCACTGACCTCGAACGATATCACAAAGATCAAATCTATTGCGCACGTCGCTAGCGTCGACGAGTCGCTGAGCGACCGCTTGTCGAGCGATGGTACTAATCTCACTTCCGCAATTGATGCCAGTAGCTTCGGACGACGTCAATTGCGCATTCAAAATGGGAGCAGCAGCGGTGAAGTACATATGTTTAGTGGAGACCGTGCAGCAGCACCGGATATTGCAAATTTCAAACCGCCAATTGCCGCAGTGGGTGCCACCAACCCATTGGGTAGCGTGACGGGAATAACTGGCGGTAGCGCAACGCTCAAGAGCGGCAAAACGTTCGATGGCAGCAAAGACGCAAACGTCGCGCTTATCGGCAGCTCCTTAGCGATCAAGAATAACTTGCATGTAGGATCCACTTTCACGGCCTATGCCACTGCCGTCACCGTAACAGGTATCTTCGATGCCGGTAATACATTCGGCAACAATCAGGTCATCATGCCCCTGCCAGCCGTACAGCGCCTTAGTAGTCAAAGCGGTTCAATAACCAGTGCCGTGGTGCATATTGACTCGGCAATCAACCTGGATGCCACGACAACGGCAGTCAAGGACAAATTAGGAAGCACAGCCGATGTCACAAATAGTGCTGAGGCGACCAAATCTACACTCAGCTCGCTCCAAAACATTCAGAATGTCTCTCTCTTCAGCCTCTTTGGTGCAGCAGGCACAGCGGCGATTATCATATTACTAACCATGGTCATGATCGTACGTGAACGACGACGAGAAATAGGCGTACTTAAAGCCATTGGCGGCTCTAATTTACGGGTTATGGTGCAATTTACTGTCGAGTCGATCACACTCACTGTATTAGCAGCCTTCATTGGCATTGTTATCGGCAGCGTCGCTGCAACCCCGGTCACAAAGTTGCTCGCTAATAACAGCACAGATGGCTCGACGGCTACCAGTATGCGCGGGCCTGGCGGTTTGCAAGAAGGCGCTAGCTTCCGTGGCCGCATTGAAGGCAATGTCGTTGCCAAAGGCGTTAAAAATTTAAAAGCCAATGTCGACTTCAGCATCGTGGCCTATGGTCTCGGTAGTGCAGTACTTATTGCTGTGGTGGGAAGCGCCGCGGCAGCAGGTTTAATCGCTAAGGTTCGTCCAGCAGAAGTAATGAGGGCAGAGTAATGTTAGCCGTAAAACACCTTACGCGCAGTTTCAAAAGTGGCGATACAACCGTGGATGCCGTCAACGATCTATCCTTCGAAGTACCGCAAGGTAAATTCGCATCAATCATTGGCCGCAGCGGCAGCGGTAAGTCTACACTACTAAGCCTCCTAGGTGGACTAGACAAGGCAACAAGTGGCGAAATTGCCGTAGACGGCAATAACCTAGCCACCATGCACGACCACGCGCTCATTCATTACCGATGTAAAACTATTGGGTTCGTATTTCAGAGCTACAATCTCATTCCCAATCTGAGCGCCGTCGAAAATGTTATGCTGCCTATGGAATTTGCCGGCGTTGCGTCGACAAGGCGCAGAGTACGCGCAGTTGAGTTACTTGAAGCAGTGGGGCTATCTGAAGGCAAACAAAATCGCAAGCCAGGGAAGCTCAGCGGTGGCGAGCAACAACGAGTAGCCATCGCCCGAGCCCTCGCTAACAAACCGAAACTCATCCTAGCCGATGAACCGACCGGTAATCTAGATGAGCAAACTGGCCGAATGATCTTTGATCTTTTGCACTCCCTCAGTCGCTCGGAAGATACAACCATCGTTGCCGTGACACACGATCTGTCGATCGCCGGCCGTACCGATGTTACATTCCGCCTACAAGATGGCAAACTCATAAAGAGCTGACCACCAAAAAGCCTCCCTACGACGGGGAGGCTTTTTGCATGCAGAATAAAGTGCTATTTCGTTTTAGCAGCCGGCACAACCTGTGCTTTCTTACCACTCATGAAGAATTCGCGCACCTGGAATAGGATGAAGGCGCCAACGACCGTACCAATAGCAGCTCCAATAAAGTCGCCGACACCACCGCCGACACCATCAAAGATACGAAGTACTGAATACACGGCGTTTAGCAGGGCGCTATAGAAAATAAGATCCCAGCCGCTTTTCTTCATTTGCTTCAACTTTGGTGTTGCTATCAAAAGCAGCACAGCATCAGCCACTAGTGCAGCCAAAGAAAGCCAGTAAAAGAATCCGAGTTGTTGCGTCGCGCTGTTATAGCCGTAACTGTTAGCAACATAGTTACTGTAGGCATTAAGCTGATTTACGAGATGCCCCAGATGCCATAGCTCCCAAGCGCCGAACAGCTGAATCACACCGATAATCAATGCCAGCCACCAAAATGCACCTGCCAAACTTTTACGACCACTTGCTGGTAATTTTATGGGGGCGTCCTTGTTCAGCCATACGTCTAACTGTAATTCGAGTTTGTTTAGTGCACTCATGGTGTCTAGTCTCCGATTATTGTCTGATAACTTAAGCATATAGCGCGTAGCGGAGGCTTGCAAGCCTCGCTAAATGTTCGCTATATCAAATCTCTTTTTCAGTGACTACTAAAAATTCTTTCGAATGTGGCTGAAGCTGAAATCCCAATTCGCATCTGACTTCTTGTGGGGGTTAAAAATATTCTCTGGGTCAAAGATATGCTTCACCTCTTTGAAATAACCGAGTACTTCATGACCAAATTGCTGTTCAAGCCAGGGGCCGCGAACTAACCCGTCGTTGTGTTCGCCAGAAAGCGTTCCCTTGTAATGCAGCACTAGTTCATCAACCTCCCTCATGGCTGGCAGTAGCTTGGCACGCTCCTTTGGATCTTCGATCTTCATGAGAGGAATGATATGAAAATTACCGTCACCCATATGACCAGCGATAGTCGCCATCAGTTTGTATTTCTTAATAATCTTGCGCAATTTGGGCAAAAACTCGGTCAGATAGGGTGGATTTACCACCAGATCATCAATAAAGGGTGCCGTATGTTTATCCTTCACTTTGGACCGTAACAGAGCAAAACTTTGTCGGCGCATCAACCAAAACTTTTCACTAGCTGCCTCAGTCGGATCTTCTTCTTGGCCGTTGATCTCATACCGCACCCGATTTACCTTTAATTCTTTGTGCAACGCGCGAATCTTCTGTCGCACCTCGTCTTCGGTTTGGCCATTAAACTCGACCATCAGGATAAGCTTTGGTATACCACGGAGTAATTGCAGTCCATCTGGTATAAGGCTAAAGAGCAGGTGAATAAACCGTTTCACGCCAAGCATCTTGAGAAAACTAGGGAGGAAACGTATCGAAAGCCATAGCGTAGCATCGTCGAATGATTCAAAAGTTGCCGGATGATGCTCCAGTACCTTCGGAATAATATCGCCAAGCTTATCAATATCCTTCAGGAAAATAACCAACAGCCCAGAGTGCGGACGAGCAGGCACCAAACGAAACTTGATATCCGTCGTGAACCCAAGCGTGCCCTGACTACCCACAATCAGTTTCTCCAGGTTAAAAATACCCGAATCTCGGTCCCAAACATCCCATAAGTTATACCCCATGGAGTTTTTGGTCACCTGGGGCTTGGCAGCTTTTATCTTGTCATAGTGTTTCTCACAGAGTGCAAAGACACGCTTATACAGCCGGCCCTCATAATCATTCTGGCCCATCTTCTTTATGAGCTCACGTCTATTAAGTGGCTTCACGGTGTACTCATTACCGTCGGCAAACACAACCTTCAGCTCGTTGACAAAATTTTCTGTCTTGCCGAACTCGAGCGATTTTTCACCACCCGAATTGTTATTCACCATACCCCCGATAGTACAGAGATCTCGAGAAGCAGGGTAGCTTGGCATCAGTGCTTTATGCGCCAGAGTCGATTTTTCGAAGTCGCGGTAGAAAACACCTGGCTGCGCGTGTGCTTCGTTACTCGTGACTTTCTCGATCTTAGTAAAATGTTTATTAAAATCGACAATTATGCCTTCATTAACTGCACCACCAGACATATCCGTGCCAGCCGAACGAGCAGTCAAGGATAGCTCAGGCATCTTCTTCTTGTGTTGTGCCACCAGTCGAATCAATCTCTGCACGTCAGTGCTATCTTTTGGCATGACGACCAGCTGCGGTATTAGCTCAAATAGCGACGCATCATGGCTATACGTGTTGCGCGTTGCTTCGCTATCATCCATCTCACCGCTGAAGCCGACAGCGGTTAGCTTTTGTTTGAAATCATCCATGTTATAAGCTTAATCGTGTTGGTCATCTGATGCAATCAAGAAGTACGGCTTATGGGCTACACCGCCAACGCAAAACAGCTACCGCAATAGTATATTTATTGCAGCCAAAAAGCAGCGCTTGCTATATAGTACTAACGGTATCAATTGGAGAACCTAACAAGATGAATATATCCGTTGCTGAAATGACCGCTAAATTTAAGGCTGTACTTGCCACTTCCGGGGCAAACCAACAAGATATCGACAATATGGCACGCCTCTGCCTGGAACAAGATCTGCATCACAACTATTTCTCTGGACTATGGGACGTGAAGGGGTTTCTTGAAGAGCTACAACGCTCCAATGGCAAAAAACATATCATCGAAGTCGACAAACCATCTCTAAAGCTTATAAACTGCAACGAACGCGCAGTCGGATTAGTATCCCTGGAAACTCTGCCGGAGCTCTGTCGTATGGCCAAACAGCAGGGCATCGCTATCATAGGGCTCTACAATGGCAGTTACCAGAGTATGCCTGAAGTCTTTGCCCGAGCCATTGCCGCAGAAGGCCTTGTCGGCCTTGTAGCCTCAACTGGTGGGCCGCAAAGCGTCGTCCCCTATGGCGGCAAGAAGGACATCCTTGGCACGAATCCCATAGCTTACGGTATTCCAACTGATGACCTACCCATTGTGTTCGACGCCGCCACTGCTAAATACCCCTACGGCAGTATTCAACTGACCAAGGAGCGTGGCGAGCAACTCGCCGAGCAGTCCTATCTAGATAAAGAGGGTAACTGGACCACCGATCCAAACAAGGCTACCGCCATCGTTCCATTTGGCGAGCACAGGGGATATGCCATCAATCTCCTTATTGAAGTGATGGCCGGCGCTCTCGTTCGCGCTAAGTCCGGCCTACTGCAAAAAGACAAGATGGACATGGGCGCCTTCCTCATTGCTATCGATCCAGAAGCATTCGGACCCGTAGAAGAGTTCAAGGCACAGACAACAAAACTAGCAGAAGATATCGAGGCAGTGGAGCCAGCCGAAGGGTTTAGCGAAGTGCGCGTTCCTGGCTATAAGGGTGAACGCTACAAACAACAGGTTGTCGCCAAAGATATAATAGAAATCGATGATGCTATATGGCAACGATTTCAAGCGATATACGAAAAACTCGTCGGGAAGGAACAAAGTACCGCGAATGAGTAATTTCGGATCGCGCTAGGGGAGGAGTGCTTTAGGCAAATAGTGGCTGCACTACTCGGCTTGAGTATACCGATTCGAGCTGAAGCCAAGCCGCCTCAGTAATACTCATCGTACCTTCATCGGCAGGCGAAGCATGCTCAACTGCTTCAAAAATGGCGCCCAGTTCTTTTGGTCCGCTTAGGTGTTGCAAACCCATTCCAGGAGTACCGATAGTCATCACAGCACCTACGTCTTCAGGACTCGCATCGCTCACTGCTAAAATCTCTTTAAGCATTGCTCTGACTTGCATAACTTCTACGTCTCTCATGGCTTGTTCCTCCATTTAACGCTGCTGCGATAATTAATATACATGTTTAGCATTTCAGATATTGCCATAGTATGGTAAATTGTTCACCATGATGAACAGCAAAGACACGATTCTCCATCGCCTTCAGGGGCTAGGCCTAGAATCCGACGAAGCGCAAGTATTCCTCGAGTTACTGAAAGGGCCAGCGACGCATTTAAAACTAGCGCGAGCCACTGGTATTAACCGTAGTAAAGTATATCGCCTAGCCAGCGAACTAGAAAAAAGAAGTCTCATAAGTGTACGCAGTGACGACCGCGGCACTTTTTTAATTGCCTCAGACCCAGCAACACTTGAAGTAGAGTTGGTCACCCAAGAGGAAAAGATTAAAAACCAACGTGAATCCTTTGAGTCGCTCATGCCTGTATTAGAGCTTATCCGCAACAACGACGCGAGTGGCTTTATCGTGCACACTTACGAAGGTGAAGAGGGCTTTAAGCAAATGATGTGGCACGAACTAAAGACAAAAGGCGAGAATGTCATGTTTGGCTGTGGCTCACTTAAGGAGCTAGTGAATAACAAAAGGTGGGTCGAGCAACACCAAAAACGCATGCTTGAAGCCAACTACAGTATTCGCGAGATCATTAACCCTGGCGAAACAGACAAAACATTCACGATTAATACCCACTACAAGTACCGAACCCTATCAAGAGACATTCTCCCACTAGACGACCAGATTGCCACATACAATGACACCGTGGCTATTTATCACTGGCGACAAGATCAAAAAGTAGGTATTGAGATTATTAATCAAGGCTACGCACGAACGACGCGCAAGATGTTTGAAACCTACTGGGGACTCGCCCAGACATTTTCACCTCACGCATAAGTATTTCTTATATTACCAAAAGTGTCGAACGCAAACGCTTAGCGGCCGCGCCAAAGAGGGCGGGGTCGCGCACCAGTGCAACGCGGATAAACTTATTGCCAAGAGACTTGTCACTCCAGAAGAAATGATTACCCGGAAGAACAAAAATGTCATCTTCCGCGAGCTTTGCCGCCACTTCAGTAGCAGTCATCTCACTCTTCACTGCCAGCCAGGCCACGCTTGTGTATTTCTTTTGAAGGGACTCGAGTATCGTTCCCTCTACCGCCTCAGACAGAGCTTTTCGATTAGTCTCCACAATCGAGTGCACACTCTGCAACCCATCCGCAGCAGAATTATCAATTAGTTTAGTCAACAGCTTAATGACAAAAGGGGAATGGTGATAGATAAAATCGGTATAGATATTAAAAACTTGCTTATATAGACTTGGCGAAACCGCCAAGATAGAAGTTTTTAGTTCCTTAGTCGGCCAGGTTTTCCCCGTGTCCTCTACGACCATGTAATCAATACCACTCTCTTGTAAGTATTTGTACTCATCAAAGATACTGTCCGCAGGACGATAGGCACGGAAAGAAGTATCTAGAATCAGTAACTTGTTTTCTTTTTTACAGTAAGCAACCAGTTGTTCAAAATTAGCTTGAGTGTACGCAATTCCAGTAGGATTATTAGGAGACACTATACAAATTACGTCACTCCGTATGGACTCCAACCTACCGCCCCAGCCATCCATCTCTAGATATACATCAGATATAGATTCCAAAGGAATATCATGACGCATAAAAATATTTGCAAGATTGTCAAAGCAAGGCTCGGTAAGGGCAAGACTCATCTTGTTGAGTCGGACATAATTTGCGATGATTTCAAGACTAATTGAAGCACTCGGCAAAAATAGATATTGAGTCTTGTCTTTATCGACTGTTTGATGAGTAAGTGCGTAGAAGGCCGTCACATAGGCATCTTCTAGCACTGGTTGTTGTTCTCGATCCACGGAGCTAAAAAGCTCACTCAGCTTATCGGTGATACCTCTTTCAGCCTCACTCAATGGCCGGTGCGCATGTCCATCGGTCAAGTTAAATATTTCCGGAAGGCGCGGAATTTCTAGCTGTGTCAAGTCTTTTATCATGTCGTCTATTCTATCACCTCTTGGCAAGAGGAATTAAAAGTTTATGAAGTTTATTTTTGTCCGTGGATCCACATAACGACTTCACCATCCTCGTCTTCTTTATGTGAAACTGGTGCCGGTGGTGCAACTTCAGGCGCGCTCGGCGCACTGCTTGGAGGAATTGTGTCGTGAGAAACGACAGCACTAGCAATCTCACTGGATCTACCAAAATTAAAGGTGACTATCAGGGGGTAATGATCGGATATGGTATCTGTGAGGTCAGTCTTAACGCGCTCTACACTCTCCACGAGTGGTGCGAGATCTGGTGTGACAAACATATAGTCCACTCGAACGGGTATCTCATGATCTTTATCAGTATTGAAGGCGCTCGGCACGGTAGGTTCAAAATTCGCCTTCGCTGCACCTACATCTACAAAGCCAGCTGCAAGCAGCCGATCAACAACAGCGTATTCCAAGGCAGTCTTGCCGTATTTGCTGATTCCATTAGCCTGCAGTTGGCCGAGTAGCTCCGAAGGATAATTATCCTGACGGCTCAAGCTGTTAAAGTCACCGGTAATAATCGTGGGGCGTCCAGGCGTTAATGTATCAAGCAGACGAGCAATTTCCCGATCACGAGAGGCTTCCTGCCAAGGATCGAGATGTACATTGTAGATAGAGATCTCTTTGTCTACAAGCTTTAATCGGACTTCCAGCGCGGCATGCCAAAAAGCCTCAGCATGCAATTTTCGTCCTAAAATTGCATGTTTACTTAATGTGGCCAGCTTATACTCAGTATTGCTATTGCCAAATGCCGAAGCCGCAAACAAAATACGGTCGGTAAAATCTTTTAAGCGGGCAGAATCATTGTCCTCCCAGTGATTTATTTCTTGCAAGCAAAGCACATCAAGCTTGGCTTCACGTATAAATTCAACTAGTCGGTTATAGGATCCGCTCGCGCCCTCAAAGAGGTTGTACGAAGCTATGCGCACGTTCATACGCATAACTGTAGCATATACGCCGTTGCCAGCAGAGACCTGATGGAGTTTAATCGTGGTAGTGGATATAAACAAACCAGCAAAAAAAGTAGACGCATGGCAACAAAGACACACGTCGGTAGCGTTTGCATTTGCTGTGATAAAAAAATATGGCGAAGATAATGGAGGATACCACGCGGCGCTGCTAACTTACTACGGCTTCCTCTCGCTCTTTCCATTACTGCTTGTCCTCGTCACGGTTCTACGTCTTTGGTTTAGGAATGACCCGGCCATACAAAGCAGCGTCAGTACTAGCGTTGGACACTTTTTTCCATTGTTGGGCACACAGCTACAAACCCAAATTCAGGGTATGCGCAGTGCTGGCCTTGGGCTTATGATTGGCGTCCTGATTACTATTTATGGTGCCCGAGGAGCCGCAGACGCCTTCCGCTTCAGCCTGGATAATATGTGGCAGATTCCCAAAAATAAACGCGTTGGATTCCCAAAAAACTTCATACAGTCCCTAGCTATCATGTCGGCCGGAGTTGCGGGATTTGCAGCCACGATTGCTGTATCCGGCTTCACCGCAGCACTTGGCCACAGCTGGTGGACCAAACTCTTAGCCAACTTCTTAGGCTTTATTATCCTGACACTAGGCATAGGCTATGCCTTCCGTATTGCAACCAACAAGCGCATTCACTATCGCTTTATGATGCTTGGTGCCAGTATTGCGGCTTTCACTATGCAGATACTCCTCAGCTTTGGTGGCGTCGTGCTCTCCCGCGAGCTCAAACATTTAGATTCTGTGTACGGCACGTTTGCGGTTGTGCTCGGCCTACTATTTTGGATCTACTTGCTGGCTCAAGTCATCGTATATGCCGCAGAGATTGATACCGTTCGCCATTTCAAGTTATGGCCTCGCTCTTCGAGCGGCAGACTACAGACCAAAGCCGACAGATATGCGTACAGTCTCTATGTCCAGACCGAAAAATATATCGACAAAGAAGACATAGAGGTCGTATTTCCACACTAATCTTGGCAGAGATGGTTATCTCTGTATAATGCAAGGCATGAGCAATATACAGAAAACAAAAGTAGTTATTGTCGGTGGTGGGTTCGGCGGACTAAAAGCGGCTTTGGAACTCAGCAAATCCAACGACTGTAGCATCACTCTCATTAGCGACCATAGCCATTTCCGTTACTATCCGGCGCTCTATCATGCAGCGACGGGTGGCAAGCGCACCGGTTCGCGTATCCGTGTTACCAGCATTCTAGATGACAAACGAGTAACATTCGTACAAGCAACCGTCGCCAAGCTCGATCGCACCAATAAGGCGATACTTACCCAGGACGGGCAAAAAATCGTCTTCGATAAACTTATCCTCGCGCTCGGTAACGTCACGAACTACTTTGGCATCAAGGGCTTGCCGGAATATTCATACGGCATTAAATCAACAGAGGAAGTTGAGCGTTTTAAGCGACACCTGCATGAGCAATTCGTAGAGAATGGCTGTCCCGATCACAACTACGTTATTGTCGGTGGTGGCCCAACGGGTATTGAACTCGCTGGCGCCTTACCACACTACCTGAAGCACATCATGAAGATGCATGGGGGCAAAGACTGCAAACTATACATTGAACTCGTGGAGGCAGCGCCCCATTTACTACCTCGTGCGCCAAAAGAAATTTCTCGAGCCGTCACCAAGCGACTGCGCAATCTGGGCGTCAAACTGTACTTAGGTACGGCCGTACAAGGGCAAACCCCCGACACACTCATGGCAGGCGACCGACCGCTGAAAACTCAGACGGTCATATGGACTGCTGGCGTTACCAACAATCCATTTTTCAAAAGCAATGCATTCAAGCTGACCGACCGTGGCAAGGTGGAGGTTGACGATTATCTGCAGGCAGAGCAGGATATCTTCGTAATTGGCGATAATGCCAACACCATGTTTAGCGGCATGGCCCAAACCGCACTCTACGATGCTTCATTCGTTGCCCATAACATCCAGCGTGAACTAGATGGCAGCATGCCAAGCAGCTACGTACCTAAAAAACCTGTATCCGTAATCCCCGTTGGGCCCAAGTGGGCGACCGTAGAATGGGGCAGTGCCAAGTTTGCAGGTTTCTTTGGGTGGCTCTTGGATATTTTTGTCGACCTTATCGCCTTCCATGACCTGGAAAACTGGCCCAAGGCTGGTGAGCAATGGATGAAAAGCATGGGCGACTCCGATGCCGAAATCTGTCCAATTTGCGCCAAAGGATAAACCGATTAGTAAATACTATTTTTGGTTATAAAGAAATATATTACAGTTGCTCTATGATACTTTCTGAGCGGGAACGCGGTACAGCCGACATCATAAAGGTCAGCCAAGGGAATTACCATTATGGTATTTGGTTGCCTACCCCAGATAGTGTTGGCCGTATCGCTGTCTCAGAATGGGAAAATCCAGAGATGGCCAGCAGTCGCCTCTTGGGGCCCATAAGCTTACTGGCAGCCGTCGGCCATACTGGTCTTGGCGTCGTATTAGGCAAGTTAGATCTGCACGCAAGTTTTGGCCGAGAAGGCGCGGTCGCGTCGGGCAGAGCAACCTTACCCCATGTCAAACATCTGCAGGATAGAGCCGTGGCCCTACAACTGGCAGACGACCAGCGGCTGCCCGCCTTTGAAGCTTTTGATGGCGCAGGCTATTCAGCTAAGCAGGGTGTGGAAGCAGCAGGCCGTGATACGGTACTCATCGCAGCCGTGCCAGGAGAACATGCCTCTCATCTCGTTGACGACACGCTAAACCACGTCCCATATCGTAGCGTCATGCCGGTTCGTGCGCGTGAGATACTTGCCGAGCACTGCAACGCAGCGCTTGAGGGAACCATGCCACCCATGGAAAAAGCCATACTAGTCGAAGATACTCCTATTAATCGCTGTATGCAGGCTATCGATACACAAATATCCGGAACCAGCATGGGGCTTGCACTTCATGCCGGAGGTCAGGCTGCTATCGCCAGGAATTACGAAGGCTTTCTTGGCGTAACCGCCAACGACGCCTGGCAGCTAGCAGACGGAACGCTCGCTCGCTACCATGGGCTAAACAGACTTGTCGCCAGCTAACCACTAGACTACGCCAAGGCAAGGGGTACAATAGATGGACATATGGCAAGTTACAAGCAAGCACTGGACGGGTTAAACGATGCGCAGCATCGAGCCGTCACTACGACAGAGGGCCCAGTGCTCGTTATTGCTGGGCCGGGGACCGGAAAGACACAGCTACTTACCACCCGTATCGCACACATCCTGACCGTGACCGATACGCTCCCCCAGAACCTCCTCTGTCTTACGTTTACTGATTCTGGTGCCCAAACTATGCGCGAACGACTTGCCGGCATGATCGGGCAGGCAGCCTATGACCTTACTATTAGTACCTACCATGCCTTTGGTTCTGACCTAATTCGTCGTTTCCCGGACTATTTCGATGAAACCGCCGACCTGCAGCCCATCGACGACCTCGGCCTAGATCAAATCATGCGCACTATCATTGCCGGATTGCCCTTCAATAGCCCACTCAAATATGCCGACAATTACGTACGAGACCTAAAAACACTTATCTCCGACGCTAAACGTTCACTCCTCACGCCCAAGGATCTTCGTGCCATTGCCAAGCAGAATCTAGCATTTGTACAACAGGCGAGCACCATCACGTCGACCATCCTTCGTGACGTCAAACGAATCGACAAAAAATCCATACCGTTATTTGAAAAGTTGCTTGAAGACATTCGCTCGCTAGACATCGCGCAACAAATTGGCCAAATCCAACCCCTGGCCCAATTATTTATCGTAGAACTCGAAACCGCCGTCGAGGCCGCGCAAGCTGCAGGTAAAACCACGACGCTTACCGCCTGGAAAAATAAATGGCTCGCGAAAGATGCGAATGGTCACTTTATTGCCGACGGGAACAAAGCGAATCTCAAGTTGGTTGCGGCAGCAGAGGTGTATGAAACATATCTTGCAACGCTCAAATCACAAAACCTCTTCGACTATGACGACATGATTTTGCGTGCTGTGCGGGCCCTCGAAACAAATAATGACTTACGCTACAGCCTACAAGAGCAGTACCTCTACATCCTCCTTGATGAATTTCAAGATACCAACGGCGCCCAACTACGTCTTGTTGAGCTACTCACCGACAGTCCAGTCAACGAAGGTCGACCTAATATTCTGGCCGTTGGCGATGATGACCAGGCAATCTATGCATTCCAAGGCGCTAACTACTCACACATGTTGCAATTCAAGGATCTCTACCGTGACGTTCTTGTCGTGCCACTTACCGAGAATTACCGCTCGCATAGTGACATTCTTCATACCGCACGTGGCATTGGAGAACAAATCGAGGAACGCTTGCATCACCATTTTCCGCAAATCGAAAAAACGCTTGTTGCCAAAGGTGCACATTTACCCAAGCAGGCTGTCGTAGAACGCCGTGAAGCGCGCAGCGATGTCATGCAGTATGCATGGGTCACTCAACGTGTTACGGCCCTATTACAGGCCGGTACGCCTGCAGACGAGATTGCCATATTAGCCCCTCAACATAAATATCTAGAACCACTCATCCCATTCCTACGTCAGGCTGGAGTGCCCGTACGCTACGAGAAACGCGAAAATGTCCTTGATGAACCGGCTATCATCCAGCTACTCCGCATGAGCGAACTAGTACGTGCGTTAACCACTGGTGCGCACACTCACGCCAATGCGCTTTGGGCAGAAGTACTCAGCTTCGAATTCTGGGGTCTGCCGACAAGCACCATTTGGCAGCTTGCATGGGACAAAACAACGGACAATTGGACGGATAACCTGCTCGCCAGCGAACAACTCAAACCCATTGCGCTATTCTTCATTCGCTTGAGCCATTTGGCTGCGACCGAAACACTAGAAACCATGTTCGACTACCTCATTGGGTCAATCGCGCTCGACTTGCACGAGCCAGAGCAAACAACCTACACTTCACCATTCTACGAATACTATTTTGGAGAGATGCAAAATCAAGAAATCGAGACCACAACCTTCTGGAACCTGCTTAGTAATCTTATCGTCTTACGGGCGCGTTTACGCGACTACCACAAGCAGGACGATGAACCACTCGTGCTCACCGACTTCATTGAATTCGTAGAAGCTATGCGTGCGGCAGAACTCAAAATTCTTAATACCAGCCCTTATGCCTCGGGGGAGCAGGCAGTGCAACTCATGACTGCCTTTAAAGCAAAAGGCATGGAGTGGGATACTGTTTTTGTTTTAGCAGTGAACGATGACGCCTGGGGAGGCAAAAGTCATAGCGCGTCAGCACGCATCAGCTTGCCAGCCAACTTACAATTTATACGTTATGCCGGTGCCACAAACGACGAACGTTTACGCCTCTTCTACGTAGCAATTACGCGCGCAAAGACGCAGCTCTATCTCATGAACTACACCAATAACTTTGCCGGGCGTACTATGAGTCGCCTCAAATTCCTTGATGAAACCTCTGATGAACAGGGCAGCATACAATCGCCGCTCCTACCCAAGCAGGCACAACAAGTACTGCCTGCTGAGGATGGTGCGCCCAGCCCAACCACCGAATTAGCGGCCTACTGGAGCGATCGTCATGCAGCGGCGTTGCAACATCCAGATATGCAGGCCTTACTACAAGATCGACTGCGTAAATACCAACTCAGTCCTACGCACCTTAATGCCTTTACCGATCTTGTATATGGCGGGCCGCAAGACTTCTTCCTAAAAACCATTCTGCGCTTCCCGCAAGCACCGCGCCCGGAAATGCAATTTGGTAATGCCATGCACGAAACGCTCGAATGGCTTCATCACGCGACTAAAAAAATAGGCAAAATTCCTGACGAGGCGCAGATAGCCACCACGTTTGAAAAACAGCTGCGAGCCAAATTACTGAGTGCACAGGACACTGAGCTCTATCTTGCCCGTGGACAGGCAGCACTGCAAGCCTATGGGGCGCAGCGGGCCCATACAATCAATGTGCAGAACGTCGTCGAGCATAACTTCCGTAGTGAAGGAGTCTTCCTAGGAAAAGCCCATCTTTCTGGCAAAATCGATAAGCTTATTATTGACCCTGAAGCACGAACCATTCAGATCGTCGATTACAAGACCGGCAAAAGCCATACCCGCTGGACGCGCGAAGTAAAGTTGCACAAGTATCGCCAACAGCTCTATCTATACAAAGCACTCGTCGAAGGTTCGCACACTTACAAGGGATATCAAGTGACTGGCGCGTACCTCGAATTCGTTGAGCCAGACGAAGATGGCAATATCCATGAATTACAGTTACAGCTCGACGACACCGAGTTCAAACAAGTTAAACAATTAGCAGAAGCCGTCTGGCAACGCATTACAACGCTCGATCTGCCAGATATCAGTAGCTATTCGCAAGATATGAATGGCGTTGAGGCATTTGAGGCAGATTTGCTGCAAACAGACTAGAGGCAAAGCACCGTGATGCCGAAGATACAAAGTCAGAGTGCAAGTAATTACGCTCATGATTTTTCTCCTCACAAAAAATCCGTTATAATACTAACTTTACAAAGTATAAGTGAAAAGGGGAGCAATTGCTCACGTTTTAGACGTTGAGACTTGTATGAGGGTGACTCCGTAACAGCTGCGTCGTTCAGTATGATCACGTACTAGTGTGGGCAACTATAAGTATTTTTATATGTAGGAATAATTATCGTCCTACCTTTTTTTGAGGCACCCAAAAAATAAGCATGAAATAGATATACAGATTTTTCCACCATCTTGAAGCAATAATTACAACCACTAACTTCTGTGGCCTTTGTTTGTTGTGCGTTGACCTTATGAGGGAACTACGCCTATTCTTACGCCACCTAGCGTTTTATTCAGCAAAGCAAGCTCAGAAAAAAGGAGTGTTTATTTAGTTATGTCTCGACTTCCTCAACCAGGCAGCGACGATGACATTTGGGGCGACCTCCTCAATGATTTTTTACGCGTTGAACACAATACCGATGGAAGCTTGCGAGCCGATCGTAGCCTTGCAAGCAAAATAACTATTGGAGGTGACCTTGCCGGCTCACCGGCAAGTCCACTAGTGACCGCAGTACACCTCGACGCGCCACTCGCCATCACCCAAGGTGGTACCGGGGCGTCACTCCAGTTATTTCCCATTATGCGCGGTACGTGGGCGCCGCAAACCAACTATAAAGTGAATGATGTCGTGCAGTTTCAAACTGGGGCATTTGTCTGCTTGAGCGGTCATACTTCCAGCCCCAGTGTAACCGGACAAGTGTCCGCCTTCGCTGCGGATTTCATAGCAGGAAAATGGCAACAATTAAGTCCTAGACAGCAGTGGTTCGATGTACGTGACTACGGCGCAAAGCTCAACAATACCGATGACACAAATGCCATACAGGCAGCCATCGACGCTTGCGGTGCTGCGGGTGGCGGCACCGTCTTCATTCCGCAAGGAACCGTCGCGGTCACTACCATCGTGCTCAAAAACCACGTTTGGCTACGAGGCGCCGGCATGTACGCGACGACCGTTCGCTGCCTCAGCAACACCAATGCAACGGTTATTAAAAACTACGTGAGCCCCAATGGGGTCATTGGCAATGCCGAATTCTGTGGAGTGCTTGATCTACAAGTAGATGGCAATAAAGCAGGTAACGGTGGTGCAACATCGCATGGTATTGCGTTTGGCACTAACCCACAGTACACCCAAGCGACAGGAGATAATCAGTTTGATCCACACCACCTGGTACAAAATGTGCGCATTACCAACTGTTCTGGAGTCGGCTTCTACGACAATGGTAGAAGCGAGTGCCGACTTATCAACGTCGTCGCCGAAAAAAACCTAAACGGCGGCATTGCAACCTCATTTGATACCTTTCTAGAAAGCTGCACTGCGGGCAATAATGGCGTCTTCGGATTTTCTTTTAGCCATGGAGATATCATGGCTAATAATTGTAAAGCATTCCTAGCCGGTAGAGACCAAGCAACAAACTCACCCGGTTTCTCTATGACTGGCGCAGGACTAGCTGTCACGCTCACTGGTTGTATCGCCCAAAACAATAATGGTGATGGCTTCTTTATTAGTGGAGTGACTAGCATTATCATGTCTGGCTGCGCCGCCGATAGCAACAACTATGGCACTGGCAATGCAAGTGATGCATTCGTCGGCGTGCACATTAATAACAGCTCTGCCTGTATCCTGGATTTTGTATCAACACAAGGGTTTCAATCCGGCGCTCAAGTAGGGAACCAAGCCAGCGCACTACGTATCACGGGCGGAGCGGATATTAATGATATTCGAGTAACCACTCATGCACATACCGGCTTCACCCTTGGGCCGGTATATACCTCTGACTCAGTACTATTGGCCAACCGACTGACCGCAAACGGCATACTACTTAATCCACTACCGAAACTAACCGACGACGGAGATATCGCCATAGCGAATCCAAGCGATGGACAAACCCTCCAATACGCTGCAGCGAGTGGCAAATGGATAAACTCCTCAGCGCCCATTGGGAGTTTTGCTGGTGGCATGCTCGGCGATGGCTCAGATGGTGCCACCACACTCGATGGTGCTAGCGCAGTCACATGGGCGAGTCTAGCCGGCAACGTATATACCATGACTCGCGATGCACTCATGACAGCCCTAACTATTAATGTCGGCATTACCCTTGTCTGTGCTGGCTATCGTATTTTTTGTCAGGGAAGTTTACTAAATAATGGCGCCATTACTGCGAATGGCGTGAACGCAACAAGCGCGACTGGCGCAGCGGCATCAACCCCGCGAAGCCTTGGTACGGGTGGAAAAGGAGGCAATGGTGCGACTAGTGCCGGTCTTGGCGGCAACCAAGGAGGCGTTGGTGTTGGTAGCGGGGGCGCCGGAGGCGGTGGTGTGGGCAATAGCGGGGGCGCCGCTACGAATGCACTCAGTAATTTGAACTGGATGCTTAGGAGCGGGCAGAGTGTCGCCACCGGCACGATAGGCTATGGCGGTGCTCCGGTGGCAGTATCAGGGGGAGCTGGTGGATCCGGTGGCGGTGGCGATGGGACCAACAAAGGTGGCGGTGGCGGTACAGGCGGCAGTATTGTAGCGATCCTTGCCCGCTCATTTGCGAATAGCAGCTCGGGCATACTCAGTGCTGCAGGCGGTAATGGCTTTGCGCCGACTGTCGGCAATTGCGGTGGCGGTGGCGGAGGAGGCGGTGGTGGTGTCTTCGTCTTCACGATAAACCCAGCCATTAACAATGGCACAACTAACGTTAGTGCTGGCCTAGGGGCAGCTGGCGTTGGCACGGGGACTGCCGGTGCAAGTGGCACAAATGGGACAGCACTTCTCGTGCAACTGCAATAAACATAAGCCATAACATATAGTGGACAAATTACTAGACTTATAGTCTAGTTTATGCGACAATGTAATCAATTAAGACTTTAGTCAAATTGAGTTATGTATCGCATTCGTCTACCTCATCTGCAATTAAACCACCAACAGCGTAATTGGACGATCAGCGTTGCCAGCCTAGCTGTATGTATATTGCTATTTGCACAAGCCATGCCAGCTATTGAACGACGACTTGATGCTTGGCAGCTATTGCCCCAGAAGCAGAACCTGATTGAACTGTCACTGGATGATCCTCAACAGTTATCCAAGACATACCACCCAGGAGCGGGGCAGACAGTCAGTTTCACGGTAGCCAACCATGCGCCCAATAAGCATGCCTACGGATATACCGTCACCGAATCAGACCCTTCAAGTAAGCGCACGACTGTTCTCGCCACCGATTCAGTGCAAGTAGGCGCCTATGACTCCAGAACCATCATAGCCGCCATTACGCCAATTGATCTAGGTAAGCGCGTATTCATCCGTGTCGCGCTTTCTAACAATATCACCGTTGGGTATTGGGTAGAACGGTAGCTCTGATGAAAATCCTGCATATCACCAAAAAATACCCCAAGGCACTTGGTGGTGACGCAGTAGCTGTAAGCAATATCGAAAAACAACAGCGCAAAGCTGGGGACAAAGTAGTGATTCTCACATCAAACTGCGATGCAATTAAAAGTGACGAACGACATGTTAAGTTTGGCCTGCGTGATTCACCTGCTGCGCTGGACAAAATCACGATACGCCGACTCCTATCGCTGGCGGCACTCGCTTATAAGAGCTGCCGTCTGATCCGCAAAGAAAAGCCTGACGTTATCCATACTCACTCAATAGACATGGCATTCGCTGCCTCGTTTGCTGCCCGCTGGTACAAAGTACCTCTCGTGCACACCTTTCATATCCTGACATTCCCAGACGCACATCATACGTTTCTCCGTCGTAAGACCGAACTACTCTTTTTAAAAGCCGCTCGGCCTAAAGTCGTGACCGCACCCAATGCTACAGACGTACAACACTTGCAGAACGCTGGGGTGACCAATGCCATACTACTGCCTCATGGCATCGACCTAGCTTTCTGGAATAAAAAACGGGCAGATAGACACGATACATTCACCTTTATCACGACAGCCCGTCTTGAAGAACAAAAGGGCGTCGCCTTTCTTATCCAGGCTGCAGCACAATTAGAGCAACAAAACATTCGGCCTTTCAAGATTACTATTGTGGGTGATGGCTCCTTGCATGCGTCCTTGCAGGCATTAGCCAAACAAGAAAAAATAGATCATATCGTCGAGTTCGTCGGTCGAAAAACGCCGCAAGCAGTGCGCAAACTATACGCCAGTAGTGATGTTGCAGTCGTGCCGTCCCTTTGGGAGTCCGGTCCTCTTACGGCATTTGAGGCATGGGGCATGAAGGTACCACTTATTATTACGCCCGTAGGCATGTTCGCTGGCGAAAATCATGACAGCAAACGAGTACAACTCGTAAAGGCTGGTAGCAAGAGCGCGCTTGCGGATGGCATGGCTACACTCATGAACGACGAAAAACGGAGACGGCAACTCGCCAAACACGGCTACCAAGCAGTACAACAGCATGGCTGGGCCGAGCTACGCAGTGCGACAAAAGCCGTCTACGACCGAGCGCGTCAAGCGAAAGAGGCCGCTACACCAGAACCGCAAAAAATTATACCGCTCAAGCAACGGATACTACTCGTAACTTTTGCAGTTATGGGCATCGCTATGTTGCGCATTGCGCCGGCTCTTTCGCCAACCATCAATACGCTTATCACGCTGCCGCTTATTAGCTTTGTACCGGGCCTACTTCTACTATTTACCGTCTGGCCAAAACAGGGAAGAAAACTTGCGGCCGCGCTCACACTGTCGGCCGCGCTTGGACTACTCCTAATTGCCATTGAGGGCGCGCTACTTAACTGGCTACTACCAATAATGCATAACACCGAACCACTTCAAGCTAAATACCTGGTGCCTACACATACAATCGTGATGACCGTGCTACTCGCCTGGTACTACAAAAAAGCACCCGACAAACAGTTGCAATTGGCTATTGGCACAAAAAAAATCGTCTTCGCAGTTATGCCGCTCCTGCTGCCGATACTTGCTGCTGCCGGAGCATTCCGCCAAAACAATGGAGCGAGTAGTATACTTACGCTCATTACGTTCGCTTCCATGGCGGTCGTGGCTGCCTGGTATGTATGGAAGCCTAAACTATGGAATGCTAGCTGGTTACTATTCAACATCGCCCTTGGTTTGCTGCTATCGACATCGCTGCGTAGCTGGTTCGTAAGCGGCTTCGACATCTCACAAGAGCTACAAGTATTCAGCACGACCCTGCACCAACACTACTGGAACATTCATGCACTGCCCGGCAACGCATATAATGCCTGCCTTAGCCTCACGACACTCCCAACTGCGCTACAACAATTTACTGGTGTTAGCCCAGAGACTATCTTCAAGTTCTTCTATCCGGTCGTATTCGCCCTCACCGCAGTACTGACATATCTCATAGGGCGTCGTTTTGTTGATCGCTGGCTAGCTTTCCTGGCTGGACTCCTCTATGCGGCGCAAGCTCAGTTCATCGGCACCATGCCAGCAATTGCACGACAGGAAATTGGATTACTCTTCTTCGGATTACTGATCTACCTATTGTTCGATACAACCAAACTAGATAAGGCCCGCAAAGCGCTACTCATGGTGCTCGCTACTGGCATGGTACTGACGCATTACTCAACGACCTATCTCAGTATCATGATCTTTGGCACTACCGCACTTATCCTCATAGCCGCCAAGACCCTACATGGACGCATACCGGCATTGCCCAAGTTCACCACGCACCTCAATGCAGGGCTACTCCTAAAACTAGCTCTTTTCCTCCTCATACTCACTACCATCTGGTATAGCCAGATCAATGGCAGTTCCAATGGGGTGCTCAAAACCATTCACACCGCAAGTCACTTATCCGTACTCCATATAGACACGCATTCCGGTACGGCGCAGCTGCTGCTTGGAGGTAATCAGGACGGGGTAGATCCGAAAAATGTCGCGAAATACACCGCCGCTCAAAAATTAGACGTACCGCTCTTGCCAATCAGCATGCCAACCCTGCCAACAAGGAACCATGTTGCCACCTGGGTGGCAAATACCAGCCGTGATGTAGTAGCTATCACCCTCAAGCTCCTATTACCACTCAGCCCAATATTGCTTTTATACTTCCGAAAAACAAGGCAGGCAAGTAGTGACCTATCCTTCGTTGGACTGGGTGCCGTGTTCGTATTTGCCGCAGTCATTATATTGCCTGGACTCTCTGCGAGCTATAACCTGCAACGCGTATATCAGCAGTGCCTCATACTGCTCGGCGCTACAGGACTATGGGCATTTTGGCAGTTGTTACCTGTCGGCAAACGCCTCAAGACACTAGCGCTCGCAACTTTTGTTATTGGCTACTTCCTCCTCAGTCCCGGCTCGGCGCTGGTCAATCAAGTCATCGGCGGAGTAGCGCCACGGATGACCTTCAACAACTATGGAGAAGAATATGACAAATACTACGTACGCGAAAGCGAAGTGCTCAGCGCCGCCTGGTTTGCCCAGAATTGTCAGGATCAGACCACGTGGGCTGATCGCTACGCAACACTGCGACTCACCGCTTATGGCGGAGTGCCATACGACAATATATATAACAATATCTTCAATGCCGGAGATGGCTGTCTCTACTTGGACTACGCCAATACCCATGAAAATGTATACTACGCGAACTACAAAAAATCATCGATACGCTACACGACGCCCGCCAGCAGCTTCGATAAATACAACCTCATCTATTCAAACGGCGAATCCAAAGTCTACCAATACCGGTAGACTATTTGATGAGGTTCGCAAGGTGCAGCAACCACAAGAATAGACCAATGGAAACAAGTGCGATACCTAGACCCACGGGCGAGCCCCAGCCTGACCACTGCAGAGTAACTTTCGCGTACTGATAATCTCGCTCGGCTTGTTCTTCGGTTTGGATTGGTCGACTCATGCTATTCCTCCAAGAAATATATAGAATTTTTAGTTAAGCAGCAGAGCTACTTACAATTTTAGTTTAATCATTAAGATAAATATGTCAACTCTCAGGTTATAGACAAAGCAGTCCAGGCTTATCCGAAATCGTCACAAGCTCGCGGGGCAGGTAGACGCTCGACTAATCAAGCTGAATTGAAACTGGGTAGTTGTAGGGGGTAGGGCTGACGCGTATCAAAAAGCGAATGTGACTGAATAGTTGATACGTAATGATTAGCTCAACCGCCTACTTGCATTTATTTCGGATTCTACGCTGTTCTATACTTGGGACGAGAAGGCGTTTCTCATGATCTTTTAGTTGGGCCTGGGTCACTTCATTGGAGCTGTCGAGCGCTTCGGCAACTGCAGCAGAAGATTATCTATCTTCTGATCGATGCCATCAAGCCTCTCTTTTATTTCAGAGACCTGCTGCGTAACCGTACCAGATATAAACTGGTTAAGATCGACGATCACATCTTCATTCATACTAATATCCTACCACCTTTTATCTATGATTGTCGGCCAATTCTGCATCAAGTTGCCTCGGATTGCAAGGCAATATTTTTTAATTAACCGTGCTTGCGAAACAGTGGGGTGAACTGCCGGATGACAGCTTCCCACGAGTACTTATCGTCAATCATTTTTTTGGCTGCAGCAATCAATTTGAGGTTACGTTCTTCGGGGTCAAACAGGGCGTCTTCCAGCTTGGCAGCAAGGTCGGTAATATCACGTTCGGTGAAGAGTCGCGCCACTTTGCCGTCAGCAACCCACATAGGAATACCACCGATTCGCGCAGCGACAACCGGGACTTCGCAAGACATTGCCTCAGCAATAACAAGTCCAAAATTCTCACTGACATTTGGGATAGGCGTGCCATCCGCATAGTGATACGCCGTAGGCAGCACGAACACGTCACTCAGACTATACACTTCCGGCAATACGGCTTGTTGGAGTGAGCCTACGAACAAAGCTTTGCCCTCCCCATAGACACCAAGCTTCTTTGCATAGGCCTCATATTCAGCTCGCTGGGGCCCATCGCCCGCAAGGATGAGCGTCACATTTTTATGACGCCGTAAGATAGCGGCATAGGCTTCCAGTAATACATCGACACCCTTTGGCGGAATCATGCGACCAACAAATACAATCACCTTATTGCCGACAACCGGCTTAAAACGTTTCCGAGTTGCAGCTCGTACGGCAACCCTATGAAACTGGTCAGTATCAATACCGTGAGGAATAATTTTGAGGCGCTTCGTCGGCACAAAATATTTTACTAAGTCATAGGTGTATTGATTCTGCACAGTCACCGCCGTCGCTAGCCAGCTTGCAAACGTGCCAACGAAGCGATCAATGAACATAGCCGGCAAACGGCCATGAAAGGTAATAATAAAAGGTTTACGTGTTAACTTTGCCACAAGGGCGCCAGTCAGACTAAAGTTAGTCGGAATCTGATGACTCTGGATAATGTCATAGCGCCCATGAAACAATTCCCAGAACAGACGAAATGAAAAAGCAGGACCAACATTTTTGAATATTGTCTTTAGGTACACAATGCGCAGATGCTCGTTAATGCGCAGTTCTTTTGCCGTAATGCCTGGGTAACGTGCCACGTAATACGTCACGTCGTGTCCAGCTTCAGCCAGCTTATAGGTGTACCACCAGGAGGAAGTTTCACTACCACCCTGTGCGATGCCACCAGGCAATATTGGAATCTGATTGAGCAATTCAGGTGGATAAGGATGTAATTGAGCAATTTTCATAACCAAGACACTTGCATTAAAGACTACGGCCTACGGCCATGAAATACATTATTTTATTGTAACATAAATTATGAAAATAGCAATGATTCACCACCTTTGCAGCAAGAGTAGCCGTACTAGGTGACAGACCTATCCCGAATTTCTACAGAAATGAATGGACGATAAAAAATTGCGCCTTTTTATAATGAAAGACTAGTGAACATCTATCTTTTGAAGCACCATGTAGTAGTACGGTGTCTCTGCATCCGGCTCAGAATTCAACCCCGCAACCACCTTAAATCCCATCCGCTCATATGCAGCTCTTTCCGCCGCTGAGCCGTCAGCAAGATAAACACCCCCCGGCTTCAGGCAACGGTATATTTCCTGGGCAGCCTTTAATCGAAGTGATGTGTGCGGCAGTTCTTTATGTTCAGAGGCTACAAAATCATTAATTTCTTTTTCTGCCAGATCCTGCCGTCGGCCATACTCTGCATTGTCGGCGTCAGTAAAATTAGAAAAGTTGAAATCGTCTTCATTAATGGTCGGAAGATGTGCGGCAATTATCATACCGACCGATTCATCTTCTAGATCAAGATTTTCAACATCCAATAGACCCTCGAGTCGGTCGGGTCCTTCCGTGCCGCCCACTTCGGCTCGTAAAGTGCCCCGCGCCCTATTGGTGATGATAGGAGGGGAAGACAATTGCACGCCATCAAGATAATAGTGGCCGATCTCCGTGGGGCCAGCTACCTCAATAATCGGCCCGTCTATTCCTTCAAGAAGATGAGTGACGTCAACCCGGGGATTAATCCATTCATCAATTTTTTCGCCTTTATCACGACGCGCATTCATTTCTTTTGCCAGAACCGACCTATACGGATAGACGCAGTTGTCTGAGCGTTGTTTGTCCCGCTTGCCGTGCGTCTGATCGTGTGGATGTTCGCTATCTATCATAGTGCCATGATAACAGTCTTTTAATTAGTGCGGGAAACAAACCCCACAACGATAAAGATCGCCAGAAGTAGGTGGTTTTCTTTTACGATATCATGGCAGGAGTTCCAAGATGCTAGTTAATACGATGTAAAATACTAACGCAATACAGGATGGATGGCTATGCGAAGGAAACTGACAAATGACAACGGCTTTGGGGTAATCGGAATATTACTCGTAATTGTTCTATTTACGGTCATCGGGGTCGGAGGTGCCTACGTATACCACCGAAGTCATAAGGCCAAGTCCACTCCGACTGCAAGTAGCCACTATGGTAGCTCAAACAAGGGAATCGGTAGCACTCCGACTCCAGCATCTAAGCCTGATCCATATGCGGGCTGGAAGACATACGCTGACGCGCAGTATCATTACAGCTTCAAGTATCCGGCAGATTGGCAATTGACTGAGACGGCTGCAACTGGCGTGGGGGCTACTGGGGGAGCTAACCTCTTGAGCCCGTCCAAAACTGTTCAGATCACCTACACTAATGCTTTGTCTCACGATAGCGGCGTGATTGCGTTTACCCCTACGTACGTAAATAAGGTGGCTGCTGCCAACGAAGATCTCACGCTAGTTGGAGGGTATAGCCCGGCTGGAGGGATCGTAGGAAACTACTTACCTTCATATCGTGTAGTCGACAGCTCATTTTTGACTACCTACCCGCTGACCGTAGGGAGCGGGGGGCAGTTCCCAAACAATCCCGGATTTACAAACAAATATGCAGGAGCGCAGAGCTATCAAGCGGCTCTTGTTTCTAAGCCCGCTATCAGCATTAATACTGTGGCAGATGCAAATTCGTGGTTAGCTGGTGCCGACGGCCAAATAAGCCTGAAGATTCTACATCACTGTCGTATCAGTAGCAGATAGAGAATATCCACTACCTCCATAGCCAGTGCACGGCAAGAACTCCAAGCTCCAAAACTGTGAATGATACATTTTTTTCGTTTGCTCCACCGAAAGATCATCTCATTTTAGCTGCAGTAACAGAGGTGTGTCTTACGTTTTAGTTTCGAGACACAGTGAGAGCAGCAATGTTGTATTTTTACAAAAATATGTTAATATATAACAATAGCCCTGGCCATCCCATGAAGATACTCATATACCCTAGAGCACAAAACAACCCCTATCACGATCTGCTTTATGGTGAACTGCAATCCGCGCATCCATACGATACGCTTACGTATGTCCCCGTATCTGCAACTACCCTGATCTTTTTTCCCATTGTCATGTTTGCGAAACGACTACAAGGGTATAGCACCTTTCATTTGCACTGGCATGCCTTTTATCTCAATCCGAGCTACCGCATACCTGGCAGTAAAGTCATATCGCTCCTGAACACTCTTTGGTCACTGGCCATACTGAAACTGTTAGGATATAAAATCATATGGACAGTGCACAATGTACTGCCACATGAGCCTCAGACCAGCAACGACCGTCTTGTGACGCGTTTTACCGCACACGCAGCATCTAGACTCATCGTGCATTCGACACAAGCCATAGAGGAGCTACGCGAGGCAAACATAGATGCCAGCAAGGCAACTATTATCCCGCACGGCAACTACGATGGCGCGCACCCCACAACCCTCACACGCGCACAGGCTCGAAAGCGACTACATGCGCAGCCGAATGAGACCCTCATCCTTTTCTTTGGAAATATACGCCCGTACAAAGGTATTGAAGACAAGTTGCTACCCGCTTTTGCACAGTTAGACACAACGAATGTACGCCTTATCGTCGCCGGGCGATGCCACGATCCTGCGCTAAAAAGAGCCATTGGTAGATTTGCCCAAAAATACCCTAATGTGAACTTTATTGAGGGTAGTGTTGCCGATGAGGATGTTTCGATGTATTTCGATGCCGCAGACATTGTTTGCCTGCCCTTTAAGGCAATGACTACCAGCGGATCGGTCATCCTGGCTGCTACATATGGCAAGCCCATCGTCACGCCGTATATCGGTTCTAGTAAAGACTTGCCCAAGGATTTAGGCGTACTCTACAACCCAGATGAAAAAAATGCGCTACTCCATGCTCTCCAAACAGTACTTTCGGAGAAACAACGTCTTCCCAAAATGGCAACAGCCGCTCGGGCTTATGCCGACACGCTCGCTTGGAGCAAACTCGCTGCAAAAACCTATGCCGTGTGGTCGAGTTATTGTCGACCACCAAAATTGCGAGCGTATATCCATGACGACGAAGC
>CAZKGK010000007.1:0-74305 GCA_964552555.1 uncultured Candidatus Saccharibacteria bacterium
CCTGCGACCTCGTGGTTATGAGCCACGCGAGCTGCCGCTGCTCCACCCCGCGTCAAACATGATAATTATACTAAACAGAGGTACTCATGTCAATCACCAGTGTGTTGGCGATGCATGAAAAAATCCATCCAGGACTCAAAATTACGCTTATACGCTGGCTGTTTGTGTTTTTTTGTTTCGGCGGTAACGACATCCTGGGCAAGCGTTGTAGTATGAGCCAGAGCTACCGCATGCGGCACAATTAATACTGTCTCGCCGGGTGCAGCCAAACCGAATTCCTGGCGTGCCGCCAGTTCTAAGTATTGTGGCGTATTATAGTAAGCATTCTGTAGTTTTAAGTTGTCGTTTGTCAGCTGTTGGATGGTATTTTGTTGTTGCAATCGGGATATTTGCTTCTGTAATCGATAATTAGTATCGATAGCCTTCACACCGCTCCAGCTCACCAACAATACGATGATCAAGAACAAAATCATACCAATAAAACGCACGTCTTTGAACTGCGAACCGTATTCTATAGCCAATGTTTGATATTGTTTGATTTTAGCGAGCATGAACTCTTGCCATTATATAACTTTTTACATAAAATCTGCTATACTCATCCCTGTTAGGGGGCGTAGCTCATCGGTTAGAGCAGGCGGCTCATAACCGCTTGGTGGTTGGTTCAACTCCAACCGCCCCCACCACAAAAATTAACAGGTCTGATGATCTGTTTTTTTATGCCAACACTGCGGGAAAATATTTACGCAGCCCGTAGAGCAGTCCTGCCGTAAATTCCTCAGGATGCTTCGTAATTCGCGTTTTGAGTTCGGCCGGTGTAAACCACTGTAATTTGCTTACCTCCCTAATTTCACTCCGCAATACCACATCGTGCGCTACTCGAGCCACATATACACGTTCAAACTGATTCACAATGCGGCCGTCTGCACGACTATTAGAGCGATAGGTACCTAGCGCAGTGAGTGCTACATGGCGTAGGCCAATTTCTTCGGCGACTTCATTAGCCGCAGCTCGGTCGTAGTCCTGGCCCTCATCAACATGTCCACCCGCAGCTTGATCCCAGCGGTTTGGATAAACGGATACGTCAGGTCCGCGGAGCTGTAAAAGTATGCGCCCTTGGTCATCCTCGACAAAAATAGACACTATGCGGTGGTACAAACCTCTTTGCCATACCTCAGCCAACATAGCTGAGCCTACCTCGTTATCGTTCTCGTCTACCACGACGACTGGCGGATATGGCATATTGCTCCTCAATTAATTTGGATTGAGCTTCGATCTATGAGACGCATCGTATATTCGAAGACCATCTCAGCGATTACAGACAAAGACTAATTAGCATCACGCCTCAAAAATAGCTGCCATGAGACGAGTAGACCGACTACAAAATAGACAAGCACGATAACTACCGCTCGCAGGTTGGAGACGTGTAGAAACTCAGGATTATCTTTTGCCACCGATTGCAATGCATTAAATGGTAGATAGATGGAGTCTTCTTTCAAAACGAAGCCGAGTATTGGCTCTAACATGGCCGGAACCAAGAATAGGGTCGAAACGGCGCCAACTTGGATACGCACAATTGAAGCAAGAACAAAAGCCAACATCGAATAGCCCCAGCCCACAAAGAGAGTTTGCCACAGTATGCTCATTATCGGGAAATGCTGGCCCACTAGCGTAATACCCTTGACGTGCAATCCAGCAAGCGTCATTGCTGGCGCCAGTGCACCTACGGTAAGCGAAAATACGATGGAGAAACCACTCACGACAATCAATTTGGCCAACAATGTCTTTGTACGACTATTGGAGGCCGTGAGAGTATACATAATCGTGTTATACCGATACTCGTGCGTGACCAGTAAGACGCCAACTAATGCGCCGAGTAAGCCCACTGTGATAATGGCCTGCTGTGCACCCTGTGCGAGTAGACCAGGGTCAGCAACCGATTTTACGGATGCGTGAAGCCCCTCGGCATAAAAAGCAAAAAAGAGAAGAATGATAAAGGTGATACCCAAAATGACATAGGTCGAACGCACGGTTAGTATTTTGCGCAATTCCGATCGTAGTGAACTCATCATTACTTTTTTGCCTCCGTCTTGGCCTGGTATTCTTCACTACCTGCCGTTAGCTCCAAGAATGCTTCCTCAAGCGAAGCTGAAGTTGGTGCCAGCTCCAAAAGCGCTAAACCTGCAGCAAAAGCGGCCTTACCGATTGCGTCGCTTTTTACGCCAGCTGCCCGCAGGCCACCTTGCTCCTTCTCGTACTCCCATGCGTTCACCTTAAATAGCTTCTCAAGCTGAGAGATACTTGCGGCACGAACGAATACACTTGCATGTGAACTCCCTGAGATAAGGCTTTGCATGGAAGTCTCTGCGATCAGTCTACCCCTACCTATGACAATCACATTGTCTGCCATCTGTGACATCTCGCTTAGCAAGTGACTCGATACAAAAACGGCATTATTCTGATCTGCGTAATCTTTAAGAAACTGCCGCAGCCACGCGATACCTTCAGGGTCGAGACCATTGGCCGGCTCGTCAAGCATGAGATATTTCGGTTTGCCCAAAATGGCAGCTGCGATACCTAGGCGTTGGCTCATACCAAGCGAAAACTTACCAGGTCGTTTGTTGGCAACTTCGGAAAGTCCCACTAGCTCAAGCACCTCATCTACCCGTCGTAAGGGAATGTCGCCGGCCTCGGCCAGGACCTCCAAATGGTTGCGCGCAGTTCTTGTGGGATGAAACGCTTTGGCTTCCAGCAAGATGCCCACTACTTGAGATGGGCGTGCGTACTCGTGGAGATGCTTGCCATCATAGGTCGTATTACCGAGTCCGATGTCGAGACCCAGCATTAAACGCATCGTCGTGCTCTTACCCGCACCGTTTGGCCCCAAAAAGCCGGTTACTTTTCCGGTCTTCACTTCAAACGTTAAATTGTCGACCGCTATTTGTTTGCGATATTTCTTTCCAAGGTGCTCAACTTTGATCATAGGCACAAGTATAGCGCAAGAGAGTCGCCTCTAACAATGTTCAAGATTCAGCTAGATTCCAGAATCTTCAGCAGCTCATCAGTTGTCTGAGCCGCCATAAGCCGCTCGCGGAGCTCCTTGGCGCCATCGAAACCGTTAATGTATATCTTACAAAACTTATTAAGCATCACCGATCGACGCTCATTATTGATCCATGTGCGTGCAAATAGTTGTACGTGCTTCTCATAGAGCTCTATCTTCTGCTCACGGCTATAGGTTGACCATGGACTCTCTTCGGCAAATATAAAGGGATCATGAAATACGCCACGACCGATCATCACCCCATCTAACCTATACTGCTCGGCAAGCTTCAGTCCTTCCTGACGCGTCAAAATGTCCCCATTACCCACGATAAGTGTTTCAGGGGCAATACGATCACGCAGTTCACGAATCTCAGCTATGCTGTTCCATTGCACTGGCACAGCGCTCATTTCTGAACGCGTCCGTCCATGAATTGTGAGCATATCTAGCTCCTGCTGTAGCAAGAGTTCGTGCCACGAGAGGTCTACTGAATTCCACCCAAGACGCGTCTTCACGCTAACTGGAATATTACCGGCCGCACCCGCCTGTGTTGCTTTAATAACTTCCACGGCTAAACCACGATCATTTATGAGCGCACTGCAGCAACCATTATTAACAACCGCCTTGATAGGGCAACCCATATTAATATCAATACCCGCAAAGCCCATGGCCACCAGCTCTTGGGCCGTCTTAAAGTAATTGGCTGGCTCCTTACCCCAAATCTGTGCGATCAATGGCTGCTCGGTCGGTGTATACTCTATGCGCTTTACGAGACGTTCACGACCAACACTCTGCAAACCATCTACATTTACAAATTCTGTAAAAAATAAATCCGGACGGGCACAGTCAGCCACTATCTGACGAAAAACCGTATCAGTGACGTCGTCCATGGGAGCTAACACAAAGAATGGCTTAGGCAGGCTCTTAAGGATATTCATAAGGAGATTATTTTACCACTTTTCCTGGCTATATGCCACTCTCCGACTTACAGAAAAAGTGCTGGAGCCCTTAAAGCCCCAGCACACCTTGTCTGGCGAAAACCAGACGCTACTCCCAACGGAAAACACGAAAAGCAATAATATAGACGATTAGCGTCCAGCCCGCCATCATACCGATTTGGGGCAGCAGGTCCAGTATGCCCTTGCCTTCAGTGGTAATCAGCCGTACCCCATCGATAACCGGAGTTAACGGTAGCCAACTCGTAGCCCCTTGTAGCCATTCAGGCATAAGGAAACGAGGGAAGAAAGTACCGCTCAGGAATAACATTGGGAATACGATAATATTGGACAGTGGCGCCGCCTGACGTTCGTTCTTGGCCCAACCGCCGATTGACAAGCCAATGCCTAAGATCATCGTAATACTAAACACTAGCCAGGCGACAATGAGCAGCCAGCTACCAACAACATGCAAGTGGAAGATCACGATGGCAACCGCAAACATAACCCCCAATGATACGAGACCGATAAGTGCCTGCGCGATCATAGTTGCCGTAAAGTATTGCCACACACGCAGAGGAGTAGTGTGCAAACGACGCAAGATACCCTGCTTTTTTAATTCCGGGAAGACGTTAATTGGCCCAAAGATACCCATTCCAATAATAGAGAAGCCAAGGAGGCCCGCGAAGGTATAGTCAAACTGGGACAAACTCTTATTGCTCGTCTGTTCACCTTTTACTTTGAAGGGCTCAGCAATACTGACATATTTACCATTTAGGTCTTTGAATTGTGTCTCCAGAATAGAGGTCAATGTCTGGCCTGCGGAAGCACCGTTCTGCGTAAATATTACCTGCGCAGTACCTGACGGATATGCCTGCCCTTTCTGCATCACGCCGAAGTCTTTTGGCAACACGATAGTAGCGTCTAACTGACTACGCGTCATTTTCTCTTTAGCCTGAGCCATAGTAGTTACATTTGGATCAACTTTTAAAAGCTTGCTCTGACGAGCTTCACGGGCAAATGTTTGCGCAACTTGAGTATTTGACTGATCCAAAAGGGCCACCTTAAACGAGGTGCCGCTGTCGTGTCCGAAGATACCACCAAACACAAACAGAAAGATTAGGGGGAATAGGATTCCAAAGAATAGAGCTAAACGATCGCGGAAAAAACGACGCGTATTGAGTCGGGCAAAAACACCGACCGTATACACCTTGCGATTTTTGACAGGGCGCAACTTATTGGATTTCGGCCGTTTAGCCTGTAGCTTTGGCAAGATAAGTCGTCTGGCAACTACTGCAAGCACTATTAGCCCGATAATGATATATGACTGTGTGTCCATAATTAGTCCCTCAAAGCCTTTCCGGTCATATCGATAAAGACGTCTTCCAGGTCCGCCTGTTCGACGCGTTGCTTCTTCGTAAAGCCTTTAGCAAGCAGCTGCTTCACGAGATTCTTCGGTGAATCGAGGGCAATTATCTCGCCCTGATCCATAATGGCAACTCGATCACACAATAGCTGAGCCTCATCCATGTAGTGAGTGGTCATAATGACAGTTACGCCCTTATCCCGGACATGTTCTACTAGTTCCCATAGGTTACGGCGAGCTTGGGGGTCAAGACCGGTCGTTGGCTCATCCATAAAGAATACTTTTGGATTATGTACTAAGGCAGCAGCGATACTAAGCCGCTGCTTCTGTCCGCCAGAAAGATTCTCGGCATAGGAGCTAGCCTTTTCACCAAGGCTCACGTCATCAAGGAATTCCATCGGGTTAACTCGTTCCCCGTAAGCGGCGGCGAACAACTCGATTATCTCCGTAAGTTTAGTTTTGTCCTGGAAGGCAGGGGCCTGGGGCTGCACGCCAATAATGCGACGAATTTCATACGGGTGTGAGGCAACGTCGATGCCAGCGATAGTTGCACTACCCCCATCGATTGGGCGCATGGCTTCAATCATTTCTAGAGTAGTTGTCTTACCGGCGCCGTTCGGGCCCAAGATCCCAAAAATTTCGCCCTTTTTTACTTCAAAGCTAATACCTTTGACGACATCACGGTCGCCATACTTCTTGCGAAGCTTGTCTACTTTTAAAATTATATCTGTCATGGCTACCACTATATCAGAACTTAACAATGTTCAGTAAGGAATTAAAAAGTACCCGGTTTTACCCAGGTACAAAAATATAATTCTTATGAACTATTTAATGCGCTTGATGGTGCAGAAACCGTTGCGCGGATTCTCGTTGACTTCAAAGCCTTCTGGCAATGCGTCTACAGTTTCAGGACGCTCGTCCTTACTAAAATAATAGATGGTCTGCTCTTTGCCACCACGGAGTGTGACCTTCTTAGAATTCAAGTAGTAGGTTACGCCCTTCGAGTTTTTGTACGTGTACGCCATTGCCGTTATATCCCCTTCTTAGCATTTGTAATGGTACCCCTACCATACTCTGATAGATTTTTGTTTGTCAACTGTCAATCTGTTGCTTCTCAGTTGATCTCTATAGGAAAGATTATTGTTGCGAGCAATATGCTTATGCATTACACTAGTTCCTATACATATAGAGTTAAATAGGGGGATTTTATGGAGTTTAGTACTAGTCGTGGTACGCAGACGCCCGCAGCAGCACGTGTGGCACCAACCGCTACATCGGGCACACCTTCGGGCGGCGGCAAATCTAAAAATACAGGGTGGAAGGGCACTCCAATGTGGTTCCGCGGAGCTCTGTTGGTGCTCCTCTTCGCTGGCACCGTTCTTGTTGTTGCGCTCTTAGTCTTACTGTACTTTGGGGGCGTGAAAGAACAGAATTTCATCAACAAGAATCAAGAGCAAGCAGTCTTCCTTACGAACGGTCAAGTTTATTTCGGTAAAGTTAAGACCGTGAATAAGGACTTCATCGATTTGCAGCAAATATACTACTTGAACGTGAACCAGCAGGTTCAGCCAAATCAGAGCAGCAATACAAGCAACAACAGTAATCAATCTGTATCACTTGTGAAGCTTGGTTGTGAGCTACATGGTCCGACCGATCGTATGATTATCAATCGCCAGCAAATCACCTTCTGGGAGAACTTAAAGGGCGACGGTCAGGTAAGCAAAGCTATCACACAATGGCTCCAGCAAAACCCGAATGGCCAAAACTGTACAACACAGAGTACGAATAGTAGTACTAGCCCAACTCCGGCCGCGACTCCCGCAGCCACACCGGCAGCTAAGCCTTAGTCGAACAGTACGACGAATGCTTTCTAACCCCTCCACACACGGAGGGGTTAGTTTTTTTACCCAAAAAAGCCCTCAAGGCAGTAAACTATAAACATAACCAATGAATAAACGTTACTTACACCACCTATGGACGCGGATTCGTCCTATTAAAACGCTGTATCTGCTTGCCGCGTTCCTTGTTTGCGCTCTCATTTGCGCTCTTTCGCTGCGGACAAACTACACGACAATGACCAAGCTGCGCAATAACGTCTACCAGGCGGATAAAAATAACGTCGCTATCGAAAAATCGCTACAAACGTTGCGGGCATACATGGGCATGCATATGAATACCAACTTAGCTACCGGCGACGGAGTATACCCACCCGTTCAATTAAAGTATACCTACGCCCGTTTGCAAGCTGCGGAACAAGCCAGGGTGAATGATGTACAGTCCCAGGTTTATCCCGCAGCACAACATACCTGCGAAGCTCTCTATCCCAATAGTTTTTCGGGAGGCCCGCGCGTTCCCTGCATTGAACAATATGTCAAAGACCACGGCTCCAGTGCCCGCACCATTCCAGATGCCATGTACAAATTTAGTTTTGTTTCTCCTACCTGGTCACCTGATTTAGCTGGCTGGATGGTGGTATTAAGTGCCGCCCTCCTAATCCTAACCGTCATACGCTTTCTCTTGGGTTGGTGGCTCAAGGCTGTAACACGCTAATGATGACGTGCTAGACTGTGGGCATGCATATTTTCTACTCTGGCATCGGTGGAACGGGAATCGGACCGTTGTCGCTCATAGCTCATGAGGCGGGCTACACAGTGTCAGGCTCAGACAAACAAGATAGCGCGTACATCGAGTATCTAAAAAAACACGGGATTACCGATATCCACATAGGTCAAAGTTACGAGCAACTTGCCTCAGTGCACGAACGACAGCCGATTGATTGGTTCGTATATAGCTCAGCGGTGACCAAAGAGCAAAGTGATCCGCCAGAGATTCGTTTCTGCCAGGAACATGGCATTAAGGCTACGCGTCGGGATGAATTCCTAAACACACTCCTGGAAGAAAAAAGCTTGCAGATGATAGCTATCGCTGGCACGCATGGAAAAACAACGACTACCGCCATGATTGTTTGGCTCTTCAGGCAACTGGGTTTGCCGGAAAGTCACTCAGTGGCCGCTAAAATGAGTTTTGCCGAAATGGGAACATATGACCCGAAAAGTGAATACTTTATCTACGAGGCCGATGAATACGATCGTAATTTCCTCGCCTTCCAGCCACGCCTCAGTATGATCACCGGCATAGATTGGGATCATCCCGATGTATTTCCCACTCGAGAAGACTATCTGACCGCCTTCCATGCATTCCTCGAACAAAGCAAGGAAGCAATACTGTGGGACGAAGATATTGAACGGCTAGGATTAGCACTCAGTGATAAGTACACCGCGATCCATGAATCAGATCCGCACATCGAGGAGCTGCATTTGCCTGGGCTCGTGAATCGTAAAGATGCGTGGCAAGTGGCCTGTGCCGTACAGCACCTTAGCGGACGACCGCTCGAAGAGCTACTGGCGCACCTAAATCGTTTCCCAGGAGTAAGTCGTCGTTTTGAAACAATTGCACCACATATTATAAGTGACTATGCCCATACTCCGCCCAAGATTCAAGGTGCGCTGCAAACTGCCCACGAGGTTGCTGGTGACAATGTCGTTATCGTATACGAGGGCTTACACAATACGCGGCAACACTTTATTAAGGACGAGCTGCTGCACCTCTTCGACGGAGTTAAACAGCTCTACATCGTGCCCAGCTACCTCGCCCGCGAAGACAAGAACCTCGCTCTACTATCACCCACCGATCTAAAAGGCCTCTTGAGTCCCGAAGCACAAGCGCACACCATAGCGGCTACGCTTAACGATTCTTTGGCTGCGGCCATACAGCGGCACGCCGACGGCGGTGATCTTGTAGTATGTATCTCTGCCGGTGGCGGTGGCAGCCTAGACGAGTGGCTTCGCAGACACTTCGACCCTCACTCTAAATAAACGCGGCGACGAAAAAAGCTAGCAGCAATACGACGAGAGCCGCCCATAACCAGGGGCTAGCTATAGTTGCTACTATAGGGTTACTGTTCTTGCTGGCGAGTAGGTGCTGGCGAACTGTAGGTGAAGGAATGCCTACTGGTAGACTGTGCGCTGGGTCAACTTGACCACTCTCCAGACTCAGCGCTGGTGCATATCCTGGCGGGGGGCTGGGCGGTGCGCTACTGACATCCTCACCGTCTTCATTATTACTGTTGTCATCAGAAGCACTGGCACGAGCCTGTTCTTGTCGTCGCTGGAACTGGAATTCCTCACCATACTCTATAGAGTTCTGAACCTCATGCCCGTGCTTGTCTACGATAATATTATGGCCACCACCCGTTGCATGCTCAACATGCTGGCCATGTTGCACTTCGTACGCTTTAGTCTCATTCGTAGCCTGCGATGCCACCTCAACGGGTGGCCGTGGTGCGGTTGGATATGCGTCATGGACTGTCTCGACTGCTTGCAGTTGGCCTTCTACGCGATCCACCTTCCTCTGTAACGTCTGCCGGCTAAAGCCCATGGTATTAATCTGCTCATCGCGCTGCTTTATCTTCGCCTCTGCGGTTTCTTGGAAGCCTGCAAGTTTCTTGTTTGCCAGATGCTGCTTAATAACCCAACCGGTGATAAAGCCAGCGGCAAATGTGCGACCCTTGTGATCTTCTTGTTGTTCTTTTGATTCTGATGAGGTTGCGCCAAACGACTCACTTGAATCAACAGGTGCACCTGAAGAAGCGTCCGGTGTACGCATGCCATGGGGACCACCAGCAAAAGGTACTACCGGTGGCACTCTTCCGCCAGGAGGCGTAGGAGTACTAGAATCCGTAGATTCACTCTCGCTATAATAGAAGGCTGGTGACTCGGACGAAGCAGAAGGAGCCGATACAAGCGGTGGCAGGTGATGTGTTGCCGGAGCAGGCTGGGGAGTAACAGACTGCACTGGCTCCTCTAGCTGATCGCCGGAAGTAAGGCGCGTGAAATCTTCACCCATCTCTCCGCGCATGATTGCCTCAAACTGCTCATTCAAAGGCCGGTGTAATTCATGGGGCTGCGCAGAAGGATGGTCTTGGTCTCCAGCTTCTTCATCATCATCTTCGTTAGTACGTTCAGCACTAGCCGTTTCAACAGGCGGCTGATAAGTGCGCACTTCCGGCTCACTAGGCACAGAGACGCTCGGCAAAAAATCAGGGCTAGCAGATGATTCTAGCTCAGCCTGGGCCCCTGATTGCTCCTGCTTACGGATAAAATCAAAGAGTGGACGTGATAGATTAGGTGCAAGATCGGTGCGTGAAAAGATAGTGCCTTCCTGCTGTTCATTTGGGGGCACTGCATGTTCGACTGACTCGCGGTGAACATCATCCGACGATGGGACATCATCGTCTGAATCTTCACGATTGCTGGGGAAATATTCGACCATACCAGATTACTTTCTCTTTGTATACCTGTGTATTATATCTTGAACTTCACCGTAACGTGAATATTTTACCTCTATAGGTTTATACTGACGACTCATCTGCGTCGCTTTTTTCAGCCGGCCAATGGAATTCTCCATACTTATTTCCGCTCAAAATGCCCTCTATACCTGCAAGTTGATAGTCCATCAACTTATTCGTTGGTAATGCCTCAATAGGAAACCAAGCGATTTCACCGTGCTCTTTGGGTGAGGCATTCTTAGGGACTCCGGTCCACTGATCAGCTTCAAAAAAGACATCCACCCAAACCCCATCAGGCTTAAAACGATGCTGGGTGTAGGCATACGCCGCGTGCGTTGGCTCTACAGTAAGCCCGACTTCTTCCATGGTTTCACGGATCGCTGCGGCGCGAAACGCCTCGTTGGGCTCCACTCGGCCTGCAGGCAGGCTATAGAGTCCATCCATAAAACCGGTATTCGTACGGAGTACAAAGAGTAGCTGATTATCCTTACGAATCAACATATAGGCAGCCGGCAAGTTGATTGTCTTCCCGCCATTCATCGATTATCACCAGCGCCTTTTAGCACATTACGAGCCTTTCGACTTTCCAGCTTCTTCTGATTTTCCTGCATGATGCCATCAAAGCTAAGCCCCAATTCTTGAGCCAGCACAGCAATATACCACACAACATCAGCCAATTCCTTACCTAGCTCAGTACGATCCTCATCTGAAACAACGCCGCCTTTGTAGGCGACTATCTTCTTCCATTTCTCTATAACTTCGCCAGCCTCACCAGCCACCCCCATAGCAAGAATTGTCTTATTCATCAATGGATCGGGGTGACGAACGAGCGTACTTGGTGCTTGTTTCTGATATTCATCGAAAGTCATACAATTTCTCCTGCATCGTTAATTGTAACAGCGCCTGGTCGTAGCACCTCAAGCACGCCATCAGCGATGCGTGCGACCGTCGATGGCGGACGATCAATGCGATCCCCGCCGTCCACATAGAAATCGACACGATCACTAAAATACAGCTGCGCCTCGGCTAGATTGTTTGCTGGTAAGCTGCCGGGATGATTAGCGCTACTTGTCGCTAGCGCACCAGTCTTCGCGAGTAATTCTAATAATTCCGGATCCTTTGGAATACGCACCGGCAACGAATTGAGTCCTTGGTGAAGGTAAAACAACGCCTCTGGTGCAGGGATAATAATACTTAAAGAATTAGGCCACAAATGCGCTGCCTGCCGCAGTGAAAGTTCGTCCAGACCAAGGTCAATAAGCTGCTCAACGGATGCCGCAATGAGTGTACCCGGCTTCCGCTCTCGATTTTTTAATGCATACAGCCGTTTGATTGCCTCAGGATTGCCAGCCGAAGCACTCAGTCCGTAAAGGGTATCTGTTGGTAATACCCCTACAGCACCTGCAGCATACAGGCTGGGTAGTCGCGGGTCATGCAGAGAGGAAATAATAACCATACAGAAAAAGACTACTTAGCGGAAGTAACATATATTGCGACTGCAAGACCAGCCAGTATCAGCATAGCGCATATTGTCAAAGTAATGAGGCCGGCGGGTGTACGCGAAGTACCGGCTGGATGTCGTTGAGGTGTCTTTTCTGCCGGCAAGTCGACAGCTGGCACGGGCATAGCAGCGGCAGCCTCTGCCGGAGTCTCGGGTTTGGCGGGAGCCGCCTGGACAGCGAGTGGTGATGTAGACCGAATCACTGGTAAGGGTGTAGGCTGTACCGACTGAGGAACGGCAGGTACTGCCGGCTTATGTGGCGCGGCGACATCCATAACTGGTTTTTGAATCGTTTGTGGTTGCATAAATCGTTGTCTTTATTATATCACGCACCGGGCAGTTTATAGCCTGCATCCGTACGTTCGATCATACCCTCAACAAGCAGTTGCGCAAGCACTTCAGGCAGTCGCACATCCTCGATTGTCGCCCGCAACGTAGCCTCCAGCTGCTGACCCTTTACTAGATGACGCAGTACGCGCCCTCGCAATTGTCGTTTTGAGCCAACAAAGCGTGGTTGTACCGTATAGTGCTTACTTAACTTGTTAAGATTTCCTATCTCTTGCTTCAAATGAACTCCGTAGTCCATTAACGCCCAGTACCACCCACGGGCATCATCCGGTAAGGCACGAGCTACCACCTCTAAAATGGCCTTGTCCTCTATTTCCTGCTGATCAGCAAAAAAATGATGAATAAATACGGTGCGTATATTAGTTTCAATAAACACGGCAGGGGTGTCATAGGCGTAGGCCAAAAGTGCACCGGCCGTATTCGGACCAATGCCCGGCAAACGCACTAGCTCGCTACGCGTACGCGGTAATCTGCCATCATAGATGGTCATCATTTGTTGCGCAGTCTGCCGTAGGAACTTGGCACGACGGTTATAGCCAAGACCACTCCAGGCTTGCAATACCTCTCCAAGATTCGCGGCTGCTAAACTCTGAAAATCTGGAAATAGCCCCAGAAATTCAGTGAATTTATATATAACTCGAGATACCTGGGTTTGCTGTAGCATCATTTCGGAAACCAAAATCCGGTATGGATCAAAGGAGCCATCTGGCAATGGCTGGCGCCAAGGCAAATCGTGTCGTCCGTATGCATGATAGTAACCTAAGACTGCCTGCTGAAATCGATCAATCCGTGCCCGCTGCATGGAGACAAGCATAGCGCACTACTGAGCGGAGGTGAAGCCATTGGTATTGACGACGTCGGCAATCTTATGTGGCGTACCGCCGGCTAGAGCGGTGATATAGTCTGCAGTTTCATTGTTCGTAATTGCTCTATATACGACTACCGTGTCAGTTAACCAGCGTAAAGGGTAATTAAGCCCACTTTGATTTTGCACGGGAACATCTTTTGCTGCAGCAACATCATAGTCAAGCAACACACCTTGATTCACCCATAAGCCATGCATGTCATCTGCGCGACCAACGTAGAGTCGATTCGTAGGACTGGACGGGCCACCAATAATACTATGCCCACCGCCCTTAATATCGTAGGAGATCCACCCATCTGCCGTTTGCAGCGACAATGTGTTGTAATCTGTGCGTAACCCGCTCAACACCTCTTGGTTGTAGGCCGTTTGCCCACCGTTCCCATCTGGATTTATCTTATAAAAACCAGCCTGCTGCGAACCATTATTCTCATTTTTCGCTATGGCGTAATATATAATCCCTTGCGCACTAAACACTGCACTCAATTTCGGCGCAGCGACTAGCTGTACGCGACTATTGCTCGCGTAGTCATAGCTAATAATGCTGTACCGGTTTGTACTTGTGCTCGTATCCGTACTAATTTGTTCGAAGATGAGACGCGAGCCGATCCAATCTAATAGCTGTATTTGATTGGCATGCCCCAAGCTCACCGCTGTACTATTGCCGATATCAAGCAGTGTGAGGGTGCTTAATGGCTGCCCGTTCGTATCATGTTGGTTATCGCGAGTCGAAACTAGCGCAGCATGCGTGCCATCCTGACTGGCAACGAGACTACTGATACCGCTCTCATTCCCCGTCCCCGCTAGCAACAGCTCGCGGTTGGCGCCATCGATATCACTTTTGTAAACATCACTCTTACCGCTTGCCTTATTGATGAACACGGTTTTACGAGCTAACACCAGCGCAACAGTCGTCGTTTGATTCGTAGGCTTTAGCGTCACCTTCTCAACTCGATAGCCATCTTTGCTTAGGGCGATAGGCGTACTCGAATCGGATGCATGCTCTAAAGTCAGCGTGATCTTACCGCTCTGATCGGAAAGCGCAGTCGCATCACCGCTTGTTGCCAACACACCGGCAACTGGTTTGTCGGATACATAATCACGCACCTGAATGACATATCGAGCACCGGTAGCACGAAGCGAGATGGCATTTTGGGGGTTGCTACCCCAACCGATAGTAATCTGCTGTTCGAAACCAGCGAAGCCTGGCTGTATAACACTCAGCTTTGTCTTTCCCAATCGTAGCTTCGCAAAGTTAGCACTACCATTTGAGACAGTCTGTTGACTAAGACCCTCAATAATAACCTGTACATTCTTTAATGGTAGCTGTGTGAGCTCATCCACAACAACAACTGATGCGGTAGCGCGCACACCAGCCGTATTCAATACCCAATAGCGTACCGTTGGAACAAGCGCCATCATTGCACTTGTTAGAGCAAGCAAAAAAAATGTTAACCACCTTCCCTTGCTAGTCTTGAAAAAGAACCCAAAAAAATGACCGGTACTGCCCCAAAAACCGCGTTTTTGGGGTTCCATGCCCCGTTCCGCCGCGCTATCCTGAACTTGCAATATCTCGTCGCTTTCGTGCGCCATAATATCATCAACAGCTCGCTCGGTCTTTTCGTCATCTAAAGATATAGCAGCAGGTTGGCGGTCGTGTTTACTTGCGGCATACTCTGGCCGATGATGGGCACGTGTGTTTTCTTGGGATTCTTCTTGAACCTCAAAATCCTCTGTATTTTCAGCCATACCGCTTTTCCTTTTCTGTCCTCAGTTTAACAGAAATGAGGGCATCCGTACGACCGTTCATTCACCCCGATCATATTTTCTGAGTACAATAGGTCTATGACTATCTACCAAGAGGCTGCAATCTATCTGCGTAAGCACGACTCAATACTCAAACCAATAATTGATGTGGCAGGACCAACCACTATGCGTCCGCATAAAAACTATTACCAAGCGCTGGTGGACAGCATCATTAGCCAACAGCTCAGCGTAAAAGCGGCCAGTACTATCGAAGAACGATTCTGTGCACTCTTTGAGAGTAAAACGTTTCCTTCGCCCGAATCTATCCTTACGAAAGATATTGACGAGCTACGAAGCGCAGGTCTGAGCCGCGGCAAAGCCACCTACGTCCGAGACCTTGCGCAACACGTCGTTGATGGCAAGGTAAAATTTGACCACCTCGATGCACTCACGAATGAAGAAATCATCCACCAATTAACAGCCGTGAAAGGGGTCGGTGTGTGGACTGCGCACATGTTCCTCATGTTCTGTATGGGCCGACTAGACGTGCTCCCTGTGGGCGATCTGGGGATTAAGAACGGTATCCAGAAGTTGTACGCGCTCAAAACACAGCCCGATGCACTAGCCATAGAACGCATCGCCAAGAAAAATCATTGGCATCCATACGAATCTATTGCCTGTTGGTACGTCTGGCATAGCCTAGACAATAAGCCAGCAACGTAGACTAAGGTGTCAACCGGTTGATATCGCGTGGGAAAAGAATTGCTTCCTTGACGTTGTTGAGTCCAATAGTTTTTTCTACGAGACGATCGACACCAAAGCCGCAGCCACCATGCATCGGCAGGCCGTGCTTAAATGCCTGTAAATAAAAGCTGTATCCAGGGTGCGCGGGATCAAGGCCAGCCTTTTGCATCTGCTCCACTAACTTGTCGTAATGATGCTCACGAACCGGACAGGTAGCAATTTCGATACCGCGAAAGATAAGATCTCCCCAGAGTACGCGTGAAGGATCTTCAGGATCTCGCATGTGATAGAATTTGCCTGCTTCAGATGGAAAATGAGTAGCGAATACCGCTTCAGATCCATCATGTTTCTTTGCGTATTCACAAATCCACTTCTCCTCATCAGGGATAAGATCCTTCTCGGCAGTCGTATCCTTGCCTGTCGCCTTGGTATAAAGTTCATGAATTTGAGCGACAGTATAACGAGGAAACTTCTTAGCTAGCACCAACTCGGGCGCTTGCAAGCTCTTCAATTCTTCGCCATGCTCAGCATATACTCTCGTCAATGTGGCGTAGACCATGTCCTGCACCATATCAAGCACATCTTCCAGCCCCGTGATGAAACCCATCTCGATATCAAGCATAGTGACTTCGGATACGTGTCGTGTCGTAGCGCTAAGCTCGGCACGGTATGCAGGAGCAATTTCAAACACACGCTCGAAGGCACCTACCATGATCTGCTTATAGAACTGCGGGCTCTGGGCAAGAGTTGCCTCCTTGCCAAAATAATCTAATTTAAATACTTCTGCGCCACCTTCTGTCGCACCCGCCAATAATTTAGGGCTGTGCATTTCTACAAAGTCTTGACCGAACAAGAAGTCACGAATATATCGAGTTAACTCACTACGAATACGAAATATCTTTTGCTCCTGCAAGTTACGCAAGCCGATAACACGGTTATCAAACAAAGTCTCGAGGTTCTCTGGCTTATGACTCAATGGCTTGTCGATCTCAATAGGTGATTCTTCAGTTACCGGCACAAGCACCGTTACTGTAGCATCGTGTATCTCTGCGCCACCCGGAGCGCGTGGTTCCTCAACGACAGCACCCTGGACCTCCAGCACGGTGCCAATCTGCAAACCGCGCATCTTTTCAACTTCGGCCTTGTCCTTAATAACCACCTGGGTTAAACCCGAACGATCACGGACGTTTATAAAAGTTAGTCCACCGAGTAATCGCTTCTTGTGTAACCAACCCTGAATGGTCACCTGCTGACCAAATTGATCCTGTAATTCTCTATGTAAAACACGCATGATGTCTCCTTATTTAGTTGGGAAGGCTGACTAGGGTCGATGCACAGAAACCGCACTCGCCTATTACAAGGTGCGGCTGCCGACCCGGAGATTCATATTGGACGTACAAGATTTCATTAGTCTGATTCTACCACCTCTGTTGACTCAGGGAAAGACTCTTCACCTTCCTGAGGCAATTCGTCGGTTGGCACAGTCTCTTCAGCGAACTGCGGACGAAATGCGGCAACCGCGCCACGATCTTCAAAAGAATCAAAATCATCTCCACCGTGCTCACCAACTAATTGCTGGAGCAGATGCTGCAAAGTAATAACGCCAACCGGTTCTTCAAAAGCGTTAATCACGACAACGATAAACTGACCGGTCTTCGCAAAAGCCTGCAATACTTGACGAAGGCTAAAATCCTCATGCACAAAACAGAGACGCGGATGCATAAGCTCAGCGACTCGACCACCCTCTTTTGCGGCTATTGCATCGCGAAGAAACAATGTACCCACGACATGTTCAGGGCTCTCATCATATACCAAAAAACTATTCTGACCACTGTCGTGCAATTCACCAAGAAGTACTGGCCCGATATGGTCATTTAGACGTACCAACTTCACACGAGACATCGGAACAACCACATCGGCAGCCTGTAGATCGTCAAATTGTGCCGCACGAGCGATGAGATTCAAATCATCCTTCGCAATACGATTGTCCGACTGCTCAACCTGCTGCCGCAGAAGGGCAATAAGATCCTCCTTCTCATAGAGTCCGCTATGTGCCGCATGCTTATGGAAGCGGCCCATAAGATTAGCTAGAGAATCGAAAGGCAAGTGCAAGTGCACCATCATCCAATTCACTACCGGCGCCGTCCGTACGGCAAAACGTGCACTGCGGACGGTCAATCGAAGAGACTGCACAATGATAGCCGCCGCCAAAGTCAGTGCTGCGAATCCGTATGCAACAAGGCCCGGCAGGCTATGGAGCAGTAGAATGCCACCAGCAGTACTGAGCCCGAACACAGCCCAAAGCAACAAACGCATACTAGAACCGTAAGCGACTGGTCGATAAAGCGCCTCTGCGAGCGTATCGCCACGCGCCGCTAGTCGTTTTAACTCCTTAACGGGAACTGAACTATAAAAGCGCTGCAACGCTAACGCAAAAAGTCCCAAGGTAATAAGAACTAAAGCACATATGCTTATGACCATATAAATCCTATCTTACGCCATCACTGGCATATATTTCAAAGATGCGTAATGTGATTTGCATCACGTGGCACGTTTCGGTTTGGATACAGTACGGGCCTGCTTCTGCGCCATCAGATGTCGATACTCTTCACGTTCGCCCAAATAATACCCAATAGCCATCAGCACCACGATAGTATATGCCGGCCAAATCACCCACATCCACTGACGCATGTTATTCAATAGCTGATCTGCCGTGGCGTTACTGGCTACCAAAGTCAGTCCTGCCCCTTTCGCGACCACGCTTAGCTGCATAAGCGCAGCTTGACCCTGTGCATCCGTTGCACGAACCAATACAGCGTAGTCTTTGTTGGCGCCCTCTGGCGTCGTGTAAGTATGGCTAACTGTAAAGGATGATTCATCTGCACGCTTTTCAGTAGTTGTCGTACCATCGCCCCAGTCGGTGCTCACCGTAAAGGGTCCCGTACCACCACTAAGCGTAATGCCCAAATCGCTTGGTCGCGAGCCCGTTCGCACCCGATAATGATATTCAGCTCTCACGAGGAGCGGCAAAGATGCAACAGTAGAGCGCCTTGACTTGAGTAGACTAGCCACGCTAGCTTGCACATTAATTTGAAATTCAGGGGCGCTTAAATGCTGTCCGCCAGCAGTGATCGCGGCTACGGCAACATGATGTAAGCCTGATGGCAAACTGCGATCCAATGTACAGGTCCACCAGCCAGTTCCATCGGCCTGCGCAATACATGTAAGCGGGTCTGAGTGAAAGGTGACGGTCACCATAGACCAGGGCGGTGCCCAGCCAGTTATCGTAGGGTTCTCACTGGTAGTCGTAATAATCCCGTTCTTGTAGCCGTTACTATCGAGGTTGGACACCCACATAGTAGTAGGCACGCCAGTCGGAGCCGCTGCCGGTACGGCCGTAGTCTGATCATAATATATTGTCACGGGAGCGCTAGCGGGACCCGCCTGATCGGTTATGTTATACACTTGAGCATCTAACTGATTGGCACCGTCAGACAAGCTCGTTTGTATGCGAAACGCACTGGCCACACACTGAGAAACGCCGCTAAAAGCGGCATTACGGAATAGCTTCACATAGCTATTGGGCGGACAGCTGCCGCTAACGACCGTTTGCGCTAGGGCAAAGTGTTGCTGCGTAATAGGCGCACCAATAACAGCAGGTTGCGTAGGGATTTGAGCCGACACCGTAGCGGTTACCGTATACGAAACCGCAAAAATACGGATCGCGGTACCAAGTATGAGCACACCCGCACAGAGCAGAACCATCACCGTAACCGGATGCAATAATATACGCTTATGCAGCGGTCGACGCGCTTGAATAGCTCGTTTTGTGTGGCTCAATCCTGAACGGCTCGACCGTTTTGGGGTAGTACTCTTTTTTTGTTTCACGGTGTTTTTTGTTCGCTTATAGCTACTACCATGGTAGCACACTGGAGAATAGCTTGAGAATAGATCTGGCTCTGAGCTCAAGTCATTGTATACTAGCAAGTATGAGTAAATCTTTTTGGGCGGTTATCGCCGTCATTATCGTTATATTCGGCGGAATACTACTATTTAACAGCCACAAGGCTGGGGCACCCACGAACGGCAACGCCAGTGCGGCCACAAACCATGTGCAAGGCGAGGGTAAGGAAGGCATCACCCTAATAGAGTACGGCGACTATCAGTGTCCTTACTGTGGACAGTATTATCCTGTCGTCAAAGCCGTGCAACAAAAGTACAATACGCAACTTCGCTTCCAGTTCCGCAATCTCCCACTGTTACAGGTTCACCAGAACGCCTTTGCTGCTGCTCGGGCAGCTGAGGCCGCAAATATACAAGGCAAATTTTGGCAGATGCACGACCTGCTCTACGAGAGTCAAAGCAATTGGAGTGAGAGCAGGACTTCCGAAAATATCTTTGAACAGTACGCTGCGCAACTCGGATTGAACGTTAAACAGTTCAAGCAAGATGCTGCAAGCGCCAAGGTAAATGATGTGATAAACGCCGATATTGCCGCCTTCCTAAAGACTGGAAACGAGGAGTCTACTCCAGCCTTCTTCTTGGACGGCAAAAAGATTCAGCCGGGCAACAAGATAGAGGATTTTAGTAAACTCATCGACGCTCAGATCGCAAGCAAGCACAAATCATAACGCTTCCATGCTATATTTCATTCGCCATGGCGAAAGTGTCGCGAATGTTCGCAATCTTTTTGCAGGACAACTTGATAATACGCCCTTGACCGAGGCGGGGAAAAGGCAAGCGACGGCTGCGGGTCAGCGAATCAAGAGCTCGAATGTTCGTATTGATCTTATTGTGACCTCACCGCTAGTACGGGCCCGACAAACAGCTGAACTTATTCGAACAGCGATTGGCTTACCCTTAGAAAAAATTATCGAGGATACCGGTATTGCTGAATATGACATGGGTGATTTAACCAGTACGCCTCGAAAAAATATTACTTCGAAACAACTCATTAGTGCGCCACATGCTGAAGATCCAATAGCATTCATGAATCGAGTGATGTCTGTCATTACTCGATTACGCGCGCGACAAGGCAATATACTCGTTGTCAGTCATGCAGGAGTGGGACGTATTATTGAGGCGAACAGACAAGGCATGCCGGCTGCCGATTTTTACGATCTTGCCTCTTACCCGAACGCAGAACTCGTAAAACTCTAATAGTTAAGGAACTCGCGCCAGGCTGGTTTACGGACAACCACCGGAACTCTCGTCGGACGAGAGGCTATAATTTTTATTTTGACAGACATTTCTTAACTCCCTGAAGCAGCGGATAAGCAAAAAACTAAATAGGCTGTTTCATCTTTTTATTTTTTCCACACATGTTTGTCTTTCGGCGGACGTACCGCAGAAGGTATAGGGCATGATAACAAAGCCGATTATGCTTGTCAAGCAGGAACCGCAAATAGAGTCCGCTTAGCCTTACCAGTCTTCTTGATTACCGGCCGAGCCGGAACTTTAGTACTGTTTTTAGCGTAGGCCGCTGTGCAATCACCATTACTGCAGAAGATTTCACCACCTTTTTTTGGGACAATAGCTCGCACAGGCTGCTTACAATTGGGACAATTTACCAAATCTCCGTCTCTTACTTCTTTACAATTTTCCTTGCTCTTATCACGATCACCATACGCGGCCTGCGGATTAAGCATAGGGTCATCACTATCTGTACCATCGGCGTTTTTGCTAATATCTACAACCCCTGGACACGGCCCACCATGTGAACGGCCCTCACGAACGCCGACATGGACACGGCCCGCTAAGCGCTGCACAACCTGAGCAGCCGCAAGGTTTATATATGGTGACTGTACCGCTTGGTATGTTGCGCCGCCTTCTTGCACCATACGCTTTGCCTCATCTCGAATGTCTTCCGCGACGGCATAACCAGCTATACCGGCCATGAATCGGCCCTTGTCCTCATCAAAATCGGGCGCAGTATATATGGCCTGCAAGCGCTCAACTGTTTCATCTGTAAAATGCTCTGAATTGCTAAGTAGCGCCTCGACAAAAGCATGAATGGCAGGATCTTTTATGCCGCTGACGATAGCAGCCCCCATAGGAACGCAGAGTGTTTCAAACGCGACATCCAAACGATCGGCATGGGCATCCATGAAATCATTCACCGACAATCGCTTACTCGTGTCGCCTTGCAATTCATAACAACGACTGCGGAACGAGCCTGCAAACTGGAGCGCGTGCTCGGCGTCGATAAGCATCAACTCTGCCCCTTGCGCTACCCACATATCCTCATCAGCTTCAGGCATTATTGTCACGCCAATCTCGGACAGGGCAGTCATGTACACTTCTTTACTAATGTTGTCGAGGGAGAGGGTTATGGTCATCATCTCCCCGTCTATAAGTGCGTACTGACGATAAAATGAGAAGCCTTCACGAAATCCTTTTTGCTCATAAAATTTAGGATCAAGGGCCATGGCCTCTGCCGGTTCTCTACTTACCGATCCGCGTCCATTATGCGCGGTTCGACCAGCCGCAATATCATCGACCTCTAGCGCCTCGTGTGTGTCCGCTTCGTCACGCCTAGCCAGAGTGTGCCAGCGAGGATCTATTGCTGCCTCGCGACGAGACTTCTCTGCGCCGTCTTCGACAAGATGAGTCATGCGTCTCTTGCCATCCGGCGTCATAACGAACCCTCCCATGATCGGATAGTGATCAACGTCGGTTATTTCAACAAATGGCCGCAGTTCGGGGTCAAGCTTAATCACCTCGGCTATCGTCTTCAGCCATTCCCTTTTCAAACTCCCCTTTGCCGTCTGTGCCTCTGGTGATTCAATAGTGCCAGATAACATATGCCTACCCAGTTCATGGTAGAGCACCAATGACCCCTTATAGGGCTGACTCTCCACGTCCTCGGGCATTGCACGAACAGCGTCTTGGGGTGGGTCCTTAGCCTCGGTTCGAGGATCAAGAAAAGCAATCGTCTCTAACGCTTGCTCATAAGACACCACTGCATTGAGTGGATCTTCCGGAGCGGCATCCTGCGGAAGCATTACGGCACCCATATGCTCGGCAAGAACATTCCAAGGATCCCTTGAGTCTCTCCCATACTCTGGAACAGAAAATACATCAACGACTTGCGCCGTTGATAGCTCTCGCTCAGCAATACCCTCGCTCATTAACATAAAACCTGCTCTTTTTTGTATGAGCAGGTATGGGAACAACACTACCTGATCCTGCTCGGGAACATTGGTTAATCGCTGTATCGGACTCGTTGGGCTTACTACCCATTTACCGTTGCGGCACAGTGTAGGATTCTCACCTACTTCCAGCAAATTTCTGTTGTTAAGTACTTATAATGTTACCACAAGCATACGCTATATACGTGGTGTAGTTTTGCCTACATGACACTATTGGTTCTGACCGGGTAAGCGCTGCTTGAGGGCCGATAAACGCGGAATAAAGCTTTGGGCCGCCCCATCCAATCCAAGCACTTTCAAAGCCCCCACGAGCACATAGAGATGATCTAAATGGTCTTGGGCGATCTCTCCAGCTTGCTCCATCTCGACAAATAGATGCTCTACTTTTTCTATCAGCCATTTCTCTTCGCCAGGCTTTATAACATTGCTCGTCACTTTCGTGGCTTCGCTCGATGATACTACCTCTAAAGAACGCGCCGAGTGATCTCGCTTGCGCAAGTGGCCCCGCCGAATCAAATTATTGATATGCAACGCCACCGTCGCGACCGAAGTATAATTCAGTCCAGTCATTATTTCTCGATAGCTTGGACTGTAGCCGTGCTCACCGATAAACTGCTCAATGTACGTCAGTAGCTCACGTTGTTTTTTTGTTGGACGTACCGTGTCACTCATACTGCTGCCTCCTTGGCATCCCCACCCGATTTACCATAAAAGACCCAGAAGCGATACCATAGGTAGTTCCAGACCGCAAAAAAGCTAGCCGAAATGAAGAACCCAATATATGGCGAGATCCCAACCGACTGTAGACTCCAAATAATACCGTAATCAATTCCTAAGTTTATCACTGTCAGTAAAGTATATTTTGCAACTGTGCTTCCCTCATCATGGCTCAAGGAGGGACTCGCAAAGGCCCAGTACCGTTGAATGAGATAGCTGAGTGTCCATCCCACCACATCGCCGAGCAGTTTCGCTTCTAGCCAATTCCAGTGAAGGCCACTATAACATATAGCGAAAATTATATATCCGGACCAGAAATAGCTAGCACCACCTACCAGATACTCCAAAAATTGGGTCATCCTCTTCGCTAAACTCATGCGTGCTCCTTTTTTTGGGGCTTAGCCGTTTTTGTTATCGGCAGACTAAATGCGATACCTGCAAAACCCCACCACAACATACCGAGCGTGTCATCCGCCCATGCGTGTGATAATAGATTAACAAAACTAAGGCCCACAAAACTAGCCATTAGCATTATCGCGAGTGGTTCTTTTCGTTGCATCCATAGCCGAACGACTACTAGCACATTAAGAGCAACAAAAAGACCGAGACCGAGCCAACCACTTTCTTGACCCACCTGCAGGTAATAATTCTCGGCGATGCGTGATGGATGATTGTTGTGCGTAGATGCTGGGCCCGCCGATCCAGGTCCATGACCAAATGGCTGTCCAGCTACATCATGAAGACCTTGTTGCAGTGCAGTGGCACGAACCTGATTAGAGCTCTGTGCCGAAAGGGAGTGTTCATCGGTATGAAAAAAGGTATTCTCAAAATGATCGTTATGACGAAGCGTCATAAATGCAGCCCCACCGACCAAGGTCAATATCCCAGCCCCAGTCAGTGCCCACATTTTTGCACGCCTACTACCCAGCAACAACCAAATAGCCGTTGCAATGCCCAACACCGTACCGATATAGGCGCTACGCGAATAGGTAAAGCCCAGGGCGACTCCAGCGGCCACCAAAAAAATTACCGCCATTACTCGCCACGCTCGACGACGGATGTCCACCACCAAGGCGACTAGCGCACTCACGATAATGACCAGGTAAGCCCCGAAAGGATTTGGCCCTCTTAACGTTGACTGCACGCGCGCGTATGCCGCCTTCTGGTCAACCATTTCAAATGGCAGAATGGTCTTTGGGCCGTATCCGACATGCTTGAGTACATCAGCAGGCAATAGAAAGGCCTGTAACAACCCGAATGCAGTAGCAAACATGGCTGGGAGTAATAATAACTCTCGCCAACGCGTAACAAGCCAAGGGCGCTGCGTACTGATGACCCAGGTCACGAGCATAAAGGCAATAAATCGTATATCCGTCGCCCAACCGACGAGTAACGCGGTATGGTTAACCCAGCCAGCATGTAGCGCCCATAGACCTAATACTATTTGCCAACCTATATACGCGCCGGATATCAGCACCAATACATCGCTATCCCAAAACTTTCGTAGCCTGGTAGTAGCCAAGACGACTATCAGAGCGAGCGGAGTTAACACGAGAAGCGCAATTTCTATCCATAGCCGAAACAACTCATAGTGGCCCCAATTACTGCCTGCCCACACAGTTAAAACAGCATGAAACGGCAAGAGTACGAGTATGACCGTAATCATGGCAGAACAGAGAGTGGTCAGCTTGTTCACAGAAGTAGTCTTCATAGGTGCTACAATCTAGTATATCTGCTATGAAAAATAATGCCTCACTTATTTACAACGTGTGCTTAATTGTAGGGGATTTTCTCGCGCTTGTTGCAGCCTTTCTAATGGCCTACCTCTTACGCGTCAAACTAGCCTTTGGTCTTTCCCAACAGCATCTTGGGCCGGTTAGTAGCAAGACTTATCTGGGCGTATTTCTAGTAGTACTACCTTTCTGGATATTAATTTTTGCCCTACTGGGTCTCTACAACCATAGTATTTACGAAAATCGCTTCAAAGAATTCGGACGATTACTGCTTGGCTCTTTTATTGGCATGCTATTTGTCATTTTTTGGAACTTTGTTGCTAGCAAGCCAATCTTCCCTGCCCGCTTAATTCCCATCTACGGTTTTGGTTTTGGTTTTATATTCCTTGTCATCTTTCGCAACCTTGCTCGCTATGTCCGCAGCAAGCTATTTGGCTATGAGGTCGGGCTCACGAGAGTATTACTCATAGGCAACACCTCGATGACCCATGAACTCCTAAAATGGCTCGCTGAAAGTCGCAAGTCGGGCTATAAGGTCATGGGGGTCATAGGCGGACAGGCCAGTATTAAGGGATACGACGTACCTTTATTCCATAGTTTTGATGAATTTCTTAAGCATCACGGCAAAGAATTGCACGGTATCATTCAAACCGAACTGTATGCCGATGAGACCAAGAATGCTCGCATCCTCACATACGCCCAAGAACACCACATAGGCTATCGCTTTGTGCCGGGCAATACGGAGCTATTTGTAGGTAATATTGAGGTGGAGCTATTCAGGTCTAGTATCCCGGTTATTAACGTGCACCAGACCGCCCTATTCGGCTGGGGGCGCATCGTAAAGCGCCTTACCGATCTCTCTATAGGGGGAGCGCTGCTGCTGCTCGCGCTCATCCCCATGCTGCTCATCGCAATAGCAGTAAAAATAACTGAGCCACGTGGCACTCTCCTCTACAAGCCGAAACGCCTGGGACGCTATGGCAATACCACGTCTATTTATAAATTTCGCAGCATGTATCAAAAATATTCGCATATGAGCCCGGAAAAAGGATTCACTAAAATGGGTCGACTCGACCTACTAGAACAGTACCGAAAGAACGGAGACCAATTAGATCATGATCCACGCATCAGCCCCCTCGGTCGCTTCTTGCGTAAATTTAGTCTTGATGAGCTACCTCAACTCATCAACGTCGTCAGGGGAGACATCAGCTTAGTTGGGCCTCGTCCTTTAGATGTATTTGAAATGGATCAGTATGCAAAAAAGAATCTCATTCTCGCAGTCAAGACAGGCCTCACCGGACTTGCCCAAGTCTCTGGTCGACGCGACATCAGCTTCGAAGAACGACGCAAGTTGGACTTATACTACGTGCAAAACTGGAGCTTCTGGCTCGACATGACCATTCTCGTAAAGACCGCTCGTGTCGTGCTTGGTGGTCGAGGGACAAACTAGTGTCCGCCCCTAAACTCAGGGTAGCTATCGTCCATGATTGGTTCGTCGGTGGCGGGGCTGAACGTGTCGTAGAAGAGCTTCACCACCTCTATCCAAAAGCACCTATCTATACCAGTTACGCAACTGACGAATGGCGAAAAAAACTGGATGACAAAATAGTAACGGGCTGGCTGCAGCATCTAGGGAAAATCCGTAAGTTCATCCCATTCCTGCGTATTTGGTGGTTCTCTCGATTAAATTTTTCGGACTACGATCTTGTCATTAGTAGTTCTGGTGCCGAAGCAAAAGGCATCAAAGTACCTCCGGGAACAATCCACATAAACTACTGTCATGCCCCTACCCACTATTACTGGGGGCGATATGACGAATACATGGCCCATCCTGGCTTTGGTATGCTCGATCCACTAGCCCGACTTGGCCTCAAATTCTGTGTTGGCCCACTACGCAAATGGGACTACCGTGCCGCACAACGACCTGATTACCTCATCGCCAACTCTACCCACATTAAGGCTGAGATTAAAAAATACTACGGGCGCGATGCGATAGTCATCAATCCACCAGTGGATACGAATCGTTTTGCAAAAGCCAACGTAAACGGTAAGCGCCATAATTTTTTAGTCGGCGGACGCCTTACGCCATACAAACGCAACGATCTGGCTGTTTTAGCTTGCACAAAGCTAGGGCTACCACTAACCGTTTTTGGTGATGGACCAGATCGTTCGCGGCTGGAGCACATGGCCGGCCCAACAATTACCTTTACGGGACGTGTACCCGACGATGCTGTCGTGCAGCTGTTTGCGAGCGCTACGGCCTTCCTCTTTCCTCTGGTTGATGACTTTGGGGTTGTTGGCATTGAGGCCCTAGCAGCAGGAACGCCGATCATCGCATATAAAGCCGGTGGAGCCCTCGATTACGTACGAGATGGCGAGACGGGCCTATTCTTTAACAAACAGTCAGTTGGCAGCCTATGTGAGGCTCTGGGGGCATTTCCTAAACAGCACTTCAATCACAAAAGGATTGCGCAGTACGCGCAATCCTTTTCGGCTGAATCGTTTAGAAAGCAAATGCTTCTTTTTATCGAAAAAACTACTAGTCTGTCACAAAAGTAATCGCTTCGACGGCAACTGCAGTTTCTTTCCAATCACCAATTTGCATCGTATCGACCCCCATAAGTTTTACAGGATAGTCATTACCGCCCTCTTCAATACGATCACCAATAAATAGCACATCCTGTTTGCCGATCTTTAGCATGTCTATCAGCTTCTGTATACCGTAGGCCTTGTCGATACCCGGCTTTGTCACATCAATAGAGGTGACACCACCGACACGAACCTCGAACTCAGGTAAGAGCTCAGCTGCTGCGTCGCGCATCTTGTTCTTCTTCGCATTATCTGGATCCCAGGCGTACTTACGCTTTACCCCTTCATCGCCTAGATGCTCAACAATATCCTGACCAAGTGACGAGAAGGTCACCTGACTACCGCGATCTTCCAAAATCTCGCCCCACACTTCTTTCTCTATGCACCCCTGATCTTTGGCCACTCTCATGAGAGCATCACCAATTTTTTTCTTCTCTGCTGCGGTAAGATCTTCGGCGTATATCTTATCCCATTCGCCTTGGGCAAGGTTGTACTTATAGTAACGAGTGCCGCAAGTCGGCATGAGGTGCAGACGCTCCAGTTTTATTGGATCGGCCTTTAAATTAGAAAGCAGTTGTTTTTCAAATTGGCCGAACTTTCCACCCGAGATGACACACACATGATACTTCTCCAAAAGGCGATCCAAAGCATTGGCCATGCGGTCAGGCAGAGGAGATTTACTGGGCGCTAAAGTACCATCTAAGTCAAAGGCGATAACTTGTCTCTTCATAGTCCTTACGACTCCTTCTTCTTAAAACGCTTGCTAACCTCACCCACCTTCTGGGACAAATCCTTGCGAGCGACCAAAATGCCAGCCGGTGTATTCACTACAACAACATTATCTAAGCCGATAACCGCCACTGGCTTATCTTCCTGGTTTTCGATAAAGGCATTTTGCACCTCTTCAATTTCCACGTTGCCTTTAGTGTAGTTACCTTTTGCATCGCAATCCGCAACATCATGCAAGTCTTTGAACGACCCGAGGTCCATCCAGTCAAACGAAGCGGGAACTACCAGCAAATTGGGCACTTTCTCGCTTAATGCATAGTCAATTGCAAGACTGGGCAACTGCATATATGCCTCGTTAAATGACTCCTGCGAGCCGGATGCCGCTTGCAATGACTGATAATGCCCATACCATTCAGGCGAATGCTGCTGAAGACTCTTTTCCAACGTACGCACCGATGCAACGAAGTACCCAGCGTTCCATAAGTATTTACCACTAGCGATGAATTCTTTGGCGCGCTCCAGCTCAGGCTTCTCCGTAAAGGAGTGCACGTTGAAAACATAATTCTGCTCGTCGAGCAACTCATCTTTGCGGATATAACCCAGACCTACAGAGGGGTACGTCGGCTCAATACCTACGAGTACGATACGACCCGTGTTTCGCGAAGTCTGCTCGGCAATTCTAAAGCTATGGACATACCCGTCAACGTCGCGAATGTATTGGTCCGCCCATACTATAGCCATTGGCTCATCGGGATCATGGCGCTTTGAAACATAAGTCATTGCAGCCAATATACAACTGGCGGTTCCGCGGAGTGCAGGCTCAATAATGTAGTGGTCTTCGGGCAATTCCGGTAATTGCTCTTTAATATGGTCCGTCAGACGCTGCTCAGGCACGATATACACCGTGTCGGATAGTTTTTTAGCGCGTATATATGCGTTCTGTAGTAGTGAACGCTTATCTCCATTTACGGTTAATAGTTGCTTAGGATACTCATGTGTCGAAAGCGGCCACAAACGCGTGCCTGACCCTCCGGCGATAATTACAACAATCATGGTGACAATGATAGCAGAGTGGCCTACTTTGTTCTATTGTAATTAACACCTAACAGAGAACGGAGCTAACTTATTTGGCGCGTGTCAACGTCTTGTAAGCCAGAATATATTGCTTCGCGATAGTCTCCCATTGAAAATGTGCGAGTGTGTATTTTCGACTACTGGCCCCGAAAGCTTGGGCCCTCTTTGAATTTTTGAGTAGCGTGCCGATTGCTCTAACGAAGGCCTGCGACTCACCAGATACAACCAACACGCCATTCTCCCCGTCTATAATTGCATCTCGTATTCCCTCAACACCCGCCGCGACCACCGGCAGTTCACAAAGAGAAGCCTCAAGGAGTACTAAACCAAAGCCCTCCATATCTCCGGGGACTACTATATTAGGTTGAACAAACACATCAGCACCGTTATATAGCGTAGCCAGCATCTCCTTAGATACTGCCCCCAGCAACCTTATATGTCCGCCCAAGTTCGCTTGCTCCATCGCTATCCGCACATTAGCCTTGTCACTACCGCTTCCAACCACCAGATACACGGCAGCGGGCCACTCAGCAAGCAGCTTAGGCATGACATACTCCACGAACCATGCCACACCCTTTCTCTCAACGAGCCTACCCACAGTTAGTAATATGGGGGCGTCCTCGGGCAATCCGAGTTCTGCACGAAGTTTTTGGTGCGCTGCATACTTATCTGCATGGTACTCATCAATAACACCTAGCGGCACCACACGCACCCGTTTCGCGGAAACGCCACGCTGAATAGCCTCGGCAGCGGTCGCATGGCTAATGCAGAACACCACATCAGCCTTGGCTACAAACCGCGGAATGAGCATCTGGTACAGCCAACTTTTATTTGTTATATCCAATCCGTGAAGCACTACCGTGAAAGGCCTCCTAAAGAGTCGACTCAGTACATATCCAACGGGCGCGAGCACCCCATCCTGCATATGAATAATGGTAATTTTACCCCAAACAAGCAGCCAACAGGCGCTAAAAAAGAAGTACGGTAAAACAAGCGGCAGATACTTATTCGAACCACCCCACTTAATAAGCCGCACGTCTTGCTCAGCGCATAGTGCCCCATAGAGGTCGCGAGCAAATTGCTCCATGCCACCCATGGACGGTGGAAACTTCCGTGTCATGAATAAAAGTGCCATGATGGGAGCATTATTGCATCAAACCCGCCATGGGCCAAGCTAGTAGGGCAGTACCGCTTCTTCTTCAGCATCAGTCTTCTGCGCGTCCGAGTGTCTAAATACCACCAGATGATATAGCGCAAAGTTCCAGGCCATACCGAGCAGCACTGCTACTGCCTTTGCCCCATTGACCTGTACAAATTTAGCATGAGCGTCCGAAAACCCGGTCAACCGAACAATTTCACTCGTAGTAACGAAATGCTCAGCAGCATAAATAACCACGGACTGTACGAGCAAGATGCTCAAACCAGTGACCGTTATAAACTTCAAAAAGAGACGAACAGTCATCTTATGCTGCTTCTGGAACACTATTGCGTGATTCAAGAAATACGATATGACAACGCTTATCGATGCCGAAATAGTATTGGCAACCAATACTTTTAGGTCAAAAATAAAAACCAAGGCATTCAGAATAGTTAAGTCCAGCAGCGTATTGAAAACGCCGACACACGCAAAGCGCACAACTCTGTACCGCCAAAACTTAGCAATAGTGTTTACCCTGGACATAAAAGTCTTATCATATTACCATTAATGGAAATGTCTAAAAACTCTGATTTGCCTATTAGGCTAGCCATAGCGATTCCAACCTACAACGAAGCGAGTAATCTTCCCAAGCTACTTACGCTAGTTAAGAAAAATATCCAAAAAACCGACGTCGACTGTACGGTGCTCGTCATCGACGACAACTCCCCTGACGGTACGGGCGACGTTGCAGAAAAACTTGCGACCCAAGAAAACACAAAGCACTTCACTATTACGGTACTGCACCGACCGGGCAAACAAGGTATTGGTAAGGCCTACATTCACGGACTGAGCACACTGCTAAAACAGAAGAAGTTCGACTACATCATTCAAATGGATGCTGACTTATCGCACAATCCAAAATATCTCATAGACCTTATCAATGAGGCTAAAAAAGGCCGGGACTTCGTAGCAACATCTCGCTACATGAAGGGCGGAGGCATTCTGGACTGGGGGTTACACCGTAGGATCTTAAGCCGCGGCGGTAACATCTATACAAGATTAATACTGGGCAACAAGATAACCGACTACACTAATGGTCTCAACATGTTCAGCACAAAGCTATTAAACGAACTTGACGTTGATTCGCTTGGATCGACTGGCTACGGTTTCTTCATCGAGCTCAAGCACAAGGCCGTGGCTCACGCCAAAAACTTCGCACAAATACCAATAATCCTTACGGACCGCGAACAAGGCAAATCAAAAATCCCGAAGAATACTATATTCATAAACTTATTGCTCGTACCACGGCTGAAGTTCAAAAGCCGAGCGAAGTAAAATCACTACGACCACAACGAAAAAGAGTTGACACCTATGGTCAACTCTTTTTCTTGGCGACGCCTCTCGCTTACTTCTTCTTTTTGAGTGAATAGGTAGAGAATTCAGGAGCTGGAAATATCATAGTTCCACCCTTCTTGAGGTATTCCTGTTCACGTTCGATGAAGGTGTCCCTAAAGAACCATGGCAGGATCAATAGGTAGGCAGGATTCTTTTTTCTCATTTCGGCCTCGGAATAAATAGGAATATTCGTACCAACTGTATGACGACCCCATTTAAACTCCTGCTTCTCGGCAATGCCGTCGATAAGGCTTTTATCCAAACCAAACATTTGAAGCAAAGTATTACCCTTGGTGCTAGCACCATAGCCCCAGACCGACTTACCTTCAGCCTTAGCCTTTGTAACAAATTTGAGGGTAGCCTCTTTTAACTTCAAAATTTGCTTATAGAAATCTACATATGCCTTAGGACTATTAAAGCCGGCTCGTTCTTCCCATTCGAGCAGAGACTCAACCCTAATCTTACAGATGTCGCGATCTGCAGGCGTCAGGTAGTTGTCTGGGGCATTCTCTTTTTGCAAGTAGAGACGAATGGAGCCACCGTTTACATTATTTAGCTCGACATTCTTAATGACAAATCCAACACGGTCAGTCATCCACTTGAGCGAAGTCAAGTTATAGTAGCTAAGGTGTTCGTGGCAGATGACCCCAAGCTCTGTCTGTAAGATATTGGCAGGCGTATAGGAAAGCTGCAAGGTAAATAAGCCGTCGTCCTCAAGGATGTCATATACATCCTTCAAGAACTTCTCTGGCTCATCGACATCATAGAAACAAGCCGCGCAACTGATTCGAGAGGCCTTAGTATAGCCAGCATCCCTGAAGGCCTTAGCCGAGAAGTACTCTTGAATGTTAATGTCAGTATTATCCTTTGCCTCAGGGTAATCAGATGGATCAATCCCAACGCGAAGATACTTGTCGCCATCTACCGTAGAAAGCAGATAGCCATCGTTTGAGGCAATATCCAGATATACCGACTTCTTTACTGACTCCGGAATCGATTTACAGGTAGCCTCCGCAAGCTCGGCCAATGCCTCTCGCATGGCAGGATTCACCGCACTCCGATAGTAGTACATACTACCCCACATCAAAGATGCATCAGGTTGCTTAGTAAGTTGTACGGCCTTGCTTATAGGGTCGAATCCTAGAGCCATCTCACAGGGTGGGCCCTTAGGTTTTTCGCCTTTTTTTAAGAAGTCCGATACGTACAGTTCGCCTAAACTAAAAAGAGGCTCAAGCTCCGCCCCAGAAACAACACTTTTCTTATATTCTTTCATTGTGGTCCCTCACTCAGATATTAATGATAGTAGCAGAAAAAAATTATGTAGGACAATAGAAAGTGAAAAACCTTTGCAAGTCACATGATATGCTTATTAAATAATGATCCGTGTGCATATAAGGGGAGCCTTTTTATGAAAAAATTAGTTAGCTATATCTTCCCTATTTATAACGAATCGGGCAACATCGCACTTCTGCATAGCGTATTAGATAAAACCCTCAGCAAAAAAGCCGATACATATGACTTTGAATTGATCTTTATTAACGATGGCAGCACAGACGATTCGCTCGAAAAATTACACGAATTACAGAAAACTGACTCACGCATTGCAGTTATTAATTTTGCCCGAAACTTCGGACACCAAATTGCCGTAACGGCCGGCCTTGACTATGCGCATGGCGTGGCGGTCATCATTATGGATAGCGACATGCAAGATCCTCCAGCGGTCAGCCTACAGCTACTCGAAGCATGGGAAGCCGGCAATGATGTCGTATACGCTCAAAGACGTACACGCAAGGACACTTTCTTTAAGAAACTCACCGCAAAAACATTCTATATCGTACTCGACAAGCTGGCCGACATAAAAATACCTAGAAATACCGGGGACTTTAGGCTCGTAGATCGCCGCGTCGTTGATGAATTAAAGAAATTCCGTGAGCACAACCGATTCTTGCGTGGACTTGTGAGCTATGTAGGCTTTAAGCAAACTGCCGTGTTGTTCGACCGCGATGAACGTCATGCCGGGGAGACCGGATATCCTCTCAAAAAAATGCTGAAATTTGCCGGTGATGGCATCCTAAGTTTCTCCGTCTTTCCGCTCAAACTCATTAGTCGTGTGGGCTACATCATTTCTGCACTTAGTTTTCTTGGGATTCTTTATGCTCTGGCAGTTAAGGTTATCGACCCCAAAGCCGTCGTCGCAGGCTGGACCTTTATTGTTATAGCGATACTCCTTGTTGGGGGCATGCAGCTTATCATGCTCGGCGTACTAGGCAGTTATATTGGACGCGTATATACAGAGTCTCAAAATCGTCCGCTCTATATTATAGAATCGATCAAACCTGCTAAGAAAAAAGTATAAACTTCCTAGTCAGGAAGTTTATACGCCGCTATTCTTTATTGTCCGTGGCAATTCAAATGGCAGGTGGAAGTAGTCCACTGCTAGAACACATATAATGAACAGTACAAGCATCGCCAGTATAGTAAATGGTATAGGTGTCGTATTAAACAAGTAGTGGAAGAACGTACAGAGTGTTATGAGCTGCATAAGAACCGCGAGAGCCACGTATTTGATCGTTGGATAGGCGAACGCGAGTAGCATACTCGCAATGCCTGCTGGGAAGAAATAGCGTTCATGCATAGCAGGCAGCAAGAATGGCACGATATACAGCATGAGGGCGGTAGCAAGTAATATGTCGCGGTCAGTAAATCTTTTATTTATTATCGTATAGAGAATAATAGCCAGAACCGCCGCCACCGTTAGACCGACCGCCATTTGATTAAAGAACGGAAAAGCCCAATTTGGCACCCACTGATACACGTTCGGCGCGTAAATAGTAAGGTAACCGCTAAAATAGCTTGCTTGCGCCGGATAGATATTCAGTAATGACCCAAGTGATCTCCCCGCGACCATAGGAGGCAGCGTAACCACTAAGAAACTAGCAATAGCCCAATACACATCCTGCCAACGGATGCGGCTAAAACACAAGATGCCCAGCACTGGCAGGAAAAATACCGCCTGTAGTTTAATGGCTAACGCGATGCCGATCCAAGCCCAAGCCCAACGACCTTTGCCGCGCATCCCATAGTACAGGCTAAAGAGCGTAGCGCCCACATACAGCTGGTCAAACTGACCCCACATTACCCCGTTAAGGACTACTGTCGGCAAAAACAGTGTCCCGAGTGCCGCGACAATGGGCATATAGCCCTTCGGCTTAATAAGCTTCGTAACGTAGTAGACCGAGACAGCCAAGAATATATCAAAGACACCGAGCAGCCATTTTAATGCGTCAATCCTCGGAACGGGTATGTGGGCAAGAATATATAAGAAATAAGTGTAGGGCGGATTATAGTTAGAGAATTCATACCTAAAACTATGCAATCCGTGTGCTTTTACAAAGTCATACCATGACGCAAAGCTTAGGTAGTCCATGGTCTGAAAATCAACCAGACTTTGTCGTATATATATAGCTAGAAGAAATAACACACCAAAAATAGCCCAAACGGCCTTCTTGGTGGCCTTATCCTCGTGTAGATCAAAAACTTTGGCAATTTTGCGTAGTGTGGTCTTGTCCATCTCCGGTTAATATAACATGCAAATTGATGCTTTCCCAAACTACCCACTTGTTTGTTTTATCGCTCTTCAATAGTAGACGTAGCCCGCATCTGAGCCTCAATCGTTGCCAGTTGTCCTACGGCGCGCAAGTGCGCATCTTCAAGTGAAACCGAGGCGTCTGGTCTTGTGAGTCGCTCATAAGCGTCGCCTACCATATCAACGAGACAAGGATGATATGTACCCGGTTCTGCAGCGGTGATCTCTTCGGGGTCTACCCAGCGCATGCCACTATATTCTTCATTAAAATCGGTCTCCCCTTCGCGGAGAGGTAATACCATGAGCGTCGAAATCATATGACAGCCAGTAACGGTCTCTCCCTTTTCATTCGCACTTGAAGGTTGAGAGCGCGTGTCCCAGACTAATTTATAGTGCTTACCAACGGGAATGAGAGCACTCGGATCAATATCTTCATCTTTTAGTTTGAGTTCTCGTTTTAGAACACCCACTGCTGTAGTAACATCAGATTCGCCGGCACGTTTTCGGCCGCCAATTATCCAGTCACCAGGATGCGGCTCCTGATCACGAGTAGCCAGGAGCATCCGCCCAGTATCTGGATCAATTGCCATAACGTCAACAGCATCGATGACGAGACCGCTCAAGGCCTCTTTGTATGCATCATCTTCGATGAACCTGTTAAATGATGGGGCTTCACCTGTTGTGGACGTAATATACTCACGCACAGAACTACCCGCGGTATAAGGCAAAACCGCCACGTTCTTATTGGTCTGGGGGTTGTAAATAGGAGATTCAACCATAACCATATTATATATTATAATACTATATTAGTCAATATATCCACCAGAGGTCCTCGCTGTTTTAAGCGACAGCGAAAACCATACATACCCACCCTGCGACAGTCGTCCCTCATGCTATAATCCATGCAAATGGATCTTACGACATTCCGCAAACCAAACCCGTCCAAGATCATCTTATGCCTGTCTTTTGGATTATTAGCAGCGGCTACACTTTTCTGCGCTTGGTATGCGAACTACTACCTCTCGGGGAACGCTGACGACATCATATACCCCTATCTATTCCAGCGCTTCAAGCTGCACGACATGATCCTGCCAGGCCAGCATAGCAATATCCTCAAATTCCCTCTTTTTATCTTACAAGCCATCTTGCCATATACCTTTGCAACATTCACCGTCGTCAGTATTGGTTTGGTGATACTGACAATACTAGGTTGGGCTACTTTACTGGTATGGCTTTTCGGCAAACGCTGGGCACCACTTATCTGCCTGTCACTAGCATCTATATTGCTGGGCTCACGACTTTTTAATTACGACATACTTGGTACGACTATCCGCAATATTGAATTTCCTATTGTGTTCGCGTTTGTTATTTACGCGGGGAGCCTTCTACGCAAGCGAGTACTGTCCAAGGCCGAATTACTGCTTGGTGGCACCATAGGCTTCCTTTTCTCTCTCACAATTGCTGGTGATAGTTTCTTCTTATACGTCATCTGTTCTTCTCTATTCGTAACTCTTGCCTATTTCTGGTTTGTGGGCGAAAAGGGCACAAAACAATCATTGCAATTCAAGCTATCGTTTGTGTATGTCGCTGGAGCCACCGTACTCGCACTAGCCATACGCGTAGCAATTAAACTACTCGGCATTACACAATATTTCACAGCCGGCGTTTTCAAACCACACATACTCGCACTCAACCACCTTAGCCCCTCACTGTCCACAACCGCAACACAAATCCTTGATCTATGCAACGCCAATATATTCGGGCAGCAGATTGCACCTTCAACGGTATTGGTCTTCTTGAATTTTACATTGCTTGCTCTGGGCCTTGTTGGTATAGGTTGCATGCTCTGCGATACTTTTTGTGCCCACGGACGGAAGATACTGCGTACGCGGGTGCATTTTCCGCGGGTATTCATATTTGCCGTACTCGCCTTATCATTGTTGGTCACTTTAGCTATCTACGTTGCTTCGGATCTAGTCGTGGGTCAAGCGCCTGATGGCACGGTATCCTCGCTATACCAAGAACGCTATCTCACTATAGTGCCACTACTCGTCATCGTGGGACTCGTGTACTTTGTCTGGCGCAATTTTGCTAGGCGTCAACTCGTATTCCTTGGCCTACCGATACTCATTGTTATCGCTCTAGCAATTAGCGGCCCTGGTATTATGCGAAACCATAGTTATGATGGCTCGTTGCGTGACGGCCCTATTGCAGTGGCAAGCGCAGCAAAAAAACACCATATACAACTACTCGTGACTGGCTACTGGTATGGGTCGACTACTCGCTTCTGGTCGCATGACACCGTAAATGCTACTTCTGTTGCTGGCTGTAATATTCCGCAGCCCACTTTTAATACTCGTCTGTCTTGGTACAAGATAGACCCGGCCATCCATTCGACAGCCTTGGTTGTTGTCCATAAAGGTGTCGATGCCGGCTATTGGACTTGTTCGGACGATCAACTAGTACACATCTACGGCACTCCAGCAAAAATTATTCAAGTAAACACTGGCGACCAGCCAGATCTATGGCTCTATAACTACGATGTTAGAAGCAAGATAGTACCAATGAACTACTAGCCAAAATTGCTACTGTTGTACGATCTACTATTAGATTATTCTCGAGACATGGGAGTATTTGTAAGAAACCTCACGAAGTGATATCGTATATGTGAGACAATAAAAAATACAAACATGAGTAGAAAAAAATCATACCAACAACATAAATTCCTGCGCACCAAAGTTCTTGTGCCTTTCCTGCTTTTAGTAGCAATTCTTGGTGCTGGCCGATTCATGTACGTGAATCGGCACAAGCACGATAACGAGAGACCCCAACTAACTAAAAACGAACATGCTGCGCCGAACATAAAAGTCCCTACCCACCAAGAAACGAGCGAAGGACAGACTTTTCCGGTTCCCAATGATGTGCCAACTGGCTCAATTAAAGACTATCAACTTATCACGGAGACTTCCGAGTATAAAATCCGTGAACTTGACGGAGCATACACCATCACTATTTATGCCATTATTAATAATCCAAGCCAAGCCGACGACTACCATAAGCAACTGCACGATTATAAACAGGCTGCTCTTACCTACCTCACCCAGCACGGCGTGGATGTAACTAAAGTAACCATTACGTATGATCCGGCCGAAGCTGCACAATATTAAACGAACCGGCATCAACGCCCTCATATTTGCTGCGGTTCTGGGCGGCTCGTTATTCGTACTATCCCCCACGCAAAAAGTACACGCAGCGACCACCGACTGTAGTGACGTGTTCACTCCACTGAGTAGCTTTGTAATAACTGGCGTCAATGCAAATAAAAGCTTCTATGTGCATGCCATGGAAGAAACCGGCGTGCCCTGGGAAATGCTGGCGGCCATACATTACCGCGAGACTAACTTCAGCCACAGCAACCCCTCAAATGGCCAAGGCATTTTCCAATTTGCCAATGGTGCCGGCGGACCATACCCCGCTGGAGCCGTAAGTGACGACGAATTTTATCGCCAGTTAAAATTCATGGCAACCAAGATTCAGACAGATTACGTCTACAGAAACTCCCCAAATCCTGCCAGCAATATACCTTCGCGGCATCTTATGCCGGGTGAGCAGGACATCAATTTTATAAAAAACACTCTATACAGCTACAATGGTCGCTCCTCCGAATATGCACAGCGCGCCGCTCAATATGGATACAATCCGGGTACTACGCCATTTGAAGGCTCACCCTACGTCATGAACCGTTTTGACTGTCAACGGGCACGCATGGGCATGATTACTCAAGATTACGGATCCATAGACGGCACCGATACTCGTTATGGCACTTTTACGATCTTCGCCAGACTGCGAGGTGATAGCTACTGGTTGGCCATGACCCAGGCGTACTCATGGATTGTCGACAGCCAGCAGTTATATGCCGACCCAAGCAGATCCCGCGCCGCTAATTCGTCAATGTTAGCTGCGGCCACAACATATTATGTGCGCGTGACCGCGAGAAACATAGGCAGTAGCACATGGACGAATTCTGGCTCAAACCCAGTGTTATTTGCCACCTCCAATCCGGGGAATCGGATGAGCGGCTTTTGCGACCCCTCCTGGATGAACTGCAGCAGGGCGGCAGCGCTTATAGATTCGAGTGTTGCCCCGGGTGAAGTGGGGACATTTGAGTTCTCTATAAAAACGCCCACTTCGTATGGCACCTACAATGAGTATTTCGATCCAGTTGCTGAGGGTAAGGCGTGGATGAGTGATATTGGTATGCACTACCAATTCATCGTAAGACCACCAATATACCTATGGGCTCCCGTTGGCCAACAGATTGCAGCGGATAGCGGCCAAACAATGCCGCTAGACAGTAGCACACTCGCACCCGACACGACCTATTACTTGCAACTTAAAGCAGTAAATACCGGCAATACGACCTGGACAAATTCCGGAAGCAACCCCGTACGACTTGGAACGTCTGGCCCCGGCAACAGAAATAGTTCTTTCTGTACGGCTGGATGGGTTGGCTGCAATAGACCTGCTGCCCTTGCAGAAACATCAGTAGCACCCGGAGAGACCGGCACATTCTCGTTCCCCATCAAAACACCGAGTGGCTACGGGGTCTACAAAGAGTACTTTACAGCTCTTTCCGAGGGTAGCATGTGGATGAATGACGTCGGGCAATACTGGTCACTGACGACCAAGTCGCCCACAGCCCAGTGGCAATACGCAGGGCAAGCCTCATATACAGACAGCTCAAAAACGACTACGGCTAATCTATCCCAGATGTCAAATAATACAAGATTCTACTCTGTGCTGTCCGCTCGCAATACCGGCAATACGACCTGGACAAATTCCGGAAGCAACCCCGTACGACTTGGAACGTCTGGCCCGAACGATCACAATAGCGTCCTTTGTGACAGCTCATGGACGAGCTGCAACCGGGCGGCAACTCTGGATCAGGCAAGCGTCGCACCTGGCCAAATTGGAACATTTAGTTTTTGGATGCAGGCACCTTATGCCAATAATGGTACTGCATATAGAGAAGCGTTCCAACCGGTTGTTGAGGGCAATATGTGGATGAACGACCTCGGTTTATACTGGCCAATTACCATGCAGTCCTCTGCTACGGTATGGCAGTATATGGGCCAGAACGCATATAGTAATAGCTCTCGAACGACTACCGCAGATCTCTCCAATGCCACGACCAACACCACATACTACCTAAGTCTGAATCTAAAAAATACCAGTGGGACCACCTGGACAAACTCCGGGAGCACCCCCTTAAGACTGGGGATCCCAAATAATCAAACAAGCACCTTTTGCGATAATACATGGGTAGGCACCGGATGCAACAGGCCAGCGGCGCTAAAGGAGTCGAGCGTCGCACCCGGCCAAACCGGCACAATCCTATTCTCTATAAAGACACCTAGCACCGCGACAACTGCCCAGCTGAGCGCACGTCCCGTTATAGATGGCCAGGCGTGGCTAGATGATGTAGGACTTTACTGGCCTATTACAACGCACTAGGGCTAGGAACTAAGCTGTTGGTATACCTCTGCGAAAAGCTTAGCTTGCTTTTCTATAGTAACGGCCTGTGCATATTTTGCCGTTAAGTCGCTTCCCTCTTTACGGTCAAGAGATTTAACCGTGCGAGCAATTTCATAATAATTCGCCGATTGGCAAAAGGTAATGAACGGGGCTACTTTGTTAGCCTCTTCGAATGTCCTATTTCTATACGCCACAATAGGCAACTCATTAGCCACCGCGTTATTCAAGGCAGCGGAAGACACATAGTCGTAGTAGGCTCTATCGTAGGCATATATACATATGTCCGTTTCGCGCAAGAAGGCATCTCTTTGGGCATCAGTAGCAACATAGCCGGTGATATACACCCTGTCCCGCAAACCCAATCCATAGATGAGATCGCAAGCCTGATCGTAGAATGCATCATTGAGACCAGTTGGGTGGGCGCCACCTATGATTGCCAACTTATAGTTGGCCGGAAGAAACGTCAATGAACGAATCAACGGAATGATGCCTTTTGTCTCGGCGATAAATCCGAATGTCGACAAGATAACATCTCCTGGTTGCTTCTGCAGATTATCTGTAATCTCCGTGCTGTCTACGCCCTTTTCTGGCTTAGGCACGGGGAGTTCTATAATTTTTATAAGACTTTGCGGCACCCCATACGCCACGAAGCTATCCATAGCCGCCTGACTTGGGACTATGAGACAATCTGCTTTTTTAAGGGGTTGGATGTACGACTCTATAAATTTATTTCTGGCTTTTGATATACGAAGCGCACTGATCCAACTGCGCGGATTTAGAGTAACTATCGCCGTTTGACTATGCTCCCGGCGAGCATGGGGCGGGGTATGTAGCGTAAAGAGTATCTTTACGTTCTTAGAACTAGCGCCATCTACTATCCGACGAAGCTGGTCATCATTGAAAAACGAATACTCCATCTGAATATGGAGAATGTCAAAGTCTTCTAGCTGCTTGAACAATTTCTGCAGTACAGCCTCGAACTCGGCACCTTTTAATAGCTTAAGCTTGTTCGGCGAAACGTCAAAAAAGACATTATGAATCGCCTCTTCCTCGCCCATAGCGTCAACAATGCTCTGCTGATATATTGCTATGCCACATCTTTCATTGTGGGTACTAAGATGTAGCACCTCTAACGTTGATTTCATGTTGTCAGCTCCTTAATGCGTGCGTTAACCGTCTTGAATGTCATGTCCCATGTGGTTGGTTGATATTGCCTTGCCTTCTCTTTAGCCGCACTGCGCTTTTTTGGTTGCAGTAATTGAGTAATAGCCGCTAGGCACCCATCGCTTGACACTGGACTAAAGTAGTCTATGAGATTGCCCGCCACTTCCGGCATACTACTCGTATTGCTAGCTATACATGGTACGCCTCGTGCGACGCTCTCGGCAATAGGCAAACCCCATCCTTCATAAAAACTCGGATATATCGTGAATAGACAATGACTAAACAACCAGGACAGTTCTTCGTCGCTTATATTCTGCAGAAACACAAATGAATCGCGCGTTTCGGGGTCGGTCGTCATAAGAGTAAAAATATCGTCCGTTAGCCAACCCCGCCGTCCTACAATCACCAGTTTTGGCAGGGTAATGCCCTTTTGTACGGCCAACTTATACGTATAGTAAAGCAATGTGTGGTTTTTTCGAGCCTCAACAGTACCTAAGCTCAATATGTATTCTGTCTTCTCTATTTTGGCAGCCTTAAATGCAGGATCATTAGGTACCTCCGGCTTAGAGAAGGCGAAGTCGTCACCCAAACGGAACACCTCTATGGATGGCACGGCTAGCTGCTTTGAACGCAGCCAAACCCCTACATCTACTTTCGTATGCTTGGATATCGCAAGCAGCAATACACAGCGAGGATAAACAGTACTGGCATAATTTTGCAGCGCAGCCGTCGAGTGCCCGGAGTACTGCGGCGTGACAAGTGGCAACATGTCATAGACAAACTCTACCAATTTCACATTTTTTGCCTCTAAGCTCACTAATGCGTCTATGTAACCCTGGTCACCCCATATTCCCCATAAACTCACCAATATATCGCCAGCAACAAATGCAACGCCTGACTCCTGAGTGGTCACAGCCTTTTGCCGGACAATAAGCTTGCCTTGCAGTCGACGACGTGCCACGCCCAAAGCCGGCGCCCGTCGCTCAGCGGCTTTGACTATACGTTTTAGATTAATTCGAGCCTGTGCGGTCGACGGCTCAACAACCGCATGCGCCGCCTCGCGTTCGCGTAACATATCATAGGTTATTTCCTGAAAGCCACTTCCGTCCCAGGTCACCAATATGGCATCAGTCTGTGAAGAAAAACGACTAGAAAGCTCATTCATGACCCGCGGTATACCCGTGAGCTTACCAGGCCAGTGCGCAAGTTGTGTCACTTCAATAAAAATCCTACTCATTGTCGCCCTCTAGATCCTGAACGACAAGGCCATATAAAGATGCTGCATATTGTTCATAGGTGTGCTCTTTTGCCAGCTCACGCCTGGCGGCCATGCTCGCTCCCGCGTGTCTCGTACCAGCGAGTGCGGCTACCGCCGCAGCAAAATCCTCACCGCCCGTAACAGGCACAAACATATCGGAGGCTACATCATTATCTTTGGGCGTGGCGGCAAGTATGGGTATAGCCCCATATCGTGCACCATCATATGCCCCCATCAATTGACCATCATCCATACAATAGGTCATATCTAGACGACTGAGTACGTCTTCGTATTCTCGGTCGGTCGTAATTGGGACAGGCTCGGTGCCAGGCACGGCCTCTACTCCGGCCCGCGTCATGGTTACTTTTCGAAGAGGAACTGCCGTATCGGCAAATAATGCCATTTTCTGTATATCTGCCGTTGCCCCAAAACTGGCAACAACCCCATCTTTCTCTGGAAGGATATCATCATACACCAGACTGGTCGCAGGCATGGGGAGTATCGTTACAGGCTTCTCCAGGCCAATTTTCTTCAAAAGCCCTAGAACCGTTTGCCGATCCCGTTCGCCAAAGACGGCTATCGCCTTCTGACTAGCAATCACCGAAACGAGCAGAGTACTCCCTTCATCCGCAAACTGCTCTTGGAGCGCCCGCTCAAGCTCCACTCGAGGCCCATCAACAAGCCCGCTACCCTGCAAAGACTGCCATACAGTCTCTAGGTGCAGATCATGCAGGATAAGCACCCCAGGATTGGCAAGCGCCGTAAATAACGTCTTCGTACAGAATTCATCGTTAGCAAGGTTATATATAATACTTTGGTATGCATCTACGGTGATAGCCGTGCTTCCCGAAATGCCTATCGTTTCGCCGACAAAATCGAGCAAACTCGCCCGCATCGGTTTCGATTGTGAATCACCTTCTAAGAAGTAATCAATATTTGCCAGTCGGGAAAGTTCTCCGTGAGCCAACTGGTTCATCTTAGCAAATCGACTACTTGACTCTGGGTTTGCTCCAAATATTGCAAGCTTGGGTTTATTCGTTGTCTCGGCGGGGGTAGTATCCATGATTGCCTTGACCGCCATCTTGGAGGTATTGGCCCAATCATACTTGGCAATTATCCGTGCATACTCGGGCTTGTCTATACTGCTGCCAATTGCAGCAGTAAGCGCTTTAGCAATCGAGGTGCCATAGTCGGGGTTAAAGTACGAAAACGCAGTTTTCGACATTTCCCTAAAAACAGCGATATTAGAACACGCAACTGGCTTATCCTTTTGTACGGCCTCCAGGACTGGCAGCCCGAGACCTTCGTACTGACTAGGGAATAGAAGCGCCTCACACTCCTGGAATAGATACTCGAGTTCACTACCGCTAATATTTCCCGTAAATACAACATTATCCGCCAGGCTGGATAGCTCTTGAATCTGTTCGGGCTCAAAAAACGAAGTGATAACAAGACTGTATTTTCCTCCGTTTTTCTTGTTGAATTCGTTGAAACCCAGCACGCCCACCGGGTTATTCTTGCGCAGTTCGTTGCCCGTCGGCATAAGGATAAAGGGGCGCGGGACACCAGGCAGAGGCTTTATGGTTCCACTATGATTTATGGGGCCGCCATCTATATTGTGAATGCGGGCTGGCGCAATCCCCAGATACAGGCTAAGGTCATTGGCAACGGTTTTCGATATGCATAAGAAAGCATCTGCTTTTAGTAGTTCCGTTAGCTTGGTAAGGTTCTCGATATGGGCGATAGGATTACGAAAATATATCTCATGAAACATGAAGGGTATAAGATCATAGCAAATGAGGGATTTTCGTACTCTGGAATCGCTAGGAAAAGTACTGCATATGCCACCCTGCATGGGCGAAAGTACCAAGTAGTCAATCCCCAAGGATGGCTCTACGGCAAGTAGGCTCTTGATGTGCGCATCGATAGCCGTTCGATTATATCGCATTATCGAACGCGTACTACGAACCAGGTCTCTTTTGAGGGCCAGTCTTGTTATTGTCGCGCTCGGTATGGCAGTCTGCAAAACATCCTGAACTTCTTGATCCAAAGGCATCTTGGAAGACATGACGATTTCAATACTAGCCCAATCCTTGTGCTGGCCTACATATTTTGTAAGTGCAGCAAGCAACTCCACCGAATACTTGCCCATACCTCGATGAAATGCAGGGGTATGGAATACCTGGGCATCAACCACTAATCGCCTCATATTCTACCCCCTAATATCATGCTTAGTATGCGCACCATGGTGCGTCGAAACCCAAGATATAGCGCCAACATCACGCCGATCTTTGTGGATGTATTATAGCGTTTGAAGTTTTCATAATCAGCCCGTTTAGCAACTGCAAGTAGATCCTCGCCCTCGACTATTGCACCGGGCGTATACGATCGCTTTGAGCTCAAACGACGCACCATACGCTCATCCAGCGCTCTAAATTTGCCCTTAACTTGCCGCTTAAAATGACGTCGCAGAGGAGTAAGTTCCTGAATAAGTCCGTCGAGGTGAGCGATATGCTGGTTTTTAATATCGAGCTCCTTTTCGAGCTCTTTCATGTGCGCCTGTGACCGCTCAAGGTCAACGAGTTCGGGTAGAAGACGATAGCCAACAATTGGCTCCTTAAAAATAATTGCATCGATATATGAGAAGCGCTTCATGCGCTCAGGCTTATGTTTGTCTACGAAGTACTCGTTCAGACCATCAAAAAATGCCAATTCATAATCCTTCAGCAGAGGATGCCAATCCTTCTCGATGTGGTTAGCTTCAATACAGATGACTTCTGGTCGGTACTTATCCCAGTCGTTGCCCTCTAGAACTTCGTACTCAAAACCCTCTACATCAACCTTTAAAAAACTGATTGCAGTGATGTGCTGTTGTTTAAATACCGATGCCAAGGTGTGCATCTGGACCTTGTGGTCAATGAAGCGCTTCGTAAAAACGTTTGGGGCTTCGGTATAGGTGTTTTTCATGCCTTTCGAAAAAGTAGAAAGGCCAGTTCCCTCGTATTCTCTCAGCTCAAGAGTGCCAGGTTTGTTGGAAATACCTATGTTCAAATTGATATCACGCGGGCGATACTTCTTAAGTTGTGCAAAGTGACTCTTGAGCGGCTCGATGTTCATGCCCTGCCAGCCCTTGTCATAGAACAACTTTGTTACCGAATCGACATCCGGACTATTAGCACCCACATCGACATAAAAACCTTTTTCATCTGAAGTGAAAAAACCATCGAGTATAAGGTCTTCTCTATTTTGAGCGTACGATATTACGTGGCTTACCATGGTTGTTGCATTCTATTCATGTTCTTATATTCTACCAGACGCGAGGCTATATCACCTCTATAGTGACCGTGACCGTACTGTTATCAATCCAGCCCACAAGCTCTTGCACCAAGCAAAAACTTTCGGTATACATCCCTTTTTGCAGGCGCTTCGCACTAAGCGTTACGTTGCACAAAAAATTCTGTTCCGGCGGTACGTACTCAACGGGGGTAGAATCCTTGCTCTTGGTCGACCAGGCTCGCAGTGAGGCCGAGGGCCTATTACCAGACAGCCACGTACCGTCCGCAAACTTAGAGATACGATCCTGAGGCTTAGTAGTGGCGAGAACGATCGGATTGGCGGTTAGATCCGTGGATACGCCAAGAAGGGGAGCCAAGGATTTGTTCTTGTACTTAATGGCCAACGTTCTGCTCTGCCCCTTAGGGATACTCACTCGTAACCGTGCCTCAACTGGTACGACCTGTATCGCGCCCAAATCAGTCTTCCGAGTATCGAGCAGCCCCTTAATGGTGGGGTCTTGCCTGTATCTGTTAATAGCCCCCAGATTTCCCCTATGGGCAGCAAAAGCAGCCAGACGGCTCAACGGGTTTACCCCAGATTTCCCCTGAAACGCTTTAGGCTTGTGCATTAATAGAACAATCTGAGTAGCCAAATGACCCCTGAACTGAATCTTTGAATAGTCATTGCCGAATTGCGGGGATAGGCTTATCCGTTTATCTTGGTCACCATTACCGAGGGTTAATACAAAGGGCACAATCTTAAAACCTTGCGCTATGAGCGTTTTCTGTAAGTGGTAGATATCCTTAAGCCTAAAGATAACCGTACTGCCGTCGGTGACCGTATCGTTGTTAGAGAGGATATTCAGCTCTGTCGTATGAACAGCCCAGCCACCAGGCGCTAAGCATGCTAGACTTTCCGTGATAAAACGCAAACCCTCAGGTATGGAGCCCAAATGACCAAGGGCACAATTAGACCAAAGAAAATCATATTTGTTATGCAATTTTTTAGATATCCTCGTCATGTCAACGGGCATATACTCGACCTGCTTGGCAAATTGCGACTCCTCGCAAATACCTAGCTGGTTAAGAGACTGCGTGCCACGAGCAAGCTCGTGCTCCGACCAACGACCAGCCTTCTGGGTAGTAAAGTCTTGGTCGGTTGCGGTAACATGCACGCCATACTTGGCAAACAATGCCGGCAAACGCTCTTGGCCAACACCAAAACCAATGGCTTTTGCACCTTCCCTGAGAGCGCCTCGCTCCAGTAAGGCCTGAGCCATAACGGCATTCTGCCAAAATTTGTTAGCAAACAGTGCATAATCCTCGCGGCCCTTTTCGGTTTGGCGTAGCTCCTTGGCCCACCGCTTATACCAATCCGTATCAAAGTCCGCCCAATGGAATGAATGACTTCGCACCATCACATTCGCCCCGGTTTGCTAATCTCTTTACTAGCCTCCAGTAGAGACGTCACAGTAAGATCCCATGTAAACGCAGAACGCCCTAGGAAATGTTTCCCAGAAACGGCAAGCAACGCCTTGCTGAGAGCCACTTCATCCATGGGAGAAACAAGCGTGACGTGTTCTCTGGGCAAAACTTCTCTAAAAACTTCTAGGTCGGAGACTATTACCGGGGTGCCGCAGGCAAGCGCCTCAACAGGAGGGAGCCCAAACCCTTCGTGAATCGCCATCAGGAGCAGGGCTTTAGCGCCGCTATACAGGGCTGGTAGGCTCTCGTCGGGAACCCCAGAGAGTGGTCCGATGATCTTGTACCCTTGGTCCTGTAGCTCCACCACCCTTTGCAACACTGGCTCACTATCCCAGCCACCGTCGCTGACAAGCAAAAGAGGGGTCGGGTCTTTTACGCGGTCACTGTATTCTTTATACGCCTCTAGCAGGGTACCGATATTTTTTCTCGGTTCGATATTGCCGACAAATAAAAAATACTCTTCTGGTAGCTTGTACTTCCTAGCGATAGCCTGCACCTCAACCTGAGGCCGGGGATAATATGTCTCTGGGTCAATACCGAGATATACGACTTCCACCTTCTTCTTGGAATCCGGATAATACTGGCCGATCTCTTTTGCCGAAACGTTCGAGATGGTCAGTACCTTATTCGTTCGACTCAACCATCGCTTTAGATTTCTCTGCAGATAGCGCCTGTTTTTGGATCTAACGGTCTCAGGATATTTTTGGAAAGCGACATCATACACCCAGGTAATTGACCGAGAGAAGGGGACGAACCAATTTTTATAATTCGGAAAAACATACACCCCTCGGCCCAAAAAAAGATCGACCGGTATTGGCAACGAAGTTCTGGCCAGTATATAGTTAACGCCCTTCTGACCCGGCAACAAACAGCGAACACGCACGTTCTTAAATCCATATTTCTCCAAAGCCGCCTTTTTGCCAAACGGAATAATAAGCGTGACGCCTAAGGATGCATCAATGGCCATTCGTTTATCTAGGACGCGTATGATTTCTAGCGTAGTATGGCCAACACCACTCATCTCGGCCTTGACGATAGAGTCAGCCTCGAAGAATAGCTTCATGCCTCTGGCGGCCTTACGGTGAGTGTTATTTTTGGCGCCACTGGATAAGGAGTCTTCTGCTCGTTCATAACCCTAAACTCCCGGGCATCATTCCACCACTGGGCGACCTCCATAGTTGCACCATCCACCAGGGCAGGCTCAATGATAAATCGTCCTTCGTTAAAAATATTGGGAACCGTCCAAACAATCGTCTCTGCCCGCCCTTGCGTCAGCCGAACATTCTCTGTTCTGATAATTTTACTATTCGTCCCGCATATTGCCTGTCCGGCTTCATTCTTGATTGTTATACCAGCTATAACGCCGTCCTCAAATTCCTTGTGCGCGGTTATTGTAATACTAATTTCTACGCTCTCATCCTCTTCTGTGTACAGTTTTTTAGAAGTAGCAACCTTGGTAATATCAAGTCCGCCACTACCCCACTTAGCTGTTTGCTTACTCTCGGTGCTCAACGGCGTCGAGAATAGCTTGGTATACTCCTTGGCAATCTCTTCGGACTTGCCGCTAGCCACTAATTTAGAGTCGTTTATTAAAACGGCTCTGTCGCAGTACTCACGTACTGCATTCATATCATGGCTCACGAAGACGACAGTTTTTTTATTCTTCTTGAGCTCCCGGAAGTACTCAAAGCACTTACGCTGAAAATCCGCATCGCCAACGGCGAGTACCTCGTCAACCAATAATATATCGGCTTCAGATCTCGTTGCCATCGAAAAAGCCAAGCGCACTTGCATGCCCGAAGAGTAATTCTTCAATTTCTGATCCATAAATCGTTCGAGTTCGGCAAAAGACACAATATCGTGATACATCGCATCGATCTGCTTGCGCGAAAATCCGAGCATGGCACCGTTTAAGTACACGTTCTCGCGGCCGGTCAGTTCCGGGTTGAATCCCACGCCAAGCTCAATAAACGGCACAAGCTTGCCATATGTCGAGACACTGCCTTTCGTTGGCTGATAGATACCAGCAAGCATTTTCAATAAAGTACTTTTACCACTGCCGTTACGGCCAACTATTCCAAAAAACTCGCCTTTTTTGATCTCAAAGCTAATATTATGCAATGCGCGCTGCGTCTCTTGTGTTCGAGATTTTCGTCGCAACAAGCCAGTAAACGCCCCTTTAACGCTGGTAACTCTTTCATGAGGCAGCACAAAGTACTTTGAGACGCCGTCGATTTTTATAGCAACTTCTTCTGACATACCTATACGTTCTCTGCAAAACTTTTAGATTGCGATCTGAAATACCGGCCGCCAAGCATAATAACGAAAACTGTCAGACCCATTGGTATTGCCCAGATAAGATTGTCCCCACCAAAAACGGTGTTGATAGTTGCGGCTCGGGGCGTAACAAGAACGTTGCGTGCATCCTGGATAATCTGGGCCAGTGGATTTAATATCAAAAATGTCTGAATACGATGAGATGCCTGCGACAGAGGGTACAAGATGGGCGTCGCATAAAATGCCGCCTGAATGACGACATCCCAAATATATGATACGTCACGAAATTTTACGAACAATGCGCTCAAGAAGAATGCCATAGCAACCGAGAACATGAACAGCTCAACTATGAGAGGCAAAACCAATAAGGCGGCCCAGGTGAGGGGGACATGGTTAAAGACCATGAAAATGCCAATAATAATAAAATTGAGTGCCAAATTAATAAGCGCAGCGAAAGAAACGGCAAGAATAATAACATATTTAGGGAAGTTGATCTTTCGGAGCAGATCACTTTTATTTACGATGGCGCCGACACTCCCGGTGGTCACTTCAACAAAAAAGTTCCACAACACGATGCCTAGCAATAGGTACACCGGGTAATGCGGAATGTCTTTGCCGACCTTTAAGAAATTGACGAATACAACATACAGAATAAGGAACATAAACAGTGGTCGTAGTAATGACCAAAGATATCCAAGCGCCGAGCCCTGGTACCTCAATTTGAAATCGGTGCGGACAAGCTCGCGCAACAATATTAACGAGTAGGCGTACCGCTGAAGAATTTTGCGCATATTTGAGTATCATTTTACCCCTAAAGAGATACCTGTTCAACCTAAAAGCATATAGATAAAGTTTGGGACATGCTGTAATCTTATCGGTATGCGAACTATTCTCGTGACCGGCTCTAACGGCTTCGTCGGGAAGCACCTCATTCGTGAACTTCACGAAAATGGGAACAAGGTAATTGGCATTGGCGGGCCAACCGTCCCTGGCGGTAATCCTGTCGAGGAGGCTTACCTTTCGGCGTATCATGTATGCGATCTTACTGATGCGGAACAAGTGGCGAAGATAGATTTTAGCAACGTGGATGCGGTCATTCATCTTGCCGGACTTGCCTCAATGCAATTTTCCTTTGCTCAGCCAGCACGCTTTATAGGCAATAATGGAGCGATGACCATCAACTTGCTGGAAGCATTAATGCAGCAAAAGGTAGCTCCACGAGTAGTTGTCGTAAGCAGCAGTAGCCTGTACGATCCGCTACAGCCACTGCCAGTTGCCGAAGATGGCTCACTCAGCCTCACTTCGCCCTATGGCGTTAGTAAACTGTTAACTGAACAGGTGTGCGAGTATTACCGAACACAGGGCCTGGAATGCATTGTTGTTCGCCCTTTTAATCACATCGGGCCTGGTCAAGGGCCTGGCTTTTTATTGCCCGACCTTGCAGGCCAAATCACAGAAGCAGCACACGAAGGAAAGGATCTCTTGGTTGGGAATCTTACCAGTAAACGAGACTACACGGACGTCCGCGACGTTGCCAAGGCGTATAGGCTACTGGCAACTGCCGACACACTAGAAAACACCCTCTATAACGTATGCTCCGGTAAAAGCATCGCCGGAGACTATTTCCTCGAGAAACTCCTAGCCTTATTGGCGCCTAGCAAAACGCTTAATGTCGTCGTAGACGAGACACGCTTCCGACCAAACGACATTGCAGACATACGAGGCGATGCAAGCCGAATCCATAGAGAGACCGGCTGGATACCAACAATTCCCCTGGAGCAGACCGTAGCAGACTTTGTTGCGGCACTGAAGAAATGACAAACGACAACGCAAAGAAAATCGACGTTAGGCCGTGGGAGATATTGTCATCCTCAAGGGCATTGGAGGAGAAATGGTTCCCCGTGCGTAAGGATGTAGTTAAGCTTCCTTCAGGCAAAACCGTAAACGACTACTTCGTATGGGAATCTCCAAATATCGTCACCATCGTGCCGGTCACACCGGAAGGTAGCTTTATACTCGTCAGACAATATCGACACGCGATAGGTAAGGTGGTGTATCAATTTCCTGCTGGTGCGACGAACAAGGACGAAGAGCCAAAATCTGCGGCCAAGCGAGAACTAGAAGAGGAGACGGGCTATGTATGTCGCGAGCTTATCCATCTCGCCACGTTAACACCCTACGCGACAAAAATGACCGGTATTGATGACGTGTTCATCGGCCTCGACGCAGTTCCAGATGGAAAGCAGGAGTACGACGAGCAAGAGGAGAGTGAGCCAGTCGTTAAAACTATCGACGAACTTTTTGCACTCATGCAAGACGAGGCCGTTACCATGACTCAGCTCCCGGCAAGTCTGTTGCTTGCCCTGCACTATCTTAAAAAGATATAGCAGACATTTAACGAACTAGCTATAGATTGAACCCTATTGGGCTTGATCTATATAATCACCAACCCACCAGTCGGCAATAGTAGTCATAAATGCCACGACCTGTTGATGTTCGGGTGAGCTGCGGTATGTCTGGAGGGCGGCATCGTCCACAAACAGGCCATTCTGTATGATCATTTGACCTTTTCGCGAATCCAAAGACAAGGCAATCTGCCATTCTCTAATTCCATCTACTGCGGTCCCTAGGTCTCGCATCATGGCAATCGCCTTGTCACGAGAGGAGTCATCTATGTCGTCATGCAGCCGGAATAATACAAGATGCCTAAGACCACCCCCAGTCACAGTACTATCTTCCCGCAGATTCTTGAGTTAAGTCGTGCTCAACCATCATTTTTACAAGGCCGGGGAAGTCAACTTTACGATGCCAGCCAAGTTCCGTTTCAGCCTTAGCGGGATCGCCAAGCAATAGGTCGACTTCTGCGGGCCGGAAAAAGTCAGGATTAATCTTGACGCGAACCGTACCGGTACCAACTTCTACGCCAGTTTCATCAGCTCCGGAACCTTCCCAATGCAGTTCAATACCAATCTCTCTAAATGCGACTTCACAGAACTCCCGGATCGAATGCGACTCGCCGGTAGCAAGTACATAATCATCTGGCTTATCTTGTTGCAGCATACGCCACATACCCTCGACATAGTCACCGGCATAGCCCCAGTCACGCTGCGCATCCATATTACCCAGCTCGATGCAATCTTGTTTGCCGAGCTTGATACGTGCAACGGCCTGGCTTACTTTGCGGGTTACGAATTCCGGCCCACGACGCTCGCCTTCATGGTTAAACAAGATGCCGCAGCAGGCAAACATGCCATAGCTCTCTCGATAATTTCGAGTAATCCAGTGACCATACAGCTTGGCCACACCATAGGGGCTTCGGGGGTGAAATGTTGCTGTCTCGGTATAGCCTTTTTCCGGTCGGTTATATGCCAGACCGCCAAACATCTCTGAAGTTGAGGCTTGGTAGAATCTAGTTTTTTGCTCAAGACCAGCAAGACGGATAGCCTCCAGTACATTGAGCACGCCCTTACCGGTCACGTCAGCGGTCAGAATGGGATCGCGGAAAGAATAGCCTACATGGCTAATTGCCGCCAGGTTATAGACTTCGTCGGGCTGGATCTCCTGCATAGCACGAGTAAGCGAGGAGAGGTCGAGCAAATCAGCCATAACAAGATGCACATACGGCATCTCTTGCTTTACTTGCTTATAGCGAGGATGAGTTGCTTCCATTTGGCCACGAATAACACCGTGAACCTCATAACCCTTTTCGTGCAACAATTTTGCAAGGTGCCCACCATCTTGGCCAGCAATACCGGTTATAAGCGCGCTCTTTGCCATGGGTTACAATTCTCCTATAAATTTAGCTCCAGATAAACAAAAGTATACCACTTCCGGCAATTCGGCGGCTTGGTATTATTTGCAACACCTTTCGAACAGAGTGTCCAAGGGAACTTATAGTTGGTAGTATATAGTACAAGATATATGCATATACTTATCGACGCCAGGGAACTAAGAACCAGTAGTGGCCGCTACGTAGAGCGTTTACTGCATTATTTACAGCAGGTAGATAGCGCACATAACTACACAATACTATTGAAGCCGAACGACATGGCTGGCTGGCAGGCAACAAACAAAAACTTTAAGAAAGTAGCTTGTCCCTATAAAGAATTTACATTTTCCGAACAGATAAAACTGCGTAAACAAATAGAGAACATCAATCCTGACCTCGTTCATTTTCCATTCGTGCAACAACCAGTTCTTTACAGAGGTCAAACCGTTACAACCATTCAAGACCTCACTACCATTCGCTTTCGCAATCCTACCAAGCAGTGGCTCATATTCACTCTTAAGCGTGAGGTATATAAATGGGTGAATAAGCGCGTCGCCCGAAAGAGCAAGGCGCTTATTACACCGACGGCATTCGTAAAAAAAGACATCGCTCGGTATGCACATGTGTCGCCCGGTAAAATTACCGTAACATATGAGGCTGCAGATACTATCCCCGACTCCCCCGCTCCACCAAAAAACATACAAAACCATAATTTGCAAAAAAGTAAATATATTATGTACTTAGGGAGGCCGCTTCCTCACAAAAACCTTTGGCGCTTGGTAGAGGCCCATGCCCTACTCCGCCGACAATACCCTGACCTTCTTCTTGTACTAGCCGGTAAAAAAGATGCAATGTACTACCTAATTGAAGAGCGCGCACGGAAGCAAGGCCTACTTGATGGCCTTATCTTTACTGATTTCGTCAGCGAAGCCGAGCTAAAGTGGCTCTACCTACACTGTGAAGTATACGTCTTCCCCTCTCTGAGCGAAGGCTTTGGGCTACCGGCACTAGAAGCGATGCAGCATGGTGCTCCTGTAGCCTCATCGAACGCCACCTGCCTGCCAGAGGTGTACGGTAGCGCAGCCCACTACTTTGACCCCTTAAAAATCGAGGATATAGCTCAAAAAATCAACGACATTCTCACCGATGCGTCATTGCGAAAAAGACTTATTGCTGCCGGCAAACAGCAGGCGGCAAAGTACTCATGGGAACGAATGGCTAAGCAAACACTAGCCGTCTACAACAAAGCACTTAAAGATTAGTCGCCCAGACTAAAGACTTGGTTTCAGGACAATATGACGGGTTGGACCTTCGCCGTCCGAGTCGCTAATCAATCCCCACTCTTGAGCCAACTTATGCACCGTGCGGCGATCTGCAGCGTTCATGGGCTTGAGATCCATAGGGTCACCACTATCTTTGACTTGCTTCATCCATTCGGCGGCGCGCTCAGCAAGCCGCTGCGCTCGTTGCTTCTTATACTCCGCCACATCAACATTGACGCGAGTATATTCATGCCCCTGATTCTTTAAAGCGTTACTTACCAGAAATTGCATAGCACGCATGTTGTCGCCTTTTTGCCCAATCAGGAACCCATTTAAGTGCGTCGACGGCACCTCAAGTTCGATGACATCATCTTCACTAGTAGCGTGCACATCAGTATTTAAACCAAAGAAGGACAGCAAGTCCTCCAGGTATTTTTTGGCATAAGTAATTGCGTCTTCCACTATTTTTTCCTCCGCTTAGCCGACTTACCACTCTTCTTCTTAACGGACTTTTGCTGCTTCGACTTGCCTGACTCTTGCACCACCTCGCCTTCAATTACCTCTGACTTTTTGGTTTTGGTGGGGTCGTCACTAGCTTCAGCCTCCATCTCGTTGGTGTCCTCCCGCAAGGCAACAGCCTGTTGCACAAGGGCTACGACACCCGCAGTGAGCCAGTACAATGCAAGTGCTGAAGCAATATTAACCGTGAAGAGGAAAATCATGGCTGGCAGTAAATAGCGAGTACTGCGACCAACTGCAGCATTCACCTCTGACTGATCGGCGTTCGTACCCTTCCCCGCATCCTTCAATATGACGCGAAGGCTACGCGAATCCTTGGTGTCGGGAGATAGCTGCTTGCTCTGAAAAAACTGCACTACGGCGCTTGCAAGTACGATGACCATGGCAGGCCAGTAGACGCCCTTTGGCCCCAAAGCACTTCGCGTCAGATCAACAACATGAAAAAGGGTGATGTCGAACTGATGCAAATTAGTAGCTAGCTGCCGCATCCAGGGCAAATGCTGAAGAACTGGATATGCGAAGCTCTCGATCTGATGGTGGTCCTTAATAACGTGGCTCAAACCACTATAAAGGCCCAGTAGTATTGGCACTTGTATAATAAGGACACCTATTGAGCCGAGAGGGTTAATGCCCCGCTCTTTATATAGCTCCATCATGAGCAACTGCTCGCGGCGCTTATCGCCCTTCGTTTCGGCCTTGATTCGCTTTAACTCCGGTTGGATTTTGCGCATTACTTTTACTTGATGCAGCTGCTTCTTTACAAGTGGCCACATCAATAACCGCACGACTATCGTAAATAAAATAATGGCGAGGCCGAAGTTATGACCAGGCAATAGCGCATAGATAAGCACCAGTAGATTAAAAATTGGCTGTACAATCAGCGTAGTAAACATTACTCGTTGGTCTCCTTAATACTTACTATAGCATGATCTGGGGTCCTCGAATGGAGTGCGCCGGCTTTATCAAGTAGAGACACGACAAGCAGCTTTAGTGCGTCTTGTGGTAGTTCGGCCACCTCCTCCCCGAACACGGTGAACACCAAATCCAAATGACACCCACTCGGGCGCACCTGTTGGCGAACTATCTCGTATATGCGGCGGCGAATACGATTGCGTACCACCGCAGACTTACTTACTTTGCGGCTAACAACTACGGCAACTCGATAGGTTTGCCGCCTGGGGTTCTCAATAAAACGCAGCGCCACAGCGCCACCACGGACATTCTGTCCGCGTTGATACGCAAAACGCAAAGAGTTTCTCCCATGAAATCGATGTGCTTGGCTAATCATCGCCTAAGAGCGCTCCCGGGCGCGATAAATACATATCACGCCATTATCATGACTAGTAAGAAAGTTTCTTGCGACCCTTGATGCGGCGACGGCGTAATACAAGGCGGCCCGCTCGGCTCGCCATACGCTTCATAAAACCGTGCTCGTGAGCACGCTTGCGTTTTTTAGGCTGGTAGGTTCGTTTTGGCATATGCTCTCACTCTACAGGATGATCTGTTAACAGACAAGCGTACTGTTCACATTCCCTGTTTGGTTATTGTTGTGATTGTTATTGGTTAAAATAACAATATTTACCCCACCAATAGTAGCAAGTTTTCCACATAATCTCAACTACTTTCCACAGTTTTTACAGATAGGGGCTTGGCGTGTGCATAACTTTGTCCCGGTAAGCTGTGTTTTGCAGCGCATTAGAGAGAGTCTGTTATAAAATTGTGGAAAAGTACCTGGCTCTAGCGTATAGTCGGTTGTATAAGTGAGCGAGTAGAGGGTATGCAACCGTCAAGTTTATGGCAAGCTGTTTTAGGGGAGATCGAATTGTCCATTTCAAGGGGCAATTTTGTGACATGGTTCAAGAACACTTGTTTACTTCGTGAGGATGAGGAACGAGTTGTTATCGGTGTGCCCAATGTCTTTATAAAACAGCAGCTTGAGCGTAAATATAATGATTTGGTTGTCGGAACCTTGCGCAAAAATGGTGCATTAACACAGGTTGTTGAATACAAGATTCATTCTGGCTTGGCTCCTGCACGCGAAGAAGAACCCCTCGTACTAAAGCCAAGTGGCGAACCATATGTGGCCGCTACTACACAGTCAACAAAAAGCCCCTCCACTGGCCTTACTCATACGTACCGCCTTGGACTCAACGAACGCTACACGTTCGAAAACTTCATCGTTGGATCGGGCAATGAGTTAGCATATGCTGCCTGCCAGGCGGTAGCCGCTCAAGCAGGCACTAAATACAATCCCCTATTTCTATATGGTGGTGTAGGCATTGGAAAAACACACCTTATCCAGGCGGTGGGCAATGCAGTCATGGCCGCCAACCCTAAGGCGCGTGTCGTATATATAAGTAGCGAGCAATTCCTGCAAGAATTCGTGGACGCACTGCGTTACAAAAAAATATCCGACTTTACCGACTTTTATCGCAGCGCTGATGTACTCATCGTAGATGATGTACAGTTCCTGGCGGGTAAAGAGAAGGCTCAGGAGGAATTTTTTCACACCTTCAATGCCCTTCACCAAGCGAGTAAACAGATAATCATCAGTAGCGATAAGCCACCCCGCGATATCCCTACGCTCGAGGAGCGCTTGCGCTCTCGTTTCGTGTGGGGAATGAGCATCGATATGCAAACCCCCGACTTTGAGACGCGTTGTGCGATTCTGCAGATAAAATCAGAGACGCATGGCGTCGAACTGCCCCGAGATGTTGTCGATTACCTGGCCACTAACGTACAAACCAATATTCGTGAATTAGAGGGCGCCCTAAATCAACTACTCGCCTGGTGCGAGATGCGAGGACTAGAACCGACGATCGGTATTGTCAGTAGTCTTCTTGGCTCTTCTCAAGCTCGCCCAAAACATATAAGCGCGCGACAAATCATTGAACGTACAGCTCGCCATTTCCAGATCCCTCTTGAAGACATCTTAGGACCAAAGCGTGACAAAGATATAGTCGTACCGCGGCAGGTAGCCATGTATATGCTTCGTAGTGAATTGCATCTTAGTTTTCCAAAAATAGCCCGTGAGCTAGGACGCAAAGACCACACGACAGCCATTCATTCTATCGAAAAGATTGAGCGAGAAGCAGTACAAGATGCCGACATACGCGCGGCGATTAGCAGTATTAAGGGTAAATTGTATGCGTAAAACCTGTGTACAAACAGTGGAAATACAATGGCTTACTTGTGCTACTGAACACAATTTGTGCACACGTATTAGGTCCGCCATGTCACCTAACCACATAGAATCCCGCAATAGTGCACAGTACACCACCCAACTACCCACCGTCTTTCCACAACACAAGTTAGCCAATCTACCCTCGTTTATAGCTGACTTATCCGCACTTTCCACAGGGCCTATAACTACGACAACAAATATATTTAATAATAGCTAGTTATATATAGTAATGAGGAGGTTTTGATGAAACTACAAGTAACCCAGGAAAATTTAAACAAAGCTTTGGGCACAGTAGCTCGTGTTGCAAATGCACGCGGTACCCTGCCCGTTCTTGCCAACGTACTTATTAAGACTGTTAATAACAGGCTCAGTATCGCGGCAACAAACTTAGATATCGCCATTACTCATTATATTGGTGCGAAGGTTGCTGACGAAGGTGCCATCACCGTCCCAGCTCGTCTTATGCAGGATTTTGTCAGTAGTTTGCCCAGTGGCGTCATTGATTTAAAGCTGGACGACTTCAAATTAAATATTGCTACCGAGCAATACCAGTCAGTTATTAATGGTGTATCGGCTGAAGAATTTCCGGTTATGCCCGCCATTACCGAGGGGAAACAGTGGAATATCCCTGGTCCGGTATTAAAGAAGAGTCTCCAGCAGGTGGTTATTGCTGCTAGTGCTGATGAGGCCCGGCCGGTACTTACTGGTGTGTATCTGCACACGAGTGATGGCAAGCTATATATGGCTGCAACCGATAGCTATCGGTTGGCTGAAAAGGAACTTACTACAATAAAAGAAGAAGTGAATCTCCTCGTTCCTGTATCGGCCATGCAGGACTTACTGCGTATTGTGAGCGATGCTGAAGAGGATGTACAAGTTACAAGCGATGATCAACAGGTACTCTTCCGAGTTGGTGATGTTGAATTGGTTGCCCGCCTGATTGAAGGAAAATATCCAGACTATCGTAAGCTAATTCCCGAAAGTTTTAGTACTAACGCGGTACTAAAACGCACTGAATTATTAAACGCAGCAAAGGTCTCTAGTTTGTTTGCTCGCGAGAGTGCTGGCAGTATCACTCTGAATGTGGATGAGGATTCACAGGAATTGAGCATACGCTCTGTTGCTTCTCAGCTTGGTGAGAATACGGCTACTGCTGCGGCAAAAGTTACTGGCAGCGGGGCTATAACGATTAATTCGCGCTATCTATTGGATGCCCTGCATGCACTATCTGGCGATGAAGTAAGTTTTTCTTTTAACGGAAAACTCGACCCTTCGGTGTTGCGAGATCCTGCAACGCTTGATTATGTACACTTGATTATGCCCCTCAAGAGCTAACCGAAATAGGGAGAGTGTTTCATGCTTGAAGCAGGTGGAAATATAGCTAGTAATACTACCGAGGGTATGAAGAGGAAGTTTGGCATGTCTGACGAGGCGCATTTAAAGAATTGCAATAGTGAGATATGATAAGTACCCTTCGTCTGCAGCACTTTCGTAGTTATAGCGATGCAACTTTTGATGTGGAGAGCGGCGTCAATATAATCGTTGGGCCAAATGCGAGCGGCAAGACGAATCTATTGGAGGCAATTCTTGTTTTGGCGCGCGGAAACTCATATCGCGGCAAAGACGTAGAACTAGTTGATTTTGAAGCACCCTGGGCGCGTCTAGACGCCGAAACGCTTGAAGGCAGGCGCGTGGTTAAGTTGCAGCGCCAAAGCGACGACAAGTGCCTGAAAACGTTTCTCATTGGTGATCACGAGCTTTCACGCCTAAGTCCACAGCGCGCTTTGCCTCTTGTTTTGTTTGAGCCCAATCATCTAGTCCTTCTCAGTGGTTCTCCGGAACTACGCCGTTCCTTTCTGGATGATCTTATTGAACAAATGAATATGCGATTTGGTGCATTACGCAGGCAATATAAGCGAGTGCTTACCCAGCGCAACGCACTACTTAAGAGGCCACCCCATGATTTGGCTGAACAACTATTTGTATGGAATATACGACTGAGTGAGCTCGGCGGCCAAATTGCCCGGGAACGTATGACGCTCATTGCTAGCTTTAATGAACGCATGAGTGAACAATATGGTTTGCTTGCGGCAAGTGAACATGCCGTCAAGCTAGCCTATGCATCGCGACTCGACATTGAATCATATGAGACTGCCCTACTGCACAAACTTGAGGCCAGTGTTGAGCTCGATATGCTGCGTGGTTTTACGGCACACGGGCCACACAGGGACGATGTGAGCGTATTTATTGATGGACATGAAGCCAGTATAGTAGCTTCGCGCGGTGAGACTCGTACGCTCGTCCTAGCGCTCAAGATTTTGGAGCTACAGCTTTTGGAGCAGGCCCGCAACATGAAGCCATTATTATTGCTGGATGATGTATTTAGTGAATTGGATAACGCAAGACGCATGGCGCTAACACAGCATATGCGCATCTACCAGACCTTTATTACGACCACAGACGCGGACGCTGTAGTCGGAGATTTTCTGGATCGCCGCACGATCAATTTGGCTTAAGGGCTAGTCGTTTACCGGCGGCGGCGTAAAGGCGTTGAAGCGTATGTCCAGTAAGTCTGGGTTATAGCCATCGTTGCGCAGCTGCTTGTATACGGCCTGTGCTTCGGCTTGCGTATTGTTGGCATCTAGGGTGACAAGAAATGCCTTTTGGTCTGGATAGTATGGAATCGCAACAGTGCTGCCGTCAACGGTAATGGTCTTAGTGTAGTTTGACGGCACCGGTTCGATTTTTGTGATCGGCGAGCTACTGGCAAGGTATTTTTGGTTTGCGCTTCCTGCAACAAGATATGTCGTGCCATCAAAGATGGCGACTGGTGTAGACGCCCCTGCCGCCTCCTTGGGCAGATTCAATCGCTGAACCTTGCCAGTTGTCTCGGAATAGAGGTTGAGCTTGTATGCCGCGCTGTTGTCGCCTGGCTTCTCGGTATTGTTAAAAAGAATAAAGTTTTTGTTTGCGACGGCAAGCCCAATGATGTTTTGCCCAATGATGTTTTGTGTATTGTTGTCGAGGTTCAATAGTGCGAGCTGTGCGGTCTTGTCTCCGACAGAGACATTGGCAATAGCATGATGCCCGTCACTCAGGATAGCGGTAATGGCGGTCTTTTTGAAAATTTCGCTAATAACTACACCATCTTTGGTGGATAGTACCCCGCCACCCTCTCTGCTGTTCAGTAAGAAGCCATGAGGTGCAATAAAGAAGTCACTGATGTTATTTACTGGTATGGCATCGATTTTGTTGAAGTCGTTTAGTGAATATGTGACTATCGACTGGCCACTATCACCTCCCTCAAGTACGTATGCCTGGTCACCATTCGTTTTGACAATGGCCGTACTTTGAGCAAAATGATGATATGTATTGGTAACGGTATTATAGACCCACCAATATGAGGCGTAGATGTCACTACCCTCCTGCTGCAATATGTCTCCTAGCACGCCGCCCGGATTTGCAAGCTGAGAGTGGAATACAATGTAGTTCTTGTCTGGTGAGGCGGAGATTGAATCAATGTCTTGAAGATTCTGCTGGATGCTAGCCGGCGTTATTTGAGTTGTTTTTCCATTCTGGTAGTTGTAGGCCACCAATGCACGACCATTCGACAGGAGCAGTGAGTCGTCGCCATAGGGCGTTGCGCTTGAGAAGATGTCCGGCAAGGCGTAGGTATTTCGTACGGCTACCCCGCCATGGCGGCTAATAACTATGACGATGGAGACGAGCACGACAACAACGATGCTAGCAATTGCTATTAGGCGACTTCTTGGTTGGCTTTCTGTTGGGAGAATTTTCACTATGGCCTCCTTAATTCGGGCAATCTTGCTTTATAGCACCAACGGTAGCCATGCCACCGTCCGCTTCCCACTGTTTGAGCAGATAGTAGGTCGTAGCCATACCGGGGTTAATAGCAGCCTTCGGATTGTATTTATTTGCCCCGGTATTGTATCCGTTAAAGCCTTCAACAGCGTTGCCGCTATTCCAGCGACCCATGACCCGCGCTAGGAAGTTGGTTGAATCCGTGGCGGCGCTAAATGGGACTGGCCCCTTCTTTAATTTATCGTAGTCAGTTCCAAGGGCTTGTCGCACCCAACGATGAAAGGCTAGTCTAGACAACACAATAAATTGATCATCCGTGAGGTGGTCGTGTGGTATGGCGGTACCATCGGGCCTCACAAGGGTTTTAAGTACTGGCCCATAGGCGGCATCTTTCAGGTAGCTCCGCATTTCATATGCAGTCTCTTGGTAGGGTCCCGATGGGCCTCCGGCTCCTCCTGCCGGGTTATTGCTTACACCATTTGATTTATAGTAGTTCTGAAAATCTAATTCAGGACCATGTAATGACGGCAGTATTTCCCAGTTTTGTGCAACACCCTCTAGCTGTGCGGCCTTGATGTAAAGCGGCAAGTATTTTTTCATCTTTGTGAGAGCAGTATTGTTAAAGTATTTAACAGCGTTCGGATCAGGCTTAAAGGCAGTGAGATCCACACGCTGCATCTGTATGTCTGCTGGGGTTGCCCCGGCGGCGGTGGCCGGCTGTTGATCCGTACCGGCGTTTACTATGGGCACAGCATCCTCAATACCTTTAATAATTCCCTTGGTGTAGGCGTCAAGGTGAGCCTTGGTCATTCCCTTGGCGCCTACCTCGTTATAAACCCAAGGAACCTTGGCGTACAGCATTACTTGAGGAATATTTCCGGCATCAATGCCTGGTCTGCCGTCGAAATTGGCGTCGGTGACGAGACTTTTAGCGCCTCGTCCTTCAGCTGCAATGCGCGCTTTGCTCATTGCGTCGCCGGCCTTAAGACTGGCAGCGGATATTTTATTTGCAGCAGCATCGCCAACAATATCGGAGAAGCTTTTCTTGCCTTTATCGCCTGTTCGAAACAGCTCGGGCCGCTGTACGTACACTTGGCCGAAACTATCCCAGGTATGAATGTTGTCGTCATGAATACTTACACCCAGCGCGGCCTGCTCGGTGGCCGCTAAGGCTGCTCTTGTTTCCAAGCTACCCTTTCCAGATTTATTTTCACCGACGCTAATCTGTGTTCCTTGTTTGACTTTAGGGTCATTAACCCCGGTTACGTCGGTATCTATATCATTGCCCTTGGCGAGGACTACCTTATAGCCATCTTTAATAAGCTGAGCCTTCACTTTGAGCGATACGTAGAAGACCTCACTATCTTCCGGGGGGTTTGGGTAATCGTGATCGTGTAGTCCGGTATCGTCGTTTTTTACGGTGTAGTCTATTGCATTATGGCCAGGGTCTATAACAATAGTCCGCGCCGCTAGATCGGCGTTGTTGTTAGTTGCATTGTTTGAGCAGCAATTACCAGCAGCAGTACTAGCTCCTGCCGAAGCATCACCTAAATGCCCTGCTATTTGTTTCTCTAAGTCTTTCCAGTCATCTTTTTTTGTCTGCGTGACGCCCCTTAGTGTGCCATAGTCATCAAGCACCTTGACCCACTGGTCGGCTGTGGCATTCGCCGGCTTGACGCCTGCCGGCAAAATGTCTGCGTCCACCACTGCCGCGTACAGTATCGAGGTGTCAAACATCATGGCTATGTTGCCTATTTTTTTTGCATCTAACGTGCCATTTGCACCGAATTGAGATTGTGCACCTTTTACGAAGGACGCAACGCGTTGCGGCGAATAAACACCTCCGTATGCGCCCGTCCAGTTATCGAGTTGCATAGGTCCGTGACCAAGGGGGTTATTGTCGTAAGCGGAAAATTCATCGTTTAGGTTATGCTTTCCGCCGCCGTTAAAGTATGAGTAGTTTGCTGCTTTGGTGCCGTCCACTTTTGTTTGATCCCACCATCCTGCATCACCTGACTCAAACACGCCTTGTGCCAAGAGTACGGCTGCAGGAACTCCCGTTGCGGCTTGTGCTTTGAGTGCATCTTGTATGATGGCGTCTGCGGGGTTAATGTGGTTCCCTGCAACTGTGATATCAATGGCAGGTATGTCGTTGGTTGCGGCATTTGAACTTGATGCTGTACATGGGTCGTCAATGAACTCAATCCCCTTAAAGGCATAGTCCATGCGTTGTTGGGCCGTGAGCGCGGCAGCAGGAGATGACGTGAACAGTACGGCGATAATACTCAGTGCAGTGCCGGTGCACACCGCCCCGCGCTTAACATAATGGAGCGATGCGATGAGGGTATCTAAAAATTGTAGTCGTTGCATAAATCCTTACCTTAAGGCTCCACGTTATTGTAGGTGTAGTTGTTCTTAAACAGGTAGTCTCGCACGCCTTTGGGAAGATTCAGCGTATCAACTTGTGGGTATATTGTTCCAGGGCCAAAGACTATGTTCCACCTTTGAGTGACATCGCTGAAGTTAATTATGTAGAAAGCTACAATTCCCTCAGTTGTCTGGGCGTTTACGAAAGCCCAAGTATTGTCATAGAAGTACGTCGTGTCTGTAATGGTCCAGTTCGGTGGAGCGGTGCTAGGTAGACCGTCCAATACGGGTGTGGTGACGCGAGTGAAGATCGCATTGACGTCGACCAAATTCCCTGTAGCTATTGAAAATTGGGCAGAAAATTTTTTATAGCCCAATTTGTTTATGCTCAACGTGTAGTTTCCCGGGGCAAGCGTATGGGTCGTGTCCACATCCCTGAGGTTGAATGCTTTACTATTGAGGGTCGTTGTCATATTACTAGTGTCGGCTAGCTGTAAGAGAATATGTACAGTACCGGCGTTACGATTTACAGAATCATTCCTTGATCGTGTGGCTAGTAGTACAGCGAAGCCAATAATCAGGATCAACCCAGCAATAAGCAGTACATTACGTCTCGTGAGGGGCATCATTTATTTTGCCCCTTTTCCGGTGAACCGCAGCGCAGCGTAGAAGTTTTGTGTCGTGCTGTACTGTGCGGGACCAACCTGTCTCTCCTGGGTGTAGCGCCAGGTGTGCGCCCCGAAGGTATGTATTATCTTTCCTTGAATATGATCGACGATCTCAACGTGTCCCGAATTCGGCTGGATAAGATCACCCGGTTGTAAGTCTGCCTGGTCGATATGCTTCCAGTGCTCGGTGTCCGCGTACTCGCCGTTGGTATTTTCATTTAGGTCAACTTTGAAGGCATCCCATACGGCGATGTTGACCAGTCCACTACAGTCAAGCAAACAGGTTTTATCAATAACCGGGCAGGTTTTGAGCCAAGCGGCAGCACTAGCCAAGTGCCCTCCTCGAGCCGATTCCTCGTAACTTACGGGGTCGTATTTTTTTGCCTCACATAGAATTTTGGCGTTTCCTTGAGCTGTTGCACAATCAGGCGAGCCAGAGTTGCCGCCCCCTCCTGCGTTATCGTCGGCAGGATCTTGAAACTCTGGACATGGGCCGCCCTGCATGCAGCTTAGCGAAGCCATGACGCTAATATCGGCTTGACAGTCGTTGAACTCTTTTGCGGGGTCTGTCTTGGGGCATTCTGGTGTGTCTACGGCTTGTGATCGTAGTGCAGGAGCCACGTCTCTATTAAGGTCGTCTTCTTCCGCTCCGTATTGCTGCACCCAGGTTAATTCAGAGACGTCATCAAGCTCTGCGGCGCGCAGCTTTGGCGAGAATGCGGAAAGAATTGAGCTGGGCAGTTTTGTAACTTGGCCAAATAGTGACGCTATTAAGTTTCCCGGTTTCATGCTTGTTGGCGCGGCACGAACCAGGGTGCTTGTTAATGATCGTGGTTCGTTGAGTGAGAATAGCCGGTCGCGCAGTGGTGTCAGGGCCAAGTCCTCATCGTCTTGCTGCTGCAGTTGCAGATTAATAATTACCCCTTGTCTTTGGGTTAACGCCTTGCATCCTAAGTAGAAGTGACAGTGATAGTTCATGGCTACGGAGCCACCGGTAAAGAGAATGTTAAAGAGTTGCGCCCCTCTCGCCAATGGATCGATGGCTATACCAAATAGGTACATCACTGCTTTAACCGCAAACTCTCCAAAGGATTTTTGCCAGTCTTTTCCAAATATATCTTCTAGCACTCCAGAGAAGCCAATGCCTAGGTGGTTGAAAATAAAGCCGATGCCGTCAACGGCTCCGGTGCCAATGAGTTTCAGCAGTTTTCCAATGGTGTAGTACCAAAGTTCAAGCGGGCCGCGAACCGTCAGTCGAACCCCGAGGTTGTTATATACGCCGTTTATAAGGTTTCCGGCTTCGCTGTACGTACTGCTGCCTACTTTGGGGTTTACGGGGATGCCGGCATTTGTACCTTTGCCCTCTTGGTATTTCCAAGTTGCTGCCCCATTAATGTCACCAACCTGATCGGAAAGTGCGGCAAGCATGGGGAGCGGTGTTTTTCCGGCTCTGGTCTGGTCGCCATAACCAAGCCAGGAGGAGAATATGGCCCCATAGGCGTTTTCCTTTAATTGTACTGGGATGGCATGTGCAAGGTCGTTGGCAAAGAAATTACCAATAGCATGCTGCAAAGAAGCTGCAAGATCGACCCAGCCGATAAACGGAATGGCCTTGACTGCGGTCTCTGCAGCGGCAGCGGGAATTACTTTGGCGAGAATTTTTTCTAGTAGTGTCGCGAAAAAACTCTTCTCCCTATTTTTAACAACTTCTTTTTCGGCATCTGCAGCGCCTTCTTCGACGGCGGTTGTTACTTCTTGGACGGCTCCATCCGTTGTCTGTGTTGTCTGTGTCTGTACTTCCGCGTCGGGGCTGTTTTCTTTGAAGGTGTCGCACCCTGTGTCGTCGAGTACGCAGGTAAGTGCGTCGCCAATCTCCCCCACCGTACCGGCGGTGCCTACGTCTATTTGCTGTGCGGTGAGCGACTCAACTTCTTTTTCGGCGGCTTTCTCGGCCCCCTCCTTGCCCGACTGGGCTGCGGCTTTCTCGACGGGATCCTCGGCAGGGGTTCCGTAACGCCCGCCCTTTAAGAAGCGCTTCTTAAAGCTTCTTGATTCAACTGATGCCCTATGGAAATTCACCACGAGCTTAAGAATTACCTTGAAGTCTTTTCTGCTCTCGATGGTACCTCTGTCGATGATGGCCATCGCTTTCTCGGCCGTAGCGCCGTTACCGAGATCCTTGCCATCATGGAAGACATGCACGACGTCACCCACTTTTTGAAAGGTGATACCTGTTTGCTCGGCAATCTTTTTTTCAACCTGACGCGAACGGAATGTTTTCCATAGACTGGAGACTGGGCTGCCGGTTATGACGTAGTTCGTAGGATTGCCCCCGGCCTTGCCGATAAGATAAAGCACGAGCATGCGCTCGGCGCGTTTTTCTACGACATGATCGACTTCTTTACTGGCCCCATGTAACAGCTCGGACATTAGTGCTGGCACTCGGTAGACTGGCGTGATGAGCATCATGGCGATGATGAGTCCAGAGATGCCCCCTACGCCCCCCGACGCCAGTAATTTGCGGCGTCTGCTAATGTTGCCTATTTTACTGGCGAAACCAGCATCCTCTTCCTTGAGGCCTGCCGACTTGTATAGGCCTTTGACGCCTGTATCGTTCTTCTCACTATCTTTCAGCGCAGAACCGCCTAATGCTCCTCCGCCTGCACTCGTTCGTGTTGCTTCGGGCTTAAAGAGGCTGGGAGTGCCCGATCCGGGCTGTGATTTTTTCGGCGCATCAAACTTGTTTTCAGCATCACCCACTGATTTTAGGTGGTCGCGACTACGTTCTGTTGACTCGCCACCCCCCGTTATGCTTTGCAAGCCGCCTCGTCCACTACCTTCTGTTTCGGCATCGTAGGGGGACGAGGGTACGCTCGTTAGATTAGGCGTCTCAGGAGCATCCCCGCCTTCACCTCCTCCGGGGAGGGCCTCAAATTTACGTCGTGGTTCTCTGTCTGGCGGAAGTGGTGCTGCTGCTTGTACTGCCATGTGATTTTATTTTATACCCCCGGGTAAAGTTGATTGTTTAGATCAATGGTTCCTTGAATTTGGTTCATGTCTCCACCCTGCATTTGCTGTACTTGCTGCGGGTTGGTGGTGATGAGACCGGTTTCGGTGGGACTTGCGACTATCTGGATGTGTACGTGACTTTGTCCGGCAAAGAATAGTCCCTGCCCTACCGGGAATTGACTCAATCGTTTCTTCTCTTCTACCGTCAATTTGAAGACGTCGGATAGCACGTCTACGGCTGTTGGCGATTGCTTCATCAAGAATTGCATACTGGCGTTAGCAACAACCGCACGACCCATGCGTGAGCCCATGAAGTCTTCGACGTCTTGGGTGATCGTCGTGATGCCGAGGTTATATTTACGAGCACGCTTCGCAAGGCTGAACAAGAAGTTTGCCGAGTCTTCATATTTCATAAGCTGCCATGCCTCGTCGACGATGAGTATGCGACGCTTTCGATCTGTTTTTGTCTTGTTCCATATGTAGTTTAGGACGATGTACATGGCAACTGGACGTAGTTCGTCTTCTAGGTCACGAATATTGAAGACCACCAAAGGATTGTTGATATCAATGTTGCTCTGCTGACTGAATATTCCGGCAAAGGTACCGGTGGTATATTTACGCAAGCGTTGTGCCAGCTGTGGTCCGGTACCGCCCATGTGCAGCAACGTATCGTAGAGGTCGGCGATTGTTGGTGGTAGGCTTTGGTGCGTAAGGGGGTCATTGGTGATGCCGGCCTTAGCATAGGTCTCGATAAGTGCCGCATCAAGATCGGACTCTTCGACTGGGCTCAATGCTGGCATGACCATCTGTTGGCCGCCCATCATCTGTGCTTGGGCGCCCCCCATCATGAGGCGAAATAAACCGTGTAGTGTAATGAGATTGCTGCGAAGAGCGTTGTCTGCCTCTTCGGTGTCTACGACGCGAGGCAAATCAAAAGGATTAATGCGAGTACTAGAGTTTAGACTTAAGCGGACATACGAGCCTGCTACTGCGTCGCTCATGCGTTCGTACTCATTTTCTGGATCGACGATGAAGATTTCCGTACCCATCATCATGCTGCGCAGTGCCTCGAGCTTCACGGTAAACGACTTGCCGGCACCGGATTTAGCGAATACGACAGAGTTGCCATTTTCAAGACTAAAACGATCGAAGATAACGAGCCCGGAGTTATGCATATTGATGCCATAAAGAATGCCATTTTCTTGGCTAAGATCGGCACTTGTGAACGGAAATGTGGTAGAAATGGCGCCCGTCGACATGTTGCGACGAATCTGTAATTGGTCGGAAAACTGAGGAACCGTGCTGTTGAGTCCCTGTTCTTGTTGGGCACTGGCCGGTTTACTGTAAACGAGCTGCTGACCGAGTAGAGACTCAACCTTGTGACTGACAAATTCAAGCTCTTCCATGTCGCTGGCATAGATAGTGAAGTAAAAACCAAAGCGGAAGAAGCGCTCTTCGCCCACCTGCAGTTTGTCTCGCATCTCTTCTGCGTCCATGATTGCAGCCTGTTTTTGCGGGTCGCGAACTCGACCCTTCTCAGAGTCAATCTGAATGCCGGCTTCAAGCTGGGTTACCTTTTTGCGTAAGTTGTCCAGCACGACCTGACTCTCCACGGGGTACACAAACATAGAGATGTCTAGTACTTCGTCGAGGTTGACCATACTGCTCATCCAGCCGGTGTAGAGCTGGCGAGGATAGCCGTAGACGTAGTAGGTGCGCGCCATACGAGTTCCTAGGCGGAAATAGTTACTCTGTAGTTCGATAGAGCTTGGCGCGATAAAGTCTCTGAGCGCAGTGATGCCCTTTTGGAAGGCGGCCGCAACTTCTTGCTGCTCGCGTTGTTGCTGGGCTTGTGCGAGCGCTACCGGATCAAGCTTTTGTTTTTTTCGAGCCATTAGTTCATCTCCCTTTGCAAGTGCGCTTGTACGGTACTGCCCTGGCCTTTAGTTATGACGTCAGCACTTAGGTCGTTGAAGTTTTTTAGTTGCTGCCGGGTTGCGGTGTCGGGATTGTAGGTGTCGTAGAACAATTCAATAAGCTCCTGTGTATCGAGCGGTAAGCCCTGGACGCCAGCCTGTAGTAGTCCCTGTAGTACGCCTTGCACCCTATTGCGTAGCTCGGTCTTGGCCTTCTCTAGGTCGGCTTCGTTGACTACGACGTGCTGCTCGTTTTTATTAAAGAGTTCTACGAACCCGGTAATGAAGTTTTTGCTTTGTGTGATGGCCTTCTGTACGTCGACGTGTGGGAAATAAGGGACAATTATATAGAATTTTTTGTCCATAATATTGGTTTGTTGGCTTAACTGATCGATGTAGTTAATGTAGTCTTCCATCAACATCGCCAGTAACATGTTATCGTGCTCGGTACGAATTTTGTCCAGCTTGGCAATGTAGGGCTCAAGGTCTACTTTTTGCGATCGTATGAAGATTTGAATCGGGAAGTACAATGAGTTGAGGAAGCCCTGGTATGAGTACTCGACTGCCTCTTGTTCTTGAGGACTCATGAGGTCAAAGTTGACAGACTTTACCATTACTACCGAGCGGAAGCTGCCATCGCTCATGATAACGATGCCATCCCGAATCTCGGCTATTAGGAGGCTATTTTGTGTGCTATTGGGGTTGCTGTGCGTGGTGCTCTTGCCTGCAGGCGCATTGGTGTTAACCATTCCTTGAGGAAGTGCCTGACCCGGTGCTTGTTGTGGGGGAGCGGACATGCCAGCCTGCTGGTGCATGACATCGCTTGCGATCGGACGACCACCTGTTATTTGTTGTGGGGCTGTCGGAGCTCCTTGTTGTGGCATATATGGAGCACCCGCGGGGGTGCCTTGTGGTTGTGGCGTAGTCTGATTGTATGCATTAGGATTCATGCGTGTTTATCCTGCCACCATTAGTGATTAATCCCTCTAATTTGTACATATTAATGTAACCTAATTACCACTTCATCCGGCGCTGCGCGGTCGGCTTCACGAGCTATGGTGGCCACATTTAAGTCATTGTTGTTGGCTAATTGTAGTATAGCAGCCTGCTGTGCTGGTGTCACTGGTGGCGGCGTTGGTATGGGTTGTGAAATTGGCTGGGCTATGTTCGGTACGCTTTGCGTGGGTACTGGCAGTCCATTTGCGACAGCTTGAGCAACACTCATTGTGGGGGGGCCGGTTAGAGGGGCGGCCATTTGGGGTTGGCTCGAAAGAGGTTGAATTGTGTGAAGATGACTGTAATAGGCGGTAGTCGGGATTTGCTGCTTCCTGGCATCAAGTGCCTGGACAAGGCTTTGTTCATCATCGGGATAGGGCGGCGGTGTGGGTGCGTTGGGAACCCCCGCATCAGTGCTCCCTGGAGTGACGACCTGTGTGTTGAAAGTTACCATATTGGCGGGAATGTCTGAGGCTCGATTGGGCTGGTTAAGGAACCAGTAGTTGTTGGCCTGATTTTGTTGCTGCCTTGGGGTTGCTTTGATTGGCTGTGCGGGTGGCGGTGACGGAGCTTGGATCGGTGTTGGTGCCACGGGCGGTGCGCTTTGGCTGAGGCTCTGTACGATTTGTGCGCGGTGCGCTTTGGCTGAGGCTTCTATCATGTTGTCTACCGCTTGAGCGCGAGCATTGTTTTTCTCGTCTAGCATGTCGTCCCCTGCCCGAACTTCGACATTGGATACTTGTTGTGGTAGAACGCTCGGAGTCAGTAGTCGATCCGAGGTTGGCTCGCTCATGACAAGAGCAGGCTGAGAATATACATTCAGGTTGGCGTTCTTGATCGCCCAGCCGCGACTATCTATTGTGTCCGCGAGAGCGTGTAAGCGACTTTTGACTTCTGTCTCTGAGAGGCCATTTGTATAGTCGTTCTCTAATTTTTTTGGCGCCGTTACGGTAACGAGGTCTTTGGCGCCGCTCTGATCCCAGATGCGTCGTCGAGGCTTTAGCATGAACCGAATTTTGGCTAGGGCCCAGATTTCGGTTGGCTGATCCCTTCCCCATGGAAATGCAAAGAAGCCGGTAATCGCTGTAAACGGAAGAAAGATTACTAGCATGAAGCCGGCATGGTGCGTGGTGAAGAAATATGACAAATAAAGTGTAATTGCCGAGGCGCCAGCATAGATAAATTGGCGCAACGACAAAGGCCCAATTAACTTGTCCTCGGCCTCCACATCTTGAATGACTTTGTACGTTGCCATTACTGCTTAGTATAACCCAAACCTACCATTTGGCTGAAGTGGCTTGTGACTATCGCGCGGCAGTTAAACGAGTTGGTTGGGTTTTTAGCCACTCCTCCAAAGTGTACATTTTCATGCCAAGGAGGTCGTAGTTCACCCTGTAGAATCCGGCCGCATCAGTACTAATTACCTCTGGGTGAGAGTCTAGCAGTTCTTGGGCCATAACACCGACATATGCTTGGTCGCTCCATATATATTGGAAGCGGTAGAGTCGGATGCCATTGAGGCTGCCAAGGCGGATTATGTTGCGCTTGAGTCGACGGTCTGAGCCGATGGGCCCTGTTGGCGCTCCTGGCATGCTCCCGGCTACTTGCTGTTGTGCTTGAGCTATGCCGGCATTCATGTATTCGCGACGCATTTCGGTAAATCCACTTGCTCCACGCGAGGCCTCTATCATCTGTTGTACTGTTTGCGCGTTGCCGCTTGCATCGACTGCCCCCGGAATAACTTGTCCCATCACATTGTTCGCCATAATAGTGGCGTTCTGGGGGCTAATCTGACCCA
>CAZKGK010000008.1:0-69270 GCA_964552555.1 uncultured Candidatus Saccharibacteria bacterium
ATCTTTAGGAGGTTGCCTATTTCGGTGTCGAGGCCTTCGGTGGTGTCGGCAAGGACATGAATGAACCCACAAATCCAAAAGTTTAGTTCAGTAAATTTAACATTATCACAGACACTATTGCTTTGAACCGCCCCACTTGCTACATCGCCGGGAACGGTAGCATTTGGCAGTCCTATATCAAGGTAGACGTCGGTTGGATTCTGGACGAGGAGGCAGGCGTTGAAATTATCGCTACATACATCGTAGTTTCCGGCTGGCACTTTTTTGGCAAATGTACCCACCCATCCCTTTTCGTCTCCAGCGTTTGGCCCTTTGCCATTTTTTAAATCCTGCAGTTTGCCACTTTTTACGGTTTGCAATACCGTTGCCGTCTTTTGGGCGAGACAGTCATCGTCCAAAAGATTTTTGTTGGTGGCGTAGGCTCCTTTTGCTTCACATATAATGAAGGTGTCGTTATCAGGTATGTTCGCATTGTCGCTGGCTGGCCCCATGCCGGCAGTTACCTTAACGGTTGTCGACTTGCCTCCTGCCGCAGTCCGCTTGTCGGCATTCTGTAGTTTAAAGTTTTGAAGCCCTGCATTAGCGGTGCCGCCGCCAAGGTCACCACCATCTTGGACGGCATAATCGGAGCCAGCAAATATGCCGGCTAGTGCGGCCTTGGAACAGTTACTGCCGTCGCTGCCGTCAATCATAAAAATGATGTCCGTGGCTACGGAGTAGTCAACTTCTCCGGTCGTGGCCCCGGTGGGCTGCACGTTAACGACAATCGGCGAATAACAAGTATTTCCGCCAACTTTTAGCGTTACCTTGCCTGCGGTAGTTCCTTGGAACGACTGACCATTTCCACCATATACATTAGCGTAGGAGCCCGTAACGGTTAGAGGCCCACCTTGGACTGCGGTACCGGTGATCGACAGCGTGGTGAGGCTAGTCCAGCTTATGACCATTTGTGGGGTTGCCGCACTCGCCCCTTTCCCCGCTAGCAAAGGTATGAGCATAGATATAAGAGTAGAGGCAAAGAATAGTATCGTAACTATAGTGCTACGATTGCATACTCGCCTTACAACCCTTGATATATTCATAGTAGCTGATGCTCGTACATACTGTATCTTACAGCTGTATTTTCTCTCTGTTTACTCGGGTCTATATAACACAAGCAATTATAGGCGATTGCGGGGAGTGGTGCAACGTTACTGTATGTATAAAAACTCATGTATAATTATATGTAAGATGCGAACTCATTTACGCCCTGCAGTGCTGTTGCCAGTCGTTCGTGGTGCGGTACTTGCTGCCACCACGACTTACATCCTGCAGCCGCTTACTGCGCACGCTGCTACGGTTCAGGTCTGTCGCGCTGCGGGTGATGCATGTAGCAAGTTTGTAAATAAGTACATTAACCCGGCGATATTGCTGCTTACGCTACTTGTTGGCATAGCCGCAGTTATATCTATTCTTGTTGCTGCGATCCAGTATTCGTCCGCTGGCGATGACCCTGCGGCTCTCAATAAGGCCAAAGATCGTATTTTCCAAACGGTAATTGGCATTATTGCCTACCTGTTTCTGTTTGCGTTCTTAAACTATGTAGTTCCAGGAGGACTCTTTTAACTAAGGGGAAAGTGCTATGCTCTCGTCATTTTATACTTTTGCCGCAGCTAAGTGTACCGAACACGGCTTCTTTGGCTTGCCTACCTGGTATCATTATCTGGTTCTTGCCAATAAGATGGTGGCTGATGCCGCAGGTCGATGTGTTTTTGTGGACTATGGTACGGGAGCTGGTAAGTTTGCACTTAGTGATCTCTCGCTGATCGGCCTGGCTCTTATTGACATTCTCTTGCGGCTGTCTGCGCTCATAGCTGTGGGCTATGTTATGTATGGCGGTTTTTCATTCATTACTGCCCAAGGCGAGCCAGATAAGGTGAAGCATGCCCAAGGTACAATATTTAATGCATTAATCGGCTTAGGTATATCGCTTGCCGCGATTGGCGGAGTGGCCTTTGCCGGGAAGGCACTCGGAGGTTAAAGTGCATCACCTTATCACATATTTTGCTCAGAGTCTTACTGTGCCAATCCCAAATCCCGCGGCGAACGGCGCTCATATAAGGACGTTCATTAATATATTCCTGGGTATTGCTGGTGCGGTAGCTCTTTTGGTTATATCAATAGCCGCTTTTCGCTTTACCACCTCTCGCGGCTCACCTAATACGGTAGCCCAGGCAAGAGATAGCATCATATACGCAGTTGTTGGGCTGGTGGTTATTATGTCCGCCTTTGTAATCGTTAACTTCGTTGTCTTTAAATTAAGGTAGGTCGTATGGAAATTTGGCGTCATAAGCTTTCATGGTGGTTCGCTTACCTGGCGACTACACTTGTCGTTGTTTGCAGCCTAGGCTCGCAGCTGGCGGGAGCGCAGAGCTCTCTCCAGGCTGTTTGTAGTGATGCTACCGCAAAAAAATCAGCGTTTTGTGCGGCCAATGGCAGTAATGCGTTGAGCGGGCCGGACGGTATACTTATAAAGGTTTCTAATATTTTTGCATTCTTGACGGGTGTCGGAGCTGTGATCGGTATTATGGTCGGTGGTTTTATGTACATTACTGCCGCCGGCGATCCCAATAAGGCAAGCACCGGAAGGAGCACGGTGATCTATGCCTGTGTGGGCTTGGTTGTTATAGTGCTCGGGAGAGCTATAATCGGATTTGTGGTTACTAAATTTTAGGAAGGAATGTGTGCAGTGATGAGATTTAGACTTAGGCGAACAATGTTAATAATGACCGCATTGCTGGCGATTGGTGCCGGTCTGCTTGCCGGCCCTCTTGTCAAGACCGTGCATGCGCAGACGAGCGCAGACGAAGTCTGTGCGGGTATTGCTACTGCCGCGGGTGCTGGCTGTAACGGCAGCAATACAAGCCTAAACGATACGGTCGCCAATATCGTTAATATATTGAGTATCGTAATTGGTATAGTCGCCGTTATTATGATAATAATCGGAGGCTTCCGATATATCACCTCCGGTGGTGACTCGGGTAAGCTGGCTGGTGCGAGGAATACAATTATCTATGCATGTATCGGCTTGGTGATTGTTGCCTTGGCGCAAAGTCTTGTCCATTTCGTATTGCACGCCGCAACTACGCCTCCCCCGCCCCCACCGAAACCAAAGAAATAACGTTGGTTTTGATAACGTTGCAATTTGCATAACGTGTACTATACTATAAGCAAAAGCACTCAATGAAAGGATCGAAAAAAGGCATGTTGAAATCATTGCGCAAAAAAATCATAATCACAGGAGCAGCTCTTAGCCTCCTCTTGCTGCCAGCCATGTTAGTCCCTGCAGCGGTTTCCGCCCAGGATAATGCAAACGTGAACATTGGTAACTGTTTGTCGCAAGGCTCAGGCCTCACTACTGGAACCGGAGGCACTTGTACTGCTGCCCCCGACACTGGTACCCAGAAAATTCAGGACATCGTCACCCTCGTCGTAAACATCTTTTCAATAGTTGTCGGTATAGTCGCCGTTATTATGATTGTTTTCGGTGGTTTCAAATATATCACCTCCGGTGGTGACTCGGGTAATATTACAAGTGCTAAGAACACTATTGTGTATGCGGTTATCGGCCTGGTGGTCGTCGCCCTCGCACAGTTCATCGTAAAATTCGTTTTGAATAAAGTTAGTACTGCCGGAAACGGTGGCACCGTCTAGTAGCCGACTCGATCAAGAGAACCGAAAACAACCCGTGTACTCCACGGGTTGTTTTATATTGTGCCCTGCCCTGGGCGCAGATGCTGGCGATAAAAAATACCGCCGGGATGCGGCGGTATTTTATTGATGACCTGACTGTCCTATAGAACCTGAATCTTCTTCACGGTGTCCTGCTTCACTTTTGCGAAGCTTATTGTCAGAACGCCATCTTTTAGTACGGCTTCGATTTCTTCCTCTTTGACTGGCACGGGTAGTGCTATGCTACGAGAGAATTCTCCCCAGTAGCACTCTTGTACAAAGTAATTTTCAACATCGTCCTCGTTTCCGGCAGACAGCGTGCCCCGGATGCTTAGGGTGTTGTCGGAAATACTTACGTCAAGGTCGCCCTTGTTTACGCCAGCTGTCCGCGCTTTTACTACCAGTTTTTCTCTGGTTTCATACACGTCAACGGCTAATTGTCCCGGCAAATCATCGCTTTCGTCCCACTCATCGGATGCGACTGCTGGTTGTGCTGCTGTTGCAGCAGGATCTGCCATGGGGGTCGAGTCATCGTCGCCTAAAAAGGCTGCTGTCAATTCGTCTTCTTCCATCAGCAGGTCATCGTCGCCACTATTGCGTCGAGCCATAGTTGTTACCCTCCAGTATTTATGTGTTCTACAGTGTTCAAGTCTTTGTGTTACTCGTAGTATAGCTTAGGTAATAAATATCTTGCAACCGCAAACAGATATATTTACAACACAATAAATACAACGTTAGCACTATTTAATAATTATGACATATAAAATTGATCCCCTTGCCTTCATTGGCGCACTCGCGGTACTTTTTTGTGTTCACAGCGCGTGTCAAATGCGAACTCACGGGCGACCGAGTCACTTTATGCACGCCCTGTCCGTAGTAAAAAATAAATTCGCTAGTATTTAGCGAATTTATTGGCGGAGAGGGAGGGATTCGAACCCTCGATAGAGTTGCCCCTATACCGCATTTCGAGTGCGGCGCACTAGACCAACTATGCGACCTCTCCGCGACGGTGTTATTGTAGCAGATTGCTCAGCGGTGCGACTACGTACATTTAATGTATTCCGATAACTCTGAAGTCCCCCACTCTGCGCGCGAGCCAACAAGATGTAATTCATTATTATGAACAAAAGACCCCCGAAAGAGTCTTTTAGTAAATTGCGTGGTGCACCTGGCAGGATTCGAACCTGCGACCTTTGGCTCCGCAAGCCAACGCTCTATCCAGCTGAGCTACAGGTGCCTATTGGTATGCTCCGTCCTACTAGGGAATGGGCAACAGGGGTAATGATAGCAGATATGTTGCTATTTTTCCAGTCCTTAAAAGTGTATGGTTCGCATGAAATGAGCGAGTGCATCTAGTTCGCCTCGCTCGGCAGGCAGGTATTTAGAGATGGCACCTATAATCTTGTGTTCATCTTCTGGGGAGAAGTAGATATTGAGCGGTAGATCAAAACGCCTAAGGGGCACGAGGGTAATGCTGGAAAATGCTCCTTCGTCTATGATTGCATATGATTTGAAATTTCCGTATGGATGAAAGTGTTTCTCAATCGAGAGCCCGCCTCGATCTAGCCGGTAGCCTACGATGCGTGGCTGGCGTGATGCGGCAACACCCAGGACAAGCCCCATTATGGCTATCGCCAGCATAGCAACTAAGCTATGCGTGATGAAGTATATGCCTGCGCTAAGAACTATCATTACTACTGCTAGTGCGACATACCAGGTTGGGTTTTTTGGATGTGCAATAAATTCAGAAGCCGTCCATTCGACAACGTCATCTACGGGTTTGGGGCGCGCAGATGAGTCTGTGGATACGTCAAAAGCAACAGGGGTGGAACCTTCTGGCTTGTACTGCCATGTACCCTTTTCTTGATCCTGGGACGGTTGCTGCTCACCCTCTACCATATGCCATGTATTGTACAACGTATTCTCTGTAAGCAGAAGCATTCTCGTTTTATTTTGTTAGATGGTGTGCAGAATGATATAATTACCCCTGTTAAGGAAGGGTGTCCGAGTGGTTTAAGGACCTTGTCTTGAAAACAAGTGTGGGGCAACTCACCGTGGGTTCGAATCCCACCCCTTCCGCCAAAACGTGTTTCGCGTTACAATACACGTCTGTACGGAGAGGTACCCAAGAGGCTGAAGGGGTCGGTTTGCTAAATCGATAGGGGGGCGCAAGTCCCCGCGAGGGTTCGAATCCCTCCCTCTCCGCCATACAAAAATACCCGGTTTGTCCGGGTATTTTTGTATGGTTACTCCTTGGAGTTCCTTGGCAATTTGTCTTTTTGTTCGGCCGTCTTGCCGTCAGATTCCCCTGCGGTGCCAGGTTCTGTCTTGGCTCTCTTTTCGTGTGCGGTGAGATGTAGGGTTAGTAGAGCTGCTATGCCTAGTGCGAGAAGAGCTACGCCATATATAATCCACCAAGTTCGTAGATTATCGGTAAGTGATCGTATGATACTGAGCAGTTGCTGCTGGAGTACCTTGTCACTTGCCTGGGCTGAGGCGATTTTGGTTGACGTATAATGAACCGCAAGGCTGCTGATAAAACCAAGGGCAACGCCCATAGTACCGATAGTTATGAGAATAATGGCTACCCTACGTAAGCCTAATCGCCAGGTAGTGCTTCCGAATACTATCACCGCCCCCACCACGAGTGCGAGTAGTCCGCTACCGTAAAAGACCAACATCACTCGACGATAGTTTTTAGGAGCTTCCTGCAGTCGTTGATTGAGCGTTTTGCCATCCTTGTCCTTGATGCTGTCTGCACTAAGGGTGCTGTCCTTCAGAAAGTCTCCACGCAGAATATTTTCGCGCTCTTTGGCGGCGACTGCCCGTACATCAAGACCGGGGGGAGCGCAGGTTGTGTTTAGTGGATCGATGTCACCGCTGGGTATTGCGTTTGCGGCACATGGGGGTAGCGTCGCTAGGTGGGATATGACGTATTGCTCAACGCCATCTGCTAGTTTAAGTTTTGCAGGGCCTAAATCTACGGAAAACTGCAATGAAGGGGTCTTGCCGTTTAGCCATGCATACACTGCATTAATCACCTGCTCGACCTGTGACTGTAGAAATTGTGGTGGAAACGCATCTTCTATGATCTGTTTTATCTGGGGCTGATCGACGGGAAGGTTGCTACCGGAGTTATCTGTACCCTGCTGCTTATGAAGTATTTCTGTGACAGCTGACTGGTAGATGCCACTTTTGCTCAGGGCATGTTTGATGGCATTGGACGTACCGAAAACTTGATGACCACTCCAGGCTAAACCAAGGCTGAATAAAGTGATCGTGAGGAGTGTTGCGGCTGCTGCTACGGCAACTTTTCGCAAGAAGTGCATACGCTTATTGTACGCTCATCTTATGAAAATGATTCTGGCCGAATGCGGCTAGTTTTTTGGATATTCGTACGGTAATTGGTATCATATGGCTATGAATGAGGAGCGGTTGGGTCGTCGTTTGCAGACTGCGCGTTTGCAAGCAGGGTTAACGCAACAGGCACTGTGCCAGAAGGCCAGCCTGAGTTATTCGACGTTAACCAAGATTGAACGAGGGGCGATTAAATCACCCTCCATTTTTACCATCCAGAGCATCGCCAGCGCACTCGGTATAGGTCTAGATGAACTTATGGGTACTCCGGCCGGCACGCTTGCGGCCACAACTATGCCCAAGCAGCGTAGTAGGAGCGGTGTTAGCTTTGTCTATTTTGACATCAACGGCTGCTTGGTACGATTTTTCCACGGCGCTTTCATGAGACTTAGTCGAGAGACGGGTACATCACCAGACATAGTAGAGATGATTTTTTGGCATTATAATGACCTGGTCTGCCGGGGCGAAATGGATATGGAGGGCTTCAATCGCAAGATGGCTGCCGAGCTACACACCGACCCAATAGATTGGTTGCAGTACTATTTGGAAGCAGTAGAACCCATCCCCGTCATGCACGAGCTAGTACGCTGGGCCGCTGAACGATATCGAGTTGGCCTTCTTACTAATATTATGCCTGGCTTCGTAGATGCGCTCATACAGAAACAATTAATCCCCAACCTACCCTATGAGGTGATTATAGATTCGTCAAAGGTTAAGGCCATTAAGCCGGAGTCCAAAATTTATACCATCGCTACCGAGCGCGCCCACTGCCCTGCTTCGGAGATTCTATTGGTGGATGACTCTCGCATTAACCTGATGGCGGCAGAGAAGCATGGTTGGCACGTACTATGGTTCGACGATTATCGACCCGACGAGTCTGCGACCTTGGTTCGTGGCTCGTTAAATTAGCTACTTGGTCTGGCACTGCGCGCAAATGCCCTGCAGCTCTATCTGATGCGCAAGGGGTTTGAACTGATGCGCTACGGCAAGCTTGGTGATGAGATCTTCGAGTTCGACTTCATTCATTGGTATGGTGCGACCACAATCGGTACATGTCAGGTGATGGTGGTGCTCGGCAAATTTGTCGGTCAGTTCCAGCTTATACTTCCAACCGGTATTAAGTCGTTGTACGATTCCCAGATGTTCAAATAGGTCGATAGCTCTATAGACGCTGGCACGATCTACCTGCTCTACCCGCGTGACGAGTTCATGCATGGCTAAAGGCTCCTGCCCCAGCAGTGCTCCAAATACCGAGAGCCGAGCTCGAGTGACACTTTGGCCGTTCGCCTTAAGAAGTGTTTTAAAGATTTCACGCGCAGAGCTCATAGGAGTAGTCTAGCATATTGCAACTATTTCGCAACTAGAGATGATGTCGTACTAAGAAATCGGCAATTGTGGTATTGACGAGTTGTAGCTTTTCGGGGCTACGCCGATAATCATGATCCATGGGCAGTACAACGAATTCTTTCGACTCGGCAGCAGCATCGTAGGCCTCTTTTAGGCGTCGTGGGGGCACGAGGGGGTCGTTTTCGCCGGCAATGTATAGTTTTGGCATTACAAGCTTGTCCACCACATCTAGGGCGTCATATGTAAGCGAGTCTTCGACGAAGGTGTATGGAATGAGGAAGTCGCGGAATTGCTTTGGGTTGTGCGGAAGATCGCGGTGTGGGGTGCGTCGAGAATTTTCTGACCAGTCGGCGACGCTGCGGGCATTTGTAACGGCCGATGATGCGGCGCCGACTACCGAAACAAAGCCTATGACTGCTGAATTCTGTGCGGCTAGCTGAGCCATGCGGCCGCCCATACTCTTGCCAATTAGGAGCGTAGGGCGATCACCGAAATAGGCGATAAGCTCATTAATGGCCAGTAAGTAGTTGGTGGTGGTGTATAGGCTGATGTCCCCCGTGCTCTCCCAAGTGCCTGGAGGGTCAAACGTTATTGCGTAGTATCCACGCGACGCAAGAAGTTCTACGTGGGTGCGCATGTCGGGATAATCTTTGGTGTCACAGTAACCTGGGAGGCAAAGGGCTATGCGTTCGGCGGTAGAGTCTCCTCTGATGTAAGCGGCCAGCGTAAAGTGTGGTGTTTTGAGGCTAGCCGTCATACTAGGCGTGAAAGCGTGCAGCCTCTTCTTTTAGCATTCCCAGGCGCTTCTCGGCTTCCACTAGCTGCATGCGGGTTTCCGCAACAACCTGCTCCGGGGCATTTTGTACGTAACTCTTATTGCTCAAGCGTGCCTCTAGTCGTTTGATGGCCGTTGTCTCTTCCTTTTCTTGTTCACCAAGTTTTTCGGCGTACTTTTCGGTGACATCTTTACTGATATCCAAATATATAGCATGCTTTGTCTGCGTTAATTTTACGCCGTTTTGATTCTTGCTGGGTTCGACTGCTGCCACTTGCGCTAATCGTATGATGAGTGGTGCATTCATCGCTACCAAGGGGATGTCTGCATGATAGAGATTAACTTTGTTGGCGTCTACCGCTTTTAGAATGGCGCGAACCTCAGAGATAATCCCCCTCACCTCCTCGAATACTTTGCTACGTGCCAAGTCTGGCTTTATGATCTCTGGCCAGTCCGAAGTGACAAGGAGCGTATCGGGGGCCCAGGAGAGTGTCTGCCAGATGGTCTCAGTGAGGAACGGTGCAAATGGATGACTAATCTTTAAGACAGATTCTAGGGTGTAGGCGAGTAATGCCTTATTCTCCTCTGCTTTGCTTGCTTCTATATACCAATCCGCAAAGTCATCCCATACGAAGTGATAGAGGATTTCGTAGGCTTCGCTGAACCGATAGCTTTCTAGGTACTTGCTCATATCATCGGTTGTCCGCCGCAGGCGACTCAGAATCCAGTGATCTGCATCCGTTTTTGGGTTCGGCTCGTCGAGTTTTTTGCGGTCACCTACTTTATCTTCAACGTAGCGCGCGATATTCCATAGCTTATTGCAGAAATTACGGGCGCTTACCACCCTGGATAGACTAAACGGTTGGTTGTTCCCCGCTGACTGCCCCGTTATGATGCCCATGCGTAAGGCGTCGGAGCCGTATTCGTCTACGATTTCTAGGGGGTTAATGACATTCCCCTTGCTCTTGCTCATTTTCTGTCCATGTTCATCTAGGATGAGGCCATGGAGATACACTGACTTAAATGGTACCTCACCAGTGATATAGAGTCCCAGCATGAGCATTCGGCTTACCCATGGAAATAGGATGTCGGAACCTGTCTCCATAAGACTGAGCGGATAGAAGTCTTTGAAATCGTCGCCCTCTGGGTAGTCGAGCGTGGCGTATGGCCAACTGCCACTTGAGAACCAAGTATCAAAGACGTCCGGATCGCGGCGATATGTTTTGTCGTCTTTGGTGAGGATCTCTTGAGAGAGATCCTTGTCGTCATATATCCAATCATCGCTATCATCGACATTTTGATACGCTGGGATAGGTATACCCCAAGCAATCTGTCGACTAATATTCCAGTCTTTTAAATTTTGCAGGTAACTAATTAATTGTTGCTTCTTTGTCTCTGGGTGGAAGTCAATTTTCCCTGCTTCCAGTGACTTTATTGCTGGCTGGGCCAGCTGCTGCATCTCAACGAACCACTGCTCCATTAACATGGGTTCAATGACCGTATCGCATTTATAACAATGACCGACACGGTTTGTATACGTTTCATCAATTTTAACGAGTAGGCCTTTTTCTCTGAGAGCGGCAACAACGGCTTCGCGAGCGTCCATGACGGTCATGCCCTCGAAGCGTCCGGCTAGGTGATTGAGCGTGCCGTCGTGATTGAGGATGCGTTTCACCGGGAGGTTGTGGCGCTGGCTTACTTCCCAGTCGTCAAAAGAATGAGCTGGTGTTATCTTAACAACACCTGTACCGAAGTTTGGGTCAACCATATCGTCGCCTACGACTTGCACTGTGAACGGGCCATTTACCCCCTCTACCTCAACTACCTTACCGATGTACTGCTTATAGCGTTTGTCATCTGGATGGACTGCTACTGCCGTATCACCGAACTTGGTCTCGGGCCGAGTGGTAGCGAGCGTAAATGGACCGTATTTCATGTAGTAAAGAGGGGTTGCCTGGTTTTTATAAACAACTTCAATATCCGCAAAACCAGTTCGATGAAAGGTGCAATAATTGACTAGGCGTTCACCTCTGTAGATAAGTTTTTCATCCCACATTTTTTTGAAAGTGGCATAAGCGCGCTTTACGATTTTATCGTCGAGCGTGAATATATAACGACTCCAGTCCACCCCTGCCCCAAGCCGACGAAATTGATCTTTAAAATTTTGACGATTAAGCGCCACAAAATCTAGAATCTGGTCGTATAACTCTTCCCGGGGATAGTCGAAGCGGCTCTTCCCTTCTTTGGCGAGTTCCTTTTCATATACGGCTTGTGTTTCAAAACCAGCATGGTCCGCTCCGGGTAGCAATAGAGCGCGATCACCCTTCAGGCGATGATATCGTACGGTAATATCTTGTAGGCCGAGGGTGATGGCGTGCCCTAGATGTAGATTGCCATTGGCGTTGGGTGGCGGGACGACGACTGAATAGCTCTTCCCTGTCTTACCTGGCAGAAAAGCCTGGGATTTTTCCCAGAGTGCGTACATGTCAGTTTCGTAAACCGACGGCTCGTACACTTTTGGTAGCTTCATGATCGTTTTCCCTTTTAGAGTTATTAGGTAACAGATATCAGCATAGCACCTTGCGTTATATTTTGCCACCTCTGTTATTTGCGATTAACTCGAAACTAGTGCGTGCGTTATTTCAAGGTTGGCTCGTCCTTCAGATTGATGATTTTTAATCCTTATTTCATATGAAATTTATAATAGCAAATAGGACTTTTCCTGTGAAAGCCCACCCTTCAAGTCCTCAAAATACGAGGTTCTGCAATAGTGAATTTGCAGCCGCCGCTACAAAGATATAACATCTCAAAATACGATTTTATTTTACGGTTTTTGTTTTTGCCGTCATAGGATAGTGTAGGTTGCCTCAGATATCAAGCGTTTTTAACAGGGGTAGGTGTTGTATTTTTTTACATTGAAAGGTTAGGAGCAATTTCCAGTGTGTAAGGGTCGGCCTGGGGTTGTCCGTGCAGGGCAGTGAAGAATCCTAGCGTTGCTATCATGGCGCCGTTATCGGTACACAAGCGTGGGTCGGTATATGTGATGGCTATAGGGAGGCGTTCGGCTAGCTGCCGGCGCAATTCCATATTGGCGGCAGCGCCACCGGCAATAACTACGCTATGCGGCTGAAATTCTTCATAGGCAATCAGAGTTTTGTCCATGACCGTTTCAACGGCTATACGCTGGAAGGTGGCGGCAATATCAGCTTTCTGTGTCTCATTGAGAAGCTCTGGGAGGGCGAAAGAGGGCAGGGTAAAATCTTTGCCTACCATCTCTTGGGCACGCCGTAGTACGGCTGTCTTTAGCCCTGAAAAACTAAAGTCGTACTTGCCACTCAGCCGAGCCTTAGGCAGGGGGAAGGCGTAGGGGTTGCCTTCTAAAGCCTTGCGGCTGACGCTGGGGCCGCCAGGGTAGGGGAGGCCGGTGAGTTTTGCTACTTTGTCGAAGGCCTCGCCAATAGCGTCATCTTGGGTCTGGCCCAAAAGGGTGTAGTCAAAATGATCGCGAAAGAGTACTAGCTGGCTGTGGCCACCGCTGATAATCAGTGCCAGTATGGGGAATACGGGCGGAGCGGCGGGCAAAACGTAGCCGGGGAGGGAAGAGCTGGTTATAAAGTTGGCATACATATGGGCTTCCACATGGTTGATGCCATATAAGGGTTTTTTCTTGAGAATAGCCAGCGTGCGTGCGGCCAATACACCCACAAGCAGGCCGCCTGCGCCCAGGCCTGCCCCGTGCGTGACGGCGATGGCGTCAATATCATCCGAAGTGCACTTTGCTATGGTCAGGGCCTGCTCAATAACAGGTACAATAACTTCCATATGGCTTCGTGCCGCCAACTCTGGCACCACACCGCCGTATTGTGCCTGCATGCTCATACTGCTGGCTACGACATTGCTCAGTAGTCGTTTACCGTCTTCTACGACGGCTGCAGCAGTTTCGTCGCAACTCGATTCGATGCCCAGTATCTTCATGATTTGTAGCATACCACAGAGAGAGGCGGGATTTCCTGCACCATAAATTGAAACACCAACACACATTCTTGACATTGCCTTATCTACAAGGAGGTATACTGAGACGTATATAAATAGGTAACATGCATGATCCGACGCATTATTAAGAAGGCAGTCCCCGTAAGTATTTTCCAGAAGATTGAACCGTATGGTCATCTGGGTGAGGCTATGCTGAGGCAGGCGAGGGCTGGCTTCCCAGCCAAAGACCTGAAAGTGATTGGTGTTACGGGAACGGATGGCAAGACAAGCACCTGCACACTGATTACGGCCATGTTACGTGCAAATGGTTACAAGGTTGCCATGATGACTACTATTTCTGTTGACTACGGCAATGGGCGAGGGGCGCAGCCCAATCCTACTCGCCTTACTACCATGGGTGTAGGGTCTCTCATAAATCGAATCAGAAAGATTACCCAGAACGACGTAGAGTGGCTAGTGCTAGAGACTACTAGTCACGCATTGGCGCAACATCGCGTATGGTCTATTCCTTATTCCATAGCCGTGCTTACCAATATAGGGCACGAACATTTAGATTATCATGGCACTTTTGCACGTTACCGGGCGGCTAAGAAGATGTTATTTGAGCAGACGAATCGTAACAAAAAAGGCCTCCGTATCGGTGTTGCCAACGCGGATGACCCGAGCGGTGCTTTATTTGCTAAAGCAATAGAACACCCCATTATGTATGGTGTGAATAAGGGCGATTTGCGTGCGCACGATGTGCAATTAACGCCAGCTGGTAGTGTATATACGGCCACGCTCGGCGACGACACCTACCATATTAGCTGTCATCTGCCGGGAAGTTTTAATGTGTACAATTCGTTGGCCGCAATAGGGGTGGGAAGAGCAGTGGGCTTGTCGGTATCACAGGTAGAGAAGGGTATCGCAAGTCTGCAGGCCGTAGAGGGTCGCATGACGCGCATTGATGAAGGCCAGAATTTTGCGGTTATCGTAGACTATGCCCATACGCCCGAGAGTTTTGAAAAGGTGCTTAAGGAAGTGCGACCGCTCACTGCCGGTCGTTTGATCGTAGTCTTTGGGTCGGCTGGACGTCGGGATGAAACTAAACGTGCAATGCAGGGCAAGGTTGCCGGCCGCGATGCGGACATAGTAATCGCGACGGAAGAGGATGACCGTGATATTGATGGTCAAGAAATTCTTGAACAGATTGCTGGCGGAGCAGAGCAGAGCGGCAAGAAGCGTGGTAGAGATTTGTTTTTGGTGCATGACCGTGAGACTGCAGTCCAGGCTGCTGTCGATATGGCCAAGAAGGGTGACATGGTGCTACTGCTTGGCAAGGGTCACGAAAAATCAATATTGGGCAATGGACCCAGGGCCGCTGAACTGCGCCACTTACAGCAAGATGACACAGACTCCAATCGTGTTACTAAGCGAGACTATGATGAGATTAAGGTGGCTAAGAAGGCTCTCAAAAAACACACGCGCTCTGCAAAGTAGCCATCGTTAATTTATTAAACGTAGAGGGTAGCTTTAATCGAGCGAAGCTATATTATTGACAATAAAATAAACTTATGCTTATATATAAATAGTAAACACTAACAAAAAATAAAAAAGTTATCTATGAATGAAGCAACCAGCACACAAGTCTTAGGGCATAACATTCCAGCGCTTGCCGGAAGCGCACCTGAGGAATTTTCGATTGCTCCCGCAGTTGAGCAGCCAGTCTCCGATCAAGATCAGGAATGGCATAATATCCTTGCGGATGCAGGCGTTGCGCCGGGCGGGGATCTTCTGAATCAGTCAGGGTTACACGAGGTTGTGTCTGATGAAGATTGGAAAGCTTTACGTACCACTGTGCCTGAGCAATTGGATGCGGAATTGGCCGTGGGCAGCGTCAAAGAATTAGAATCTTATGGGAGGCATGTGCAGGATGGAGAAGCCTCCAAGCAGGCAGGCCATACTCGATCACTGGACAGTATCGGTACCGTAGACCTACGGCGCCACAACAATATGCTACCCGAGGATGACCGGCTGTCCGACTCGACTATTGCTGAACGCGCTGCTGCGGAGCTTCGTGCCGTGGAGGACAAGCATGGCTCCGACTCTACCGCCGCTATGACAAAAGAGCTGGAGCTGGAATCGGCTGGATTGCTTGGCCCTGAAGAGGTTAAGGCTTTTTACGGTCGTTTTGACGATCAGCGAGTGCGTAATGAGCGCGAACGGACCGAACGTGCCAAGGCCGAACGGATACAAGAGCAACATCGTGCAGCTATGGTAGAGCCTGACATTTTAGGCTTGTCGGCGAAAGCTAAGAGCCCCGTTCTAGTGATCAATGCCCCCCGAGTAGAGCGAGTAGGGGATGATATATCGACGACAGACCCCAATACACCTGTTCATCATGCTAAGCAGGCCTATAGCAGCCCTGTCGTCGAGGAACATGGTACTAATCTTGTTCCTGAAGAAGTCCCCCCGGTTTTCGAGTATGACTACAGTAGGGACGTTATGGTTGCGGGGAAGCAGCCCGAACAGAGTGGAAGTGGAACAGGATCGAGCGGAGAAGGTAGTGCAGGTTTGGAAGCAGCCTTGCCGTCACATGTGGGACCTAGTGAATATGACTCTTCTTTTTCTAGAACGTATTCATCTCCCGAACGGCCACGCTTTGGGCGTAGACTTAAGGCTGCTATTGTCTTGGGTGTTGCGGCAGTAGGAGCGGTAAGTGCCGTACTACTTACCGGTTCAGCTGGAGGTCATGTGGAACGGGCGCCACGTACATCTATTAGCCACGTGCCCCAAAATGAAATAATTCCGAACCAACAAGACGGAGTGGGCAAGGGACACGACCCGAGCACATATCTAGCGCCAAAGCATGCGGATCACATTGAGCGCATTAATGATGCTGACCCGAACGCAGATGATGTCTGGAGTATGGCAACACAAGGCCTACATAACGCAGGGATTGCGCACCCGGATTCTCGGCAGGTACGCACGTATACTGCGGATATCCTTCGCGACAATAATATAACCTGGAGGCAGGCTAGTCATCTTGGTGATGGTCGGACAATAACTATTGCGCCACCACATTTGCGCGGCTAATCTATAGTTTATTTTCTTCGAGGTAATGCGTATACCAGCTATATTGCTTCCCAAAGAATGTTGCGATAAGCTCGGTTGCAAGTTCTGCGGTCTTGCGGTCTACGTCCTGTAGGGGGTTGTACTCTACGACATCAATGCCTACGACATTGCAGTGCTCACCGATATATTGTGCGATGGTAGCAATTTCTCGATAGTTCATGCCCTTTTGGTTGGGCATGCCAGCTCCAGGCGCGTACAGTGCGTCAATTGAATCAAGGTCAAGACTGATCCAGATATTTTTGACCTGTGATTGTAATTTATTGATCATCGGCCAAAGAGCTCCGAGATTACTTGTCAGCAGGTCAAACATGGTAAATGTCTGTAGATTTTCACGTTCTATGAGCTCTAGTTCGGCAGTATCAAAGTCACTTCCGCCAATATGTAATAGGTGTTGTTTGTCTAGTTTGGTCTGTTTGCCGTAGACCTCAGCCAGCTCTGGCGCACCAAAGCCCATCAGGGATGCTAGATGCATACCATGAATGTTCCCGGTAAGTGTCGTTTTGTCTGTGTTCATGTCCCCATGCGCATCAAAGTAGATGAGTCCAATGTCGCCCTTCAGTGCTACCGATGCCCCGGCTACGGCACCCAAGCAGACGGAGTGATCACCGCCAAGCACAATAGCTTTTTGGCCTTCGGCCACAATAGATTCGGCTTTCTTAGCCGTTTCTTCACTTACTCGTACGATTTCTTCAAGATGACGTAAGCGAGGACTACCAACCGGCACCTGACTTCGATGCCTGCAGTGGATGTCTCCTGCGTCAGTGATGGCTATACCAGCAGATTGTAGTTTGTCTGCGATATGCTGATAGCGAAAAGCGCTTGCCCCCATATCGACGCCGAGATTTTCAGCGCCCAGGTCGAGGGGTACGCCGAGTAATGTTGCACTGGTTTGTGATTTGGCATGTTTCATGGCTCAAGTGTAGCACGTATATCTGTACGTTGCTGGGATTGGTAGACCATATAGATCGCTACGTATTGACAGTTGAATTGGCGCTCTATTATAGTGAGTGCTGATGCGTTGGCACTCACTAGGCTGAAGTGCTAACGTTCTATAAAGAGCTAATGGAGGAAGCAATATATGAGTATGAACGTGAACCCATTGGGTGACTATGTCGTAGCCGAACCCGAAGAGGCCCCGACTAAAACGGCTAGCGGCCTATATCTACCGGAAAAGACAGCTGAAAAGCCAAAAGTGGCAAAGGTATTGGCTGTAGGCCCGAACGCCAAACAAGTTAAAGTTGGTGATCGTATCCTATATAAGAGTTATAGCCCTACGGAAGTTAAAGTAGAGAACAAAGACTATTTATTGGTTAAAGAAGAAGACGTGCTCGCCACGCTGAAATAAGGAGATTATAAGGAATGGCAAAGAAAGTATTCTATGACGACGACGCCCGCAAGCGAGTGCTTGCCGGTGCGGAAATTTTGTATAACGCAGTAAAGACAACGATGGGTCCAAAAGGCCGCAATGTTGTGATTAGCAAAAGTTTCGGTGCGCCAACTGTTACGCATGACGGCGTCACGGTCGCCAAGGGCGTAGAGATCGGTGATGTTGATGATGAGACTTTGGGATATAAAGTAGGTGCCGAGCTTATCAAGCAGGCTGCCAGCAAGATGAACGATGTGGCTGGAGATGGCACTACAACCGTCACGGTGTTGACGTATCACATTTTGAACGAAGCGAACAAATTAATTGCTGCTGGACATAACCCAATGTTACTCAGGAAGGGTCTTGAAGCTGCGGCTGCCGACGTTCTGAAGAAACTTGATGGTATGCGTGAAGACATCCAAGGCAAGAAGGGTCGCATAGCAGAAGTCGCAACGATTAGTGCCGGCGACAAAGCTATCGGTGATTTGATTGCCGAGGTTATGGATCAGATCGGTCGCGACGGGGTCGTATCGGTTGAGGAAGGGCAGGGACTCGCACTAGAAAAGGAAGTTGTAGAAGGCTTTACGTTTGATCGTGGCTTTGTTAGTGCTTACATGGTGACGGATACTGCACGCATGGAGGCCGCATATACAAAACCAGCTATTCTTATAACTGATAAAAAAATTAGTTCAGTACAAGAGTTTTTACCCATTCTTGAGAAGTTGGCGCAAGCTGGCAAAAAGGACTTAGTTATCATTGCTGAAGATGTCGAAGGTGAGGCTTTAGGCACGTTGATTTTGAACCGCCTGAAGGGCGTGTTCAATACGGTTGCCATTAAGGCGCCGAGCTTTGGCGATCGCCGTAAGGAAATTTTGGATGATATTGCCATTCTGACTGGTGCTACGGTCATCTCTGAAGAGCGAGGCGTTACGTTCGAGAATGCCGAATTAAGTATGATCGGCTCCGCTCGTAAAGTTATTGTTGGCAAGGACGATACCACTATCATTGAAGGTGCCGGCACTGCCGCCGACATCAACGCTCGTATTAAGCAGATTAATGCGCAAGTTGCCAGCGCTAGCGGGGAATATGATCGGGAGCAACTTGAAAAGCGTCGCGCTGCTTTAAGCGGCAAAGTTGCTGTTATTAAGGTTGGTGGTGCAACAGAAACTGAGATCGAGGAAAAGAAGTTTCGCGTCGATGATGCCGTTGCCGCAGTGAAGGCCGCCCTGAGTGAAGGTGTTGTGCCCGGTGGTGGCGTGACGCTTATCAATCTGAGCGCGACCATTGTCGCAGACAATGATGAAGATGCAGCGGTCACCGCAGGTAAAATGGTGCTGAAGAGCGCCTTGGATCAACCGTTCCGCATCCTCTTGAGTAACGCTGGTCTAAATGCAGATGAGTGGCTGCCTCAAGTCCGGGCCGCCAAGCCTGGTCATGGAGTTAACGTGAATAATCCCGTCAAACTTGTTGACCTAAAGGCTAATGGTGTCGTCGATCCAGCTCGCGTGACTAAAGAGGCTCTACTGAACGCTGTCAGTATCGCCGGTACTAGCATGACTATGGGGGCTCTTGTTGTAGAAGTTCCTGAGAGTAAAGAGTCAGCCCAGGCACCGGACATGTCCGGTATGGGCATGATGTAGCGTGCAATCACTGTTTTTTGCTTGCCGTGGTGCACGCGCAAGCTTACAATGGTAACAAACAAACATGCGTAAAAAGGCCGGTGTGTGAGCCGGCCTTTTGCGTGGGGAGCGGTCGCTGAGGAGTCGAGTAGTCTACTTGCCGTAGCTACTGGAGCCGTAGCCAGAAACCTGACTTTGTTGTGCCTTGCCCTTGTTGTTTAAGAGCCGGATGACCGAGGAGAATCCTAGTAAGCTCGCTAAGCCTAAACCTAGCGTACCTAAGAATTCCTTACGCGTCATTTCCTTCTGTAGCAGTGTTTCTATTGGTTTACTCATGGTACTTTTTATTTTTAGTTTATCTACGTGGAATTGTAGGCTGGACTGCTGGGTACTGTCAAGTTTAAGACGATGATTCAGCTGAGTCCTGGGACAATCGAGGGTAACGCGAGATCGCGGAACGGCGAGTGCTGAAGTCGTTTAGGTATGACCGTGAACGGCCCGCACCCTGCGCGATTGCCGCAGGTGTTACCGATAGATTGGTTGGCATTTGGGCTGTCACGGCTACCGGCTTACTAATATGCTGTGTAGGTTTTTGTTGGTGGGCTCTCATTTGCTGTTGTAGCGCGACCTGAGCTTGTTGAAAACGAGTGCGTCGAAGGGTTTGTAGCTCAGAGTCCTTACGGATAAGTTCGTTTACCCAATCGGTTCGCTTGTCGCCGCGATTTGCCAGCCATACGATGATAACGCCTACCTGATAGGCGATGATCATGGGGCCAGCAAGTAGCAGTTGATCTTGGACGCGAGGAGAAGGGTTCATGACGCCGCCGCCAATAAAGGCGATGAGTATCACCCAGCGCTCAAGACCGAGTAATTTTTTTGGCTTCAGGGGTTTAATGCGATTAATGAGTACCAGGAGTAATGGAAGTTGGAAAAGCAGTGCCGACCCCAGCATGTACATAGTTACGAAAGACATGTATGACTGAATGGTAAGCAGGGGGTGGATTTGGCTAGTGCTGAATTGATGCAACAGAAAGTGCAGCGCGGCAGGCAGGCCAATAAAGTAACCAAACGCCATGCCGGCTATTGCTAATATGCCGGAGACGACGCTGCCCCAGGCGATAAAGCGCACAGCGTCTTTTTTTATGAGCGGCTGCAAGTATTTAAGGATATGAAAAACAATCACAGGAATGCTTAGTGCAATACCGGCATAGAGGGAGATTCGAAATAGGAAATCGATTCCGCCGCCCACGGATGTATAGATAAATTGCTGATTGTGCGCGGGTTTTAATAGTAAAGCAACGAGTTGTTGCTGCACAAAATAGGCTGCAGCACCCCATAACAGAATAGAAAGCGCTACGTAAAAAACACGCTTACGCAGTTCAATCAGGTGTTCAACGAACGGAATTCGTGGATTGTGCTCGGTCTTACTAAGCCGACTCTGATCGCGATTTTTCTTCGGTTTTTTTGCTCTCATCCTGCCCATCGCCATTTATCCCTTTACGAATTTCGCGCATCGAAGCGCTTAGGCTTCGGGATAGCTCCGGCAACTTACGGCCACCGAATAAAAGCAGCGCAATTGCTAGGATGATGATGAGCTCAGGTGCCCCCAAATCCAAAAATGCTAGCGTGCTTACCATAAGTACCCTCGCTTTGTTATGTTGACTGCCTACATGGTATCATATAATCAGATAACGCTTACGATAATCAAGCAACATGCAAGTATATACATTTTCTGGATTAGGACAGTTCGCAGCTAGTTATGGCACATCGACATATGGCGATTGTGTTTACAGCTCTTCGACTACTTGTGGAACAGCGGCAATCTCAGGATCTGGTAACGGAACACTAGTGAACACTGGTATTGCAGTGGGCCTCATAGTCGGAATCGCTTGTCTAGTACTTGTATTAGTCATCCTAGTACGCTTCTGGCGTCGTCCACCAAAGCCCGTCATGGAACAAGAGCAAGGTGACACGACCCCTGACGACAAATAAGAGTAGATCAGGGATGTACGAGTATCTGCTGTCCTTGCGTATTGAGGACTACGAGCAAAAGTATGCTTATAGCAAACAGGCTTAGCAGCAGCCAAAAGCGTTTCTTTTCACTCATGGTTTCTCCAATAGGGCGGTTACGACAAGGCGATTTTTGGGAAGCCACAGGGGTGTGCAAGTGTATAGGGTTAATCGAATATCCTTGGTTGGACTCTCTATGGCTACCTCATTTGGTGGTACCACCTTGGTCGCGGATACTCTATATATGAAGCGCCTACCATGCCAAAAGATGCCTATCTCGTCACCTACGTGCACTTTATTTAGGTAGTAGAATGCTCCACGTGGATCTGAATACGTAAAACGATGTCCGACTATGACAGTATTGCCGCCCCCTGGCGTACTAGTATTTGGTCGCCGCCAAGGCCCGGTGCGTAGTGCACTCATAGTACTACCTTCATTGATGGGCGTATCTAAGAGCATCGCTGGAATAATAAGACGATTGTCGCGAGGAGTAGCTGACACCTTGTCGGCGGGTAAATGTAGCTGCGTATTCAATTGTCCTAGGCGAGAGCCAGTATGCTGCTGAAGCCAAAATAGCGCCATCGGGAAAAGCGGTGCTACTATTATATAAAGCAGCACAACGACGGTAGCGATAAATAATACGTCGTTGACGCGTTTTAGTTTCACGTCCGATCAGCTCACTAGCTGCGTTGTTCTACGCTTGTTGTTGTGTAAAGTAATTGATCTCATTCACAATATCGAGCAAGGCCTGGGCGCGCATTTTTTCATCCTCAATTTGTTGAGCTGCTGCATATGCATCTTTGATAAGGTCTTTATTGTCCGATGCCTGAATCATCATCATGGTCGTTCGGAATTTTTCCTCTGGAGATTGCTCGAGGTGGCCAACAAGAGGGGATAGTTGTTGCAGGGCTTGTTGTTTGATCTGTAGCAAATCATCAGAGTCATCAATTGTAGGTGCTGTAGTTGTCGGGTCGGCAGTCTGCTCACCGACTGTTGGCGCTGCCACAGTATCCTCGCTGGGCGCAAAAGTCGTTGGTGCTACGGCAGCCGTTTCGTCGACGACTGGCGCCGGAAGGTCTCCACCTACGGGGGCGGAGGCGGTGACTACTGTACTGTCAGGCATTACTCCCTGAGCGGCAGTATCTTGCGTCATTTGCTCATTGTCATCATGCCCAAACATACATTTGTCCCCTCGCTTATTTACGGTATAGTATATGCACTACTAGTAATTAGCACAAGGACTTTGTCATATGTTAGACGACTTGAAGTTGATCCATGAGAGAGACCCGCAAGATGCATTGGGCATTGCCGAAAAGCAACATGAACAGTTGCTGTACGTATTTGATATTCCAAAGATTGACGTTCAGCCCGAGACTATCGTGGTCGCTGGTATGGGCGGCTCGGCCTTCGGCGCGCTGATTAGTACTAGTTGGCCAGGACATAAGCTACCGTTCGAGATTGTCCGCAATTATGATATTCCTGCCTATGTTTCATCCAAGACATTATTCGTAGCATCGAGCTATTCGGGCAATACCGAGGAGACTATTGCTGCCTTGGAACAAGCCGAGGCCAAAGGTGCTTGTATCGTAATTATTGCTAACGGAGGGAAGCTAGAGGAGATTGCGACCGCTAAGGGTTATCCGTTTGCTAAATTGCCAACTGTTGGCCAGCCGCGTTTCGCAGTGTTGGTAGCCTTGAAGGCATTACTGTCACTGCTGGCTGCTGCTGGGGTAGTTACTATGAGTGAATTGCAGCCACAGCTAGAAGCAGCAGCCACATTGCTGGAGGAATCAGTAAAGGCTTGGCGTCCGGATGTGCCTACTAGCAAGAACCGTGCTAAACAGATTGCCCAGGAGATAATCGGCAAATCCGCAGTTATTTATAGCGGGCCTAAGTTGTATCCGGCTGCTTATAAGTGGAAGATCGACTGTAATGAAAATGCTAAGCACGTTGCTTGGGTGAATCAGTATCCCGAATTCAATCATAATGAATTTATTGGTTGGAGCAAGCAGCCTGTCGACAAGCCTTATACGGTGATCGATCTACGCAGCAATCTGGAGCACGAGCGTATTCAAAAAAGATTTGTGGTGAGCGAACGTTTACTATCGGGCATGCGTCCCAGCCCGATTGTTGTCGAAGTGGAGGGTAGGACGTTACTTGAGCAGTTGGTTTGGACTATCGCACTCGGTGATTACACGAGTGTGTATCTGGCGCTACTCAACAATGTGAACCCCTCGCCAGTCGATCTGGTAGAAGACTTCAAAGTAGCCCTCAACCAGTAAACGTATACCTTAATTTCTTCAGCAACATCTCAGACAAGAGAAGTACTATACTAACATCATGAGAATATTAGTTGTTGAGGATGAAGAGAAGATCGCAAAGAGCCTAGAGAAGGGTTTGACTGCTGAAGGTTACATAATTGATGTCGCTGCCGACGGTGATACGGCCGAAACACTAGTTGATGCCAATGATTACGACCTGGTTTTGCTGGACTGGATGATCCCGGGACAGCATGATGGGCCCGCTTTGGTGCAAGCATGGCGCGGAGACGGCATGCAAGTGCCTATACTTATGCTGACAGCTCGCACTACCATTGGTGACCGCGTGCAGGGTTTGGACGCGGGCGCCGACGACTACCTGCCAAAGCCATTCTCTTTTGATGAATTATTGGCTCGGGTTCGTGCCTTGCTGCGTCGACCGCAAGCCCATAACGGCAATATGTTTACAAGTGGTTCACTGACATTGGATATTGTGGGCAAAGAGGCGGCGGTTGGAGACGCACAGGTACACTTGACCGCCAAAGAATTTCAACTGCTAGAGTATCTCCTTCGTCATAAGGGCGAAGTAGTGAGTAAAGACCAACTGCTTGATCATGTCTGGGCGGATGAGGCGCGCGTACAGCATAATACCGTGGAGACATTTGTTGCGAACCTCCGTAAGAAAATCGGTGAAAGTATCATTCAGACTGTCCGTGGACACGGCTACAAAGTAATATAGAAGTAGATGTTCAAATCAGCCCGCGTTAAACTCACTCTGTTTTATCTAGCCATCCTACTGGCCTTTAGCTTTACCGCAACGATTGGCTTTCGTTTGTTGTTCGAGAACGAATATAATCGCAGTAATGACGTAGAGCGCAGCGGTGTACGACAGCTGTTCCTCAGGGGTTTCTATCTGCCTGGCCCGCGACCTTACAGTGACTTTACTAATCTACAGCAAGACCAGGCTGGCATCGTACGTCAACGACTCAATAGAGATCTCATACTGGTTAATATTGCCGCTCTCGCAATTGGCGGTGCTCTCAGCTATTGGTTTGCTGGACGCACTCTTAAGCCAATTGAGGAAGCGCACATGGCCCAGGCTCGCTTTGCAACTGATGCGAGCCACGAGCTACGCACCCCGCTTACTAATCTACGTCTAGAGAATGAAATTTTCTTACGTCAAAAACATTTCTCTGAAGCTGAGGCGAGAGAACTCATTCATAGCAATTTGGAGGAAGTGCAGCGCATGGAAGGCTTGAGCTCCAACCTGCTTGCTTTGACTCAGTACGGCCATACTCCTTTGCGGTTGGTCGGCGTACCTGTCGCGCGAATCGTGAGTGGAGCTATCAAGCAGAAACAGAAAGCTGCCAAGGACAAAGGAGTAGCCTTTATTACCGATATGGCGGCTGCCAAGATAATGGGCCACCGGGACAGCCTTGAACAGGCCATGGGCATTCTGTTGGATAATGCCATAAAATATGGACCCGAAAAAGGTGTGGTGACCATTGGTGGTAAATCTGATGACGGTTATTACTTGTTATGGGTGCAGGACGAAGGCCCTGGTATCGCGGCACATGACTTGCCGCATATCTTTGATCGATTGTATCGTGGGGATAAGGCTCGTACGAGCAAGACCGGGGGTTACGGCCTGGGGCTATCACTGGCTCGGATTATTGCAAAAGCCAATGAATCGGAGCTTAAGGTTCAGAACGTACCGGATGGCGGAGCCTGTTTTATCTTGCGAATTCCGCAAGTAAAATGACGGCCTGATATAATGGGTATGTTATGAGGTGGTATGTGACGACGCGCTCTCGATTAGGCTTGGCGCTAGGCTGCTCAAGTCTAGTTAGCGTTGCTCTATTTGGTGTGGGTGCGCTTCGGGACGGCAGCCTAAAGTTTGACTACCTTATCTATAATCTGTTTTTGGCATGGATACCCCTAGGACTAACGGTTTGGCTAGTGCATATGTTACGCACAAGACTATGGTCTAGTTGGTCGACATTTCTATTGACCCTGTTTTGGCTTGGTTTTTTGCCAAACGCTTTTTATATGATTAGCGATTATATACACATCCAAGAAGTTACAAGTGGGGAAGTGCTGTATGACGTCATCATGTTTAGCTCCTTTATTCTAAACGCCTTTATTTTGGGATTAATGAGTCTATATCTGATACATAGTGAGCTGCGGAAGCGCGTATCGCTTGCGATCTCTTGGTGGATGATGAGTGCGGCCATTTTTTTGATCAGCTTCGCTATTTATATCGGTCGCGACTTACGCTGGAATACCTGGGATGTTTTTTTGAATCCGGCTAGCATCCTCTTTGACGTGTCGGACAGATTATTGACCCCGAAAGCACATCCGGAAATGTTTAGTACGACTTTTGGTTTTGCCGTGCTTATTGGCAGCACCTATGCCGTGGCTTGGTATGCGGCTCGAGCATTGCGGCAGCAGAAGCTGCCTGAATAGCACCATTTTGTATCTGTTATAATAAGTGTAACTATGCAGGAAATACAAGCAACGTTACAGGCGGTCATTCAGAGGCTATTTGATATTTCGCTTGAAGCCGAAGTGACACGACCAGAGGTTCGATTTGGTGACTACACAACTAATATCGCGCTGCAACTAGCCGCTCGCCTTGACAGGCCGCCTCGTGATATCGCGGAGGAGCTGGCTGTCGCGTTACGTGAGGCATACGGAGATAAGGTGCAGGCTATTAGTATCGCTGGTCCGGGATTTATTAATATCACGCTTAGCGATTCGGTTCTTATACTCGCCGCCACTAACGCGCCGATTACTAAGCCGCAGACATACCAGGGTCAGTCAGTAGTGTTAGAGTATTCAGATCCCAACCCTTTCAAGGTGCTTCATGCCGGTCATCTGTATCAAACGGTGTTTGGAGAGAGTGTCGCTCATTTACTACAGACATCCGGTGCTACCGTACATCGAGTAAACTTTGGTGGTGATGTCGGCTTGCATGTCGGAAAGACCCTATGGGCTATTTTGCAGCAACTAGGAGGGGAAAATCCCGAAGGACTGGCGGCTATTTCGAAAGAGCAGCATTCTGAGTGGATGGCCAAATGTTATGTCGTTGGCACCAACGCATATGAGGATGATGAAGCAAGCAAGATGGCTATCATAAGTCTTAATAAGCGTGTGTATCAGATCGTTGCCGATAAAGATCACGAGTCGCCATTTGCTCAAATATATTGGACTTGCCGCCAGTGGAGTTATGATTATTTTGACGAGTTTTATGCGCGGATTGGCACGCATTTTGAACGGTACTACCCTGAGAGCGAGACAGCACCACTCGGTGTAGAGGTAGTCAAAGAACAGTTGAAAAGGGGAGTGTACGAAGAGAGTGACGGCGCCGTTGTTTTTAAGGGTGAACCATATGGTTTGCATACACGAGTATTTATGAATTCTAATGGCCTGCCTACCTATGAAACTAAAGACGTAGGTCTTACCATGGCTAAGTGGCGTGATTATCATTTTGACCTGACGGTAATTATTACTGGTAATGACATCGTTGAGTACATGAAGGTAGTATTGAAGAGCATTGAACAATTTGAGCCCGAGTTGGTGCGCCGCACCAGACATCTTACTCACGGTCAGCTCAAGCTGCAAGGGGGGGTGAAGATGAGCTCGCGTAAGGGAAATTTCTTCCGAGCAGTTGACGTGTTGACGGCGGCTAGCGAAGCAAGCAAGGAGACTACTGGCCGAGAGGATGAGCAAACCATTCTTGGAGCGGTCAAGTATGCTTTCCTTAAGCAACGTATTGGAGCGGATATTATTTATGATCCAAAAGAATCTGTCAGTATAGAGGGTAATTCTGGTCCGTACTTACAGTATGCTCACGCACGTGCTTGCAGTATCTTGGCAAAAGGAACGCGGTCGATTGAACAGCCCATAGATCTAGACGTCTACGAACGGGTACTGGCTCGCAAAATAAGCGAATATCCGGAAGTGCTCGATAAGGCCATGCTTGAGTTATTGCCTCACTATATTGCCACCTATCTTTATGAGTTGGCCCAGGAGTTTAATCGCTTCTATGAACATGCTAAGGTAGTTGGTGGTCCGCGCGAGGGTGGTCGCTTGAAATTGGTTGAGCTATATGCCACTGTTTTGAAGGACGGACTACAACTGTTGGGTATTACTGCGCCAGAGCATATGTAAGCATAGAATTGGAGAGAATGTATGGCGGAAAAAACGAATAGAGCAGAGGCTAAAAAGAATAGGCAACGTGAAGAGCGAGAGGTTGCCACTAAGCTACGTAATTTAGGCCCAATGGCCCAGGCCGAAGTTGTTAACGATGTGATCAGTCGCCAAGTAGGCAAACAGTTGAACGGCTTTACTAATTTTTTGCGTGAGCAGAGTGTTATCGGGATCGGTATCGGTTTGGTATTGGGTACTCAATTGAAGAGTGTAGTCGATAGTGTGACGAATGGTCTAGTACTGCCGCTTACGCAGCTTGTACTGCCCAATCAAAAGACGCTGGTTGATCAGACGTGGGTATTGCACGTTGCTGGACGGGGGAGCGTACAGATCGAGTGGGGAAATATCGCCTATACAATATTCAATTTTGTCGTAGTGGCCTTTATCGTATATGCAATCTTTAAGTTATTTAAGCTGGACAGATTAGCTAAGAAGAAATAGGGTAGGGAATAAGAATGGCAAAGATACAAATCAGCGAAGAGGAGTGGAAAAATAAATTGACACCGGAGCAGTACGAAGTGCTGCGCGGCAAGGCAACCGAGGCACCGTTTACTGGTAAATTGTTATATAACGACAAGCAGGGCAGTTATACCTGTGCAGCCTGCGGCAATGTGTTATTTGATTCTGGAACAAAATTCGAGGCAGATTGCGGCTGGCCAAGTTTCTATGATGCGAAAAAGGGTTCAGTCGTATTGACACCGGATGACACCGTGGGAATGCATCGCGTGGAGGTCGCTTGTGCTAACTGCGGAGGTCACTTGGGCCACGTGTTCGATGATGCGCCCGACCAACCCACCGGGCAGCGTTTCTGTATTAATTCTGCGGCACTTCAATTTTTGCCAAAGTCCTAGTGGTCGCTTGTCAAACTTCGGAACGGTAGGACTTTACTGGTCGCTGCCTGTAGTACGAGGTATAATCAGACCATGATTGATAAACGAGCGCTACCAACAAAAATACTATGGGTGGATCTAGAAATGACCGGATTGGATCCAGCTAAAGATGTTATTCTCGAAGTCGCAGCCGAAATAACTGACTTTGACTTCACGGTTTTGGGTGGCTACGAGGCTCGAGTCAAACATCCGCGCGCGGTTGTTGCCGAGCGCATGCACTTGAATACGTGGTGGAATGGGTATCCAGAGAATCGTGATCAGTTTTTGGATCATTTGAATGAGGGTTTATCACTGGGAGAGGTCGAGCAAGAGCTCGTTGCCTTAGTGAAGGCTCATTTCGGTGATGAGCCTGCCATTTTGGGCGGCAACTCTATTCATAACGATCGTAATTTTATTAAACAGTGGTGGCCGCAATTAGATGGTAAACTTCATTATCGAATGTTGGACGTAAGTGCATTAAAAGTTTTTATGCAAGGCAAGTATGGTGTCGAATTCGAGAAGAAGGATGTGCACCGTGCTCTAGACGATATACAGGCAAGTATCGCCGAACTACAGTATTACCTAGAGCGACTGCAGAAGAACGACTAACGGCGCGAAGCGTCCGGCTCATACCTTGATTTAGGGGCTACTACTTTACGTCTCCGGGGTAGGAGAGTATAATATATAATGTAAACGAGTTTTTGCAATATGCGTGCAGTGATTTTTGACTTAGATCATACTATTTTTGCGACTGAAACAGTCTTGCGAGACGGTGCCAAGGAATTATTGGCAATTTTGCAGCGCTTAGGAATTGCTGTCGGTGGTATAAGTAGTGCTGATGTTCGGATCTTAGCGCGTTTGGACGAGGTGGGCATACGAAAGCATTTTGATATGGTTTTGTGCTCCGACCAAGTTCCTGTGCCAAAGGAAGTGGCTGGCGTGCAGCGCATGTTATATCTACTGGGTGCGCAGGCCGAGGATAGTATATTTGTTAGCCATGCTCACTCGGATATTTTATTGGGTAAGGACGCAGGGCTACAGCGTACGATTGGTGTAAGCCATGGTAAGGATGGCGGGACGCCCCTCATTGAAGCTGGTGCTGACCGCATAGTAGGCAACCTGCCTGCTGTTCTCGACGTGCTAGAGTAAAAATATGATTACCCATAAAGAAGTCGAACAGTATCTACTCAGTATGCCCAACGCTAAATTGGAGTATCCGTTTGGCGAAGGTGTGGCCGTATATAAGGTGGCCGATAAGATGTTTGCCTTAGTGAAAGAAGGCAGTAGTCCGGTACAAATAAGCCTTAAGTGTGACCCGCAGCTTGCGTTACATTTGCGTGAAAAGTATGAAAGTGTGATGCCTGGTTATCACTTGAATAAGAAACACTGGAACACTATCCTATTAAGCGGACAGCTTGAATGGGATGATATACAGGGCTTCATTCGGCATTCATATCAACTCGTCAGCGGCGTCTAGTCGCTTTCTATTTTGGCCATTGTTGCAGCAGCATCTCAACCTGCTTGTAGTCCGTAGAGAGTAAAATCTTCTCCTTTTTGCCAGTTGCGTTCGCGTATGTTGTTTTTAGCTCGGCGGCATAGTCCTGCAATTGTCCACGCATAATTTGTGTGAAGGTTATATCAAACGTGCTAGTTGCTTGCGCTTCTTTGATTTGCGTATCGGTTTTAGAATTTTTCTTCAGTGCAAGCTGTTGGGGCGAATACTTGGTATGGTTTGCGCCAAGATAAGTGAGCGTATTTTGTTGTTGAGTTTGCATGGTCAACTTTGTGCTAATGGCGGCTCCTGCTACGGATTGGTCGGTGGCCTGGGCTTCCTGCAGAGAGGCGATGCGAATAATTTCTTGCTGAGTTGCAGCGATGGATATAAGATCTTTAAAATCAGTCTTACTACCAAAAATCAGGGTAGCGATGAACGCCAGGACGACTACTAAAATAACCGCACTGCCAATTATGAGAACTAGCTTCATAATGAACGGATTGCTTGAGCCAGGAATACGAGCCTTTTTAGCGGCTTTATTCTCAGTAGTTATAAATTCGTATGGATTACTGCCGGGAGCTGGTGGGTATGGGCCGCCGGGTTGCTCGGGATTCATACCTCACATGTAACCATAGGCTGCTTATGTTTCGCAAGACCATATTCGCCAGCCCAGGTTGCTTAGAAACGCCCAGCTTGCGTCACCCGCACCTAGTCACAGTGTCCATCAGAGGTGGTATAGCGTACAATATGAGGTAATGGATGCTGTTGAGGACATTAAGAGTCGGTTGAGTATTGAGGACGTCATTAGCCAGTATGTAGAACTCAAGCGCGCTGGTCGTAATTTTAAGGGTTTAAGCCCATTCAGTAGCGAGCGAACTCCTAGCTTCATGGTTAGTCCCGAAAAACAGATTTGGCACGATTTCTCTAGTGGCAAAGGCGGTAATATGTTCAGCTTTGTTATGGAGATGGAAGGCTTGGACTTTAAAGGCGCGCTGGAAATGCTCGCCCGTAAGGCCGGAGTTGATCTAGACCAATATCGTGGCCGGCCGAGCTCTAATAGTAGAGAGAAAGAACGATTACACGAAGTACTTGAACTAGCTGCCAGGTTCTACCAAGTACAGTTCAAAAATAGCCCCAGCACCGTAGACTATGTTTCCAAAAAGCGAAAATTTAGTAGAAAAACAGCAAGTGAGTGGTTGCTAGGGTATAGCCCCAATACGGGCAGTGCGCTGTGTGATTTTTTACGCAAGCGAGGTTTTTCGATAGACGAGATAAAAGGTGCCGGATTGAGTGCTCAGCGCTATTCCGGTATCGGTGATATGTTCCGTGGGAGGCTTATGATTCCATTGCAAGATCCGCAGGGGCGAGTCATAGGATTCACTGCGCGATTATTAATCGATGACCCCGATGCGCCTAAATATATCAATACGCCACAGACGTTGCTCTATGATAAATCTCGTCATGTCTTTGGTCTGCACCTAGCAAAAGAGGCGATTCGCAAATGCAAATATGTAGTAGTCGCAGAAGGCAACCTAGATGTCATTGCGAGCAATCAGGCAGGAGTGCGACAGGTTGTCGCGACGGCAGGTACCGCGTTGACCGAACAGCATTTAAAAGCTTTGGGTCGTTTTACCGGTGATATACGACTCAGTTTCGATGCAGATAAAGCTGGGCTGAACGCGACGGAGCGAGCAATACCGATAGCCAGCAAGGTCGGAGTTAGTTTGAGTATTATTACGATTCCTAGCGGTAAAGATCCGGACGAATTGATTAGGCACGATCCCGCCAAATGGCAGGCGGCTATCGAGCAGCCTCAGTATGCTTTGGACTGGCTTATTGAACGTTACGAGAAGCAGTTAGATATTTCGAGCGCACAGGGTAAGCGACAGTTTAGTGACGTGATTCTAAAGGTAGTACGAGACCTACAGGATCAGGTTGAGCAAGAACACTATATTGCAAAGGTTGCCGAGCTTATCGGCGTAAGCCGTGAAGCGCTGCTTAGCAAGCTCCATAAAACCGAGACAACGACCCGACTCAAAACCAAAAAAACGATAAACCAGGCTCCGGACAAGGTTATGCAAGAAATGATTAAGATTGAAAATCATCTGCTAGCCTTAGTATTGCTGCAGCCTAAGCTCCGTACGTATTTGGAGCCGGTTAAGCAGGGCATGCTCGCCGAGGAGCAGGCAAGAGACCTGCTCACGTTTTTGGAGGCCCATCCAGACTTCACTGCGGGCCCAAAATCTCCTGCCACCTGGCGGCCCCTGGCAGATTATGGTAAAATGTTGTCATTATTGTTTGAAGAACTCTATCAAGACCTCGAGATTTCTGATCTTCACTATGAAGCAACTCGATTGCAGGTTCATCTGATAGAACGGTATGTTAAAACGCAAAAACAACGTATAGCGCGCGAGTTGGAAACCGCCGACGAGCCGCGAACCGCACAGCTCCTCGATGCAGCAAATAAACTTAATAATCTATTAAAAAAGAACACATAAGGAGACGCCTCAGTGCCAAAGAAGCAAACACCCGCAGCAGCGCCTAAAGCGGACGCACCAGTAGATCTCGAACAAGCAAAAAAAGATCTCGTCGCCCAAGCAAAAAAAACTGGCAAAATTGACCAACGCGATATTAGCAACGCCATTGCTGATACTCCCGAGAACGCCGAAATACTCGACAAGCTATACACCGCATTAGCAGATATGAATGTGCCGGTTACTTCTACTGCCGCACCGTTGGAAACGGACGCGCCAGTAGAGATTAGTGATGAATGGAGCACCGAAGATGGTGAAGAAGTCGTAACCGAGGACCAACACTACTTAGACGATATCGCCGATGACAGCGTCCGTTTATACTTACGTGAGATTGGCAAGATCCCATTATTGTCTGCCGAGGAAGAATTGGCACTCGCCCAACGTGTTGTTGCCGGCGACAAGGATGCCAAAGACAAGATGGCCGAAGCAAACATGCGTTTAGTTGTCTCTATCGCTAAGCGTTACGTAGGTCGTGGTTTGGACCTTTTGGATTTGATCCAGGAAGGCAACACCGGCTTGTTACGAGCGGTTGAAAAGTTTGATCCAGATAAGGGCTTCAAGTTCAGTACGTATGCTACATGGTGGATTCGCCAGGCGATTACTCGTGCTATTGCCGACCAGGCTCGTACGATTCGTATCCCGGTACACATGGTGGAAACTATCAATAAGTTATTGCGTACTCAACGACGACTAACGCAAGAATTAAATCGCGAGCCGACCAATGAAGAAATTGCGGCTGCGATGGAAATCGAAGTCGACAAAGTCGAACATATCATGAAAATTAAGCAGGACATCTCTTCGCTAGATGCAAGCATCCGTGACGACGAGGAAGAATCTGTGTTGTCTGACTTCATTGAAGACGAGGACACTATTTCACCCGAGGAGTCTGCGACGAATCAGCTGCTCAAGGAGCAAGTAAAGGATATGCTGGCAGCACTCACTGAGCGCGAGCAAAAAATTATCAAGCTTCGTTTTGGCCTAGAGGACGGCAAGCAACATACCCTGGAGGAAGTGGGGCAGGAGTTTAGTGTCACGCGTGAGCGTATTCGTCAGATTGAGGCGAAGGCTTTGGCGAAGCTACGCAAACACAAAGATGCTCGTAAGCTACACGATTACATTAAGTGATCAGTGAGCATGCAAGATTGTAGCACGAGAAGATAACGCTAATCTTGCGAGTTAAGAGTAGCAAAAGTACAAATATCGTATAGAATAAAAGCATGCAAGAAAAATTGCAACTTATTGGGGTGAGTGGCACGGCGGGCGCGGGCAAAGACACGGTCGCTGATTTGTTGAGTCAAATGTTTAATTTACGGAATTTATCCAGCGGTGATTATTTACGGGTAATTACACGGTATGCATATAAATTACCGCACGATTTTAATCCAGCGCGTGATCAGCTGTATTACGTTGCCAATTATTTGCGCAACGAAATCAATCCGGCCACATTAGTGCAACTATGCATTTTGCAGGCCCGGGCCCAGAAGCTACCAGGTGTAGTGATATCTGGGCTGCGTTCAATGGGGGAAGCTGATGCGATCCGACAAGCGGGCGGCATCATAGTCGGCATAGACACCGATCCTCGGATTCGTTATGAGCGCATGACGGCACGAAAACGAGATGCTGAAGCCGAATGGACATTTGAGGCATTCGTACAACAGGATGAGCTCGAGAACAAGGGCCCGAGTGATTCAGGACCCGGTCGCGGCATCCGAGCCATAATTGACAGCGCTGACATACTTATAACAAATTCTGGCGATTTAGAGGAGCTGAAGACAGAGCTGAAGACAAAAGTCGCCCCGCGGTTGCGGTAACCATGGCTGATATCTCGTCCTTTACTGCTACGCTTGCTGCCTATAAGCAGGCTATTGACACCGATATTGCCGCCTATGCTGCGTATATTCGCCCTGTTACGCTTCAGCAATATGGTAAATATGCGGCGCTAGAAGTAGATACCTTTTTAGACATTCTCGGTCGTGGTGGGAAGCGCATACGGGGCAGTTTGGTTATTGCTGGCTATGAAATGTGCGGTGGAAATGATCGCGCCATGATTCTACAGGCTGCACGTGCTATTGAAATGCTCCATGCCTACATGCTCATAATTGATGATGTACAAGACCGTTCTTCGGTACGACGCGGCAAGCCGAGCGCACACGAACTATTGAGCGCATATCATCGCAAGCATCAGTTCCATGGTGACTCCACGCATACGGGCATAAGTTTAGCGCTTAATGCTGCTTTGGCTGGCGCGCATGCCGCAGAAGTAGTTCTAGCGAACCTTAACGTCGAGCCACAGTTGCGCCTTAATGCCTTAAGCATTACGAACCGTACGATGGGCATTACTGTACATGGGCAGACCTATGACATTTTGAATGAAGTTGTACCGAATCCGAGCGATGAAGATATTGACCGGGTTCTTGATTGGAAGACGGCGCAGTACAGTTTTGTAAACCCGTTACATGTAGGAATGGTGCTTGCCGGTGCTGACTGTAGGGTTACCGACGCCATAACGCCATATGGTCGCCATATGGGGCGTGCGTTTCAGCTTACCGATGATACATTGGGTATTTTTGGCACGGAGCAGACTATTGGTAAAAGTCCCCTTGATGATATCCGCGAAGGGAAGCGTACCCTCTTGGTGCGCTATACATTACAACATGCTAAATCTAAGGATGCGACATTTTTGGAGGGCTGCTTGGGTAAGCAAACGCTCACCTGGGCTGAGTTTGAGCGCTGCCGGGCCATTATGACTTCCACGGGTGCACATGAGTACATGCAAGAAATAACAAATGAAGAGGTCGCTGTGGCAATTAATTCTTTGGAGCTTGGCAAGCAACTATGGTCTAAAGAAGGCGCTGATTTTTTGCGAGACTTGGCAGAATCTATACGTTGCCGTACTTTTTAGCGACCATTTGAACTGTGGCTATAGGATTGGCGGTAGCGTACTAATCGCATCAAATTTACCTGGCGTTGGTAGGCCACCGGGCTGTGGAATCCAAAACGCTGGTCCATAGTTGACTTGCTCTGCCGCAGAACTCGCGCCAGTTGCTGCATCATCAGTAATACTAAGACCGACAGTGCCTCCGGAGCGTAAGGTCTTTACATGGTTGGCGACGAAAGAACCGTTGACGGTTAGCTTGGTGCTACAGGTATTGAGCAGTGCCGTCACAGAATTATTGTTGAAGTAGGGCATAGCTGCTGTGGTGCACGTGTAAATGGTACCCGTAGCCGGGTCGTCGGGTCTTGGCAGTGCAATGTACACTCCGTCAAGTCGATCCACGTGTGAGTCTACGAAAACTGTACCGTTGACTATGAGCTCGAATAACGGAGTCTGGTCTACTGACCAAGGTTCACCGTAGGTAATGTTATGTTTTATGTATACATCACCATCAACATATAGCTTTAGGCGCGTACCCGGGTTAACAACACCTCCTTCAAGGCTCGGAGTACCGTATAGTCGATATTTGCCAGATGCGAGTCCGGTGACCGATCCACCGGCAAGATAGGTCGATTCTGCGGCAGATGGCATCGCATAGTAGCTTGGCACGCACGCCGCAGAACTTGCATTACCGCCAAAAACGGCACCAGCGGGCATTCCCACACTTGTGAAGGCAAGACTACTAGGGGGGCCGGATCCTGAAGTCGTTTGGGCGGTAGCAAAGTCTGTGATTTGACCGATAGCGTATGCTGCATACTGCGCACCACCGCCCTTATATCCTGACCCACTTCCTAGGTTCCAAGAGACAAGGCCACCATCCGGGTTGTAGCCGCAATTACCGGCGGTATCGGCTATCCCTCCACCGACAGACACATCGCCGCCAAAAACCTTTAAGTATGGTTGATTCGCCATTAGTGTACAGGCCTGCGATGGATTTCCTGTAATAGTGATATTGCCACCGGGCACATTACTGAGCGTGAGATTCTCACAGATGGTAGCCCCGGCATCTGCGGGGACTGCATTATATTGATTCGTCTTGACTACGTAGACACCCGGAGTATAGGAATAGACACCCGTTTGTGGCGCACCGATAGGAGCGCCGTTACGATAACGTCGTATTGAATAGTTCAGCTTAGCACCTATGAGTGAGCCGGAGCTCAAAGCGACCGAGTGGGTAAAAGTAGCGGCGTCTGGATAGCTCACAGTTGTTTTATCTACTACTGTTTTGGGACTGACCGTAGCTGCAGGTGCCTGACAGCCCGTGACATAATAAACACTATCATAGGGTAATCGAAACTGAATCACATTACGATGGAATACATGGTTCCATCGCCAGATGTACTTATAACCAGGTTCGACGGTGAAGTCCATGCGAACATCCTTTTTATTGCCCGAGTTGACATAGTAGCTCGTGCCAACGGGTCCGGCCGTAACGGACTGCGCACCAACAAATTGTAAAGGCACTGCCCCAGCGTATGCTCCAGTATCCGTGCGGTATTTAAGGAGTTGCAGCCAAAGCCTCTCGGGCTGTGTAGATGGAGAGTCGTTATCGTCATCATACCAATAGCCTGAAGCGGCTGCTGGAGTTTTGACGCTACAACTTGGGGCAAAGCGTAAAAGATAGTCACTATAGCCGTTAGTTGTCTGTGCGGGGTCGCGGTTGTAACGCAAAAGTCCGGTTGAATCCTCAGGAAGAGCGGCGTCGTACCCTACAAGCGCGTCCGCATCCGAAAGCCGTAATTGGAAGTGATTCTGGGCATTGCTATATCCTGGAACCATGGCAGCCGTGAATGCTGTTTTGTAGAATCCCGTGTTCTGGTCAAACGTTAGTGCCGCGCCGGGTATTGTTATGTTGCGTTCATTCCTGTAACAATTATCGGAATTACTGAATACTCCATAGACGAATTGTCCCGACGTTACCGAGTAACGTGTAATGACGCTATTAAAATATGGCCAGTTCGCTGGCGGCACGGCGGGCTGGGCAGGGGGATTCGGCTTATATGGACGATCCCAGTAATTACCGCCGGTGCCGTTAAGCGCACTGTCTTGCCTATCGGTGCATACATCACCACCAATGATGGTGACCGTCTTGTTGCCTACATTATTCTTAAAATAAAGGAATACTCTGGTTTGTGGAATGGCTGCGTATTCATGATCTGCCGATGAGACAGCATAGGCAAAGGTATCTGATGCTACTTGAGGAATAAAATCAGCAGGGTCGGGCCCCAAGTTAGACAGTGCCGATACGGGCTTAGCAATAAATAATGCGCAAGCCAATGCAAACAATATAACGGGTGTAATCTTAAAGATTCGGCGACTCATTTACAGTAACCTCTCACGTACTTTTCGGTAAGCTGTATGGACTGTCGTAACACCTCAGGCGCGAGCTGTTTGGCGCGACGAAGCGCGTCATTGGCCTTGTCGCACTGCTTTACATAAGCATACGACTGTGCCAGGTTGCCGTATGCAATGGCCTGTGCGTCATTGGGTTCTTTGGTGGTTTCTGATAGTAATTGTTCCTGAGCAGCAATACTACTCTCGATTCGTTGTGCTTCTGGACCTTTCTTAGCGGTAGTGTCCCTAATAAAAAACCAATACATACCAGCAGCAACAGCAATCACGATCACAACCGCAATAATGCCTAGTAATAAAAACATACGCCGCCTGCGCTTCGGAGCTAAGCCACCAACTATTGCGTTGGTTGACGCTTTCCCATCATCAATAGTTTTTTGCTGTTTCGTCATTTCGAAATTGCTTACGATTTAAGTTAATTGTAGCACAAGCCTCGCTGTGATTTGAGCGTTTTACCTAATACGTGCGTGCGTTAATTTGATCGTGAGCATGGCGATAGGCGGGCTGCTTGCAGTACAATAGAGGATATGTTTATCGACTCACGCGAGGCTTAGCACAGTGAATGTGAATCCATTTTTCTATAGAAGCTAACAACAAGTATAATAGAAGGGCAATCATGAGCAGTATAGATGCCGAAAAACCGGCCGATCGAGTAAAAGAGCAGGGCATGGTCTCAATCATGGTGACCATGATTCTTATGATAGTCTTAAGTCTGATCGTTATTGGTTTCGCGCAGATTTCTCGTCGCAATCAACGACAGCAGCTTGATCGACAGCTAAGTACACAGGCATTCTACGCAGCAGAATCGGGTATCAATGATGCTTATAAGGTTATCAATGATCGACTCGTTGCCGGGCAATCTATTCCCAATAAGTTGGGCTGCCCCAATACGGGTGTGTATGCAGGGTTTGATAACACGCTTGATACAAATGCGAATGTCGAGTATAGCTGTTTGCTCATTGATGCCACTCCCGCTAGCGTACAATACGGTGATATTGGCAGCGTATCAACAGTCGTCCCTATTAAATCGGCTGACGGTAACGCAATTAGCACCCTGAATATACATTGGCAAGCCAAAGATGTAGCGACCCCCATTACTAATTGTCCTACGTCTAGCAACGGAGTATTTTCTACGAACGCTAATTGGCAATGTGGATATGGTGTACTCCGAGTTGATCTTGTGCCTGTAACGGGAAATGCGCTCACTTCGGAGACATTGAGACAGACTACCATGAGTAATTTCATTGTACCGATGCGAGCAAATGGTGCCGCTGGCCCTATTGCCTTCAAGGCAAACGCAACCAACGCAAATAATCGTTTTGGCTTGGCATGCACTAATACGGATTGCGGTTTGACCATAACCGGTATGAATGCCAATTATTACTATATGCGCGTCACCTCAATCTATAAGAACGTTTCTCTTCAGATGAGCGGTACTACGAGCGCTGGCAATCCTTTGAAATTTGAAGGTGCGCAGGCGCTCATTGATTCTACGGGTAAAGCGCAGGACGTGCTTCGTCGTGTTCAGGTGCGCGTACCGCTTATGGGCGATAGCAAAAATGCGCTATCCGATTATGCTGTTCAATCTATAAGTGGTTTATGCAAGCGATTCGCAGTTGCGAATAATTATTTCAAAAACTTTGTTTCTACCGATCAGGTCGCTAATCGTGGGGGCTCCGGCGGCAATCCTCTGTGCGATCCGGCTCTCTAGTTTCGGACGCGGTGGAATTTAGTCTTATTGTTAGGGGCCATTGAATGCGGCAGTATTCATATTAGTTTGTGGCATTGTGTGCGCTGCGGTGGAGCTCAAGTACTGCAGTACGACTATGCCTAAGACTCCAGCGTTGGAAGAGACGTACGGCAAGATAGATGAACATGCCCATAAGTGCAAAGAACCAGTCGATTATGCTAAGGCCGTGTGCATTAAAATATGGTTGCACCCATGGATTGTAGGTGATATTAAGGATACAGAAGAACGAAGCAGCAAAGGCCACTAGAAGCTTTTTATTACTCCATAGGTAAGAGGTAAAGAAGGCTTCTTTTTCACTTGTTCGAACAAGGAGTAGATTAATAAATTGGCACAATACGAGAGTGACATAGGTTAGGATGGTGGCCTGTGCATATAGGGTGACGTGGCCGCCGAGTTGTCGAGGATCAATGCCATGACGTGCTGCAAAGAGCACAAAGTTCGCATAGGCGAGACTTGCAGCCAGGGCGCCGTAGCCTATAAATTCGCCGATAGTACGACGATTGATAATGTGATCTTTAAGATTACGGGGACGGTCGTGCATGAGATCATTCTGGGCGGGATCCCAACCGAGTGCGGTCACCGGAAATAGTTCGGCAATGAGGTCAATGGCTAAGATCTGTACTGCCAGGATGGCGATTGGTATATCAAAGAATGCCTGTGCGGCCAGACTAATAAGGACGGTGAATAACTCCCCGGAATTATCGGTAAGTGCACAACGGGCTGCTTTAGTAATGTTACGGAAAGTGAGTCGCCCTTGCTCAATTGCGCCTACTAAAGTATTGAAGCTGTCATCTAATAAAACGATTGCCGATGCTTGCTTGGCGACATCAGTGCCGGTGCGTCCCATGGCGACGCCGATATCAGCGCGTTTCAGTGCCGGTGCGTCATTAATGCCATCACCAGTTACGGCAACGACTTGCCCAGCGGCCTTGGCAAGCTCAACAATACGCAGTTTATCTTCTGGGGCTACTCGAGAGAATACTACGCCACCATGTAGTACTAACTGTAAGATTTGCGAATCACTTAGGTTAGGCAAATCTCCACCAAGCACAATTTTGACATCTTCGCCTTCTGGCGCGAGCTTCGCCTTACGGGCAATTGCTTGGGCCGTGGTGGGAAAGTCCCCGGTTATAATGGAGACCTTAATATGCGCTCCGCGTGCGGCGACCATGGCGGCGGGCACTTGATCGCGGAGAGGGTCGATCATTGACACTATCCCTAGGAAGACGAGATTTTGTTCTGCCTCATCAAATTTCATCTTTTTAGGTTGCGCGCCCTTGGGTAGGGTGTTGTAGGCGAACCCGAGGTTACGCATAGCCTCCCCGGCGCGAGCTTCATTGTATGCCACAAAGAATGCTCGGTCTTTGGTGGTTAGTGGCCGTACGTGGCCGTGATCCCATATGTGCGAGCAACGTTCCAGTACGCTTTCCGGAGCACCTTTCGTAAATATGGTTAAGTGTTCTCCATAACGACGCACTGAGCTCATACGCTTGCGGGCTGAGTCGAACTGAAATTCTTTGAGCTCTTTGTTATGGTTATCAAGTTCTGCTGGGTCAAGAGTGGCTTTACGTGCGAGCGTAATTAGCGCTCCTTCGGTAGGGTCACCGACACAGTACCAGTCTTTGTGCTCACTATCCGGGGGATTGACGTGTGCATTACTAGCCATAGCGCCCGTTTCGAAGAAGAGTTTTATATTGTCTAGTTGTTGTTTGTCTAGCGGTCGTTGCTTACTGTCTACGATGGTGCCATTGGCTTCATACCCAGTCCCAGTTACGAAGTATTCAGTTTTGCCGATAAGCACCCGTTCAACAGTCATTTCATTTTTCGTCAACGTCCCGGTTTTATCAGTGGCGATAATGTTCGTAGCACCCAATGTTTCAACGGCTGACAGCTTTTTGACTAATGCGCGCGCTTTCGCCATGCGACCTGCGGTCTGGGCCAAAGTAATGCTCACCTCTGCTGCTAGGCCGTTGGGGATCATGGCGGCGCTGATGCTAATAGCGAATAGTAAAGCGGCCTTTAGTCCCAGGTGTGATTGTAATGCAATAAATGTTAAAAGCAGGGCGAGTATGGCCACACCTTGCGTGAGCCGTTTACTTAAGTTGTTGAGCTCGCGCTGCAACGGTGATGTATCGGTTTTAGTTGCCTGGCTCAGGTTGGCGATACGTCCGAGTTCAGTATTCATGGCCGTGCCCACTACTACACCATGTCCATTTCCGGTGGCTGTCGTTGTACCCATAAATACGAGGTTTTGACGCCCTGTTAAGGGAACGTCGCTCATGATGGCGTGAACGAATTTACGCGTCGGATTACTTTCACCAGTTAATGCAAAGTCGTTAGTGCTGAGTTCTTGCTCGGCAATAATGCGTAAATCGGCCGGTACGGAATCGCCCTCTTCTATATATACAATATCGCCGAGTACGAGCTCGGTTGAGTCTACTTCAATGAGCCTGCCGTCTCGTACTACTTTTGCTCGCGGTACCGTTAGTTTTTCCAGGCTGGCCATTAGTGACTCTGCTTTATGCTCTTGTACGAACCCGACGCTCGTATTTATGACTACGATGAAGAGCATGATGATTGCCGTACGATAGTCTCGCAGGTAGAGCGAGAATGCGGCGCTCACTAGTAAAATAATGACAAGCAAGTTTTTGAATTGACGCAAAAATGTGAAGAGCGGTGGTTCACGACGAACACGCTCCAATTCATTGGCACCATTACGTGCCAAACGCTCGCTCGCCTCACTCGGTGCAAGGCCGGATGATCGTGAATTGAGCTGTTTGAGTACCTCTGGGGTATCGATGCGATAGTAGGGGAGTAGTGGGAGTTCATTCATACCCCGTAGTATAACGGTACTTGGGCGTACTGCCCACGTATACGTACTGCGAGATGGAGGTACTATACTACTGTTTCAACGAGGCATTTTAAAGAGCGGTGATGGGGGTGAGAGCTTCTGGCGTATACTGTAGAACATGAGTAAGCGTTTAGTGATTATTGACGGCAAGAGCGTATTTTACCGTGGGTATTACGCAATGCCGAATTTGAGTACAAAGGATGGAACGCCTACTGGTGGCGTGTACGGTTTTGCAGTAATGGCACTCGAGGTCATTAAACGTTTGAAGCCGGATTATGTCGTCGTCGCTTGGGACAAGCGTCATACGAACATTAGGAAACGCCGAGAGCTATATCCGCAATATAAGGCGAATCGTAAGGCTGCACCTGAGGATTTTTATGACCAGGTAGCGATTCTGCATCAGCTGTTGGACTCTTTGGGCTGGCCACTTTACGAACTGGATGATTATGAGGCGGACGACATTATGGGCGCTTTTGCTAAGCAGGCGAAGGCTAAGGATATAGAGAGTTTTCTGGTCACGAGTGATCTCGATGTATTGCAACTCGTCAACTCGCATACGCACATTTTTACCCTTAAGAAGGGACTTAGTAATATTGAGTTATTTGATGTTGCGCATTTTGAAGAAAAATACGGCGTCGGCGCGCATCAATGGGTGGATGTAAAGGCCTTAAAGGGAGACTCCTCGGACAACGTTCCTGGGGTTGCCGGTGTGGGTGAAAAAACTGCGCTGGAACTCATCTCTAAATACAATGACCTTGATGGTGTCTATGATAACTTGGAGCTCTTAAAGCCAGCATTAAAAGCTAAGCTGGAAAAAGATAAAGCAACCGCCTATCTGAGCAAGGAGCTGGTCACGCTCTATGTGGACGCACCCATTACATTGGACTTCGAAAAGGCAAGGTTACATGATGGCGTGACGCCCGAGTTTGTTACCGCGCTGCGCCGGTTGGAGTTCCACAATCTCTTGCGTCAGGTCGAGTCGAAGACAAGTACGCTTGCACTCGAGGGGGCTGAGCCTGCGGAGAATGCCTTACAGCCCGCTACGCCAGTACTCCTAAATGCCGAACACTTTGGCCACACGAATGCGAGAGTTGCTATGTTGAGTCCTGATGCGAGCGAGCTATGGTTGAGCGCAAAGCCAGGTGAGTATACGGCAGTGCCTTTTGAGACTGCTGTTGATTTATTGGATGGCCCACTTATTGGCCATAACCTTAAGCCACTATTTCGTGCGTTGTTGACTGCGGGAATACCTACTGAAGGTAAGGTGGCGCATGACACACGCATAGGTGCCTTTTTGCTTAATTCGCTGCAACGATCCCTAGAGCTGTCCGACCTCACCGAGCAGACTATTCCACCCGAAGATGCTGGTCTTGTCATTGCTGCAATTTGGCAAGCGTATCACAAGCAGCAACGAGAATTTGCAAAATTGCCCCGACTGCATAAACTTGCTCGTGATATTGAGTTCCCCACAATTTTTTTGTTGGCCACCATAGAACATCGTGGTATTTTGCTCGACAGCACTTACCTAGAGAAAATGGGGCATGAGTTTGAGAGCAAAATAGCGGCTATTGCTCAACGTATCTATGCAGAGGCGGGTCAGGAATTTAACATTGCGAGCCCGGCTCAACTGGGCACTGTGCTATATGACGAGCTCGGTCTGCCAACTCAGGGGGTGAAGAAGGGTAAGACGGGGTATAGTACGGGTGCCGCAGAACTAGATAAGCTTCGTGACCTGCACCCCATAGTCAATCTTATTACCGAGTATCGTGAATACACTAAGCTCAAGAGTACCTACATTGATACTTTGCCAAAACAGGTGGATGAACAGGGCCGTTTGCATACTACTTATACGCTAGATGTGGCCGCTACCGGACGACTGAGTTCACTTAATCCAAATCTGCAGAATATTCCTACGCGCACCGATCTTGGTCAGGCGATTCGTAGTGCCTTTATCCCGGGCAAAGGCAATGTCTTCGTGAGTGCGGACTACTCGCAGTTTGAATTACGCCTCGCCGCATACATGGCACATGATGAGAATATGATTGATGAATTCAACCGCGATATCGATATTCATACGGCCACTGCCGCCAAACTCTACGGCGTACCTATAGATATGGTAGACAAGAATATGCGTAGGCACGCAAAAACAGTCAATTTTGCCGTCCTGTATGGCATGAGCCCATTTGGGCTGAGCCAAGCGACGGGCATGAGCCGAGAGGATGCACGCGCTTTCATTGAGAAATATTTTGAGGTGCGTAAGCCAGTTCGCGACTATATAGAAAAAACACTTGAGAAGGCATTGAAGGACGGCTATGTGGAGACGATCTTCGGACGTCGCCGGCCAACGCCTGATCTAAAAAGCAGTAATTTTGCAGTGCGTGAGGCAGCAAAACGAGCCGCTATGAATATGCCGATTCAGGGAACCGAAGCAGACCTTATGAAATTGGCTATGCTGAAAGTAGAGAAGGCTTTGGTGGGCATAGGGCAGCAATTATTGCAGGTGCACGACAGTATACTGGTGGAGACGCCCGAGGCGAACGCAGATAAGGTTGCTCAGATTTTGAAGGACACTATGGAGTCAATTCATCCATTGTCAGTGAAGCTGGTAGCCGATGTGAAGCGAGGCAACAACTGGGGCGAGCTATGAGAACGGTGCTCGATCTGACGAAAGATGATGCAGTACGTATACTTGCGACACCAGCAGCTATACGGTTGGGCCATGAGATCGTTGCCAAAGGGGAGGTGATATTTGGCGCGTTTAGGCCAGAATATGTTGAGGCTCGAGTTGCTTCACCCGTCAGTCAGATGCGGCATACGATTATCGAGGTGCAAGTTGATGACTTGCGGTGGACATGTACCTGTACTGCTGACTCAGAGCTTTTTTGCAAGCATCTTGTAGCTACAGCGCTTGCGGCTCAGAAGGAGGGTCGGGGCGATATTGTGAAAGCAGCAGGCATTATCATACAGAATCGTAAATTATTGCACGAACGTTCCATTGGCAAGCCGGCGTTCATCGCGCCAGGTGGTCGTTTGGAAGCAGGGGAAGCACCTAAACAGGCGCTGGTACGTGAACTCAAAGAAGAGTGTAGTATTGACGTTCGGGAGGCTGATTTAGAGCAATTCGGTACATATACTGCAGAGGCGGCGAATCATCCGGGTCAAAAAGTAATCATGGACGTTTTTATGGTGAAGAAATGGAGTGGTGATCTACGCCCCGGTGCTGAGGTAGAAGAATTTTGTTGGCTAGATTCCCGTATACCTAAAGATCTTATCGTGGGTAGTGTTAGTGCACATGAAATCATTCCTCGACTGAAACAGCAAGGCCTTATCGACTAATGAAACAGGGGAGGGATTATGTTGGCGTTGGGGTGGGTGCGATGATCTTCAACGATAGAGGGGAATTACTGCTGTGCAAGCGCGGACAGGCTGCCAAGAACGAGCGTGGCTGTTGGGAGTGCCCTGGTGGTGGTGTCGAATTTGGAGAGACTATGGTGAGTGCGGTCATTCGTGAGGTGCAAGAAGAGTTGGGCATTAAGATACGTATACAGCATCAGTTGAATGCTATAGATCACCTAATCCCGGCCGACGGTCAACATTGGGTTACGACGCCATTCGTGTCTAGGATTATTAGCGGCAAACCAAGTATTATGGAGCCCCTGAAATGTGATGAGATTGATTGGTTTCCACTCGATGCATTGCCAGAGCCACTTTCTATTGCAACGCGACTCAATCTTGTTGACTATCAGGCCTACCGTAAATCCTTGTAAGAAAAATAACAGCTATCTGTTAAGACAAGGGCTATTATCCTTACAATGACCACAATAGTTGACCCACAATATGAGGTTCTTGATAATGCAGGCCACAAAACTGGCCGTTTGCTGTCTCGAGAGGCAGTGCATACTCAAGAGCTATGGCATGAAGTTGTCAACATATGGATTTTGAACGACAAGGGTGAAGTACTTCTGCAGCTACGCGCGCCAGAAGTGGAGCTGTGTCCTAACGTATGGGATGTGGCTGTGGGTACGCACGTCCATCCTGGTGAGGACCCGGTGGCCGCTGCACAGCGTGGCTTGCAGCAAGAATTGGGACTGGGAATCGCACCAGATAATTTGAAGCATCTGTTTAACATACAGGCCGTTAACCCTATGCCCGACCATATGAATCATAGAGTGTTGGGGCATATTTTTATATTGAAACAATCTGTAGATCTTACGAAGTTACGAGTTGATGCGAATAAGATTACGAGACTTATCTGGAAGCCTATCCCAAAAGTGATGGCAGAGATTGGCAACGTAGAAACCAATAAACTTTATTTTCCCCGTGCAGGGGAATACTATCCACGATTATTTGATGCTTTGCTCGCAGAGGCGCCGCCCGAAATAGCTAATTAGTATTTTTAGATCTCTTATTGCGCTGTTTGCTAGGTGTATACTGGCAAGATATAGAGGGAGAAGAGCGACATGAGCGACATAGTACTACGCGTGGCAGCAAAAGCAGTCATCGTAAACAATGAAGGCAAGGTGCTTATCTTGCGCGAGGCTTCAACGTACCAGGAAGGTACTAATGCCGGTAAGTACCATGTCCCAGGCGGACGATTGGAAGCTGGCGAGTCTTTTATGGACGCACTACATCGTGAGCTACAAGAAGAGACAGGGCTTGCAGTGACTGTCGGTGAAGCAATCCATGTTGATGAATGGCGTCCTACGATTAACGGCGTGCAACAACAAATTGTTGGCGTCTTTATGCTCTGCAGCTATAAAGGTGGTGAAGTTAGACTTAGTAATGAGCATGACGAATACTTATGGATGAACCCCGATGAGCGCGATAAGTTTGACTTATTGCCGGCTGAACGTGCTGCTATAGATGCCTTTGTAAAGTTGCGAGATTAGAGTATGACCGAAGAACACATCAAGGTGGGCGTGGGCCTGCTAATCCTTAAGGACGGTAAAGTACTCACAGGGAAACGAAAAGGCTCATTTGGTGCCGGTGAATATGGCCTGGTGGGCGGTCATGTTGAATATGGTGAGACGCTTGAGCAGGCTATTCTACGTGAACTCGCAGAAGAGTGCGGCGTAAAGGTAAAAAATTTGCGTATGCTTTGCGTATCTGACCTTATGACGTATAAGCCAAGACACTATGTAGACGTTGGTTTTGTTGCTGATTGGGCTAGTGGTGAGCCTCAAGTCTTAGAGCCAGATAAGCGTGAGGATTGGCGGTGGGTAGATATAGATGACTTGCCGGATGACTTGTTTGGTACTTTTAGTGAGTATATTGAAGCGTACAAGACCGGCAAACGGTATTTTACAGTAAGCTGATTCTTTTTTATGACTTGAGGACGCGGCCGGCCGAGTTTGTCATACCATATATTAATATTGACATATTACAAATAAACTGCTATAGTCAATATTGAATTTAGGGTAACAAAATATGTCAGAAACGCCACCACAAGCAGGACTAGAAGCACTCATGGCACTGGGAAAGCCAATGGAATACCCCATTGGAACGTCTGGTCATAATTTTCCATCAATAATGCAATCGCATGAGGCCACTCGAGCCGCAGGTCATATGGCGGAAGATGCCACCGTACGAGGATTGGCATTTGCCGTCAAGGCCGCTCGTGACGCTCAGCCTGTATTTCATGGCGGTGACGTGGCGATTCCTGACGAGCGCAGCGTCGAACCGACACGGCCTTATATTCCTAGGCACGCGTCGTCAGCGTCACTGACTGCCAGTGGAGAAGGCCCCATACGAGCAACGGTCTTAGACGAGGCTCCAAAGGATATGCATGTACTCCCTAGGCACGCCACTTTTGAGGAGCGTGAAGTTCGAAGGACTAAGGCGGAGGCAGATTCTCTTGCTAAATTGATGGCCATAGGAGACGAAGCTAAACTCCGTGAGCAACTGGTTCGGGATGAGACTGTAACGGGTGTTGTCGTAGACGCTAGTAGCGCCCCACGTGTGACAAGAGGTCAACAGGCGAAAAGAATTGTAGTAGGAACTGGTAAAGTGGCGGCATTTGTCGCAAAGGAAGGTGCAGCGGCTGCTCGCAAGATACCTGTTGCAGTTCCGACGGTTGCTAAAGCGGTTGCCACTGAGCTCAAGGAGACGGTAAAGACACGCCAGCAAGAGCGTCGTGAAGTTCGTGAGCAGGCAGAGCGTGATCGTAACTATATGCTAAGTGATCTCGAACTACGAGAGGTGCGAGATCAAGATGAGCGAGCACGAGCACGCCGAAGAGGCCTTGAGGAGCAACTCCGACAACAGGGAGCGCAGGGTAGACATCACAGGATTTCCGTACCCGATTTATTGCCCACGGATCGTTTAGTTGCCCACGGTCCATCTGACGTACCAACGACCGTACACGGTAAAGTCATACCTGTAGATGCAACGGAGCAAGCTCGAGCGGCCGATTCTAGAACGTTTCTCGAAGCAGGTGAGGGGGACGCACTCGCTGCAGTCTGGAGTGATCCTGGCCATCTAGCACGAGAGCAACAACGTGCTGGTCAACGGCATGGCACTGAAGCCGCAGTGTATGTTCCTCAACAAACGTTTGTAGAGCGAATGCAGGCCATGGTACCAGATAGAGTCGCCAATCCCTTCACGCACAAGCTTGAGAGTGAGCTAGCTAGCCAGGCAGGTAAGTTAGAAAGAGTCTATGGTAATATAGCCGGGCTTTCTCCTGAGGATCAGAAAACACGCATGGCCTTTGTTGACGCCCTGTTGGCAGACTCTACCATAGAAGATCGTTACATGCAGCTCAATGGTGCAACAGGACATTATGGTGCTCGTGCAAAGATTGAAGGTGCTGGTAGCCGGCTGAAGCAAGGGGCCCGTCTAGGCAAGGCGATGCTTGAGAAGACCGTAGATATGGTAGAGGATGTTGTCACTAACCCGCGTACCGTAATTTTGGAACAGCAATTGAAACGTCAATCCCGGGGATTACAAAGTAAGTATGGTGACGATTTGCCGGAACTTGTGGCCAATCAGTTGCCAATAAATGAGTTAAACCCCGTGGATGAGGCAAAAACACGCATGGCCTTTGTTGACGCCCTGTTGGCAGACCCTTCTTTAGAAGATCGCTACGCGTTGCTGAATGAGGTGACTGGCGGAAAGTATAAGGTACAAGCCGCAATGCAACGACTGGGTGAGCGTGTTGAGCAAATAACGGATACGGATAGGATGATAGCTGACTTAAAAGATCGGGATATCGACCATGCTCATGGGCCTGGTTACCGTGAAATGTCCGAAGAGCAGCAAGGGGAGCGTGATGAGCAGCTTGCGTATCTCAGGCGGACAGGACAGTTTGGTATGCTCAAATCCCTATTGGGGCGTCCAGTCCTTGGTGAGCGTCTTGAATATGGGGCTAAAAGTTTAGGCACTGCACTCGCTGCAGAGCGTGTTAAACGGGGTCTACGGTATGTGCAGGTGGCCGGTAGGGCTGCTCTTAGTGCAGCAGAATTTGCTGGATTGATTGAAATTGAAGCACCAGAGCGGCAACTTGAACTCACTAGATAGATTGATCTGGTAGAATGAGCTTATGCCCGAACTGCCGGAAGTCGAGACGGTACGAATAGGACTCAGCAACCTACTACTTGAACGACGCATACAGTCCGTCGAGCATGATTGGGCGAAAAGTTTCCCGAACGCTCCTGCTGACGTAAAGCAATTCCTGGTGGGCGCGCGAGTGACCGCGGTGCGCAGGCGCGCCAAAGTACTCCTTATTGACTTAGATACCCAGTATACATTGGTAGTGCATTTGAAGATGACGGGCCAACTTGTTTTTCGCAGTAAGATTGAGCATTTCGGTGCCGGTCATCCAAATGATAGTCTTGTTGGTGAACTGCCCGATAAGTCAACTCGTGTGACGATATGTTTCGAAGACCATAGTAAGCTTTTCTTTAACGATCAGCGTAAGTTCGGTTGGATGCGCTTAATTCCGACTGCGGAAGTGATGAACCTCGATTTTTTTCAGAAAGTGGGGCCAGAGCCTCTGGCTGCTGACTTTACGGCGCAGGATTTTACTACTCGCCTATTGCGACGTAAGGCTAGCGGCATAAAGGCCGTGCTGCTTGATCAGACGGTGGTGGCTGGCGTCGGAAACATTTATGCCGACGAGAGTCTTTGGGGCGCCAAAATTCATCCTGAGACCAAGGTGCAGGCCGTGTCACCGACTAAGCTCAGGGCGCTGTATGCATCTCTACGTACGGTACTGCAGCTCAGTATCGAGAAAGGTGGTTCAACTGATCGAAATTATGTGGATGCGGAGGGCAAACGTGGAAGCTATCTAACGTTCGCTAATGTGTTCAGACGAGAGGGCCAGCCCTGTACGCGTTGCGGGACGGCTATAGTAAAACTTCGCGTTGCTGGACGTGGTACGCACATCTGTCCACGTTGCCAGCAACTATAAATTTGTTAGGATAGGAGAATGTTACGCAAACCCTATCAGCTATTTGACGAGCAAGGTCGAGCGCTTGTTGATAAAGCAGCATCGAAGATGGAAGTGCTCAGTAAGGGTTTACTGCACGGTGCGGCTCATGTGTGGATATGGCGACATCATGCCGGTCGGATTGAGCTTTTATTGCAGCGTCGAGCTGATAATATGGCTACTTTTGCTGGGATGTTGGATATTTCTGCTGCGGGCCATATCGACTATCGAGAAGAGCCACTTGCAGCAGCAGTTCGTGAGTGCCAGGAAGAAGTAGGCCTAAAGGCTCTTATCGAAGATTTGCGTTTTGTTATGGTGCACCGCCGGCGATTATCGGTCATGAATACTGCGCTTATAGAGAATGAGTTCGTATGGGTCTATCTACTCGAGCTTAGGCGGGATGTTGACTTCGAACTGCAGGCGAAAGAGGTAAGCGAAGTTATGTGGAAACCACTTACAGCATGTAAATCAGAGATTTACTCCGCAGCGAACGACCAGTACGTACCTCATGGGCGACCCTATTTCGACATGCTTTTCGAAGGTCTTGCCCAAGCGCTAGAGAGGGAGTGATGCTTGTAATATATAGCCTAATATGGTATTATTTATGTATACCTAAAGAGGCGTGATGGATCATGAAGTATTTTCTAGGATTTTTGGGAGTTGTAGTACTAGTCGTATTCGTCTTCGTACTGGTGGTGCGTGGCTTTAGTCACCATTCTTCAAATCCTCCCAAGAACCAATCACAACTATCTGATTACACTAACACGAGCACAATCATGCGCCTCAGTATTGAAGGCCCAGTTGCTGCCGACCAAAGTTATAGCGAAGTTCAGGTCACGATTGGCCGCGATGCCAACACAATTGAAGTTATCAAAGGCTATCAGGGCCAGGTTTTGAAATCTAAGACCTTTCCAAATAACTCCGATGCATACGGCAACTTTTTGCGCGCCCTGCAACTGCTGAATTATACAAAAGGGACTGAAACACCGGGTCTCGCCGATGAGCGTGGCTATTGCCCGGACGGCAATCGCTACGTATATGAAATAGTGAGTGGTGCCGCGGAAGTACAACGTTACTGGATCGGTTCTTGTGGCGTGGGTACTTTTAAGGGCAATTCTGCCGAGATTCGTAAGTTGTTTATCCGTCAGATTCCTGGCTATGCATCCTTCGTCAGTAATCTGAATATTAATTACTAAGAACTAATACGAAATAATAAGCGTTTTTGGGTGTTGGCTGCGGCTTGAATCGCTGTTTGTCGAAAGCGTAAGCTGTTTGCAAGTGAAGCGCTACGCACAGTAATGACAAAGGCTTCTCCCTGTATCCCGACGCTCGATTCGGCCGCAAACTCGCGACTGATATATTTTTTTATGGCAGTTATTTCCTCTGGCTCGGCAGGGGTGTATTTATTCAGGAGATCGGCAATACTATCCATATGTATAGGTAGTATACCGGTATATACAGGAGATGGCCTTAAAACGCAGTACCTCTTGTCACAATTATGGAGGGCCTAAAGTGGTATCATGACTCTATATGGTCATCACCCTTACTGGAGCTAACGATTTTGCACGGACTACCGAGTTGAAGAAGTTAGTAGACGAATTCATTGTAGCGCATACCGATATGGGGTTAGAGCGTTTTGATGGCGACGAACACGACACTGCAAAGATGCGTGGAGGCATTAGCAGTCTGCCGTTTTTGACTGCACGCAAGTTAGTGGTGCTCAGAGAACCTAGTAAGCAGAAAAGTTTCGTAGAACATATTGGTGATATTTTGAAGGGCATTCCTGAAACAACAGATTTGATTATCGTTGAACCTAAATTGGATAAACGTTTGACCTACTATAAAACTCTCAAGAAGAGCACCGATTTCCAAGAGTATAGCGATCTGGATGCGGGCAGCCTCGGCCGTTGGGCGGTAGAGTATGTAAAAATACAGCGTGGCAGCTTAAGTAGCGGCGACGCGCAGCTGTTGATACAGCGCGTCGGCCCGAATCAGCAATTACTGCAACAAGAGCTCGACAAACTTCTGGCCTATGATTCGCACATTACGAAAGCAACTATCGAATTATTGACTGAAGTGGCGCCCCAGAGCACAGTATTCGAACTACTGGATGCCGCATTTGCAGGACGCCTAACACGGGCCTTTGAACTGTATCGCGAACAGCGAGCACTAAAGGTAGAGCCGCAGGCTATTATCGCGATGCTTGCATGGCAGCTACACGTACTTGCCCTGATTAAGAACGCTGCCGGTCGCAGCATTGAGCAAATCGCTAGTGAAGGGAAGTTAAACCCTTTTGTAGTGCGTAAGAGTCAAGGTTTAGCCCGAAGCGTAACGCTCCCAAAGCTTCGCCAACAGATTCGTACATTATTAGAACTCGATTTACGCCTCAAGACAAAAGCTATGGACGCTGACGAGGCACTGCAGCTATATTTTTTGACACTTCATGGCTAGTTGCAACCTAGCCTGCCAGCTAACTTCCTCCATTCCACCCCCAACTGCACCTAAAACATCTCTGCACTTTCGGTAGACTGGTAGTTACTACACAACCAAGAGAGCCAAAAGGAGGCAGAGATGTTTTAGGTGCAAGCGGCTAACGCCGCTACCACTCACGCTCGTGAGTGGTGCGGTTGGGGGTGGAATGGAGGCTTAGAATATTGACAATAGTATAAACATATGCTTAAATAGAAATCAGTATATTAAGCATAGCAGGGTATCTCGAACTAAGAAGGAAAACCATGTCGGCAGAGCGATTAGGACACGTACCGGGGCCAGTATCTGAACTTTCTGTCGGGACGCCGGATGGTATGTCTGCGGGTGAATGGCATGCTCTTCTTGAGGAAACGAATTCCGTACCACCTTTTACCTTTGACTCAGATCCGATTCCCGAAGAACAGAGGATAGCCTCTCAAGTCGAATGGAATGCTATGCTTACGACGGATCCTGTGGATGTCCAAAACGCGCTGAATGAACAGAATGTTGCGGATATGAATGCTGGAGTAGATGAAGCACGACGTGTCGAAGCCCGCGCCCGTACCGATCGAGACCGTCCTGATTTGCGTGAAACACATAATCGTATACGCACCACTGGGATTACCGGAGAGGACGATCTTGAAGCCGTAAAGTCGGATCTGCATGCATACAACGACGTTGTTCATGAAGGTGCTCGCCTGTCCGTAGATAGTACTATCGCGGCAGAGCAGCTTCGTAGGATAGAAGGGCAGTACGGCCCTAACTCGCTAGAAGTAACGAGGGCACTTGCTAGCGAAGAGATTGGTGCTAGTTTAAGTCATGCCGATCTCCTTGCGCACGTAGCACGTGCTCAAGAGGATCGTGCGCAAACAGCTCCTCTTTTTGAAAGATATAATGCCATGGATGCACCTCAGCTTGCCAATAACATAGACGCGTTGAGGGCAGACATAGCTGCTCATCCTGACATTGAGTATGCTATTGCCTCTCAAGTCTCCCGAGCGCCATATCTTGCAGTCGAACTGCACCGTGGAGGAAATTATAGGCTTGATGCTCATCCTGCCGCCGCATCAACCTTGGCATCTGTACCACCTACGCCTTCAGCGGCACATGCCGTGCCCACTACCTTTGGTAGTTTTTCTAGGGTGGCTGAACATGCGGATGTCGTTTCACCCAGAGAAGAACCACAGCTTATTGATTTTGATGGAGCAGAGCAGCCTACGCAATTAGGATTAACAATACATGGCCCATATGATCGGCGACTAGTGGTATCGCAGCAACCTGGCCCTGAATTGGAGCCGCCAATTGTTGACCAATTCGAACTGGCAACGGGTGAAGCTGACTGGTCGGAGCCTTTGGTTGTGCCACCATCATTTGGTGAAGCCAGGTCGTCGTCTGTTTCAAAAGTGCCGGTTGAGGTTCGACAGCGGGCAGGTCAAATTGCTCTAAAGGAACAATCCGGGGGGCCGGCACCGTGGGAACCTCTTGACTGGCTAAGTGAAGACGTTTTCAGCAAATAAAAAATAGCCTATGCAGTGTATAGGCTATTTTTTTGGGGAGTGCTTACTTTTTCTTGACAGCGGCTTTTTTAGCGGCTGGCTTTTTAACTGGAGCTTTGGCTTTTGCCTTAACCGGGGTGCCGGCTTTGGACGCTTTGGCGAGCTGACTCTTTTTACGAGCTGCCTTATTTTTGTGCATTACACCTTTTTTAGCAGCTTTATCTAGCTCGCTTTGTGCCTTGCTTTCTAATTTTTTGATGTCCTTGGAGCCACCGGTGACTGCAGCATGAAAGGCCTTAATGGCGCCTTTTAGGCTGCGCTTGGTCTTGCTGTTACGTACGGCAGCTTTTGTGCTGGTACGGACACGCTTTTTGGCTGATTTAATAATGGGCATTTAGCTATACCTTGTTGTTATGTAATGCATGTACTATACAAGAGGTAGCTCTTTTTGTAAAGAAGGAGCATCGGTGTTCCTGAGGTTCGCGTTGTACGAATAACCGGTGACTGGTAGTATGAACGGGTAAGAGGGTGAAAAAACGTGAAAAAACTGAACAAGATCTATAAAAATGACGGCCGTGATCGGCTATTGCCAAGGTATAGTTTATTTATTTTTGATCGTTCGCGTACAGCCGCCATCCTGTGGCTTTTTCTGGCCGTATTCGGCGTTCTTAGCTACACGACATGGTTGAAGCGTGCTGGCTTCCCGAGTGTTAACATCCCCTTTTCGATTATTAGCGGTAGCTATGTTGTAAAGGATTCTGCACGTGTTGACCACGAAGTAGCGCAGCCAATTGATGAGATTCTATTGAAAGATAGTCGAGTAAAGAGCGTTCATTCAGAAGCAATGAGCACTCGCTATGTTGTACAAGTGCAGTATAAGGATGGTACAGACGCCATTGCTACGGGAAAGCAGCTGCAGCAGCGCATCATTGATGCTCACGTATTGCCTACGCAGGCGACGGTAAAGACGGAGACGCCGAAATTCGGATTTACTCAGCGCGGTGATGACGCAGTAGTCTCCGTTTACTCCACGCAGAATGGTGCTACCGCAGAACAACTTGCCGCACAGGGTACGCAGGTAGCTCAATATATTGTCAATCAGCACATACCTACAGTAAAGAGCGCATCCACGATTGACCCCTTTGTTAATGGTGTTGATCCGGCAACTGGACGGCAGGTGACGTCCCAGATCAGTTTTGATCGTTTCGGTGAGCGTGCAAACGAACAAAATAAATTTTATGATGCCATTTCCGTTGGCGTAGTCCAAAAAGAGGGCGCAGACGTTATTAAGTTTGACGGCCAACTACGTACGGCCCTGCAGGGGTATAATGATGCACATAAAGACTCTGGCTATGGCGCTACGCTCAGTGCCAGCTACGCGCCGGACATCAAGGACCAAATTGGTGAGCTGCAGCGCGCTTTACTAGAGGGGCTTGTCGCCGTCTTGATAGTAGGCTCAATAGTAATCGCTATTCGCGCATCGTTTATTACGGTCATCTCTATGTTCACCGTACTGTCTATCACTCTGGGAATCATCTATCTCATAGGCTACACCCTAAATACAATTACGCTATTCGCCTTGATCTTATGTCTAGGCTTGGTGGTGGACGACACTATTATTATGGGGGAGGCTATCGATGCCCAACGCAGGCGGCACAAGGATCCACGAGAGACGATACATGTGGCAACGCGCAAGGTCAGCCGTGCTATGGTGGCGGCGACTTCGACAGCAATCCTGAGTTTCTCTCCTTTGCTGTTCGTGGGCGGGATTCTAGGGAGCTTTATTCGAGCAATTCCGGTTACGGTCATTATTAGTTTGCTGGTGAGCCTAGTAGTGTCGCTAACCTTCATACCTTTGTTTGCACGTTATCTTTTGCTAGGTAAAAAGCAGATGGGCAACAAAGTCAATGAACCTGCTGCTGGTATTGAAGCCAAAGTGGCTCATTTTGTTGGTATGCCAATGCTATGGGCGCGCAGTAGTAAGAAGCGACTTTTTAGTGTGGGCATTATTGCGGTAGTTATTGGTTTGTTATTTGTTGGCGCAGCTGGATTCATTTTCCAGAAAGTGACCTTCAACATTTTCCCACCGAGTAAAGATACGAACGGCTTGACGCTCCAGATGGGCTTCCCGCAGGGAACTACGATTGCTGAAGCTGAAGCTGCAGCAGACCGTGCTGATAACGTCGTCGCCGAAACATTGGGGTCTAACTTTAAGTCTGCCTCATACTTTGAGAACGCTAACACGAATGTTGCTAGTCTTAGCGTGTATATTATCTCGTACAATGACCGCTCAATCTCATCGCCAGAATTGGTGAATCAATTACAGAAGCGATTTGATACCTTTTCCGGTGCTCAAATAAAGGTTGGACAACAGGACGTTGGTCCACCAGCATCAGCATTCACCGTCAACCTTGAAACGACCGATCGCCAGAAGGCATTAGCCTTGGCTGCTGATATGAATAAATTCCTAGCAGGCCGAGAGCTAACACGCGTCAGCGGCACGAAGGCTAAGATTACTACCACTAGTATTTCTAACCCCGGCGCCTATGAGCGTACTGATGGCAAGCTCTTCGTGGCGGTAACAGCCGACTTCGATGCGACGGACACAACCACTTTGGTCACGCTCGCGAAAGAAGCTGTAAATAAGGAGTTCACTCCAGAAAAACTCGCCACCTATGGCCTACCTAAGGATGTTATTAATTATGACCTAGGCCAAGAGCAGCAGAATCAAGACTCCTTCAAAACGCTCGCCTTAGCATTCCCGATCGTACTGGTGGTGATCTTCTTCCTCCTGGCTCTAGAATTCCGTTCTTTGCTGCAGCCGTTACTTATCTTTATGGCCATTCCATTCAGCCTGTTCGGTATTACGCTGGGTCTCTATCTTACCCACAATGCCTTTAGTTTTTTCGCAATGTTGGGCTTCTTCGCTCTCATAGGGCTGAGTATCAAGAACACGATTTTGCTGACGGACTACGCCAATCAGCTGCGACATGAAGGTGCTTCTGCGATTGACGCAGCCGTTGGTGCGCTGGGCGAACGATTTCGTCCGCTGATTGCAACGAGCCTTACGGCTGTAGTGTCATTGTTGCCACTGACTTTGTCGAGTCCGTTCTGGCAGGGTTTAACAGTAGTATTAATTTGTGGCCTGCTATCCAGTACATTCATGGTTATCACAGTATTCCCGTATTACTACCTTGGTGCTGAATATATGCGTATTCGTATTACGCGTACAGCCAGTCTAGCTTGGTTGATATTGACCGGCGTTATCTCGTTTGGTCTGATCAAAGCAGGGGCGAGTGGGGCGGTAATTCCACTCGTAGCGCTTGTATTGCTCATCGCTGAGATAGTCATTGCCAAGAGTCGCCGTAAACGGCGTGCTGCATAAATGGTTCACACTGGCAGCCTCCGCAAAAAATAGTTGGCAAGCTTATGCTTATTATGTTAATCTGACATTAGAGATTGAAGATACAACATGGAACAAAAACAGGCAATCGCCGAACGATTAAAACAGTCGAATAACATCCTAGTAACGGTCAGTAATAATCCGTCTGTTGACCAGTTGGCTTCTTGTATTGGCTTGACGCTTGCTCTCAACAAGATGGGTAAGCATGCTACAGCAGTATTTAGCGGTATCGTACCGAGTACTATTGAATTCTTGCAGCCGGAGAAAACAATCGAGAAGAACACCGATAGTCTTCGTGATTTCATCATTGCTTTAGACAAAGCCAAAGCTGATAAGCTCCGTTATAAGGTCGAGGATAAGGTAGTAAAGATATTCATTACTCCTTACAAAACCTCAATTACCAATAAAGATTTAGACTTTAGCCAAGGTGACTTCAATGTTGACGTGGTCTTAGCCGTAGGCGTGCACCTGCAAACCGACTTAGACCAGGCTATAACCTCCCATGGCCGTATCCTGCATGATGCTGCCGTGGCGACGATTAACACTAAACCCGGCGGGGAACTAGGTACTATAAACTGGCTAGAGCCAACCGCCAGTAGTTTGTCCGAATTGGGCGTACAGTTAATCGATGCCATCGATAAAAGTATGATCGATGGTCAAATGGCTACTGCATTTTTGACCGGTATTGTTGCTGAAACAAATCGTTTTAGTAATGAGAAGACAACACCTGGCACTATGAGTATCAGTGCTGAATTGATGGCTGCGGGCGCAAATCAGCAATTGGTGGCAACCAAACTAGAGGAACCACCAGCTCCGCCACCTGCGCCAGTGGAAGCTGTCGTTGAGCAGCGGACTATGCCAAAAGAAGAAGAAACGCACACGAGTGCGGATGGCACACTTGAGATTGCACATAACCCCAATGAAACGCCGGAGCCTACACCTGTATTTAAGTCTGAGCCTGAGTTTGGGCCAGCATCCGAGAAGCCCGACGAGCCGAAGATCGAGCAGCTACCGCAACTGCCCCCTCCTATGCCGGAAATTCGCATGGACGAGCACCTCCCACTACCAAGTGAGAAGCAGGGTGATGTACATATAGATAATCATACTAACGAACCTCTACTGGGTGGTTCTACTAATCCCACTCAACACATGGCTAGCTCGCATATGATATTGCAACCGCCTGCCATGGGTGGAGAGATGTCAGCAAATGCTACGCCCCAGGGTATGGGTAATGCAGATCCACTGTCCTTACCACAGCCAAATGAGTCTGTTTTTGGCCCATCCTCGTCTGCTAATATAACTGCACCAGAAATGCCGTACATGCCACCTAGTATGACGCCAAGCCCTACCCCAGCTCCAGTGGCACCACCCGCCCCGATACTGCCACCTGCGCCATCGCCGGAGCCTCCAGCCCCACTGCCGACTCAACCTTCACCTCCCGCCGTGCCACCTATTTTGCCGCCGCAAGCGCCTCAGGGCGAGACTTTAAGCCAGATTGAGACTGACGTAAATAGTCCGCATTTGCAAGCAAGCCCACTAAGTAGTAGCCCAACACTCCAATTTCCGGCACCACAGTTAGCGCCAGCAACACCTGCCGTCGAACCACAGGGGCCAGATTTGGCTAGTGCTCGCGATGCCGTTATGCAGGCTATTGCTACACCGGCGGCCCCCGAGCCCATCCAAGCGCTCAATGCTCAACCTCTTGGAAACCCACTGCACGAGCAGGAGCAAGCTCCCGTAGCACAAGCTCCAATCAATTATGACGCGACTGCTAACCCGACGTTCACACTACCTGATGCTGCCCCCGTACAGCCCCCTAGTGGCGCTGCGCCACCACCCGTTCCTCCTCCCATGATGCCTCCAACGAATTTCGGCGCCTAAAGCCAGACGATTGTAATCCAAGACCGAGCACGTTATTCTCTAAGGAATGAACGGAATACTCCTTATAGATAAGCCAAGTGGTTGGACGAGTTTTGACGTAGTGCATAAGGTCAGACGACTGGCAGAGCAGTCCGGATTTAATGATACGGGCAAGAAACGATACCCTGTAGGCCACACGGGCACGTTAGACCCTTTGGCAACTGGCCTGCTAGTGCTTATGCTGGGTGCATACACAAAGAAGGTTCCAGAGTATACAAAGTTGGATAAAACCTATGACGTCACGATGTGTCTAGGTCGTACTAGTACGACCGGAGATGCAGAGGGAGAGACGACGATGATCTCTGATCACCAGCCGACACAAGATGAAGTACTTGCTGCGCTTGCCAAATTCGAGGGAGAACTCATGCAAACGCCACCGGCATTTTCGGCTATTAAGGTGCAAGGTCAGCGTGCATATAAGCTCGCTCGTAATGGGCAGACCCCAGAACTAAAGCCTCGTCCAGTAACGATTCAGAAGAGCGTACTCACTGATTATTCATATCCTTTCGCACGCTTTACGGTATCGGTCTCTAGTGGTACGTACATCAGGTCGTTAGTCGAGGATTTGGGCAAAGAGTTACAAGTCGGTGCCTATATGTCCGATCTGCGACGTACTCGAGTGGGGGAATTCCACCTCTCTGATGCACTAGCTATGCCCGCACTTTCTACCGAGTCTCTGCAGGCGGCAGTATTTACGGTGTAACAAGTGCTTGCACGAGGTCGTCTCATCTGATACAATGCTCGCAGTATGATTTCAAGTGAGAAAAAACAGGGCATCGTTACAGACCTGCAATCAAGCAAAAACGACAGTGGTTCAGCAGCAGTGCAAGCCGGTATTATGACCGAACGCATCAAGGAGCTGACCGAACACCTCAAAGCGAACAAGCACGACTACGCAGCGCGTCGTGGTCTACTGCAACTTGTTGGTAAGCGTAAGCGTCACCTGCAGTATATCGCTAGCAAAGACGGTCAAGCATACCTGAAGCTCATCGAGAAGCTCGGCATTCGCCGCTAGTGCATGGACTCGCTGCCTCGATAATCGAGGCGCATAGCTTGTGCACATTAACTGTTTCTAGATTCGTGTAGCTCGCGGGCGGGGGTCAGATATATTGCACCGAACATGCACAAGGGCGCTATATATTTGCACTTTGCACGCGTAGCCTGAACTAGACGGAAAGGGACCTGATGGGACAGACAATTAACCCTTATGGAAAAGAAATAATTACCGTAGAGACCGACTTTTGCGGACGTACACTTTCGCTCGAAGTCAATCGTGTAGGTTTTAGAAGTTCAGCCTCCGTTATGGTTCGCTATGGCGATACCGTTGTACTCGGAACCGCTATGGTTAGCAACAAGCCAATTAAGGGCTTCGACTATTTTCCTTTGAGCATTGACTACGAAGAAAAATTTTATGCCGCAGGCAAAATTAGTGGTAGCCGTTTTATCAAGCGTGAAGGAAGGCCCAGTGAGGAAGCGATTCTTATTGGTCGTCTAATTGACCGACCGATTCGTCCTCTGTGGCCAAAAGGATATCGCCACGAAGTACAGGGTGTAGCTACGGTGCTTAGCACCGACCCAGCCTTTCGGCCAGACATGATTGCCATGATTGCCATGAGTACGGCATTTATGCTTACCGGCGCTCCTTTCGAAGGCCCCGTTGCTGGCTTACGTATTGGATTAAAGGATGGCAAGCCTGAAGCATTCATGTCATTAGAAGATATGACTAAGAATGATTTGGATCTTATTGTTGCTGGTACCGAGCAGGCAATCATGATGGTAGAGGCCGGGGCAAATGAAATCGCTGAAGAAAAAGTGATAGAAGCGTTAACCTGGGCCTACGACGCGATACAGCCAGCGATTAAATTGCAGCAGGAGTTGATCCAGAAGGTGGGTGTGGCAAAACAGGAGTATGAACTTTCTTTGCCAAGCGAAGACATTCAGAAGGCCGTCGACGACTTTCTAGATGGCAAGATGGGCGATAAGCTTCGTGCACCAATGGCCGAGCGTCATCAGCGTATGCATGTACTGCGTGAAGATTTGCTCGAGCATTTTGCCGAGACACTCGGCGATGAGTGGGAGGCGGTAAAGCGTGATTATGAGGATGCATTTGCTACGGCGGCGAACAAAGACGTCCGTAAGGGTATTTTGAATGACGGTGTGCGTCCCGACGGAAGAGATTTTGCCGAGATTCGTCCATTAAGCTCGGAAGTCGGGTTTTTGCCAAGAGCTCATGGTTCAGCACTCTTTACTCGTGGCCTGACTCAGGGTATGAACATTGTTACCTTGGCACCACTTAGTTATGCACAGCTCGTAGATACTATGGAGCGCAACGAACAAAAACGCTTTATGCACCACTACAATGCACCCGGCTACACGGTTGGTGAGATTAAGCGTCTTGGCAGCCCCGGCCGTCGAGAAATTGGACATAGTGCACTTGCTGAACGCGCATTACTGCCGGTATTACCTGCTGAAGACGTGTTCCCCTACACGGTGCGTAGCGTTACTGAGATTATGAGCCAGAATGGTAGCACCAGCATGGCTGCAACCTGTAGTAGCTGCTTGGCGCTGATGGACGCCGGCGTACCGCTGACGGCACCGGTGAGCGGCATAGCTATGGGCCTCATGATTGAAGGTGACAAAGCGGTTATTTTAAGTGATATTGCCGATGCTGAAGATTTTGCCGGTGACATGGATTTTAAGACTGCCGGTACAGCTAAGGGTATAACCGCATTGCAGATGGATATGAAAGTGCATGGCTTACCAGTTGAGACACTGCAGAAGGCTCTTTTGCAGGGCAAAGAGGGCCGTGCGCATATCCTAGCGCATATGCTGACGACACTCGCCGAACCGCGCAAGGAAATGAGCCCGTACGCACCACGTGTAGAATCCATTAAGATCAACCCAGATAAGATTCGTGAAGTTATTGGTAAGGGTGGCGAGATGATTCAACGCATTACCGCCGAGACCGGTACCGAAATTGACATAAAAGATGACGGTACGGTCATGATTGCCAGCCCAGATGGTGAGAGTATTCAGAAGGCAATACAGTGGATTAAGGGCATGACCGAAGATCCGGAAGTTGGCACTATCTATTACGACAAGCCAGTAGTTAGCGTTATGGATTTTGGGGCCTTTGTGCAAATTTTGCCAGGCAAGGACGGGTTAGTGCACGTTTCTGAAATGAGCGAAGAACGCGTGAATAAACCAAGTGACGTAGTTAAAGAAGGCGACAAGGTAACTGTTAAATTGGTCGCCATTGATGACCGAGGCCGTTTGCAGCTCAGCATGAAAGCGGCAGCTCGAGAGTTGGCCGACAAGAAGTAACAATCATGGCAGTAGCAATAATACACAAACAGGCAATAGGGCGGGTGACATTGATCATCTTGCTCGTTGTGTCCTTGCTACTAACCTATGCTCTGACCTCACTTGCCTTTAATAGTGGTAGTCTGTGGGAATACGGGTTTGCGTTTCTCGGTTTGATACTCGTAATACGTATCGTAGGACGTTTGCTAGCGACTTTGATGCGGAAGGGGAAACGCCAAGCAATAAAAGCTTGACCAGATGAGGTAGATATTGCAATTTTTCATGCAATGTCTACCAAAATTTGGCTAAGACAGCCAAGCACCTAGGTATTCGGGAACGTACAAGAATATCGGTACATTGTCGTAGTGCGGCCGAGTATGCCAAAAACTTGACCATACTTGCAACTACGTAGGGTATAGTGTTGCCATCTGGCAACGACTCTAAAATGGCATTTTGGCTGGGGTAGCGGGACTCGATCCTGCGACACTCGGCTTTTGGAAGCCGGTGCTCTCGCACGGAGTAGGCACTACGCACATTTTTTATGCAGTACAACAAAATATCTCTATTAAACGAAAGGAATAAATAGATGGAAGAAGAGAAACAACAGAACAATAATCAACGTGGCGGTGATCGTCCTAAGCGCGGCCCTAGCCAGGGCGGCAATAACGGTGGACAACGTCGCCCAAATCAATCTGGTAGCGGCTTGGCCGTCCAGGGAGCGAGCGCATCCCGCGGAGCAGCTGTACGCGCACAGCGACGAGTACAGGCTGATGCTCAGAAAATAGCTAACCAGTACGCTCCTGCGGCTGCCGCTCAGGGACCAGAGCGTCGTGCTAACGTCATTGCTGACGAAGTTGACAAGCTCAAACTTACATTCTTGGGGGGTCAGGGTGGTATTGGTGAGCAAAACATGCAGGTACTGGAATGGCAGGATGACGCGATTATCCTAGATTGCGGCAATAACTTGGATGTTGATCTGCCCGGCGTTAACTACACCGTGTCAGACCCATCTTACCTGGAGACTATCCAACACAAGATTCGTGGGTACGTCGTCAGCCACGGCCACTTAGATCATATTGGTGGTTTGAAGCATACGGTACCTAAGTTTCCTGCTCCAATTTATGGTTCGCGTTTCACCCTTGGGGTGGTACAAAAGACGTTTGAAGACGCGATCGCGGAGACTGGCCTAGATTTTACACCTGAATTAAACATTATGAATATGGACGCGCACGAGCGTTTACGTCTCGGCACTTTTACTGTTGAGCTAGTGCGTATTACGCACTCCGTACCGGAAGCGGCTTGTATTGTGGTGGACACACCCGTCGGTCGTATTATTAATACCGGTGACTGGCGACTCGACCCAGAACCATTGGACGAGAAGCCAACTGATGCAGCACGTTTGCGGGAACTTGGTGATGAAGGCGTGCTATTGCTTATGAGCGATAGCTGTAATGCTCAGCTACCAGGTCGTACACCTACGGAGAGTACGCTCCAGCAAAGTTTCCACGACATAATGGGGAACGCCGAAGGCCGTGTTTTCGTTGCGCTTTTCTCTAGTAATATGAACCGGGTACAAATGACGGTTAACGCTGCAGTCGCTGCAGGGCGTCGAGTAGCGTTGGACGGTCGTAGCATGATGAGTTACGCCGAAATTGCTGTCCGTCAGGGCATTTTGAAAATTCCAAAGGGCACGGTGCTGCCTATGCGCGAGATGCCTAACGTGCCAGACGAACAGGTATTAGTGATCTGTACCGGTGGACAGGGCGAGCCTGGCGCTGCGTTGCAGCGTATGGCTGAAGGTGAGCACAAACACATTAAGCTTAAGGAAGGTGATACGGTTGTTGTTAGCTCTTCGCCTATTCCTGGCAATGAAGTACGCTATGAGCGTATTGGTAATGAGCTTACCGCACTAGGCGTGCACTTGTACCGCCATCCAAGTCACGAAGTTGATGGCTGTGGGCCTTTGCATGTTTCTGGTCACGCTCGTCGTGATGAGTATCGTGAGATGTTGCACATTGTGCGCCCGAAGTTTTTCCTGCCTATCTACGCTGGTACTCGTAACCGTAAGTACTACGCCGAAATGGCTGTAGAAGAGGGATGGCAGCGCAAGGACGTCATTATGGCAAAGGATGGTGATAGCATTGCCCTGACCGCTGATTCATGGCAGCCGGCTGGCGAAGTGCCTCATGGTTCACTACTGGTTGACCAGACTGGTTCCGTAGTGAACGGTATCGTGGTCAAAGACCGTGTACTACTGAGTGAAGGCGGCTTGGTGGCTGTGGTTATTACTGTTGATAAACGAAACGGTAATTTATTGACTAGCCCAGATATTATTAGTCGCGGATTCATCTATATGCGTGATAATGAAGATCTCATGAATGGTTTGCGCAACGAATTGCGTCGAGCCGTACAGCAGCGCTTCAAACGCATTGATCTGGATCGTTTTAAGGCAGAGCTTAAAGATCATATTACTCACTATTTGTTTGAACAAACAAACCGTACGCCGATTGTTATCCCCGTAGTAAACGTTATAGGTGGCAAAGGCGAGGGTGGCAACGGCGCTCCTGTGGCAAAAACCGTACATCAGGCTGACCCAACTAAGACCACAGAAGAACTCGCTATCGATCAAGAGAAGCGTTTCCAAGCAATGCGTGCTCGCTTGCTAGGTGAAGGTTCGCACGCCGACTAGCCTGAATAAGCAGAAGAGGGATAGTTGACAATAGTTGTACTTTTTGCTACAATTTAAACTGTAAGTTTTGCTCTACCAGAGAGCTGCTATAATACAAACACTATGGCCAAAAAGAAAAAAAATACACGACGAAAAAAGGAAGAAGAGCAGATGGAGCGATCTCCATTTTGGCCACTCGCTGGAGCGGTATTGCTTTTCGTGGCGGCTCTCTTCCTGCTATTCGGTGGCTTCGGTACTGGCGGCCCTTTACCAAAAGGTATGTTTAATGGCGCTTACTGGACGCTGGGCTGGGCTGCGTATCTATTGCCGTTTGGCTTAATATACTGGGGTGTTTATAAGTTCAAGACCGAAGGTCATCATATCCGACTCGGAAATCTTCTCGCTATGTTTGGTATTTTGCTGTTTAGTGCATGCTGGCTTTTTACTGCTTTCGCCAGTAAGCAGTCTGATGGTTCTTGGGTCAAGGGCCATGGCGGTGAAGCAGGGATGCTTGTCGGTGGTGCGGTACGGCAGGCACTCGACAGTTTCCCCGCGTCCCTACTATTTGCGATTTTTATTGGCCTGTCGATCTTTTTTGCCTTTGGCCTTAACTTGGCGATGCTTGTAGGACTTGGTAAGTTATTCAAGCATACTGCGGTGGCTGACGGGGAATTAGGGCAGCTAAAAGCTCGTGCCGAAGGGGCTGGTTTTCAATTAAATGAAGGAGTCCCCGTAGAACATCACGGCGGGGGCGGCAAGCAAATAGCTGGCATCAAGAACGCTGCCGCTGCCCTAGCGCCTAACGAGGACCACCAAGCACTCACCCTGGCCAGTGATCCCAACTGGAAGTTCCCTGGAGTTAATTTACTGGAACAGAAACAGGATAAAGCTGATGCCGGCAATGTAGAGGGTAACGCCAAAACGATTGAAGAGACTTTCTCCAACTTTAATATTGACGTAGAGATGGAGGGGGCGAATGTGGGCCCTCGCGTGACGCAGTATACGTTGAAACCCCCGGCTAATGTGAAGCTGACGAAGATTACCGCCCTAGAGAACAACCTAGCCCTAGACCTCGCTGCACATAGCATCCGCATGGAAGCTCCTATCCCCGGAAAACGTGCTGTCGGTATCGAAGTGCCTAATGTTAAGGCCGCCATTGTACGTTTGAGCTCTATTATTCAGTCACCTGAATGGGCTGGCATTAAAGGACCTTTGGGATTTGCAATAGGTAAGGATATTGCTGGTAAAGCGGTGGTAGCGGATCTGGACAAGATGCCTCACTTACTCGTTGCTGGCCAGACCGGTTCTGGTAAATCAGTCATGATTAACGCTATTCTAACGAGTTTGTTGTATCGCAATAGTCCAAGCGACTTAAAGCTTATCCTCGTTGATCCTAAGCAGGTGGAACTGAAGCCATATGACGACATCCCCCACCTCTTAACACCAGTTATTACTGAGCCCGAGAAGTGTATTAGTGCTTTGAAATGGGCAGTAGCCGAGATGGAGCGCCGCTATAAGGCGCTCTCAGAGGTTAGTAAGCGTAATATCGCTGAATATAACCTCCTCAAAAAGGGTGAGGGTATGCCTTATATCGTCATTGTGATTGACGAGTTGGCTGACCTTATGATGATGGCTGCGCGTGATGTTGAGGCGCTCATTGTACGCATTGCACAAAAGGCTCGCGCTGTAGGTATTCACTTGGTGCTGGCTACACAGCGTCCAAGCGTAGATGTCATCACTGGTCTCATTAAGGCCAACGTCCCAGCGCGAATTGCCTTCACGACGGCTAGCCAAGTAGACAGCCGTACAATTATTGACCAAATGGGCTCCGAGAAGCTACTTGGCCAAGGCGACATGCTTTTACTTACTGCTGACATGCCAAAACCAAAGCGTGTGCAAGGCGCATTCCTGAGTGACGATGAGACAGTTAAGGTTACGGACTTCATACGCATGCAGCGCCCACCACAATATGACGATGAGATTATCTCCCAGCCAGTACAGCTGAATGGCAAGGGTGGTGTTGTAGCTGACTACGGTGCCGCTGATGCTGACGACGATATGTTGAAGGATGCTATTCGCTGTGTTATTGAGGGCCATAAGGCTAGCACGAGTTTGTTGCAACGTCGCCTGCGTATTGGTTACGGCCGAGCAGCACGTCTCATTGAGACCATGGAAGAACAGGGCATTGTCGGTCCAGCTGACGGTGCTCGACCGCGTGAAGTACTAGTGAGCTCACTCGATGAGGTGTTTGGCGCTGCTGCTGCCTCACCTACTCCGGAAGTCGCAGGGGTACCTGAGCAACTAGAACCGTAGAGTTTAACCATAAGCGTTGTACGAGATCTGCTTTTAGGCTATTCTTAAGCTATGAATAAATCAAAAAATGAAGCGGGTTTTGGCCTTATCGAGGCTCTTATAATAATCATTGTTATTGTGCTTGTGGCGGCAGGGGGCTGGTATGCCCTGGCTCATCATAAGAAGAAGGATACGACCACCACCACTAACTCTACAGCCACAACGTCGAAAGCAGAGGGCACGAGTAGCGCCAGTAAAACAGGTAAATATCTTGATATTACTCAGTGGGGTATTAAGTTTTCGCTGAGTACCCATATCGCAGATGCGTATTATGATACGAAGACTTCATCATCCTTAGATTCAATGAGCCTTCGTTCGCATGCTCTTGACTCTGAGCCTATATGTACGAACGATCCACAGTCTGTAGCAACCATTTATCGCGTGCCAAAGGATGCACAGGATACATCGATAGGCAAGAAGTACAGCGATACACAAGGTGGTAGGACAATAGGTAACTATTTCTACTACATCCAGACCGCACAAACAGACTGCGCTAGTAACGAGGAAAAATCGATTCTATTACAAGGTATATTGAATGGCTTTAGAATCGCAGGCCCAAGTATACAAAAAATGTAACCAGAGAACATTTTATTAACATAAAGGCCGGATGAAAATCTGGCCTTTTAGTAGGCCGTCCTGAGCTCAACACCTTTGCAACATCTCAAGCGGTGTTCTGCACTGTATAC
>CAZKGK010000009.1:0-67392 GCA_964552555.1 uncultured Candidatus Saccharibacteria bacterium
TCACCATATTGAATTTTTATATTTTTTCGAAACCCTACCCGAGCTTGAATATCTCCATGCGAAAGCTGGAGATGTTTTTGATAGGAGACTTTCCTCTGTAAAAGAGTTCGATTTGATCGGTGAGTTTTGCGTATCTGGTAAACTGAAAGCATGCAGATAGCACCTGAGAAAATCCTTCCTTCGCAAGACTTTCTTAAAGAAAAGACTGTGCGGTATATTTTTGACTGCCTCGCCAACGGTCAGGTCGATAGATTACCACCCGCTCCACTTGTTCGCAAAGACGAGCATGGTAACCTTGTTGCTATTGATGGCCATAATCTCATCGCGGTCAGATTGTTTCGCAAGGAGCCAGTAAGAAGTCGTCATTGCAGATTCGCCCGATGATGGGCTGCCGGAAACAACGGACGCCAACTTTGAACGGAACAAAGAGTTAGCAGAAAAGTTTGGGACAGTACTCGAAGAGAGACGTCGAGTCGCAGCGGAGGGTATTTTGACTTTTGGAGATTTGATCCATAGATACTCTGACTTATTCAATACTGCGTCCTAGCCCATTTCCAAGATGCCGAATACTCTCAGGGGATTTAAGCCCCTGATGAGGCCACTAAATCAAGAATGCCCTGGGCTAGTAGAACGATAGTACATGAAATATTGGAGTTGAATTCCATATTTACATAAGTTATACTTGAAGTATGATCCAAAGAACAGCCGAAGATACTCTCAGAAAGTTAGCCGAAAGCTTTAAGGCCATTACTATTACTGGGCCGCGTCAATCTGGTAAAACGACTCTTGCACGGATGCTATTTAACGACTACGCGTATGTGTCTCTTGAGGACCTTGATTCCCGGCAATTCGCTCAAGATGATCCGCGTGGTTTTTTGAAGCAGTATGGTCCGCGCACTATTATTGACGAGGTCCAGCGGGTACCTGAAATTTTATCCTATCTACAGACTAAGCTGGATGATAGCAAGGAAGCTGCACAATATGTTCTGACCGGTTCCCAGAACTTCTTACTATCAAAGCATATTGGCCAGACACTAGTAGGCAGAACAGGCCTCACGACGCTTTTGCCGTTGTCTTTGGACGAGATCGGTCGTTTTCATCAGAAGAAACTCGATATCATTCAAATTATGCTCAACGGTTCATATCCAGGTGTGTACGATCAAAAAATCGATTCTTCCATATTCTATTCTTCGTATGTTAGCCTTTATATCGAGCGAGATGTGCGCGATTTACGGACTATTGATAACTTGCCTAAATTTCAGCGCTTCATTACGCTGTGTGCAGGTCGTGCTGGCCAAATCCTTAATATGACCGATTTAAGCAATACAGTAGGTGTAGATATAAAGACAATTGATGCATGGATCGGTGTATTAGAAGCATCTTTTATTGCGTATCGTCTACAGCCGTATGCGGCAAATATATCTAAGCGGCTTACAAAAATGCCCAAACTCTATTTTTATGATACCGGTATTCTGTGCTATCTATTGGGAATTCGTACCAAACAAGAGTTGGCGGCGAGTCACTTTTACGGCAACATTTTTGAGAATATGGTAATTGGTGAGTTCATGAAACTGCAAACTAATACGGGAATGCAGCCTCATGTATACTTTATCCGTGATCAATATGGTGAAGCTGACTGTGTATTTGAAACTCCCGGGGGCTTGGCAATTGCCGAAGTGAAAGCGTCAAGCACGTATGTAAAAGAGTATTCCGCTAAACTGACTTACTTTGCCGACCTGCTAGACATTCCAATCGAGAGGCGGTACTTGATATACACTGGTGAAACGCAAAATCGTTCGGAGGCAAAGCTTGTTCATGTCTGTGATATCCAAAAAGAAGTTTCATAAATCTAGTCTGGGCTATTCAGAGTCGAGCACACTCAATTTTGAATTGATCTCTTCTAAAGTATCAAACAAGATTTCGACCTGACTCGTCGTTAGGTTCACCATATCGTATCAAGAATATTTTTCGAAACCGTACAAACACAAAACTCCGGATATCCGGAGTTTTGTGTTTGGGTCTTTCAGAACTTAGCGCCTAGCCTAAGGTATCTTTTTGTCTAGCTAGGACGCTCTAAAGAATTTTATCTAGATCTCTGCGTCCATATAGTAAGCGTCTCACTATCATTGTACGCTCTATGACGACGTAGAAAATTAGGTAGTTACCTACCAGAATCCTTCGATACTCGTATTCCCGCCGACGCATCGAGGGGTATACCGCTGCTTGCAAAGGGCTCGCAAGGCGTTTTTTTATTGCCGTTTCTATGTCGTCAATGAATGCTTTTGTTGCGATCTCATTTTTGAGATCTAACAAGATATAGTTTGTGATCCTGTCCAGATCGTCGTAAAAAAGTGGCGAGTAGCGAAGCGCAAAGTTAGCCATTAACTTTCTTTCTGATTTTTGAGAAGATCTCGTCGTGTGTCAGTACCTCCGGGTGGGTCTCTGCGAAGGCATCGGCTTCATCCAAGGAGCGCTCAATATAATCGAGATGTGCCATCTTGCTAAACTTATCAAAGCTTATAGTTACCATAGAGGCTTTGCCATTGGTGGTAAAAATAATAGGTTTATCGTTGTCGCGTATTTCTTTTTCGACTTCTGAGAAGCGATTTCTCAGATCTGATATAGGCCTAACATCTAACATGGGTAGTATGTCCTTTCGTAGTTATCATAATTATGATAACTCAATTAAAGCCCTACTTCAACATGGTTGGTTCGATGATGGGCTTTACCGTAGAATGATCGGAGCTGTCTGATGGCTTAGGACCCTTGTGGTCAACTCCCAAGGACTTTCAACTGAAGATGGATATATTCCAACTCACCGATTAGGGTTTCGACCTGTTTCGTCGTATGGTTCACCATATAGAAATTCCAAATGTAAAAGACTTCGACAAATATGACAAATATATTGTCGAAGTCTTTGTTTTACATCACCTCTGTTATTCTGGGTTCGACTCTCCATGGGTCGAGAGACTACTTTCTAAGTAGCATTGCCAAGAATCTGCATAGTAGTCACTGATTTGCGGCCGTATGGTTTATATCCAGGGGGCTAATAGCTCAAAAAACAACAGACTTGCGAGGCCAAAAATTACCAAGAAGCGTATCGTTTTGGATTTGCTTTTGACAATCGATTTGCTTAGAGTGTCGATCGACAGCTTTCTGAATAGTAGTGATCTGCGTAATAGAAAGAACAATACGATCGTAGCCAGAAAAACTAGCAGCGCGCCTACGATTTGGGCTTGATTACTGACCTGTGCAAAGTCATCGTATCGATTGTACTTAATAGCCCAGCCAGTCGCGTTATCAATGAACATTGCAACGATAAAAATGGGGATGGGGGCCAGGCAGATCATGAGATATCCTGCCATAATGCCGTACATGGTCTTGACGATCCTTAACTTGCCATTGTTGCTGGGCGTGTAATGCATAACGCTAGTATATCAGTAAGAACTTCTGTACTTCTGTATGTACCATAATCTGAGTGCGTTCAATCTAGTTGCAACATACTCCAACACACTGAGAAGGTTTCGGCCTGGCCCGCCGTATGGTTCGCCATAGTAATTATAGGCAGCTTAATACGAGACTCAGGTCCGAAAACAAAGTACAAACCTAGAATCTTGTACTATGCTAGAGATATGGAGATGACGTCCAACGAGTATTACAAGGCACTACTTGCACATGATCGACGATTCGATGGCGTGTTCTTTATTTGTGTTTTGACAACCAAAATCTACTGCCGGCCAGTATGCCCCACGCATCCGCCCCAACTAAAAAATTGCCAATTCGTTAGAACTGTCGCCGAGGCTGAAAAGCTTGGATTTCGGCCATGCCTGAGATGTCGTCCGGAGCTAGCGCCATTTCAGCGTACAACAGACAATACGCCCGCTCATAGGCTCGCTCGTCATATTGAGGAGACGTTGCTCATGGACGAAACACTCGCTGATACCGCCAAAAACTTTGATATAAGTGAACGACACTTACGACGTTCTTTCTACGATACCTATGGCGTCGAACCTCAGCAGTATCTCACAACGCGTCGTTTGCTTTTTGCCAAACAGTTACTGCAAGATACTGAACTGCCCATACAAGACGTAGCGTATTCTGCCGGCTTTAGCTCGCCCGACCGTCTTACTATTAATATGCGTGAAGCATACGGGTTTACGCCCACGCGTTTTCGAAAAGAAAAGCCACGGCAAAAGTTAGAATTCATAACCCTCCGTGCAGATTATCGGCCGCCATTTGACTGGCAAGGATTACTGAAATTATTGATGGGCAGAGCAACACCATTTGAAACTATCGAGAGCGATACATATACACGACTATTAGACAAAGGGGTTGTGGTGGTGACGAATGAGCCTGTGAAAAATCGGCTACGAATTCAGATATCCGTTGAGCTATCGCGCGAAGCACATACAATCATCCAAAAAGTGCGACGTCTATTTGACCTCGATGCTAACCCGGAAGTTATTTCTGCAGCACTTCAAGCCGACCCGTTCATGCGGCAGCTTGTGAAGCGCAATCCTGGGATCCGTGTGCCTGGCGCATGGGATGAATTTGAATTGCTCGTTAGGGTCATTATAGGACAGCAAATTAGCGTGGCTGGCGCAACAACCGTTATGAAGCGCCTGATAGAAAAAGGCGGTATCTTACCGGAAACCTTGGCGTCGAGTTCGATTGATTCTATCGCAGCGGCAGGCATACCACGAAAGCGTGCCGAAACCATTCGGGAAGTAGCGAAACTTGTTGCGAAAAATGACTTACGACTCAGTGATCGAGATCCGTTGAAATTCTATAATCAGCTCGTTGCAATTCCCGGTATTGGCGCGTGGACAGCAGAGTATGCATTGCTTCGTATCTTGCATTGGCCGGATGCATTTCCGGCTGGCGACCTGGGGGTTCAAAAAGCTCTTGGAAAAAATAAAACAAAAATTTCGGAAACCGAAGCCCAAGCACGCGCAGCAGTTTGGCGGCCATGGCGCAGTTATGCAACTATCCTGCTTTGGAAATCACTCGCGAATCACGGAGGATAAGATATGAAAAAACAATTCGTACTCTCAGCTACACTACTTGCATTATTTATATTTACTGCAGGCGTACCATCGCCGCTTTATGGAATTTACCAGCAACAATGGCATTTTTCTACGCTCATGCTAACGATAGTGTTTGCAATCTACGCCCTCTCCTTCGTGGTTGCATTGTTATTCATGGGCCGCTTATCTGACTGTATTGGCCGCCGGCCGGTACTTATCGCAGTGCTTGTTGTAGAAGCAATCAGCATGCTGCTATTCACTTTCGCAGGTGGAGTCACTATGCTGATCATTGCTCGATTGCTACAAGGCGTTGCAACCGGTATTGCCTCGGCGACACTCAGCGCACGATTACTTGATACGCAGCCAGCCGATAGGCCCGGCTTAGCAGGCCTTACCACAACGATTGTACCTGTCACTAGTATAGGTTCCGGTGCATTTGTGGCAAGTTTGTTCGTAAGCTATATGCCGTGGCCAACGCATCTTATTTTTTGGATCGTTGCCGCCATAGCAACTGTTTTAGTAAGCGCATTATTACTAAGCCATGAAACGAATAAACGTCAGCGTGGTTGGCAACAAGCACTGATGCCAAAAGTCCTTTTACCTGCTACGGCTCACCCAACGTTACAGACTCTAGGGCCAAGTCTTATTGCGTGCTGGGCATTGATTGGATTTTATCTTTCGCTCGGCCCGTCAATCGCAACAACACTACTACACGATCATGGCCATTTATTGGGCGGGATTCTGGTGTTTGGATTGACAGCGCCAGGAGCACTTTGCATGTATTGCTTTAGGAAATGGGACAACAGCAAACTGGTCACAACGGGGAATATACTTGCCTGCCTAGGACTCATGGTGACGGTATTTGGCATGCTTATTTCTTCTCCAATACTATTTCTCGCTGGCACGATTCTCGCTGGCACCGGCTTTGGTCCAGCTTTTATGGGTTCATTCAAAAGTATTATGGCTCATGCCACACCAAATAATCGTGCAGGCCTGGCATCGGCGGTATATATAATTTCGTATATTGCATTTGGCCTACCAGCCGTAATCGCTGGTTTATTCTTGAATTTATTCAGCCTGCAGGCTGTAGGGCTAGTCTATACGTCTGCGGTATTTTTGCTGTACATCTTTACGCTGTTTGTAAAGTACGGGAGGGACACGGCTAGTATCGGCTAGCTCACGCACCGTTTATTTAATCAATGCTTCAAGCCTCTCGCTTAATTTCACTAACGATAGCCATCAAGTGTTCCACATTAGTCCTGTTAGGATTACCAAACTGGAACATTAAAAAACCTTCCCATTATGGGAGGGTTTTTGTTTTGTATATAGCGTAGCGGTCTGTTTTATTCTTGCACCGTACGTCTACTAGCAATGGCTGCCTCAAACACTTTGCGTGCTTCCGCGGTCTCTGCATAATGCTCTCGTGCCCAGTTGCCAAAACCCTTGATGGTACTAATAACTGCCACGCCCGACGGCGTAAGCTCGTACTCGACATGCGGTGGCACTACTGGGTATACGTGGCGGGTGACAACACCATCTCTTTCTAGGGCACGAAGCGTCTGAGTGAGAACTTTCTGTGAAATAACACCGATCGCGCGCTGTAGTTCACCATGACGTAATTTCTTTTCTTCCAAAGCTAGTATAACCAAGGGCGCCCACTTAGTGGAAACAGTCTCTAATAAAGACAATTCAGGTGATGAACTGCAGAGAGTAGAATTTTTTATAGGTACCATACAGTAGGTATAGCACAAAATGATGCCTACTACTATATTACGGAGGTGTATTTTATAATGCCAGTATCAGAAGTCTAGGAGTAAACACTATGAATACATCACAAAAAACCATGAAAGCGATAACGATGCACGGCTTTGGAGGTGCGGATGTATTAGCTTATGAAACAGTATCCTTACCTCTGCCGGGTGACGAGCAAATAGTGCTGCAAGTCGCATATGCGGGTGTGGGTAAATGGGACATATATGAACGAGAAGGTTTATTCGCCCAGATGCTGCCCGGAAAACCTACATTTCCTTATATTTTAGGATCTGAAGGCTCAGGAAAAGTTGTAGCGGTAGGCAAGAAAGTCACACGGTTTAAACAAGGCGATATGGCATATGGCATGGTTCCTGCACGTTCTCCTAAAGCCGGCTTTTATGCTGAGTATGTGGCCGTTGATACTAGCCAGGCTTGGTTGATACCTTCGAGGATGACGGTTCAACAAGCAGCTGCGCTTGCGCTTGACGGAGGAACGGCTCTCCGTGGATTACAAGATACTTTGCAGATAGGGGAGAACAGCTCTCTTATGATCATTGGTGCTAGTGGCGGGGTTGGTCATCTTGCCGTGCAAATTGCCAAGCATATGGGTGCTCGGGTATTCGCGGTGGCATCGGGTGAAGATGGTGTGCAACTTGCTTTGTCTTTGGGCGCGGATACGGCTGTGGATGGTAAAACGACGGATGTCGTGACAGCCGCAAGGCAATTCGCGCCAAATGGTATCGATGCTGCGCTCGTTACCGCGGGCGGGCCGACTATTGCAAACATGCTGCACGCTGTTACCGCGGGCGGGCGCATAGCCTACCCGAATGGCGTACGGCTTGATCCGAGCGACCAGGCAATCGGATACAATGCCGATTATGATACTAAACTCATGAATCAGTTGAATACTATGGCGGCCAGCATGCTCACGGTGCACGTAAGCAATGTATTCCCGCTAATAAGTGCCGCTGAGGCACATGAATCTTTGGCCATGCACCATCTGGGGCGAACTCTCTTGCAAGTAGTAAAAGACAACTAGCACCCAGTAATCCCTTTCAGCTTAGCATCAAATCCCTGTAAGTCGTCGAGTAAGATTTTGACCTGTCTCGTCGTTTGGTTCACCGAGTAAGTTACTAAGTAAAAGAAACCTGGCAAAAAACTGTCAGGTTCTTTTTGGTTTGCATCTTACATGTATAAGTATAATGAGTGTATGAAAGAAAAATCATCCTTGCCCTCCACTGGTATTCTTATTCATGGTAGGCATCTTCAGTCAAAGGGCTGGCAAACGATGATCTGGGGAGGAAGGGATCTTACAAAACTCGGCACCTTGCCAACAGCTGTTCTTTCTATCCTGAATGAAGGGCCAGCAAATGTTTCTGTAATAACAATGGGTTCAGGTGCATCTCGTAATTCTGACGGTATTTTGGAAGCTGAAGTAATAAAACGGCTCTTCATAGAGAAGTTTGATGGTCTCGATGAGTTCCCTGCTATTAATGCTCACTCACAGTGGCTCGAAGACAAAGAAGTGATTCGTGATCTTGTTAAAAATTCTATAGCTGACATTGCTTCACAGAATACTGTCGAAGAACTAACTCAAGCCAGTACTCTTTTTGAACAACATCGGGTTGCGAGAGTTATTGAGATTACGGGTGCGAGCCATGGCCCTCGGTGTCAGCTTATGCAAAGCGTAGCGAGGGCTTCTGGAGTTATTACTGCTTCTCAGCGTTGGCAACTCGTGACGGATGACATTGCATACTATGGTACCGAGGTAGGTGACACGCTTGTGTTCGAGGAACCTCATCGTGGTGGTGACCCGATTATGAATATCCTGGCAGAACTGCATCCTGCAAAACTATTTCGTCAGTTTTTTGCAATTCCGAAAGATGATCAAGCAGCATTTCTTGAAGAGTCGGCACAATTATTTAAGAAATATGTCAATTAAGATGATCTCAATAAGGTTAAGGCTGAGTTCGTTTAGCTTTTGATCGAGATTTCTAAAGCGTTCATGAAGATTCGACCTGTCTCGTCATTTGGTTTCCTCGAAGCCTAACAGAGATAAAAAGAGTCGCCAAAATATCTGGAGATTCTTTTTATGGGCAGACTGCCTCTGTCGTGTAGTTTTGATTCCTTGATGGTTCAACGCCACTCGGCAGAAAAATGTGTAGTTGAGTGCTATATTCGATGATAGGCGAGTCCCACCGCTCCGCACTCATACGACCGAGTACTAACAAGCTTGAGTTTCATCTGATCATTGATATCTGAAAACAATAGCCTACCCTTGCCAAGTACCACCGGATTAATGGTAAGCTGATACTCATCTACTAGTCCATGCTGAATTAGGGTGTGGGCCGTTTGCACCCCGCCGTATACGATAATGTCTTTGCCTGGTTGTGTCTTTAGTTCGTTTACGATTTTAGCGATATCATCACCATTGTGAACTACTGCTGCTTCGGCATTCCGCCAGACCAGCTTCTCGTCGGCACTTACGAAGATAATTTTCTTCATGGCATTCAAGACTTCAGCAAACTCAATCCTTAGCTTCGACGCCGTCGGATCATGAGGAAGGTCCGACCAATACCCTGACATTTCATTATAAGCGTTGTGTCCCATCAGGGTGATGTCAGCCTGCTTGGCGAGTTCCATGTTGTATGCTAATAGTTGCTGATCAAACACCATCCAGTCAAGCTCGCCATTAGGGCCGCACATGAAACCGTCTAGCGTCAGGCCCAGTTGCAACACTACTTTTCTCATGTTCGTAGTCCCTTCATGGCTTTTTCAAGATTGCGTTGGCGTGTTTCGGCGGTCTTGCCGTTTTCGATGGGAGCGGTATACATCATCTTCTTGCTATATGAAAGGCTGTCGAAGGTCGCTTTCGCTTTTTGGTCGACTGCCAGTGCCTGGGCCAGTTCTGGCGGTATCGTCACTTCACGAGGTTCGGTGTCGAGTTCGAGTTCAACGTCAATTTCGTCGCCACCGGCTACATGGGCAGCGGCGCGGACATCGGCACTGATACCGAGCATATATCGATCCCCTCGCGGCGCAATAGCGCTGCGGTAGGTGTAGCCGTTTATAGTGACGCGGACCAGTGGCTTTTTACCGCCGCCAAGTCCGATTACTATATCTTCCGGAACATTGACGCCAGTTGTCGTGACACCGGCTGTAAGTACTGTTGTGTGAAATTTCATGGCTCCTCCTTTACTTAAAGTATGCAATCAGCGCCAATGCAATGACGGTAGCTTCAACATTATGCTGTTGATCTGCCAGAGTTTGGCGTGTTGCTTTTGGTAAGTACTGAGCAACAGCTTCGGCACCGGCAGTTAGCCATGGGGTTGTTCCACCATCGAGCACCAATGTTGATACTGTAACATTTTTTAAAGTCTCGGGGATGGAGAAGTCTCCGGTCATGGCTGCATCGTGAACCAGCGCTGGCGCCGATTCCTCAAAGGCTGGCCAATATGGCGTATCGCGTAGAGGTTTGACATACTCCGCTGGAATACCGGCTGCGGCAGTTAGGAAGAGTTCGGCCATGTCGCCACGACGATCTTCGGCTAGTAGCTTCTCTAGTTGCTGCCGGTAATCGGCTGGTACTGCTGGGCGGCTACCAGGAACGATAAACGGTGGCTCCCACACTATTAGTTTTTTGAACTTGTCATTTAAACCGTACGCCGCAGCTTTGAGCGCAAAAATGCCCATTCCGGAACTGCCATAGACGTAGGCTGAGCCGCCTGCTTCATCTAGAATTGCCTCTAAATCCTCATATTCACGTTCAATAGCGTAGGGTTTACTGTCTTCGGTACCTCCACGACCACGCCGGTCGTAGTTATAGACAGTAAAGTGCGGCTCCAATAAGCTCACTAGCTGACCGTTGGCTGATCGGTCGGGCATAGCGCTTACTATTACTATTGCTGGTCCATTGCCTGATTTTTCGAACGCAACTTTACTACCGTCTTTAGATGTTACTGCCATATTTTTCCCGTTCTCTCTTTCTGTCATGATCGTTAATTTGTGAATTCAAACCTTAAGTCGGCCCAAGGTTGTAGTAACCCATGCCCAGCCGAGTATCACAGCAGCAGTAAAGCCAAGAATGACTATTGTTAAGATCGAGCCGGTCTGTTGAGAACCCATAGCAATGCCAAGGAAAGCCAAGAAGTAGAACATACCCGTAAACTTCGAGAACTTGCTCCAAGTGCTATCTTTGCTAACTTTAAAGTAGCGAGCAAGAACGAAACAAGCCGCTATCAGACCAATAAAGCCGACGGAACCACAGACAAAGTGGAGAAGCCCGACAGTACTCACTGCATGAGCATCAGCTGGTGTTCCAGCTGGAAAGCCCTTAGCTGGATCGGCTTTAAAAATACCAGCACCGACAAAACCAAGTCCATACAATCCTAGTAGCAAGGGTCCCCAGGTGCCGCCTTTGTTTCCTCGTATTACTTTGCGCATGCCGACTGCACCGGCTATGGTCAGCAGACCACTGACTACAAGAAGCGTGCTATGAATCCAGCCTAAATTGCCGTTAGCTAGCAAGCTCAAATCGTGATGCAGGAAGCTGAACCCTTCGCGAGTAACACCTTCTATGAAGCCTATGCCTATATATAACGGACCCGCAATCATACCACTGGTGAGTAATATATTTGTTAATTTTGATTGCGTAGTAGAAACCATGCTTTGTAATCCTTTTCTTTGACTCACTATTCAAGAGAGGCAATATTATAATTGAGTACTTTGCGCAAAGTACGCTGGTATGATAATATAACGTTACGTAACGTAACGCAATATATTTATGAACAATTCTCACCCTGCAACCGCTACTAGTTCACGCAATACTGCTACCCATGCGGCAATTATTGATGCCGCCGCCGCAATCTTAGAGGAGAAAGGCTATGCCGGGCTGACAATCGAAGGTATCGCCAAGCGCTCTGGCGCCGGTAAGCCCACAATCTATCGATGGTGGCCGAATAAAATAGCTATTCTTATTGAACTATTCGACCGCGAAACCTCGCGATTACTGAAAATTGAAGATGTAGGCTCAACAAGGAAAGAAGTTACAGGGTGGTTTGTCATTTTATGGGAAGACTGGCAAACGACGGTAAGCGGTGAAACGTACCGTAGTATCTTGGCTGAAATTCAATCCGACCCTAAGGCATTGGATTTTTTTAACAAATCGTATATTCCGCACCGACGCGATATCTTGATGGATATCTTGAGGCGTGCTCAGGATCGTGGCGAGTTGGCTGGCCGGGATCTGTCTGTAATCGTTGATTATTGTTGTGGTTTCAACTGGTACTATTTACTGACGCATACCGTCCCAACCCGTAAAACGATCGAGGAAGTTGTTGATACTATTGTTCAAGCCTAGCGCGGAGCGCGGAATCCGCCCATCTCGCGTCTTATCCATATATGAAGCAACACAGCAGACCACATTTCATAGGGGTGCCAGTGTTTTGTAATATCCTTAAGTTGCTCTCTACTTGGGGACTTCTCTAGTTTGTATGCTTGCTGGATGGCCTGCATTGTATTGATATCTTGCGTGGCCGAAGTTACGATTCCCGCACCGCGAAACAGAATACCTTGGCTGAAGAAATCGCCAACGCCGCGGAGAGCTAGGAGTCTTTTAAGCGCTTCATCAATTGGTAGTGAGCGTAGATAGGCACGGTCTAACAGACCGTCTAATGTTGCTTGGGCGGCGCCGTGGATTCTCGCCATCTTTTCTTCGTTCATGCCCTTAATTTCATGAATTTTTAGTATGGCATGAGGATCGGGAAAAGCATAGAAATCTTTACTGTCAACAGTAAACTTCTCGCCATACTCTTCTGACAGTCGTTGCATAATAGTGCGGCGTTGACGAATTGATATGCGATGTCCAATAAGTAAGCTGACGGCCGCTTCGTAAGGTGAATGAAAGAGTACGGGGCGCATATAATCATACTCTTTTTGCAGTTTGCCGATGAACGGATCGTGCTTGCCGACCCCAGGCCAGTCTTTTCCGTCAACGTCCAATGATAATGACGCGAGAGCTTGATGCCACGCTTTTTCTGCGATTCCCTCGCGACTGTATACATCGCCATGAATCTGGCCATTTGCGTCTTGACTCATGATAATCGTGGCCGAGCCCGTCCAACCTTCGATCGGCATAGAGATAACGACACGTTTACCTTCGTCGAGAGTAAACCAGCCTCCAAAAAATTGACTTTCGTGCAAGAGGTTGAAAGGTCCTTGTGGCTGCATGGAATAGCGCTTCATCCGTCAATTATATCAAATGGGCTTAAGAGGCGAGGTTGACGGCTATATTTTTATGATTAACTTTCCCACTAGCTTGCCATCTGCAAGATCTTTGAGACCGTGAGCTAAATCGAATAAGTTCACGGTCTCGCTTTCAAAAACACGTAGTTTTTTAGATGCCACAAGATCGAATAGAAACACTAGGTCGTTAGCGATAGGGGAGGGGTTATGATACGAGAAGTAGGTAAGTATCTTTGCGTTCTCGTGGCCAGGCATAAAGTCTAATAGCGAAAGTGGCGTAAGCTCGCCACTGCTATTGCCAAACAGAACGAGCGCACCATCTGGAGCGAGCGCACCTATGGCCTTATGGAGTGCATCACCACCGACACTGTCTAGTACCACATCAAATCGCTCATCCAAGGCTTCAAGCGAAGAAACGAGCGTTGTCTCAGGCAGCTCATGCTGTGTTGCGGTACGTATACGCTCATTGCGTATGATTGCCGAAACGCGCGCACCCGCAAGTATAGCTAATTGGAGCTGGTACGATCCAACTCCGCCACTGCCAGCGGTAATAAGCACCGCTCGGCCTAAAATATCACCGCCAAGGCGTATGGTCCGCAATGCAGTTAGACCCGCTAATGGCAGCGCCGCCGCATCTTCAAATGAAACGCTATCTGGCACTGCGACGAGCTTAGCAGTTTCGACCGCAAGCAGCTCAGACCAGGCGCCCCCTTCTGCAAGGCCTGCGACGCGAGTCCCTATAGTGGGGCCGGATCCGTCAGCTGCTGCCTTGGCAACAATACCTGCAAAATCTTGACCTGGTCTCCAACCATCAGCTCGCATGTTTAGAAGTGACAATTCGCCACGGTTGACCGACGACGCTTTGACCGATATCAGCGCTTGATTAGGCTGAGGCGTTGGGGCGGGGACTTCTTTGATCTCCACCTTTTGGGTACTTGATTGACTTCGTATGATCGCTTGCATAAAGAGGGGCCCTTTTTATAAGGGTTACTTTAATATACTTAGTATATTTACACAAGTAGGCACCTTATGGTAACCTATAGCTATGACATACGATGTATACAATGCAAGTTGTCCTACTCGTCAGGTTTTGAATAGAATATCTGATCGATGGACTGGCCTTATCATTGGAGCGCTGGCAGATAAGCCTCTGCGTTTCAATGAGCTTAGGCGTAAAATTGATGGCATTTCGCAGAAAATGCTTACGCAAACACTTCGTAGCCTTGAAGAAGATACACTAGTAATTCGAGAGGTCAAGACCACGATGCCCATAGCCGTTACATACTCACTAACGCCACTTGGCCTAAGCCTCAACGAGCCGATTAGCGAAGTGCGAAAGTGGGCGATGCGGCATGCGGACGAGCTGCCTCGTTAAGGAGTCGCTAGCTGAGCGTCCTCTCTTGGTGTCGTTCGCGCAGGGCGTGGTTGGCATAGCTTCGAATTAAAAGTCTTGACCCAAATAAGATTGTCACGTATTCTACTATTATGCTAAATAGCAAAGTACAACATAAAGAGTCTTCAGATCACCTTAGCCTTATTTTTATGGCGTTGGCCGACCCTACACGCCGGGCGATACTGGATACGTTGAGTAAAGGCGATACTACAGTTAATGAACTGGCAAAGCCATTTGCTTTAAGTTTGCCAACGATCTCTAAGCACTTGAAAGTGCTGGAGGGGGCGGGACTTATCTCTCGCGGGCGAAACGCCCAGTGGCGGCCTTGCCGGTTAGAGCCCACCAGACTACGGGAGGGTACTGACTGGCTCAATCAGTACCGCCAGCTGTGGGAAGGTAGTTTGAATACTTTGGAGCGATATGTACAAAAACTACAAGTGGATTTACCTCGAGAAGGAGATAAAAAATGAACGAAATATTAGGAGTAGTCGTTACGCAGGGCGAGACTGACCTGATGTTTACGAAACGCCTTAGTGCACCACAACAGCTAGTCTTTACCATGTTTGCAGAAGCTGAGCACATCAAGCAATGGTGGGGGCCGGAGGGTTGGACGATGCCGTTTTGTTCAGTCGACTTTCAGCCCGGAGGTGAGTGGCGCTATTGCATCCGCAATGCTGAGGGTGAGGAGCATTGGTCGCGGGCGGTGTACGACGAAATCGTTCGTCCCGATCGTATTACTTTCACTGACCAGTTCATCACTGCCGCAGGAGATGAAATCAAGGGGATGCCCTCAAAACAAGTGGTAATTACGGTCAAAAAAGAAACAGAGGTCACCACAAGTCTTAAAGTACACATCATACTTAAGTCAGCAGCGGAGCGCGAACAGCTCGTAAGTATGGGATTCGCCCGCGGCTTTCCTGAGGCATTGAATCATTTGAATCATCATATAGAGCAAATTATTAAAAAAGAAGAGGATCTATAATATGCAAACTGTTATTTCAAAAGATGGCACCAAGATAGCTTACGATAAAGTTGGCCAAGGCCCGGCACTGGTGATGGTGGCTGGCGCATTTAGTTATCGAAAATACCCAGCTCAACTAAAACTGGTTGATCTACTCGCCCAGCACTTTACGGTCTACAACTATGACCGCCGGGGTCGTGGCGACAGTGGCGACACGCAGCCGTATGCGCCTGAGCGGGAAGTCGAAGATATCAAGGCTATTATTGATGCAGCCGGTGGATCGGCGTATGTATGGGGATTATCCTCTGGTGCTGCGCTTGTGCTGAGAGCTGCAGGTAGCGGTCTTAATATAACCAAGTTGGCTGTGCATGAGCCGCCGTTTATCGTTAATGATACCGATCGCCAACCACCAGCTGACTTCCCGGAACGTACTGCCGAGCTTATTGCCGCTGGCCAGAAAGATGCCGCCATCAAGTATTTTATGGTTGAGGGCATGGGTGCCCCTGGGTTTGTCATGCCGATGCTTCGCATTATGCCTGGTGTATGGAAGAGACTTAAGGCGGTCGCTAACACCTTGCCATATGATGCATTGCTTCTGAAGGGCTATACCTCCGGCAAGCCATTGTCGGGTAAGGAATGGGCAGCCGCGACCATGCCTACTTTAGTTATGGTAGGAACTGAGAGCCCGGCTTTGTTCCAGCATACCGGTGAAGCACTGGTTAAGGTATTACCAAATGCTACATTGGTTAGCAAAAAAGGCTTAGGTCACACTAAGGCTTTGTCGGCAAAAGACATTGCGCCGGTGTTGATAGATTTTTTCCAAAAATAATAACTATATAGCCAAAGAAGAGAGAGTGAGTAGTATGAGAATAGTCGTATCGGAATTCATCACACTCGATGGAGTTATGGAAGCACCACAAAACTGGTCTTTTGATTTTCAGACCGACGACACCGCGAAGTTTAAGCACGATGAAATATTTGCGAGTGATGCCTTACTTATTGGGGAAGTGACATATCAAGAATTCGCCAAAAGTTGGCCCGCCCGCACTGGCGACTTTGCTGATCGTATGAATAGTGTTCCAAAGTATGTCGTCTCGACGAACCTTAAAGAGCTTACCTGGAATAACGCACACCTTATTGGTCAGAATGTTGTCGATGAGATTGCCAAGCTCAAAGCACAACCAGGCCAGGATCTTCTGGTGGCGGGTAGCGGGATGCTCGTGCAGACGCTTATGGAGAACGGTTTTGTAGACGAATATCGCTTTTTGGTCCATCCGATCGTTTTGGGCACCGGCAAGCACTTCTTTAAAGAGGGTGAGCAGGCTAAGCTCAAACTTATTGAAGCAAAATCATACGACAGTGGCATGGTGCTCTTACGCTATCAGCCGAAAAATAACGAATTGAATAATGAGGAAGAATAGCATGAACCAAGAAGTTACTGACTTTATCAAAAATATCACTCAGCCGTGGCAGGTAGAAGTGTGTACCAAACTCCGTGAAGCTGTCCATCGGGGAGCGCCCGATGTGGAGGAGGTAATTCAGTGGAGTAAGCCGCACTATAAAATAGATGGTAAGTATTTGTGTCTATATGCACCTGCAAAAGAGTGGGTTAACTTTACCTTACTTGCTACGGCTGGTGTTAAAAGTCTGGATGACTTTTTTGACCCGGAAGAAACACCAGCTCGAAGGACTATCAAGATCCGTGAAGGTCAGAAGGTTGACTATGCTCAGCTCGCCGCATTAATTAAACAAGCAGTTGCTGCGCTATAGGCTAAGCCTCTTGTAATAGGAGAATCTATCATGCAAAAAATAACTTCAAAAGACGGTACGGTCATTGCTTACGAAAAAAGCGGCCAAGGCCCATCAGTAATCTTGGTAAGCGGTGCCTTTATGGATCACTCTTCACACGCGCCGCTTGCCGAAGAATTGGCAAAGTACTTTACTGTCTATAACTACGACCGTCGTGGTCACGGTGAGAGTGGTGACGCACAACCGTATGCCGTCCAGCGTGAAGTCGAGGACATCGATGCTCTTATTGCTGAAGCGGGTGGATCGGCATTTTTGTATGGGGCTTCATCTGGTGCGGCGTTGGCCTTTGAAGCTGCATCGAGTGACTTGAACGTTAAAAAACTAGCGCTTTACGAGCCACCATATGCAGTCGACCATACCGGTGACCGCAACCCACCTGCTGACACCGTGAAGCAGCTGACTGATATGATTGCGCAAGATCGTCGTGGGGATGTGATTGAATTCTTCATGACTCAACTTGTTGGATTGCCAGCGGAGGCCGCAGCTGGCATGAAGCAGTCGCCTATGTGGCCCGGGATGGAAGCAATAGCGCATACGGTAGTGTACGATGCAACTATCTCGGCTACGCAAAATGGCGACTTTCTAGTCCCTGTTAAACAAATGGGTGACCTAAAAACGCCAACTATCGTTATCGATGGCGGCGCTAGCTGGGACTGGATTCGCGCCACGGCCAAAGCTGTCGCAGCAGCAATCTTTAATGCGGAGTATCGAACACTTGAAGGCCAAGAGCACAGCGTAAGCCCAGAAGCGTTGGTCCCTGTGCTTAGAGATTTCTTCAAAGATTAATGAAAAGATAGAAGCGAGGCTACACAACGATGAGTACAAATTTCATAACTTCCACTGATGGCACCAAAATCGCCTACACACAAGAGGGCAGTGGCCCGGCGCTAGTGCTGGTTGACGGTGCGATGTGCTATCGCCGAGCTGGAACAACCCCTGAAATGATGCCGGAATTGTCCAAAAATTTCACGGTATACGCCTATGACCGTCGCGGGCGTGACGAAAGCGAAGATACCCAGCCATATGCAATCGAGCGTGAAATCGAGGACTTAAAAGCAATCATGGATGCAGCCGGTGGTAACCCCTACGTATGTGGGTTTTCATCTGGTGCTGCACTGGCATTCTACGGCGTCGCAGCCGGACTAAAGCCTAAAAAACTTGTGCTCTATGAGGCACCATTTGTCGTCGTAGACGATAGCGACGCAAAGCCGCCGGCAGATTGTGTGGCTGCTCTCGATGCCATGATCGCCCAAAATCATCGCGCCGATGCAGTTAGCTATTTTATGAAGACGCTCATTGGTGTACCGAGCATATTTCTTATCATGATGAAGCTTTTTATGCGGAAGAATTGGCAAAATTGTTTATTTGTTGCCCATACGCTGCCGTATGATATTCGCATTATGGATCAGACCAAATGGCGCACTCCCACGGCTGCAGCTGCTAACATAACCGCTCCAACCATGGTGATCTATGGTGAAAAAACAGCCGCAAAGTTAGCAAAAGCTTCGCGATCTCTAGCTGCTGCTATCCCCAAAGCTGAGCTGAAGCCGCTCGCCGGCGCTAGCCATATGATCAAAGCATCACTCCTAGAACCGGTACTGCAAGAGTACTTTAAGTAAACGAACTGAAACTACGCTATTAATATAAAGGACTATTATGAAACGTACCAACCAAAACACAACTACCCTTGCTAAGACCATAACGTTTGCAACGGTCGGCGCAACAGGACTCATCATTCTGCTGCACATTATTGAGCCTGAATTTGATCCGACCTGGCGAATGGTCAGCGAATACTCCAACGGACAGTATGGCTTACTGATGCGCTTAGCGTTCTTACTAACCGGTGTGGCTACGCTGTCCGTCGGTCTGCTGCTCGGAAAAATAAAAGGCTCCAAGCTGACAAAAGCGGCTAGCATTGCATTCTTTGTTTCATTCGCTGGACTTATGCTAGCGACACTATTCAATCAAGATCCCGTAAATACTAAGCACATGACTTTCCATGGCAACATGCACGGCTTGGCTACAATGTTAGGTATTCCCGGTTTTAGCATTGGTGCTCTGCTCGCTGGCCTATGGCTAAAGCGCCAAGGTGCTGGGGTGGTGGCAATGATTGTTGGCTACTCTACGCTGGCAACTTTTTTGGCTATGATGGCGTACCTCTTCACGGGAATTTCGAAAGATACCGGTTTTGCTCCCGGGACGTATGCAGGTGCATGCAACCGCGTTGTTTGGGTGGCAATGATTACTACGCTCCTCTATGTCGCTACACAGTTGCCTAGAGTCGTTTCACGCAAATAAACAAAAGGAAGCGATTTTTCTCTTATCGAGTGAGACGCTTGCATCAAGCTTCGCTCTGCTGCTATGCGTTGACCGCGCCTATAATAAACGGTGCAGGGGTGGTTTCGGTGCCATAATAACCGCATTCGTAGCGCACGCGCAGCGTTTGGATCTTTGTGCCAAATGTATGAACGCTAGAATGAAGTATCGACCAAGTGATGCGATCTGGACTTGCCTCAAAAAATACGAATCCTGCGGACTCTCGAATTCGCCAATACGCATGTGCGATTGAATCGTACGGGACGAGAGCAGTTGAGGTGTTTACTCCAGCCTGTCTGAGTAGAGCGTAGAAACTGCCACCAGATATAAACATCGCGAAGTAATAATTAGGGCTATAACGTACTTCATAAAGGGCTTCAGTTGTTCCGTTGCCAGCTGCCGGTACTTGCAGTATATGTGTATCTACGGAGGAGCCGGTGAGGTTGAAGACGCTTCCTGTAAAGGCAATGGAATAGTCTGTGGCAGCGCAAAGCAGTTGTAGCTGGTTACTGACGATTGACGCACCGCTTTTGAGCGTGAGTGATCCGGGCGTGCCATCGCTAAATGTGATTGAGGTCGCGGCAGCTGCAACAAGGGAATGAGTGACGCCAGGTGTAAAAGTGAAGGAGTTGAGCTCGACATGTACTGGCTGGCTGTTGATGGGCGGCGCTCCGCCCTGTAGCCATAAGTTCATACGTGTTGTTTCGGTGACTGGTGTTTGGACATTATCGGCACAGACATGCTCGCCAAGTAGTTTGCCGTTATTGTCGACGGTCTTGAAGTATATCTGTCCTGGTTGCCAGATGAAGCTGCTAATGTAAGGGACTGCAGCACTAACGGCATGGTCTTCTGTCCTGTCTTCAAAGCCGACGACCGATTGAACAGAATACCAGCAGCGGCTAGGTTCGGGCGCGTAGTTCCAGAGCGAAAATTCAATATCTATTTCTCGATAATCATGTGTGCCGTCATCACCATCGTCATAAGTAAACAGTCCTAATACGGGCTTAATATCCCAGCTTGTCGGATCGGTATTAATAGTCCACTCATATTTTCCGTAGCCTAGGTGTGGCCCCGCAACCTCGACGCACTGCCAGTTGTTGTTTGTATAAAAAATATTTAGGTGAAGATGACCGTTATTGTCAACTTCGGCGGCCAGTGGCGTGTCGCTCCAGTGATTTGGCCCTGGCGAAGCGCTTGGCGTCGTTGCTCGTACTCGCCAATCGTACCCCGCCCATGCCAGAGGACGAGGCATCCCGCCTTTGCGGGTTGCACCAAGGCGCCCCAGTCGAGCTATGCTCATGACATTGCGATTCCGGAAGTGAAGCCAAGCCAGACACCGCCAGAACAAATAAATGTGAAGACATCAATATTATTTGGGGCAGTTGATAACGTCGGGACAACACCACCGGGCCATTTAGGAGTAACCCAGCTTGCCGTCCTGCTGCCTACTGCGTCTTGATGGAGTATCACCGTTATTGATGATCCTGAGGTGGCTGCCGGCATCGTAATTGTGCAGTTGGCTGTGAGCGTGATGTCGTTTAGCGTACTCTGCGCAACGGCAGGAAGCGTGACGGCTGCCCCCGAACTTGCAACGATAGAGTTATTTTCAACAATCGGTAATGCGCTCACATTATTTGCGCTGAGCGTAAGTGCGCCGTTAGTTGGCGTGAGGCTGTTGATGCTTTTTACGACTCCTGCACTTTCGAGTGCAGTGGATTTAAGTGTTCCGTCTGTGTTATGGGCGGTCAGCAAAAAATCATTAAGTATTATTCCCCACGCATTATTATCTTCACCGGGGATGGGTAGTCGTTGTGCCATATGCTCATACTAAATTAGTATAAGCATATTGTCGATTGTGCTAGAGCAGGCAATCTAAGAAGTGATCGCCGTTCCTCAAGAAGGCATAACTCAGGTAATACCCTGCTCTATCACTGTCGTAGACTCTTTTACGTTTTTTGTAAAACGCATCAAAAAGTCGGCAATAGTCTCAAGCTCTTTGGTCGAATAACTAGCTATAAGCTCACCGTGTGCCTTCTGCACCCCCGCAACTAGTGGTCCAACTGTTACCATTGAGCTCTGGTTGATCTCAATGAGCACTCCGCGTCTGTCTTTTGGATTGGGCTTCCGTCTAATGAATTTAGCCTTCTCTAATCGATCAAGCATCGCTGTCGTTGAGCCGGTCGTAAGGCCGGTATAGCGGGCTAGCTCTGTAGGGGTTGAGATGCCCCTTATAGACAAGAGACTTAGGCACTCTGAATCGGTAACATTTAGGCCTAGTTTTCTACCTATTGCATTGCGAAATAAAACAGAACTAATGCCGTTCTCTCGAGCGGCTATAAATACCTGTTTTTCCAAGTCCTTCTTAGTATTCATAGGGAAAATTTTATTGACAATAACTTTAATTTCAAGTAACTTGATTATACAAGCAGTATTCATAAAATGCAATAGAAGGGGATCCCATATGCAAGTAATCGACAAGCTTATGATGTTCAGTATGGCTGTCAGTGACATGCCGAAAGCCAAAGAATTTTACGCTGACAAACTTGGCTTAAAAGTCACGACAGACTATCGTCAGGATGATGATAACTGGTGGGTATCGCTCGCCCTCCCTGAGGGTGGCATCACTATCACGCTTTCTACGAATCATGGGAATATGAAGCCGGGCGCTATGGTGGTATATTTTGCGACTGCAGATATTGATGCAGCCCACAAAGAACTGAGCGACAAGGGCATCAAAGTGAGCAAAATTGGAGATGATCTCCATGGTCCAGGCTCAGGCACGAAATGGTTCAATTTCGAGGATCCTGAGGGCAATCTAGTTCACTTAGAGCAGGCGTAGGTCTATACACTTTGCAAATCATGAATAGGCCAGAGGGAGCGACACTCAAACTTATCGAAAAAGAGCATTTGCTAGATAATATATGGGCGTTTCGCTTTGAGCCGAGTGAACCTCTGGAATGGATAGCAGGGCAGTACGTTAGCGTAGAATTGCCGCACGAAAATCCGGATGGGGAAGGCACTAAGCGTTGGTTCACCGTTTCGTCTGCACCATATGAAAAAATTGTGCAGATTACCACGCGTGTTACGGCAACTACATTCAAGCAAGCGCTGTCTAAACTAAAAGCCGGTGATACGTTGCAACTACTGGACAAGCCGCACGGTGACTTCATATGGCAGGATTCCGATCGACCCATTGTCTTCGTGGCGGGCGGTATTGGCATAACGCCATTCCGCAGTATATTAAAACAACGTGTGCATGAAAAACTATCCCTCAATGTCACGTTGATATATGGCGGCCGGACGCTAGATGTCCCATTTAAGGATGAGCTGCAAGAATGGATGAAGATAGATACCAGGCTGCAGGTGCACTACGTAGTAGGAGAGCCACTAACGGCTGCTCTCCTAGCTGAAGTAGTGCCAGGATTTAATGAGTCATTAGTCTACCTTTCGGGCCCGCGACCGTTGATGGTTGCGTTAGTCGGCGACCTCGAAAGACATGGACTACCCGATGTGCAGCTCAAGCAAGACTTTTTCCCGAGCTACACTGAGCATAATTATTAGTGAGGAGGTCATCATGAAGTACATATTATTTTACAAAGGCCCCATAACATCACCGGACGCGTCACATAAGGGGTGGATGAAGTGGTTTGCTGACCTTGGAGATGCGTTGGTCGATAACGGATCGCCGATGACCAAGGGATTTGTTGCACACAACGACGAGTCTATCACTGACATCGAATCTACGACTGTGCTGAACGGCTACAGCATCATACGCGCGAAGGATAAGGACGAGGCACTAGCACTCATCAAGAGTCACCCGTACCTTACGCTCGGAAATGAGTACACGATAGAAGTTTTTAGCATAAGATAGAACGTATGACACAAGAGTATATTGAAATTCGCGGTGCACGCGAGAATAATCTCAAGGACGTTAGTCTGAGAATTCCTAAACGGAAGATGACGATTTTTACTGGCGTCTCTGGATCCGGGAAGTCGTCGATCGTTTTCGATACTATTGCCGCTGAGTCGCAGCGACTACTAAATGAGAATTTTAGTATGTTCGTGCGCAATTTTTTGCCACGCATTAGTCAGCCAGAAGCTGATGAAATCAAGAATCTGAGCATGGCCGTCATTGTCGATCAGAAATCATTGGGCGGTGGCTCACACTCAACGGTCGGCACTGTCACGGATATTGCAACGGCACTGCGCCTGATGTTTTCGCGCTTTGGCAAGCCGTACGTGGGTTACGCCAATATGTTCTCGTTTAACGATCCGCAAGGTATGTGCCCCAACTGTACTGGGATTGGGCAAAAGCTGAGTCTTGATATGGACGCGGCTTTTGACATGCATAAGTCTATCAACGAGGGTGCTATAAAGCTGCCTGACTACGGGGGTGACGGTTGGTATTTGAAAATTGTCAAAGCATCGAAGCTATTCGACAACGATAAAAAGCTTAAGGATTTTAGTCAAAAAGAACTTGATGATCTATATCACTCCAAACCGATAAAGACCGATGCAGTTGAGGGCGTGAATCTTAAATTCGAGGGTGTAGTTGATAAGTTTGTGCGGAAATATATTCACAACGACTTAAAGACCATGTCGGAGCGCACGCAGAAGATCGTCGGCCCGTTCATAACTATGGGGTTGTGCGAACTATGTCACGGTGCGCGACTTAACCAAAAGGCCATAGCTTGCAAAATTGATGGCTACAATATTGCCGACCTTAGCGCTATGCAGGCGGACAAGCTTATAGCGATTGTGAAGAAGCTGGATACGAAGGAAAACCATGCGTTGGTAAAAACCGTGCTGGAACGTCTATCGAACCTTGTTGAGATTGGCCTCGGCTACCTCAGTCTTGATCGCATGACCGATACACTTTCGGGTGGTGAGTCGCAACGCATCAAGATGGTGAAGCACTTGAATGGTAGCCTGGTTGATGTGATGTACATCTTTGATGAGCCGAGTGTCGGCTTGCATCCCCGTGATGTCCATCGCCTGAACGAGTTACTTATCAAGCTCCGCGATCAAGGTAATACGGTTATTGTGGTAGAGCACGATCCGGATGTTATTAAAGCCGCTGATCATGTCGTAGACGTTGGCCCACAAGCTGGCGTTAATGGCGGTCGAGTAATCTTCGAAGGCACCTACCCGGAATTGTTGCAGGCCAAGACATTGACTGGCGAGCACCTTAGAGATCAATCGCCTATCAAGCAGGTATTCCGTCAGTCTACTGGGAGTCTCACTATTGAGGACGCCCACGTAAACAACCTGCAGCATATCACGGTCGATATTCCGACAGGAGTTTTCACCGTTGTCACGGGGGTTTCTGGTTCGGGTAAAAGCTCGTTGATTCATGAAGTATTCTTGAAGCAACACCCGGATGCTATCGTGGTCGACCAGTCGGCGGTCGGTAGCTCTAGTCGATCCAATCCCGCCACCTACATAGGCATCATGGATGTTGTTCGCAAGGCCTTTGCTAAGGCCAATAAGGTCGACGCCGGGCTATTCAGCTTTAACTCTAAGGGTGCCTGCGATAATTGTAAGGGTGCTGGCTTTTTGACTACTAATTTAGGCTTTCTTGATGACGCCAAAACGCCTTGTGATGTCTGTGGGGGCAAGCGTTTCAAGGACGAAGTGCTAGCTTATAAATATAATAGTAAATCCATCACCGAGGTACTCGATTTGACCATGAGTGAGGCCAACGCATTCTTTGATTTGCCAGAGATTGCCGGGAAGCTACAGGCACTCAATGATGTCGGGCTAGAGTATCTTACGCTTGGCCAACCCCTCAGCACACTCTCTGGCGGCGAATGCCAGCGCATCAAGCTCGCCAGCGAGTTGCACAAAAAAGGCAGCCTCTATGTACTCGATGAACCGACGACTGGTTTGCACATTTCAGATATTGCTCGTTTGCGTGAACTTATTGATCGACTAGTAGAAGCTGGGAATACGGTGATCACTATCGAACATAATGTGGATGTTATCCGCCAAGCCGACTGGATCATTGACCTTGGCCCTGAAGGTGGCGACAAGGGTGGTAGGGTCATGTTTGAGGGCACTCCAGCTGAATTATTAAAAAGTAAAAAGGCACTTATTGCGGAGTATCTTTAGCAACCCTTTGGCGTTTCTAGTAGTAGGTTACGATGGCTAGTTCTGTAGGAAAATTACCAAAATCTACAATGCCGTTTCGTATGCCTCACCATAGCTTTTAAAGTCAAATTTTTCGCTCATGAACAAAGTTAGTTATAGCCGGTAAAAAATAGACTTTTACGAAGACCTTCATCTTAAGTCGCCTTGTAGGCCATCACAAATTCAATCCAGTTCGCCGTTGCCCCTAGTGTTGGCGCGTAGGTGTAGGTATTCGCTGTACCTGCTGGATAGTAGACGCTATTGACCGTCACGTTAGTATTCGCCGTGCCACCGCTAGTACCGGTACGAGTCAGCGGCACCCAGGATATGGAAGTGTCTTCGGTATACGTATCCGTTGTAGGGCCTTCAACGCATACCATGCCAATGACGAGGTCGTTGGCATTGGTGGTGACGGCGGGCAGCGAAGGAGTTGTTGAGCTCCCGGCTAAACCATCTTGGTAGTCGATTGCTATTGGCACAAGGACATGATCAAATTCATCAATTGCCGCTGCTCGCGCCGTAACGCTCGCACTCGCTGTTATCGTAATAGTATCGCCGGCAAGCAGGGCCGTAGTCACCCGGCAAGAGAAGATTGATCCACGGATCGTTGTACCGCCATTCGCGGCAGTACGGTCGCGCGTATAGGTATTGCCGCGACTGTCGGTTATAGTTGGCCCACCGCTTGTATAGTCATGGAAGACACGACCAATTAGTACATGACCGATGGGGACGCCACCCGCAGGAACCGTGATGGTGAGCGTTGTGCCCGCTATCTTCGATGAGGCCGCGCCGACATTCTGTACGAGGGTGGCGGTGCCAACGACTGGTGGTACGATCAGCTGGTAATGACTCCTGAAGGTCGTGAGAGTGGGTTCATAGTCGTAGACTGCAAGTTTGGCTATGGCGCCTTGAAAGTATGAACCTAAGTCCCGAGTACCAATCCGCAAAGGTGCAGTGCCATGTGCGGGCACAATACTCAAATCGCTGAGTGCGTCTTTGTCTCGTTGCTCACCATTTTTGTAAACCAAGGTGTAGCCGGTGGTGTAGGTTGGATCAGTATTGACGGTATTTATAACCAACACAAAGTGAATCCAGTCTCCGGCGACAACGGTATCTTCAAAGTAGCTACCGACACCGAGACCGCCCGCGAGATTAAAGGCATAGCCAGAGATACGATTGGGGCGAGGCGGCGTCTCGGTGTTGGTAAATGAATACATACGGCCAACATATTCATGCTGACCGGCGACACCCTTGCCAAGCCAGTGTACATAGCCCGTGTCTTCATCGTGCGGAAATTGCAGCGTATCAGGACGTATCCAGGCCTCGATCGCAAGAATGCCTGTGGCTGGCACGCTGAGCGAAGTGCTGTTAGCTATCTCTATATACTGGGTGGCGCCATCAAATACGGTTGCTCCGCTGCCGTCAGGGAAAGTGCTTGTCGCCGGTGCATTCTGGTATACGCCATTATGTCCGTGCCCAGTACGATCGGCTATGCCGGCACTGCCGCCACCTAAGGTGAGGTAGGCAACGGGACCAGCACCCATTATTGCTGTATCGTATGCTTCTGCTAGTCCGGGCGCGCGTTGTCGTAAATGTCGCTGAGCAGATCGGCTCATCTATAATCTGCTCCGGCTAGGGCGCCGTACCAGGTAGTACCACCATCGACGGTTTCCAGTATGACTAAGTCTACTTTGTTGGCACCGGAAGAGAGAGTGGGAGCCGTACCGCCAGGCCATTTGACTGATGCTGGCCAGGTCACGGTGCGGCCGCCAGTACCGTCCTGTATGAGGTATAAACTTACTGAGCAGGCGACACTATTTGTGGCGCCGGAGAGACTTATTGTAGCTGCAGCCGTCAGTGTCAGCATCTGGACGTTGCCATTAGCGAGGTTTACGGTTGGTGTCGCGCCTGAGGTGGTGTTCGTATTGACCGTTTCCTTGCCTCCATCTTTCACCGATATGGCACCAATAGAAGTCGGGGTAACTGGGTCGGATCCTACTGAGGCGTGGCTGCTGGCGTGCGCAGTTGGCGTACGTGCATCACTCAAGCGACTGTCCGCAGTGTCTACTAGTGCAGCACCACTACGGGTAATGCCACCAGTAAAGTTTTTAGCTCCTGTAATTGTTTCAGTCCCTGCAAGATGTACGACGGTAGTGTCGGTGGCCTTGGTGGCTAGGTCGGTCGTGAGGTTGGTAACGGCACTTTCAGGGATATTAGTAAAGTTAGCTTCAACTACGTCAATAGCCGGATTACCGGAGGCACCAGATCCATTAACGATGGAGACTTTGGCAGAGCCTGCGGCTATGGTTCGTTTGGTGAACGTGTCGGCACTTGTTTCAACAACTACCCCCGCTGTTGCATCCAGCCCTGCCAGGGAAGTCAAGGTTGCATCACTATCTTGTTTGCCTGTGAGGGCGGTAGCAAGACCAGTGATTTTGCTTTGAGAGATAGCAGAGACATCGCCATCTACGATCGCTAGGGCAGCAAGCTTGGATTTGGCAATGGCAGCAGAAGCAGATATATTGCTGTCAACAATAGTGGTACCGGCGATCTCATTGGAAGTCACGGAGCCGGTAGCTAGTTTTACTGTAGTTACCGAAGCAGGGCCAAGCTCATTGCTCGTAATGGCCCCAGTGCCGATTTTGGCAGTGGTCACCGCCCCTGGCGCGAGCTTCACGGTCGTAATGGCATTGTCCGAAATAACCGGCGCGGTATATACCGTACCGGTACCTCCCAGGTCTCCTGCCAATTGTACGAGACCTGGAGTGGACGAAGTGGCATTAGCTGCGCCAGCCGAGGCGGTAGCATCTACATAGGCTTTGGTAGCTGCTTGCGTGGAGGTGGTTGGAGTGGGGACTATTGGGGATAGCGAGAAAGTCTTAGCACCAGTGATTGTCTCACTGCCAGCAAGGTGGACTACGGTGGCATCGTTTGCTTTGGTAGCGAGCGATCCACTGATTTTTAAGGAGCCGTCAGCGTTATGCTCAACATTCAAGAAGTCATTAAGAATAGTGCCCCAGGAACCATCGTCTGCACCGGGCAACGGAAGACGTGTCATATGAATAGTTTATCACGGTTATGTATCTGAGCAGGGCATGCTAGGAGAACGAGCTTTTTTCATGCACGTTTTGGCCTGTTCTATATATACTGAGACAAGTAATGAAGGAGCCTTATGACCACAACATTTACGAGCACTAGTAGTATCGATATTGCAGCTACTCCAGATAAGGTGTGGGAAGCGTTGACGACGCCTGAATTAGTAAAACAATACATGTTTGGCGCTGTAGTCATTTCGAATTGGCAACAGGGAGATTCACTCGTCTATAAGGGGCAATGGGAGGGCAAGCCGTACGAAGATAAGGGCACTATTCTTGAGATAACTCCAAACGAGATTCTCAAAACCACATATTTTAGTCCACTGAGTGGATTAGAGGATAAGCCAGAAAATTATAATACGGTGACATATGCTTTGCATCCCGAAGGGAATAAGACCAAGCTAGAGGTGACACAAACAAATAATGTCACACAGGAGGCAGCCGATCATGCTGCAAAGAATTGGGTGATGGCGCTACAAGCAATTAAAACATTGCTTGAGAAGGGGGGTGCCCCTACGCAAGCGTAATGGTGCCTACCCTGGTAGTTTTGACAGACATATAGTAATATGTTTTATATAATAATACTGAAATGTAACACCTCTGAATATGGGAGCGAAGTCTGATTATGGTTTCACAAAATAGCAATCAAAATATCCTTATGGTGGGTACGGGCTATGTTGGTCTGGTCACCGCTATCGGCCTTGCCAAGCTTGGTCACACTATTGCCTGTCACGATATCAATCCAGAACGCGTCGAGCAGCTAAAAAATGGTGAATCTCCTTTTTATGAGCCGCAAGTGCCAGAGTTACTCGCTGAGGGTATCGCCAGCAACAAACTATCTTTTTTTGAATCACTGGAGCAAGCATATCAAGGTCAACGCTATATTTTTATAGGCGTACAGACCCCGCAGGACTCTAATGGGAGAAGTGATCTTTCGGCACTCCGTGCTGCAGTTACGAGTGTTGCAGAAATAGCTGACCAGCCAGCACTGCTTATTATTAAGTCCACAGTACCCGTGGGTATTTTTGATGAGCTCAAAGAGCTGTCTGCTGTAAAAAAGAACGGTGCCATTACTTTTGTATCCTGTCCTGAGTTTTTGGCCGAGGGGACTGCGGTTCGAGATTTCTTTAATCCAACGCGTACTATTATCGGTTCAGACGACGAGGCGCTGGCCGCGGAAGTCGCCGGTCTTTTCTATGGACTGGGTGGCAAGTATATTGTGACTGACGCTAAGACGGCGCAAATGGTCAAATATAGCGCTAACTCATTTCTTGCGACCCGTGTCGCCTTCATTAACGATGTAGCCGAAATATGCGAGAAGCTTGAAATTAGCGTCAATGATGTTGCGCAGGCATTGGTGATGGACCCCCGTGTTGGCGGTACATATCTCTGGCCTAGCATCGGCTTTGGTGGGCCATGCTTGCCCAAAGATATATCTGCGCTTATTGAAAGCAGCGAACGAGTTGGTGCGCCCGCGCTACTTCTGCGTGGCGCTCGTGAGCACAATGTTAATCACTTAAGCCATATTATCGACACTATTATTGCCCAGCTTGGTGATGGTAGCACGGTTGCAGTATTTGGTCTCTCATTTAAGCCCAATACTGATGATGTACGCAGTGCTTTCTCTTTAAATATTATTAACGCTCTAACTGAACGCGGTATCCAGGTTCGTGCTACTGATCCGCATGCCATTCCAGCAGCCAAACGAAGTATTTCTCACGAACTACTCACATTTTTTGACGATCCTTTTGAAGCGGGTAAGGACAGTGATCTGCAGATATTCCTCACTCCATGGGATGAGTACAAACAGTTCGACCTTGCACGTCTTGCAGGCGTGGTACGAAACAAGACTATTTATGACGGCATGCGTGTTATTTCTGACAAAAACGCGCAAGCAAACGGCTTTATTTATCAGGGCGTAGGTAGTACTTATAGCGAGGCTGGTGCTCCGCCATTTACCGTTTCCGATAACCCGACTTCCTAAATCTCAGAAGAGCTGTATCCATCAGGGTTTTGTGACTGCCAGCGCCAACTATCTGCGCAACCTTCGTCGAGTGTTTTCTCGGCCTGCCAGTTAAGCTCTTTGCCGGCTTTTGTAACATCAGCATAGCATGTCATAACATCGCCTTGCCGACGTTCGGCAATATCAAACGATATGGTTTTGCCTGATGCTTTCTCGAACGCCTGGATCATTTCGAGGACAGATACACCTTTACCGCTGCCAAGATTGAAAACTTCCATTTGGCCACTGGATTTCAAATGTTCAAGTGCTGCAACATGGCCACGTGCTAGATCGACGACGTGGATATAGTCACGTATACAGGTACCATCGGGGGTGTCGTAATCACCCCCGAAGACGTGTAGTTTTTCTAGTTTGCCAACGGCAACTTGAGCAATATAAGGAGTGAGGTTGTTGGGAGTATCGTGGGGGTCTTCGCCAATTGTGCCACTTGCATGTGCGCCAATCGGGTTGAAATAGCGAAGCGTTGTAATCTCCCATGCTTTGTCTGCTATTACGAGATCGCGCAGAATTTGCTCGATCATATACTTTGTCTGGCCATAGGGATTGGTAATGCCTACGCCAACACGACTTGTTTCTCGTAGGGGTAGCTGTTCAGGGTCTCCATAGACCGTAGCCGATGAGCTAAAGATAAGTTTATGCACGTTATTCGTTTGCATGACCTCACATAACGATAATGAGGAGTCGATGTTGTTGCGGTAATAGGCAAGCGGCTCTTTGACTGATTCGCCAACTGCTTTGAGCCCAGCAAAATGTATTGCGGCGTCAATAGGGTGCGCATTAAAAATGTGCTGCAGTGTCTCTTTATTACGTACGTCACCTTCATACCATGCAATGCGCTTGCTGGTTATTGCTTCGACGCGTCTAATTGCCTCGGGGCTGCTATTGGAGAAGTTGTCGACAATAATAGCGGTATGTCCATGGCTAATAAGTTCAACCACGGTATGTGAGCCAATATAGCCAGCGCCGCCGGTGACGAGGATATGCATGCGCTTAGTATAGCCTGTTTTCTATTTAGCTACAGAGTTTTCGAATAACATCATGCAGTACGGTGCGTTCATCGTCGCTAATTAACTCGCAGCGCATGCGTTCGGGTAGGCCATCTTTCAATTTTTGAATAGTCTGTCGCCCCTTATCGGTGAGGCCGAGCACCTTGGTTCGCCGGTCGTGGGCACCTTCTTTGCGTTCTATGAGTTGCTGGTTGACGAGTCTATCCATGATGCCCGTTACATTCGAGGCGTCGCAGTGGAGTACTTTAGCAGCCTCGTGCATGACTAATTCGCCGTGATGTTGATCGATAACATATAAGGCGAGCAATTGCGTGCTTGTGAGCCCTTGGGCCTCGGCTAAGAAGAGCATTTGCAGTTTTACCTGTCCAAGTAATTCGAACAAGTCCTCGCATAATTGTTGATCGGATACTATCATTACAGATGAGTATAACATAATTTTAGAAAATACTTGATATCGTCAAGTAATTACGTATAATACTTTATAACATCAAGTAATTTCGGAACGGGAAATAAAACCATGATCGAAAAAGTAAAACATAAAGGACTGGCGCTCGCAGTACTCGCTGCTGCCCAGTTTATGGTGATTCTCGACGCTACAATTGTGAACGTCGCATTGCCAGCAATTCAAAAAGCACTTGGCTTTACAACAGCCTCGCAGCTGCAGTGGGTGGTGACAGCCTACGCATTGGTCTTCGGTGGCTTTTTGCTACTTGGAGGTCGTCTAGCCGACTTATTTGGTCGACGCAAGATATTCCTTATGGGTATCGCGCTATTTGCCACTGCCTCATTATTTGCCGGACTGTCACAGAATCCGGCGATGCTTATCGTCTTCCGATCCTTGCAGGGATTGGGCGGAGCATTATTGGCCCCAGCGGCATTGTCGCTTGTATTGACGATTTTTAAGGAAGGCCCAGAGCGCAATAAGGCGCTTGGTATTTGGAGCATGATCGCTGGTGGTGGCGGAGCCGTAGGTCTGCTGCTTGGTGGCGTGCTGACGCAGTACGTTGATTGGCGCTGGATATTCTTCATCAACATCCCTATTGCTATAGGTGTGATTCTGTTGGCACTTAAGTATGTGCCAAATAGTTTGCCTCAGAAGAGAGAGTCTATCGACTTTGCCGGTGCTATTACCGTAACAGGTAGCCTTATGAGTCTTGTATATGCACTTGCCCAAGCGCCACAAAAGGGCTGGGGAAGCAGTGTGACACTTGGTACCTTTGCTGTTTCGATAGCTCTCATGGTCGCCTTTATTGTGAACGAGGCTCGTAGGAAGAATCCTCTCGTCAAGTTGAGTATTTTCAAACGACGTAATGTATCTGGCGGTACGCTTATCCAGCTCTTCACGCCTGCTGCTTTGTTCGGTATGTTTTTCTACCTTTCTATCTACTTGCAACAGATTTTGCACTACTCACCAACAATGACTGGTGTTGCTGATTTACCCTTCACCTTGATTCTTATCTTGGTTGCCGGCACATTGTCGTCAAGAATTGGTAAGTTGAATGCAAAAGCACTGCTCATTGTTGCTCCACTTATCGTAGGTGCGGGTCTGGCTTTCTTCGCTCGCGTTCCTTTGCACGCAAACTACTGGACTGACATTTTACCTGGCATTGCCTTGATGGCTGGTGGCATGGCCGTAGTGTTCGTAACGACTACTATGGTGACCACCAGTGGTGTTTCTCACGAGGAGTCCGGTCTGGTCTCAGGTCTGCTGAACACTGCTCAGCAAATTGGTGGTGCGCTTGGCTTGGCCGTGTTGGCTGTAGTCTCAACTGCAACAACGAAGCATGATCTTATCGCCGCTCATGGCAATCCTGCAGCTACCCCTATGGCTCTGGTGCATGGGTTCCAGCGTGGCTTCATGATGGCCGTAGTGTTCGCAGTGGCTGCTAGCTTGGTTGCTGCAACAATTCTCAAGCTGCACAAGCCATCGGCAACCGATCTTGACCGTGAGGAAGAGAACGAAGCTGAAGCATTGGCTGCTATCCCCGGCGTCTAAGCCACAGTCAAGCTATATAAAATACTAGGAGTTTTAACCGGCTCCTAGTATTTTTTGTTACTATACTGCTAATGCCTGCACCACGTATCCATCACCGACGATCGAAGCCGACGCCCCCAGATAAGAGTATTTTAGGGCGACTTGTCTTGTTCGTCGCTATTGCCGAGCCGCTTATGACGTTGCCGCAAATTTATCAGATTTGGTGGGTGGGGGACGCACACGGGGTTTCTCTGGTTACTTGGGTATGTTACGCCTTTGCTTCCGTGATTTGGTTGCTTTACGGGCTGAAGACTAATAGTAAGCCGCTAGCGCTGACGGGTGCGTTATGGACGCTGATGGATTTGTTGGTGGCTGTCGGTATTCTACTGTTCAGCTAGCACGAGGTGTGCGTTAAGATATGCGGCATAACGCATGGCAGCGGCTTCGATAGCTTGTCGCTCGACCGGTTTGAGCGGTGCGAATGGGCTAAGCGAGACGGTGACACCTGCTTTGCTTAGCGTACGCCTCCAGGTGCCTATAACACGACCATGCAGCACAATAATGGCACTGAATATGCCGTTCTTGCTTGGAGTGACATGCTGCATGTGTTCTGTGTCCAATACGGTCTGGCGATCCGTATAACCTAATAAGAATTCATCGAAACCTGGTAGTAGATATGCAGCAGTTGCTACTCCAGGTTTTTGCGGTAGATGAGTAGGAAGCCAATAGGTAACGCCGTCAATTTTTTGCTCGGTGATGCCTGTTGCGGCCGCAAGACCTGCGCGTGCATCGGCTACGAGTAGCCCCGACCACCAGACGAAGTCTTGGAGCGTCGCCGGTCCATGACTTGTAATGTACCTTCGAGCCAGTTCGGCAAGTGCCTCGTCGCGAGCTAGAACCCTGCTTTTCGGAATCCATTCATCAAGGAGTGTAAAGGTTTGTTGTTTACCACGTGGCGCGCCAAGACAGATGAGCGCCCGCTGAGCGGCGTAGCCTAACAGGTGATACCCGCGCTGTCCTTCTGTGGTGATACCTGCTGTTTCGAATAATGCGAGAACCTCTTTACGAGTGAGCTGCTTACCGCCTTGCAATCCGTTCGCAAGTGCTTCGTCGGCACGTAAAAATGTATGGGCGTCAAGCCCCAGCTCGGTATGCCGTGTTTTGCTCCGAGCGATAATCCGTGGCGCTAACAGCGCGAGCATCCATCGTACGTCATCGGCGGCTACGAAATGGAGCGTGCCACGCATTGGCCAAGTACGCACGATGGTGCGATCAATGATGGCTTGGTCAATATCCGTTTCGGTATTACCCGGTACGCGTAACCCAATCGCCCATTTGGCACCGAGATAATCTTGAGCCTGCATGGCACCCATGTGGGCCACTAATTCGCCGGGTGTCTGAAAATTTGATATAGCAATTTGTTGCGTGAGTAGGCGTAATTCACCGATCATAGTTGTACTATACCGGGTAATCGGTGATTTACACGCGTTTACGAAAGTAAGTGCAGCAAGGTAGTATGTAGTATAGAGCTAGTGAATGAACATGCATCGAGTTTCTAAAAAGGGCGTTATGGTAGCAATAATCATCCTCGCAGTTATGATCGCATTTGTGGCCTTTGAATTTTTGTGGGTAAAGTATAACGGTACACCCGTACCAGAGCCAACAATTTCTCGTACACCACAGGTCATTGGTAGCGGTTCATCCCTCAGCTACGTTGTCTTGGGAGATAGTACGGCCGTGTCACAAGGCGGAGCGTACGAGCAAGGCTATGCCGTGGCCACGGCGCATTACTTAGCAAAGAGTCATCAGGTTACCTGGGTGAATCTTGCGGTGTCTGGTTCTCGTGCTGCGGATATTGCTACTAAACAGGCAGTCAAAGCTGCCACATACAAACCTGATATGGTACTTATTGCAGTGGGCGCAAATGATGTGACTCATCTGACTAGTAGCGCTAGCGTGCGTAAGGATTTGATTAATTCAATTGCGACCATACGCAAAGCGAATAGTGCCGTTCGGATTATAATGACCGGTTCCCCGGACATGGGTAGTGTGCCTCGTTTTCCACAGCCTCTCCGTTGGCTGGCAGGAAAGCGTACAGTAGCGCTCAATATGGTTATTATGCAGGTGGCTACCGAGCAACGGGTAGTCTTTGCGCCGATTGCCGAGAAGACCGGTCCTATCTTCCGCGCGCATCCGGATTTATTTGCTGCCGATAAGTTTCATCCTAATACCGAGGGCTATTTGACTTGGATATCGGTACTTACGGCAGCGATCGATCAGCAACAACAGTAGGGGGCATGCATGAAGTTATTTCTTTCATCACTGACATTATCTGCTTCACAGAGTAGTGAACTTGCACGACTGGTCGGCAAAGAGCCAAGGGCTATTACAATGGCATACGTCGAGAACGCTGCGGACACTTATGACGAATCGGATAGGGGATGGGTAGCTGCAAACCATGCTGCTATAGAAAGTCATGGGTATGATGTTGAGGCAATTGATTTACGAGAATACAATCGGCGACCGAGTTTGCTCAAAGACAAGCTACGCACCAAAGATGTTATTTGGTTTGGTGGTGGCAATACATTTTATCTGCGGTGGCTTTTGAAAGACACTGGTGTGGATGTCATGCTCCAGGAACTTATCCCTCAAGGGCTCGTATATGGTGGTGACAGCGCCGGTGCGATTATTGCCGGTCCAACGCTCAAGCACTTTGAAGCCGCCGATGATCCCAATGATGCGCCAGAAGTGGTATTCAGTGGTCTTAAATTGACGAATATGGTTGTCGTGCCGCATATGGATAGTGTTAAGTTTGCGCCAGTTATTCAGAAGATTGCTGACCAGCTGCAGGCAGATGGCTTTACCATCGTGCCGCTGCGTGATGCCCAGGCTCTCATTATCGATGGTGATAAACAAAGAGTTATAGGCTGAATGGATAGACTGTCTACATTGCGAGAGGGGGTCGTGGCACTATATGAAGCGAAGGATCCAAAACGAGCCGACTGGGCTGATTGGCTTTGGCAAAATCATGTCTGGCTTGTGGCGCAATACGCCAGACAGTTAGCTGAACAACATGGGGCTAATGGTGAGCTTGCGGAAGCTTCTGCTTGGCTGCACGACATTGCCGATACTTGTATGAGTCGCTTCGATGATACGCATGAAGCTGTGACGCTGCGCATCGCACGTGATCTGCTGGCTGAGTCTGGCTATGCGGAAGCTGACATTGCAGTGATAGTGGACGACGCCATCCTGCTACATGGCTGTCATGAGGGTAGGCGTCCTGCGTCAATGGAGGGTCAGATCCTCGCAACCGCTGATGCGCTTGCTCATTTGAAAACCGATTTTTATGTGTACGCTGCGTGGGCTCTCGGCCATGAAGGCAAAGATCTTGCTTCGGTGAAGGCGTATGTCCTGCAAAAATCGGCACGTGATTTTACGCAGAAGATTTGTTTTGATATGATTCGTACAGCAACGCGACCTGATTACGACCTCATTCAGCAGCTTTTCTCACGCTAGGTATAAAAAATAATCCGCCGCCATGGAAAACATATGTACGTTAGGATAAAACGATTTATAGCTTTGCCGGCCGTGTGGCTTGGTGTTTTAGCGGCGCTATTATATAATTCGTGGCCCTTGGCGTTCTTGCTAAACCCTGCTGTAGGTAAGCATGCGCTCGCCAGCCAGCTTGAGGCACCACACCAACCGTACGACTGGCTATTTGTTGCCCTAGACGTATTAACGGGAGTAGTTATTGCCGGCGTTGCTTTGCTGCAACTACGAGTTCGTAAACACACGACCTTACTTATTGCTGCCGTGGTTTGCTATGTGATTTTTGGTGTCTTTGTAGCCGGCGCGGCGCTTATCCCATTAAGCTGTGATCCGCAAGTTGATGCCTGTGGACCACTCTTACGAAATCCTAGCATTGTTGCACATGGATTTATGAGCATTGCATCGGTCATAAGTCTACTGGTGGGACTCGTATTGGTTGCCCAGGCAATGTATGTCGCCCGTGCTGCCCGTATCCTACAGCTATTGTTTGCAGCGACTATGGCATGCTGGCTAGGTTTTGGTATTGGCAGTTTGGCAGAATTATGGTTACATGTGCGCGGCAACAATCTATTACAAGACTTTTTCATAACTGTCTGTAGCATATCGGTGGCCTTAGTGGTTGCCGGTATTGAATATTTGCTAACGCACAATCGCCAGACGGTACCTGAGGCGCAGACTGCCCGTGTACCCTCGGTGTATAATAGAACCAAGGAGTAAATTATGCAGGTAACCGATCAGGCACCTAGCGTGTCTATTAAACATTTTAAACGTACTAAGATTATCGCTACGGTTGGGCCAGCAACGGATACCTATGAGAAGATTCATTCGCTCATTGCTGAAGGTGTTAATGGATTACGTCTCAATTTTAGTCATGGTACTTTTGAGGAACGTGATCGTCAGATTCCGTGGATTCGTAAGGCGTCCCTCGAATTAGGCAAACCGGTTGCTATTATCCAAGACTTGCAAGGCCCTAAGGTTCGCCTTGGTGACTTTGACGGGGTGATCGAGGTGAATGCAGGCGATAAGATTATCTTTGGCTATAACGCTAAGTGGCCGGAGAGTGGCCAGGTTCCTATGCAATATGACCTTAGCAAAAAGGTGAAACCAGGTGAACGACTGTATGTCTTCGACGGTCGCGTACGGTTTGAGATTACAAAGGTCGAAGCAGGTTTGGTGTATGGCACGGCGCAAAACGGCGGCATCATGATTAAGCGAAAGGGTATGAATTTACCGGACACCGACTTTGGTGGCGATATCCTGACCAAAAAAGACTTGGAGGATATTGCGTATGGTGCCAAACAAGACTTCGACTATGTCGCTACTAGTTTCGTACAGACCGCACAGGATATCGAAAACCTTCGTACTATTTTGCAGAAGCAAAAGCATCCCGGTAGAATTATCGCTAAGATTGAGACAAAAGCAGCCGTAGATAATATTGAGGACATCGTGAAGGCTACTGATGCAGTAATGGTTGCTCGCGGCGACCTCGCCGTAGAAACTCCTCCAGAGAGCGTGCCCGTCGTACAGCGCCGTATTATCGCCCTTGGTTTGCAGTATGCTAAGCCTACCATCGTTGCCACGCAGATGCTTCTGAGTATGACCGAGATGCCTGAGCCAACTCGTGCCGAGGTGTCCGATGTTGCCACGGCTGTGTTCGTTGGCGCCGACTGTGTCATGCTCAGTGACGAAACAGCCAATGGTAAGTACCCGATTGAAGCGGTGAAGATGATGAAGCGTGTGATCCTGCACACTGAACGCCATGCGCCGGAACTGAAGACCATTGTGCAACTTGAGCGAGAGCGCTCGATGCAGAACGCTATTTCTAACGGTATTATTAGCTTGGCCGAGAGTATTCGGGCGAAGGCAATCGTCGCTGAGACTAAATCTGGTGCAACTGCCTTGCAGATTTCTTCTCGTCGTTCTGAAACCATCCTCGTTGCGGTAACTGATGAAGCACGCACTGCGCAGCAGTTGGCAATCGTCTATGGTACGAAGAGCTATGTGCGACCTGCAGGTACTGATGCGGCAGAGCGACTTACTGACTGGCTGCTCAAGAATAAAGTGCTCCATTCTGGCGAGATCGTGGTAACCGTTTCTGGCCGCTACCCAGGCGTAGTTGGTACAACAGACACAATAAAAGTGCGCGTCCTCGAATAGTCTCCTATCCAAAAATTGCTATACTAGTAAACATAAGGGGAATAATTACCTATGTTTACGAAAAAGACAATTCACGATATTGATGTACAGGATAAGCGCGTTCTGATGCGCGCTGACTACAATGTACCCGTGGAAGATGGTGTTATCACGGGTGATTTTCGTATCACGCAGTCTATTCCCACCATTCAAGCACTCCTTGAAAAGAACGTCCGCTTGGTAATTTGTTCGCACCTTGGTCGTCCCGAGGGCAAACCCGACACGGCCTTTAGCCTAAAGCCCGTCGCGAAGCGTCTCAGTGAGCTTTTGGGGCAAGATGTCCAATTTGTATCTGATTGCATAGGAGCTGACGTCGAGCGGGCAGTTGCCGAGCTGCAGCCCCGGCAACTGCTCCTACTTGAGAATTTACGATTCCACCCCGAGGAGGAAAAGAACGACGATGGCTTTGCCCAGCAGCTCGCCAAATTCGGTGACGTATTTGTACAAGACGGGTTTGGCGTCGTGCACCGTGCACACGCTAGCACGGATGCTATTACGCGTCACTTGCCCAGCGTTGCAGGATTATTACTGGCAAAAGAAGTAGACATAATAACGAATGTTATGAGCAATCCAAAGCGACCACTTGCCGCTATTATTGGTGGCGCAAAGATTGCTGACAAGATTGATGTGCTCAACAAGTTCATCGAATTAGCCGATTTTATCGCTATTGGTGGCGCCATGGCCGATACTTTCCTGGTGGCCAAGGGCGTGAAGGTAGGGAAGAGTAAATACGACGATAGCGAGCTAGAGGTGGCTCGCCAAGTACTTGCTCGTGCTGAAGAAAAATCCAAGCAGGGTAGTTTTGTGTTTTATCTGCCACAAGATGGTGTGGTTGCTAAAAGTACTGATAGCACCGCCAAGACGCGTCTTGTTGATTGGGACGCTGATCTGATTGCGGATATACAGAGTTATCCAAAGTTGCCCGACCCGCAAACGCAGCAAGTGGCTGACGACGAAATGATTCTTGATGCTGGTCCGTTTAGTGCGGCCTTTATCGCGGGAGGCATACAACTAGCGGCTACAGTTGTTTGGAACGGTACGCTGGGAGTTACTGAGACGCCTGCTGTTACCGGGCCTGTTGGGCCTTTTTCTCATGCTACCGAAGTGCTCATTGAGGCTCTAAGTGGTGAATACGGTGCGAAGCCGTTCAGCCTTGTTGGTGGTGGAGACACGACTGGCTACATCGAGCAACGTAAACTCACGGATGTCTTTAACCATGTCTCTACTGGTGGTGGCGCAAGTCTTGAACTGATGGCCGGCAGACCACTGCCCGGTGTTGAAGCCCTCCAAGACGCATAGCGACAAGCATAGGGCAGCAGTGAGAGTACATATTCTGCAAGCGGGACTTGCACGGCGGGGTGAGTGTTGGCGCTATCAGGCCTTGCACCTAGCCTAAACAAAGTGGTGGTTCGTCGTAGACTCCGCAGGCTTCTTTTGCTGTTATTCGACGTACTCCTGGTTCACCGTTCTGATCAAAAAAGATCATATCCGGTAGTCTATTGGCGCCCGCTTCACCTGGCGTATTCATGGAATTAGTAAAGCAATACTCTGACAGTCGGTGCTCATGATCGTACTGATGCATGGCAGTATCTACTTTTTCGATACTGCTTATGCTAAGCTAAGGTAAAGTACTTATGACCAACCGCAATCTTTTACTGGTCGCCAACTGGAAAATGCACCTGAACGTTAGTCAGGCGAGTTTACTTGTACATCGCCTTCAGGAGCGTACACGCATACATCGCGGTATTGAGGTGGTGCTTGCACCGACGATGCTCGCCCTGCAGCCAATGAGTATGCAAATTGACCGCCGCAAGTTTCGTCTTGCCGCGCAGAACGCCTACCATAAGGACGAAGGTGCTTTTACGGGTGAGGTCAGCTTTACGATGTTACGAGATCTGGTGCATTATGTCCTCATTGGTCATTCTGAGCGTCGTATGTATTTTCACGAAGACCTGCCAATGATACGCGAAAAAGTAGCTGCGGCTATTCGTAACGAAATTAGTCCTATTCTTTGCGTAGGTGAGACACATCAAGAACGTAAAGAGGGTATGACAAAGCGTGTATTGCATGATCAGGTCACCACTGCCTTATCTAATCTGACCGCTCGGGAAGTTGCCGAAGTGGTTATCGCCTATGAACCAGTATGGGCTATTAGTACTTTCGACGGTGAGTATGCTCAGCCGAGCGAAGTTGCGGAGTGTATGCGATACATCCGACATCAGGTTGCTGCTCTATATGGCGAGAAGGTTGCTCAGCGTATGCGCGTGCTTTACGGTGGTAGTGTGGATGACACTACGGTGCGCGGCTACTTGGAAGTTGAAGGGTGCGACGGTGCACTCGTCGGCGGTGCCAGTACTAATCCATATAAGTTTGCTGGTATCATAGAGGCAGCCTATCGCTTACGACTGAGCCGCTATAACGATGAAGACTGATCCCCTAACGCCACCACCTATACCTCGTCCGCCTCGTCCAAGAGGTAGAGTATTTGACGTTACGGCTCCCGGCAAAGCGTTAGCTCACCCAGGCTCACGTCCAGTTTTAATTGGCCATAAGTCATCTGCCCAGGCCTCGCAAACGAAGTTGAGCGGTATTGGTGCGGCAGACAGCCACGAGTCAATGGTCAGCGCACATCACCAAATCTCATTGCGCACAAACGATGAACATGGCATCGCCTTCCTGGCTAAACCCTCAGAGGATCATCAGCCGGTGTCGGTTAAGTCAACCGTTGCCTCTCCTGAACTTACGACAAAGTCACTGCAACCCCCTCAGTCATCGGCGCTTACAGCCGCAGCCCTTGCTCCGTCGCAAGATTCAGTACCAAAGCCCGCAGACGTCCACGAAGACGCTCTTACCGCTGTGGCGATGGAACCAGAAGCCCCCGCTCCACCCGAGTCAAAAGTAGAGCCAGCGCCATTGCCTGCACCCGAGCCCGCTAGTGACGATCCTTTATTGGATGTCATAGAGCCATCACTATCTCACCAGGTAGTCGTTTCTCCGCACAGTAAGATGCCTCCCAGTTCGGCATGGAAGCTGGTAGGGCTTATACTACTCATTATTTTGTTTATTGTATTAATTCTCGATATCTTATTGGACGCTGGGGTGATGACCAGTTCAATTCCGCACACTCATTTTTTCTAGGTAGAGCCGGCGGCTGGCAAGCTTCTTTTTGGTATACTGAAACTTTACTATCCGTAGTTTTGTAATTAGACGCATGTAATAAGTATGACCGCAGAAACTCTTCAAAGGCCACGGATGAGTCAAGGTGAGATACCATACGAACTAGCAAGTGGTGTCCCAATTAGCACTCCAATGGTCGCTCCTGACTTTATGGGGAAAATTGCAGCAAGAGAGTCTGCAGTTCCAGACCATACACTTCTTGAACAACGCGGCAGTGGGCAATGCATGATGGTGTTTGGTATTGGCGCGCATAATAGAAATCCAGATAGTCCCATCCTCATGCCGCTAGGCGATGCGTGGAACGAGTGGTTGAATAGTACCGACGGTACTCCTGAGCGGCTGGCGTCACGCATCGTTATAAACGAGGGTGGAGTCCGCAGCGCATTTTCCCCTGGAACCGGAACGCGGGAAGTAATTGCGAGAGGTGGCGAGCAGGGGTTGGTCGCCCACCTTGCATATGGCGAGGACATCGAAGTTATCAGCGGCGAGCCGCCTGATCGGGCCGAGATCCATGCCGCTAGTATGCAGCATTCGATTAAGGCCGTCGTCCGCTATCAGTTTATGCGGTTTTCTCGTCAACTGAGTGAAGGTGGCATATCCATGGACGAGGCGCAATCTTTTCTGGACACGGCTATGCAGCTTGTGGGAGTAGAACTCAACAGCCATCCCGAATCGAGATTCGCAGGCTATGACTTTTCGTTTGCACACTTTGCGCAAGATTATGAGGAAACATATGATCACCCTTTTGACATTGCCGACTACAAATTTCATCTTGAAGAGTCTGTACTGCATATGTACGATGACGGCCCAGAGAAAAGCGAAGTGAGATTGGTCTCTCGAACCGTGAACGAGGCGCGCGACCAAAGCTATTTACAGTTATTACAGCAGTTATGGGGTGCGGGAAAAAGTCCCTTCTTCGTCGTTGGAGAGGCGCATGCGCTTAAACTCCAGAAAGAGATTCAAAAGATTGGTACGCCGAAAACAGAAGGCCATATACATGGATATAGTCAATGCACAGTTCGTTCACTAGCCAGTCCACATGCCGCTGAAGCGCTCACACAGGGTGGGGACAAGCTCGGCTACTATATAGGGCATGCGGCATGGGCGGCGGAGTTTATGGAGGGCAGGGGCTCACCAGTAGCTCCCACGAACGAATTGTATGTAGGCAACGCGGCAGTGGTGTAGGCGGACGCGGAGACTAGGGTCGTTTCATCCTGGAGATGGACAGGAGCGTTTCTCCGTCGGCTGAAGTCATAGCTCCTACAAGGCCAAAGCCGCTGGCGTCGAACTGTTCTATAGTCTGCAGCATGGTTTGATGCTTATGACGCCACAGGAGAATAGCATCGCCTTTATTGAAATTTATTATTTTGGGGTTGCCATTGATTTGGAACTCAATAGAAAGCGCTACCTTCAGCCGTACTTGGCTTTGCCGGGCCATGTGCTCTTCATCGAAGGATAGCTCTACGTCATACAGTGAGCTATCAATATTTAACAGTTCAAGGGTGAATTTACTTTTGGGTGCAAGCAGGAATGTACCTGGTTGTTCAGGATCAGTGTAGTAGTCAAAGTAGCGACGGTTTTTGATGGTATCAAGCTGCTTGGAGAAGATGAGCAGATCACTCTTACCCATGCTGTCATGAATGGTGTAGAGCGGTTTATTCGACTCTCGAAAGTTGGACATAGTACTGCCGAGGAATAACACGATATTGCCTACGATCGTATCCTTGCTGAATGAGTCTAGGGCCAATAGGTCATCAAAGCGTTCATGAGTAATATCTCGCGTATAGCTTTCAAACGTGACTGCGTCACCGAACCACTTACGAATATTTTGTTCTGCGATAGTGAGCATATCCGGACTAATGTCGATGCAAATATATCGGTTGAGCCGCCCGGCATCTACGAGGCGTTGGAGTAACTGACGAACCGGATAGCAGTTACCGGGTCCAATGTCGATGACGTTAATTCGCTCGCTTCCGCTGAGTAGACTGTCGAGGTAATCCCCGTTCATCGCAAGCATGTCTATGGTGTTTTTTAAGATATTTGGCGTCTTTTCCTCTAGGAGTCTTTGTACGTAGTTATCCCATATCGCAGCGCCACCATCAAAGTAGCTGTACTGCAGCGGTATCTCATGGTAGATATCCAGGTTCGAAAGAATATCAAATACTGCCTTCGCATCGTACAATTTATAAAATTCAGGAGCGGGACTTATTACTTTATAGCCTCTGCTGTTTTTGTACTTTTTGCCCTTATGTACTAGATGCTCAATAAGATGTACATTTTTTGATACGTTTGCTATGAATGAGCGCTCACCTTCTTCATAGAGTTGCAGATCGAGTTTTCCTTGTTTTGTCGCACTGATCCAGTTGCGCACAGATTTTTCTGAGACGTTATATAGCTTGGCAAGTTCAGTATTTTTGAAGTATTTCATGGTCACTCCTGTCGCTCTTCATTATAGAACTAAAATCTTATTGACACGTTCCGAAATTAAGACGTACCATAAGGTTGTACCTTAGAAAATAAACATAAACACGCAAAAAGCAACCTTTGCGTGTTATATGTATATATAGCTTTGGATTAATCCTTTATTCAAGGAGTCATCATTGATGATGGCCCACAAACTATAAATTATACATCATAGGGAGCAATCTCGGAAAGAGGGAATGTAAAAATGACATCGCCAATGCGCATAAGCAACGATTTCGTCATCTGGGGACCTTCTGTAACTTCTGGAATTGCCGTCCAAAATGCCATACACGCTTTGTACTACCTACCACCGCAGTACACCTTAATTTTGCCCAAACCAACCGCAACCGAGAAGGCAGCCTATGATCAAGTTTTGTCCATCCTCGCTCATGATCATCTGAGCAAGCGAGTACAGTTCAGTGATAAACAAGTTGAAGCCGTTTACCATGCGGTGGTCGTTTCATGCAAAGAAGATGCTCGCCCGGGCTATATCTTTGGGAGTACTCCTGAGGCGCTTGCAAGCGCTATTTTAGATGCTGCGCGCGCCGTGACATAAACAGTTTGAAAAGAGTTTTACAACAGCCCAAGCGGCTGCTGTTTGCTACAATACACTTCGTGACAGATGACTTACTTACTGGCTTAAACCCAGAGCAGCGTCGAGCCGTAGAAACCACTGAAGGGCCGCTGCTTATTCAGGCTGGGGCTGGTAGTGGCAAAACAAAAACACTGACGCATCGTATCGCTTATATCATTGCCGAGCATAAAGCGACCCCATGGGGCATCTTGTCGGTGACCTTTACAAATAAGGCGGCAAAGGAAATGCGCGAGCGAGTGGCGCAACTTCTTGGCCAAAGTGCAGACAATCGTGGCTTCATGCCATATATGGGGACATTTCACTCGATTTGTGTACGATTACTGCGTCAAGACGGTGAGCATATCGGCATTCCTCGTACATTTGTGATTTTTGATGAGAGCGATCGCCAGGCAGCGGTTAAGCAGGCTTGCAAGCTCCTGCATGTAGATGAGAAGACCTTTCCGCCTCGTGTACTCTCGAGCATTATCAGTAGTGCCAAGAACGATATGACTACCCCGGCGGAAATGGCTGAGATGGCGGGCGCATCACCGGCCCAGCGTACGGCCGCCAAAGTCTATCCGTTATATCAAAAAGCATTGAAGGACGCCTCTGCTTTAGACTTCGACGATCTCATTAACCGGACGGTGCATTTATTACAAACCAAGCCAGAAGTGCGCGCGAAGTGGCGTGAGCAGTTCAAATACATCATGATTGATGAGTATCAGGACACTAATGCCGCGCAGTATAAGCTAGTGAAACTCTTGACAAATGAACATAAAAATATTGCAGTAGTTGGTGATGACTGGCAGTGTTTGGTCGAGGGTACTCTTGTCGATACGGACATGGGTCCTAAAAAGATTGAGACCATACAGCCGGGAGAAATGGTTAGATCTGCAAGCGGATACGGACGAGCAGGTTCCTTTATGGTATCTGGCAAAAAAGAATTTCCCTATAAGGGTGAGATAATCCACATTGAAACTGCCTCAGGCAAAAAACTTGTCTGTACGCCGAATCACATTCTTTTTGCCAAATGGGGCAAAACAGATTCGTATTTTGTCTACCTAATGTATTCGACCGCCAAAGGCTATAGAATTGGGTTAGCCAAGGGTAGCAGGTTTGACGGCAAACAGGACGCGATTGGTTTACGGGTACGGGCAAACCAAGAGCGAGCAGATAGAATGTGGGTCATTAAAGTCTGCGAGACTCGCGAAGAGGCCGCATATGTAGAGTCCCTAACAGCCTATACTTATGGGATTCCTATGTTGGTCTTTCATGCATATGAAAATCGTTCCATGCGATTTGGTCAGCACTATATAGATGCCATCTATAAGGAGATAGATACCGAAGTGCGAGCGAAGAGGCTGATGGCCGATAAAGGCTTGTGGTTTGATTACCCCCACTTTTCGCCGCAAGCAACAACAAGAAATGGCCTCAAGAGGCTAAGTGTTAATGTTGTCCTTTTTGGTGATAAGCGGGTGACTATGCAAAGCGGGTGGTCGGCAAGCAGAGTTTCCGTAAACACGAGCAATCGTGCAGATTTGCAAGCCTTCGAGAAGCTTGGATATGCGGTAAGAGCTGGTCGAGCAGGAACTTTCAGGAGTGAAATTCATAACCTCGACTACGGCAAACTCGAGCAGATAGTAGAGGGAATGAGCGAAGGCTTTAACAGCCCCCAGATAAATAAGTATGGTTTTTTGACCGATGAAAAGTTCTCATTTATGCCAGCCGGTCAAATCCATCCAGATATGCTCGTCCCTATAACTGCAGGCGATCAGGTAGTTGCAGACCGGATCGTTGCGGTCAGTAGAAAAACATATGCAGGATCAGTTTACGACCTTAATATTGAAAAAGTGCATAACTATAGCGCGTCGGGCATAGTTGTGCATAATTCAATATATTCTTGGAGAGGTGCCGACTTCCGTAATATCCTCAATTTTGAGCACGACTACCCGAAGTGCACGATTATAAAGCTGGAACAGAATTACCGAAGCACAAAGTCTATTTTAGACGCCGCACATACCATTATCACAAAGAACCAACAGCGTAGTGACAAGAAGTTATGGACGGAAGCCGGGGCTGGTATGCCAGTACAGCTATTACAGGTGAATAGTGAACGTGCCGAAGGTGAAGCTATCGTACGCCGGATACGCAACGCAGTTGACTCTGGTATGCGGCATTATAACCACTATGCCGTACTGTATCGCACTAATGCCCAGAGTCGTTCAGTTGAAGAGACATTTATACATTATGGTATCCCATATCGTATCGTAGGTGGTCAGCGGTTCTATGATCGCAAAGAAATTAAAGATCTCCTCGCATATCTAAGGCTTATTTTTCAGCCAGAAGATCGCATTAGTTTCGGCCGGGTGGTGAACGTGCCGACAAGGGGTATCGGTGCAAAGTCACTGGAAAACTTTTATGGCTGGCAGCAGGCGAATGGTATGTCTTTGCTACAGGCACTTACCGAAGCACGAACTTGCGATACGGTGACAGCTAAAGCCAAGCAGGGACTAAGCGAATTGGGTGATATGTTCACGGTGTTTCGAGAGTTACTAGAGACAACGCCTCCTGCTGCGATTCTCGACTCCCTGATTCGGCGTATTGATTACATGCATTTCTTAGACGATGGGACTCCCCAGGCCGAGTCAAGACAGGAGAACGTCAAAGAGCTGATTGGTGTTGCGCAAGAATATCAGGAAGTAGGTCTTGCAGGATTCCTCGAGGAGGTTGCCCTGGTGAGCGACGTCGACCAAGCTAATTTTGATAATAACGCCGTTACGCTTATGACCCTACACGCCGCTAAGGGTCTGGAGTTCCCCGTGGTATTCATGGTGGGGATGGAAGAGACCATCTTCCCGCACTCTCGTGCTCTGTACGACCAATTTGAGATGGAAGAGGAACGGCGCCTCTGTTATGTGGGTATGACGCGTGCCCGCGAGGAACTGTATATGATCTATGCCAGCAGTCGCATGCTCTACGGCGGTCAACAGCACAATCCACCGTCACGTTTTTTGAGTGAAATCGATGCACAATTCCAGCCCGCAGAACTCGGTGCGGGATACGGCGGCCTGAACCCTGTAGAATTTACGCCTACTGGGTTTGGTATGGCTGGCGAAGATACCCCTTATGTTGATGACGGGGAGCCTCGATATGTTCCAGAGCTAACTGTTGGTGACGAAGTACGGCACCAGGTATTCGGCGTGGGTACGGTTGTCGAACTAGAGGGAGATAATGCTACCATCTATTTCAAGGGCAAGGGCACGAAGAAGTTGAATATTGCTTTTGCGCCAATTAAGAAGCTATAGCCAGAACTGTGGCGTTGCCTCTTCCACGCGCATAGACATCAAGTGCAGTGTCGTACGGCATAAAGCCAAGGTTACCATTGGTATTTGTGACTTGTACGCAGTCGGATTCAGCCTCCCCGAGCCCTATAAGACTGTGCGAGACCTCCCATTCATCGCCATTAGGATACGCAATAAATCCATGTTCACCTAAGGCAAGATTACCAACGGTGGGCGCATAGCTTGGGAGTCGTGACAATGCAGATACGCCGGCCCGAATTGCATCCTTATGCTTCTCTCCTTGCATCACCATCGCGAATGCATGGCAATTGTAGCGCGTACCTTCGTACAAATTAGTGCGTGGGCGCGTCTCTTGGCGTGGTCGTTCTGGGTCGTGGGACGCGACTTGTTTTTTGAAGAAGCGCTGCAAGCGATATCCCAATTCTGCAGGCATCTCAATAAGACGTTCAGAAACGGGTGCGTCAGACGGTTGGTATCTGCAGCCCACTCGACCTAAGGAAGATTCGATTTTCACCACTCGTTGATACGGCTCCCTGGTCGGCGGAAAGCTGTCGTAAATAAACGTTGATGGTATGGTGCTGAATTTTATCTCAAGCGGGGAGCGAGCAATAAGGGGCATATATTGTATTATTATATAATAATAGTTGCAACATTAGCACCTGATGGTCAATAGATCGGGCGGGATGTATCGGGTACGTCTAATCGATTCTATCTAAGATAGCCAAGCTTGGTAAACAACACTACTGTTGGCGGACTGAGCTGGTAGTTATTTAGTTCTGCGGGGGCAGACCAGGCGAGTTGCATAAATTCACCACCGTTGAGCGCGTTCGGCAGCGAGGTCGATGGTATCGGCAAGTGGACTTTATAGGTGTAGAAAATGGTCTGGTAGACTACTTTCTTACCTGTTGTTTTATCGATTTGTTCAGATTCATCATGACCGGAGCCATCAACGAATTCGGGTAAGTACGGCGTGATATCTATACCCAGCTCATCTTTGACGTTGCGTCTCAGTGCTTCATGCTGTGACTCGTCGGCTCGAATGTCGCCGCCGGGCAACTGCCAGGTGCCTGGATAGCTATCGTCTCGTTGAGGGTTCTTTTTGCCGAGCAGTATTCTCCCGTCATTCGATACGACAAGACCGACCACCCTAGCATGGCGGACAATTGGTATGTTCCCCCTGTTATTGTTTGAGCTGAATATAGGGCCAATTATTGGCAGGGCAAAGGCTTGCTTCAGGTAGCGCTTATAAAGCTCAATACTATCGAGATGATCAAAGGCAATTTTATCCTTAGGCGGGAGCTTACTGAGCTTAAACCACTGTACTTCCTCGGTCTCCCAGTCCTTTTCGCCAACCCTGCGACCCGCACTACAGACGTATATGATGTCAATATTTTGACGATCTTCTTGCGGGCGATTGGGATTGTCATTGAGACGCAAGAGGGTCATGTCGCCTACTTCCCAGCCGGATTCTTCAAGAGTCTCACGATGTGCCGCCTGTGCGGTGGTTTCATCGCGCTGTACATAGCCACCAGGCAAGCACCACTTGCCAGCTTCGAGCGAAACGTTGGCGCTTCGTTTTGTAAGCAGTATCTTATCTTCTTTTATGACCACGCACCCAACGGTAACGTGGCGCAGGCTGGCTTGATTGCCATCTTCAAACGTACAGGTAATCATACTGGTATTATACAAGGTATGAAATGGCTATGGCAAAAAGTCGGTATTCTGGCATTCTGGGTAACGTTCCCTGGTCTCGCAATATATTTGAGTCGCAGCGAACGAACGCGGATTGTGATCGCTAGCGGCGATAGGATCGTCGTTGTAAAGGGTTGGCTCGGGAACGGCAAGTGGACATTACCTGGCGGAGGATTGCACAAGGGTGAAGCGCCATTGGTTGGTTGCTTGCGCGAAGTCAGAGAAGAAACGGGGCTCGTGCTAGACCCTACAGCCGTCAGGCTCTTTTTTGCCGGGACCTATCACTACCACGGTATTCATTTTCCGTGTCACTACTTTTTTGTACGATTGCCGGAACCAATACCATTGCGGCCTCAGTTTTTGGAGATTGTCGACGCCGCTTGGATAGCAGAGAGTGAGCTAGGCCCGCGCACGGCTGACCCAGACGTGAGAAATGCACTCAGTCGTTTGACAGCCCAATCTGACCCTCGATGATCTGTTACAATACCAGAGTTGGCTTGGATAAAAGATCGTCCCAGCACTAAGGCATCGTATATGCGTAAACATTTGCTTCGCTTCAAAAAACGCTACGCTGTAGCTCAGCGACGTCATTTACATCTCGTGAAACGGGTGAGTCATCACCCGGCATTTACTATACCGCTCGTCACGGTTGCTTCTCTAGTTCTATTTACCGTAGCAGTACTTGTTCTTATTAACGGCGGCAATCCAAAGCTACTGCGCAGCGATTCGCATATCGTGATCATTGCTCATGACAATATAGAGCAGACCGTACCTACACATGCCAATACTGTGCATGACGTACTAAAGCGTTTTAATATTACGGTTAATTCTGGTGATGTGGTGGAGCCGGAGCAAGACACGCAGATTGTCACTGATAACTTCCATATAAATGTATATCGAGCCGTGCCGGTAACTGTTGTAGATGGCATGACCAAGACATTTGCCTACAGTGCCGCCACAACACCAAGAAGTATCGTGAAGCAGGCGGGCATACAAGTATATCCTGAAGATGATCTCTCGCTGATACCGACACAGAATTTTTTGATCGAAGGGTCTATCGGCCAGCGAGTGGTCATTGATCGTGCGACACCAGTAAATGTTAATCTTTACGGAACAGCCGTTGTCATGCGCACTCATGCTAAGACCGTCGGTGACCTGCTGACTGATCGCGGATTGTTGATACAGCCCAACGATGTTGTGCAGCCAGCCGTAACGACGCCTGTTGCCGCTAATATGCAGGTGTTCGTCTTGCACAAAGGCCAGCAGGTCATTACCGAAGAAAGCAACATAGATATGCCTACGCAAATTGTCGAGGATAGTAGTCTAAGCTTCGGCACCACGGCCGTTCGCCAACAGGGGAGTCCCGGCAAGAAATTGACTACCTATCTTGTCCAGACCGCACCAGATGGTACGCAGACCCGTAAGGAGATCCAATCGGTGATTACCGTACAACCAGTGACGCAGATTACTGCTCGAGGTAAGGCGGTGGAGATTCCGTCAGATAAGCAAGCGGTCATGGCCTCGGCTGGTATCGCCGCTTCCGACTACCCATATGTCGATTACATTGTTAGTCACGAATCTGGCTGGTGCCCAACGAAGCTACAAGGCCAGGCTGGCTATTGTCCGCCCTACGCCCCTGCCAGCATCCCGAGTGGGCTCGGATACGGTCTTGGCCAAGCCACTCCAGGAAGCAAGATGGCTAGCTTCGGTGCGGACTGGCAAACAAGTGCTCCTACTCAATTACGCTGGGCAACGAGCTACGCACTCGGCCGTTACGGAAGCTGGGGTGCAGCATATAATCATTGGAGCTCCTACCACAACTGGTAGAATAGGAGACATGCCACCTACAAAGAAGTCTCTTGGCCAGCATTGGCTCCATGATGAAGATAGTCTTCAGGCGATGTGTGACGCCGTAGCATTGACGAGCGAGGATAGTGTATTAGAGGTTGGGCCAGGGCTAGGTACGCTAACCGCCCTCCTTACCGCCCAGGCTAAAGACGTGGTTGCTGTGGAGTTTGATGCCGACTTGGCCCACGAGCTTCCAGCTCGAGTGCCGGCTGCCAACTTGGATGTACGTCAAAAAGATATTTTGCAGTTTGATTTTACTATTATGCCTGTAGGATATGTTGTCGTTGCAAACATCCCGTATTATCTGACAAGCAACTTGATTCGTTTACTGTGCGAAAGCAGCAACCCATTTAGCAGAGCAGCATTACTGGTTCAAAAAGAGGTCGCAGAGCGAGTATGTGCAAAGCCGGGAAGTATGAGCCTGCTGAGTATCAGCGTGCAGTTCTACTGCGATGTAGGTTTAGGTTTATTGGTGCCGGCAGAACTATTTACGCCACCACCAAAAGTCGATTCGCAAATCCTCATCCTCAGGCGACACACCACCCCCTTATTCCCTGATGTGGATACGAAGTTATTCTTTCGTATTGTGAAGGCGGGCTTTGCGCAGCGCCGTAAGACGTTACTCAATTCACTTGGGGCGGGCCTGAGTCTTAGTCGTGAGGCAACAACGGCTTTGCTAACCCAAGCGGGCATCGATCCGGGAGCGAGAGCACAGAGTCTATCCCTTGAGGATTGGTTCAGGTTGTATACACTCGTGAGCGTATGATAAAATATGAGCAAACGCTCATTTTTTAACAAAAAAAACAGACACCGGAAACAAAAATAGTTGACGTGTTAAGTTTTCGCTAGTAGACTTTTGAGTGAGGAGATGTACGAGATGGGCCCTGTAATGACAGCCGGATATTTGTTGACGCATACTGCCACAATACTTTTGCGACAATCCGATCAAGTACTACAAGAGCGCCTCGGCATCGGCATGTCACAGTTTAAAATTCTGATGATGCTGGAGCACAGCCCTAACGTACAACAACGCAAACTAGCCGAATGCCTAGGACAAACCGAAGCAAGTATTAGTCGACAAATTAAGCTTCTGTGTGAAAAGGGGCTACTCGCCATTCGCATCAATCCTAAGAGCCGCCGTGAACATATCACGGTAACAACCGCAAAAGGCACGAAGCTGACCGACGCCGCAAACGAAGTGCTTGAGCAATATACCGCACTAATGTTCGACCTCGTCAGCGACAAGCAACGTCAGCAGTTGCAGGAAACACTAGGAGTCTTCCATAACTACATCTGCAGCAGCGGCAAACCGTTTGCCTGTGATCATCCGTTTGATGTCTAGTTAGATCGGCATATTACTGCAGGCAGTTACTTGGCGCTGTCCAAGCTTCATCTCGAAGAGCCCGTAGCTCTGTAGGATGACTCTGTAATGTCCATAGGGGCAGGAATCGTGTGTTAGTTCGACCGAGAGTACTCGAAATGCCGGGAAGCCTCCACTAAAGTGGTGCTCCACCTGTGTATTATCGTATGCTTCTTGCGCAGCTAGACTAGCCTCGCCTGAAAAACGATGTACGCCATTGTTAACAAGAAATATTGAAGAGAAATAGCCAATGAGCAGCATGGTTATAAGTCCAAAGATTATCCCCGGGGTTATGAGTAGTAACTTACGCATTTCTATCGGTAAGTATATCAGGAAGACTGCCGCACGTAATGCTAGGTGGATAGGATGATCATTCTTATGGTATAATAAATCTATGGGGCTGAATTTTAAGCTCGACGTTGGACTTTAACGATTAGATCAGCAGGTCGCTTGCCAGCGTTATAGGCAAACCTATCTAGATGCAAAAATCTCAGATCGCATTGCGTTGATTAAAGAGCTCGCTGCAAAGCTTGCTCCTACTCCAGCCTTTGCAACAGCACAGGTTTAATCACCTGTTGCCACGCCTGACGTGACTCCAGATAGTGACAGTGCGTGCCATATCATCTGGACGCTTACATGCTACTGTCCCTAGTGTGTACTAAGACTTAGGACTTTGGAAATTGGCGTTTTGGTTATTTAGCCGTCCGTTTCCGAGAACATTTAAATGACCTATACCTGTAGGATAGACTAATCAGTTAAACTTACGGACGCGGGGGCGGTACCCGCCAGCTCCACCATATTGCGATTTTCGACGACTTTCGGGTCGTCGTTTTTCATTTGTAAGGGAGTATGTGTAATTCAAAACATTTCCCTCAGAATTGAGGGTCGTTTACACTCGCTTTATTTTCGCCAGGCAATTCCTCACTTTTTGGGTAAATCCTCGATGCAATCAAGATAAAGCGGCATACTCTCAAAGAGCGTGGGTCAAGCGGTCGTGCATGGTCGTACTGTGATTGCCACTACAGCTAGCAGGGTCTTTGGTCGTATCGTACTTTTTGGCCGTACTGGGGATTGCGCTGTACTGTTGTTGCAAACTGGCTTTAGTTTCATTGCCATAACTTACAAGTAGCTTGTCGGTGTCTTTGATAATAGTGTTTTGCATACCACCAAGACTTGTATAATCCTGTCCATTCAACACTAAGTTGAGTTTACTGTCGCCATTTTCCGCATATACCGTGCCATCAGGAGACACTATCGTCGTAGGGCCCATAATCCAGCCGAGGTTAGTAAAGAACTGACCCCACGTTACGGCGTGGTCTTCTACATGGACAACATTATTGATGTTGTCGTGCATATGCGCCCGCTCGGAGGGAACCATCGTTGTGTCTAATTTGCACATTTCAACCTCTGAATAGTACTCAGCTCCCTTAAATTCCTCACGTTTCCCATCGATATACAAAGCAAAATTGGCGTGATAGTGTATCGAATCAACCTTGTAGGTAGCAAAGCGAATACCCGCAACAACCGCCGCACCAAGCAATACACAAGCTCCTGCAATGAACCACTTGGTTTTTACGAACTGTAGGTATTTCATACTTCTTGCCTCCGTTTTTAGGTGCATAACTTCATTAGCATAATACCCCCATGGGGTATACGATTGCAAGCATGACGCCGACAAGCAACGAACATTGTACTATGTCAAAATCCCTCAGGGGCGACTTAAGAGGCGATATGCCGAGGGGCCTCGGCAAGTGACGTGATGCCTATAGCATAAACGTTATGTGACGTGTTAAGCTTGTTGCAAATGAGGCGCAAATCCAATACGTTCTACTGCTTCTCTCCGCCAATAATGATTGCAACCTGCATTATCGAAGTGACGCTGATGATCTATACCCTCATAAGATATCGCTTATCGCCACTGGCACGTTTGGTATATGCGACTCTGGGACTGCTCGCGATATTTCAGCTAGCTGAGTTCAATGTATGCGAGGGCGGTGGCCCATCTGCTGCCATATGGTCACGTATAGGTTTTGCAGCCATAACACTCTTGCCGCCAGTTGGCCTGCATTTAATTCGTATGATCTCCAAACGAGTACCCTTATGGTGGGTAGGCGTTGCCTATATTACTGGTTTCGGCCTTGCTGGTCTTTTTGGATTTGGTGCTAGCGTATTTGAAAGTCATGTGTGCGCTGGTAACTATGCCATCTTCCAGCTTAAACCTCCGATTGGCGGCGTTTATTTTGTCTACTATTATTTCTGGCTCATTGTCGGTTTGGCAACGAGCCTGTATATAAGTCTGACTGCCGCATTGCGTATGCGTGAAGCGCTCATTTTCCAGGCGCTAGGATACCTCATGTTGCTGCTGCCTGTCGGTATTGTGAACGACATTAAGCCGCAAACGATCCACGGCATACCCAGTATTATGTGTGGCTTTGCTGTGCTCTATGCCTTGACGCTGGTATTCGGTATCGTGCCTCGCATCCTCTCTCCAAGGAACAAGCAACGCTCTGCAAAGTAGCTAAAAAGCGTAAGTAGTTTGCAAGTTTCAGAAATATTTGAGACTATGGAGCCATGACGTTAGAGGGAAACGACGCAATGCATGATGCAGTACTCCAAGCACAGGGACTGACAAAGCGATATGGCTCATTTACGGCATTAGACTCACTTGATCTAGTGGTACAAAAAGGCGAAATACTAGGGTATCTTGGACCGAATGGCGCCGGTAAAACGACGACTATCAGGATGCTTCTAGGGCTTATTAAGCCTACTAGTGGTCATGCCACTATTTTTGGCAAGGACGCCATCGCCAATGCCGCGGAATTGCACAAGCGTATCGCATATGTGCCAGGGGAAACGAACTATTGGCCCTCACTTACCGGAGCGGAGACACTGCATTTTTTGGCTAATCTGCACGGCAGCACGGATATTTCCTACCAGAAGAAACTAATAACTACATTTAAGTTTGACCCTAATAAGAAGGTGAGAACCTATTCAAAGGGCAACAGGCAGAAAATTGCGATTATTGCCGCACTGTCTAGCCGTGCTGAACTACTTATTTTCGACGAGCCTACAAGTGGCCTTGATCCAGTCATGGCCAAAGCATTCCGTGATGAGGTGCTGGCCGCCAAGCAATCTGGTCAAACGGTACTGCTCTCTTCGCATATGCTCGAAGAGGTTGAGGAGTTATGTGATCGTGTGGCGGCCCTTCGTGAGGGTAAATTAGTAGAGACCGGCACACTTGAAGAACTGCGTCACCTCTCTGCTGTCACCGTGGAGGCCACGTTTCCAGGCGCGCCGCCCGACTTACATAAGCTCAAGATGGTGAGCAATATAGAAGTGCATGGTACTTTTTTGCGCTGCAGTGTGAGCGGTTCGATAGACGAAGTATTGGCAGTAATTAGCAAGGCGAAGCCACTCAGCTTCTTGAGTCGTAAGCCCTCGCTTGAAGAACTATTTTTGGCTCTCTATGAAAATGTAGAGGCAAAGTAGTGGGCTCCGTATCGTTTTCCCCAAAACGTGTCTTGCGCTGGTTCGGCTTTAAGCAGACGCTACGTGGCGCTATTATTATCGGTGTTATTAGTGGCTTTATGCTGACTGCTCAGGGTCTAGCATATGAGAAAAGTTATCCCGACGCAGTATCGCAAGCCAAGTTTGCTTCATCACTGGAGTCTGTGCCGGCACTTGGTTTTATGTACGGAGAAGCGAAGAATCTTTCGGCTGGTACGGATGGCTACATGGTGTATAGGGTGGGCAGTATTATGGCACTCATTACGAGTGTCTGGGGAATAATGGCGATTACTCGCCTACTCAGGGGTAATGAAGAAGATGGACGATGGGAGCCGATTCGCATGGGTGCGGTAACGACACGCGCGGCCACGGGTCAGGTGATCGCTGGCTTTATTTTTTCTTGGCTCGTCGGCTACCTAGTCAGCACCCTTATTACGGGCGGGGTAGTAGCTCTATCTGATTTGAGTATGTCGTTCAGCAAGACATTATTTGTTAACGCGGTTATATTTTTGCCGGGATTACTTTTTGCTATGGTGGGGGCCTTCACGAGCCAGCTGGCATTAACGCGGCAGCGCGCAATATTATTCGGCGTCATACCGCTTTTCGGCTTCTTTTTGCTGCGCGGAGCGGCCAATATCAATACAGACTTGCACTGGCTTATGGCCCTGACTCCATTTGGCTGGGCAAATCTCGTAAACCCAATTTTAGATCTGCAGCCGTGGTGGCTGTTGCTTTTTGCTCTTTTTGGGGCGATTTTTGTCAGCCTAGGTCTTTGGTTTGCTGAGCGTGACCTTGGTTCGAGCATTATCGCCCAGTCAGATACGGTTCGATCTCGCTATTTTTTGCTTGGCGGTAGTTGGCAGCTCGGTTTACGGCAGAATATGTGGGTGTTCGCTGCTTGGGCTTTTGGGTCGTTCGCCATTATGGCCATGATTACCGGTCTGTCCAGTATTGCTGTGAAGGCAACGGCTGATTCTAAAAATCTGTCTAATTCAATTGGTGCCCTGGCTGGGAATAGTAATGATCTCCGCGTGGCATTCGTAGGTGTCGGGTTGGTATTTTTGGTCATGATTTTAATGATCATGGCAACGACTATTATCGGTGGTATTCGTAACGATGAGTCTAGGCAATTTTTAGACACCATTCTCGTTCAGCCGGTACGGCGTACATCTTGGCTCATATCGCGGTTGCTACTCGGGTTTAGTACTGTTCTGTGCATCTCAATTATAGCTGGGAGCTTGGTCTACGTGATCGCTCTGGGTCAGCAGACGCATCTGAACTTCGGCACCGTTATGGCCACCAGCATTTGTCTTACGGGCACCATTGCATTTTTACTAGGACTTGGCGTACTCATATATGGGATGAGACCACGCATATCCGGAGTAGTAATGTACCTAGCACTGGGTTGGTCTTTTACGATAACGCTTTTGTCGTCAGCAATTACGCTCAATCACCGACTACTGCAAAGTTCACTATTCCACTATGCATCTTTTAACCTCACTAGCCAGCCGGATTGGAGGACCTTCGGCTCCATGCTAGCTTTGGGGTTAATAATGGCTGCACTCGGTGTGACCGCGTTCGCCAAGCGCGATACAGTCATTGCATAACCTTACCTAATGTCCAATATTGGCGTATTTGAGTCTTGAGGTATTCTAGTAGGCATATCCTGAGTAAATGCTTGCCGCGTAGTGCTGGTTGACGCCGTTGTTCGCAGGGCCTAAGCTAGCTAAAAGGGGTAGCGCATGCAGTATCTTGAACAGACCTATAAAGTAACACGAAGAGTATCCGCATGAGCCGCAAGCAATTATTCGCTTTGCTGGCTACGATTATTGGAAGCGGCGTCGTTATCTTGGATGGCACGGTAGTTACGCTGGCATTACCTAATATTGCTCATGAGCTGCATGCCAGCTTTGCTGATCTCCAGTGGGTGGTGGACGGGTATGCGTTGCTATTATCGGCACTTATTTTGCTTGGAGGATCACTTGGGGATATTTTTGGCCGTAAGCGAGTCTACCTGATCGGTCTTGGTGGCTTTGGTCTGGCTTCCTTTCTCTGCGGTCTGGCACCAAATATCGGGGCCCTAATCGGACTCAGAGCATTACAGGGCGTATTCGGCGCCTTGCTCGTCCCTGGGGCGTTGGCGATCATTAATACTAATTTTCCAAAAGACAAACGGGGTGCTGCGATTGGCCGTTGGTCGGCATGGTCTGCTCTCGCGGCGGCAATTGGGCCAGTCTTGGGCGGTTATATCGTTGACGCCAGTTCCTGGCGGTGGATATTCTTTATTAATGTGCCGCTGGTTATTGTTTGTTTCGCGCTGGCTCAAATAGGTATTGAGGAGACCAAAGACAGTAAGTCGCGGAGTGTTGATGCTATAGGAGCAATGCTGGCCATAAGTGGACTTGGCGGTATTACCTATGGCCTCATAGAGGGACCTGCGCACCACTGGAACATGGGTGCGCTACTGCCGCTTATTGGGGGTCTGGTACTATTCGTGCTTTTTATCCTCACCGAACGTCGTCGTCGGGATCCGATGATCACCTTGAGCTTGTTTGGCTCGCGTAATTTTAGCGGCGCTAATTTAGTGACGTTTGCGATGTATGGAGCTCTCGGTGGCTTCCTATTCGCGCTTGTTATCTTTTTACAGACAACGGTTGGCTACTCGGCAATCAAGGCTGGGGCAAGTTTACTGCCGATCACGGCGCTACTGCTTACATTATCTGGTCGTTTTGGCGGCATGGCTGCCAAGCATGGACCACGGATATTCATGACCGCGGGGCCACTTACTGCGGCTCTCGGCATGGCACTGCTATATAACTTACACCATGGCTCGCAGTACCTAACGAATGTGTTCCCGGGTATCTTTCTCTTTGCCTTGGGCTTAAGTCTTACAGTCGCGCCGCTGACGATTACGGTTATGGGGTCGGTGCCAGATAGCAGTTCGGGTATTGCCTCGGGGATTAACAATGCGGTATCACGGGTTGCCAGTCTGATCACTGTGGCTCTGCTTGGTATTTTGGGAGCCTCCCATGTATATACATTGGCGATCGGTATGTGTGCTGGCCTCGCCGCCCTTGCTGGTATAGGTTCCTGGATCCTTATTCGTAATGAGCAAACAATACATAACTAATGGAGGTTTTTCTATGACCGAGAAGCAACGGGATTTTAGTAGTTTACGTGCACTATTTTTTAACGGCACCTTGAAGCCATCACCTGAAACGAGCAATACCGACGGATTACTGGAAGTGAGTCGCAAGATCATGGACAAACATGGTGTGCATACTGAGGTAATTCGTACGATTGACCATGACATTGCAACAGGTGTGTATCCGGACATGCGGGAGCATGGCGCAAAAACAGATGAGTGGCCTAAGCTATACAAGAAAGTGCAGGCTGCAGATATTATTGTGCTATGCGGTCCAATCTGGCTCGGGGATAACAGTTCTATGATGAAGAAGATCATCGAGCGGTTATACGGTAACTCCTCTGAATTAAATAAGGATGGCCAGTACGCTTACTATGGTAAGGTTGGCGGCTGCATCATTACGGGTAATGAGGATGGCATTAAGCATTGTGCGATGAACGTACTGTATAGTTTGCAGCATCTTGGTTGTGTTATTCCACCACAAGCAGATGCGGGCTGGATTGGTGCGGTGGGGCCTGGTCCGAGCTATCTAGATAAAGGCTCTGGTGGTCCAGAGAGCGATTTTACCAATCGCAATACTACCTTTATGACCTGGAATCTTATGCATATAGCAAAGCTACTGAAGGATGCTGGCGGCATACCGGCATATGGTAATCAGCGTAGTAAGTGGGACGCAGGTGCCCGCTTTGATTTTGACAATCCCGAGTATCGCTCCTAGCCGTGTTCATTTTTGGCGTTTCGTTTTACAATAAGCATAAGTATGACAACCACTGACCTATTGCTCATTGTAATCGGCCTTGCCGCTGGTGCGCTTAGCGGCCTAGTGGGTATTGGCGGCGGTATCGTCTTGGTGCCCGCACTCGTTTTACTACTTGGCTTTAGTCAAAAACATGCCCAAGGCACCACACTTGCCATGATGGTATTGCCAGTTGGTATCTTTGCGGCACTCACTTACTTCCGCGCGGGGTACGTGAATTTCAAAGCGGCTGGTTGGCTTGCCATTGGTTTTTTAGTGGGGGCCGCTATCAGCGCTCACTTCGCCGTTAAGCTGCCCGAGCACACGATGGCACGCATTTTCGGTGGTGTATTGCTGGCCATTGCAGCAAAGCTGTTGATAGTTGGGCATTAGTAGAGAGACAGACGTTGCCAAGGGGCTATCGCCATGTCATTTTTTGTTTTGCAATTTTAGTATGCAATAATAAAATCCAATGTTCAGAAGAAAAACTCCAGTCGAAGCTCCGCCGAATGTCTCGGGCATAGACCCGCAATTTACCCCGCATGAAATTGTCCAAGCATATCAAGCATCGGCAAAGACAACAAAGAGAAAAGGTATTCCGCCCGCGAGACTACCTAAACGCTCCTATCGCCAACTTTCTGAGTTTGCGGTAGACGAATCTACGATACGAGTGGCTAGTTTAGGCGAAGCTCCGGCTGCCTTGGGGCTGGAAACAACAGAGCGATTTTTTAGACTTGCTACGCATATAGGACGCGCAGGAGTTTTCGATATGCTGCATTTTCATATTGCAGATGAGTTATATCATCCTATCCAGGTGGCACTGGAAGCACCAGCTCGAGATGGTATTTTGGCCTACGGGCCAGCGGATATATTCAATCTTGCCAGCAGCGAGGGTGCAATAGCCTCGTCCTATACGATTGCATCAGGCAGGTTAAACGATGGCATTGCAGTGTCTTTTGTCGGCGTACCACCCTCTGGCGCGACGCTTGAATCAAAAATGGCAGCATCAACAGAAATTTTTCAGAATCGAATGCGAGTGGTTGGTGTTGCTTCTGGAACAGCGAACAAAGAGTATGCCCCACTTCAGGAAAGTCTGGCCAATGGCCTGGGCAATGTACTCGGCCATGTAGCAGGAGGCAATACGTACAGAAGCTATAAAGAATATGTGCTCAGCACTTATAGATGGCACTCGGCGTGGGCTCATGAGTTGCCTGAGGGCGGCGGCATAGCGGTAGCTCCACACTTGTTGGCTGCTAAGTCTCTCTATGAGCAAATTGCCGACAATGCACTTCCCCAGGTAGGAGACCTTCAGTTTACGCCTGTATTACCGCGCCGGTAAGTGGGGCGTACCAATTCTATTTTGCAATTATTGAGTATTTATGTTAAAATAGTAAAATTATGTCAGAATTTAGTGGTGACCGGGGCCTTAATCAGGTCGATCTATCTCAACGCTTTGAGGGGCGGGGGTGTATTGAACTCGCACCCGGTGATCAGACGATAGTCGTCGACACGAGCACTCCTCTGACTACGTTCAATCGTAGAAAGGTATCAGGATATGACCACGGCAATGAAACCCATGAGGTCTTGGCGCTCGTATCCGTTCCGCGTGTTATCGAGTCTGACGAAGATTATTCGAAAGGTGATAATTATAGCAATACCCATATAGGCGTGAGTCTTGTGACGCGGGAAGATGACTACGTAGGCCCATCCTATGAATTTGTTGAATGTAGTTGGGGAAGCGATGGAGGGCTACATGTTTGGGGCGGCAAAAACACACCGCTCTATGAGAAGGACAGAGAAGTAGAAAGAGGGACACACAATCTTAGCGCCACACTAGAAGGCAGGACGCTGGTCGTCAATTTTCATGACAAACAGATAGAGGGCAGCGATAGGGAGGGGCAGCCACGCCCCTTTGTCGTCGTAGAGCCTAAAGGGTCAAAAGCACGGACGTCACCCGATGACCTGCAAACCAATGTACAGCAGGTGAAGCGTTCTCGAAGGAAAAGGCGTATATTGGCTACAGCTGCTACTGCCATGGCCCTTGCCTCCGGAATCGGCGGCGTTGTGGAGGCTGATCCGTTTAGCTCTCCTGCGCCCATACATGCGACATTTGATAGGTATACTTCTTTGGACAAGGACGTTTTAGGTGTAGGCTCCATGCATCCACCTAAGGATGTCGGTGTAGTTAGTGTCAATGTTGTTGGCACTGGCCCCATATTTACACCCAAAGAAGCAAATTTGAACTATCGGGCGGCAATTGGTGGTCTGAAGACGGCGGCGCGCGGAGACTTGACTGGTGTTCTTCCGCGCGTAAGTGCGTTACCCGAAACAACCGTCGCGGTTGGTGAGTCACTTGTTGCAAAGAGGTGCTATACCAATGATGATTTGAGTCACTTCGAAGGTGCGGTATTTCAGAAAGTTGATGCGCTGCGCAAGAAACACGGCCTGCACGATACTAATATCCTTGCGTTTATCAACGCACCATCTTGTGGCTCGAAGAAAAATGATAACTCCTTTGTGCCCGACGCCGGAGTCGTAAACAAGATCGGAGGGGATATGGCTTTGGTATATCGTAACAAGGACTATTCTGTAGAGCAACAGGCAATGGTTGCGGGACACGAGTATGGTCACGAACGAGGATTATCTCATGTAAAAAAGCTGAATTGTGGCTACGATCTTGGAAACAGCTCACGATTCCTGCTGGCAAATTGTATCATTGGTGATGAGTACGGAGACCGACAATCCCTTATGGGTTCGAGTAAATCGCTGCGTGATCCGGATCCTTATGATTCTAGACAGCAGATGCAGCTCGGTGCTATTGCCCCTGATCAGGTACTCTACGCCACATATCCTGCTGGTGCAGATTCCGGCGACAAGATCATCTATCAAGCAAAAATTGCATCATTAGCAGCCAAAACAGGGGACGCTAAAGTTATACGGTTGCCTGGCACGGGTGAGATTAAGTCCGTTAACCTTGAATTGAGTACTGAAGTGCATTGCGCTGCTGATGACTGTTATAATGCGAATAGTTCGAGTAGTTTTAAAATGCCGCTTACCGTCAAAGCTTATGCTGAGGCCGATGAGTACTATAAAGGCCGTAAGTATCCTATTGACGCCGTTATTGACCTTGACCCGAGCAATGATGATGGCGCGAGCAAGGTTGGCACAGTTATTTATAGGGGCGCTGACGAAGAAGTAAAACTTGTTCAGCTCACCGATAGCGGCAACGGGGTGGGCAGCGCAGTAATTGAAGTTGAGTATACAGTGCCAAAAAACGACTAATTAACTAGGTGTCGTTCCTGCGCAATAGCTAGTATATATTCGTGGTATGCTATGTCCCCTTTGAGTCTGTTGAGTCCTTTGATAGTAAGCCTGTAATAGCGCCGCCGTGAGCTGCCTTCAAAGGGCATTTCTTCAATAAGTGTTTCGGCGCACAGCTGCTTGAGCGCACCGTATACCGCCCCGGGACCAATAACGACACGGCCGTTCGAGTCTTCATTAATTTGGGTGATGAGCGCATAGCCATGTTGTGGTTTCAAGCTTAGGGCAAAGAGAATGCTAAACGAGACATGAGGGAGAAGGGTGAGACCGTAGTTAGTCATATTTCTAGTATATCAGTATCTGCTATATCAGCATATGACATAAGTACTTTATTGGGTTGCTAATTACCTCTGTTTGTGCTACACTGCATGGAGTTGTTTAATGAATCCGTAGTTAGTGTAGTAAAGCTTTGGTTTCATAATGACAACCAGAATTTACTAATTTCTAACTAAGAGGATTTATTACTATATGCCTTATAATTCACGAACTGCTTCCCAAAAATTTGGTGGACGCAGCACATATCATTCACAATCTAACAATCGCCGTAGTGGCGGTGGTGGCCGCAGCAAGGGGCCGCGCAAGGACTACATTCATCCTTCACGCTTTGTAAAGGTCGCTAATCCGGTTACTGAAGCTTCTTTTGAAGCCGAAAACCAGTTCCCCGACTTTGGCATGCAACCTGTCTTGCTGGCTAACTTAGCTCGCAAGGGATTTGTACAACCATCAGCAATTCAAGATCAAGCTATCCCTCATGGTATGGCTGGTCGCGATGTTATCGGTCTCGCTAACACCGGCACCGGTAAGACAGTAGCGTTCGCCGTTCCTGTATTGCACCGTTTGCTTGAGAACCCAGGTTCTAAAGCACTGATCATTGCACCAACCCGCGAACTTGCTCAGCAAATTGAGCAAGAATTAAAGATGGTCGCCCAGGGTACGGGTCTATTTGGAGCCCTCCTTATTGGTGGCTCTAATATGAACCCACAACTCCGTGACTTGCGAAATAAACCACAAATCGTTATAGGCACACCTGGTCGTATTAAAGACCACTTAGAGCGTCGTTCTCTCGATTTGTCCGGTTTTGACACCGTCGTACTTGACGAAGTTGACCGTATGCTCGACATGGGTTTTGTTGAGGACGTCAGTGACATCCTTGGCAAGCTATCTCCCGAGCGACAGTCATTCTTTTTCTCGGCAACGCTTGATCGTAAGGTACGCGAGTTGATTGATTTCTTCGCACATGACCCTATAACGATTACTGTTACTACTAGCGCTGGTACTGAGAACGTGCACCAAGACATTGTCTGCTACGAGAGTATGACTGACAAACTTGACCAGTTGCACGAAATCTTGAACAAGCCAGAAGTTGAAAAGGTGATTATCTTCGATGACACCCAACGTGCCGTAGAGCGCCTCAGCAAGGAATTGCAGAGCCGCGGCTTCAAGGCTGACGATATCCATGGTGGTAAAACCCAGGGACAACGTCAACGCGCACTGGCCCGTTTCAAGAAGGACGAAATTAAGGTACTCGTAGCAACCGATGTTGCTGCTCGTGGTATCGACGTGAAAGATGTCTCTCACGTCATCAACTACAGCACACCACAAACCTACGACACCTACGTCCACCGTATTGGTCGCGCCGGTCGCGCCGGTAACATTGGTCATGCATTGACCTTTGTCACTGAATCTGGCAATTAGCCAGACACTTCACGCTTCTTCTAAGGCCATGCCCTTCGTACCCATGATGAAAGTCAGGGTCAAGGCATGGCCTTTGCTATGCGAATGCATAAAGACCTCTGTCGTGGGTGCACTGACGAATCGTTTCAGTGCGTTTCTCGTTCTATCCACATAGGCGTAGGAGCCATTGCTAGTGTTGCTTGGAAGGATGGAGCCGGTTAGTGGGGTACCGAATGGGTCAGTTTACCGAGATTTCCTTAAGCGTCTTTGGAGCCGAGTAAAGAAGGAGGCCTGCTTGGACGGATTAGAGAGCCGATCACAGGCCTCTGCCACCTTTTTCTTATCAACTTCGACCTGCACTAGTCTTGGCATCCACAGACTTTCACCAGGAGCAGACCAAAAATCCTTTTTGTTGACCTCCCTATCGGGTTCGATTTTAAAAATCTTACCACTGGGGTACTCCCATATTTGGTATTTTCCCTTCTTAATATCATCATATTCCGTATCGCTCAGAGCTTCTTGATATGAGTCATAGATAGTCTCAGGAACGTATTCTCCTTCATACAAATAAGCAAATATAAATTTCACTTGACTGGTCATTAAATGTCTCCTTATCTATTTAAACCATCGCCTAAACTGTGTTTGCCACGGGCGGTGCCATTTTGACGCAGTTCGAATCGCAGTATTCAGCCGTGGTGCGCCATCATAGTGCCAATGCGGCAAACGAGCAGCCCACGATTTAATGGTACCATTTGAGCTAAACCTGCCAGGATTACCTGTCGGCGCAATTTTAAGTTTACTCGTGACTTGGAATTCTTTCCCGAATAGGCTAGAGGCTTTTAGCCCTCCTCCCCCCACCGCCAAAGTAGCCGCATTCAACATTGTACTCTTGCCTGCGCGTTGGCCCGTTATGAAGGAGCCACCACTTAATTGACTTCTATATCCTGAGGCATCAGCATAGGCATTGCCACCAGGAATCATACCCGTAGCAACACTGGCAGTAGTGTTATACGTCCAATTCCAGGCAGCTCCAACACTAAACATCCCATCCAAATCAAACCCATTCACCGGATCCCCCGGATAGGTATAGCTACTCGGTGTCCCACCCTCAACAGGATCCA
>CAZKGK010000010.1:0-56371 GCA_964552555.1 uncultured Candidatus Saccharibacteria bacterium
CCAACTAGCTAATCGGACGCAGGCCGTTCCCAAAGCGCATAAAGCTTTAATCCGGAGATCACATGCGGTATTAGCTACTCTTTCGAGCAGTTATCCCTCACTTTGGGGTACGTTCCTACGCGTTACTCAGCCGTCCGCCGCTCGTGTATCCCCGAAGGGACCTTACCGCTCGACTTGCATGTATTAGGCACGCCGCCAGCGCTCATCCTGAGCCAGGATCAAACTCTCCAAAAAAAGAATTCGTCTCTGATTCAGTCGAAAGTTCTAAACCTTACGGCTTAGAACACTGACTTAAAAAACAATTCAAATGAACTGACGTTGATTTGCACTATTCAATTTTTAATGATCCTTAGAGACACCTATAGTAAGACCTCTAAACACTCAAGTTATCTTACGACGAACCATAGGTGAATGTCAAGATATATAGTGGCAATGAAAGTAGTAATTGTTACAGCAACAGTTTCCCTGTTACTGAACGGGTACAACTTCCGCCTCTTCCTCATCATCTAAAGCTGCGTCCACAAGAGCGAGCGAAACAACTTCGTCACCGTTGTTAATACGCATAATACGAACGCCCTGCGTGGCGCGACCAAGTTCTGGGATATTCTTAAGGCCCAAACGAATCGTCTGACCTTGGGAAGAAACAATAATTACCTCTTGAGATTCATCACTGCCGAGCGACTTAACTCCGATGAGCTTACCCGTCTTATTATTTACTACCGCCGAACGGATACCCACACCTCCACGGGCATGAGATGTGAACTGAGCAACCTTAGTGCGCTTTCCGTAGCCGAATTGGCTAATAACAAAAATGCTAGAACCCTCTTCTACGATGTCCATACCAATAACTTGGTCACTTGGTCGCAAACGAATACCGCGCACACCGCGTGAGGCACGGCCCATGGGCCGCACATCCTTCTCGTGGAAACGAATAGCCTGACCGCCTGCCGTAGAGATAACCACCTCGTTGTCACCATTGGTCATACGAATCCACTTGAGCTCATCTCCCTCATCAAGATTAATCGTAATGAGCCCGTTACTACGTACATTCTGGTACTGTTCAAAAGGAGTCTTCTTCACGACGCCACGAACAGTACACATCATAAGATTCACCGCTTTATCTTGCTTGCTGATATTAATAACGGCACTTACCATTTCCTCCGGCTGTAATTGCAGGAGGTTAACTATAGCTATGCCCTTTGCGCTCAACGAAGACATGGGCACCTCATATGCCTTTAGCCTGAAAACTCTTCCCTTATTAGTGAAGAACAACAAATAATCATGCGTACTGGCGTTAACCAAGTGTTCTATGACATCTTCTTCGCGCGTAGTCATTCCCCGCCGGCCCTTACCGCCCCTACCCTGACGCTTATATTCAGCGATCGGGCTGCGCTTGATGTAATTAGCACTCGTTAGAGTTACGACAACTTGCTCATCGGGTACGAGATCTTCGTCGCTCATCTTGTCTAATTCCTGAGGAATGATTTTTGTACGTCGTTCGTCTCCGTACTGTTTCTTAAGCTCTAGAAATTCATTACGAATAATCTTTAGAATCTGCTTCTCGTCTGCAAGAATAGCCTCTAGGCGAGCGATCGTCTTCAGGAGCTCTGCAAGCTCTTCCTCAATCTTCTTGCGTTCTAGACCAGCCAGGGTGCGCAACTGCATCGCCAAGATTGCTTTAGCTTGTATTTCAGTAAGCCCGAAACGAGTCATCAAGTTCTGCTGGGCTTCATCCGTTGTTTCACTCGCTCGGATAGTTTTTATAACCTCATCGATGTGGTCGAGTGCAATCTTCAAACCCTCAAGAATGTGGGCTCGCTCCTTGGCTTTGCGCAACTCATATTCCGTACGGCGACGAACCACCACCTGACGGTGCTTAATGTGCTCTTGCAAGATATCTTGCAGCCCAAGCACACGAGGCTGTATCCCATCTATCAGGGCCATCATGTTGAAATGGAACGATGTCTGCAGAGGGGTTAGCTTATATAACTGATTAAGAAGCTTCTTAGGATAGGCGTCTCTTTTTAAATCGATCACGATACGCACCACACCACGTGCACTCTCGTCGCGTAGATCACTGATACCGGCTATTTTCTTCTCTTTATAAAGCTCCGCTATCTTTTCGATAAAGCTAGCTTTATTAAGTCCGTACGGAATTTCACTAATAATAATTTGGTGGCGCCCCTTACTATTCTCAGTAATATCTGCCACGCCACGAACCACTACACCACCACGACCTACTGCGTAAGCCGCACGCAAAGAAGATTTACCATAAATAATACCGCCCGTTGGAAAGTCTGGACCCTTAATGTACTCGAGTAGATCGTCAAGGGTAGCATCACTGTGATCAATAAGATGTATTGTTGCATCAACCAGTTCAGTTAGGTTATGCGGAGGGATGTTTGTGGCCATACCAACGGCGATACCAAGTTGTCCGTTTAACAACAAGTTTGGCAACTTGGCCGGTAGAACAGTTGGCTCTTGATTCTGGCCATCATATGTATCGCGAAAATCAACCGTATCCTTATCGATATCAGCCAATAGCTCATCGGCTACGCGATGCATCTTCGCTTCCGTATAACGCATAGCAGCTGGAGGATCTCCATCCATTGATCCGAAGTTACCCTGCCCATTTACGAGCATATAGCGCATGCTCCACGGCTGAGCCATGCGGACCAAAGCATCATAAATGGATGAGTCGCCATGAGGATGGTACTTACCCATCACCGCACCAACGACGTTGGCACTCTTGCGATGTCGCGCGCTGCTACGCAAACCATCACTATTCATGCTATAGAGGATGCGACGATGAACCGGCTTCATGCCATCGCGTACATCGGGCAAGGCACGATCGATAATCACGCTCATGGAATAGCGAAGGTAGCTGTCCTCCATGACATTCTCGACACTGCGAAGCTCTACAGTACGAGAGTGGGTTTGTTGCTCAACAATTTCACCCTCTATTGGCTGCTGACTATCTGTTACTACTTCTTCGGTGTTATCTGCATGCTCATCCATACTAAATGTCCAAATCCTTCACAAATTTCGCGTTGGTCTGAATAAAATTCTTACGAAGTTCCACTTCTGTGCCCATCAATTTATTGAAGATGGCGTCGGCTTTCTCTGCGTCTGCAACCTTTACCTGAATTAGTACGCGCTTCTCGGAATTCATAGTGGTATCGAATAGCTGCTCTGCATCCATCTCACCAAGACCCTTGTATCGCTTCTGCTCTACAAAACCAGCCTGGCGATAACGTTCTTCTTCAGGAGCAACTTTCGTGCCATCTTTACGACGCTTATCAATAGCTGCGTCCAGCATCTTCTCAAGCTCATCCTCATCATATATAAAAACACTACTCTTGCGGCCTGGCTTTACTAGCTCAAATAGTGGTGGCTTAGCTAAGTATACGTGGCCACCATCGACGACTGGCTTCATGAACCGAAAGAAAAATGTCAAAAGCAAAGTACTAATATGCGATCCGTCCACGTCCGCATCGGTCATGATAATGATGCGATGATAACGAAGACCGCTCAGGTCAAAGGAGTCTTCAATCCCCACGCCCAGGGCCTTGATGAGGTTCAAGATTTCATTATTGGCCAACATTTTATCCAGACGGGCACGCTCTACGTTCAAGACCTTTCCACGTAATGGAAGTATGGCTTGCGTCTTGCTATCTCGTCCGCTTTTGGCAGAGCCCCCAGCCGAGTCGCCTTCTACAAGATATATTTCGGAATTTGCCGGATCCTTACTTGAACAATCAGCCAATTTACCTGGCATACTGGCGCCCTCGAGCACGCCCTTACGAATAATATTCTCGCGCGCTGCGCGGGCTGCCTTACGAGCACGAGCCGCCAGTAATGCTTTACCTACAATCTTTCGAGCAATTCCCGGATGTTCTTCAAGATAATAGTTGAAGTGCTCAGTCATCACTTGCTCTACGTAACCGCGGACTTCAGGGTTTCCGAGCTTGTTCTTCGTCTGGCCTTCAAATTGTGGATCTGGTAATTTTACCAAAATGACAGCAGTCAAACCCTCACGGCAGTCTTCACCAGTAAGATTCTCTTCTTTTTCCTTGAGAAGTCCCGTCTTACGAGCATACTCATTGATAACTCGTGTAAGTGCTGAACGGAATCCTGTCAGATGAGTACCGCCATCAGGGTTCACTACATTGTTAGCGAATTGTTTGATCGTCTCGTTAAAACTGTCTGTATACTGCGCAGCAATTTCAACCTGGGTATCTGCAACCTGCTTATCGACATAGAAGACATCTTCATCAACCATCTCCCTGCCAATATTGAGATGTTTAACGTAAGACTTGATACCACCCTCAAAATAGAATCCGTATCTATCTCCCGTCTTTTCGTCTTGAATAGAGGTTCTAACGCCCTTTGTGAGATAGGCCTGATGGCGTAACTTATCTAGGATCGTATTATAATTAAAAGTAGTAGCCTCGAAGATAGAAGCATCAGGGTAAAAAGTTATCTCCGTACCCGTCTCTTTACTCTTACCTACAACCTTAAGATCCGATTTCGGTACGCCCGCGGCATATTCCTGCTGAAACTTCTTGCCATCCCGCCAAACAGTTATTATGAGTCGTGAAGAGAGCGCGTTTACTACGCTGGAGCCGACACCGTGAAGGCCCCCGGAAACCTTATAGCCACCGCCACCAAACTTGCCTCCCGCATGGAGGACGGTCAGGACTGTTTCGACAGTACTCTTCCCTGTTTTTGGGTGAATATCGGTAGGTATTCCACGTCCATTATCGTAGACGCTAACACCGCCGTCCGCTAGTAAGCGTACGACAACAGTATTGGCATGTCCGGCTAAGGCTTCATCTATACCATTATCAACAAGCTCCCACACTAAGTGATGCAGGCCCTCAATTCCAGTTCCTCCGATATACATACCTGGCCGCTTGCGAACAGGTTCGAGACCCTCGAGAACTTGAATTTGATCGGCGGAATAGTCGTTTGTTTTTGCCACTTCTAAATAACCCTCTCGAAATCAGTTATAGTGATTCCCACTTACCCTTTAGTATAGGTCAGTGCAGAACAGATTGCAACTGAGAGAGCACTCTATCGTGGATGAATATTACCTTCTTGGTCAATATAAATAGTGTCACCATGCGCCAAGCCTCCTGCGGCCGCAGGAGGCTGGTCTGAAGGGCCATTTACGGTCTGGAGCCGAGATATAGAGGCAGGAGCTTGCAATGACTGCTGGGGGGGCTGTTGTGGTACTACAGGAGCAGAGACAGGCGCAACGACACTAGAAGCAGGGGCTGTTGTGGCTAAGGGTGTGGGGGCGGAAGGGATAACGGGTGCAGGGGCAGCAATAGGATTAGGAGTTTTTGCGGAAGCCGACCAGGGAGAAGGACGCATCGCAAGCGGAGCCGTTCTCTTGGTCATCCATTCATCCAAAAAGGAACCAGTACGAGCGGGGGGTGTGGGGGCAACTGCTGCCCCCTGTGCTTGCCCGCCACCTGACGGAGCAGCAAAAGCTGGAGCGGAAGAAGTTGGCTGCATACCTGCTGGCCCGAGTCCACCGCCAAAAGAACGAGCGGGGGGTGTGGGCGGTTCTTTTGTAGCCAAACGTGCAAAAATCTCTTTCTCCACAGATACCTTAGGACGTCCATACTTTACCGCAGACAACTGCTTTAAAGCTTCCGCAAGTTGAGGATTCGGGTCACCAAGAGGTGGTAAGGTTGCCATGCTGAATGGTAAGGTTGGCACTCCGCCAATCAGCGTTCTGACCGCAGCATTATAATTGGGCATGCGCAAAAGATCGCTCGTATCAAATGCTGGCCGCATACGTTTAGCCAATGCCTCGGCATCCTCATCCTGCCCGACACGAAAAGCTACAATCGTGCCTATATTGCCAAAGACGGCATCGCGCACCTCCTCGGTAAGCTGCGTCGTAAACTGGTTTGCTACGATTAAGTTCAGGTGATACTTTCGAGCCTCACTCAATATAGTCGCGAACGAGTCTGTCGAAAAATTCTGAAACTCATCTACATAAAGAGCAAAATCATGTCGTTCACTCTCAGGAATATTTGCACGACTCATAGCGGCCGCCTGGAATTTCATCACAAAAACCATACCCAATAGCTTTGAGTTAAGCTCACCTGTCCGTCCCTTACTAAGATTAACGAGCAGTATCTTCTTATTGTCCATGATATCGCGCAAGTTAAATGCGCTTTTAGTTTGGCCGATAATATTGCGCATCATTTCGTTTGAGAGGAAGGCGCCAAACTTACTCACGAACCAACTGACAACTTCACCAAACTCGTTTGAACGCTGAGATTGAGGCATCTCCTTTTGCCAAAATTCTATTACATTTTGGTCGGTAACGTGTTGTAACTTTTGCTTCACGTACTGCGGATCACGAAATAATTTAGGTATATCTACAAATGTACCACCTTCGGGATCAGCCATGATAGTTAAAGCTGCGTTGCGAAAAAGGTGCTCATAGCGGGGCCCCATGATGCCTTGATGTTGTGGATCATACAACTTATATAACATGTTGAGCGCTTCTTGAATCAAAAAATCCTTTTGTTCGGGTGTATTAAATTCGAACAAATTAAGGCCCATAGGATAATCCATGTCGGCTGGGCAGAAATATATAACATCCTCTGTGCGCTCACGAGGGACCATAGCCAATAGCTTCTCGGCAGTGTCACCATGTGGGTCTACAAATGCAAAGCCATCACCATTTATCATGTCTTGTAGCGCTAAGTTCTCTAAATAAGTGGACTTACCCGTACCTGTTTGCCCAACCGCGTACATATGGCGTTGGCGATCAGAAATCGCTAGGCGTGCAGGCTTTTTTACGCCACGGAATAAATTATATCCCAGCAATAGTCCCTTTTCGGGCATGTTGCGCGGGCCATCAACCTGCTTAGAGTCCTGACGTTCCAGTTGCGAGGTTGGAATTGCACGCTGATCGGGAAAATGAAAGATCGTAGATAATTCAACTGCGTTCAAAATATTCTTATTCTGGTTCTGGGGAAATATCCGCAGAATATATGAAGTAATAAATTCATCTATGTTCTTCGCAGGAGAAAACTTAAAGCCATTCTTCCCTTGTGAGTCAAAAAGAGCAAACGCCGAAACTAGGTTACTAAGAATAGCTTGGGAGCGTTGACTCATATTAGAAGAAACAACGACACGAATAAGCACCTCGTAACCTGGATGGCGCGTCTTATCTTCTATCGCGTCTAAGGTTGCCTGTTCGAGGCTTGTTAGGTCCTTGCCGCCTTTATCATCTCGGTGCTCGATCGGCTTCACAAAGGCCATGGCCAGATCTTTAAGCATACCGATGACTTTCTCACCACTTTTCTTGCCATGATCGCCCTTTCGCTTCTTGCTAGCAACCCCTAAGGCCTCCTTCCGCCAGGCAGGTACCGCAGGACGCATCAAAATCTGAATACCAGCGCCATCCTCTTTATCAAGAGTAGACATAGCGTTAAGTAATGCTTGCATAGCATCTCGTTTCAAATCCTGGTAAGTAGCTATAGGGTACGCGAAAGACTCTTTCAGATTTAGCTCGCCTCCTGCGGTACCACCGACCTTCCCAATGGGACTAAAAATATTGTGCTCAGGTACTTCTTCAAGCCTAGCCGAAGGGTAAGCGCTTACTACCGCCTGCTTTACTACCTCAACCAAGGCAAGCGGAACGGCAGCATAAAAATGAACAAACCCTTTAGTGCCAATAATCTCAAATGCAAAATGTCGCTGACCATATAGCCGGGTTTTAAAGCCCTTCTGTGATGTGCTGGCGATAATGTTATATATGACTTGTGCTTTGGATATATTCTCATCCACGAGATCACGCACATCACGACCCGCAAGATCGGCGTCCTCACTCGGTGGCGGCAAATGAATAAGCAACGGCACCATTTTTAGCCCACGCTCGTAGTTCTTCTGACTGCGTATGCGTTGTGTCGCCCGAATGTAGATAATAGGGGCAACGACAAGGGCAACGACAAGCAACGCGACCAGTACTATAGCTAAGAACATCATTGCTGCTGGTCTTCGACTTTAATTTGCTTGTTGTAGCGTATGCGTAAGTAATCAGCCTTTGCTTTGCTTAGCTCCTTACTTTCCACATATGGATCTGCCTTTGTTTTCTCGACAATCGCCTTAGCCTTGTTGACCCACTCTTCGTCAAGCGCATCAGAATTATCATCAGCGCCAGTAGACGCCACCGTATTCGTCTGCATTCCAGCAACGGGTGGTGGCTGAGTCGACACAGGTGACTGAACTAATGGCGACGGCTCGGCGCCGCTGCTTACTATGGGTACCTTTTCTGCTGCGACAGACTGCATCTCAGGTTCAGGATGCACCGGCTCGTGACCACCAGAAGTACCAGCACCTCTTTCCGATGAGGGCTGCGGCAAGGCTAAACCTGGTGTACTATCAGCGTGAGGATCCATAGTTCTTTCAGGTTGATTATAGCATTTTGTACTACTAAGGGCTATGCATCACTTCACTCAACTTTCACTCGCTAGAAGGTTTTGTTATTCGAGACAAATAGAAATACGTAATGGCGAAAAGCGCCGCTATCGTCAAAAGATCGCGAATAGTCAACTGGCCAAGCGTTTGTAGCACCAAGACAAGCGTGGGCAGTACCGCACTCATAATCGCAAGCCTAAGACTTCGTAGCATTGATAGTCCCTGCCAACGCAGCACAACCATGACCAGCAGAACCAGAATCGTAAAAATGAGCAAAAAAGGCGTGATAAGCAATACGGACGGAATCCTAGACGGGTCTGTCGATACCATCATCAGCAGGAAGCCTACAATACATATAACTATAAGTTTATTTTGGCGCGATATCACTTTTGCTTATCCCGTATTTACTGACCATAAAATACTGCGAGGACTAGCCGCGCAGTATATCTAAAATATTCTAGGAGCCTCGGGTAGTAAATCCGCCCTTAATTATAAATTATATAGCGCTTACTACCCTTTGGCTTTGACTGACCGCTCTTGCAACCTTTAGGGTTACGAAGAGCGAAATGTTTTTTTTGTTTTGTAAGTTTTTATTTTTGACCTACTAGTTAGTAGATTACTACAAACAGCCATAAAAGTCAATAGGCTTACGCTTTTTTTGTGCCACCAAAAAGATGAAAAACCTACCCTAAAAATAAAGTTATGCACAGGTTTATAAAAAACAAAGCATAATTGTTATTGACAGTCAGATTTGTAATTTATAAGATAGCTATAGCACTGAACAAAAAAAGTGCTCAAAAACAAAAACGACTACGAAACAACGGCTTCTCGCAAGCCGTTGTTCCATGAAAAACCAAAGTTAAAAATTTTCGCACAAACTACAAAAACTAAACTAAAGATAAGCCCACTCGTTCCGAGTGGGCTTATCTTTTTTCCAAACTACAGCAATTTGATATGTAAAAAACAAAAACCTTATGCAACTCAAAACTATTTATTTCACACCCATTTAGACACTCAGAGTCAAAAGATCAGGACTCGCTATAGCACAATTACATAGCCACCCACCAGCTAATCCAGACCCAAGATCCATCCGCGCCGCGGTACATCAAAATGAATAACACCCATTGCTAACCAGGACTATGGGGATTGCCGCTAACGCGGCACTGGCAGGTGGCCCAAAAATAGCCAAACTAACTCGAGCTTACTTGACCTCTGTTAACGCTTCTGTTACAATGATGTCACTAACAATATAAAGGAGACATCCTATCAGCAAGTTTACCCGCCTGAATCAAGACATTCGGGCGCCGCAGATGCGTGTGATTGATGATGATGGCAAACAGCTGGGCATTTTGACGCGAGCAGAAGCTCTACAAATGGCCGCGGATCAGGAATTAGACCTGGTAGAAATTTCGCCAGACGCTAACCCACCAGTCGTCAAAATCGTAGACTGGGGTAAGTACAACTATCAACGCACAAAGCAAATCCAAAAGAACAAACGAGGAACAAAAGTCCTCGACATGAAGCAAATGCGGTTTGGGTTAAAAATTAGTGAGCACGATTTGGGCGTGAAACTTCGTAAAGTCACCGACTTCCTAGAAGCTGGTCACAAGGTAAAAATCACCATTTTTTACCGCGGACGTGAACTTGCCCACAAAGAACTTGGATTTAAACTTGCTGATAAGGTAATCGCTGATTTCGGAGAGAAAATTGTTGTGGACAGCACACCAGAATTCGCCGGAAAGCAGTTGAACTTCGTAATAAGGAGCAACCATGCCAAAGCTAAAAACGCATAGCGGCACAAAGGATCGCGTCCGTTTGACCAAAAACGGCAAGGTTCGTGTTAAGCACTCGTATGCTAGTCACTTCCTGCAGAAGAAGAGTGGCGCGCGTAAACGTAAACTTGCAGGACTCGAAACACTCGGGGCAGCCAATACTAAGATTATTAAAAAGAAACTAGGAGCCTAAGCGATGCGTGTTAAACGTGGCGTAGCCGCCCATCAGAAGCATGTAAAAATCCGGCGAGCTACAGTCGGCATGACCAAGTCAAACCGCTCCAGCATGAAGAGAGGCAAACAGGCTCTAACTAAAGCTTTGCAGTTTGCCACTCGTGACAGGAAGAATCGCAAGAGAACCTTCCGTGAGCTATGGAACACGCGTATTAATGCCGCAGCGCGCATTAATGGCACGACCTATAGCAAATTGATTGCTGGCTTAAAGGCTGCCGATATAGTTATCGACCGTAAAATACTGAGCGACCTGGCAGTGAATGAGCCCAAGGCCTTTGAGGCCGTGGTAAAAGCGATTCAATAAAGTCGCCAGTAACCAAAAATACCTCCGTTTAAACGGAGGTATTTTTATATAGGAGCCAGATTATCCGTAAGCCGGGTTCTGTTTTAGCTGACCATCTATCTAGTCACGGTGTTGCCACCATGATCAAGCGGACTACGATGAATTATGGCGGGAACCACGAGCGAACTCGATTAATTCATCCCCTTGCAGCAGGCAGGGTTTACCTTTTTACAACGTCACCGTTGTAAACTATGGGCTCTTACCCCACTCTTTTCACCCTTACTTCATCGCTGTCTATAACGAGAAGCGGTCTTGTTTCTGTGGCACTTTCCCTGGGGTTTCCCCCGGTTGCCGTTAGCAACTGCCTTCCCCTACGCTGCCCGGACTTTCCTCTTGGGTTTAAAAAACTCAAGCGGTCAGCCGATGATCTGGCATAAGTACTATTATATCACCAAATCATACAAAAGCGTAATAGCCCTCTCCTCGTCGGCTATTGGTGTTTCGCTGCTTCGTCAAGCGCCTCATTCACCGCCTTATCCGCAAGCTTATTAAGTTCACGCGGCACTTGCGTAAATGATACCTTGCTAAATTTGCGTACTATTTCACCAATTTCTACGTGGATAGGCCATAGATCGCGATTCTTTACCTTGAATACGCCAAGCATTTGATTCACCACAAGCATGCTATCCATGAATACGTGTACATGTCTCACCTGCATGCGGAGCGCCTCTTCCAGCCCGAGCTTTAATGCCTGGTACTCGGCCTGGTTATTCGTCGTAATCCCTAAATAAAATCCTTTTTTTACAACAATCTTGTCGTTCATGTCCATAAGTATAAAGCCACCAGCAGAGGGGCCTGGATTGCCTCGTGAACCTCCATCAGCGAATAGTTTTATCTCTATTAAATTTAAAGCATTATTTACAACGTCCTCGTCTTCTTTTTCTAACGTTGTAAATTTAAAGTGTACTAACTTGGTAGGACTTTCAAAATTTACATCATCTCCAGCATAGTCACGTGACTTCTGCAGCATCTCATCCCGAGAGGCAAAAACACCTAGATCGCCAAGATCGGCTGCGTCAAAATCACCTAAACGTTGCTCGACAATTTTGTCTACTCGCGCGATACCGATAGTACGCCATGTTAGCAAATCACGCTGATTGATCTGCCCCATAAACTTCAGCTCGTCACCCACTGAAATATTCTGACTGTCGTTAATCTGCAGAATCGTCGTCTTGACTCTTCCGGCTATATCCCTAGCAATCCTGCTATGCAGTTTAAGTATTTTCATAAATCGAAGACTGGTCGGGGTGACAGGACTTGAACCTGCGACCTCACGGCCCCCAGCCGTACGCGCTACCAACTGCGCTACACCCCGAAAATTAAAGCCGGGCGGGACCGATATGATTAACCTGGGGTATATCCAGGTGGGTGTCTTCACGAAATGACCACGGTCATTTCGGATGTTGGACTCCCATTGCGAACAAGTATTCAGATAATCATTAGTTCGGTCACTGTGCCCAGCAGTGTCATTATAGCGCGGTGCCGGCGCTTAGCGAAGTAAAAAAGTATATATGGTATCAGTAACGTTCAAAACAACGGGAGAAATAAAGGAAGACAGGAGCAATAAAACCATGATGGTAGCGCCGAAGCCAGCTGATTCAAGTTGATACATCATACGCTGGACCGGTTCTGGAGCAAAGGCGTAAAGCAAGCGAGAGCCGTCTAGCGGTGGTAGAGGTATCATATTAAATACAAATAATACCAGGTTAATCTGGATGAATATTGCTATAGCACTACCCATACCCACACTCATATCGGATACAAAAACACGCAGGACCAATGAAGCAACCACAGCAAGTAACAAGTTTGTGACGGGACCCGCAACGCCAACAAGCGCCGCCCCAAAGTCACCGTAACGAACGTTACGAGGATCAAAAGGCACCGGTTTAGCAATAAAAATGGGTGGCAAATGTATTAGTAAAAGAATGGCTGGCAATATAATAGTCATGACTATATCAACGTGTCTAAGAGGGTTTAGGCTTAGTCGGCCGTCTTCTTCAGCAGTCCTATCCCCCAGCATGCGCGCAGCGAAAGCGTGCATTGCCTCGTGGATAGGGATGGATATTAACATAGAGACCAGCACTATGATGATGCTACCGAGTGGTAAACCGCTAAACATATAGATCATAGTATATCAAAACTGACGATGCTTTGTTGACTTAAGAAGTAAAAACCGCTAAAATATATTATTGAATAGAAGGAACTGAACTATATGCGTGTTTGTGATCTCACCGGTAAAGGTAAACAATTTGGCAATAACGTGAGTTTTTCGCAGCGCCACACAAAAAAAGTGTGGGAAGCAAACCTGCAGAAAAAAACGCTTATCATTGACGGCAAGAAAGTAACCCTGAAAATAAGCACCCAGGCACTACGCACCCTTAAGAAAAAAGGCCTCCTCACTCCTACCGGAGCCATTCCGGCCGCAACAAGTAAATAAAATTTTATCTTTACACAAAAATAGCTCCCCCGATGGGAGCTATTTTTGTGTAAAATTTGGTTAGGAACGCTCTAGTAGTATCAATTGCGTACTATCGGTCTGCTCTGCAGGCTTGTAGCGAAGCTTAGAAAGAGTCTCTTTAGGTTCCATAGCAAGCGCTTTCAATGCTTGTTCCAGTGTTTGCTGTGGAACCGGAAAGTTAAGATTGGGGTCGTCATAATGCGTAGGGACAACTAGCTTTGGTTCAATCTTTTTGATAAGCTTCAAAGCGCCAATTCCGTCCAGTGTGTAGCCATTACCCCCAACTGGGATAAACATAACATCAACCATGCCAATAGCCTCCAGCTGGGCATCATTTAGCTCAGGATAAACGTGCCCAACCACTAGGATGCTTAATTCGTCATTCATAATCTTGTATATTGTAGCCGACTTCTTTTTTTCTTCGTCCATATGGCTGCGGGCGGCTATGCCATAGAAAGAGACACCTGAAGACTCATACTCGCCAGGTTGATCAATCATCAGCTTTGGCGTCTGGGAGACTTCACCATGAGCACCGGTAAATAGTGCAATATCACCCGCCTTGGAGACGCTTTTTGCACCCAGATCAGACAAGTTATCATCAATTACTATACGAGTTTGTTTGTTAGTGATTACAACGCAGTTAGCGCCATACCATTGCATATCCATATCTTATCCTCCAATAACTCTCTATAAAATGCTATTCTTATCGATTAGCACTTGTTTCTTAGCGGTCAGAACCGTACTTATAAAACGATCTTTGATTTGCATGCGGTAATTGAATTCATGCGTAGGCATAACCGTATAACGAATCTCCTTACCTTCCTGGGTCTCCAGTTCGGACATAAATTTCTGTAATGCATGTTGATTCACGTCACCTACTATTAGGGCATCTATTCCGCTAGATTCGTCACGCGTAAACTGACCCGTATAGAGTGCGACTTCTATATTACCGAGTGCTTTAATTTTATCGCGCTCAACGTTTGCCGCGGTCGCTACTGTCTTTTTTGGCTCATCACCCTCTTTGACTGGCATAGCCAAAGTCTGGCTACCGCCTTGCCCAAAGATGGCCTTCAGAGGCTTATAAAACTCGTATTCTTGGTTTACTTCATAGTACAGTCGATTATTCGTTGTATCGGAAGCGATGATACCAATACTGAGCAGATTCGCCAGCTCACGCCTCACGGAATTAATCTGTTCGTCGATCTTACGTGTGATTTCCCTCACATAGAAAGAACGATTTGGATTGCCATAAAATAGCTGCAGTAGCTTAACCCTAGTCTTTGACCCAAACAATTGCTCAATCATGTTCTTATTGTAGCAAACTGCCCCTCAAAGCTATAGTTCATTTGTTCAGAAATGTTGTAAGTAAGTCTACCGCTTCATCCAATTTACTGATCCAATGTATATCGGTGTTTCGCTTGAACCAGGTTTTTTGACGTTTAGCATATTGCAAATCTCGCCGAGCAAACAGTTGCTTAGCCTCATCGATTGAGATATCACCTTCTAGATACTGGCGGAATGCCTTGTAGCCCGGGGCCTGCAAGGCTGGAATATCCCTATCATGCCGCTGATACAATCTACGGACTTCTTCCACGAAGCCCGCGGCAACCATATCTTCAACGCGTCGAGCAATCTTTCTCTCAAGAATCTCCTTCCCCGGGTCCAAACCAATAAGTATCGTTCGGGGTCGAAGCTCATCGCGTTGCGGCTTAACACCCCCCGACTCTAATGCACGGACTAAATGACGTCTATTTAGCCCGTCCCCGGGCACATCTATCTCTTGCTCTTGCAGTAACGACAATAAGGACTCAGTGGGTAGATTTTCCAATTTCTCACGCTGCCATGGTTCGAAAGATGGACGGAAGCTAAAATTATATATAACCGAGTCAATATAGAGACCGCTGCCACCAACCAGAAGAGGCAATTTATTACGACTACTAATATCGACTATTGCCGCATTTGCCTCCCTTTGAAAGTCAGCAACAGTAAATCGATCGCTAGGCGAAACGACATCTAAAAGATGGTGTCGAATCGAGAAGCGTTCATCTTGCGTTGGCTTGGCGGTGCCTATGTCCATACCCTTGTATATGGTACGCGAGTCGGCTGCGATAATCTCACCACCAAAAAGGGCGGCAAGCTTTAATGCCAAGGCGCTCTTTCCAGACGCAGTAGGGCCCAGAAGAACAACTAGAGGAGTTTTTTTTGCGCTGGATCCCATAGCAAACTCCCTACATCCACCCTGTACTCCTCGGATACATCTACACCCTCGGCGCGCAAAAGTTCAGCGTGTGTTGATTTTCCTCCGCCGGGCCAGCCAGCTGCCAGTCCACCTTGTTTATTAACTACACGCTGCCAGGGTAAATCAGCCGGGCCAGTATGAGCTATTTGCCCGACCTCCCAAGCAGCCCAGGCGGCACCGCAGACTGCGGCAATCTGACCATAAGTCATGACGCGCCCTTTTGGAATCTGAGCCACTAGTGCATAGACGCGCTGAGAAAAATCAGCATCAACCCTAGACATTAAAATACTCTCCAACTTCTTGCCAATTCCGGGCGCGAGTTACGCGTGGAGGTAAATCGCCCTTCACCCTGCCCCACGCATAATCACCGAACAGTAAGGCCTTTACTCCACTTTTTGCAGCGCCTATGCAGTGTTTAGGCTGATCGTCGATAAGATATTCGGCACCAAACTCAAGACAAAGATCAGCTTTTGTTCTACTCAGGGCACTCGGAACGCTGCTGATTGTCAACTCCCGGTCCCATATACCGGTATACTGTAGTCCTTGAAAAATATGAGGGAAATGACGGGTCATCCAAGCATTCGTCTCGGGTCCGAGTATTTCGCGTCGTGATGTCACCGCAATAAGGTTAAAATGCTTTGATAAACGTTTTAGAGTGGACGCGGCAGACTCATAAGGTTCATATCCGCTTACCACCCCTGAAGAATGGAATTCTACACTGCGCCGCATAGCCTCATGAAGATCGACGCCCCAGACGACCGTCCATTCCTCTTGATATTCCTCCAGTCGCAGCTTCATTCCCCATTGTTGGTTGCTAAAAGCTATGAAACCCTCAGCACTCCTGGATAGTACATCGTCAATATCGACAGCTATCGTCTGCTTCATAAGAACCTAAAGAGAAGTTTTGTTAACACGCGATTTAGACTCATTGGCGACAGTCTTCAAAAATTCGTCTACTGAATAAGATTCATGATGCTCGTTAACTTCCATATCCTTGCGGATACGCGGCACTAGCTCACCACCGTCAACCTCCTTGCCGCCGATCACAACCGTATAAGGCACTTTCATGAGTTCGGCATTACGAATCTTCTTACTTACGGATTCATTATCGGCATCGATAATAACTCGTAAGCCAAGCTCCTTCGCCCTGGCGGCCATATTCATAGCAAAGCTGCCAATAGCCTCGTCTTGATTGAGGGTAATTATTCTTATCTGCTCAGGCGACAACCACACCGGAAATCTACCGGCAACATGTTCAATATAGACCGATAAGAAACGGTCAATAGAACCCATAATGGCAGCATGAATCATAACAATCCGCTCGCGATCACCATCCTCGTTAACGCATGTAAGATCAAAACCCTCGGGCTGGTTAAAATCGAGTTGAATTGTTGCTACCTGATGCTCTCGCCCAAGCGCGTCCTTAGCCATAAAATCAATCTTCGGTCCATAGAAGGCTGCCTCGCCCACACCATCCGTATAGTTATCACCTACTTTGCTTTTTACGATAGCTAAGAGCTGCGCTTCTGTACTTTTCCATTTCTCCTCACTTCCAGAATATGAATCTTTCTGGGCAGGATCATGAGTCGAGAAACGCACACGCAAATCAAAACCAAAAACACCGTAAAATCGATCAATAATGTCCCATATCTTCAAAGCTTCTTCTTCAATCTGTCCCGTACGACAGAATACGTGAGCATCATCCTGCGTAAACGCACGCAGACGGCTCAGTCCTGATAGCTCTCCAGTTTGCTCGTCACGGTAACAGGCAGTAGTTTCACGGTATCGCACTGGCAATTCCCTGTAGGATCGTGAACGTGCCGCATAGATCTGAGTATGGTGGGGGCAGTTCATCGGTTTCATCGCGAACTCGTGGCCCTCCCTTGTGGTGATCCGGAATAATTCGCTTTCAAACTTCTTCCAATGACCGCTGGCTATATATGCATCTTTCTTGGTAATATGCGGAACCGTAACCTCCTGGTAGCCGTACTCATCTCGCATCTCTTGCACAAATGCATCTAGCTGACGTCGCAATATAGTACCGCGAGGAGTAAATAATGGCAGGCCCGCACCAATCAAGTCGGAGAATACAAATAAGTCTAGTTCTTGACCCAGCTTTCGATGATCGCGCTTCTTCGCTTCCTCCACCATTACAAGATAATCCCTCAATTCATCGGTCGATATAAACGCCACACCATATAAACGTTGCAACTGCCGCTTGCTCTGGTCGGCATGCCAATAAGCGCCACTCACTTTAGTCAATTTGAACGCCCGTGGGTTAATAGTATGTGCATCGTCTACATGGCCGCCTCGACACAGATCGAAAAACTCGCCAGAAGTGTAAATCGTAATGAGTTCACCAGCCTTCGCGAGGTCTTCCAGCATTTCCAGTTTATAGGGATTCCATGCGAATATTTTACGACCCTCCTCCACTGTTGCCTCACGACGGTCGAAAGTTGACCATGTCTTCAATATCTCACGCATCTTTCGCTCTATAGCCGGGAGGTCTTCTTCGGAAATGGGCTCAGGCATATCAAAGTCGGTGTAAAAGCCATCTTCGATAGCCGGTCCGATAGTATTCTTTGCTCCAGGGTAAAGCTCTAACACGGCTGCAGCTAAGAGGTGTGCAAGACTATGCCTAACAGCCTGGACTTGATTATTCTTTTGATTGGCCATGATAAATAGATTCCTTTCTTAAAAAGATAACAAAAAGACGCGCCTCAATCGATTCAATACTCTCGCATGGTATTTAATCGATTGATTGCGCGTCTCGGGCCCAAAGATTTCTCAATGTCTTCAGGTGGTTCCACCGGACTTCCTTTTCATTTCTGAAAAAGCACTCATGGTAGCACTGTTTCGCTGTTCTACCTGCCTACGGAGCTCGGCGGATGGTTGGGCCGCTTCATCGCTCTAGACGCATTATATCACGCCTCTAGACGAACCTCTCGTCAAAACCTCATCTCATAAGTCTCCACGTACGACTATAACAAGGTTGGTACTATATGGCTAGTACTAAACTGTTGTCACATTTATAATAATGCCTGTGGAAAAATAAACATAAATTATATCCCCGTTGATATGTTTCCCGAGAAGCCTTAATAACTATTCGAACTTCTGATATAGTATTTACATGAAGTCACAATGGTACGAATTAAAGCCTGCGGTTCTTGCTTTACGGCGTAATGGCAAATCCCTAACCTTCATCGAAGCGAATCTTGGCATCCCCAAGTCCACGCTTTCAGGATGGTGCAAAGATACAGTCCTTACCAATGCGCAACGCCAGAAGTTGGCCTCGGACAAGGTCGTCGGTCTCTCCAAGGCACAAGCGGCGGCAGCTGGTTTGCGACAACGCAAGCGAGAGCTTATGAATCAGATGCTCACAGAGGAAGCCAATCGGATAGTCAGTCCTCTCGAGATAACCACAGAGCTAATACAAATGGTACTGGCTATATTACTTGTAGGAAAAAACAAAGGCCTCCACGACGCACCTTTTCGGAGCGATAGCCCTGACACAATCGCATTCTACACTGCCCTGCTCAAAGCCAGTCACTACGTGAAGCAGGAAGAGATAATCTATGAGCTACATCTTCAGGGAGACAAAGATGAAGAGCAAGAGATGACATATTGGAGCCAACAGCTTGCCATACCCAGGACTAGATTTAAATTAACTCGCACGGATAGAATGAGCTCGGATTCAAACACCAACTTGCACGGTAGCTATTGCCGCATAACGCACCCGGATGTTGCCATTCAGCAAAAATTAGTGTATCTTTATAAGTCGTTCTCCAAGAGAATAATTAGTATCGTGGGCGATTAGCTCAGTTGGCTAGAGCGTCGCATTGACGTTGCGAAGGTCATAGGTTCGAATCCTATATCGCCCACCAGATTGAATATTATTCATCAAGAGAACGATTGACTCGCACAACAATGCGGGTCTTTTTTAATATTATGTCTATATAAGTAAGCGTTAACACCTTGGGAGCTATTGACCCTAATACGTTCTTGTGTTATCATAAACGGGTTAAGAGGCTTATATGTGAGTGCCAAAAAACAAAGCACGCTTGATGAATTCAAGCTGTTTTATGAAGAGTTATCATTCTCTTCCATTGCAACCCGCATTCGTCGTTCGCGCGTATTTATCCCTTCCAAGTAGGTTAAATACAGTTAAAGAGCTCAGTTAAAATCGAGCTCTTTTTTATATATCCACAAAACCGATTAAGTTTTCCACTAGCTTTTTTACTACCGACATGACAACATATTGACATGGTATGCATCTATTGTGGCTCCCCTACGCAAGTCGTAAACTCTCGCACGCAGAAACGCCTCAACCATATTTGGCGACGTCGTAAATGCATCTCGTGCCTTGCTATTGTTACGACTGAGGAGCAAATAGCCTTATATTCGAGCCTTATGGTGGCACATGGTAAGACCCTCCTACCTTTCAGTCGTGATCGCCTGTTTACCTCTATATATGAAAGCTGTCGCCATCGGCCATCCAACATCACTGATGCATCTGCGCTAACACAAACCGTAATTAGCGAATTACTCGGCGAGCGAAGCACTGGGGCGGTTGCCAGAGATGATCTAGTTAAGGTAGCGCTTGATGTATTGCAACGCTTCGATACAACAGCGGCAACCCTATATAAAGCCTACCACCCGACTGTATAGACTAATTTACTTCTTAACTGCTTTTTCCGTCACATCAAATTTGGTTAGATACCAACCAAACATCAAGCGGGTCTGTGAGTAGAGTGCAGCGAGTGAACCATATGCGATTGTCGTTATCGGAAGATACGCCCATTGCAGCAGCATGAATAGGCTACGGTGCCGCTTGTAACGCTGCGGGCGGGGCGGTAACGTCTTCAGCGCTACGAAGAGCGAAGATAGGATACCGACCAGCCCAAATGTCTGGATACGACTCACGATGAGCGGTAATTCATTGGCGGCGTAATTCTGGGGATTGATTAATACCGGTATGAAGGCAGCAAATGCCAGCAATAAGGAACCGGCAGCCCAACTAACATGACCCTCAAGAGTACGAAAAAATTTGACTGTCATGTCAAATTTTGGCACCTTGCTCTTCTTGAAGAACCCTTGATTGGCAATATACGCAATATCGGATGCTCCATACGTCCAGCGTCGTAATTGGATAAATTGAGCTTTAAGGGTCTTTAGGTATGTGTTAGAGAGTACCGCGTCCTGATAGATGGGGATTGATAGTGGGTATACCCTATAATCTCCGTCGTAGTAGAAATAACTCCGCCAGAAGTGGTGACCATCCTCTACTATCGTACGCACGCTCCAAAAATCCATATCAATCAAGGCACGCATGCTTTGAGCATGTGCCGAAAAATTACGTTCCAAGTGTGGTCGTTGCGTTAGTACTATGTAAAAAAAGTTATTTCCGGTAGCTATTACACGCATTGGCGCAGGAGCGTCCCAGATATTGTTTGTAAACATTGGTAAGGGCTGATAGGAAGCACGTACAGGGTCTGGTGCTACGCTATATAAATATGTTAATGCGGGTAGGTACATTTTGTCTGGCCGGTTATCCGCGTCCAGCGTCGTGACCACCACCTTAACTGGATCAATATGATGCTCCTCTAAGTACTTCTGCAAATAACGACCAGCATAGGTTACGTTTCCGCCCTTCCCGATAACTTCACCAGGGATATTCGGTGGGTGTTTCACTGCCATGGCATAATGAAAATATCTCCCATACTTGCGCACAAGCTCTAGTGACTGCTTTTCGGTACTTTCACCGCCCCGCTCTTCATAGGCCAAAATGAATATGACTCGCTTCATGTCATAGTTGGAGTGCAATACTGCCTGAATAGTCGGATCCAACACATCTAAGCTTTCATTATATGTGGCCAAGATAATAGCGTGGTAGAGCTCTGAAGGTTTTAAGATTGGCGACTGAACCCTCAACCTGAGCAAATTCTCATAGTGCCACTTAGGACGTTTCGCATGCGCATCGGCCACCTCACCGGATTCGACTTCTGCCAGTAATTCATTCCAGTTGATCTTTGCATGCTCTCGCATAGTTTTATATCCGGATAGTGCTCTGATATCAACGGCTATTGATCGCGTAAAATAGATGAGAATATAGGCTAGAATGAAGAAGGCAGCAAAGGTAACATTGATGAGACTCAGCAGCAATGGGCCTGCCAGCAGCAGCCATGATAGCGCCCCAGGTAATATCTCAAAAAAACGATACCGGCGCGTTCTATCGGCCTCATACGGTATCTCTATACTCTTCATCTAGTGCAGCGCCATTAACGCATTACTGACGACTATCCCCAAGACAAGCAGTAGCGCCCCCGAGACTAACACCGCGACTGCTAACTCGCGGCGTATTCGATACGTACGTATGCTAAGTGCAATGTCCAGGACAACCGTCAAAAGGGCAAAGATAGCAAAACCGATAATACCAGTGATGCTGCCGGTCTTAAAGGCGCTAATTCCCAGATTCGAGCGATACTGCACAATATATCCGTCACTACCCTGACCGACATTAAGCCGCAAGAAAATAAGTACCGCCAATAAGAAGGCCAGGAAGATGTTACCACTAACTAACAATAAAATGAGTTTGTCGTGTAAGTACTTTTTTGATATTGGCATCATCTTGTTTCTATTGTAAGCCCTGTAGGCGGGTTCGTAAATCATGAAGAAAATTTTTAGCTGGTGCGGGTAGAGAGAATCGAACTCTCCTCTCAGCCTTGGGAAGGCTGCATATTAACCACTATACGATACCCGCATTCAATATATTGGAGCCACCTCGGGGATTCGAACCCCGGACCCCCGCTTTACGAAAGCGGTGCTCTAGCCAACTGAGCTAAGGCGGCATCAAAACAAAGCATATTATAGCAGATCGTACTCTACACAAAGTCCTCGAAGACTGCCTGACGGCAACGATCATAGAAAAGAACACTTATTTTATTCAAATTTATATTCCTACTTCCTCCATACTGCCACTGAACACTTATTTTATAAGTACCCGTCCTCGGCGACTTACTGCCCTCCTAATAAGAACAAGAACGCAGACATTAGCGGGTGCCCGCAAAGCCAAATCCTACCAGTAAGTATCCTTTAGTCTTCACGATATCCTCTGACTCATGCAACATAAAAGGCCTTGAGCGAAGCATACGAATCAACGTCACATGCCACCCGAGAAAAAATATACCTCCATACGTATGGAGGCGAATTACATCGAACTACTCAAATTTTTGCGGCTGGGTGCCATAGCCCAGGAGACTTCCCTGATCCGCTGGAGGAGTAAATTCCTGGTACGGAGGCACCGCTTTCTCCTGCTCAATCGCCGCTGAATGAATCTTGCCGCGCGCGCCACTTACATCAAGAGTCCCAGCATAGTACAGGCCATCAAGTTCTTTCCCCTGCGGATTAGCTACCGAAGGGAGAAACATGCGATACTTCTCAGTGACTTCTTGACCACCACTATACGGCTTGAGAGAGACACTCATTTCAGCGTTGCCCGCATTTTCAGTCTTTGTACTGCCCTCTACCCACCTGACTAACCCACGGGCTTCCGTACCATCAGGTCTAATAACCTCCTCGTAGGGCTCGATTCCATCTTCTTGGCTATTGCCCCAATATGGAGGTTCACCGGAAGTCTTTTGGGCTAAATCAACGTTCGTTACTGAATCTATATGGATTTTAATAGGCTGCCTGCTAGCGCCATCGGCACGATCGCCAAGCTGGGCCGATGTCAGGCGGACAGAGCCTTCTGCGTACGTACGTGGCAATACTGTTGTCACCGGTGCACTCGAGACCCTAGTTTCTCTGCCCTCATGAGCGAGGAGCGTTCCAGTTATTGCCAGGCCAGTCAGTGCAACAGCGCCTATGAGCGCTCTCTTATGCGACTTAGGTCTAGGCTCCGAGGAAAGGGTGTGAGATTGTTCGGACATATAAAAATATTAACATAAAAATACAATACGGTCAAATTCAACACGCATCCTTTCTAGCTTAATCTAAGGCATCACAAAACAGCAAAAATCCAAATTGGTGAGTCGTCATTTTACGTGAGTGGAACTATTTTTATAGCAGGTGGTTTTGAAATAAATCTGGGATTGCCGTGCTGGTCTTGCTGACCTTCAACTACCTCGGCGACCCCTCTCCTTACCAGCGATTCCCAGACACCTCGTGCTGGACTACGGCCTTCTGGATTCGGGCTCAAACCTGCTGGGTCGGATCGAATCCGACGACCGACATTATGCGCAGCGACTATGACGCCGAGGTATACTGCGACGCCTAATCCTCTGCCCTGCAGATTTCCTTCTATTCTCACATCGCGTATCCAGGTTGTGCCAGAAGGCAGTTGCTTCAGACTAAACGCGCCCACTCGCTGCCCGTCACGCATAATGCCAATCCGCAACTCATTCACATGAGCACGGTCTAGCGGATTTAGAGGTGCTGAGCCTAAGATCACATCTGGCACTAGATTTTCAGGATCGGCAGCCTGGAACACGGGGTGCTCGCGAAGCCGCGTCGTGTCGAGTGGCGCCTCATCGCTAATAATTACGACTTCAGCAATTTGTGCTGCCGCAACGGGCGAGGTGCTATCTGGACCTATTTGTTCTAGACTCATTTGTTTTTGTTTATTTGAATAGTATAAAAAATAATAGCATAAGCTTGCTATTATTTCAAATAAATCATACCGGCGACCGCTACTTGGGGGTTAAGACTGCTATTTAAAATACGACGACACCACCATCGATAGATTGTCGGTACTTTTCTGCAAAAATCTTAATATCGGGGATGCCAAATCTTCTTGACCACGATTCAAATTTAACAGCCTGCTGCGGCATACCTTCTCGTAGACGTGTGAGAAAAGCATCGAATGAATTAAACGTAGGTTTCTTTGAATGGAAGCGGTCCGCATAGCATAATAGCTCTGCTTCAATACTGTCAGGAATAAAGTCACGAGCAGGAAGCGGCCAAGGTTTTTCAATAATTTCCTGTTTTGAAAGACCCAATAACAAATGAGTTTCCACTACCTGTGCCACACGCTTATCTATGCCTTCGTCAGCAATTATCTTGGCGCTCAACATTGCATGCAATGGGTAGAGTCTCTTATTCGCTACCCTGCCTTCGTCGTCAAAAAATACATATGCGCCAATATCATGGAGCAACGCTGCGATAACCAGCAGTTCAACATCAACCTTATCATTTGTAGGCAAATTACTGACGCACCATTGCGCAATTTCGCTCACTACTTGGCAGTGTCCATATACGAGATTATAAACAGCATCGTTTGGAGCATACTTGTGATGAAGTTCTACAATTTGTGAAATGGCTAACATGTATTTAACTATAGCAAAAATCACCCCACGATAGGGGTGATTTAAATATAAGCTACTTGGCGGGCTCGACCGGATTCGAACCGGCGATCTTCTCCGTGACAGGGAGACGTGATAGGCCAGCTTCACTACGAGCCCTTATTGCTACCGTTCCAACACAGGAATAGTAACAGGGGTAATAATAACAGCCCCCCATCGAAAAAGCAAGAATATATAGCTCACTGCTTGAGTCTTAATGGTTAATATAAATTTTTGGGTTTTGCTGAGACTTGAGGGGATCAATGTACTTACTAATCGGCTTAAATGCAAAATAAATATGCGATGCACGAATGGTGCTGCCATCTCGTTCACGAACCTTAAGGATCTCTAGGCCTAATGGCGTCTCTATGATACCGGATGTCTGACCTGGTTGAAGCTTGAATAAACCATCCACAACCTGTGGCGGTAAGTCTCGATAAGTCCTGCTAATTGCTATACCGTAGTCACCACCGCCCGCTTTTGTACTCGGGTCTTCAGAAAATTGTTGCGCTAATGCCGCAAAGTCACCACTGTTATGTATTTGATTGAGTACATTTTGTGCGCGTGAATGTGTCTGAGTGTCTAGCGCAGACACAACTTTCTGAGCAAGCATCTGTGTCTTTAATTCACGCTTGAAGTCGTCAAGAGACCAACCCCAAAATTCTTTTAATACATCCTGGAACACGGTATTACTACTACCTAGGCGGTTCTGACTGCGCAGCAAGGTTATCTCCGCATTTAACTCCTGGTCGTTCACTGTAACATGATGTTGTGCGGCTAACTTCTTCACGCAAGCACCATCAACGACGGTTTGTAACGCTACTTTACGAAATGCCGCCAACTGCTGTCGGCCTGAAGCACTGCTAAAATCTACTTTTTGCTGTGTTTGATAGTAGTGGATGTAGTGACGTAGTTCAAAAAGATAATTCTCGTATGAAACGTACTGACCGCAAGAATGTGCCACAGGGAATGGCAACACCTGGCTCACACGATATATAAATGTGGAGGTGGAATCAAACCTATAGAGCGCTAGTAGGCAATAAACAAAAAAACCGAGCAGTAATACAGCAAAGATACTCGTAGATATGGCAACTATACGCCGCAATGAATGCTGCAACGGATAAATATACTTACGAGCACTGCTAAGCACCTCTTCACGATGTTCGGCAACCGTTTCATTTGTAATGCGGGGAATATTATGAATCGCCTCCTGTAGAGACTCTTCAGGTTCGGGTTTGTGGCCCGGAACCCGTTTAAGTAATCTCTTAATTTTATGCTTCATCTTCGGCCATCGTTTCTGCTTCCTCTTCCTCAGACTCTAATTCCGGAGCTCCAGGACTAGCGACAGAGGTAATTCCCTGCTGTCGCATAATCTCTAACACCTTCTTCTGAATGGCTGCCGGGTGATGGATCTCGTGAATTACCAAGTCTCCTACGTATGTCTGCATCATAATTGTACCAAATCCCAACAAGGTTTCCTGAAAGCCGGAAACTTCGTAGTTGATCATCTGTATTTGATTCAAGCGCATGTCAATAACACTACGGTGAAATAGTCCTCGTTGGCTAATCTGAATCAGGCGCTGATCCGTCACGATAAATACGCTGAACCACCAACCGATCCAACCGGGCAACATTACCAGCGCCCCTGCGACCAGACCGCAAGCCAATCCAATAAAATATACCGAATATTCGGGCTTAAACAATGATGGAACCGTGCCCAATAGAATGGTCAACATTGCAAATACGAGGCCTCGTCGCATTACGATAGGATGCTTACGAAAAACGAATAGTACTTCTTCGTCTTCAAACTGATCCTCAAAATATTTATCAGCCATAACCGTATTGTATCAGTTAGTGGGCGCCATAGTTATACCCAACGTCTGCAAACTCGTCCTCAATGTGCGCACATCAGTATAGACAAGACCCTGCATGCCTAGAATGGAGGCAGCATCCACATGCATAGGATTGTCATCGATGAAAATTGACTCTTCGGCTTTCGCGCCAAGCTTCGCTAGTGTATGTTCAAAAATAGCTGGATCCGGCTTTGCCATGCCCACTTCGCTAGAGATAACCACGTGATCGAACAAACGCTGCAGGTCGTGGTCATGCAATAACCCACGCAGATAATCTTGTCCCGCATTAGAGAGTAAGCCGACCTTGTAATGGCGAGCAAGATCCTCGATAAGAGGGATTAATTCGTCATTAACAGCCGTGTAAGCCATGCATTCTTTTTTAAGGGCTTCTACAGATTCGTTGAATGCAACCGCGAGACGCCCAAAAAACTCGTCTGTGCCAATTTTACCCTCGTCCAACGCTTCGCTCGCCTTCAAAACAAGGCCTTCACGCTGCCGACTGCGTGCGCGCAGCATTGCGGCCAATGGGTCAATATGAATTACATCAAAAAAATCAAAAATGATTACCCTGTACATATAGTCCTCTTTGGTGCCCCCACCACGATTCGAACGTGGAGCTTCTCCTTAGGACGGAGTTATTTTATCCATTGAACTATGGGGGCGAAACGGGGCCTGCAGGGCCCCTACTAGATAGAGTTACTTACGGGGTTGCGTAAATTTTTCGTTGGCATTCTCGTATTTGTAGAGATCACTCTCGGCGAACCAGTGGTTAATCTCTTTGGCTGCTTCGTCGGCATCAGCCGAAGCATGGATTAAATTTGGGACTCCGGTTTCATGCTTATTGGCATGCCCATAGCTAATGTGCGCATAGTCACCGCGAATAGTACCTGGTAAGGCGCTCTTTGGCTCAGTAGTGCCAACCATCTTCCGGACTAGCTCAACGGCTTCCACACCTTCTAAGACCATAGCAATAACCGGTCCCTCTTGCATCATTGCTAAGGTTTGGCTAAAGACCTTCTCACCCTTACGAGTCTTTAAGGTTCCTATATCTTCATAATGGCCATACAGCTGCTCCTGCGTAGCGTGGAGCATTTTAGTACCGATAATCTTTAAGCCAACCTTTTCAAATCGAGTCAAAATCTCGCCGACGACACCTCGCATGACTGCATCAGGCTTGAAAATAATCAGAGTTTGTTCCATGCATCGTTTCCTTGTTTAGATATTGCTGTCGCTATTGTAACAGAGGTCAAATAATAAAGCCACGCGCTTAGCAGAGTACTATCCGTTCCTTAGAGGTAGGTGGGATGAGAATTATTCCTTCGCTATATACTGTCGATCTCGAGGCTACAGCACAGGTGGTAAGCTAGTAATAGCGTCGTACTGATTTGCCGTAGGTGCGTTAGTCATAATTGGCTGGGCGATCCATAAGGAAGGGTTAAAGTTAAACTGTTCTGCTGCGCTACTGTTCCCGCTAGTTGGGTTGTCGGTAGTTCCATTTGCTTCCGTACCGGATGTCCTTAATAAGTGTATTTGGTCTGCAGTAAAGCTGCCATTAATAGTCAATTTCTTGTTGCATAGGTTGTAGAAATTAGGCGCTGTTGGAGCCAGAATTGAGGCGCCCGTGGCACAAGTGTATATAGCACCGCGTGCGCCACCCGTATCTTTTTGGGCTATATATATTCCGTCGAGCCGTCCTACGCCGCTGCTTACATAGATATTTCCACGTACAACCAGCTCAAAGAGCGGCACGGTATTTACCGACCATCCGCCGCCAGGATATGTGATGTCGTTATTGATATAGACGTCTCCATTGACGAATACTTGTGCACGAACACCAGCGCCCAAATTACCGCCCATGGTTACAGTGCCATTCGCAGTGTACATATTGCTCCCGAGAGCTCCAACGTTGCCACCAGGTAATGCAACCCCCGTAGGAGTACCGTAATAGTCAGGGATGCACGGAACGAAGCCCAGCGAGCCACCATAGGTACCAGCTGCTATATCCGCTGCACTTACCGTACTATTTGCGAATGCCAGCCCACTTGGAGCAGCCACGCCCGTGCTGGCCTGAGCGGTGGCAAAATTGCTAATGGTGTTGAGCGCATACGTAGCGTCCTGCGCTCCAGCTCCAGCAAAAGCAGATCCACCGCCTAGATTCCACGATACAACCCCCGCACTGGCGACGGGAGTACAGGTACCACCTACGCTCAGTCCGTTCCCGACGGAAACATCCCCACCATAAACTTTTACGTAAGGTTTGGCGGCAATGAGCACGCATCTTTCCTGGCTAGTACGAGGAGTGCTATCTGGACTCTTCGGATTCACTACTAACGAACGGCATATACTATCGCCAGGAGGGATGGCGCCAACCGTTATTGTCTCGGTCCCTACTATTGTTGAAGCATTCCCTGGGAATGTACGTGGACATCCAGTTGGCGGAGCTGCAAATCCTGGGTCGGAAGTGCGAGCCAAGTCTTGTACAGGCAAGGGAGTGTATCCTGGGCCCCGCTGGTTGCCAACGATATTGCAGTCAACTGACGTACTCGTGCCCGGCTTAGAGTTGGCTATAACATACGTGAATGTAATCTGACTTCCCTGGTCGGCTACGTCGGTACTTGAGGTCACACTAGGATGTAAATCAAAATCGGCAATCACCGTCACGCAGACCGTCGGTCCGTTATCCGTACCGCCAGAATCGGTTGCAGGCGAAAAACTAATATATCGACAATATTTTGTACCAGGTACTGCGTTCAACGGTATTGTGTAGACTTCAGAACTAACATTTACTTCTCTGCCCGAGTTGAGTGACTGGGTGCCGGTTTGGATAATGCCCCCCGAATTAACATTATGTGTCTTCCATGCAGTCGTGGCATCATCTGGACCCTTGTCCTTAAGATAATGAGTAAAGGTAACTTTGGAACCCGGTATCGCCGTTGCCTTAGAAACCGTGCTCCTTCCCGTAATAGAAAAATCTTGACCTTTATCCAAAGGCTGCACATTGCCGACAGGATTTGCGCAACGATGCTTAATGGCATAGATGATCTTATGGGAGCTGTCTCTGAAAGCTATAACTGTATCTGAACCAGAATCATTAAAAAACGCATCGTCATGCTCGTTCTCCTGGTAGAAGCTGTTAACGCTATACGACCAGCCCATATTCCAGGTTACGAGACCTTTTGAATCCGCGGATCGAACTCGAGCCTGCCATTCATTAATCTGAGCTCCGCTCGGCGGCAAATTCCTAGAAGTACCTATCATGGTCTGAATAATAAACGCCGCTCCAACTCTTTCTTGTGTAGAGCCACGGTTCAGATCATTGAGGATAAAATTAATAAACTCGTTTGCCGAGTTAACGCTATATGGAATCGCGAGGCCATTATATTTTTGAGGCAAAACGAAGGTACCGTAGTAAACAACGTGATGATGAAAGTACCCTTCATATTGGTTTAGGCCAGCAGGGAGTGCCTTAACGACGCCGACATAGCCGACAAGAAGAGTCGTGATTAATCCCAGCAGGATTAGTAGTCGATTCTTCATCTTACGGTTGTCCTCCAAGGCTTCGAATGGTATCCTCGAAGCTTTGCTTGTCGGCACTACTCAACGGACTCTTCGGATCCAAAAGAGCGATTGTTTTTTTGTAATAAGTGATTGCAAGTTGATTATCGCCCTGCGTTTGCGCAGTTTGGGCAATCAATTGAGCGACGGTAGCGGTGATGCCTAGCTGTTCGGCCTGCCTAAAGCTCTCCATCGCTTGTACGTACTGTTGCTGATTGGAATAAGTTATACCCTGCTGTACATACAAATCGCGTTTCTGATCAGTATCGGTTGCGCTTTTAATGGCAGCGTTTAGAGTCTTATGCGCGGCATCATTGTCCCCGGCAGCCGCTTGCTCCTGCGCATCGTTAACGAATTTATTGAGGCCGTTGTTCGGCCCCGTTGAGGTGGCTGGCTGATTTTCATGGTGTCGTATCACTAGCCAGGTGCCTGCTACGATAATAATAACGGCTACTATCGCACCTATAACCAACTTGGGCATGATGCTGCGTTTCAATGTCGTAGGTTGTTTGCCGGTGACAACGGCCTGAGTAGTCTGTTCACTCATCATCAATAACCAAACCTGCCTTTGATACCCACTATAACATTAGCAGTATAGGAAGGCCACCCATCTTTCTTTTATTTTACTTGCATTCCCGGTATCACTATCGTCCCCATGCATTAGCATAGCGGTACGTAGCCCACTTGCCGTACAATAGAAAGATGTTATTCAGTAAAGCAAAGACCGATTTTTTAGAATACCTAGAGGTTGAACAAAACCGCTCCCAAAAAACAATCCGCAATTACGACCACTATCTAACACGTCTGCTTGATTTCGCAGGCGATGATTTACGGGTAATAGAAATAACACCTGAGCTGGTGCGTAAGTGGCGGTTATGGCTTAACAGGCTGGGAACTAACGTTGCCGATGAACTGCAAAAGACGACCCAGAATTATCACCTTATAGCTCTACGTAGTTTTCTAAAATTTTGCGCGAAACGCGACATCCCAACCCTCCCCGCCGAAAAAATAGAACTCGCTCACACCACGCGCAAACAAGTCACCTTTCTTAACGAAGAGGAACTTGGCCGACTATTCGATCAACCAGACATCAGTATGTTATCAGGCCTACGCGACCGGGCAATTCTAGAGCTACTCTTCAGTAGCGGGCTGCGCGTATCAGAGCTCGTCTCCCTTGACCGCGACCACATCAACCTAAAGAGACGCGAATTTATGGTGCGGGGTAAACGCCAGAAAGATCGACCGATATTTATAAGTGAAGAGGCAGCTCAGTGGCTACAACGCTATCTTGATGAGCGAGAAGACAATACTCGTCCTCTCTTTATACGCTTCGCCGGCAAAAAAAGCGTAGACTTATCTGGCAATTTTCATCGGCTAACCGCGCGTAGCATACAACGACTAGTCGCAAATCATGCGTTACTTGCAGGCATAACCAAGCATGTTAGTCCCCACACACTTCGCCACTCTTTCGCAACGGACTTGCTCATGAATGGTGCTGACCTACGTAGCGTTCAAGCAATGCTAGGCCACAGCAATATTGCTACAACCCAAATCTATACGCATGTCACCGACCCTCACCTTAAAAGCATCCACGAACGATTCCACGGAAAGAAGGACTAAGCCCTTACTACGGTCTGCACATAGAATTTGTGCTACCAGGTATATCAGCTTGGTTGGAAAAATAATTATTTGCAACTGCGAATCGTTTACAGACGGCCGTGCTGCTCTCAATAGCAGTATCGGGCAAGGCATTCTGGCTGTTCGCAACCTGCGGTATGCGCACTTGAATGCGACGAAGCACGTCCTGGGCTTTACCAGTTGAATCAACAACGACCTGAGCACCCGCAAGCTGTACCGCACCAGAGGCATTAGTAGCGCTAATCTGCAACGAGACATTCTTATAGATGGAGTTGAGACGTACATAGTAAGAATTCTGGCCTAATCCGCCTGCCCCGGCTCCAATCGTAAGGCTACAATTAGTATTATTGCATCTGAGGCCATATGCATTATTATTGTTAGCCACGCCAGCTCTAAAGCCAATTGGCCCTGCCCCGCCACCACTAGCCATCGGCAATATGAAGCTGGTCATGGTGCCAGCTCGCAAACCGTTGGCAGTCAGTCCACCACCAACGGTCGGTACGAGATCAAATCGGAGCACGCCATAGCCACATTGCCAATTAGTATATGTGGAGAACGGTCTTGCCGTAGATGTCGGACAATTGTTTATCGGCGTGGTGCTACCCGTCTTTGTCTGCCACGTAAATTTAATTGATGTGATTGCGCTACCATCAGCAGATCTAATCGGCGCGATAGTAGATGCACTGCCAATGTCATCATATATAAGGGATATCGGGTTGGGATTAACCGTTAGGCAGGTGTACTTCACACTAGCCCCCGCGTCCAATGTTGCGCTCGGCAAATTACCATAGTAAACCGCAGCAGCGCCAACTCCATTTGTGCAGTCCTGCTTTGTCGGCGGTGCACCATATGTCTTTATGAGGTTATGCACGTCATTAACGCCTGACTCAGCTGCGTAAAAAGCCGACGTGCTTAGTTGGCGGTCGAGTGATTGGCGCGAATTACGGCGTGCCACCTGTGCAAACCCAATGACTATAAGGCTTAGTACGATCATCAAAATCATGGTAACCATGATTGAAACCATTCCTGATTGATCGTTTGTCCGTCGCTGTGCTGGCGTCATTGTGCTCATGCCTTCCTATCGTGCTAATTAATACGCTTTTCCACTACGGTCGTTAAATCCGATACTGAACAAAATTGATTGCCCGCCTGTATTCCCTTACAGGAGCTCGTCGTAGAGGTAGGATTATTCATAACACCATCATCACCATATACAACCCGTACCTGGACTCTATATAGGTTACTGGTGCCGACCTGGGTTACCTGCAGATTACTAAGACGCATACTAGGGCTGAGTAGCTCCCTGCCCACGACAGCTCCTGCAGGCACAGGGCAGCCGCTTACCGTTCGCTGAATAAGAGACTGGTGCGTTTGATGAGTGCCGAGACCACCACTACCACTTACTAGCTGGAAACCGGGCTGGTATACGAACTGCTGATTATTAACGCATACGTAGTAAGTGCCACCAGCAGTGGGTGATGCATTTGTCGGAATGGGCGTAATGGCACCTCCATTAAACTGAATAGCCTGCGAAATAGTATCCATAATACTGCGAGTTACGTTCTGCGTATTCGCTTCTGTCACTCCTTTGTAGTAAACACGATTCACTTGTAGCACGCCTACGGTTGCCAATAACAAGATAACAGAGAACACCAATGTGGCCATCATCAGCTCCACGATAGTGAATCCATCCATTCCGGTTCTATTCATGCGCTTCATTACTGGTACGCCCTATAATTAATTTGTGCCGAATCACTGAAATGTCCACTAACATCTGTCCAGCCTTCAAAGAGCTTAAAGTCATTGCCCGTACGTTTAATAACCAAGGTATAGGCTGGCTGGGTATTGGCTGCAGCTATTGCGCCCGATGTATCGAAGACACAGTTCTGTTGCTTAAGCAACGCTGTTCCTGCGTCATATAGCTTTGTAACACCTGAGCTGCTATTCATACAAAAAGTCGTAGGGACACCGGCGCCAAAAACCTGCGTGGGGTCACTGGCGATCAGTCCTCGCAACTGTTCAATCTGCGCCTCAGATAGTTTAAGTGCGTTGCTACGTTCTTGTGTGCTTCGGGTAGATTGCAGACTCTTGTTACTTACCACAAAAGCGCCACCGATGACAGTACTCACGATTACTATTGATATCAGCACTTCTACGAGGGTGTCGCCGCTCTGCCCGCGTCGTGTATTCATACTGCGGATTACTTGCCACATGTCGTTGTACCATCCATTATTTTTAACGTTACTGCGAGGGGGTGCCCTGCGCCACCGATGACAACAAGTCCCGACTCTTTCGTGCCGCCACTAGCGAAACAAATTGATACGCCATTTGAAGGATCCGGAGTGCTACTGGCAAGATTACTATTGATCACGTCGACTGCAGCGGGCTTTGTCAATCCAAGTGACGTACCAGCAACAGGGTATACACTTAACTGCTGGGAGCCAGATTTAAGATCGCCACCGGCATTATATGTTGCGAAGCTCGGCACAAAGGCGACGGCGCCGATAGCAACGTCCGCAGCGCCGTTGTTATACCACATGCGTGGATGGCCACTCGACATAGCTGGTAGTGTCGCCAACCCGTTCTGTAGCACACTAGTCGTGGTGAGATCCGGATAGCCACTTGGCGACCCAACACCCGGTGCCACCACTTTTGGGGTAGCCGTAGCCAGTGAGGTAATTTCCTGTCCACTCACATCGCGTTGGGCCGCAGCAATCGTTAGTACGGCGAAGCGTTCAGGGTCAGTACCCTGTACTTGAAATTGCACTGCCTTGCCAGCGAAAACGCAGCCGACATTAGTACCCTGCGCATTAGACCCAACACCCGTTAGGCTAAGTGGGCCGCCGTTAGGAGCGGTGCACTGAAAGTTAGAACTATTCGGAAAATATCCCGAAGATACATCGTTAATTGTCTGTTGAATTTGTACTTGAATTTGCTGAATCGCTGAATTAAATCCAGCTTGGTTCTGTTTACCACTAATGAGAATCGCGGCCGCTATAAATAGTCCTCCACTGACGGCTAATACAATCATTACCTCGACAATAGTAAAACCATATTTTGACGACTCAAATGAGGCGTTATCTTTACGCCATATCCGTAGTAATCGGCCGGTTCTCTGTAGGCCACCCATATGCCCTTAGTATAGCATAAGCTCGATGCCCAATAGGGCTTAAAGTTACACCCCTAACGCTCGAGTGTAGGCAGAAATAACATTTGCTCCGAATAACTGCACAAGCACCATGCCCATGAGCAACAGCGGGCCAAATGGCAGCTTACTCTTACGACTTGCCTTGCCTGCGATGATGAGTGGAGTTGAAATAATAACGCCCAGGAACGAAGCAAAAAACAACAATAAGCATGCTTGCATTGCGCCGCCAGCGAGTAAGCCCAGCACAATAGCCAGCTTTACGTCCCCAAAACCTATCCACTTGCCCGCCGAAATTTGATATAGTCCCAAAAATAACCCCAGTATAATAGCCATGCCCACAAAACTTCCGGCAACACTATGCCAAGAACCACCCAATGCCCAGCTACCAAGCACCCAGACAATAGCTAAACCAATAAGTGGGAACACCAATTTATCCGGAAGGATAAACCAACGTAGGTCGTATAGGGCCAATGCTACAAAGGCCACTAAGAATACTAACCAAAGAATAAATTGGAATAGACCAACTCCGCGAAGTTCACTCGACCAGACAGCGTATGACAGCACGAATAGCGCCGGCACAATCAACTCTACAAATGGCGAATCAGGGATGGCCTTATGGCAATAACGGCACTTGCCCCGCAGCCACAACCAACTAAATACAGGCACAAGATCTTTCGAGCCCAGTTGATGATGGCAATTTGGGCATTCTGAACGACCGCTAACCCAATCCCTTCCTTCGTGCAGGCGCCACACAAAGGCATTCACGAAACTACCAAAGCATAACCCCAGTATAAGCAATATGGCTATAATCATGCTCTCATCCTAGCATATGCTTACGATTGGATTATATTCAAAACGCAGCCCCACAAAGAGACTGCGTTTTGTTAAAATAGCTAGGTCTAACTATTCAGTTGTACAGAGCTTAGCAGTACCGCTACCTGTTTCGGTAGAATACGTAATTGCTGCCTGTCGTGTCGTTGCACCAGCCGATGTGGCACCCTGTCCGCCAGTCATAGAAGCACAGGTTGCATTGGTGTAGATAACAACCGTGTCTACTGTCGTTCCGTTGGTAGCAGTGCCAGTTGCAGCTCCAGCAACCGTCACATTTGCGTTGGTGTAATACGCAAGGGTACCAAGCAGAGCCTGAATAGATGCATTGTCAGTAGCCGTTGGTATTGCCCCATTGTTATTATTAACGAATTCCTGAAGCGCACTACCGATTCGCGAGACATCGTCCTTACGCTGCGTGTTACGCGAATTTCGCTGTAAGGCCGGAACCGCCAAGAAGACGATTAGAAGGATCAAACCAGCTATGGCTAGAACAATCAGAACTTCGATTATAGTGAACCCTTTTTCTTGGTCACGTTTATTTTGTTTGAACAGCATATGCCTATGCCCCCTTTGCTGAATAGTTTTAGTGCTTATGGTTTGATAATAATTAACAGCCACGATAAATGCAAGCGTTTTGCCGCATCCTAGCGTAACTTGTCCTACCTACTGCTGTATGAACGACTGGTTCGCCAATCCGTAAATAGGCAACAATACAGCAGCAACAATCGTAAAGGCAACGACGCCCAAAATTACCATAAGCACGGGTTCGATAATCGTGGAAATCGATTTCACTTCATCGTCCACTTCCTTCTCATAGTAATCGGCCGTTTTACTCATCATCTGCTCCATAGAGCCAGATTGCTCACCAATACGTAGCATATTCGGAACGAGCTCTAGGAAGTTAGGATCATTTTGCAGTGAATCTGCCAATGACTTACCACCCTTCACTTTCTCTATCGCCGTGTTGATAGACTCACTGATATAAGTGTTATCTACAGCCTCAGCAGTTATCTGGAGCATCTGGAGCAATGGAACGCCACTCGCAATCAGCGTGGTCCCAGTGCGAGAAAAACGTGCCATGTACACCTTCATAAACAGTCTGCCCACGGGCCATGCGCGCATTTTAAATTTGTCGACGGCGCGGCGCCCCCCCATCGTACGAGCCCAACGTGTCATGAAGAATGCCATAATCACCATCACGATAATCACAACCCACCAAAAATGAATCGTAAAGTCAGATATCGCCAACAAAATACGTGTGATCAACGGAAGCGATGCTCCAGGCAATCCCTGATACAGCGTCTTGACCTGTGGGAGTACCTTCACGATCATGAAACCTACAACTCCGAGCATCACTAAAATTACGATGAGCGGATAAATCATCGCGCCTCGAACTTTACGAATTAAGTCTGCATCCTTTTCCTGCTGAATGGCTAAACGTTCTAGGGCCTTGTCTAATGTACCCGAAGTTTCGCCCGCAGCTATAAGACTCACATACACACGATTAAAGGCCTGGGGGTACTTCGCCATAGATCCAGATAATGTAGACCCCGCCTCAACATCAGAAATCACTTTACTGATTATAATCTTGAGCGGCTTACTCTCTGTTTGTTGATTAACCGTACGTAGTGACTGTACAAGTGGCAGCCCAGCATTAATCAGCGTACTAAGTTGACGGGAAAATAGTACTTTGTCTTTAATTTTTACTCTATTAAAGCGACCCCTCAATCCACTGGCGGATTTATCTCCAAGGTGAATATCAATCGGTACTAAACCCTCTTTACGAATCAGCTTACTCGCCGACTGTTCATCTTCAGCCTGTACCTCAGCCTTGACGTACTGGCCGGTGCTGGGATCGCGGGCGGTATATTTATAAGAGAGCATTGCTTTTGTTTATCCTCTCATCAACCTATCGAGCTCGTCGGTATCTACAGCTACCATACGGGCGTCGTCGTAGCTGATTGAACCATTGTGCACAAGGCCAACTAGAGTCTTATCCATCGACTGCATGCCGAACTCGGCGCCAGTCTGAATAACAGCCTCCAGCTGATGAGTCTTGCCTTCTCGGATGATATTACGAACGGCCGGAGTAGCAATAAGGATTTCAGCAGCCGCAACACGACCACCACCAATAGTTGGGATCAAACGTTGCGAAGTGATACTCATAAGTATATTGGAAAGTTGTGAGCGAATTTGTGGCTGTTGGTGTGGCGGGAATACGTCAATCATGCGGTCAATAGATTGTGCAGCGCTATTAGTGTGCAGTGTCGCTAATACCAGGTGGCCCGTTTCGGCAATAGTAATCGCACTTGCAATCGTTTCAAGATCACGCATCTCACCAATCAAGACTACGTCGGGATCCTCGCGTAGCGCCGAGCGTAGCGCGGCTGAAAATGAATATGTATCGTAATGTACTTCTCGCTGTACAACAACGGACTTCTTCGAACGGTGCGTATATTCGATTGGATCTTCTATGGTGATGATATGCTCAGCACGTTCCATATTAATCTTGTGGATCATTGCGGCTAAAGTCGTAGATTTACCAGAGCCCGTGGGGCCAGTGACTAGCACGAGCCCTCGAGGATAATCGGCAAATTTATTCACGATAGCCGGTAGACCGAGCTGTTCTAGGGTTAAAATTTCGTTTGGAATAAGACGCAGTGCTGCAGCTAAATTGCCGCGCTCATGAAAAGCGTTCACTCGGAATCGACCTAGATCGCCAAAGGCAAAACTAAAGTCAAACTCTTTGTCTTTCAACAGGATTTGCTTTTGATCTTCATCAAGAATAGCAAAAATCAATGTCTCTACAGCTTCGTCGCTCAGAATATCCGCGCTAGATATAGGCATGAGCGTCCCATCTACGCGTATCATTGGCGGCAAACCCACCTGCAAATGTAAGTCGCTTGCTTTTTTCTTAACGACTTCTTCAAGAAGTACTTCAATTCGAGGTTGACCTTGCATCTTGTTCTATTCCACCTTCTGGTTACGCGCTGTCTGCGCTTGCCACGCGATTAATTTCGGTGAGGGTCGTGCGCCCTGCGAGAGCTTTTAGATAGCCGTCTTCACGCATGGTAACCATACCTTGCGCTTCTGCTGCCTTCTGTATCTCGGCACTGGTCGCACGCTTAAGTATCAACTCTTGGATAGGTGTCGTGATATTAAACACCTCGTAGATACCCATGCGACCCTTGTATCCACCGGGCGCGTCGGGGCTATCCTTGCCCTTACTTAAAGTATAAGCGTTTTGGTTGGCTAGTGGCAAGGTCTCGTAGCCTAAATCGGCTGCGAATTTCGCAACTTCATCTTTGGTCTTTGGCAGTAATCGCCCTATCGTCTTATGGATAGCCTCCGTCTCGACCTTGTCGGACTGGTAGGTTTCTGCATCTGCGCCTATGCGGCGCACCAAACGTTGACCGATAACCGTTCGCACGGTGCTTGCAATCAAAAATGGTTCAATGCCCATGTCCAACAGACGAGGCAATATGCCAGCCGCACTGTTGGTGTGTAAGGTACTGAACACTAAGTGACCAGTCAATGAGGCCTGCACGGCCAATTCGGCCGTCTCTTTATCTCGAATCTCTCCGACCATGACAACATCAGGATCTTGACGCAGGATGGAGCGAAGACCATTAGCAAAGGTCAGCCCAACATCAGCATTCACCTGAATTTGGTTGATACCCGGCATTTTATACTCAACCGGATCCTCCAATGTCACTATATTGATGGCGTCGCTTTTAACTTCTTGCAGTAATGCATAGAGACTCGTTGATTTGCCTGAACCGGTCGGACCAGAAGTTAGGATCATGCCGTTGCTGCCCTTGATGCCGTCGCGAATGGTTCGGAGCGCCCTGCCGTAATAACCCATGTCCTCTAGCTTGAGACTGGTGCCGGTCTTGTCTAGCAGACGTATGACTACCTGTTCACCCCATACCGTGGGACTAATGGCAATACGCAGGTCAATTTCTCGCCCTGCTGCCTGCACGGTGAATTCTCCATCCTGCGGAATGCGATGCTCATCAATCTTTAGATTAGCCAAAATCTTAATACGAGACACGAGTGGTGGCTCAGTACTCTTTGGCAGACGCAAAATTTCACGCAGGATGCCATCAATACGACAACGAATCTTGAGACCCTCCTGCATAGGCTCAATGTGCACGTCGCTAGCACCGTTCTTCGCGGCATAATCCAGTATAGTACTCAACGCCTTGCTAATAGGTGAATCCTGTACAATAGTCTTAATATTGCCGTTAGCCTGACCCTTATCTTCCTTACCATCGGATGCGCGGGCTGAGCCCGTAGCTCCGGAGGGAGCGGCGATATTACTCATATCGCTCACCATTTGCTTGGAAAGATTTGCTTGATACTGATGCAATACCTGACGAATGCCAACTTCACTAGCTGCATACACCTTGAGCGGACGGCCGATCTTGTTACTCAAAAAATCGACAGCCTGTACGTTGTCGGCATCGAGCATCGCAACTACTAGACGATTCTGCATTTCACCAAGTGGCACCGCCATATAACGTTCGGCAACCTCCTGTGGTAATAATTCAAGGATTTCTGTTTCGATTTTAGCGCCACTAAGGTTTACATAGGGAACATGTGTCGCTTGCGCGATGGTCTTCGTAAGTGTTTCCTCGGGTACTTGCGCATCCGTGCTAAAAAGGCTCAGTAAAGGCGTGCTTTCTTTGGTCGCCTTCTCTTTTAGTTGCTTCAATTGAACCGCAGTAATTGCGCCATTCTCTACTAGAATATCTTCAACCTGCTTCTGTGCCGCGGTGGATAAAACGCTCATATGTGGCAGCCTGCCTGACTCTTATTGCGACTTACTATTGAATGGGTTCGGATTGGTGCCATTACCAATTTGGACCGGCAGCGTCGGATTTATGGCCGAGGAATTAAAATACTTAGATGGCGGCGTCGGAAATCCTGCAGTGATAGGGTCGACTATCTCCGCCGTCTGCTGACGATTTTTTGGCGACGTAAACAGTATATTAGAAACAAACAGCGATACGATTGCGCCTATAAAGGCCATCACGAGTACGAGCGCCCAATCTTTTTGCTTCACCTTACGACCTCCTGCTTAATGTTAAGCGTCTTGCCGGGCTGATAGAAAGTCTGTGCAGTAAATGTTGCGTTCATACTAGCCTCATCACCAGAAAGTTCTATAGTCTGTATCTGGAATGGCCGTATGGAGCGCAGGAAAACATCCGTCAAACTCTGGACTGACTGGTATGCGCCGTTTACTTCAACTTGAAACGGCATTGCGACAGCGAGAGGAGTTGGGCTACTTTGGTTGGAACCTTGCGTAGCTTCTTGATCGGTACCAGTAATGCCACGAATACTGAGATTCTGGCCACCAATTATCTTCTCAAGGCTAGTAGTAAGCGCCGGAAAATCATAATAACTCGGCAGTGAGTCTAGTATAAGCGATGCGTTGTCGCCATCGTTATCTGCCGTGCCGTTAGCATCGCCTCCGAGTACGTTCGGATTCTGGGCAACAAAACTGTTATACGAAGACTGCAAGCTATCGCGGGCCGAAAGATCTGTCTTTAGCTGGGCCAAGGCAATTTTCTTTGTGGAGATCACACGATTCTGATAAGACATCTGGCTCACGAGCGATTTGCTAGCGAACAATGCGAAAACGAGTATGAAAGCAGCTACCGTTGTAGCAATAACTATATTACCGTTCGCCTTAGTAATGAGTACTCTTTTAGTGAATGCTGTTGTGCGTGCCATATTATTGCGAGGCCCCTGTATTTTTGAATAACGCGCCTGAGCCACCATTTGTTCGAGTGGTTATGTTCGGTACGTTCAATGTTACATCGGCCTGCTCACTAAACAGCGCCGGGCTAAAAGAAGCGATGATTGTGTAGCTCGCGCCTTTATCGTCGCGGCCAAAGGTATTCAGGACAACATCGCTAAAGGCTGCCTTCTCCGATTTCGCATTCGTTGAAGTATGGTAGGTTGCAAACTTCAAGGCATCGGTGAATGAGTTCACCGTACTGAGCGAATCGGCCGCACCCGTAATTGTAATTGTATTCTTCTGAAAATCTGCGTTGAGATGGGAGATGCTTGCCGCAGTTGGAGCAACCTGTGTAACGAAGCCATACAGACGACTAGCGACTGGCTTAGCGTTATGGAGCGCTGGCAGTGACGTTAGTTGATTCTGCACGGTAAGCATACGATTCAGATTGCGAGTGCTTTGCAATTCACTGCTCTTTGCCTTGATGTCACGATTTAAGTCGCTAATGTTCTTCTTCTGCAACCCGAAGACCACGGAAATAAGTATGACTGTTGCTCCTATCGAGAAGATAATAGCAACCGTGGAACCTAACATCACCAGATGTTTCTGTCTTCGCGCCTTAAGATATTGAATCTTAATGTCAGGAAGCAAATTAAATTGAATCATAGCCTATTCCGACCTCTCTGCTAGCCCTGCGGCTACGCCAAAGTGGTTCGATACGGTCAGTAGTTCATTCTGACGCTCGGGAGCGAATGAGACGTTACGCCATGCGTTACCAATTTCTACTTCGATCCCGAACTTGTTGGCAAGATACAATGGGAATTCCGGCAAAGCCGAAGCTCCACCCGTTACTACGATACGCGTTACCGGCGCTTCAACATAGCGGCTCTGGAAAAACTTGATAGACTTGTCGATTTCAGTAGTTAAGAGTTCCACCGTGCCGATGATGGCATCGTATATACGACCTTCTAATTTATCGTGGCTCAAACCAAATTTAAAGACAAACTGACGGGCTTGCTTGTCGTCGATATTCAAGGCTTGAGCGGCCGCGCGCACGATAGATTCAGCGCCCGTTGGGATTGATCGAGTCAAACGTGGTGCGCCATTCATGGTCACTACAAGATCAGTGGTCTTGCTCCCGATATCCAGAACCATTTGTGGCTGGGGCGCATCGCCACCGATAAGCGCGCGTGTTATTGCAAGATTATCTGGTTCAAAAGCCACAACGTCCAAGCCTACTGACTCAAGAAGGTCTAGGCGTTGTTCAACGAAATCGTTTTCCACGCTAGATAACAGTACTTCCACTTTTGTTTTGTCCTTGGGCGAATCACCTATCACCGCCCAGTCGATCTTTGACTTCTCTAATGGCGTAGGAATCAAAGAATCGGCTTGATAGCGAATAGCCTTGGCAAGTTCACTAGGAGGCAAACGGTCAAAGTCTACCACAGCAGTAAATACTCGCTGTGATGGCACACCAACCGCCACGTTACGCGTAGTCATGTGCGCCTGCTCTACCAAGTCCTTAATAACTTGTGCAAGGTGTTGTTGATCCGTCTTAGAATCGCTGAGTACGATCTTACTATCAACCGGTACATACGCATAACGCACCAGTGATTTCACAGGCCCGCTACCGCGTAACTGCACTACACGAATGGCTGTCGTGCCGATGTCTAGACCGAAGAATGACGAAACGCCAGATAATAGACTCATTTGACCTGATTATACATAAGCATGAAGGCTAGACGCAACCTTTTACGAACCAGAATAGGCGAAAGTCCGTTACTTATACCCATTCCCCTCTTTAGAGAAAAATTCCAGGATATAAAAATGGGCTCAGGACGTTTTAGTGTCATAAGCCCATATACAAAATTTTCTGAAATGTCTATTCCCACTCGATTGTGCCAGGAGGCTTTGACGTAATGTCATATACAACACGATTAATTCCCTGTATCTCACCGACGATCCGATTACTGATTCGGATCAATAAATCATGTGGTAAGTACGCCCACTCCGCAGTCATGATGTCATCAGAATAAAATGCCTTTACGGCGACTACGCGCTCATACGTCCGTCCGTCACCCATAACGCCTACCGATTTTATCGGTAGAAGGATGGCAAAATACTGATAAAGATCCTTCCGAATGGTGGGGAGTGCCTCTATCTCATATCGCACTATGGCATCTGCCTGCTGTAACAGAGTAACACTCTCTGCATTGATCTCTCCGACAATACGTACACCCAGGCCAGGCCCCGGAAATGCTTGGCGTTCAACAATCTGTGCTGGTAAGCCCAATTCACGACCTAAAGCACGTGTCTCATCTTTAAACAACTCACGAAGTGGCTCTATAAGTTGCAGTTGCATCTTCTCCGGCAAGCCACCCACATTATGATGGGACTTAATCGTAACTGATGGGCCATTCACTGAGACAGATTCGATCACGTCCGGATAAAGCGTCCCCTGCACCAAAAATTTTACATTCTTAATTTTCTTGGCCTCAGCCTCAAAAATACTAATAAATTCTTGGCCAATAATTTTACGCTTTGTCTCTGGATCGGTCACACCCTGCAACTTCGCGAGAAACTGCTCGGCAGCACGGACAGGAACAACATGTAATCCCGTCTGTTTATACATCTCTAAGACTTCTTCGAACTCGTTTTGACGTAGTAAGCCGTTATCTACAAATATACAAATTTGTTGCGCGCCAATTGCGCGCTCGACTAGCGTCGCCGCGACCGAGGAGTCCACGCCTCCGGACAACGCACACACTACGTTGCCGTCGCCGACGAGCTCACGGATCTTCGCTATCTGCTCGGGTATAATGGCTCTCGATTCCCAATCTCGCTTAAATTGACATAGATCAATAAAACGCTCTAAAATCTGTCGGCCATACTCACTCTGGATTACTTCAGGGTGGAATTGCAGTCCAAAAATTCCCAATGCTGCGTCTTCAACGGCGCAAATTAAATTACCGCTCTTAGCTGTTACCGTAAAACCGTCAGGTGGAGTCTTTACATGATCACCATGACTCATCCAAACTGTGCTTGCATCAAACTTCTTTTCAAGAAGAGCACTCGTGGCAAGCAATTCCAAAGTGGCCTTACCATATTCGCGAGTATCGGAAGCCTCCACCTTGCCACCCAAAGCCTGCGCCAAAAGCTGTAAGCCATAGCATATGCCCAATACCGGCACCTCTAGACTCAAGATATCCTCATCAAACTGTGGCGCATCCTTGTCATACACGGAATTAGGACCGCCGGATAATATAACACCGCGAGGGTTGTACTTCCGCACCTCTGCAGCCGTCGACTTGAACGGTAAAATAATACTGAAAACGCCGAGTTCTCTAGCTCGACGTGCAATCAGTTGCGTATACTGCGATCCAAAATCTAAGATAACCAGTGTTTCTGTGTCATTCATACTCATGCTTGGCATTAGCATACCAGATGAACCGACATCAGGGTAGTTCTAGAACGGCAACTTGGCGAAGAGTGCGGTCAGACCTTTCGCAACACGACCCTGAGGCCGAACGGGAGTGCCCTCAATAAGACGCTGTAGTCTGGCAAGTTGTGGGTCGCTAGGCGTCTCTGGGCTAAGAGCATGTGGGAGATCACTACCGCCTAGCCTAGCTATGCTTGGCTCTGAGCGCATACCATGCAAGACATAGGCTACGCCTTCGAGCCCCAATCGTTTGGGTGACACATAGGCATGCACCGTATTCCACCCTGGCTCACCCCCAGAGTCGCTTAAAGTCACACTGTCGCTTGAACGCTCACCATATAGCGTCAACGTGCCGCGGCCTCCCTCGGTAGTACCGATCTGTGCCTCATAACGGCCTAAAGCCGTACTGACTGCCTCAGCAATAGTATCGGCGCCTATTCGTGCCGTTTCCGGACGATTTTCACCTTCGATCATAAACTCTCCTCAAAATCTAAAAAACCAAACTTATTTAGATCACTATTTTACCATATAATTCATATCGTATCTATTACATTACATAGCTAGTAGACTACCTTGCACCCGCTTCGTACGTTGTAGCTCGCCATCACCTCTGTTATACTACTGTGTATGAGTCTCTCCATTGGTATTGTTGGCCTACCGAACGTCGGTAAATCCACCTTGTTTAACGCATTAACTAACAATAATATTCTGGCCGCGAACTATCCATTTGCCACCATCGAACCAAACACCGGCATCGTACCAGTACCTGATGAACGCCTTCACAAATTAGGCGAACTCTACCATACGAAAAAAATTGTCCCTGCTGCTGTCACGTTTGTGGACATTGCAGGTTTAGTAGCCGGCGCAAGTCAAGGTGAAGGTCTCGGTAATCAATTCTTAAGTCACATCCGTAGTTGCAATGCCATCGTACAGGTCGTACGCGCCTTTGCCGATCCAAATGTAGTACACGTAGACAATCAAATGAATCCACAAAAAGATATCGAGGTTATCAATACCGAACTCGTACTCGCAGACCTGCAAACCGTTGAAAAGCGTTTGCCAAAAATAGAAAAGGAAGCCAAAGCGAATCCAAAACTAAAGCCAATCGTAGAAACGCTACAACGCGCCCATAGCCTGCTCAACGACAACCAACCGCTCTCAAGCGTAGACGACCTCGAACTAGAGCACATAGATGATTTGCAACTACTAACCGCCAAGCCAGTTATATATCTATACAACCTGGACGAAGCCGGACTGCAAGACAATGCTCGGAAGCAAGAATTAAGTGCCCTGGTGGCTCCAGCACACTCGCTATTTGTGTGTGCGCAGCTAGAGAGCGAATTGCGCGGATTGGACGAGGCAGACGCTGTCGAGCTACTGGAAAGCTACGGGCAGCAAGAGTCGGGCCTCATTCAATTAATTCATGCAGCATATGATGTCCTTGGACTCCAAAGCTACCTTACCGCCGGCGAAGACGAAGTACGCGCCTGGACGATTCCAAAGGGAGCAACCGCGCCACAGGCAGCTGGCGCAATTCATGGTGATTTTGAACGTGGTTTTATCGCTGCGGAAATTATTTCTTATGACGATCTAATTACTGCCGGCTCTGAGCAGGCCGCAAAAGCGGCTGGCAAACGACGTAGTGAGGGTAGAACATACATCATGCAACCAAACGACGTTGTCGAATTTCGTTTTAACGTGTCTAAATAACGAGACACTAGGCGCTAATGCCTTCGATATCGAGTGCCGTTCGATAATCTACCGCCCTGTAGCGCTGATCGCCACTTTCCTCTACCCGATTGGCAAGATGCAAATATAAAGCAGTAACTTCCTGGGGGCCAACAAGATCAACATAGAGGTTTTCAAGAGCGGACGTACCAGCATGTTCTCCCGTGAATTCAGGATGCCAAACCTGAACCGGCAGCGCTGTCGCTGCCAGGCGTTGAGCACCAGCAACCCTCGCCGCCCGCTCGGCCGGTACATCAGGGGTATCCCTCCGTCGTACTAAATTGTCTGCACGTAAACCTACATTTTCAAAACCGTAGGTATAACGAGAGGTGACGACCGCCCCGGTCATGACAGCCAGATCAACAATTGCTCGTGTTACTCTTCCCTGCGATAGGGTACGTTCAGCAGTGATCAGCTCCTTTGTAGGTAAGTGTAGATAAAGCCTTTGATCCACTTCGCCTGGCTGGCCTTGTTCTTCGGTAGCTATTAGCCCGGCACCGTAAGAATCATAGAGATAGCTCGTTACTTCGAGTATGCCTCCGCGCGCTAAGCGCTGTTCCTGCAATGATAGATTAAATGGTACTCCATCAAAATTCCGCATAAAACCGTATGTCATATGTGAATCCGCCTAAGGGGGTTATTGTACTGTAGCTATGAATAAAACTTTGGGTAGCGCCGTCTGCGCGTCAATAGCGGCATCTTCGTATAGGGATTAGATGGTAGGCCAAACTGCGCAGCGGTAGCGGCCGTATTACTTTGGATAGCCAGACCACCTACGAACGGTGCATTTGTCGATTGCGCGTATGCTTGCGCAGCCTGTAAGTGCTGGAGCATGAAGTGCTGTCGAATTTCCATCACCTTCTGCTGCGTATATTCCAATAGCCTACGGATGCGCACTTGGTTCCAGGCAGTGAAGACAAGCTTGTGTGTCGGCGTGATAACATGCACTGTTCCATCCATCAGCCGGGCACTGTAGTCAATTTCAGATATCATGTCAAAACGAATATCTTCAAGGCTCATGAACATCGGCTTGCGGTCGATAAGCAGCAGCCGGTGATCTGTCACACAGAGCATCGCAAAACCACCTTCGTAATGCCCATTGACACATTGAGCAATCGTCTCTTCCGGCAGTAAAATATTGGCGAGCTCACGAACTTCAGCCCGTCCCCACCAGCGAATGCTACAACCAGCATTCCTCAATTGTTCGTCTATTACATCTCGCGTTACCATGGACGCCTCCTTCTGCGTTAGCCCAAGTGTCCCCACCGGGTATTTGTATAGTACGGCGTTCACTAGGGGTGGGTCGGCAATCTTCGTCACATACACAATGCGATTTGCGTCACATCTTGCAGGGGCCCACCCCTTATGAGATAATGTATGTATGTTGACGGATGATAGCCAGAGATCGGCGCTCGTCAACCTGTTTCACCAAGGAACAAGGCTGGTGTACGAGAAAGGTGAGTTCGTCATACGCCCGGGCGGTCCACCGCAAGGCGTTTTCTATATCTTAAGTGGCCTGGTGAAGGCCTATGACATTACCAAGTACGGCGAAGAAAACCTACTCATTATTCGTAAGCCAGGCGAAACAATCGGCATGACCTGGTCTATCACCGGACAGGATCGTCATATTATCTATGCCACGCTTGCTCCGACAGAGCTTCTTCAGATAACTCGTGAACAGTTTACGACCTTCTTAAAGGCCAATCCCGCAGCGGCACTCCCCCTCGTGGATATGTTGGTAGATATGTACCGTCTCCATTCTGAACGCATTCTGAGTCTGGAGTATCGTACCGTTCGCGAACGACTGGTCTCCTTCCTGCTTAGTATGACCAGGCGCTTCGGCAAAGAATCATCAGAGGGAATGGTGCTAGAGGTACCATTACGGCACCAAGATATCGCCAGCTCTATTAGTGCAACTCGCGAATCTGTCGGCCGGGAGCTAGCCGCGTTTGAGCGTCAAGGCCTCGTGTCAAATAGCCAACTAACCATTACAATTAAAGATCTCCCACGATTGCGTAAGATTCTTGAATAACTCTACTTCCAGTGGGTTATGATCTGGTCAATAATCTTGACCACTAAGTCATGGGGCGGTACATCATGAGCGTCATAATAATGATCGGTCACTATATATTCCTCGATGACGCTTAGACAGTAAATTTCATCTGCCAGAATATGCATACGGTCTACAGCGCGTACGCTTGCAAGCGGCGTGGCAATTATGAGGCGAGCAATATTAATAGGTTTTAGAAACTCTGCGGCAATATCCAATGAGAAACCAGTACTCAGACCGTCGGCCACTAGAATAACATTGTGGCCACGCAAAAGATCCCTCCGAATGAGCCCCCCGCTGTGCCCAACTAATCGATGCATATCCTGAATTTTTTGTATCTTCTCCTGTTCTATAAAACTGCGATATTCAGAGAGCATCTCTTCTAGTTCACCAGGAGAATAGGCTGAATTATAGCTAAAGGAGCCGTCCTGGCTGATACCAGCCACCGGTAACGGTTCGCGAGGCAACTCAATAGGCTCGCTCATAAGCATAGTTAATACGCAGTGCAGCTGCAGGGCAATTTGTGCACCCACCATCACTCCTCCATCACTCAAGCCTACTACGGCGCAAGGTTGGCCAGCATACTTTGTCACAATTTGTTCAGCTAGTTTTTGCCCCGCCTCGACACGGCTTTTGAAGTACATAGCTGGAGTGTAGCATCGTTAAGGTGTTAAGCTCAACTTCTTTGCAATTTGTAAAACCGCTCTAGGTTGCCCTTTGCGCCGGCAATTTCAGAGTCAGCTTTATCTTCGATAATAAAGTGTTGACGCGCCCAATCTTCAAATTCTTTCAAGATAGTACGACGCATGCGATCATTTTTAATAACACCTTTATGCTTAAGATTGGAGGCACTTGCCTCAAATTGAGGTTTTACCATAGCAATGATCTGCGTCTGTTTACTCGAAAGCCTAGCAATATGGGGCAAAATATCACGCAGCGATATGAATGAAACATCGATAACCACTATATCTGGAGTAGTCGATAGTTCGTGCATATCCCGAATATCTGTTTGCTCATATAGCTCAATCTTTGAATTGCCATGTAAGCTTGGATGCAGCTGATTGGTGCCTACCTCCACAGCGATCACCCACTTCGCGCCATGCTGTAACGCATAATCCGTGAAACCACCGGTGGAGCTGCCAACATCGAGCATTACTTTATCTCTAAAATTGAGTCGCAGAGCCTGCGCCACAGAAGCGAGTTTTAGACCCGCACGCGACACGTACTGTTCGGTTGCCTGTAGCGTAATGAGCGCTTCTTCACCGACTGGAAAACCGGTCTTTGTAATCGTGCGGCCATTCACCTGAACCTTACCAAGGCGGATCCAGCTCTCAGCTTGGCTGCGTGAAATCACTAATCCCCGCCCAACGACTGCTTGATCCAGGCGTTGTTTCACTTTGAACTATTCCTTTACGCGTTCTCTGTACGCACCACTCGTGGTGTCTACAGAGATAAGATCGCCAGTTTTAACAAATGCTGGCACGCGTACTGTGATGCCGGTCTCGAGCGTAGCATCCTTGGTAACGGCGTTGGCCGTATCACCTTTCACTACGTCTTCGGCATATGTAACACGCAGTGGCACATTCTTTGGCAATTCGACGTTGATAGGCCGATCGTTAAAAAATTGCAGCTGCAGCTTGTCACCCTCTTTTAAGTAGCCCGCACCGTCGCCGACAAGATCAGCGGGTACTTCAAACTGCTCGAAGGTATCTTCGTTCATGAAATAGAACGTTGTACCGTCAGTATAGAGGTATTGTACGTTCTGGGTGCCGACGTCAGCCCTATCGAGCTGTTCATTACCCTTGAATGTCTTTTCTAGCACCTTGCCATCGATAAGACTCTTAATACGTACATTGACGATTGAACCGCCACGGCCCATTACCTTCTGGCCATATTCCACCACTCTATATGGCACGCCGTCCAGTGCAAAAATAGTGCCTTTTTTGAGTTCGGTAATACTGAGTGCCATACTGCTGCCCTTCTTAGCTTAGTCTCTTGAGCGTTTCGCGTAAGTGCTCAAACCACTTCACAAACATCTCTAGATGCTCATAATTCATGATTCGTGCCCTTTTAGCATCACCCTTCAAAATATCAATAATTCGATCAACGCGACCAACCAGCGAGCCAGCCTTTTTGCCTACTTGCAATTCATCTTCCAGCGCCTGAATTTGAGTATTCAGTTGTCTAGCTGCCGGATCACCGGGTTTATCCATGTGATCTTTCACTTTGCCCTGTATGTCAATTACTTGCTTGCGTAGTTGTTCCACCACCACTCCTTATTCACTATTCAAACTAATTGTTAGCTACGAATGGTAGCAAGCCAATGTGGCGAGCGCGCTTAATAGCGGTTGCTAGACGACGCTGTTGACTCTCGGTAAGACCGGTCTTCTTTCGAGTCTCAATTTGTCCATATACGTTCACAAAACGCTGCAAGGTCTTTACATCCTTGTAGTCGAAATATGCAACATCTGTCTTGTGCTTAAAAATCTTTGCCATACTATTAATTCCTTAGTCTTTACTTTAAAAAGGTATGTCATCAAGGTTAATTGGTTCATCACCAATATCCTCAACTACGTCATCTTTCTTCTTTGCGGTTGGTGCCTTCGATTGAGCCGGTGTCGAGGAGGATCCTACCGGTCCTGCCTCATCGCTACCAACTGCGCCGCCACCTTCACCGCGGCTATCTACGAATGTAACGTCATTTGCGAGCACTTCCACCTTGCTGCGTTTTTGACCATCCTGCTCCCAGCTACGACTTTGTAAACGACCTTGTACTAATGCTCGTCGACCCTTGCTTAAGTATTGCGATACTCGCTCAGCCAAGGGGCCCCAGGCGACACAGTCGATGTAATCCGTAGCCTCTTGCCACTCACCACTTTGCGTCTTGTAAGCACGATTTAATGCGAGGCTAAAGCTACAGACACTCTGGCCGTTTGGCGTTTGGCGCAGTTCCGGATCTCGTGTTAAATTCCCCAATAAGATGACTTGATTGACACTTCGTGCCATGGTGTTACCCTCACTTTCTTCCTAGGCTGAGATTATCACCCCAAACCTGCATTGTTAACTACTCTTCTTCAGTTTTTTCTTCAGTACTTTCGCCACGCTCTGCAGCCTTCTTGGCCTTGAGTGCCTTCAAAGCTTCTGCCTTCGCAATAGCTTTAAGGTCTGGACGAATAATCAAGAAGCGAATCACTTCATCAGTGATGTTCAAGGTGCTTTCAACCTTACGAATGGCCTCGCCCGGGAATTCTACTGTGTAGATAACGTACACTGCCGATTCGTTCTTCTTAATTGGGTAGGCCAGCTTGCGCTTGCCCCAGTTGTCGGCGTTTGTCACCTTACCTTTATTGTCGGCAAAGATCTTCTCGACCCGACTAGTTGCTTTTTCCAGATCAATTTCTAGATCCGGGTGATAAAGAACCGCTATTTCGTATTGGTTCATGTTCCTCCTTTGGAATCGCCTTAGTGTTTTCTAAATAGCGATGCATGTAAGCTCACTCACATGCAGGTTTATATTGATAACAGGGGTAATTATACCTTAGCAGTGACAAAAAGGCAACTGTTGTGTCTGTTGCCGGCAGCTGGTAGGATGGAGGAATGAACAACACCCCCATTGTTATCTCAGGGTCAATCGCTATCGACCGCATTATGAGTTTTAGCGGCACTTACCGTGATCACATACAGCCAGATAAACTAGACGCCCTTTCGATTTCCATATTTCTTGATTCCCAACAAGATGCGTATGGCGGCGTTGGAGCTAATATTGCCTATTCTCTTGCGCTACTTGGAGACGAACCATTCTTAGTCGGCTCTACTGGCCCAGATGCAGTATCGTACATGGAAAAACTAGCACACGATGGCGTCAATATTACCCACGTCTTTGAAAGTAAGCTACCGACCGCCGCATTCAATGTAATTACCGACACCGACCAAAATCAGGTCGGTGGTTTTTATCCCGGGGCCATGTTCGATAGCGATAGCTTGACCCTTGAAGCGTGGAAGGACGACAGCCCTATCGTAGTTGTCTCGCCCCATGATCCAAAGGCCATGAAACGCCAGGTTCAAGAATGCAAGGAATGGGGATTACGTCTGTGCTACGATATCGGCCAGCAAGTCAGCAATCTGTCTGGCGAAGACATGACCGAGGGCATACAGGCGGCTGAAATTCTTATTCTAAACGAATACGAACTAGGAGCGCTTAGTCAAAAGACCGGCATATCGGCAGATAAGCTCAAGCAAACTGTACCGATTGTTATCACGACTCTTGGCAAGAATGGCTCAGTCATTGAAGGCGCAAAAGTAGACAAACCCATAACCATAGGCATCGCCAAGCCAAATGCGGTTGCCGACCCAACCGGAGCCGGCGATGCCTTTCGTTCTGGTTTTCTGCATGGCCTAGTACGCGACTGGCCACTTAATGTAGCAGCTCAGCTTGGCGCGGTTACTGCTTCGTTCGCCATTGAGGCAGTCGGCACGCAGAACCATAAATTTACTCTTGGCACCCTCAAAGCACGATATACAGAAGCATTTGGGGAAAAGTTACCAACCGAAAAGTAAATATTTTGGATGATATTGAAAGGAAGTATATGAACGATTACAAAGTTAAAGACATTAGTTCAGCCGAGTGGGGCCGCAGAGAAATTATTCTAGCAGAAAAAGAAATGCCCGGCCTCATGGCCCTACGTGAAGAGCACAAGGGTAAAAAGCCACTAAAAGGTGCACGAATCGCCGGTAGTCTACATATGACCATTCAGACCGCCGTACTCATCGAAACACTCATAGACTTAGGCGCCGATGTACGCTGGGCGTCATGCAATATCTTTAGCACCCAAGATCACGCAGCTGCGGCCATTGCCAAGGCTGGTGTTCCGGTCTTTGCCTGGAAAGGTGAAACCGAGGAAGAATACTGGTGGTGCACCGAGCAAACCCTGAAGTTTGCCAACGGTAAGGGCCCGAATTTAATTCTGGACGACGGTGGCGATCTGACAGGTCTCATACACGAAAAATACCCTGAGTTGCTAGGCGACATTAAGGGCGTATCCGAAGAAACAACAACTGGCGTTCATCACCTGTATCAGATGGTGGAGAAAGGAACGTTGCGATTACCTGCGATCAACGTCAACGACAGCGTCACCAAGAGCAAATTCGATAACAAATACGGCTGTCGCGAATCACTAGTTGACGGCATCAAACGCGCCACTGATGTCATGCTTGCTGGCAAGGTCGCCGTAGTTGCCGGGTATGGAGATGTTGGTAAAGGCTGCGCGCAATCGCTTGCCACATATGGCTGTCGCGTTCTCATTACTGAAATCGACCCTATTTGTGCGCTGCAGGCCATGATGGAAGGCTTTGAAGTAGTCACCATGGAAGAAGCAGCCCCTCAAGGTCATATCTTCGTTACGACCACTGGGTGCAAAGACATCATCACTCTCGACCACATGAAAAAGATGCCCGACACCGCCATCGTCTGCAACATAGGACACTTCGACGTTGAAATCCAGGTTGAGCCACTCAACCAGATGCCAGGCATCAAAAAAGAAGAAGTCAAGCCGCAGGTTGACCTCTACACCTTCCCTGATGGCCACCGCATTATCATGCTAGCCGAAGGCCGCCTCGTTAATCTTGGTTGCGCTACAGGCCACCCATCATTCGTTATGAGCAACTCCTTCACTAATCAAGTACTTGCACAGCTAGAGCTCTGGAACAATACCTACGAAGTTGGTGTCTACCGCTTGCCAAAGGAGCTTGATGAAAAAGTCGCCAAACTGCACGTTGAAGCGCTTGGTGGTAAGTTAAGTAAACTCAGCAAAGATCAGTCTGAATACTTAGGGATTCCAAAAAATGGCCCCTTCAAGCCGGAGCATTACCGTTACTAAACCTTTTTAGTTAACCGCCAGATTTCCTAATCGAATGACAACTTCAGGCCCGTCGCGTTGTTTTACGAGTTTTTCGGTCAGCTCTCTAACAAGACTGCGTACACGTTTGTGACTAAACACAATGGTGCGATGAATGAGATCACCCGGACGAGACGGTGCGTCTGGACGTAGCAAGTTAGCCTCAAGGCCAAACCGATACGGCTGGTCAATTGGGTCTTCAAGGCGATCAATGCATAGCGACAGTAGCAGATGTGCCAAGTAGCATTGTTCTTTAGCTTCGTCGGTAATCATGCTGTCGAGCCCTAAAAACCTATCAATCGTAGCGGGTCGAATATGGTCAGTTGGCTGTGCTAGCGCCGCCCCTTTCAAATAATGCTGCACAATAGAAAAGGAGGCCACTCGGACCTCCCCGCTCGTTCGCAATCGTTCGCGCTCCGCCATAGTCAAATTAACTCGACGTGGGCCGTCCGAGCCAAAAGCAAGGCCTTGCGGCGGAACGTAACCAGCAGCACATAGTACAACTGCTTGTAGTCGTTCACTCCTTGTTGCCGGCAGCGGCGGTCCGCTATATGCATGGTGATATGCATCGTGTGTACCACGCATTACTAGTTGCACGCGTGCGTTGCGCACGGCTGGCTCCTTAACCCACTTTGCCGGGTGAAAGGCATGGTTGTAGTCAGCCAGCACCCTCCCATTAGGGTCGCATGCGGTCTGTTCTCGATGTAGTATAGGCAGGATTCGATCATCAGGGACAATCAACAACGGCAGCCCACTTACTTCGTCTACCGGTGTTTGTTCATGGCCTATCACTGTTGGTTATTTTTGTACAACCCTTCACTTCTCAGCATAGACCGCTTACCGAACAAAAAACGTTAATATTATCACGTTGCAGTGACTATAGCTGGGGCACGTAATCCTCCCGAGCCCATCAAACCTTCACCGGCCTCATGAATAAAACGAGTGATCCGACCGTCCCACCCCATATGAAGAGCGCGTTCTCCAGCATACGACCCATTCAAGGGGTCTCCCGTCATTAGTAAAGCACTCACGTTATGAGCATCATGTTTGGCTCCACGACGCTGCAGAATGCCATACATAGCAATCGTATCCATGGGGTGCGCCAGAGGCAGTAAGCCCTGCTTGGTCTCTACAATAGTTCGTGCACTCGCAGCGTGGGGAGTATAGGTCGTGTCATAGACATGGGGGCCACATCGTAATTTTGCCAGTGGATCAACGAACTGCACTTCATCAGACCCCGCTTGTGTCTTGCCCTCACGAGCACTAAAACTAAAGCTGTGGCCATCACCAGTCTTCACCACTATCTGCTCCTTCCTGAGTCGAATCTTTAATAAATCAGCAGCCAAACCCACATCTTCTTTCACGACAAGTAAATCGACATCGTCAGGCCTTCGGCCGCCTTCCAATCCCAGGGCCATACGCGCAATATGGCTCACCGTACTAGAAAAAAGAGCGGCGCGTACGCCACCTTGCTCGAGCTTTGTCGTTAGTTCTACTGCGTGTGGGTGTTGAGCCGCCCACGCTTTTGCCGCTTCGGCGACATTATGTAACATAGATATTTAATATTATAGCATATAAATTTATATAATGCTAGCCTACCGTAATGACTCAATAGCTTTGCAACATTAAAAAACCGACTGTTCTACACTGTAAA
>CAZKGK010000011.1:0-55064 GCA_964552555.1 uncultured Candidatus Saccharibacteria bacterium
CGATTCTGTATCTGTTATAAAGCTAAATCCGCCATACAATTTGATGACGGATTTAGACAAAATATCTTCTGGTCGGGGTGAAAGGACTCGAACCTTCGACCTCCGCGTCCCAAACGCGGCGCGCTAGCCAACTGCGCCACACCCCGATCAGATGAGATTATAGCAAAAACAGGCAAGGAAAGCACCTATTACGTCATATCTTTTCTTCAAACAAGTTTTATAGATGCATTATCGTGCTAAAATGATTCCGATGCGGTGGCCGAGAATAGGCCGTAGCTCGCAAGGCTACGTACGGTAGGTTCATGTCTACTCCGCATCTCCACAAATACTATGACCATTCAAGAATACCTAGATCACCAACTGCAAACCGCTGCAGCCTACGAGCTTACTCCACAAGACCACCAAATTATTGCAGATCAAGGTCTTGAGGCATATCTGTACACCAAACTCACTTCCAAAAAATTTCGTAAATGGGCATTGGATGAGAGTTCCGAAGTCCAAGCTAGGCATGCGCTACACCTCGCCGTGGCGACAGGTAAACCGATACCCTTCCGCTGTCCATTTGGTGGTTATAAACTATGGCGTATACCCACTGCGCCTACGGCCGACTGGGCTGACTTTTTCGCGATAGCTACCACCTAAACTATATCGCCCCTATTGCCGCAGCCTACGAACCGGGTCTTGAGCTCATGTTCTCTTCTGATGATGTCATCATCGAACGCATGAACAATGTGCCAACAGCGGACACTGATGCCTATTTCGCATCCTTCAAAAAGCTGCTCGCCCGGTTTAGAGAATACCTTCCTGGCGATATACAACTAGACATCATTCGCATAGGTGATCTTTATCCTGACAAGCAGGTGTTTGAGGCTGAACTAGCGGAGGCTATGCCAAAATTCCAAGCAACTTTCGACGCGCTAGACGATGACACCCGCGAACGGAGAATGATAATGTCCGAGCTAAATATACAGCCCGATGGTGTAGAAGATTTGAGAAAGCTAAGCGAAGACGAACGAAAGGCCCGTATCGCACACGGATCTGTTTATCATGATGCCTACTGCTCCCTCTCTAAACGCCGCGATTATATTCGGGGCGAAGATAAGATTGTTCTATTTACGACTCGTATTCCTAACGCCATTGCCATCGGCACTACGAAAACATCGGTCACTAAATTCTGGACCGGTATGGGCATACTCGAAGCTAATGCTGGACAATACAAGCCCTGGGTTCTATCACCCTCACACCTCGAAGATGCCGACTTTACTTGGGAGCCGGTAGATATTGGCATCACGGATAACAACAACCTCAAGAAGATTCCGTTACTCCCCTAGTACGCGAACACCTCATTGATTGGTTGCACGCCCTTAGCCAAACCGGTAGCATCATCCGATTCAACCAATAAGGCGTTCAATTGCATGCGTCCCGTCGTCTCTAGCTCATTTCTAGTCACCTTGCCATCACGCCAACGGGGAATAAGGGTATCAAAACGCACGCCTAGACTTGAGTCTAGTGAGCCACACATACCAACATCCGTCTGATGAGCGGTACCCTTTGGTAGAACACCGGCATCAGCAGTAGGAACATGCCAGTGGTCTCCGATAACTGCGGTTACCCGCCCATCCAAGTAATACCCTATAATGCGCTTTTCACTACTGAAATCACCGTGGAAATTTACGATTGTTGCTATATGGGGTGTATCTTTTTCTTCTTCTAGTATACGATCGATAACTTGCAAAGGGTTATCCATAGGTTTATCCGCGTCTTTACCCACGATCTTACCGAGCAAGCTAACTATGAGCACCTGCCCCTTAGGTGTTTGCACATATTTGTATCCGCGACCCGGTGTAGTACCCGGATAGTTGGCCGGACGAATAATCGGCTGCGCCGGATCATCGAGTGATGGGAAGATGACCTCTCGGAATAATGTGTGATTACCACCTGTGCAAAAATCAACGCCAGCTTTCTGCAAGCGTTTCATATCCTCAAGTCGCACACCCTTACCATCGCTCAAATTTTCGGCTTGAGCAATAACCAAGTCCACCTTGTGGGCACGCCGCAGGTCTGGCAAATATTTTTCAACAAGACGTAAACCAGATTCACCCATAACATCACCAAGGTAAAGAATATTCATGAACGCTTCCGTTTCTGCAGCCAATCGGGTATTGGCTCATTAAAAGTAATAACCGGTATCTTATTCACCTCTTCATCGGTGACATCGTAGTCACCCCTATAAACAATCTCGACACTTCCGTGTAGTACTTCTTGCCAATCAAGATGGAGCTTCGCTGCAACAGCGCGCAATTGCTTCTCGTCCAAGCCTTCTATCTCTACATATGGCTTAGCCCACGGCCATTCATCTAGCTCGATCTCGCACCCATCAAGCTTCCAACTCTCACGCTTGGTCTCTTGGTAACTCGTCGCAACAAGTCCCAAATTCCGCAACAATGCATCAGCGGCAGCAAAATCGTCCACCACTACTTGCACTTCATGAGTTCCGTCTAATTCCCTGTTGTGCAGTTCTTTGTACGACAGCGTAATCTTATCGCCTTCATCACGCACTCGTGCCCAGCCGCGCTTGACCATCAAACGACCATCAGGAAAATCATAGTTCTTGCGCTTCATGAGTCGCATAGGAGATGTCTGGACGGCATCAAGGGCCTGCAGCTGGGCGCGTAGCACAGCATGCTCAACATGCAGAAACTTAGCTTCTATCTCTGGTTTCATGACCTTATTGTACCGTATCAAGGAATGATCGCCAGGAATGAACTGTATACGTCGGTTTAAACGATTGTAAATATGCAAGATCATAGATCTTCTCGTGACTGTCCGGGTAGTACAACAAGCTATCGATCCCTGCGCCACACGCCGCCTTGATGTCTTTCTCCGTGTCCCCAAGCATTAGAGCCCTATCTTTCGAGACGCCTAGCCCCTTGAGCGCGTGGTGAATACCTTCGGGGTCAGGCTTGTGTTTAGTAACATCATTCCTCGTTACCATAAGATCAAAAACATTCCGTAAGGCAGCGCGGTCACCCATGGCACTTTCCACCTCAGCGCGATTAGAAGTAGTGACCAATGCTAGCAGTTTACCGCGTTGCTTCAGTAGTTTTAGAACCTCGGCTGCATCGTCATACAACTGTACACCTGGAAGCAAGGAATAGACCGCCTTCCCCGAATCCTGCAAGAACTGATCCAAGCGTGCTTCGGGAAGGCCGTACATAAGTGGCCACCTTAGATCGCCCAGATGCTTGCCCATGTCTTCGTAGGCTACATCTAAGCCATACTCGAGTGCCGTCGCATGGATACCTTGAGACCATACCTCAAGCGTACGAGCTAACGTCCCGTCCCAATCGAATAGATATACGTCATACTCTTTCACGTTAGCAATGCCAACTATTTAGCAAACTCGACGGCACGGGTCTCACGGATAACGTTCACCTTGATAGTACCGGGATACTGCATAGTTGATTCAATCTTAGTAGCGATATCACGGGCCAATTTAATAGCCGCAAGATCATCGATAGACTGCGGGCGTACGAATACACGTACTTCACGGCCAGCACTAATAGCGTAGGATTTCTCGATGCCCGGGAATCCATTGGCAACGTTCTCGAGCTCCTTCATGCGTTCTACAAAATTCTCAGCAGAGATATTGCGTGCACCAGGACGAGAGGCACTAATGGCATCTACGACGCGTACAATCAGTGCTTCAGTGCTTGTAGCATCTACGTCATCGTGGTGCTGTTCAGCAGCCAATGCTACTGCTTCTGGAGCGCCATACTTCCGCAGAATCTCGCCAGAAATATGATGGTGCTTACCTTCCATCTTATGAGACAGAGCCTTGCCTAAATCATGAACCAAGGCGGCATACTTAGTGGTCTTTACGTTAGCACCAACCTCTTCAGCGATAATACCAGCAATATGCGCCATCTCAGTAGAATGCTTAAGTACGTTCTGCCCATAGCTAGTGCGGTAACGAAGTTCGCCAAGCAAATGCAAAATCTCTTTTGGAATACCAATAACACCGACTTCGCGAGCGGCATCTTCACCAGCGCGCATGACATCTTTTTCAACATTCTTCTGCGCCTTTTCAACAACCTCTTCAATGCGGCCAGGGTGAATGCGGCCGTCCTTCATGAGCATCTCAAGCGTCATACGAGCAACTTCACGGCGGACCGGATCGAAGCTACTGAGTACGACGTACCCAGGAGTGTCATCCACCATAATGTCAACGCCGGTAGCACGCTGTAAGGCTTGGATATTACGGCCTTCTTTACCAATGATGCGACCCTTCATCTCTTCATCTTCTAGTTTCACACTTGTTACTGTTCGCTCGGCAGTCACTTCACTGGCCATACGCTCCATAGCGGTCACAATGATAAGACCAGCCTGCTCTTCGGCTTGATCTTTCGCCTCGTCCTGTAATTTAGCAATGAGCCCAGTAAGATCGTTCTTAATATCTCGTTCGGTCATTTGCATCAGTTTTTGAGCAGCATCTTCTTTACGCAAGCCAGCTACTTTTTCTAGCTTTTCTTGTTGTCTCTTGCGAATGTCACGAATTTCGTCCTTCAAACCTTCGACTTCACCCTCTGATTTGCGCAGTCTTTCGGTACGCTTATCGAGATCATCTATTTTCTTGTCGAGGACGTCTTCGCGACCCACCAGACGCTGTTCAATATCTTTCAGTTCGCGGCGACGCGACTGCTCTTCTTTACGGCCTTCACTGACCAATTTAGCAGCCTCCTCGCGGGCATCTTCCACTAGCTTAGCGGCCTCTTTCTTTGCCTTGCTCATCTCCTTATCCGCTTGGTCTTGTGCAGAACCGACGCGTTGTTTGGTGATGACAGTATTGGCGCCAAAGCCCACGGCAAGGCCCGCCACAGCGAGCACTATGGTAATTGGATCCATGATGTTCCTTTCTTATCGTACAGATTGGCAGAGGGCAATCGCTATCACTTCTCTAGCCCTGAAAAAATCCCAATCTGAAAGTCGAATAAAATATTAGAAATGTTATATCGGAATGCTAGACAATTCAGGCATATCCTTATCTAAAATTATACGCCAAAAATCATAATACGGTCAATGGCTAGCAGCCGCTAGCTTCAGAATTAAGACCCAAAAAACAAATGCCAGCCATCCTAGTAGTTGCTTGTCTACTGAGTCATCTATGAGTGATAACCACTCACTTCTTGGGGAGCGTAATATGCACTGGGGCACCGTAGTGCGGCAATGCGATCTTGTCGTCGCCACCGGCATGCAGTAGGGCTATACCCTTTTTAATCCAGTCTTCTTCCATAGTCGCTACTATGGGGATACCGAGACCATAGGCAAGCGTGTCTGTAACCGTCAGACCAATACGCAAACCGGTAAAACTTCCTGGTCCCTGAAAAGCGACGATACCATTAAGATCAGCAAAATTTTTGCCTTGGCCGCTCAACAAGTTTTCTATTTTACGGTGGATAGTGGCTGACAATTCACGGTGTGCATGCCAGCTTTCGTAGGCAAGCTGCTGCTCATTGTCGAACAAGCCAACTTCGGCCTCAGGGTTATCTGTACGAATCGTTAATACCAACATACTACTTCATCTCTTTCAATAGGTAGCCGAGCGATTCGGGTACCTCAAAGCTAAATATCCGATTGCCAGTAGGGGTTTGTGCAATACGGATAATAAGACGCACTGCCGGTAGAACATGTGCGACTACGTCACCCCACTCAATAACCACGACGGTCTGTGGGTCGTCAACGACCTCCGCCACCTCGTCAGCCATAATGCCCGACTCCTGTAGGCGATAAAAATCAAAGTGATGTATCTCGAACGCATCGGTCGTATATTGCTTGCTAATGGTAAAGGAAGGGCTCGCGACTCGGTCACTACTACCAGCTCCGCGCACCAGGCCACGCACGAAGGTGGTCTTACCGCCGCCCAGATCACTGACCAGTTCAATAACTTCACCGCCACGCAACTGTTTGCCAATTTTTTCAGCCAGCAGTTCAGTAGCTTCAGCGGTATCGGAGGTAGTTTGCCAATTCACCGTAGTACTCATATGTCCCGTATAGTACTGCGAGACTCTCTCTTCTGCAAGTCAGGGGTGCGCTTCGAGAAAATCGTACGACCCTGCCGACAACATATACTTTTTACACGACGTAAGTCGCGCTATACTAATGTATATGTTGCAATTGAGTAGTATGCTAATCAACCGGCCGGTGCTTAGTTTACGTACGGGCACTGAAGTCGCCACTGCGATTGAACCAATTATCAATCCCGGCAACCTCAAAATAGAAGGCTTTTACTGTCAGGATAGTCGCAGTCGACAACAGCTTATTCTTGTAGGCCAAGATGTTCGCGATATCATGACCCAAGGTATCGTCGTCAATGATCATGATGTGCTCGCACTGCCGCAAGAGCTCGTACGACTCAATGACGTGTTGCAGGTCAGCTTTGTACTAGTTGGCAAAGCTGTCGTAACTTCAGGCGGCACCAAATTAGGCAAGGTAGGCGACTACTCCATAGATACAGACAGTCTTTTCATCCAAAAGATTTACGTCAACCAGCCCATCTTTAAAAACTTTAAAGGTGGCAATTTGGGCATCGATCGTTCACAAATCGTTGAGATCACTGACAAAAAAATTGTGGTGAGCGACCTCACCCAAAAAATTCCCGCTCGTGCCGGCGCACTAGCCTAGTCTTCTTCGACGGCCCGTAATGCCGTCTTGATCTCGTCATAGCCAAAACCTTGACGTGCAAGGTATTGCATTAGTTTTTGGTCGTCAGGGTATCGATTTCGTTTTTTCTCAATGAGCACCTGCAGTTGGGCGCGATCATCACTCGTATCCATCTCTAGTACCTTGTGGATAATATCCTCTGGTACGCGTTTCTGCTGTAGCTCTAATATCAGTCGACGTTTACTGATGGATTTCAGCAATCGACGACTCTCCACCCAGCTCTTAGCAAAGGCTAAGTCATTCAGTAGATCCACATTCCGCAAGCGTTCAATAATTGGAGAGGCAATACCCTCATCTATCTGCTTCCGCCTAAAGTAATCTCGTAGCTCCCATTCACTGCGCGGCCGCATGGCGACATAACGGAGTGCGTTGCCGTAGGCCTTATCGGCCCCAGCCATGCGCTTTAGGTCAGCAAACTGTATCTCATCTAATTCCTGCCCGCTTGCGAGATGACTTTCTATCAGGCCACTCTCGCTTATGCTACAGGTATACGCCCCATCTACGAATATAGAGTAGCGATCATGCCGTTTCACTTGCTGCTTGATCGCGGTAATCTTCATATTTCTAGTATATACAGCAAACTGTATGCTAGGCCTTCAGCAATCTGAGTCGGCTGGCTGCTCACCAGTGCCCGTAACTCGTCCTTCGTGAACCAATGCACCGCAGCCACCTCTTCCTCCCCCAAGCCCTCAGGCAGTGCATCTAGTGATGTCTGATACAACTTACAGAAACGCTTGGCGGGGACGTTACCCCATAATGGCGTGTCCATATAAAAATGCGCTATCTCACGTAACGGCACACCTCGCACGCCCAACTCTTCTTCTAACTCAAATCGAGCAGCCTCTTCGTATGTATGGCCATCATCTACATGACCGCCAGCAGAGATGTCCCAGCAGCCAGGCCAAAGTCGCATCTTAGATGATCGTTTTTGTAACAGCACTCGCCCGTCTGAGCCTACTGCGACAATAAATACCAGACGATAGATGAGGCCCCTTAGTCGTGCCTCGTCTAACATTTCCTCGCCCACCACCTGATCTTCTTTATCCACAATAACTACTGGTGGGTGGGTCATTGTCTACTCCTTTTTTGCACAATAGACACTATTGTACCGCAATTTTTGTATTAACACTTTCTTAAAAGTTATTTCCAAGTACGAAGTTTATTACGCTCTTCTTTGGCACGAAACGCAGCTTCAAGATCGATATCGAGCTGGTTGCATAAACCCAATAGAATTATCAGCACATCAGCAGCCTCTTCATCTAACTCAGCGGTATGCGTATCCTCAGCAAACTTCAAGCCTGCGCGTTTGCGGGCAGCCTTCGCAAACTCACCTGCTTCTTCTAAAAGAAGCATGAAACGTTGCGGGATATTATCCGTAAAACCTCTTTCACGAATCATATCGTCAACATATACCTGCAAATCGTGCAGGGTAGGATGAGGCCTCAGATATAAATCGCTCATAGCTGCGCTGGTGCTTCGTCCGGGTCGACCTTTACATAGTGCCGACGCATCGTAGCTACAATCTCAGTAATGTCCCCTTCCGCCTTGAACTGTGTTACCGATGGCTCGTCGAAGGGATTGGCATGAATATGCCACTGGCCCTTAGGCATGCGTAAGAAGGTTCCAGGGGTAAGATCGTGAGTCGCTTCAACGCGCCCATCCTCGCTCAGCAATGTTACCTGCGAGCGTCCTTCTATCTGTAACAAATTTTCAAACGCCAAAGGCCGATGATGTTTCGCAAGCTCTGTGTCTTGCCTAAGTATGAGTACGCCCGTCGTAAAGTCCGTGCCGACGTGTGCAAAAGAGAATCGCGCTTGCTGCTCCGGATCTTCCCACATTTCAAACGGTGCCGACATGACTAGTCCTCCTTTGGTGCTGCTGCTTCACGTACTTTCTTAGCGATCTCTTCCATGACTTCTGGGTTTTGTTGCAGGTACTTCTTAGCTGCTTCACGGCCCTGACCGATCTTAGCGTCACTGTAAGCAAACCAGGCCCCTGCTTTTTCAACAATATTATGTAGTACGGCCAGATCTAATATGTCCCCGCTCTTAGAGATACCCTCGTTATACATAATGTCGAATTCTGCCTCACGGAATGGCGGAGCGATCTTGTTTTTCACTACCTTCACACGCGTACGGTTGCCAATAACTGCTTCGGCCTGCTTAATTTGCCCGATACGACGGATATCCATACGCACGCTGGCATAAAACTTTAGGGCGTTACCACCAGTTGTCGTCTCCGGATTACCGAACATAATGCCGATCTTCATACGAATCTGGTTAATGAACACTACCGTGGCCTTACTACGGTTAATAACACCGGTAAGCTTACGGAGTGCTTGGCTCATGAGGCGCGCCTGCAAACCAGGTAATGAGTCACCCATATCGCCTTCAATCTCAGCCCGTGGCACCAAAGCAGCAACAGAGTCCACGACAATAATATCCACGGCGTTACTACGAACGAGCGTTTCAACAATTTCCAAGGCTTGCTCACCGTTATCTGGCTGGCTGAGTAGCAGGTTGTCCACATCAACACCAATGCGCTTTGCATAACCAGGGTCAAGCGCGTGCTCGGCATCGATGAAGGCAGCCGTACCACCGCTGCGTTGCACTTCGGCAATAGCGTGCAGTGTGAGCGTTGTTTTACCACTGGATTCTGGTCCGTAAATCTCTACAACACGGCCTCTCGGCAGACCACCGCCCAAGGCGATATCCAATGAAAGACTACCGGTTGGTGTCGTTTCTACCTTCTGAGCATACCCCGTGCCCAGTTTCATGATCGAGCCTTTGCCGAACTGCTTCTCGATCTGCTCCAATGCCATCCCTAGTGCTTTGCTCTTGCCTTCGTTCACTCCAGCAGCCACCATTTTCTCTTCGTTAGCCGCCTTGCTAACTTTTTCCTTGCCTGCCGCCATATACCCTCCGTTATCGTTCTCCGCCACCACTGATGCGATTATTATAGCAGGGTGCGCCGCTTTATGGTGTAAGATTTAGTACCATCCCGCTTGCGCTTCATATATAATGGATCTAAATGGGTGCCAAGGATATATTTACCGGTCGACTACTGGGCAAAGCGCAGAAGAACTTTTCAGATAAGCAGGTTGCCGAGACAATCATTATGTTGGTGGCCCATGGCGTTACGCGTGGTGCCAGTGATATTCACATTGAACCTCATGATCGATTTGTCTTAGTCCGCTATCGTATTGATGGTACCCTGCGTGGAGTACATAAATTACCCCGAGCCGCCTTGCCAAAAATCCTCGTACAGCTGAAAACACTTGCTGATCTGAACTCAGAAGAAACGAAGACCCCGCAAGAAGGTACCTACAGCCTCACTATCGACGACAAAAAGATAGATCTTCGTCTCTCGACCATGCCGGTCATTGGCGGCGAAAAGGCCGTCCTGCATATCTCCTTAGAACAAGGAAAACCGCAAGAACTCGCCGCCTTAGGGTTCTGGGGCGCAGATCTCACCGCACTCCAGTCGTCGCTGACTCGGCCGCATGGTCTGATCCTTGTTGCTGCGCCCCGTCATGGTGGCAGTACGAGCACGCTATTTAGCCTACTCCATAGTCTCAACAGCCCACTCGTCAATATCGCTACCGTGGAGACACATCCGAAGCATCGCTTGGCTGGTGCAAACCAGACCTATCTGCACGCAAGCATGTCGACACGCGAAGGATTGCAGGCCGCGCTCAAACAAGATCCGAATATTGTTATGATCAGCAACATACCGGATAGCGCAACCGCTGAATTGGCCGTACATGCAGCCACTACGGGACACCTATTACTGGCTGGCGTACACGCAGACGGAGCTGTTCCTGCGCTGCTACGTTTGCGTTCTGCCGGCATTGAGTCATTTCTACTTGTCACGGCTCTGCACGCAAGCATAGGTCAGCGTCTCGTGCGTACCCTTTGCCCCGATTGCCGTGAACGCTATGCCCTGAGCAACGAAGAACGGCGAGAGCTCGCCAAGCGCTTTGGTATTACTACGGCAAGCGCTAATAAGCGCATACACGAATTAGAACGTGCTGCCGCGCCAGCCGTCTTTGGAGATGTCAAACAACTTAGCAGTACACCCACCGGCATTACGCATATGTGGCGCGCCAACCCCGCAGGTTGTGAAACCTGTGGCCATAGTGGATATAACGGTCGAACGGCTATTGTTGAGGTTCTACAAAATACCGAAAATCTACAAAAGGCGCTCCTGAATCCCGAAATGCCCTCCATTGCCGGACTACAAGCAATCGCAGTCAAAGATGGCTTCATCCCCATGGCCCTCGACGGTCTCATCAAAGCTTTGCGTGGCCAGACCACTATCTCAGAAGTACTCCACGCTATTGCGCCCGTTGCTTGAGGGCCCTCCTTACCGTTATAATCAACATACTATGAAATTACACAAACGAGATGACCAAGGCTTCACCGTCATAGAACTACTAGTGGTCATCGTCATCGTCTGTATCTTGGTCGTATTTGTCATGCTGGCGTACAGTGGCGTCCAGGTAAAAAACCATAACACCGATCGGCAAAGTGATATTGACACCCTGAAGAGTCAGCTAGAAGACTACTATGCCGAAGCAAATGTCTATCCCACGCTGGCGAATCTTAATGACCAAGCTTGGCGCACGAAACACCTACAACACGTATCAGCAGGCGTTCTTCAGGATCCACAATGGAAAAACACCATTGCAGCCTGCACCGCAAACGGGAAGCCAGTCGCTACAAGTGCACCAACCGTTGATTGTTATAGCTATCAAGTAGCGGGCTCTGACGGCTCTGCCTGCGACAACAGCACAATCCCCTGTGCACACTACACATTGACCGCCAACCTAGAGGGTGGCGAGAAGTACGTTAAAAGTAGTCTAAACTAATACCATGGGGGGGATACTCTGCGAGAGACGGGAAGTTCATAGCCCATGCATACAATTTAAACTATTAAGACAACTAGACGTACATATTGCAAATGATGCCCTCCCATGCTACACTACTACTGGTCGGTTGACAGAAATGTCTAGCTATCCTCTCAGCGTATGGTAGAACCTATACAGGGACTGACCTCATAATACACTCGCTACTCGCGGGTGTTTTTTGATTTACTCCAAGGATAATGTGTAGGTCCGTTTGGTATCTTTACAACCCCATAACCGGCAACTCGCTGGGTTTGACCATCGCAATAAAAATTGTCGCTTATCTTATCGAAATATGAGTACATCTTAAGATCATTACCAGTTGGCGACTCCCATTCATCCCCATACTCTACAAACTGTCGCAGCACGTTGTATGCCGCAGTATCGGCCAGCTGTAAAAAATTAGAGTTTGAGGATTTCTCAAATCGTACTTCCGTATGACTATATTTCTGGTGGAAGGAGTTCAAGTCAACCTCTTTACTGGCGATTCGTATAATTTTTCCCTGCTGATGACGTACTGACTTTATTTGAGAATCCATTTGATCAAAAACTATTGAACATTGTCGATTTGAGTTAAGCTCCACCCTATCAAATAGTACCTGCGATGTAAGCTCAAGTGGAACATAGTCCGGACGCTTATTCTTAAAATATCGCTTGTCCAAAACAAAGGCCTGTAGTTGTATATCTTCCTTGTGGGCCTCGAAAAACTTGTACCAATGCTCTTCAATGAATAGCCGCAGTTGAGGTTCCGTCACATTGTATCGGTCGAGGTAATATTTCTTTCGTTTTTCAGGGTTACGCAAATGCACGGATTTTATTTCTACATGTTTTGTGCCAAAAAACTGCTTCTTTAGCTGGTTGATTTGAGGGTTAAGCTCTGCCGCCAAGTCCCTTGAAATATACAATCCAGTCAGCACAAAATAGTTCTTCTCCCAAAAGAGACGATTGGCGTGATTACGCTCCGGTGGAGTGTCTATAAATTCTTTGACGTATGGTGTATCCCACTCCTTGGACCCGCTATCGTCAATAAAGAAAAAACTGTCCATTATATCAATTCTTCTCTTCGATCATTGGCATCTTTAAGTCTACGAAAAAAACGCCGGCGCTCGCTTTAGGAAGACCAATAGTCCCCCCGTTGAGTTTCACATAGGGATATCGGCGCGCATACACGTTAAGGTTTAGATGATACAGTTTAAAGAATTTGCTTGCGTTTATAAAAGCACCATACTGCTGTGTAAATCCGACCGGATAAGCCTCGGCATCGTTATTTTTGGTAAAATCGATCGCAATAGCTTTATTAGTAGGATCCCAGTACATGTAGGCTCTCATACCCTTTTCAATGCCATGCGACGTAATAAAGAATTTAGTAAGCCCAATACGCCCAGTCTTAGTAACCGATATACCTTCAATGACACGTGGCTGATTGTAAGATGTCTTCTGAAAATTGAACCTCATATATGCAATAACTATATTTCTAATCGTAGAATAAATCAATATTTTTAATATTACTAATAATAAAACTAGTAAACATATACGCGACAGATCAATAGATCCATCATATTAAATGCCTAAGGGCATGCCCCCTACTAAGAGAAATGATCTTTATCGAATGCACCTGTCTCTAAAAGCCCGTCGGCTTCCACTGCTCGATAGCTATAAACCGACCCACGGTGGGGGTATCTACGAAAGCGCTAGGGTAGTAGCTAATCCTGTACGCATCATCTGCACCGCTCGCATTTGCCGAAATCGGGTCAATACCACCGATATAATTGGCGATATTATGCTGAGCGCGTTCGCTGTCGTCAACGATGACATTGTTACTAGTGGCAAGTGCTACTGCGGGGTCATCATAGATATAAGCCGAAAAGTTGGGTGATTTCTTTTTATTCGTCGCAATATCTTGTACTACTTTCTTTACATCATTTTTGAAAGCAGGTGTATCCGTGTTTACCGGGTTCATTGCCACATAATACGTTTCATTCGTATCGGAACGCTCCTCATGCGCGTAGGCAACAACCTCATAGGCCGGTGGTTTCGGCGTAGTTGGCTGCTTATTATCGTCAGGTGAAGTCGATGCATGAGAAGCAGATTTTTTGGGCTGCGGAGCGCTGGTTGGCTGCACGGTAGTAGGCTTGGCGCCACCCACACTCGTAAGAAACCAGATGCACAATACTGCAACAGTGAGACTGATGAGCATCTTGACTCGCATGCTCCATGGTGCGTATTTCCACATAAAGAACAAGCCAACCGGGAAGGCCAAGATTATCAGAAGTATGATATTCCGTTCTCGTTCGTACCATTGTTGCTGCATATGAAGACCCTTTAATTAACAGTACAGTCTACTGTAACTGCGATGTGCCGGAGTAAGTAGTCGTCGGTCGTGCGGGACCACTGGCTCTATTCTGGATGTTGCGACGCTCTTCGAGGAATTGTTCATGAATCTCAAGAATTTGACGCGCATAGTTATTCGGATCTGGGCAATATGAGAAAGAAAACTTAGAACGCTCACCAGCCGTCTCCACCTTAAGGACGCCGTAGCCAAAGAGATGCGGTATTATACCGTCCTGATTAACCGTAACATCCTCAAGATTGTCCATGCTCAACTGAGATACCTGCCTATTAAAAAGGCTGTTTTGCACGATCTGGGTGATGCTGTCGGTAGTAATAATCCATTGATTCTGCCAATAGATAGATGTGGCGATCCCCAGGATCAGCACAAGTAGCGTAACTATAAGCGCGAATCCGACATACAGAGCATTCGTATTATCAGCATTGTACTGGCTCAAAAAATCAGGAAGAAAGATAAAGACCAGTGCAGCTGCAATGCCGATGCCGATCGTTGCCGATACGTAGAGTGAAATAATACCAAAAGGGTGACGCTTTACGACGGCGACTATTCGCTCGCCAGGCTGCAAGACCACCATAGGATGCATGCCTTTTTCCTTTGGACGCTCATATTGCATAGGCGCAGGTTCCTGCTCCTGTTGCGGCGGGGTATACAAGGGTGCGGGTGTCTGCTGCTGAGCCTCCTGGGGAACCGTAGTTGGCGGCTCATACGGCGTCGGTACAGGATTCGTCTGTGGATTATTCTGATTCTGTGGGTCCATTAGTACTCTATTATAACAGGTTTGCTTGGCCCTCAGCTGGAGGAGGCGTACGCCCCAGATGCCGATATGTCTTATCTGTCACGACACGTCCGCGAGGGGTACGCTGCAACAATCCAATCTGCATAAGATATGGTTCGTAAAAATCTTCAATAGTGCTGCGTTCCTCGGCTGTCAGTGCCGCTAAGGTCTCTACGCCCACTGGCCCACCCTTGTAGCTATCGATAATAGCCAGCAACAGCGTTCGGTCAGCCGGATCCAAACCAAGCTCGTCGACTTCAAGCAATTGCAACGCGCGTTTGCTAATATCCATATCGATAATGCCGTCACCATTGACGTCAGCGAAATCACGAACTCTCTTTAAAAGACGATTAGCAATACGTGGTGTCAAACGACTGCGTGCCGCAAGCTCAGTCGATGCCGCGGTAACAATACGTACTTCAAGAATATCTGCAGCGCGGGTGATTATCTGCTGAATCTCTTCTGGTTTATAAAATTCTAAACGATGAATCATACCAAAACGATCACGCAGTGGGGCAGCCAGATTGCCAGTACGCGTCGTCGCTCCAATCAGGGTAAATTTCGGCAAATCCAAACGAAGACTCCGTGCACTAGGGCCCTTGCCGAGCATAATATCTAATTTGAAATCCTCCATGGCGGAGTAGAGTACCTCCTCAACCGTATGGTTCAGGCGATGAATTTCATCGATGAATAGTATGTCACCATCAGCCAGGTTTGTGAGTAAACTAGCCAAATCTCCGGCTCGCTCAATAGCCGGCCCGCTTGTAATACGAATCTGGGCGCCCATCTCATTCGCAATAACACTCGCCATAGTAGTCTTGCCTAGGCCAGGAGGGCCATGCAACAGGATATGATCAAGGGGTTCTTCGCGCTTTTTTGCAGCCGTAATCGCCAATTGCAAATTCTTCTTTAAGCGCTCTTGGCCAATATAGTTAGTAAAGTCTTGCGGACGCAGCGTAACTTCCAACTGTTGTTCTTGGTTTTCATCCTCTACAGGAGCGGTACTGACAATCCGATCAATCATTCACTCTATAATGTCATGGCGTGCGCTCGCAGTCTAGGGAGGCATACCGAACGCTGGGGTTGATAAGCGACCCGAGCGCCTCGACCAAATCAGGGTTAAACTCAAGGTTCTGTAAATCAGCGACCGTGTTTGCAAAGAGTGTCCTGCCTGCAATCTCATCTGAACGTAGCACCAATCCAGTCCGCGTTACCCAAGCAGATAGTTCTTCATGCGGAACACTATTGTAGCCCTCTATTAGTAAGTGAGCGGCGGCGCATCCGGGGTGCCCGAGCATATTAGAAACCTCCTTGCCACCACCCTTTACCCAGCCGACCGCCTCATGACCCACCCGCAACCGTGACTGTCCACGCGGCCCCCTTGCAGTTGCTGTTATCTGAAAAAAGCCCGCCTCATACTTAGTGCTAGAACGAGAATTGCTTGTTATGCTCGGACTAGCAATCTGTATGTCCACGGCACTCTCAGCCCCATGGACAGTTGGCCACTGACGGCAGCCCCGACGCACGTCCTCGCCACGAGGAACAGCGGTCGCCAATCCGAGCTCGTCAAGCGTTCCCGTAAGCATGAGCCATCTACCCGCCATCCGCGCATGATCACGCTGCGCTTGGCGTAAATCCTCTGGTAATTTTTTCCAGTACATCTTCTCGGCACTCGATAATGGTCCAAATTTAATCATAAATTTGTATTATGATCCGAATAATAGAAGAATCAAGTACGTTTGAGTGCCTGCTTGATGCGTTCTTCGATAGGCAAGTCTTTATCTACGGCGTTCAATGCTTTAGCCGCATCCTGTGGTGAGTACCCAAGAGCGATGAGTGCTTCAGCAGCTTCGTCCTGCGTAATATTCTGCTCAGACTGCAGTAACCCAGCGCCCTGCAAGTCAACGCCTTCCAGTCCAACCTTATCTTTTAGCTCCACTACAATACGTTCAGCTACTCGCTTGCCCACGCCGTTAGCACGCTGAATAAACTTCAAATCTCCTCCAGCAACCGCCTGGCGTACAGCATCTACGTTACCCGTACTGAGCACGCTTAACGCCATCTTTGGCCCTACGCCATTTACGCCGAGCAGTAGCTCAAATAATTGTTTAGTTTCCAGTCGCATAAATCCAAATAGGTCATATGCTGTTTCACGGATATGCTCATACACATATAACCTCACGAGGTCACTACTGCCTAGACGGCCATAGTCTTCGCTCGTGACAAGCAGCCCATAGCCGACACCGCTTACATCTAATATAACTGAATCGGTTGTCTTTTCGGCTACGACGCCAGTAAGCATTGCAATCATGCCTGGTATTATGGCACAGAGTGCCTATGCCTATCGAATATTACGTGTAGCGAGCAGCGCCGGCGTGCGTCAAGGCTGCAGCCAAGGCATCTGCAGCATCATCGGGCTTCGGAATCTCAGACAAGTTAAGTAGCACCTTCACCATTTCCTGCACCTGCTTCTTGTCTGCCTTGCCGTAGCCGGTAATAGCCTGCTTGATCTGCAACGGAGTGTACTCAAAAAGTGTTAGTCCCGCTTGTTTACCACAAAGGAGCACCACACCACGTGCCTGCGCCACGGTCATGGCGGTAGTGACGTTACGGGCAAAAAATAGTTTTTCAACGCTCATCTGCTGTGGTTTTGTCTGCACAATTATATCGGTCAGCTCTTCAAAGATGGTCTGCAGACGTACCGCATCATCTTCGTGTACGGGAGTGCGGATTACTCCAGCATCAACGAGTTGTGACTTCTGCCCGTTTGCCTCAATAATCCCGAAGCCTAAGATACCGGTTCCAGGATCAATGCCAATAATTCTCATTACAAAAGATCCTCTGGAATATCGAAATTCACGTGTGTATTCGTGACGTCATCGATATCATCCAGAGCATCCATAAGGCGCATTATTTTGCCGGCCGTATCTTTGTCCGCTATTGCAACAGAAGTATTTGGTACATAGGTAAGCTCAGCTTCTTTAATCTCTAAACCGGCCGCGCGTAGTGCATCTCGAACCTTCGCTAGTTCGTTGGGTTCAGTATAGATAACGCTTTCATCACCTTCTTCTTGGAGATCTTCAGCACCTGCTTCCAGCGATTGCATCAGCAGATCGTCGCCGCTGCCGACAACACGAATCATGCCTTTACGGTCAAATTGAAAGGCAACAGCGCCTTTTTCAGCAATATTGCCACCATGCTTGCTAAAGGCTAATTTCACTTCCGGATAGGTACGATTTATATTGTCGGTGGCTACCTCAACCAGAATGGCAGTACCGCCAGGTCCATAGCCCTCATACGTCAGCTCATGCAACTGTGCGGCGCTCTTGTCGGCCACTCGTTGGATAGCACGGTCAATGTTGGCCAAAGGCATATTCGCAGCCTTAGCTTTATCTATAGCTAGTCGCAGGGTGAAGTTTGTTGCCGGATCAATACCAGCGCGTGCAGCCATAGCAATGGCGTTTCCGAGTTTGGTAAATACTGCACCGCGTGCAGCATCTTTTACGCCTTTTTCTCGCTTAATGGTTGACCATTTACTGTGTCCGCTCAATGCCCGTCTCCTTGCCTGCTATGTCTTGTCTATCTGTTATTATAGCATTTTTGAACGGCAAAACTAGCGTTTGTCGAGAGAAGGCTGACCCCATCATCGGCATCTTCGGCGCTAAGCACACCCCCGGAATCTCCGAAAGCACGGCTTCCTGCGTTACCTGTACGCTCACGAAATGAGCGAGTACGCTCGTAGTTGTATGGACAGGGCCGTACGATGCCCGTATCATTTTATGGTGACTGAAGCAGTACTTGAAGTACATGACCTCGTAAAAGACTACGACACCTATCGTGCCGTAGATCATATTTCATTTACCATTAAACGCGGGCAAGTGCTCGGATTACTAGGCCCAAATGGTGCGGGCAAAAGTACGACGATTCAAATGCTTGCCGGCGTAACACTTACCACGGGTGGTAGTATTCGCTACTTTGGCAAGGACTTTAGCAAACACCGCCAAGCCTGTTTGCAGCGCCTTAATTATGCATCCGCCTACAACACATTACAGAACCATATAACGGCAAAAGAGAATCTACTCGTATTTGCTCGGCTCTATGGCGTTATGGATCCGAAACGGAAAATTGCCGAGCTGCTTGAATACTTCAATCTAGAACGACACGTAGACGAACGCTACGGTAACTTGTCTGCTGGCGAACGAACGCGAGTCAATCTAGTGAAGTCACTGCTCAATGATCCAGAACTCATTCTTATGGATGAACCAACGGCCTCACTTGACCCTGATATTGCCGATAAAACCCTGAGCCTTATCGAACAACTCCGTCATGACCGCCAGCTCTCCATCCTGTTTACTAGTCACAATATGAGTGAAGTGAGCCGTATCTGTGATGAGGTCATCTTCCTAGACAGAGGTAAAATTGTCAGTCAAGATACCCCTGCAAATCATACGAAACGTCTAGATAGCGCAAAAGTCACGCTTAAATTCAAAGGTAGGCGTGAACCGCTGGAACAACTACTACACATGCGAAAAGTGACATTCACTTTCGATGAGACAAAACAGGTCATTGTGTCGATTTCCAATAGCGCCGTTCCACGGCTTCTTGCCGCCATTCATGCTGCAAATATTGAATTACTCGATATAGATATTACAAAGCCGACATTGGAAGATGTGTTCTTATCAATTGCGCGGAGGGAAACATGATGCCCCCAGGTGTCTTACACCGTGTTTACGGCCTGGTCGTACAAGAGTTTTACGTAACGCGTAGACGGATGGAAGTACTGATGGATATTCTGTTCTTCCCCATCATGAATGTTATCCTCTTTGGCTACATTACTATGTATATTGGTGCCGGCACAAAAGTGAACGGACAATACTTCATCTTAGGCGTATTGCTATGGGAATTTATTGTGATCGTCCAATACAACGTCAGCGTGAGCAGTATGTGGAGCATGTGGTCGCACAACTTGTCTAACATCTTCATTGCCCCAATCTCAGTTGCCGAGTACCTGGTTGCTCAAGTAATCGCAGCCATACTACGCACCATAGCCGTCGTTGGTTTTTTAGCGCTTGGCACTTATCTATTCTTCGACTTTAATATCTTGCACTTGGGGCTCATAAATATACTGCTATTCACGATTAATCTGGCGATATTCTCGTGTTGGCTTGGTATTGCCTTGCTTGGCTTGGTATTCAGATTCGGACAACGCATTCAGTCACTCACCTGGTATACCGTATTTCTTTTCCAACCACTCACCGCTGCCTTCTTCCCGGTGTCCGTGCTTCCTGGATTCTTGCAAGGACTTGCGCGGGCGTTACCGCCAACTTACGTCTTTGAGGCAGCTCGTCAATCACTTACGACCTCTCGAATCAATTGGCATAGCGCCTTCATTGCGCTCTTATTAAATCTAGCTTACACCGTCGTAGCAATTGGCGTTTTTATTTACTTGTTCCATCGCTCTAAAGAAACCGGCCAGTTTGCCCGTAACGATCTGTAGCAACCGTACGCACATTGACTTTTCTAAGGAAAAAAGAGATAATCTACTCTGTTAATTGCTCACGTGTGTGGGCCCATAGCTCAGTAGGTTAGAGCAGAGGCCTTTTAAGCCTCGTGTCCTGGGTTCGAATCCCAGTGGGCCCTCCAAATATAAGCAGTATGAAAGGCTTCTTCGGAAGTCTTTTTTGTTTCTGCTACTATTACCGCATGATTAAGGCAGTTATTTTTGACTATGGTGGCGTGATTATCGCTGGCGGAGGCGGTAATGAACCCACCGAGAGCCTAGCTGCGTTTCTCGGTATCCCGGAAGAAGAGGCGGCGAAGATAATCCTATCTCTCTGGGACGACTACATCAGCGGTAGACTTACGGAAGTCGAATACTGGCAGCGAGTTGAAGAGTATTACGGCAAGCCCATTACGCTTGATACGCAAACTATGCGCAGTACTTGGGAAGACGTAGCACCCCGGCCTGAGATGATTGCATTCATAAAAGATCTAAAGACCAAGGATTACATAGTAGGGTTGCTGTCTAATATCGCACCCACTATCGAAGCGACTATTAGAGCTGGTGGCGGATATGATTTATTCGAGCCGTGCGTTCTGTCTTGTAGGGTGGGCTACGCCAAGCCTGGCCCAGAGATCTATCAAGAACTACTTAAGCAACTTCCTGGTATACAGCCCCAAGAAGTCCTATTTATTGACGACCAGCAACGGTATCTCGACCCAGCTCATTCGCTTGGCATTCAAACGATACTTGCCGAGAATAGCAACCAGATTATTCGAGACATCACGAAACTTCTTTAATCATATCTACGTTAGATCCTTGCGGGGGACATAACTCATCCTCGCATCGTTTATTGTCGAAATACTCCTTCGGCAGTCTTTCGATTTAAGATATACTACCAACATGGTAACACCGCCTCTGGCCGGGGATGTAGATCATCATTATGCGGGTGTTTTCATTGTTACTGAATCTGGAAAAATTATTGGTCAACGACGAGACAATAAACCCACTATTGATAATCCCGGGAAAATAGGCACTTTTGGCGGCGGTGTTGAGAAGGGCGAAAACCCCAGGCAAGCAGCATGGAGAGAATTGACCCAAGAAGAAACCAACCTGCATGTCGAATTAGATGCCATCGAATTACTATTTGAAGATGTAGCCTGGCGGGAATTCACCAAAGAGTGGGAAGCCAGGCACTTCTTTGTCACCAGGATTAGTGACAGTATGCTGGCCGACATGGAGGTATATGAGGGTGAAGGCTGGGTTTACATCGAAAGTCACGAGGATCCAGATTTGATAGAACTATGGCGTCCAGCTATCAAGAAGGCTATTGAAGCAATATGAGATCCGATATCGCCGTATTACGATTCTGCACCATGAGTTGAGGAGGAAGCAAAGTGAATAGCGGCATTTTTATAGAGCCCGTTCTGACGAATAATTTTAATCATAGATACGCCCATCTGGACGAAGCCGCTGTCGCAATATTGTTGTGCGAAGCCATCCAACAACTTCCCGGAGGCACCACAAAGGTACTGTGCCTCATCGGTGGAGCGGCAAGTGGCAAGTCCACCCTCGCAAGACTGCTCATTGTGGCACTAGCAAAATCCGGCATGACCGCAGACACCATAGGCACCGATGACTTCAATCGGGGCGATCGAGCATGGAGATGGAAACACTTCGAGGGGAGAGATACAACCGACCAGCTCGACGCGCCGGAATTGAAAGATTTTGATCTGCTGAACCAAAAAGTAAACGCCATACAACAAAATACTGATCCGGATAGAACTATCGGTGTACCGACCTACAACCCAGCCACAGGCCTTGCGATTGACGAAGGGGAAGAAAACTATGCCCACCATATTGGACTCATTGATGTACTGATTGTTGAAGGCGATTTCGACCCAGTAGAGGCTCCCGACCTCATCGTGTATCTTCATGTATCAGACGAGCAGCGCCTACAGAATCGCATCGACCGTGATGCAATTCACCGTAACGGAAATCGGGAGCAAACAATAGCAAGTTTCAATTTCAGGCAACAACACCAGCATGTTCCCTATACGCTCCCCGTCGCTAAAAAAGCCGATATACTCTTAGACGTACAGACGACAGGTGGTACTTGGCGGTATGATGTATATCAGACTAAGGCCATTCAACGGAAAGCGAGAGTATAAAATCATGTTAGACGTAGCCATCAAAGCCGCGAAAGAAGCGGGTGCGCTCATAAAAAAAGCATACTATGATCGCACCACTGCAGGCAGTACATTCAAGAAAGAAAACCAAACACTACAAGTAGTCACCGATGCCGATGTGGCGGCGGAAAAGATCATCTTGGAAATTCTGAAGGAACAATTTCCTAAACACTCCTTCTTTTCTGAAGAAGTCGGAGAGGGAACGACGACTAACGACTACCGGTGGATCATAGACCCCATAGATGGCACCAGTAACTTTGCACGAAAGATCCCTTTCTTTTGCGTTTCCATTGGCCTTACCTACAAGAATGAGCCAATTTTGGGCGTCGTATATCAACCGATCACCGATGAATTATTCGTTGCCGAAAAAGGTCGCGGGTCGTTTCTGAATGGCGAAAAGATTACAATTGCACAAGCCTCCGAAATGAGCAAAACGTTCATTACCGTGGATAGAGGGAAGTCCAAGGAAGAAAAAGAGCGTTTCACCTCCATTGTCAGCGAACTGAACCGACATGTCAGAAGTATGCGCATGCCAGGTTCGAGTGCGTTGCAAACATGCTACGTATCATGCGGAAAATTTGATGCGGCAATCTTCAATGGTCTCAGCTTTTACGATATCGCCGCTTCATCCGTGATTGCTCGTGAAGCGGGAGCCCAATTGTCCAATTTCGCCGCAAAAGACTGGCAGCTAAAAACAGGTGACATATTAATCTGTAATCCCGCCCTGCAGCAAGAATTTTCCAATATATTGAGTGGCCTCTAGGTCATATCCCTTGACCTAGAGATAGCCCACCCATACTCATTGTAAAAGTGTTCAATACTCACTAAACTCTAAATCAGATGACTAAAGAAGACGAAAAATCAGGCAGTTTTTTTAATACGTTCAACCCCTTCACAAAGAACGATATAAACCATAGTGCCGCAAAAAAACCGAGCAGCGTTAAGACCCAGCAGCATAATGGCCTCACTTGGATCGACATCGAAAATCCGACCCAACAAGAGATTGCCAAACTTGCGCATGATTATCCGTTCCACCCCCTGCATCTTGAAGACAGCCTACTAGTAGGCTCATTACCGCAGCTCGAGAAAGAGGCAAGTTATCTCTTTTTGCTATTGCATGTCCCCATATTCGACAAGAACGGGAATAAAATTATCGCTAGTCAGATCGCAGTTTTCTTAGGCAAAGACTACCTCATCACCATTCACACCGACACGGCCCCTAATGTTAAAAACTTATTTGTAGCCTGCGAACAGGACGAACAACAACGGAACAACTACTTTAAAAAGTCGACCGGCTATCTACTCTACAATGTCATAAAAATACTCTTTGAGGGTACGGCAGGTCTCGTAAAAATAATTCTGCATGAATTGGATGAAGCCGAAGATAATGTATTCGACTCACAAAAGTCAGATGCTAACCTTATTGCCGAACTTAGACAAAAGATTTTACGATTGCGTAGGACTATTGAGCCACTCAAAACAGTCACTGTCGATCTTGCACCGAATGTACATGAACTGACTAACGAAAATCTTTCGCATCATTATCGAGAGATTAATCGATTGGCCACATGGCTCTCGGAAATAGTGGGTGAAGCCGAGGAAACGATAGAAATCTACAAGGACGCCGACTTTACCGCTAGTACTGAAAGAACAAATGAGATATTGGCCGTGCTCACCATCCTCTTTACGCTTGCAATTCCTGCTACCATGATCGGTACCTTCTATGGCATGAATGTCCTGCTACCGGGCGGCATAGCTGTCGGCTCCTGGAGATTCTTCGGGCAATATACAACCCTCATAGTAATTGCTGTTCTCTCCGCGATACCCGCCCTAGGCATGTATTGGTATTTCAAGAGAAAGCACTGGTTTTAATCAAGGAACAATGATGGCGCAGGGCGACGGGGCAAAAGACGACCGATGGAAATTAGAGACTCCTCCACTTTCATTCGACTATGAGATATACCTTGCTGGTATGGCGATAAATCGTATGCGAGCGAAGTAAGAATATCCATGTCATCAAATACCTTTTTCCAATACTGCCAGAAACTCATCATCCTATCCGCCGACAAACAATCCGTATTGCTTGCAAAACGAAAAGGCGAAGCTGACTATGACGGTACGTACTCCTTCATAGGCGGTAAAATGGAGACTACCGACGAATCTCTTCTCGCGGGGATGAAACGTGAGAAGGATGAAGAAATAGGCACCGCTGCGGTTGTCAAACTATTGCCTAATGAAAGTTTCAATCTGCTGTTCCGTAAGAAGGATGGCAGTAGCGTCGTTCTCCCTCATATTGCCGGCGTATTTCAGTCCGGGGATATTGTACTAAGCGAGGAATACAGTGAGTATCGTTGGGTGCCCCTTACGGAACTGCAAGCTTTTGAACCAAAGATTGATAACATACCAAGCCTAACAAATTGGGCATCCACAAAACTTGCGAATGTTGACGACGAACAACTAGTCGAAATCTAATCATCACTCAGTTCAACCTCACTGCGTACTTTGCTCATTTTGCTACTCAATGTTATAATATATATTATGTCGCCTGACGTTTACGCGAAAGAACGGACTCCGAGTGAGCTCGACAACCTCCTTGATAGGGTGGCGTGCCCCGACGTGGATACTGCCGATAATCCGGAAACTTTTTCGTTAAGTCTTGAAATAGAACTTGCCTGCCTAGAGCACGTGGAGCGCGAGCGGAGTCGACTTGCGGCAAAAGCCGAAGCCGAGCAAACAGAAGCACCTGGCACCATAGTCATCGCCGAAGAAGTGCCAGATCATTATTACGACGACCTCGTGTTGCGAGAAAAGAATTTCGCGCTAACTATTCTTGTAGGCCTCGTAGATCTAGAGGCATCGATGATCGAGGAGGCCTCGGAAGCGCGCCTGAGCTATCATGATGAATCTAATCCCCTTGATGTCTTGCCTGCTTCCGTCTTGTTAGAAGATAAATTTATAGCCATCGTACCCGACTTTGATCGAGTACGAGGTAACAATGATGATACAGGCGAAAGCATACTCCGCCCGGGCTGGGCGCCAACGCTCCATGCTGCGCAGAGGCGACTACAGGTAAGACTTGAAGTCGGCGGCGGTGTGTCAACAAGACCTTTGAAGAATTTGACTGACGGTGATAGCCACAAAGACTACCGCAATATGCATAATGGTGAGTTCACGGTGAGCACCAGCGATAGCGCCATCATCCACGAGATGCCTGATGACCATCTGACCGATAGAAATCGAGGCGCCAAATTTGACCACGATGTCTATGAAGGCCTGAGCGTGGAGGAAAAAAAGGCACTACAAAGACAACAGCGCGAAGATACTTGGGTAAAATACCAAGCCTTAGTCGGCCATTTACTGAAAGAAAATATCCTTCATGAAGAACTCCCAAACTCCGGCGTTATTAACGAAAAAGTTCTCGTATGGAACGACTTGATCGATAAGTACCCGAATGGTCACTTCCTATTTATGGATGACGACCCATTTGCTACGACGCTCGTCGAAGATCATCCACGTTTTCGTGTCATTCATGTTAACAAGGATCTAGAAGCGCGTCTAGCAAACGACTGGAGATATGTATTTGAAAAGGAGCTCGCCGCCTAACATCGTGGTCTGCGACTTCGTATAGGCATTTGCTATAGTCTACTTATGCGTGTCGATTCCCCCTTCATTGTTATCCCGGCGTTGGTCCATCCATAGCAGCGGATCTAGAAAAACTCGGCCATAAGACTATCGCCGACTTACGCAAAGAAGATCCGGAGGCTATGTACAGCCGGCTTATGGATCTTGCCGGTGCACATATCGATCGTTGCGTACTCTATGTATTCCGTTGTACGGTATACTTTGCAAAAACCCCTAATCCTCAGCCAGATAAACTCCTATGGTGAAACTGGAAGGACTCATCGGACACGCCAGGTTCAAAGTAATAATTTGCAATATGCATCAAATACGTGTTATTATATTTTTATGATTTTAGCGATCCAGATTGTTCGTAATTCCAAGAAGCAGAGCTGCAAGCTGAGGCCGTAGCGCTTGTGTATTCATGATACCTGCCCCGCGCTACGGCCCGGGGCTTTTTTTATTACTTTGAAGGAATTATTAGATATGTCAGGATCAGAACAACTCATTTCGAGCCAGACAAGCTCCATTGGAGCAGTCTGGCCACCAGTAGAAACAACACATAATCGCGTGCGCGGATTCTATACCGACAGCATCGTCACTAATACGAATGTCGGTGCATTTGCCGCGCAGTTTACAGAGCAACGAGAAAGACTGGAGACACTGGGAAGCGATAGGCTCACTATTCGCGTAGTGGCGCATGCAGGAGCACTCGCCACGCTCGATGCTATGGGCGTAGCCGTCGAAGCAGCAATCCCGCTTGCCAACACCCCGGCCGACAATCTCGTTATTGCGTATACAGGCCACAATAAACCAAACCGAAGTCTAGATGCCACAACCTATGTGTCGTTGCACCACGAATTACTTAGTCGGGCCGTTCGGCGGCAGTCCATTGCCGAGCCTGCAGAAATGTTAGGCGTACACGGCTTCACGCAACACATCGTAGATCCGACAAAAGCCGAGACTCTCGGCCCTCGCTTTCAGGAGTTATACGCCGCCTTCGGCTATGACGAGGAGGACGTCGTTGAGCTGCTCGGTAATTCAAATAACACTATCGCCTACGTAGAAGATAACGATCTCGTCATCTCTACAGCAATGGCCGAATCAGGGACTGTTGAGATTGCGGGCCTAGGGGCCACTAATATAGTGGAAATCACTGAAGCTAGTACTCACCCTGACTATCGAGGGCATGGACTATATAAGGCTATCTCTGGACTGCTCGTACAAGGCCTTCTTGAGCAACGCGGACATGAAATCAGTGCGCTATATGGTGAAAGTAATCTTGCTATGCCTGGTGTGGTCTATGCAGCCGGAGAAAATGGACGGCGCTTTAGCCACTTTGATCGAGCGACTTATGGCATTATCGACCCCGCATTTGGCATTCTGCCGCAAAATTTCCATGTCGGGGACGGCGCAGAACAAAGACCGTATAATGATTTTGCTGTTTCATATGTCCCCTTGGGGTAAACTAAAAAGGAATTTCTATGCTTTCATCCGAACCATTACCCAACTTATTTACTAGCTCCCAGCTTATGATTCTGGATTTTGCGGACATACCAGAAGATACACCTGACGAAGCAAATATCCGTCTATTCTTTGCTGACTGCGAACGCCGCGGTATCAACCCCCGTTTGCCCGAGAATCGACAACAGTTTAATAACCGGCTGTTGACCACCAGCGGTGTACAGTATGTGGTCAGTCGCTACGGCGAAGACCGCAGTGCGATGCTTACTGGCTCACAAATTGCCAAAGAGGGCCGTACGCTCCATATGGGCATCGACATCTTCTGTAAGGACCTCGCACCAGTTTTTGCTCCCTGCGATGGTGAGATCATTCGTACGGGTTTTGAGGACGAATCCCACAGTTATGGTTACTATCTACTACTAAAGCCAACCGAAGACCTAGGCACATATATATTCCTAGGACACCTCTCTAAAGAATTGCCCGAACTTGGTTACGTCAAGGCCGGAGACCGCATTGCGACATTGGGTGATTATGCGCACAACGAGAATGGCGGCTGGTCGCGCCACCTACACTTGCAATGCTGCACGGAGATACCCCCGGAAGGCAAGACGCCTATTGGCTACTCGACAAAACAAACATTCTTCGAAAACAGTCAACGATTTCCCGACCCGTTCAGGTACTTTCCACAGTGGCGTTTGAGCTAACGACGACGTCTCTCGCCATGTTGGAATAGACTACGCTGTGTCCATAGAAGAGAAAGGCTAACCGTCGCGCCAGCTGCAACAACTAGTGATTCGGCATTCGACAGATAGTGCCAGACTTGCTGCCCCTGTAAGTTGTTGCGCAAACCTGGTGGCAACAGAGGTACAACCAATAAAATGAGTAGCGCACCGGCAGACAGTGACGGCAGAAAATTAATCATTGTTTTTATCCGCCCACGGATGCTGAAAACCGTTACCACACTCGTTATTGCAGCAGGAGCTACAAGAAGCGCTAGTTTCATGGTACTCGTACCAATTGGGCTAGCATGCGCAGAAGCTAAGTGTATAAGCTGGTCTGCTTCGCTGGCCACGTATTGCACGAGTACCGTGCCCAGACACAGGCTCAAGAATACAAGGCTGGCATTTACGCGCAGCACGGCAAAAACAATCGCCGGGAGAGCCAAAGCAATAAGCAATGCGAGATTATGATTCATGCTAATTTCATAGTAGCAGGCAGCTCTTTAAAACGTAAGTGCTTGGCCCTTTTGTACAGTAGCGCGTGAGGCTTGACCGGCATTCAGTTCGATCACATATTGCGCCGGATTGCTGGGACAATAATTGCGTGGATAGCTGGCTGGCGTAACATCGTGTGCAATATGCACCACCCGTTTGCCCCTATCAAGCCAGATAATATCCAAAGGGAACTGCATATCCTTCATCCAAAAGCACTGAACACTCTCATGAGAAAAACTAAATAGCATACCTTGGTCAGTAGGCAATGAAGGACGATTACCAAGACCAAGCTCGCGTGTGGACATGGTATCGGCTACCTCCAAACGATATGCGTGAGTGCCAATCTGCGCGGTTACCCTGCTGTAGCCGTGCCGCATAAGTACGACAGCTACTGTCGCACCGATACAGAACAGTACAATAAGACTCAATACTACTTGCCGCTTACGCGCCAACACGATCTTTACGATTACGCTGTTTGGCATTTTGTTCAATATATTCAATAATCTTGCCAGCTAGGTTGCGTTTCGTCAGCATCTCAGGCGTCTTGATACTACCCGAGGAGTTCACCTCAAGTACCAGCGGCCCTCTATCAGAGCGCATCATGTCCACGGCGCAGACTGGAAGCCCCATGGCCTTCGCCGCTTTGATAGCCGTACGTTCTTCTTCAGGAGTCAACTTAACAATCTTACCAACGCCACCTTGATGCGTATTGCTACGGAAGTCGTCGTCCAAAGATTGTCGCATAATACTGGCGACTACTTGACTGCCCACAACAATTGCTCGTATATCAGTACCTGCCGATTCCTGAACATATTCCTGCACTAGAAAAGTCACGCCCTCCACATAGAAGGCCTGCATTACTGCCTTCGCTGCTTTATTAGTCTCGGCGAGCACCACACCGTTGCCGTGTGTGCCTTTGGCTACTTTTACTATAAGTGGGGCGCTCCCAGCCTTCTCAATAACATCTTCTAGATCTGCAGTCTCACGAGCGAACACCGTCTTTGGCACACCAACTCCTGCCTTGGCGAGCAGCTGGTAGGCACGGAGTTTGTTACGAGAACGGTCAATTGCAATCGATTTGGCCGTTGTATATACGTCCTGCATTTCGAATTGGCGTACAACCGCACCACCATATTTAGTGTAGCTTTGAGCAATACGAGGGATAACAGCGTCAAATCCTTCTAATACTTTACCTTTGTAATATACGATTGGATTGCTCTTCTCAATCGTCATGTAACACTTGGCGTAGTTAATAACCTTTACTTCATGACCACGAGCGACCGCCTCTTCCTTGAGACGACGTGTTGTGTAGTTGGCTGCACCCTTTGATAAAATTCCAATCTTCATACTTGCTCCTCAGATTCATTTGGCCGCATTTGCAGTTCAGCACTTCGTCGCCGTTCAGCATCGCGCAGGGGTTTTCCCCGTTTTACGTCCACTACAAACTTACCAAGTAATACATTACGCCCGATAAGTACTGGATACACCTGCGTTTCACGATTTGCGAGCGTAAACGAAGCACGCACTTTCTTGCCTCGCAGGCCGACAAGTAACTTAACCTTGAAACGCTTCTCGGCGATGCCGTTTGAGCTAGCTACCATCAAATCATCAAACTCATCGAATGTCACACGTTTACCCGTATAGTGTGGACTAGGAGTATCAAAAAAGAGACAGCTCAGCTTCCCACCCTCAATGCGGACATCACTTGCCCACAATGCAGAAGTCTGAGCGCCCGTATCAATACGTGCGGGAATATCCCATAAGTCACACTCAGGGAAATTTACCGGTTCAGCCCGGCCAACAACACGGAGGTTTTCTGCATCGCTCATCAGGGTACTACCTATATAAAACCTCTCTTAGAGTAGCGTACGATTGCTATGAATACAATCTATACAACAATTTGAACCGTTAAACAGCTGGCCGAACTACGCAGCATTATGTCCACCGGATAGTAGCCGCGCCTTAGCAAGGAGGTAGTCAATCATGCTACCGGCAACATCCACATCGGTAGTCATCTGGTTACGAGAGAAGTTGCAGGGGAAGTTGATCTCAGCGATGTATGGTGCACCCTGGGCATCAAGCAGGATATCAACACCGCCAAACTCTATGTCTTCAGCGGCAACGGCCTTGATTGCTAGCTCAAAGTACGGCGCGGTTTCATCAGTTCGTGCATATGCCTCTACCTGAGGAACAGCAACCGCATTAGTACGAAAATCACCTGGCTGCGGCAGATATCGAATTGCATCCACAACCTGGTCACCAACAACCACCATGCGCAGGTGAGTAGCGTCATGGATGTACTTACGCAGTGCAAAACTCGCCGTGCCATCAGCTACATAACCGACGACCGAACGAAGTGACTCGAGCGAATCTACGCGCAGGACAGACGCACCATGGCTGCCGCCACTAGCCTTTAAGATAAGTGGAAAGCCACCTAGGTGCTCCGCGTACTGCTCAAAGTGGTCTTCCTGATCACGCGCGACATTAAACACTGTAGGAATCGTCGGCAGGCCTGCTGCATCCTGCATGATTGTTGGACCCCAACCGTTACGCGTGAAGATATAGCTGACATTATTATAAAAAGTTGCGACACCAGGACGGAACAAGAGTGCTTCAAGAATAGCCGTTCGTTCACCGATGCCCATCCTATACAACATCGAAGGCGTCTCAACGAACTGCGACATGTCTTGTGCATAATCAAAGGTATCTGCCTGGACAGGCACAAGCTCTATATTGCGTTGTACACAAGCCTGCTCGAAATAGCGATAGCTGTGCGATTCTTTTTGGGCGGCACGGGTAATAATGCAGTACAGTTTCATATATTCACTCCTTCTACTTTTTGTAGTTCTTCAGTGATGAGCGCAGCATACTTGCTGCTCTTATCTTCCAAAAATACACCACTCAGTATGGCGGGTGTGTTATTTATTTCTAGAACATAGGGCGTATTCGTATGTTTATGTACCAGCACGTCAACTCCACCAATCTTGCGGTCATATAGCTGTATCGCCCGGGCGGCGATGTCTAATACGTCGGGGGAACAGTCAGTGGGCTGTAGCAGATGGCCATCGCCTCCCTGCGAAGTGTTGTTGAGATGCGAAGAGCCGCCAGACTTACGATAGATAATAAGACGTGCATCACCTAAATAGAGTATCCGATAATCACCTTCGTTGGGGATGAACGGCTGTACTACATAGCCTTCCATCCCCTTGTCTGCGAGCAATTGATCAAACTGCTCCCAGCTCTCTATAAGATAATTATCATTTCCTTTTGTGCCATTATTGGATTTACAGATGAACGGTAAGGTATACGTCTCGCGAACAGTGTCGCGGTACATAGCGTTGCCCCAGACTGCGAGCGTATCAGGAACAGAAACACCGTTTAGGGCAAAGAGCATCATCTGCGAAATCTTATCGAATGGTGTACCCTCTACATCACTAGCGTTCATGAACGCAACATTGTGGTGCCGCAGATAGAGCGCTACAGCCTGGAAATAATCCCGCAAGAAAGCTACATTCAGGCCATGCACCAACTGATACTCACACAAATCTTGCTTATTGCGCGTATCCAAGATACTGGCTTCGCCATTTTTAATGCGTATATGCAGCTCATCTATGGCAGCCACAAAAAATTGTAAGTCCTCATGCTGTTCATTGAGCCGTTCTATAGCGACCAGTAAACTCTTCTCATGACGGGTGCTCGCAAACGCCTTTGTTTTACCGCCAACAGTCAAAATAAGGATCTTCTTAGAAGACACGCCTACCACCAACCTTTTTTGCCGGTACTCTCGTGAAAGGCTTGCAATAACTCCTTCTGTTTCTTCGATAATTTTGTCGGCGTATCGACAACCAGAGTCACAATATGTGCGCCGCGCGTTTCGCTACGCAAATGCGTAACGCCATGACTGCTCAATTTAAAGTCCGTGCCACTCTGCGTGCCAGCTGGTACTTTCATAGTCACTGGTCCATCTACTGTATCGACTTCTATCTCCGTACCGAGTGCAGCCTCAATCATATCAACATGCTCTTCGCTTAAGATAAGATCACCTTCCCGGGTGAACTTCTTGTGCGGCTTCACGCGGACATGTACATAGAGATCACCTTTTGGCGCGTTGGCCGCAGCCTCACCATGCTCACGCAATCGAATAACCGCTCCGTCATCAATACCGGCCGGTACTTTCAAGACAATCTTTTGAGTACGTTTTTGAGTGCCCTTGCCATGACAAACGGTACACACTTTTTCGGGCACTTTGCCCGTTCCTTTACAGGTCTGACAAATGCTGGCTTGCTGTATGTTGCCAAAAATTGTGCGCATCACCTGCATGACCTGACCTTCACCCTTACAGGTAGGGCAAATCTTTAACTCATGGCCAGGCTCAACGGTTGTGCCATTGCAATGTTCGCACGCGTCATCAATATTCAAATGCACTTCTTGCTCAGCACCGAATACAGCATCTTCAAACGAGACTTCTACGCGTACCTCAACATCACGTCCCCGTTGTGGTCCACGCTGTTGTTGCCCGCCACCACCAAAAAAGCTACCGAATATGTCCCCAAGACCGAGATCACCGAAATCGAAATTCACGTTTTGACCGTTAAAGCCGCCACCAAAGGGGTTGCCGCCACTAGCATCCGCGCCGCCGCCTACACCTGCATGACCAAATTGGTCATACCTCTGGCGCTTGCTAGCATCTTTCAGGACCTCATAGGCTTCGTTCAGTTCTTTAAACTTCGTCTCGTCTCCACCCTCTTTGTCGGGGTGGTGTTGCACGGCTAAACGCCGAAAGGCCTTTTTAATCTCATCGGCACTTGCGTTCTTGCCCACTCCTAGAACTTCATAGTAGTCTCGTTTACTCATTTGTTTCCATTGCTCAAAATTATTGATGGAGTACTCAGTACGCTATTGAGCAGCTGCATGGCTCGCGTTTCGTCGCCATCGGGGCGGGGCGTATTCAGTAGCACATAGACTTCGTGGATATTGTCTTTTTCCCAACGCACTACAAGCTCAAATACTTGTTGCCGACCTGGATCACGCTGCAACCACACAACACACTTCGGACTAGCATAGGCAAAATGCAAAAACTCTTTACCCGTGCCCGGATCCGCTCGCAATGTCCGTTGATTTTCCGTCCATATCTTTTCAGCGAGACGGAATACCGTGGCGCTGCCAACTACGTGCACTTGCACGGTCAGTCTATCTGCTGCGAGTGTTTTCTTTTTTAATCCAAGCATAGAGATATTGTCGCCTGCCTCGGATAGTTTGTCCAGCCGGGGCAGGCAACGCCTTATCTATTTCTCGTCAACGACTTCGCCTTCAACGGCGTCATCCTTTTTGTCGGCCGAAGCTTCTTCGTCAGCTTCGGCAGGTTTCTCGTCCTTGGCAGCTTCGTACATCTTCGCGCCAATGGGCATGAGGATGTCGTTTAGCGCCTTGGTCGCAACTTCCAAGATTTCTTTGTCAGCCTTTTCATTGCTAGCCACCGTTTTGGCGACCTCTACGGCATTATCAAGGGACTTAATATCTTCTTCGGACATCTTTTCCTTGTAGTCATCTTTCATCTTCTCGGCCTGATAGATTGCGTTTTCCAAGCCGTTGGCAGCTTCTACTGAGTCACGCTTCTTCTTGTCTTCTTCGGCGTGCTGCTCAGCTTCTTTGGCCATCTTCTCTACGTCGGCCTTGTCCAAGTTACCAGAACCGCTAATGGTGATGCTCTGTTCTTTGCCCGTACCCTTGTCTTTAGCAGATACGTTCAAAATACCGTTGGCATCAATATTGAAGGTTACCTCAATCTGTGGAACACCACGAGGAGCTGGAGGAATGCCATCTAGAGTAAAGCGACCAAGACTCTTATTGTCGCTCGACATACCCCGCTCACCTTGCAGTACGTGGACTTCTACTTGCGGCTGATTGTCGGCTGCCGTACTAAAGACCTCTGATTTACTTGTAGGGATTGTCGTGTTGCGCTCAATGAGTTTCGTCATGACGCCGCCCATAGTCTCAATACCAAGAGACAAAGGCGTAACGTCTAGAAGCAGTACATCCTTCACGTCACCTTGCAGCACACCACCTTGAATGGCAGCGCCTACGGCAACAACTTCGTCAGGGTTCACACCCTTCATAGGATCTTTACCAAAAATCTGCTTCACTTTTTCAACGACAGCGGGCATACGAGTCATACCACCGACCAGTACGATAGCGTCAATGTCGCTAGTACTTAGACCGGCATCCGTAAGGGCCTTTTCGCAAGGCTCAGCAGTCTTCGTGATCAGATCACCGACGAGCTGCTCCAGCTTGGCGCGAGATAACTTGTGTTCGAAGTGTTTTGGACCCTCGGCATCAGCGGTCAAGAAGGGCAGGTTAATGTTTACTTCTTGGGCGGTAGAAAGCTCAATCTTGGCTTTCTCGGCTTCATCACGCAAACGCTGCATAGCAGCTTTGTCGCTACTAATGTCGATACCATGTTCTTTCTTGAACTCATCCACGAAGTAATTAACTAGAACACGATCAAAGTCAGCACCACCGAGGTGAGTGTCTCCGTTAGTGCTCTTTACTTCGAAGACACCATCGCCTAATTCCAGGATAGATACGTCAAAGGTACCGCCACCAAGGTCATAAACCGCAATCTTCTCGTCCTTCTTACTACCCTTGTCCAAGCCGTAGGCCAATGCGGCAGCGGTTGGTTCGTTAATAATACGACGCACTTCAAGACCAGCGATCTTGCCAGCATCTTTCGTTGCTTGGCGCTGACTGTCATCAAAGTAGGCAGGTACAGTGATGACCGCTTCAGTTACTGGTTCGCCCAAGAAGGCTTCAGCATCGGCCTTCAGTTTACCAAGAATCATAGCGCTGACTTCTTCAGGGCTATATTCCTTGTCAGCCATCTTCACCTTAACGCCTTGACCGCTCTTCACGATTTCGTAACCGAGTAACTTCAAGTCGCGCTGCACTTCCTTGTCTTCCCAACGACGACCGATAAGACGCTTCACTTCATAAATAGTGTTCTTACTGTTAGTAACCTGCTGGCGACGTGCCACTTGGCCTACTAGGCGTTCACCATTCTTATTAACCGCAACGACGCTTGGAGTAGTGCGTTGTCCTTCGCTGTTTGCAATAATCTCCGGCTTACCGGACTGCATAACCGCCATAGCCGAGTTTGTCGTGCCTAGATCGATTCCAATAATTTTTCCCATAATATATGTCCCTTTCCGTTAGCAAATAGCCATGTTGAGTGCTAATACTACTCTATCATAGAAAAATTGGCACTCACATGTCAAGAGTGCCAGCAAATTATCTAATTGGGCGCTTGCCAAGTTGGAGCGGCAGGAGGAGGCGTCCCAGAGTCTACCCCAGTCGGCACTGCAGTCCTACCGGTTTCAAAAGGCATATTCCGCGCATATACCTGACGCTCCACAAGCGCATTTAGACGAGAACCCGCCGGCATAGTGGCAAGAGAACTGAGAATGCGTAGACCATCATCAAGTAGCTGTGGGCCCTCAACATTCAGTATTTTACGCGCCCAAACCATACCACTTGCTGCGTGCGGACTCAGTCTTAGGGGGATAGTGGTGTCATACTGCGTGCGTTCAAACTCAGGGAGTTCAGGCAGCGACTTTACCGCCGTACGGTCCCCCGTCACAAGTATTGACTTTGCCCCCTGGTGTTCGGCAAACATAGCAAAACCGCCGAGAATCAATGCTGTATTAAACATCCCTGCCAGGGTGATATTTTCCTTAGTTTCCGCCATCTGTTCCGCCCAGAGAACACCAGGACTTTTTACCCAAAGATTAACGACCTCTGTCTCACCACCTAAGCCATCAGTAAAAGAGAGCATGTCTTCATAACGTGTCTTGAATTCTTGTATATCCGATACAGGGCGAACGCGGCGAGCCACAATAGGATCCTTAATGATTTATTTAATATTACAATACCACAATTTGTACTATACTGCTATAATATAGTCCTATGCTCAGAGTCGCTGAGGCTACTAACCTCTACCTTACCCCCGAACTTACACAACGCGCCGAACGAGCCGGCGTGATGGCTTTGGATATGAATCCTGAAGCATTTAGTGGCGTGTGTGCCATCGTGAATCAAGCAGAGTCGACTGTTACTAAAAATCACTTCACCGTCGATGATGTTGCCGTTGTTATGCGCTGGGCGGGTATGATGGGACTCAGTCGAGACATCCGCTACGGCAGTGCAAACATGGAGCAACCGTATTTAGGTACCGAACACTACGGCGTACAGTCTGAGGAAGATCGCTCGACAACAAAAGGCGCACTCGAAATTGGAGCTAGGGCTATTCTTGAGATGGATATCTATAGCTGGAAGGGAATGGAGTATGGCAGCGCTTTAGCACGGAGCCTACTCGATTATGGCAACTATCCACAGCATTTATTGGGTGCGCTCTGGCATGGCTATGAAATACAGCAAGATCCAGCGAAGTTTACACGCCACGATATTCGGGAAAGAGCCCAACGTTTACATCCTTCCCCAATTGGTGTGCTATGAGTAATTAGCGGCGACCGACGCGCACCATAGCATGGCGGATAATCTCATCACCAAGCTTGTAGCCAGATTGTAATTCTTCACTTACTACTTCTTCATCGCCATCGCCATCATCCATACTGACGGCTTCATGCAAATGAGGATTAAATACTTCACCTACGGTCTTAATCTTCTCCACGCCAAGATCACCGAGGGTCTTCTCAAATTGTTTCACAATTCCTTGAATACCCTTGACGAAATCGTTGCCCTCTAGCTCTTTCGGTACATGCTTGAGTGAACGCTCAAAATTATCAATGACGGGTAGCAACTCGGTAACTACACTCGCTTTGACGCGACCACGCAGCGCCAAAATCTCTTCATCGTGTCTACGACGAATATTGGTTGCATCGGCTCGCTCACGCTGCAATGCAGCCGTCAAAGAATCGAGCTGCTCCTGTAGTGCATCTTGATTTTCATCGACTTCTTCTGGCTCAACTGGTTCTGGTTGGTTGCTCATAACACCTCCTCAAGCGTTTGTCCGGTACGGCGTACCAAATTAGTAACATCACGATAATTTTGGCGGGTTGGGCCTAACACGCCTATATAACTACGGTCAGAATAGGGGCTATGGAAACGACTAATGATGAGCGTACAGCCTGCTGTACGGCCGATAGGATTCTCTCGGCCGATATAGACGTTCAGTGGCTCATTTGGTGCCGTCTCACGCAACCATGGCTCCAGATTATCCAATAGTTGCGCCACCTGCTGTACTTGACCAGCTTGCATGAATTCGGGCTGACCGAATAGATTGCCCAAGCCGCTCATATATAGCTGATCGCCGATAGTCGCAAGCCCCAGATTATGCGTCAACTCTACGAGTGTATCTACGGCGTTACGAATGGTGCGCTCTGGCATGCCAGCATCTTGCACACGAGCACTTAGGGCACGCTCGGCTCGACGTTCTGGCACAATTTCAATGTCCTCACTCAGTGAATTCACGTAGAAACGGTAGCCCTTATCCGTCGGCACGCGACCAGCACTAGTGTGTGGCTGCATAATAAAACCATCCCGTTCAAGCTCGGCCATCTCAGCACGAATAGTAGCGCTACTCACTCCAAAAGCACGCGCGAGTAAACTCGACCCAACGGGGCTAGCCACTTCGGCATACTGCTCCACAACGGAGCGCAAGATCTGCTGCTGGCGATCTGTCATCTTGTCCGTATCATAATATTTTGGCACTCAATCGTCAAGAGTGCTAAAAAATTCATACCTACTGGCCGGGTTAGGCTCTCGGCTAGCTCTACCCAAGGCGAGTGCGCCTGCATTCGCACCAATAGCAGCGACATATTCTGGAGATCGAATATTATGAAATGCCTCCGCCACTAATATAATGTGGCTCCTCAGCAACACTCCAGAAGCCAGACTCGTCTGCATTCCGACCGCCGCACTTTCTTTTGAACCCGCCAGTAGCTGAACGGGTTGGGGCAATACAGGAACTGACCAATTTTTTGCAGTCCACCCCCAAATATAAGAGCCTAAACGGGACTCCAGGCTAGGATTACGCAAGGCGGCTATCTCTTTTGAGTACGGAGACAATGAGGCAAGCATGACGCCGCCAACAGCAGGCCCTCGCCCGCCCATTTCATTCAGCCGATCGGCCGCCAGTAGGGCAGCCCATGCGCCAAATGAAAATCCGCCCACATAGATGGTATCCTGGCCGTGTTCCGAGGCAGCATCCACCACCGCCTGGGTCCATGCATCAGGCCCTTCGCTCCAATCTGGCTGTACAAACTCTGGGCTGAAGTCCGTAGCCAATGCCTCCATGACTGGTTCATAGGAGCCATATGTCGTATCACCGGCATAGGTATCACCATTCCCGGGGGCGAACAAAAAAACCGGTTTTTCAGACCCTTGCATGCTCGGAGATAGTTGCGCAACCGCATGACTCATAGTGAGCAAATTATATCAGAGTAAGTATGCGTAACTCATGCCGATTAATAGGTACAAATTACGAAACATGGTCGTAGTAAATTCTATTACGCTAATGGCATTGACCGCACTGCATATAGGGAATATTATCAGTCATACGCGCTATATATGGTGTTTGAGAGCAACCCTATAGCGCCAGGAGATACCAGGCTTCGGAACCTGGCACCGATAGGGGAAACGTGGTGAGATTCCACACTATGCCGTAACTGTAATGCGCATTACCTGCGACAAGTCAGACCGCCTATTATCTTTCAATTCTCGAGCAAGGAGCAATGGCGCTGGTTTATGCGAGACACCAGAAGATAACTCCAACCACCTCGAGGTGGATTTTTTATATCAAAACACGTCCCGTGAGGTCACGAACGGTCTGTTTGTGGCGCCAAAAAAGCGAGACAAAAAGGAGGAATAATGAATATTAGCGTAGTGAAGCGCGACGGCTCAACAGTGCCATATGACGCCAACAGAATTAATAGAGCCCTGGAGCGCGCTAGTCGAGGCCTGGAGGATCAAATTGCCAAGGTGGTCCAAATTGCGACTGAGGTACAACTTACGCTATTCGACGGTATTACTACCGAGCAGCTAGATGAAGCGATCATCCAAACAGCCTTGCAGAATATAAAAGACGATCCAGATTTTGATACTATTGCTGCTCGCCTTCTCCTGAAAACAATCTACAAGAATGTCTTGGGTGACTATGAAACAGAGGAAGAACTGAAACGCTTACACGAGACCGCATTTCCTACATACCTGAAGGTAGGCATCAAGTCCGGACTACTTGATACGCGCATGACAGCCAAAACATTTGATATCAAAAAACTTGCTGCAGCCCTTGATCCAAATCGTGATCATCTCATGCGCTACCTTGGCGTCATGACTAATCGCAATCGTTATGGACTACGCGGACAGGATGGCAAGACAATTGAAGTGCCTCAATTCACCAGTATGCGTATCGCCATGGGGCTAAGTCTTAACGAAGACGATCCTACGACGGTTGCGCTCGAGTTCTACGAATATATTAGCAAGCTGGACTGTAACCCGGCTGGCTCTACGCGGATTAATGCCGGCGGCTCGTTTCCACAGCTCAGCAATTGCTTCCTCCTCGAGGTAGATGACGATATGGAGTCCATTGCTAAGGCAGTACGTGACGTCATGTGGATGGCCAAGGGAACCGGCGGCATTGGAATTGGCATGAACAAGCTGCGTGCAGCTGGCTCCCCAGTCAAGACGACCAATACCGAATCAACTGGCCCTATTCCCTTCATGAACGTCATAGATGCCGCCCTACGTGCCGTCAGCCGCAAAGGGAAGAAGGCTGGGGCTGCAGCAATATACATGGAGAATTGGCATTTGAATTTCCCTGAATTTCTCGACTTGAAACAGAATTCTGGAGATCCTTACTTGCGTACTCGTACAGCCAATACAGCAGTATTCATCAGCGACGAATTCATGAAGCGAGTGGATAAAAACCAGCCATGGTACCTTTTCGATCCCGCTGAGACGGCAGGCTTAGGCGAATTATATGGCTCCGCGTTTAGTAAGCGCTACCAGGAATATATTACGCTCGCGGAAAACGGTACGCTGCGCAGCTTTCAAAAGATCAGTGCCCGCAAACAATTTCGGCAAATACTAATTACCCTACAGGCCACCTCACATCCATGGATTACATGGAAAGACACAATCAACATCCGCGCCCTCAACAACAATACTGGTACTATCCACTTGTCTAATCTCTGCACTGAAATTACCCTGCCCCAGGATGCCAAAAATATTGCGGTTTGCAACCTATCGAGTATTAATCTGTCGGTCTACTTACAAAAGGATGGCACCTTCGACTGGAAACGAATGGAACGAGCAGTGCGTAGTTCTATTCATCAACTAGATAACCTATGCGATCTCACTAATACCCCAATCCCCGAAGCGATGCATGCCAATTTACAAAACCGAGCAGTGGGCTTGGGCCTTATGGGTTTTACTGATGTCATTGAAAAACTTGGCTATAGCTACGAGAGCGAAGAGGCGTATGACCTCATCGACCAACTGACCGAATTTATTAGCTACTACGCGATTGATGAAAGTGCTAACCTAGCCCAAGCCCGGGGTAGTTACCCCAACTTTAAAGGCTCCGGCTGGAGCAAAGGCTTGCTGCCCATCGACACCCTCGACATTGATGCAACAGATCGCCGAGTAAAAGTAGAGGTTACCCGCAAAGCCCGTCTGAATTGGGATGTCCTGCGCGCCAAGGTTAAAAAGGGCATGCGTAACGCCACCCTGATGGCTATTGCTCCAACAGCCAATAACGCCCATGTATCGGGCACGACCCCTGGGCTGGATCCACAGTTTAGCCAGATATTTAGTCGCGCCACACTGAATGGCAAATTTCTAGAGGTAAATAGTAATCTGGTGAACGACCTAAAGAAACTAAACCTATGGGAAAGTGTAAAAGAAGATATCCTGCGCCTCCAGGGCGACCTCACGGACATAGCAATGATCCCTCAACATGTTAAGGATATTTATAGGACAAGTTTTCAGCTTAGCCCCTACGCCTTTATTGAAGTAGCTGCCCGCGCACAGAAATGGGTCGACCAAGCCATTAGTCGCAATATGTATCTTGAGACTCGTGATATTGATGACATGGTTAATATCTACAGCGCGGCTTGGAAAAAGGGCCTAAAGACGACCTACTACCTGCATGTCAAGCCCAGGCACACTGCCGAACAGAGCACTGTAAAAGTAAATAAAGCGACAAACCTTGGTCCGAAAAAAACCGGCTTTGGTTTTGCACGTACCAAATAAGGAGAAACTATATGGCAACATCTAAAAATCCAACTATCCAAAAACTCATGGACGAAGTGGACAGTCTAGACGTAAGCGACCAAAGTCTAGAGGCAAAGATGCAACAGATCGCTGAAGCCATCGCTTCAGAACAGCGCAAGCTGCAGCCCGCGACGCAAATCCTTGCCGGGAACATACCCGTCGACCCAAGCGAGGCCTTCGCCTGCGAAGGCTGTCAGTAATAAATAGTCAACAAACTAAATCGAGGATCTCTATCTATGAGTATTTTAGGCACGGGCATCCAAGATGGGTTGCTCCTCAAACCGATTCACTACCAATGGGCCATGGACTTATATGAACAAGCGGTCGCCAACACCTGGTTCCCCAATGAAATTCAATTAGGACAAGACCTTGCTGATTGGAAAAAAATGAGCGACGAAGAGCGCCATGCGCTTACTTTTCTCATGAGCTACTTCAATCCAAACGAGCTACTCGTAAATAAGGCGCTTGCCTTTGGCGTCTATCCTTATGTCAATGCTGCTGAGTGCCACTTGTACTTGGCAAAGCAGATGTGGGAAGAGGCCAATCACTGCATGAGCTTTGAGTATGTGCTCGAGACTTTCCCTATTGATCGAGAAGCAGCATACGCGGCGCACGTCGACACACCCAGCATGGCACGCAAAGAGCAGTTCGAGACCAAATTCATTAAGCGCATGACCGAGCAAACCCTTGATATTACGACCACTGAGGGCAAAAAAGACTTTGTGCGTAACCTAGTCGCTTATAACATCATTCTCGAGGGAATTTGGTTTTACAGTGGCTTTATGGTGGCACTCAGCTTCAGGCAACGCAACCTGTTGCGTAATTTCGCCAGCCTTATTGAATGGGTGGTCCGCGACGAAAGCCTCCACTTAAAGTTTGGCATCAACCTTATATTGACCGTCCTAGAAGAAAATGAAGACTTGCAGACGCCAGAATTTGCTGACGAAATCAAACAAATGATTCTTGATGGTGTCGAAATGGAAGAAGCCTACAATCGAGACCTGCTCCCGAATGGCATCTTGGGTCTTAACAGCGACTACATAAACCAATATGTAAAATACTTGGCCGATCGACGCCTTGAAGAACTTGGATTCGAGCCACACTACAAAGTGAGCAATCCGGCCAAATGGATGGCGACCGCCAATGACACGCTGCAACTAGTGAATTTCTTTGAGGCAACCAACACTAGTTATGAGGTAAATGCCAGCAAGGGAAGAGGGGAGTAGGCGTGCACGACTCATTCAAAACCAGTACTGAACATCCACTATCCGACCGGGCAATGTTAGTGATTCTTGCGCTGCTTATTGTATCCGTCGGCACAATACTACTCTGTAGCCCGGTATAACCCGTAATCATGAAGACCCCCAGTTTGCCTGCCGTACATCGCTCTGTGCCCGTGCCTGCTACCGCTTCATTCTTCAAAAAGCTACTCGCCTTTTCTGGGCCAGGCTATCTAGTGGCTGTCGGCTATATGGATCCTGGGAACTGGGCAACGAACCTGGCTGGCGGTTCGACATTTGGCTACAGCCTTTTGTTTGTCGTCTTACTAGCAAATGGTTTTGCCATTTTACTGCAGCACTTGGCCGTCAAACTAGGTATTGTCACGGGCCGCGATCTAGCACAACTTTGTCGCGACGTCTTTCCTAAAAGTATCACTATCTTTCTCTGGCTTATGGCCGAATTCATGATCATTGCCTGTGATCTTGCCGAAGTCATAGGCACGGCCATAGCCCTGGAATTACTATTCCATATCCCCTTACCTATTGGTGTCGTAATCACTGCAGCAGACGTACTCGTATTACTCCTACTACAGAAAAGAGGTTTCCGTTATCTTGAGGCTGTCATCATAGCCCTAATTGCCGCGGTCGTACTCTGCTTTACCCTGGAGTTGCTCTTTGCGCAACCGGCCATAGCACCACTGATGCACGGTTTTGCGCCAACAACCGAACTATTTACGAACCAACAAATGCTGCTACTCGCCGTGGGCATTCTCGGCGCTACCATAATGCCGCATAACCTATATCTGCATTCTGCGATCGTACAAACGCGAGCTCATGACAAAACAATGGCAGGGAAGAGGGAAGCGATAAAATTTGCAACCATCGACTCAACAATTGCCCTATCCATAGCCTGTTTCGTAAATATAGCGATGCTCGTCTTGGCCGCAGCAACCTTTTATGCGCATGGCCACGGCGAAGTCGTCGAGATCGGTGACGCCTACAAACTACTTGCGCCGCTTCTCGGAGTTAGTCTGGCGAGTATTCTCTTCGCCGTCGCCCTACTCGCCTCTGGCCAGAATTCCACCGTCACAGCCACCCTTGCTGGACAGGTCATCCTAGAAGGCTTCCTAGATATACACCTTCAGCCCTGGATACGCCGCGTAGTAACCAGAGGGCTAGCGATCATACCCGCAGCCTGCATTGCCCTCATATGTGGTGGCTCCGGCCTTGGAAAACTAATCATCCTGAGTCAAGTTGCGCTGAGTATACAATTACCCTTTGCCATTTTGCCACTTGTCTTCTTTACGAGCAGTAAACGCTGGATGGGAGCATGGGTAAATCCCGTATGGCTAACTGCTACAGCATCTGTAATCGCCGTAGGCATTGGCGGCCTGAGTGTGTGGTTAGTTCGCACTATTATCTCTCAATAATTTACAGGCTTTTAGCCGGAGATCGTAATGCTTCCTTAACGCTAGCAAGCATATCAACGGCAACTTGTCTGCCCTGGGCGGCTTTCGCCTCGCTATACTCATCATTTTCAACAAGGTCAAGGACGTCTGCAACGCAGGCATCAATGTCGTCGTTGATAATGATCTTAAAGTAAGGTCTCTCTAGTATATTTTCTAGTACTTTTTCTGCCGTGTGCATACGGTTGGTGAGTTCTTGCTGAGTGATTACTTCACGGTCACGGAATCTACGGATCCATTCGTCATAACTTGGAGGTAGGAGCCCAATAATATAGGCGTCGGGCTTAGCCTGGGCAACATTATTTATGCCGCCGAATTCGAAATCATGGATTGGGATCTTGCCACTATTCTTAGCTCGCTCTAATTCACGGATGCTCGTGCCGGAAACCTGTTGGTTATGAATAATTTCCGCTTCTAGGAATTCCCCGTTCTGGATTTCCCGTAACATGTCTTCTTCGGTGCGGAAATAGTAGTTAACACCTTCTTGTTCAAGCCGACCATTGCGTAGCTTTGGCGCCCGAGTAGTGTCCGAAACAATAAAAAAATACTCGTGTTGTTGCACGAGTCGATCAATAATGGTGTTGCGTCCGCCGCCAGCTAAGCCGCTCATCGCAACGAGCTTCATGCTCTCTAAAATACGGCGCGCATGGTCAGAGACGTGGTAATGTGCAAGCGCTTTGCGGAACGCTTCAATATCATGTAGCTCTGGTTTCGCCTTCTCCATGTATTCACTATACACAACTCTCCTGCATTTTCCAGTATTGTTCACCGAAGTAAACAACTATTACCGCAAACTATCCCGTAGCCGCTCAAGTAGACTTTGCACAATGACGCGCGCCCTCGACTGATCTGCTTGCAAACGCGCAGGTAAAGATTTGCCAAGTGCCAGCCTTATAACATCTTCGGTTGCCAAATCCAGATTGTCGTTAATTACCAGATGCGTTGTTTCATCCTCCAACCCATAGATAAGCGAATGGGTCGCTTCAACAAGGCGACGATTAAGTTGCTCCTGTGTGAAGCCATGCCCTTTAATGCGTTGCTGCCAAGTCTCGTAGTCCGGAGGAACGATAAATATACTGCGAACCGCCTTGAAGGGTAGGGCACGAAAGGCGGGCATTGCCTGCCCAATAATCGGACAAAGCATCACGCCATCCGTCCGGTAATCGTCGGGTTCCGTAGCATACAAATCACCAAAGACACTCGGTGCTACCTGTACATATTCACCCGCGGCCATGCGTCGCTCCATGATCGCTCGATCATCGAAATGGGCATCCACACCATCTTTTTCACCGGGTCTTGGGTCACGACTAAGATGGCTAAGCACGAGGTGCATGCATGGCTCATGAAGTAACGCCGCATCAATGAGCGACGACTTCCCTGCAGCCGTTGGCCCCACTATCGCTGCTAGGGTCACATGGGTCAAGTGCTGCAGTACCTGTGCTGCAGGTATATATTCGGCATGGTTCATGAACCCTATTTTAATCGCGTTTGAGCATCACCGTAAAGGCTTCTGCGGGGATATCAATCTTACCAAATCGTTTCATGCGCTTTTTACCTTTTGCTTGCTTGGCTAGCACCTTCTTTTTGCGCGAGACATCACCACCATATAAGCCAGTAGTCACATCCTTACGGAATGCCGAGATATCTTCACGGGCGATGAATTTACCCCCGATTGCTGCCTGCAAACTCACTGCAAATTGTTGTCGCGGAATTACCTGCTTCAACTTCTCTACCACTTCGCGGCCCAGACGTTCAGCCTCGGTGCGGTGCACCATAATGCTGAGCGAATCGATTCGCTCACTCGCCACATAGAAGTCTAGACGCACTAAGTCCTCAACCCGATAGTCTGCGAGCTCATAACTAAACGATCCATATCCACTGGTCAAGCTCTTTAATTGATCGTAAAAATCCGTAAGCAAGTTTGCGAGTGGCGCTTCAAAACTGACCAGCGCGCGATCCTCAATATAGCTCAAGTTCTTATGCAGGCCGCGCTTATTATTAATAAGCTGAATGAGAGGGCCAACATATTCCTTTGGTGCGACGATTTCACCCTTAATCCATGGCTCACGAATTTCCTCAATGCGAGCGACATCTGGAAGATCGGCAGCACTCTTAATATCCAGTTCATCACCAGTTGTCAGCTTCACTTGGTAGTCCGTAGAGGGATTAGTGATCACCAGATCGAGGTTATACTCACGTTCCAGCCGCTCGCGCACAATATCCATATGCAGTAGTCCCAAAAAGCCAACGCGTACACCAAAACCGAGGACAGGAGAATTTTCTGGTTCAAACTGTAGGGCTGAATCACTCAAAGAAAGCTTCTCGATGGCTTCCTTTAATTCAAGATAATGTTCATTGCTGTCTGGGAAAAAGCCAGCATACACGAATGGACGGACGTCTAGGTAGCCAGGCAGGGGAGAAGTAGCCGGATTCTTAACAAGTGTAACGGTATCGCCTACTTTTGCTTCGCGCGTACTCTTTAGGTTAGTAACAATATATCCCGTCTCACCAGTTTCAAGCGCAGGCAGTGCCGACATATCCGGTTTCAACGCCCCGACTTCTAAGGCAATGCCCGGCACTTGTGCAGCCATCATCTTAATCTGTTCTGCCTTACCTATGCGACCATCAACGACGCGTACGTACAGAATCACGCCGCGGTAGTCGTCATAATAGCTGTCAAAGATCAATGCCCGTGTTGGCGCATCCACAACACCAGTTGGCGGTGGTACGTCACGGACAACCCGTTCTAGTACAGCATCCACACCCTGGCCGGTTTTAGCAGATATTTGTAGTATGTCCTCAAACTTACAACCCAGTAGGCTCACAATTTCAGCACCCACTCGTTCAGGATCGCTGGCAGGCAAATCGATCTTGTTAAGTACAGGGATTATCGTCAAATCGGCAGCTATGGCCAGGTACACGTTTGCAAGTGTTTGCGCCTGCATACCCTGCGTGGCGTCAACAACGAGAATTGCGCCTTCGCATGCTTCCAAGCTTCGCGAGACTTCATAGCTAAAGTCCACGTGTCCAGGAGTATCAATAAGATTCAGCTGATACTTCTTATAGTCCATGCGTACAGGCTGCAGCTTAATCGTAATGCCACGCTCACGCTCCAAATCCATGCGATCTAGAAGCTGCTCTTTCATGAGCCGTTTTTCAACTGTACCGGTCAGCTCCAATAGACGATCGGCCAGTGTACTTTTGCCATGGTCGATGTGCGCAATAATACAAAAATTGCGGATGTGATCTTGCTTCATTATTCCCCATTATAACAGAGGTGACTCAAATGCGAGCGTAGAGTGCATCTAGTACGCGTTGCGTATCCGGCTAAGTACGAGTCGTTTTATGCCGGCAAACACTGGACGTGCCTCCTCTAACCCAAACAGCCCCGACAATGCCACATGCACGGTAAAGACTGCCGTGGCGATGAGGCCTAACTTCGTCGCAAGCGCTATCCCTAAGTCATTGGCGCCCAATGGGAAGAAGGATACAGCCAGGTACCCAGCAACCATACTAAAACCTCCGACAGATATGATGCGTCCGACGCCACCCCAGAATTGCATATTCAAAAGCCCTCTATCACGAATCACCATAATCGTCATGAGCACGATAATCTCAGCCATTGAAGCCAGGGAAGCAGACAACGCCAAGCCAGCAATGCCATAGCTGCTCTTGCGGGCCAGCAGCGCTGCAAGCAGGATATTCAGCCCGATAGTGAATACTGATACAGCCAGTGGCGTCTTGGTGTCTTTACGAGCATAGAACCAACGCGACACGATAGTGTAGAGTGTACGGAAAAATATGGCTATCGTCAGGAAGCCGAAGATCAAGGCAATTGGTTGTGAGTTACGAGAATAGATTAAGTGAGCAAGATAGCCTCGGCCGAAGTAAGCAGTAATAACCACTGGAATAGTCAGCCAAATCATGAATCGTAAAATACGCAAGAAATCTTTGCGGAACAAGTCCGGACGCCCTTGACTAAGCCGTGCAGCTAAACGTGGAAATGCCGCAGTAGAGATAGCCGTACCAATAAGTAATGTCGGTGCCGACTGTAACATTGAAGCGTTATTGTAATAGCTAATATTTCCCTCACCCAGCCGTCTGGCAAAGTTTGTTTCAACAATTACCTGTAACTGATCCATACCCTGATCCATTGAGCGCGGTGGTAGCTGGCGAAGCACCATTCTGAAATCAGAACTGCGCCACATGATCTTAGGGTGCCAGGCAAAACGTGTACCGATCAGACCGATACACACAACAAGGAGTTGCACGACACTCCCGACAAGCGCACCCACACCTAAGCCTTTTAAGCCAAACTGCGTATGACGAAAGATGTAAATACTCATAATAATTGCAAGGTTATAAAACAGCGGCGCAATCGCGTAGAAAAAGAAACGCCCCAGCGTCTGTTGTACGCTAGTGAGAATACCCGATATGGTGAACAACAAGGGACTGAAGGCCAAGAAACGCATAATAACCGCGGCATCGTGAAGCTGCGACGGGCTAAGATTGGGTGCGACTATGTGATGAATAAGCGGCTCAGCAAATACGAAGATAATGAGCGCGACAACAGCCATGACGATGCTCAACAAGTTAAGTAAACTTGAGCAAAGCTCCCACATACCTTTCCGATCACCTTTTTGCAATCGATCGGCAAGCACAGGGATAAATGCGACGCCCAATACGCCAGCGGCGAGGGTATAGAAAAAGAAATCTGGAATATTAAACGCAGCGAAGTATGCATCAGTGCTATTCGGCCCTGTCGGTGAAAAATTCGCGTTCACCATTTTGGTACGCAAAAAGCCCAATACTTGACCCACGAGAGCGGTGGTAATGAGCAAGAAGGCCACATTGGACAAGGGGATACGTTTTTTGGTTTTGGCTGGCGGTTTTTCCTGCATGAACTTCTTTAGCGACGTTTGATGTAGTCGTCTTTTAGTATATCGCTTCACTGCCGAAAGGCATACTGTAAAACCGAAGTTCTAGAGAAGATACCATGAGAAATGCTGTAATCAAATCGGCCGAAATGTAGCAGCGAGTTTCGAGATATTACTAATAGAGCGCAGCAGCTTTGGGCATATGCGAGCCGTGAAGGATAGTCTTAACTTCTTCGGCTTCAACTGTTTCCTTCTCAAGAAGTCGCTCCTTCAGCTTGCGCAGTGACTCGACATTCGCTTTGATTACTAATCGAGCACGCTCTGTTGCTTCAGTAATAAGAGCCTCAACTTCATCATCAATAACTTTCGCAGTCTCATCAGAATATTCTCGTTCATGCACAAGGCGGTCAAGCATCATACCATCGTCAACATGGAACACTTGGTTGCGCAATTTCTTGCCCATACCCTCATTAACAATCATATCGCGGGCGAGTTCGGCGGCCTTTTGTAGATCATTACCGGCACCGGTAGTCACATGATCGTGACCAAATATAACTTCTTCGGCTATGCGGCCGCCCATCATTCGAGCAAGCACATCTTTGTATTCGACTATGCTGTGATAAGACTTATCCTGAGCCGGAATAAACCAAGTGACACCACCCGTACCACCACGAGGAATGATCGTCACTTTGTGAACTAGGTCACTGTCAGGCAGTACGTGACCAACAATAGCGTGACCAGCTTCGTGGAAGGCAGTAATCTCCTTCTCCTTCTCACTCATAACCTTGCTCTTGCGCTCTGGGCCGATGGCAACCTTTTCAAATGCCGCGGTGACGTCATTACTGGAAATCTCTTTATGACTCAAACGAGCAGCGATAATAGCCGACTCGTTAGCAATGTTTGCAAGGTCGGCGCCTGATGATCCGGCAGACTTAGCGGCCAAAGCATCAAGATCAACATGCGCGGCCAAAGGCTTTTTCGCAAAGTGTACCTTAAGAATCGCTTCGCGGTCTTTTCGGTCAGGCAGACCAATATCTACACGACGGTCGAAACGGCCAGGACGGAGCAGGGCAGGGTCAAGTACATCAGCTCGGTTCGTCGCAGCAAGAACGATGACATTTTGACCTTGTTCAAAACCATCCATTTCAACCAAAATCTGGTTGAGAGTTTGTTCACGTTCGTCATGTCCACCGCCCATACCGCTTCCACGACGACGACCAACAGCATCAATCTCGTCAACAAAGATAATGCACGGTGCGTTCTTTTTGGCCTTTGCAAACAAATCACGAACACGACTGGCGCCAACACCTACAAACATTTCTACAAACTCAGATCCGGAAATGCTGAAAAATGGTACATTGGCTTCTCCCGCAACCGCGCGTGCCAACATAGTCTTACCGGTACCTGGAGGGCCAACGAGCAGTACACCCTTTGGAATACGTGCACCAAGATTGGCAAACTTCTTTGGATATTTCAAAAATTCAACAACTTCTTCAAGATCTTGCTTAGCTTCATCACTACCGGCAATGTCGCCAAATGTTACCTTGTCTTTTTCGTTACCGTACAAACGGGCACGACTCTTGCCAAAACTCATCGCTTGGTTCCCCTGCCCCTGGGCACTACGCAACATGACATACAGAACAATACTAATAACAATAACTGGCAGCAATCCAATAAGTAAGTTCTCTACCGTCGAGCTGGTACTACTCTGTGGTTTGTACGAAATTTCAACTTTAGAAGTGTTGAAACCTTGATCCTTTAAGCTACCATTTGGATCCTTGTACGCTCGCTCAGTTGCACGGGCTTGACCCTTCTTAGTAATATCCACCTCGTTACCAGAAACTTCCAATTTGCCGTACTGGCCACTGTTCGCTTCCTTTACCGCCTGCGTAAGAGGTATGGTTTTCAGTCCAGCCGACTGATTATATGCGGCCAAAATAATGAGTACAAAAAAGACGATGATGGCAATGAAGCCAACGCTTTTGTAGCTACGTTTGTTGTTATTACCCCGGTTGGCGGGGCGAAAAGTCTTGTTCGAATTATCCATATGTGGCCATTATACACTACCGAAGAGGCTATCGAGAGACTAAGGTGATGTGGTTTTTGCTTGCATATAAATAATGCGCTAAGTCAATGTCTGCACGGGTGCCAGGTGCGGCAGTTTTCGCAAAAACGACCAAACGATGAATAGCCCTACGATCAAATCGAGTAGCATGCGTTCTTAGCCATAGCGCCATAGCAGCCGCGGATACGGCATACGGCAACCGCATAAACCATTGTCGGTCAATCTCATTTCCCCTCAGCTGCGGCAGCAAGATATCGCCTATTGCCTGCTCGGAGTGCCTTGCTGCATATACATACTGCAGTAGCTGCTCTCTATTCTCGGCAGTCATGCGCGGCATAATGCGTCGCCGCAAATAGTTGCGGAGGTACTGCTCATCGGCATTCGTACTGTCTTCGCGCCACGCCAAACCATGCATCTTAGCGTAAGCAAGCACTTGCTCTTTTGATACATCAAGCAGTGGACGCACTAACACATCAGTTGACTGCAGTGAGGCAAGGCCCCGCGACCCAGTACCGCGCAGGAGATTAATGAAGGCTGTTTCGAGCACATCATCCTGGTGGTGTGCCGTGATGATCGCTACGGCGTTATGGACCTCCCTAGTCTGTTGCAGAAAAGCATATCGAACAGCGCGCGCAGTTGTTTCACTTACACCAGCACCTAAATTGCCACGCGCAAACACGAACGGCAGTCCGTACCGCTCGGCAGCCAGTTCCACTAGCTGTCGATCCTCATCCGAGTCAGTGCGAATGCCATGTTCAAAATGCGCTACCACTAAGCTAAGCTCAGGCTGCTGCGTAAGCATGTCGAGTAAGGCCATCGAATCCACTCCTCCGCTGACCGCTACTACATACTTTCCTGGTTTGACGCGTACTTCCATTGGATATAATCTTATCAGGTATGGCACAACCAGACATTACTCGCTTAATTGCTATGCAGAAAATGCTCCTGCAGTTTCAGGCAATTGACCGGGCTTTATACATCCCGGATCGTGGTGAACGCCATGAGAATGACGTCGAACATAGCTACAACTTAGCCATGGCCGCCTGGTTTCTAGCTACCTATTTCGCCGAACTAGACCGCGACCTAGTAATACGCATGGCCTTGGTGCATGATCTGGTTGAGTTACATGCTGGCGATACTTTTCCTTTTCACAATGAGAGCGAAGTGGCCACCAAGCAGCAACGTGAAGAAGCTGCTTTAGAAAAAATACGCGAAGACTGGTCAGATTTTGCGGAGATGACCGAGTGCATGCAGCTCTACGAAGAGCGCTCTACCCCCGAAGCAAAATTCGTCTACGCACTCGACAAGGTCATGCCCGCAATCATGAATCTTTTGCAGGGTGGAGCCGTGTGGCGAGAGCGCAATATTACACTCCAAGATATACGCGCCCTTAAAGACGATAAAGTGGCCCTCTCGCCCGAAATCATTCCCTACTATCATCAGCTTCTGGAATTATTGCAAAAGAATCCTCAGCTCTTTTCGCCCGCCAAAGGTACTGGCAAACAGAGACAAAATCTGCTATATTAGGCGAGTTCATGTAGGGCGGCGTAGCTCAGCTGGTTAGAGCACAGGACTCATAAGCCTGGGGTCAGTGGTTCAAGTCCACTCGCCGCTACCATAGATCATTCATCGGGATGGCACTCGCCGTCTTTGTCATTCGAGTAATTCTGCAATTTTTTCAGTATAAAAATAAGACCTGGAATAATCCAGGTCTTATTTATTGGAGTTTGGGCTCTAGCCTTTGGCTAACATGCTGTCGATGGCGAGTATCTTTTTGTTACTCGTCTTGACGAATTCAAAGCTCAGCCCGCTTTTGGTTTTGACCGTCATATCGCTCACCCTTTTTTATTTTGTTTTTGTAAAGTTTTTGTTTGTGATCACAACATTTATTATTATACATGAAATCGTATAATTGTCAATGGATGCATACCACTTACGTTTACTATAGCAAGCGTACAATACTGCGCAAGAGGAACTTTTTACGAACTATCCGCACGGTGTGCGGCTAAAAACTATATCCGTTTTCCTAAAGCGCATTGGCAACATGTTTAGCGAGATGCTTCTTAAATCTTTCGATACCCAAAGTAATGTCAGCGTTCTCCTTGAAGATATCATACATGCCGTAGCTAGGAAGGATGTCAAAGCCAACAAATTTATAATTAGCCGAAATGTTGAGCAGTAGTTCATCGGCTGACTTGCCTTCCATCAACACACCGCCTGGATTAGAGAATGCCGTTTCAGGTGCATTCCACGTGGTAGAGATCATAAACTTTCTACCTTGCATATGCCCGCCGGTTCCGTATTGTCGCGTGGGGTCACTGCGGGTACGGCCATCATTATCGAGTAATACTTTGGAGCGTAGCCCGGCATTGAATACTTCGTCTACGTATTTCTTGTAAATCCAAGGTGCACCGAACCAGTTAATAGGCGTTTGCAGTATGACTGCGCCTGCATCAACATGCTTTTGCACTTCTTCTTCGGGGTCATAACCAGCTTCTACGCTAGTCTCCGCAACAGTATGGCCAAACTGCGTTAAGAAAGTCTTGGCTTCCTCGATCATAGACCGGTTAAGCGTGCCTTCTGACCAACTTGGATAATTTAAATGGGCATTAATAATCAAAACGTTCATAGACGTCTTCCTTTCAATAAATAGTATTTATAATACTTACTTAGTTTGTTTGTGAGACTTTTACTTCTCTCGCAATCGCAATAGCCTTTTCAGCAATTTCTGCGGCAAGCTTGGGGTCTTTGGCTTTGACTGCTTTCCAATATTCCGTCTTAGTTCGCAAGTACTTTCGACGAAGCATTAAGTTCTGCTCTTCTCTCGCTAAAATAGCATCCTGATTTTCAAGAAGAGCAATCTGTTTATCTGCTGCGCCATCTCCAATGTCCACGTTGCCAAGATACTCTTTCATGCCATCTATGGACATCCCTGTTGCGCTCAGACAAGCTATGGACACTATATAGTTAACATCGTCCTCGCTGTACACTCTGTACTTACTACTTGAGTCCCTATCTATGTGTGGGATTAAACCTATGGTTTCGTAGTAGCGGAGTGTGCTCTCTGTGAGTCCGCTAAGTTTGGCTGTTTCACGAATTGTATAGTTCTTAGGTTGATTGAGCTGAGTACTCATAGCCTAAGTCTAGAAGGTTAAAGTACTTTAATGCAAGACTGGTATTTAACATTTCATTGGTACAATAAAAACCTCACCGCCCTTGCTCGCCTAACACGGGATCTGGGTCAGCTTCGCCGAATGGTTCCGGGTTCGGGTTTTAGCCGCAACCAAAATAAAACACCCACGGCGAGGTGGGTGTTTTATTTTGGTTGCGGGGGAGATCGGAAGAGCGTGGTGTTGGGAAAGAGTGTACGTCCGTGTGTTGATCACGGTGGTCGCCGGATCATTTAAAAAAAA
>CAZKGK010000012.1:0-45411 GCA_964552555.1 uncultured Candidatus Saccharibacteria bacterium
TGGCTGGGGGTGAGGGATTCGAACCCCCGAATGCCAGTACCAAAAACTGGTGCCTTACCGCTTGGCCAACCCCCAATATCGGGCAACGTTTACTACGATTCGTAGCTTGTTTGCCTATATTGCAGAACAGAGTAAATTCTAGCGCAAATCCACCTTTTTTTCAACAGAGTGTCAGATTTCTCCTAACAGGTATTGTCGCAATCGCACTGCTTGTCGTACAGTGTTAGCATCATGCCAAAACAAACACTAAACGCGAAGGACTATATCCAGCCATTAAATATGAATGGCTTACAGGGGCGGATGCTCCATATGCCTGCTCCCAGTGGGCGTAAGAGAGAAATTTTGGTGCTCTATGGTCATCATGCCTTACTGGAGCGCTGGTGGGGGCTTATGCAGAACTTCAATACGTATGGTGCGGTCACTATGCCCGATCTGCCTGGATTTGGGGGGATGGATAGTTTCTATAAGATTGGTCAAAAACCGACCATAGATAATTATGCCGACTATATAGCCTCCTTTATTAAACTGCGCTATAAGCGGCGACATGTCACCATTGTGGGTATTTCATTCGGGTTTATCGTTGCAACGCGTATGCTGCAACGATACCCTGACCTTGCCAAAAAAGTAGACGTTGTTGTTAGCGCCGCTGGCTTTGCGCATCATGATGACTTTACATTCACGCGACAGCGTATGTTTTTGTATCGCGCGGCTAGCCGTCTATTTTCTTGGAGCGTCCCTGCCCTCTTGTGGCGTCGCACTGCTTTGAATCCGTGGGTACTCAAGAAGGCCTACGCTCGCACTCATAATGCTAAGCACAAATTCGCTGAAGTTGCAGCTTTGCCGGAGCAATTCGAGGCAATGATGAATGTTGAGGTAGATCTGTGGCATATGAATGACGTCCGGACGCACTTCGCAACAACCAATGAGTTTTTGCATATAGATAATTGCAAGCAGCAAGTGCACCTGCCGGTATGGCATGTGTACACCAAAAATGATCAGTATTTTGATGAAAAGGTTGTTGAGCAACACCTACGAGTCATCTATGACGACTATGAAGCGGCGGTCGCTAATATGGAGAATCATGTGGTGAGCGTACTGGCGGATAAAAAAGAAACGGCTCCGTTTATCCCGCAGAAATTACGTCGGTATTTGTTGCGAAAAGATACGTAACAGTACGTGGTACAATAGAGCCATATGAAAATCGGTCTGGTTTGTCCGTATAGTATTGCCAAAAATGGGGGCGTACAGGAAATAGTTCGTGCCATGCAGGTTGAGCTTGCTAGTCGAGGCCACGACTGTTACATCATTACTCCGCGTCCACAGGATCACGGCGATGAACCTGAAGATCACATGATTTTCGTTGGTGGCGCCACGGACTTCAACTCGCCAACACATACTACCTTTCAATTGTCGGCAAGTGTTCGCGACACCATCGATGCGATGCTTGAACAAGAGCAGTTTGATGTTCTGCACTTCCATGAACCATGGATTCCTATGCTCAGTTTCCAGATTCTGAGCCGCTCCAAAACAGTCAACGTCGCAACGTTTCATGCCAAGATGCCCGAAGATATCATGAGTAGGACGATGGCGCGGGTTATTACGCCATATACCAAGGCGTCATTGAAGTATTTGGATGGGCTAACGGCCGTCTCTGATCCTGCGGCCGAACTAGTGTGCCGTTTAACTGATGAGCCGGTAGCAATTGTGCCCAATGGGGTTGCCGCACGATTTGTGCCACCGAAGCGAGCCATTGATGGTCGTAAGAATAAGACAATTTTGTTTGTTGGCCGCTTGGACTCTCGCAAGGGTGTTAAATATTTACTCCATGCTTTTAAGCTGTTGTCTGAAAATGACTCTACGGTAACCCTACGAATAGCTGGCGACGGCGCTGAACGCGAAAAATTAGAAGCACTTACGAGAGATTTAGAATTAACAAATGTTGAATTTTTGGGCTTCGTGTCTGATGCCGAGAAGATTAAGCTACTGCAAACCAGTGATTTATTCTGTGCACCCTCCCCTTATGGAGAGAGCTTCGGTCTGGTCATCCTGGAGGCCATGGCAACCGGCCTGGTTACTGTTGCCGGTGACAATCCAGGCTATGGTTCAGTACTAACGGGTCTTGGTGCTCTCTCACTTATTCAGCCAAAGCATATCGAGGAGTTTGCCCGTCGATTGCAGCTGCTGCTTCATGAGCCTGATTTGCGTAAACTGTGGCGCGAGTGGGCGACACACGAGATGCCTAAATATAGTTACAAGCGTATTGTTGATCAGTATCTGGAAGTGTACAAAACGGCTATCGCCAAACACGACCGCAATGCGTAAGTTGAAAATTGCTTTCGTATTCGATGATTCGCTGGATAAGCCTGATGGTGTACAGCAGTACGTACTAATATTAGGGCGTTGGCTTGTTTCGCAGGGACATGAGGTGCACTATCTTGTGGGTGAAACCAAGCGTAGCGATCTCGTGAATCTCCACTCCTTGAGTCGCAACGTACGAGTGAAGTTCAATCAGAATCGTATGGCAATTCCCTTGCCAGCGCGTATGCAGCCTATTCGTGAGGTGCTTGCCAGGGAGCAATTTGACGTTTTGCATGTGCAGGTGCCATATAGCCCAGCTCTGGCTGCTCGCATTATTAAGGCTGCCGATGATCGTACTGCAGTCGTGGGTACGTTCCATGTTGCACCGCACTCTGGGCTGGTGAGTTTTGCCAACCGTGTCTTAGGGTTGTGGGTCCGAACAACCCTTCAGCGATTTGACGCTATGCTTGCAACCTCGAAGCCTGCGCAGCAATTTGCTGAACAGACATTTCGTATTGCAAGTGATGTTGCAGGGCTCCCCGTGCAGCTTGACTCATTTTATGGTGCAGCGCCTTTTGCGAAGTATCGGAAGACAAAGAATGTGGTGTTTCTTGGTCGTCTCGTTGAGCGTAAGGGTTGTCAATATCTTTTGCGGGCGGTCGCCTATGCAGTGAAGCATCATGAGTGGCCGGTTGATACGCGGGTCATTATTTGTGGCGGTGGCCCTCTGGAGGGGCAGCTGCACGCCTACGTAGAGAAGCATAACTTAGGTGCTATTGTGGAATTTGCCGGTTTTATCTCTGAGGTAGACAAACCTCGCTACCTGGCCTCGGCCGATATAGCGATATATCCTAGTACTGGTGGTGAGAGCTTCGGCATTGTACTACTTGAGGCTATGGCCGCTGCACGAGGCATGGTCTTGGCTGGCGACAACCCGGGATATGCTAGCGTCATGGCGCCACGTCCGAAGAGTCTATTTGACCCTACAAATATCGGCTTACTGGCGCAAAAACTTCTTGCTGGACTGGCAAGCGATACAATGCGTCAGGCAGCTCATGTTTGGCAGCAAAAGTATGTGAGACAGTTCGACGTGGGGGTCGTTGGTAAGCGTACCTTAGAGGTCTACGAGCAAGCGTTGCATAAGCGGTCGCAGTGAGCCATAATTAAGCCAAGATGTTTTCCGTACGATCCAAACAAGCTGAAACTACTTTTACCATTAGCAACCGAACGGTTATTCGTGTACTAGCATTAGTGCTGGTATCTATTATGGCTTTGGCGGCATTGCGCCAAGCTCGTCACGCGCTCATTCTTATTTTCACGAGTTTCTTTTTAGCGCTTGCGCTCAACGCACCCGTCCATTGGATTTCTATCCGCATACCGGGCAAACGTAAAGGCAGCAGAGCGGCTGCAACCGGTATCTCTTTCTTCATCGTCGTTATTATCCTTTTTGCATTTCTTGCGAGTATCGTGCCGCCACTCGTCAAGCAAACTAGTAGCTTTATTAGCGCCGCGCCAAATTTAGTGCAACAGATTGAAGATCAGAATGGTCCGACTGGTCGACTGGTCGAAAAGTATCATTTACAGGGCGAGATCGATAAGCTGTCTCATCAACTTTCCGGAAGACTCGACGATATTAGCGGTACTGCCGTAACTAGTGCAGTGAAGTTGGGAAGTAGTGTCTTCGCGGTATTAACCATCCTAGTGTTGACGTTTATGATGCTTATTGAAGGCCCGCAGTGGATGCGTTTTTTCCGTGATCTTATCCCTGATGAGCACCAGAGTAGAGCCGATCGTCTAGGTATGGACATGTATGCCGTAGTAAAAGGGTATGTCAACGGCCAGGTTGTTTTAGCGTTGATCGCTTCATCTATGTTGCTCCCCGCTCTGCTTATCCTACATATTGGCTATCCAGCCGCACTGGTCGTCGTTGTATTCTTCTGTGGCCTTATTCCCCTTATAGGGCATAGTATTGGCGCGGCAATCGTAACTACTGTTGCGCTGTTCCACTCGCCAGTCACTGCCGTTATCGTGCTCGCCTACTATATTTTGTATCAGCAGATAGAGAACTATATCATCCAACCACGTATCCAGGCCAACTCTACGAATATGTCGCCATTGCTTGTATTTATGGCGGTTATTATCGGGGTAAACTTTGGGGGACTATTCGGTGGTCTTGTGGCCATCCCTCTAATGGGCTGTTTCCGTATTGCACTTCTCGATTATTTACGAACGAAACACTACATCCAAGAGTCAACCTACAAAGAGATTGCTACCAATAAAAAGACAGAAGTCAAAAGCTCTATTTAAGTCAAAAGACGGTACCAGATGGCACCCGTAGGTTTGTCTCGTACGCCGATGCCCTGCTCTTTTAATGCATCTCTGAGTGTGTCGGACTGAGTCCAGTCTTTGTGTTCTCGAGCCTGTTCGCGTTTCGCAATCAGTTCCTTTTGCCCATGCGTTATATCAGGACGGTCGCCTAACTGTAGACCGAGTAAGCGGTCAATAATATTTAGCAATGGCTGTATTTTTTCTTCGTCGACTCCAGTCTGTTCGGCCTTGCTGAGTATCTCCGATAGAGCGCTCAGTGCTTTTGGCGTGTTGAGGTCATCTTGCGTGCTTGCTAGCAATTGTTTGAGTGCGGCCGCATACGGCTCGCTAGCCGCAGCATCACCGTGTGCTGCTTTCTGATGTTTCTGGTCAGCCCAGGCCCGCATGGATTGTAATAGACTTACGGCAGCATCAAGACTTTCCCAAGTGAAGTTAATCTGATTTCGATAGTGTGACTGAAGAATTTTGAGGCGGAACGCCAAGGGGTCGTACCCTTTTTCGATAAGATCAGCGAGGGTATAGAAATTTTTTGCGGACTTAGCCATTTTTTTGCCATCAACTAAGATGTGCTCGTTATGGGCAAATATAGTGGCCATGACGGGGTTTTCTTCAAGTGCCGTGCTCTGGGCGATCTCATTTTCATGGTGGGGAAAAATAAGATCTACACCACCGGTGTGGATATCAAATGGCAGCCCAAGTTGCTGTTTACTCATGACTGAGCACTCAATGTGCCAACCGGGGCGACCAGTAAGGTCGGTATCATTGAGCGTGAATTTCCAAGCCGGTTCACCGGGCTTTTCCTTTTTCCAGAGTGCAAAGTCGTGCACGGATTCCTTATCGTACTCGTCATTCTGGATGCGTGCTTCGCTGGTATTTTTGGCATTGATCGCAAGAAGCTGTCCGTAGGTCTTTCCGGCTTTGCGGTAGGCATCAATAGAGAAGTACACGCCGTCATCCGCAATATAGGCAAAACCTTTTTCGTGAAGACTAGTGATTAATTCCTGCATACCCGTGATGACCGTGGCATCGGTTGCGCGAACGAACGTTAAGTCGTCTATGTCGTTACCGATGGCGCGCATGTCCGTATTAAAGAGGTCTATATATTTGTCGGTAAGTTTTTTAAGCGCAACAAGTGGATTATCGGTTGCGTAGGCTTCGTGACTGCGGCGAATGGTTTTGTCATCAACATCGGTGTAGTTCATGACATGCTCAACGTCAAACCCGGCAAGGTCAATGGCTCGATGCAAGGTATCGGCAAAAATGTAAGCGCTTAGGTTACCGATGTGTGCATGATCGTAGACCGTTGGTCCGCAAGAATAGATGCGCACTTTTTTACCATCGAGTGGCGTAATGGTTTCGAGCTTACGGGAATTAAGTAAGGTATTGTAGATTTTCATAACGTTCCCTGTTCAACTTAGTATGTAGTATAGCGTATTAGTTTGTTCACTGAGCAACTTCTGTGAGCTGAGGTACTACTAGGCTGCCGAATTCAATCAGTGTATAGGTAGCCTTTCTACCTAATGGGTATTGATCTAGCTCAGCGTGATCTTGGGGATGTATGGCGAGGCCATTCTCGGCCACCGGCCAGTCCGGCTGCTCGGCGGGGTGTCGGTAGCGAAATTGACTGGGATTCGCTGCGGCGCCTACATGGGCGAGTCGGGCAGCTTCCACGCTGGCTGGGGTATGCCATTCGCCCTGCATACCGGGCTGGGCAACCAGGACGCCAATGCTGCGACCAGTCGTTTCGTGAACTTGTCGTGCGGCTTCAACCGCTATATACCCTGCAGCAGCATGGTCAGGGCTGTCATGCTCGCCAAATTGTGCAAGGCTAAGAATGAGGTTAACCTCATCATCAAGAATAAGGCTTGCAATAATTGGCACTAGGCGTTTGCGGTCATGGAGGAGGCTACCATCGGTGCCATCGAGCTGAGTATAGGTTTCAAAGCCAATGCGGTGTGCACCGAGACGGCCTTCAGTCTCGCGGTGTCCGGCTTTGGGGTCAAATTTTGGATCTCTATGATGGTTCTTGGTGGTCGCCTCGCCTGCCGTAAGCGTGTAGTTGTGCTTCCTGGGCTTGGGATTGACTGCGTCTGCTGCCGCGTGAGCGCCTGCTAAAACGACAAAATCATCCGGATGAGCATCAATCTCTGCAATAACGAGGTCTGCGTGTAATAATTCGCTAAGAGCTTTCATAGTTTCCTTGTAATTAATGCGTACTAAAAAATGAGCCGGTGAGGCTCATTTTTTAGTAACTACAGGAAAACTAGCCTCACCTATGTACAGGAGGGATCACAACAAGTTCGAGCGCTGATGTTGATCGTCATAATGATGCGAGTATAGGGGCTTTTTTATTGCTTTGCAAGCGTATCAAGTAGCTCAGTGGCTTTTTGGATGCAGGTTGCTTTCAACTCGGCAAAAGGAGTGCCTTTAGCTACTTTAAAGCCACTAGCATAGGCATGCCCGCCTCCGCCGAATGTTGCAGCTAGATCACCGGCAATAGATGCTCCCAGGTTGCAGCGAATTTTGGCAGTGACATGCCCGTCGTTATAGAGCTTAAAGGCTATGGCAACCTCCGACCCAATGGCGCCGCGCATTTCGTCAATGACTAGCATCGAGGGGTTATATTGAGGGCTATAACGTTGGATTTCTTCCCAGGGGATGGTAATGGTGGCAACACGGTTATTGGCAAAGTATTCAATGCGTTGCAAGAGTTCGCCTTTATATTTGATGAGTTCAGGGCTTTTACGCATCAGCTCACGGCGTTTTTGTTCTAGTGCAGCAATGCTGACGCCACCATCGACAAGTTCACCGATGATATGGATACTGCGTCCAGTTGTGCCTTCTGTAGTTAGCCCCAAAGAGTCGGACATGATAGCACTGGCCATCACTTTTTTGGTATCGAGGTTCACCGGCCAGTCTAGTTGCGTTGCTAGTTCATAGATGACTTCGGCGGTGGCAACTGCCGGGTAGTTACAGACGACATTAGCAAACGCTATAGAGTTCTTGACTGGGTGATGGTCGATGATGATTGTCGGCTTAGAGGCAACCCATCCTTTTTGGCCGGTTTTTTCTAGCTGCTCAAATAGACTAGCCGCACTCGTGTCCACGATAATGGCGGCATCAAACTTCTGAGGTAGCTCTTTTGTGACACGATCCCAGCCTTCTAGGTAGCTCAAGTAGTTGGGTATGTCAACACCACAATAGAGCCAAGGTTCTTTGCCAAGGTCATGGAGGATTTGCTCTAGTGCGAGGGCGCTACCCATGCTATCGCCGTCTGGATTGTCGGCCTGCATGACGACAATGCGCTGGGCGCCATCAATAATGTCATGGATTTGCTGAGTCTCAGGATATGTTGTCATTGTGTACAGTATACCGTATTAGGGGAGAACTCCCGCCTCTTACAGTGCTTGTCGCCCTTCGAGTGCGCGAGTGAGGGTGATCTGATCGGCATATTCTAGATCAACGCCAATTGGTAAGCCCCGAGCGAGGCGTGTAACTCGTACGTCACGATTACCTATTTGTTGCTGGATAAATAGCGCGGTGGACTCACCTTCTACACTGGCATTTGTGGCGAGGATGATTTCTTCGACATTATCTTCATCAATACGCTGCACTAGCTCGGCGATGCGTAAATTGTCCGGACCTATATTATCGATGGGGGATACGAGCCCGCCGAGTACATGGTAGGTTCCCTTGTAGCTACTCGTTTTTTCTAGGGCTACGATGTCGAACGGCTCGGCTACAACAGCAATAACAGTCTTATCGCGATCGGGGTCGGTGTAGAGATCAGAGAGCTCTTGCCCGGCGGGCACGAGTGCGTAGGTGCGACTACAGTAGGCAATGCCTCCGTGTAGATCTTTAAGCGCTGCAGATAGCACCTGTGACTTACTTGATTCGTTGCGCGCTAAATAATACGCATAACGTTCAGCGGTGCGTGGTCCAACGCCGGGCAATTTACCCAGGGCTTCAATAACATCAGTTAAGGCAGGCGGAAGTATCGGCATACAAGTATCGGTTTACATGCCGAGATCGCCGAGCATACCCATCATTGGTTGCATTTTTTCGGCGGCAAGTTTTTGGCTGGCGGCAATCGCTTCTTTTACAGCGTCCTCTACCCAACGTTCAAGCTGGCCAATGTCATCGAGATCAACATACTCGGGATCGATATGGATTTTTTTAATTTTCTGTTCACCGCTAATTTCAACCTTAACAGCGCCATCACCTTTTTCAACGGTAATGATTTCTTTCTGCAACTCTTTCTGCAGTTTTTTCACCTTCAATAACATCTTAGCCTGATCGAGACGACCCATAGTAAACTCCTTTTACTTCTTTATTGTAGCAGATGCCACTATCTGTTGAACGGTGAATAGTGGTTTCGTTTCCGGGGTTGCTGGCCATGCAACAAAATATTGACGGTATCCATACCAGCATGAGGCAAATACCGTGAGACTGACCAGTGCTAGGGCGAGTGCTTGTGCTATGGGGTTACGTGGGAAGACCGCATACCAACGATCTATGAGTAGCCCTACGCCAGCTGCAATAAGAATATATATGAACGGTATGATGACGCTCAGATTAACCGAACCGTTGAGACCTATGAGCGCAATGCCTATAAGCAGAATGACAATAAGTAATTGCGTGCGAACGAGATTGCGATGCTTGCTGTATACGTATAGCCCCAAGAAGAGCATGGCGAGACAAAACGCATCGAGTACGGCGATGCGACCCAGCCAGTGTTCTGGCTGTGCGGGGCCGCGGAATATGAGCTGCAGAGGTACTTCGGCAAGATGACGCAGTACGGCAAATGGCTGTGGCCAGCCAGCTGTAGGTAGACCTAGGAGCTCTTTCGCGACGTGTGGCGTGTGGTATATGGCTAGCCCAAGAGGAGTAACGATGGCGAGCAGTAAGGCGCCGCCAAGCGTCACCACCCATAGGTGTTTTTTAAAGATACGGTCAATAGTTTTCCATTGCCAGACCATGCCAGCCAGAATGAACCATAGCATGCCTGGCACATAGAGAAGGACTGCTGCCAAAGCAAGGCATAGTACTATAGCGAATGAGCGCCCGCTATGCTTAAACCAAACACTACAGGCCGTGAGACTCAACAAACCAAAGAGCAGTACGTTTGGCTCACCAAGTCGTACGGTATGTAAAAACCATGCCGAAGTGCCGAATAGAATAGTTCCAAGGATAGCGGCGCGCTGCCCGTGCCAATAGCGTACTAGCCAATAGAAGGAAGATAGCGTCACTAAGCCGAAGATCGTTGAGGTGATACGCAGCGCCAAGAGGCTATGGGATTTTATATGCATGAGCATGTGCACAAGAAGTGTAAACGGTGCATTGAGTGGATGATCGAAGATAGTGCGTACATTGGCGCTTGTTTGATATGTCGTCAGCTCACTACTGCTATAGCCCTGGGTGAGTGAACCGAGTTGCCACCAGAGCAGCCAGCCTAGCAAAAGCACCACACCGCCATAAAAAGCGTAGGGTAGCCAGTGTTTGGCGTGGGGAGCCTTAAGTTTCACTTTTGGCATGCGCATCTTAGTTGTCATTATACTGCATTCGCTTAGTCGCCGAATGGATCTTTGTGTTTTGTATCGAGGCTGCGGAAGCGTTGTTTTTCAATTTCAAAGAATAGATCCACGTTGCCGACTGGGCCATTACGATGTTTTTTGATGAGGATGCTCGTGATGCCTTTATTTTCGGTTTCCGGGTTGTAGTATTCTTCACGGTAGATGAAGGCCACCACGTCAGCATCTTGCTCGATGCTTCCACTCTCTCTAAGGTCGGCAAGCTGTGGAATCTGCGGACTACGATTTTCTACGGAACGACTAAGCTGACTGAGGGCGATAACCGGTACATTCAGCTCACGGGCTACTCCTTTGAGGCCTCGCGAGATTTCTGAGATTTCTTGTACGCGGTTATCGCTGCTACTGAATCGATTGCCGCCGCTCATGAGTTGCAGGTAGTCGATAATAATAAGCCCGAGTCCGTGTTGATGCGCTTCCCTCCGGGCTTTGGTGCGAAGGTCGCTCACGGTGATTCCGGGTGTATCGTCGATGTAGATTTTTGCCTCAGATAGTGTACCCATGGCCTGGCCAATTTTTTCAAAGTCTTGGTCGGTGAGATTTCCAGTACGCAGCGCCCAGGCATCAACACCGGATTCCATGCTGAGCAAGCGGTCAACAAGCTGTTCTTTGCCCATCTCGAGACTGAAGAAGAGAACCGGTTCTTTGGCTTGCACGGCGATATTATGCGCTAGGTTGAGCACGAAGGCGGTTTTACCCATCGCTGGCCGGGCTGCCAGGATAAATAAGTCACTGCGCTGCAGTCCGGCCAGAATGTTGTCTAGATCCCGAAAGCCAGTCGGCACGCCACGAATTTTGCCTTTGTCTTTGTGGAGGTCGTCTAAACGGTCAAAACTGTCTTCTAAGATTTTTTCCAACGAGACGACACTTTGTTTGACATGTTGTTGGCTTACTTGGAAGAGAGTGCTTTCAGCTTCCTCGATTAGTTCGCGCAACTGTTTAGACTCGTCGTATCCTAGTGTGGTCATTTCTTGACTGGCTTTGATGAGTCTACGGCGCAATGCCTTTTGGGCTACGATTTCAGCATACTGCTCCACGTGAGCAGCCGTTGGTACAAAGTTAGTGAGTTCGGTGAGGTAGGATGGACCCCCGACCATGTCAAGAAAGCCAGTGCCTTTGAGCTGGTCGGCTAGCGTAAGAACATCAATGACACTGCGACGCTCATAGAGTGCAAGAATTGCTTCATAGATACGCGCGTGTCGCGGATCAAAGTAGTCATCAATACTAACGGCATCGGCAATTTTTACGAGCGCATCGGCGTCAATAAGGACGGCGCCAAGCAAACTAGCCTCGGCTTCGAGGTTTTGTGGTGCTTGCTTTTTATCCTGTGTTGGCCCCATGTATGCTCCTCTAGAGGTTCATCCGTACTACCACCATAATTGCCGGTAAACTGTTTTATGATTCTAGCAGCTCGGCGCTGCCAAAAATATTGCTTATGGTTTCTACGGCCTTATTCTGGATGGTCGGAGTAGAAACGGGCTCTGCCTGCACGGTATGTACTTTTTCGCTGGCAGGTGGCAGCACGGCAGGGCCTACAACTCCCGGAGCATCCGGTTCACCAACGGTGCATACGATTTTTACATCTTCACCAGTCAAAGCTTTAATGACCTCGGCGAGGACGGCTTTGTTGCGTTGCTCATTGAGGCGCTTTTGGTGAAACACGAAGCTACTGACGAGGGTGATCGCACCCGGTTCATTAAATTGAGGTTCTGCCGTACGAATAATACTGAAAAGCGTGTTGTGCTTAGCCTTGATGGCTGCGAGTACGTTTGGCCAGATGCTTTGGTCGAGTGTGGCGGTGGAAGTGGGTGCCTGCTCTTGTTCTTTTGCGGGTTGGGGGGTTGGCTCTACGCTTTGTGCCTCCATGATTGGTACGGGTGTGGGGGTTCGACGCAAACTACTTGGATGCGGTTCGGTAATCACCGGGGCTTTACTCTGCACTGCTTCTTGCATCACTTTTGGTGTAGTGGCAATTTGGCCGGATAGCGCCGTATCGAGCAGGGCAATCTCTAAGTAGCTCTTTGGATCGGCTGATGATGGCACTTCGATGAGTTTGGCGAGTAAAGCAAGACTCGCTTCACTGGTCATGTTCGGTTTGCCGGAGAGCAATTGGGCACGTACACCCTCGCCTAGTTGCTTGGCAACTTGCGAAGGCTCATGTCCACCCGCATGCACCGACTGCAAGGTGGTTGCTACTGCTGCAGCATCGTGTGCGGCCAATGCGGTCAGTAACTGTTCGATAAGCTCTTTTGGTGCAATGCCGAGTGTTGTTTGTACGTCGGCGAGTGTGATCTTGTCGCCGCTATTACGGATTTGATCGAGTAAGCTAATACTGTCGCGGAACGATCCTTCACCGTGCTCGGCAATGAGCTCTAGGGCGTCGTCAGCAATGACAATTTTTTCAGCCTTGGCGATGTCTTTTAGGTGTGCGACTACTTTAGGGAGATCGACTGGCTTGAAGGCAAAACGTTGCGTGCGACTTATGATGGTTTCAGGCAACTTGTGCGTTTCTGTGGTGGCTAGAATAAATACGACGTGGGCAGGTGGTTCTTCCAGAGTTTTGAGGAGAGCATTAAATGCTTCATTGGTAAGCATGTGTACCTCGTCGATAATATAGACCTTGTACTTGGCGCTGGTGGGCGCGATATGGACTTTGTCGCGTAAATTGCGTATTTCTTCAATGCGACGGTTGCTGGCGGCATCAATTTCGATGATATCCAGATGCATCGATTCGTCATCGTATGGTATGCCATTGATCTCATGAGCCAGAATACGAGCAATAGTGGTCTTCCCTACGCCCCGTGGTCCGGTTAAGAGATAGGCGTGACTAATAGTCCCATTTTTCAATGCACGAGCGAGCGCGGTCGTAACGTGTTCTTGTCCGACCACCTCGCTCAATTTTTTTGGCCGGTGCGCACGGTAAAGAGCTTGTCCCATTACCGAACCACCTTTAATATACGGCCACTCCGAGCCAAGTTTACCCTCTCACTCATACATCCTAGTTTAGCAGAGACGTTCCGTATTGGCCGTTGTGATTTTAAGCTGCCTTAGCCGGCAATAAGGTCAATAACGAAGACTCACCACTGAATCGTGGTGAGTTACGAGATGTACATGCGAGGCTATTTGTTACAGTGCGGCTTCGAGTGCGGCCCACTCGGTAGTGCTGTCGTCTTCAGGTAGGTTTACGCTCACCTGGTCATTTGGCTTCGCTTTGAAGTATGTCACGCTGGCAAGAAGGACACGGTAGTCCTTACCGTTGACGTCCACAAAGTAGTGACCGTTCTCAAGCTTCAACGTACCCACAACTTGTTTACGAGGAATAGGCCCGATTTGCTTGTAAAGAAAGGTTCCGTCATTGGCTATGGTCAGCTTCAGAATATCGCCTTGGACGAGTTTTGACTTACTGGCGTAGTTGGCCGGCACAGGATAAGTCTTTGCGTCTGATCCGACCATATTCTGCCCGTCAAAGACGCCTTCAATAACCTTGCCAAGATTTTCGTCTTGTACTACAGGAGCGATTCTATCGTCGTCTCCAACGAGGCTAATAAGCAACTCATTAGCTGCCGCCAAATTGGTTTCAGCCTCCTGAATAAGAGCCCGTAGCCGTTTGATCTGTTTATCTGGTACGTCTGCCATGAAATTGTCTGTCTCTCTAATTGTCTCTCAAGTAGTGTTTGTATTAGTTACACTTACACCTAAGACTATCATGAAGATGAAGTCAAGTCAAAAGCCAATGAGCTTCTGTGGATAAATGCTTTCACCTCTGTAATATCTTGCTATCAATGACACATATATGTTATTTTGTGTCAAGTATATTTTATTGAATACAAAGACTGTTATATATGGCAATTGAGTCGGCGCTACAATTTAATCATTTCAACCAGGATAAGCTACTTCGATATGCCGTGCAGCCTTCTCCTTCTTGGGACTCTATAAGTCATTTGGAGCCTGGAGCGTCCGCGGATGTGCTGGCAAGAGTCGAGTCATACAATGAGGAAACCTCAACCTTGCTCTTAGTTCATAGTCAGACTGCTGACGATGCATTTCCGCCAACCATAGGCATGAGACTATGTAACCCCACCGAAGCATTGGAGCAAGATTTAATGCGCATGGGTGGGATGCTGCTTGCTGCCGAAGTGGCTGTGGAGGGTGTAGATGAAGAGCAAGATCACCTGCGGGCAGTTGTTCCGAATATTGGCACCCTGGCCGTAGAAACTCCCTTGCGCAAAGGTCAATTTTTGGGCTTTGCGCGTGGTCGCGTGGTTCGAGTCTCGGGAGGAAACGAGTACGAAGCTAGTCTGGTCATGGATCTCGATGGTGACCCTAGAAGCAGGATCCGTGTTAGTTCCTATGCGAATTGGCACATTATGAACGATGATGCCGATCCTCCGCATGAATTAGCTACGGGCGATTTAATTGGTCTGCGTCTTGAATCTACGAGTGAGGGTTATGTCCCTGATGGTGATTTCCCCCAGCCATATCTCATAGCCCCTGCGAAGTAATTTATTGGCTCTTATATATAAAATACCCGCTCATTACGAGCGGGTATTTTAGTAGCAGTCTTGCTACAAATAGAACTAGGCGAGTTCGACAACTGCGCCAGCTTCTTCCAAAGCTTTCTTGGCACTTTCAGCGTCTTCCTTCTTTGCCTTTTCAAGGACTGGCTTTGGTACGCCATCAACGATAGCCTTAGCTTCGCCAAGACCCAAACCGGTCAAGTCCTTAACAGCCTTGATGACGGCTACCTTTTGAGCACCAGCATCCTTAAGGATGACGTCCCATTCGGCTTTTTCGTCAGCAGCAGCTGCGCCACCATCGGCAGGAGCGGCAGCAACAGCGACAGCTGCTGCAGCTGGCTCGATGCCGTACTCATCCTTTAGGATGGTCTTAAGTTCATTTACTTCTAGGACAGTCAAGCCGGTCAGCTGTTCTGCCAATTTTTTCAAATCTGCCATTTTATGGTTCCTTTCAGATTATAGGGTTAGTTGGCTGCTTTGGCTTCGATGCCATCCAACAGTGCATGCAAATTGCCCGAAAGGCCATTCACTACGTCGTTGAGTGGTGAGCTGAGTGTTGCCAGAACCTGAGCAATAAGCTGATTCTTGCTTGGCAGCACGGCCAAAGTCTTTACTTCGTCGGCGGTCATGAATGTGCCTTCGGCAGTGATTGCACCGACAAAAACGATACTTGGATTTTTCTTTGCAAAAGCGTGTAGCGCCTGAGCTGGAGCAACTTCGTCTTCGCTATTAAAAGCGTAGAGGAGTTGACCGGTCAGTGCGCTAGTGTCGACACCTTTAAGAGCATCGGTTGCCTGCAAAGCTTTGATGGCCAAGCGGTTTTTCACAACTTGCACTTTCGTGCCGCTGTCGCGAGCGTCGCGGCGAAGTTGTTGCATTGCTTTTACGGTTGTACCTTGGTAGGTTGCAACCACAGTCATCTTGGATGATGCCAGCAAAGCACTCACTTCTTTAACGACGTCGTCTTTTTCTTGTTTGGTTAAAGCCATATATAACTTACTTCTTCCTTTTTACTTTGAAATCTATTCGACCTAGTAGATTTTTAAAGAACAAAAAAGTCTTTGGTTCTCGCATTACCAAAGACTGGGATAAAAAACAAAAATGTTTGTTTCACGTTCCTCGGTAGCAAATTAAGTTTGTTTCCAAACAGCCACTGTCTTCGGCAATGAGATAATCACATTTTACGTGAATGGAGTGAGATTGTCAACGATGCTACGGAGGAGAAGCCGTACTTTACTCTGTGGTATGTATGTCCATTACTAGCGCTCGGATGGCATCATGCCCCTGCCCTTGCGCTACGGCCGTGGCGTCTACGCCTGCAAGCGCTGCTATCCTCATTAGCCCATTGAATGTGCGGCTAGCAACGGTGCCCCTTGGTACGTTTAACTGCTCGGCGCCCTCCTGGGTCGTTAGGTCTTCTAGGAAGCGCATTCTTAATGCTTTTGCATTGACTGGACTTAGTCGTGCAAACAGTGCATTTAGGGCTGAGAAATCACTTGCCAAGACCTCATCTTCGGCGGAAGGTTGGCATGTGTCTCCGAAAGCCAGGGGGTCAGATTCGTAAGACGAATCGATGATGCCGAATGGGATTTCGCCATTAGCTTTTCGGCGTTGATGATCGAAAGCGGCATTGCGAGCAATAGTATGGATCCAATTCCTCCGTTTTCTCGAGCCTTTTGCAAGAGAATTCCATGCTTGCGATGCTCGCATGAAGGCAGTTTGCACGATATCTTCAGCTTGTTGATGATCGCCTACAAGTCTAAGGGCAGCATCGTAGAATTCTCCATAGTATTTCACGTAAGCAGCTTCAAATTCCGGTATTTGCTCAGGCCTGAGCGACAGAGGGTCCGGCTTACCCCTGGCTTCTGCGGGCAGGCCAATAGGCTGAGCTTCGACGGTGTTATCGTTGATACCTACGGTTGTTTCTGGAATACCAACGCCAGGGGCCAGATGCGGTTCCAACCGCAAATTTTCAGGGTTCATGTATTTATTTTAGAGATAACCGTCAAGTTTGCCCAACTATATTGCATAGCATGCTAAGTATTATCTTCTCCAATAGCAAATCCCATTAGTGCAGCAAGCGCGTTCTTTTTAGTCGTGGGTCTATATCCTTCTTCTGACTTTGGCTCTACGCCTAGCAGTTCTAGTAGCAGATTGGCGCCGCGATGTACGCGGCTTCTTACTGTGCCCGCAGGTATGCCCGCAGTATTTGCGTGCTCCTTAGCTGATTCCCCAACAATATATCTTGCAACCAAAGCATTCGCTTGCTCCCGCGGCAACTGTCGCAGAGCCTCCGCTAGACTGGTGTGATCTCTCGCAAGAGCTGCATCTTCTGCCGAAGGCTCATATGAAAGAGATGCATGTGTTCCCGCCGCCCCGAAGGATGCCGCCGTAGGATCTTCGAGGGTATCCCAGGGCGTCTCATTCGATGTTGTTTTTCGTCGTAGATGGTTGATGGCTGCGTTATGGGCAATAGTGGCAAGCCAAGGAGTCCTGCCATTACCTCGATTTGTAAAAGAGCCCCACCGTCGGTATGCGTTGAGAAAAGCTTCTTGCGCAACATCTTCGGCGGCGCAGGGATCTTGGACAAATCGATTCGCGATTCTAAATACGAGTTTAAAATTATCCCTATATGCCTCCTCGAATTCTGCCTCTTCTGCAGGGCTAAGGGGAGGATGACCTTGATCGATTGTGTCCGTTCCTTCTTGGCCGATGACTCCACCTAACTGCTCCCCCATTCCAGGGTTCTCTGTAGGGATGGTAGGTTCATATTCGGCTAAGGGCATTGTCTCGAGTGACGCGGAGGGTTGCATCACCGCATAATACGATAAATTATCGTATGTACGCAATAATAGTGTGAAATATATCACATCACTCTTTAAGAGTTTTGAGGCGTCATTTTGACTTTTTGTCACTACGGATTTATTATTATGATAATGGCAAAAGCGATATGTATGACAAGCAGTTTTATGATGAACTCGTAAGAGTTCGATTGCATGTAGCGCCATCAGTAACAACAGCATCAGCAATCGAACTCTCGAGGGTTCGATTTTGTTATTTATGAAGGATAGTAGTGGAAGAAATAGTACGTAACTTAGTAAATTTCCAGACGACAAGTGGCGACCATGACACGGCTCGTGCTGCACTGCGTTATGTCGCCGATTTTGTAGCAGCGCGCGGTATGTATATTGACTGGTTTGAGAGTGATGGTTTTCCATCGCTCGTCGCGACAACTCGCCCCCATGATCTTACGCCTCGCGTGCTTTTGGTGGCGCATATTGACGTCGTGCCAGCACCACCGGCCATGTTCAGCCTTCGCATGACGGATGGTAAATATTGCGGACGAGGCGTCTACGATATGAAGTCTGGTTTGGCTGCATTCATGCATCTTGTGGATATGCTTAAGGACGATCTAGCCGCATACGATTTTGGCCTCATGATTACATCTGACGAAGAAGTGGGCGGACGTAACGGCGTAAAGTATTTAGTTGAACAACAAGGCTATCGATCAGAAGTCTGTATCATTCCTGATGCTGGTGATAATTGGCAGTTTGAGACATTTGAGAAAGGCGTGCTATGGATTAAGCTCGAAGCAACAGGGGCTGCAGCGCATGCGTCTCGCCCATGGGAGGGTGAACATGCCGTGCACAAGTTGCTCGCTGCTTTGGCTGAAATTCAAACAGCCTTCCCCGCTCATACTGACAAGAAAGGCACTATACTATCTGTGGGTACTATTAAGGGCGGCGAAACGGCCAACCAGATAGCAGATCATGCCGAGGCGATGCTTGATATCCGAACCGGCAGTCGGACGGATCACGCCAAGGTTATCCCGACTATTCAGCAGATCTGTCGGGATCGTGGCGTACGAGTAGCCGTACTCGTTGACGACATGCCTTGCGTGAATGAATTAAAGAATCCCTTCATAGCGCAGTTTAAGGATATAGTAGTCGATATCATTGGTGAGTGGCGAGGTACGAAATATAGCTATGCTGTGACCGATGGTCGCTTCTTTAGCGCCTTAGATATTCCTTGCGTTATTACTATGCCACCTGGCGGTGGCTGGCACGGCAAGGATGAGTGGGTCTCTATTGAAGGTTGCGAGCAGTATTGTGAAATGCTTCGCAAATATCTGGAGCGGGTTGCCAGATCCTCGGCTACGGTCGAGGGCTTGTCGGTCGCTTCCGAAGCACACGCACTTGCTACCTAGTTTCTAGGCTGTAGTCTGCTGAGTATTTCGGCTGCTCTGCTTCGCTATTAGCTTCATCGCTACTTGCAAGGCTGAGCGGCAATGCTCCCGGTAGATTTGCCAAGAATGTCTCCAGCGTCTTTTTATATGGGTCGATATCGCTGACTTTAATATATTCAGCATCACTGTGCGGCCCACTCCCGGTAATGCCGTACTCTACGACATCATTGCCTACGGTTGCAAAGTGGCGACCGTCACTTCCTGCCGGGCGACTTTCGAACACCGGAGTTACGCCGATGGTCTGTTGCAGCGCCGAGGCAAGAGTTTGCAGGTAGGCATTGTCTTCAGGCACGTGGACGGCTTGTTCCATGGTAACAAAATCAAGAATTTCGGCTTCTGGATCAATAGAGCGTACAAACTCCGTAACATTTTTACGACTGCTAAACACCGGATCCTCTGCGGTAAAACGGAAGTCGATTTTTAAAATTGCATTATCCGGTATCCGGTTATAGGCCGTATTAGTGGTGTGGATCCCTGCAATGTTGGCAGTCGTGCCCCATATTTCTTGTTCGGGCGTTGGATAACGACGTAAGACTTCCTGAGCAAAATCGCTCGCTTTCATCACGGCGTTACTGCCTTTCCACACATAGCCACCGTGCGCGGCTTTGCCCTTAAAGGCTATCTCGGTCCAGCAAATACCTCGAGAGGCGTTGTATAGCACGTTTTCTTTGAAGTTGTGTTCACCAGTAATGACAAATTCGGCACGCACACCTTCACGCTGCACCTGATAGTACGCCCCGTCGTAGCCACCCACTTCTTCATCGCTTACGACTTGCAGCCCAAAGGCGTATGGTACGGTTGGAGCTATCTGTCGAAATACGTCAGCCATGACAATGGCAGCGGTTTTCATATCGTGCGCACCACGGCCGTATAGCCGTCCATTCTCTATTCGTGGAAGTAACTGGCTGCTTTTACTTGGTACGATGTCAACGTGGGCATGGAAGAGTACGGCAAATTTTGCTGGCCGTTGTTTCCCTGCATACGCGAGAAGACTTGGTTTACCATTGCTGTCAAAGCGTTCCACGGTGATGTTGGGGGAATCGAGTAACAGAGAGGCAATGAGGTCAACCGCTTCCCTGAGCGCTGGCAGCTTATCGCTGGTCGATGGGATGGCGATTAGTCGTTTTGCTTGGTGGATGATTTCTTCGTTTGTCATGACTGTCCTTATTAAAAAAACCGAGCTCATTTTGTGAGCTCGGTTCGTTGTGTGGTTATTGGCCGCAAACTATCCGCGCTCAGACGAGCCGACGAGGACAATTTCAATAACTACACGATTACTCATAATGCATTGATTCTACTTTCTCTTGACTCACTTGTCAACGATCCTGGTATTTTTTGGGTGAGGCAGACTGCTGGCGTGCGCTTGTCTGGTGGAGCGCTTGGGCTGCACCGAGCTCTACTTGTCGAGTCGCTTGTTCTGGTGAGAGGCCTCGCTCTAGTAGCGCCTCGTATTGCTGTCGCATGTATATCGCCGGATTACCAAGATTGAGGTCAAAGTAGGCTTGTGAGGTGGGCGTGTCCGTGCGATTCTCCCGGCACCATTGGCGCAATGGTTCTGCTACCTCACTCTGCAAAGCAAACATACCGCGGAGGCGTTGTTTATCTGGCTCGGTAAGGCGAGTGTGCGGTGCTTCATCGGCGATTTCGAACAAGCTGTTCAACCATCCTTTAGGGTTTCTGCCGTATACAGTCGCTTCATTTCCGTAGCGTGCGGCTTCACGTAGGGTTAAGGCGTGTGCACGATTTAGTCTTCCTTGGCGTGTCAGGCCGGTTGTGCCTAAGAGATGAGCCACTGCTAAACGAGGATCTCTCCCTTCTATGGCCATAGCCTCGAAGGTGGTTGTCAGGGCGCTTCTCAGTAGATAGAGGGGTACATTGGTCTCAGGATTCCCCAAGGCGGTGTCTGCCGAACAGTCTTCTATGGTGTTCGCCCCGCTTTTACCGTCTAGCACTACCCGCACCCTGCTTGTATGCCAGCCGTTTGTGCGATCAAAATTGTTGATCTCGGCGGTTCGCAATTGATCATGCGCTCTGCCAATGTATGCGTCTAGGCCGTCGGGTGGGGGTGAGGTCCATATGCCGGCTGATGGTGAGCCGAGGATGCGTAAAAGTGTTCTCTGGCTTTGATAGGGTCCGCTTAAATCATCTCTAATAATACGTGCCCTATTCATGTGAGCTTGTTGCTCGGGGGTTGGATTGAGATTAGAAAGGTCTGCCGCCATGCCGCCAACTATCTCTGTTCCGGCTAACGTTGGAGGTAGGAGGACCGGGGCCAGGTACTCCATCGCCTCGGCAGCCTTGATGCCGGCTTCGGTATTACTAATGCCGGTGTGGCCTTGTCCGCTACCAATCCTGAATATTCTATAGGTCTGAAAGCCCGTTCGTGCGGTCATTGCTTCTTCTACGTCAACGACGTAAATACTAGAATTAACCTGTTCGGGTGTGGGTTCTACCTGTCCATATGTAGCCAGCGCGCCAACTAGTTGGCCTGCTGCCTCGGCGCCTGCTACGAGCTCATGAACCATAGTCCAGTAGTGTTCTCTAAAAGCGTCAGGGCTATCTGTCACGGGCGTGCCTGATTCGACCATGAAGTTGTATAGCTCGTTTATTTCGTGCTGCTCCTTGGTGGTTAAGGCCGCGTAAGTACCGTCTGGATGCATGCGTGCAGCCTCTAGCTCTGCGCCATATGTAGTGGGTAAACTCTTCTGGTGTTCTAGGATGGTGAGCCGACCGGTGCGGTTAGCGGGTATTTCCCAACTTGCTCCAGTGCTTTGTGAGGGCTTGCCATTTGGTACTAAGCTTGGATCCGCTACGGCGTAGTGCTGACCATTATCTACGACAACTCCACCGCTCTCTGGCGTCAAAGGCGAACCGTCGACAAACATGACGTTAGACGAAAATGTTACTGGCGCTTTGTCGCTGTGTGCTACGGGATTGGCTTTGACATGTTCACTCATACAGGTTCCTTTATATATAAAAATGAGCTCCTTTTTTGGAGCTCGGTGCTTTGTCTATTTAGATTTTTAGTAAATAGCCTAACCGCGCTCCATCGAGCCGAGAATGACGAGATTAACAATAAGGCGATTAGTTACCATCTGAGGTGAATGATATCAGTAGTAGCACAGATCGTCAAATTATGTGTGTATGAGACGTAGACTACTCAGTGGCTAGATTGATAATGAGAGCCGTTGCATCATCGCCGGTGAACTGGGTAAATTCTTCCACGAGAACCTGGGCAAGTGTGGGGTCGGCTGTATTTTTGCTCAGGGCGTTGTACATAAACCGGTCAACATGCGGCTGGGTACGTGGTGTAATAACGCCATCGCTCGAAAGGAGGAGGGCACCTTCCGCTGCGGTGGCAGCGTAGCTCTCAGGTCCTGCGTCCATAAATTCGTATGCGAAATCACCGATCGCCCTGGAGACCATCATGTGGCCGCCGAAGCGATGAACTGGATCATGGGGAGTGGGCGGGCGCACCTCATGTCCCGCTGACAGCACACGCTGTACTTCTGCCTCATTGCTGCCATCATGGGGCGCGGTTAAGGCCATCCCCTTTTTGACATTTCTCGTATAATAGCGAGCGCCAACATCTCCAATCCAGGTGGTTGAAAAGCCTTCTCGGCCAACAACGGCCACGGTTACGCCTGTTCCTCCGTTTAGTTTGCGCCAAGCTTTGGACTTCGCCAGATCGTTCTGAACGCTTGTTAGTCCGTCCTGCACTTTTTGGGTGTGCGACATCACTCCTGCGTCAGTGGCTGTGGCACCGAGTGTGAGGATGCGATCTACGACCGCATCGGCAAAGTGTTCGCCAGCATCACCATGGCCATCGGCGACTACTGCGGTCAAGATATTGCCGCGATGGATGTACCCATAGCGATCTTGTGAGCGTTGCCTACCGGCGGCCGTAACTTCACCACTAATAACACTCTGTATCTTCATTGAGTATTATAATACCATTTTGTTGCGTTATTTAGAATAGTATAGTATCAAAAGTTGCTTTTTAGCTTGGGCCGTTCACGGGTTCTCCAACGACAAGGCCTTCGGCTTTAGTGAGCACAAATTGCATAGACTCTGCAAGCAAAGGATGTACTTCAGCTAGTTTTTCATGCATCTGTACTAGTAACTTACGAGCTGCTGGCCTTGTATCGAGTTCATGAAGCCGAAAAGCTTCACTTGCGGTATAGTCTATGTTCCAACGCATTTTATGACCAAGAAGTGTGGCATACTGTGCTTCACGCTCATAGCCCGCTTGTTGCAATAAACTGTACAGCTGCAGGCTTATATCAAAGCAGCTTTCGAACTGCTCGGTTATGCCGGCATTTTCAATAAGCTGCGGCATAGCATAACCATATCTAGGAGTTAGCGGCTGCCATGTGAGATTACCCACAATGCGGTTTCGCTGTAGCTCGCGGAATGCACCATATTCACTGACTAGATCCCATGTATAGTGGGCTTTTTTCAATGCAGTGCCAGGGCGTTCTTGGGGGCTGGTGCGTTTACCAATATAGGCCTTAAATACTTCTAGCTTGCGGGCGTAGGGCCAGTCTGTAATGGCGTTTCGTAGGGCCGAGAGTGGCAAGCTGCTGTACTGATAGAGCATATCTGGAACCAACTCCATTTCATTACGCGGCCAGACCGCACTCAGCTGCACCGGTGTTGTCTCGGCTGCATGATTGTCGACTAGATGTTCTCTGGCCAATTTCTTAAGCGTGGCATAGGTTGTCGCGCGATAGGTGATAATGGCGCTTGTACTGGCAGCAAAGTTGGCAGTATCAAGTAGGTGTGGTGCTTTATCTCGGATCTCGCCAAGTAGTAACTCCCCTGCCATACGAGCTTCAGGCAATTCATCGGTGAGCAGGTGGACGATGAGCGTGCTTAAGGCTGCGCTCCGCGCGGGAATGGTGACGGTGGTTTTAATAGCCGCTGGCAAGGCCGGTTGAATTGCCTCGCAGGCAGTTGTTTGGATGCGGTATTTCCATGCGTCATCGCGTTGTTCTTTTGCTACAGGCGAATTTTGAGCCAGATAGACCGTAAGCTTTTGCAGCATCTCGGTGTAGATATCAAATAGCTTGTTCATGTGCGTGTGGTACTGTTTGGTGGTCTCTGCGTCCAGTTCGGCTGGCACATAGTACTTGTAGTTACCGGCATCATCTTTGCGGTCGTAGCGCAATTGTTCTGGCGGCTGTTCTTCATGGTCGACGAACCATGATTGCTGCATGCGTTGAGTGAGCAACGAGCTGGCATTGTCGAGCGATAGCTGCAAAGTTGCTGCAGTCTCGACGGGAGCAGTGTCTTCTGTGTCTCCTGCCTTTTCTGCTTCTTCAGAAGTCTGTGCGACGGGATTGGCTGTCACGTCCGCCTTGATTTTCATTGGCATCTCTAGCTGCGGGGGCGGCGGAAGCAGGGGCGCAATTTTTGCCCATAGCATGTTCTGGATTGTGTCGATGTCGAGGAGTGTGTCGCTGCGCACGCAATCTATGCGCTGAAAGTCTCGAGGAAATAATTGCGCGAGGTCATCATATACTTCTACGGCTTTTTGTAGATGGCCAAGGTCTGCCTCATGAATATCCCGTTTTCGATCCGTGTAGCTGCGAGGTTCTTTTTGATCGACGAGCTGCTGTGCTATCTCGGCTGGCATGCGTAAGATGAAACTGATGTCTGGCCGTGGAATACGCAGTAGCTCAAACTCAATATTATCCAGCCAGATAAAATAGCCACGGCGCTCTTCAGGGCTGCGAAATTTTGTGCCCTGGTGACCCATGCTTGAGCCGGTGAAACGGTTGCTGACAACAATTTTGCCTTGGTCTAGCGCCTCTCTAATTTTTGGAGCGGCTTCATAGCGATCAAGCGCATAGAAGAGTGAGGCTGTATATGGTCCTACTTCGTCGGCAGTACCATATACGCCGTTCAGATACTGTGTGACAAAATGGCTGGAAGGCTCATCATATTGCGGAAAATCGAAAGTCGCAATATCGTAGCCTGCTTGCTTTAAGCGTTCACAGAGTAGCGCAAACTGTGTTGCCTTACCCGAACCATCTGTCCCTTCAAGGACAATGAATGTACCTGGTCTCCGCTGCATATTCTTTTACACCTCCAGGGGCTCACCCTTGTTCACTCTCATTTAGCCACACCCTGGCGTAATATGCAATAATAGGCGGTAAGATTTTATGATTTATATGGCTGCGAGTAAAGCGGCCTTCGAACTGCTATTAGTTTCTATGTCTTACTACGGCGTAGTGCAGAAGTGCAGTATTTTCGTCAAGATTCCTTGATTCGAGTAGCGTCATCTTGGCCTCTAGCTCCTCTGTAAATAAGCGAATACCAGTACCGAATAAGATGGGCGCCACAGTGAGATAGAGCTCGTCTACGACGCCAGCCTTCATGAATAATGTGTAAATACTGGCACCACCACAAATAGCGAGGCCTGAGGCCCCTTCCTTTTTCAAACGAGCAACTAACTCGGCCGGTGGTTCATTTGTGGTTTTGACATCTTCTGCGGTGATTTTTTCTGGGTGATTTGTGTAGACAATCGTGCGGCGTCCCGGCAATGATCTGCCAAGCGTCTCGAACGTACGTGCCCCCATGACCATAGTGCCAGCATGTTTGGTTACCTGCACGAATAGGCGTTTATCGGCTTTACCCGTCCAATCGGCAAGATGTTCGGCTGAACGACCGATATATCCATCGGCTGTTATTGCGGCAATGAGGACTGTTTTCATGGGATAATTCTCCTTACTTTTTTCCCTGCTGCTTCCAGGAGTTTAACTGCGTATCCATCTGAGTGATCGACGCTGTATACGAATTCATCTATTTCTGTCTCGCTGAGCATTCGGGCGCAGGAAGGACACGGCAATAAGTTAATAAAGAGTGTTGTGCCTTTGAGGGGAATGTGCTCACGCCCGGTTTTGATGAGGAGTTCTACCTCAGCGTGCACCGTGTCGTAGTAATTGAGGTCGTGAGGCGGAGAGAAGTTTGTTTCGCGGGATGCGCCATGCAACAAGGCGTACGTTTGGAAGGGCACTACTGCGTTAAAAGCGGCGCATTTAAGGTCGTAGGCATTTTTCTTTCCACCTGTCTTTTTACCAAGAGCGACGCCAGTTTGGAAACTGTAGTCGAAAGATAGTTTGGCGGTTTTTTGGGCCACTTCAAGCATTTCTTGCTCGGTGTATTTACCGGCTTTAATCTCGTACAATTCCCTTGCCTCGGACATAGTGTTTTTTTCATATGCTTGTGCTTCAGCCTGGTCTATAAAGGCAGGTAGTAGTGTATAGGGGGTGCGATTTTTAGTCAGGGCAAAGTACGGCTCAGTCGTATGGAACGATTGTTTCCATGAGCCATTGATAAGGAGCACGCGAGAAAAATTGAGCTCATTCAGAATGTGTTTTAGGTCTCGTTGATCGTAATGTAATGTGTAGATTTTGTGTTCCTGGGGATTGTCATTGATCTTCTCAATAACCTCTTCAAATTGTGTGGCCGGAAGCATTTTAAATTGGGGCTGCTCTTCAAATCCTAAGACGTAAGGTTCATTGGCAAGACCGAGTATAAGGTTTGCCTTGGGCAGGTATTGTTTAACGATTTGTATAAAACGTTTACGGGATATTTCTCTCGGCGCGACTATAAAGATGGCGTCTAGATCTTCCACTGGTTTTTTACTGCCAAAAGCAAGTTCGGACCAGTTAAAGGCAGTCTTATCGCTCATAGCGCGAGCTCTCGAATGATTTCTCTAATTTCAGGGGAAACACGCGGATGTTGCATCGCCTCAGCCCGACTGAGCCAGAGCAAATCCTTGCAGTCATCGCCAGGGGTAAGCTTGCTTGTGGCTGGGATACCGGCGATAAGGTAGGTGTTCCACATAAAGTGTGTGCCAACTGCAAACTCGGTGTTCAGGTGAATGGATTGGTGGACGTTTTTCATAAATCCGAGTCGTGATGCAAGAAGGGTCGTTTTTTCATTTTGTAAACGCAAGCCAGTCTCCTCGTATATTTCTCGGGCAAGCTCGGTTTCAAGACTGGCGTCAAAGTTTTCGATGCCGCCTCCGGGTATGGTGAGGTAGTCTGGGTGCAGTTTTGAGTCGTCGGCTCGCTCTTGAAATAAGATTTGCTGTTTGTCATTCACGATAATCGCGTCGGCTACAATGCGAAGTCCAGATGGATTTTTATACTTTTCTTCAAATTTAAGATCGTGTTTAATTAATTTCTTCCCTGCCTTGCGGTACAACTCTGCATTCTCAAGAGGCGTAAAGTCTAACTTACGATAGTTCCATTCGCACAAATCAGGGGCGTCAAATGGAATGCAGTGAAAGTGGAGATGCTGATCGACGGTACTTTGGGCATCGGATCCATCTTTTTGTACTAACTGTAGGCCTTTTACTCCATGGACTTCTCGGATTATCTTCTTGGCCATGTAGAAGAATTTACGAATTGTATCCCACTCTAGTTGAGAGAGTTCTTTTGGCGAGCGAATGTGACGTCTAGGGACGATCATAAAATGACCATCTATGTAGGCGAAAAGGCTGACGGTCATGACGATGCCATTTTCTTCGTAGAAAATGTATTTTTCTCTGAGATCACAAAATACACACTTACCGACTGACTTCCAGATGTCATCGTATTGCTTAGTAAACCTGGCGTCGCGGTAGTACTCTTGTTTTTTTTGCTCTTCGTGACTTATGTTCATACTTATTTTTCTTTGAGGGGATCCTTGCGTAGTTCCATAAATTCTTTAAATACACTGCTTAAGTGGCCGCCGATAGCCCGTTGGATAATCTTGGTCGTAGATATAGCGGTTGACTGACGATCGACAACCTTTACCTCCCCGCCATATTTCGTGACGGTTTTGTATTCTTTTGAGCTCTTGTACTCTTCGGTCCAATCTTCTTTGACGGTGATATAGATATCCGGCTTCAGTAGTCCCAAAGAGGGCTGGCAGCTTGGCTCTGGGAGAATGGTCACGAAATCTACCGGTCGCAAGTAGGTCAACATCTCGGCTCGAATCTTTTCATCTAAGATTGGCTTATTAGGCCCTTTGACTTTTCGAATAGCTTCATTGCTACTGACGCCCACGACGAGAATGTCGCCATTCGCTTTCGCTTCTTCTAGATAACGACACTGCCCAACATGTAGTAAATCCCAAGAGCCTGCAGTAAAGACAATTTTCTTATCTTTATCTTTTAGCTTTTCGTGCAAAGTCATTAAATCACTTTGCGAAACGAGTCGTTTTTTCCATGCAGCAGCCATTACCTTACCATCTCCCCTTATCTCTTGTTAGGTATTCTACCAAAAGAAGTTAATAACTGCTGACTTATTAATATTTTTTTCGTTCTGACAAAGTGTTCGTTTAGCCCTAAAGACTCATAAGGATTGTGTCGAAGGAATTTATAAAAGTCATATACGAGAAATAAAGTAGTAAGTTCTTCGAGTAATGTTCGTTCTGTATTTTTTATTGAGATATTCCTAAGCACTGTCTTGCCGCGTTTATTGTAACCGGAATTAAGGAAGTATTTTTCTATTTTGTCGGCTGACTTATATTTGCAGTCTACCAAGAGAAAAGCTAAGGTTCTGGCGATATCGAACTGGGGGTGACCATAGGCTGTTTTTTCAAAATCTAAGATACCGCTGATTGTTATCTCTGGGGTATGAGCAAACAGGATATTGCCCCTTACGAAGTCCATATGGAGGGGTTGTTGATTGGGTAGGGATTTGCTTGCACGCACAATTCGCTTGAGTCGATCAAAGAAGCTGTGATCAATCGAAAGATGCAACTTCGTCTGTAAAGCTTGAGTAACTGTTTGTTTTGAAAAATAGCGTTGCATTCGAGTGAGGATTTGAGAGTATTCATCGGCCACCATAGGCAATTTGGCCTTTGGCATTCTCGTGAGTGACTCATGCATATCGCTCATGGTCTTACCAAGTAATTTAATATGTTCCATCGTGTAGGCTTCCCAGGGGATTGTTTCTCCAGGGAGGTATGAGTAGAGAGAGCCATATTTTATAGTTCTCTCTGAACGTAGCTGAATGATTCGTTTGTCGACGGTTCTTCGAGTGGGAAAGTTTTTCTCGTATAGGTAATTCGAGATGTTATTTGCTGCCTGTATTCGATTTAGGATGTTGGGCTCGCTTTTATAGAGAATGAGATTGCGCTTCTGGCCATCATTCAGAATTATCGGGTGAGACTCATTGCGATATCCCTTCTGCATCCGAAGTTGGCTTGTAGATTTCACACCATACTCTCTCAGTATTTTTGTAATGACCTCTTCTCTCATATTCGTTCTTATTCTGGCATGGCCCATTGCTCTGATTCAAGCATTATGACTATAATTGAATTACTATGAGTCACCCGGAGTATGAGTATCTAAAGTTAATGGTCGACATTCTTAAGAATGGTAAAAGTAAACCCACTCGAGGTATACACGGTACCAAGGCTATTTTTGGTGCGCAGTTGCACTTTGATATGCGCCAAGGCTTTCCGCTGCTGACTACGAAGAAAATGCCTTTCTCACTACTGCTGCATGAGCTTTTCTGGTTTGTATCTGGCACTTCAAGTGTGGATTATCTGCACGAGCACAAGATTCGTTACTGGGATGGCTTCTTAGATGAAAAGAACGACTTGGGCCGGGTATACGGTGTGCAGTGGCGCCATTGGCGTAAGCCCGACGGCAGTGAGCAAGATCAGTTGCAATGGGCTATCGATGAGATAAAGAACAATCCGAATTCACGCGCTATTATTGTGAGCGCCTGGAATGCGGGTGAACTAAAAGAAATGCGGTTGCCCCCTTGTCACACGATGTTTCAGTTTGATGTCACGAAGGGTAAATTGCGGCTAGAATTGTATCAGCGATCCTCGGATGTGTTTTTAGGTTTACCATTTAATATTGCACAGTACGCCATGCTCCTCATGATGGTAGCGCACCTGACTGGTTTAGAAGCTCGTGAGCTGATCATCTCTATAGGCAACGCACACTTGTATAATAATCATCTTGATCAGGCAAAGGAGCAAGTCCAGCGCAAGCCGTATCAATTCCCGAAGCTTAAGATCGTAGGTGATGTGGCTAGTATCGACGACTTCAAAGAAGAGAACTTCATACTAGAAGACTATGAGTACCATCCGCATATCAAGGCCCCGCTTGTCATTCTCTAATGTACCGAGTAAAAACTGAACGGGAGTTCAGAAGTTTGTGACTATAGTCCCGATACCCAGGCCAAGGTAGAGGCCGGAAATAGTCATGAGTATTAAGGCGGTTTTTCGTTTGACGGTCTTTTTTCTTAATCTTTTACTAAATACCAAAAGATTCATGACGGCTACAACATACCCAGTGTAAATAAAAGGTACTAGCCATATGACATAGTATTGATAATCCGAGTTATAGTGCTGAGCTATGGCAAGCGGTATGCCAAGGAGTGTTACGGTTCCGATGGTTAGTGTGGTTGCAGTTACGTAGGTAGGCGTGTTGTCATGGACTGCTTGGCTCATGGTTACAGCGTAGCATCTATTAGCAATCCAGATTTATTTTTGCGCGTAGCAGAGTGTCTAACGATGCCTCTATGAGTGGGTTCGTATTGAACGATAATGATTCGTAACGATTCTCTTCCGAGCTACACCGAAATAGCATCTTTTGGCGCAATAAATGCAGCAAATTGTAAGTAACTTCTAGCGAGCTTCGCGTTCTACGAAGATACGTATGATATCCGAGAATTGCTCTAAGCCCTCTGCGCCTAGCCATTCATCTTTTGCGTGGTTGTTACCGCCAGGCCCTGCGAATAGGAGCACTGGCATGCCTTTGGCCGTATAGAAGCCAGCTTCAGATGCGCCATGAGCGACATGCGGCTTGTTGCTGGTGCTTGTCGTCTCAGTAATAATAGACTGTAACTGTTTGACACATTTTAACTCAAGATCAAGCTGCACCGGATCGTCTGCCAGTAAGTGCTCTAGGACTATGCCAGGGTGCTGCAGTGCTACCTCGTGGATGCGTTGCTCGAGTTTTTTATAGGTAAAGCCCGGTGCGATACGCATGTCTACTTCCGCAGAAGCACTACCTGCGACCTGGCTTACTATCTGGCCGCCCTGAATAGTGCCAATATTGAATGTCGGGTGTATATGCTCTTCATCATTGCACGGCTCTGTGGGAAATAGCGCGCGAAGATCATTTAGGTAATCCATGAGACCTTCAATCGCGTTTTTGTGCTGCCAGGTTCGTGACGCATGCCCAGCCTCGCCTTGGCAGGTTACCCGGTAGCGTAATAGGCCTTTAGCGGCTTTCTGGATGCCCCAGCTGGGTGTTATGGCATCAGGGTCTATGATGATATCCCCTCCCCAACCAGCTTTTACGAGAGGCCGTGCGCCGCTCATGCCCATAGTGACCTCTTCATCAGTGGTTAGGACGACGCCCAGATCGTATTGCGGCAATTTGTCGCCCAAGTCGAGGAGCAGCTGCAAATAGGTAGCAGCGGCAAATTTCATATCAAACACACCACGCCCGTAGTAGCGACCATTTTCCTCACGGAAGATGAATTCGTCGTTAGCCGCAGGAACGACATCAATGTGCGCGCTGAGTAGCACTTTTGGGTGTTTTGTTCGACGGGTGGTCAGTATTAGGGCGCTGTATCCATCATGCTCAAAGTCAGTTACATGCAGTGGGAGTTTGTGCACGATCTTCTTCGCCCAATCGAGGGCTGCACGATTCGCTGCTATATCCGTGGTGACGGTGGGCATCTCTACGAGTGCCTTGAGCAAGGCGACGAGACTATTAGAATAGTCGGACAGCGATACCTTGGCTTGTTTGTTAACTACAGATGGCATGGCGTGTTATCTATTTAAAAGAATTACCTTTATTTATCATTGAATAATATCGATAGCGCGCCGTTTGCGCAATTAGTGCGCTGCGTGTTTGTTGGCGGCCTCACGCTCAACGAACCGCTTGATGATTTCTGCGAACTGTTCCAGACCTTTCGCGTCGATCCATTCGTTCTTGGCGTGATTGTTGCCGCCGGGCCCCTCGAATAAGAGGACGGGCATTCCTTTTGTTGCATAATACCCTGCTTCCGAGGCGCCATGGGCAACATGAGGGCTATTCGTCGTACCTGTTACTTCAGTAATAATAGACTGTAATTGTTTAACACAGCTTAACTCGATATCTAGTTTTACGGGATCACTTGCAAGTAGACACTCCGTTTGTACATTATGCTTGAGGGCTAGTTCTTCAATAAGGTAACTCATAGCCTCGTAGGTCATTCCAGGCGCGATGCGAACATCAAGTTCGGCGGATGCATGCTCTGCTATTTGGTTGACCACTTCTCCACCTTGTATGACGCCGACGTTAATCGTGTTGTGTAGGTGCTCATCATCTCCACATGGTTCCTTGGGAAATTGTTGTCGTAGATCCTGCAAATAGTCGAGCAGCCCGTTGACGGCACTTTTGTGCTGCCAAGTTCGTGATCCATGTCCAGTCTCCCCGGTGAATGTTAGGCGATACCACAAGTGCCCTTTAGCGATTCGTTGGATCGTCCAACTAGGGGTGACGGCGTCGGGGTCGATAATAACGTCCCCACCCCACCCTGCCTCGGCAAGTGGCTGTGCCCCCATCATGCCTTGGTGTATTTCTTCGTCTGTCGTAATCACCATGCCGAGATCGTAGTCGATGAGGCTATCCCCTAGATCGAGTAGTAACTGCATGTATACGGCTATGGCAAATTTCATATCAAACACACCACGTCCGTAGTAGCGACCATTTTCCTCACGGAAGATGAATTCTTTTTCAGATGCAGGAATGATATCGATATGAGCGCTAAGTAATACCTTTGGGTGTTTCGTCTGACGGGTGGTCAGTATTAGGGCGCTGTATCCATCATGCTCAAAGTCAGTTACATGCAGTGGTAGGTATTGCAATGTTTTTTTGATCCATGCAAGCGCTTCCTTATTGGTTGCTTGATCTTTTGTAAGTGTGGGCATTGCTACGAGTGTTTTTAGTAGTTCGACGACTTTTTGCGACCGCTCAGATGGTATCGTCTTGATTGGTTGGTGGTTTGGGGGATGCATACTGTAGGCCTAGGATTTCCATTATGTCTTCGTTGGCAATGAATTGGCAAGCTGTATGTACGCCTCGAGGTGTTCTTCACACATACGCTTGAGGGTAAACCTTTGTTCAAATGTAGTACGACAAATATGTCGACTAATCGATTCGATATTTTGTAGCGCTTCACCAAGCAGTCGACTGGTACGGTTTTCTTCAGCTTGTGCTGGTATGACGTAGCCTGTCTTATTATTTTCGATGACTTCCGGTATAGCACCATATGAAAGCCCGATGACCGGCGTGCCGCAGGCAAGCGATTCAATAAGTACCATGCCAAAGGGTTCGTCGAACGTAGATGGTGCGAGGAGCGCTTTGGCATTGCCGAGAAATTTCTGTTTGTCGTCGCTACTTCGTATAAATCCAACGTATTCGATGGTTTTATCGTCAATGTATGGCTGCACCTGCTCTTGCCAATACGTATCTTTGTCGCCACTGTAGTGCTTACCGGCGATTTTGAGCTTTAGGGGTCGTGTCGCTGTTTGGTTATACTGCCGCACGGCTTCGATCGCTAGATGTACGCCTTTGGGTTTAATGATGCGCCCTAGGTAGGCGACGTAGTCTCCGGTCGGATTGTAGTTCGGCTGGAGTTGCTGCTCATCTAGGCCGTGGTAAATATTAGCAAGCCAGTTGGTGTCTTTTGGCATGCCGGCACGTTGCGCGAGAGACATGGATAGCCAGTTGAGGTGTTTATATTTAGGGAAGACGTTCTTATATTTAATGAGAAAGTTAAATGGATCATGATGTGTGAGCACTACTGGCTTTGTGCAGAGCTGCACAAACGGCAATGCAATATCTTCTTCGTTGGTATAGATGTGTACGACGTCAAATTCGCCATTATTGGCTGCGGCAAAGGCATCGGCAATAAGTTCGGCTTGTACTTGGCGTGCAAGGGCGATGAAGGTGGCTGGATGTTTTTTCAGCAGTTCTATGTAGCCATATCCGCGGCCTTGTAATTCTTCCTCGAAGAGATGTAAGTCTGCGGTACGATTTGGTACATTTGTGTCGACTGGGCCGGGTGAGAATAGCGTTACTGATGCGCCTAGTTGTTCGAGACCCTCAGCGAGCTCAATAGCCAGCGCCGCAGGTGAAAAAATTACCTGCGGCAAAATATCCCGCTGCATAAACATGTGCGGGACAACGAGTGCTATCTTCATGGTGCTTCGTACAAACAGTCGGTGGGCTGTCTATTTTTTCTTTTCATCTTCATCTAGGAAGCTCAGGTCGAGCTCGTCGTTGCCCATGTCGTCCTCGGCATAATAGCCATCTGCTTGTGTGTCATCTTGTGCCATAGTGGTAGTCTCCTGATCAATAGTGTCTCAGCATTATGCGTCTTGATTACGGTTTTTGTAAAGTACTGCGCGTGTGCGTACGAGCTTGGTACAATAAGCTGAATGACAGTTCGAAGACCACGCTTTGAAGCTATAGCGTTTCCGGTGTTGACATATGGTGTCAGTGTTCATGGCCTACTCATGATTGCCGGTACTTTGGAAGAACAGCTGCACGTGCACTTCTCTCGTCATCTGCTACATGTGAGCGGGTTTGCCTTTGATGTCCCTATTCTCTTTGGGTTTACCCTACTCTATTTAAGTATGCTTTTGCGTCGTAAGAAGAGTACCGCCTGGTTCATTACGACAGTGCTCTATGCCTTTATCGTGGGCTTTAGCTTGGTGCAGTTCATTCTTATTCATCACGATATTCGCTATCCATTATTTGGGCTGTGGCGGAATGTCCTGTTGCCACTACTCATGGTTACCGGATTATTGGCTATTCGTGGGCTATTCGTAGTAAAGAGTGATTTGCGCAGCTTTGCGTCAAGTCTACGTTTCATAGCACTTGTCATGGCCGTCACCCTAGTTTACGGTGTAACTGGTTTTCTGCTGATGGATAACAGAGATTTTCACCAAGAAATTAGCGTTCCGGGGGCGTTCCAGCGAACCATCGACCAATTTAATATTACGACCATTACTTCACTGCAGCCATATACCAGGCGCGCACAGATATTTTCAGATTCATTAAGTGTTGTGAGTACTGGTGCGGTTGCCTATGCCATGGTGTCATTGTTCCAACCTATTCGTGCGCGCTTCCATGATGAAGCACGGCAGCGAGAATTGGCTCAAGAGCTCCTTGAGCAATACCATGGGAGCAGCGAAGATTTTTTCAAACTCTGGCCACAAGACAAACAGTTTTTCTTTAACTTAGAGCATACTGCGGGCTTGGCCTACGGAGTGTGGCGTGGCGTGGCATTGGTAGTTGGCGATCCTTTTGGTGATGTACGCGAGTTCCCTGCATTACTCGCGGACTTCGACGAATTGTGTAATACCAATGATTGGGCCGTAGCCCCCGTCCATACGGAACCCAAATATACGGAGTTGTACAGGAAGGCGGATTTTAGTCTACAGAAAATAGGCGAGGAAGCAATACTCAATTTAGATCATTTCGAGTCGAGCATAGTCGGTGGCAAGTACTTTAGGCAGATTCGTAACAAGTTTATCAAGCAAGGGTATACGAGTGAGATGCTACAGCCACCACATAATGAGGCGATACTGCAGCGATTGCACGTAATTTCAAGCGATTGGTTACATCAGCCGGGGCGCGACGAACGTCGTTTTCTGATGGGCTATTTTAGTAGTGAGTACATGCAGGTTTGCCCGGTGATGGTTTTGCGTGATGCGGCAGGCACCATACAGGCATTTATTAATCAGATACCCTCATATGACCCTGAGGAGGCAAATTTCGATTTGCTGAGACATACTAAACAAGCCTTGGGTAACTCCAACGATTTTCTTCTGACTGAGTTTATTGCATATTTGCAAACACACGATTTCAAACGATTGAACTTAGGATTGTGTCCGTTGGCGGGACTTGACTCGCCAGATCAAGAACGGTCAGTTGTAGATAGTGCTCTGCGCTTTGTGTATGCGAACGGTGATCGAGTATATTCGTTTAGTGGCTTGCACCGCTTCAAGGCAAAATATGATCCAGAGTGGAATAGTCGGTATATCGCGTACCGTGGCGGAATACGAGGCTTTTCGCGTACGTTGAATGCATTAAACCGTGCCATGAAGGTCAAATCTAGATACGAGTAGGCGATTACCACCGTCCGCCAACGACCTCTTCTAATAATAGTGCTACAAGTGGTGGTCCACATACCTCTGCTGCTTCTCGTAGTCCTCTTGTTGTTATTCCGGCGGCATGAAGAACCCCGCGCGGTAGGGCTCGTGGGTTTAGGTCTCCTTGTCGTATTGTTGAGCCGGCAAAACTATTGCCCACCTCGTTTTTATATAACGTAAGTTCGGTGGCATCTCGAAAGGGTGTGTGTCCAAGCACCGGCTTGTCGGTGCCGAAACATAAGCGCGTATTTTTTCGCTCTAAGAGAATATTGAGTAGCACCTGCGCTTGATCACGCTTAATCTCTTCGGGTATAGAGTCGTTCCCTAGCCTCACGAGTGCCTTTGGATCAAAGGTAGCTTCGAGCGCTGCGCCACCTGCCCATAGCAGGCGTTGGCGCTCGAGTAATGTCTGGATGGCTAGCTCATCTTGCACCGTGTCGGGGTCTTCGGCCCGGCTGTGCAGTAGCATCATGTAGGCTTCAGTTTGTAGTAGTTGAGGAACGGCTCCACTAGCAGTGGCAATACTAGTTGCGTCTCGTTCAAAGTCGCAGACTTGGATTAAGCCGCCGAGCTCCAAGCCAAGCCGCTTTCCTTCGTCGCCCAAGCTAGCGGCTAGCTGTTCATATTGACCAATGCGGTCACTCATAAAACCCTCCTAGCTTATATGATCATTCTATTCCTAGTAAAGCGAGGAACAAAATAACGTAGCTAGGAGGGTTAGACTATAGCGGAGAGAATGCTAGAGTTCACCGTTATCGATTGTGATCGATGGCCCCATAGTCGTTGCCAGGTGGATAGCTTTGACGTAGGTACCTTTGACACTGTTGGGCTTATTGCCTTTAATGCTGACCAGTACGGCGCGGATGTTCTCTTCCAGCTTCTTAGGGCCGAAGCTGATCTTGCCGGCAGCAACGTGTACGATACCTGTAGAGTCTACGCGGTATTCGACACGACCCGCTTTAGCTTCACGAACTGCCTTGGCAACATCGGTCGTAACCGTGCCACTCTTGGGGTTTGGCATCAAGCCGCGTGGGCCAAGGATACGAGCGTACTTACCTAGTTTGGGCATTTGTGCAGGGGTAGAGATAAGAATGTCAAAATTGATTTCACCCTTGTCTAGAGCCTTTAGAATAGTCTCTACACCGGTGATGTCGGCACCTTCTGTGGCGGCGTCGTCCATGACAGCGACACGAATATTTTTACCAGTACCTGCTGGCAACACGAGATTGTCGCGGATATTCTGGTCGGCGTGACGAGGATCTACGTTTAGATTAACGTGTACTTCGACACTGGCGTCAAATTTTACCGGGCTGGTCTTAGTGGCTAATTCAACTGCTTCGCCTAGGCTATATGCCTTTGACTTGTCAATTTGTTCAGCAGCTTTCCTGAAGTTCTTACCACGGCGCTCAAGACGACTGCGAGTTGGGTTGGAGTGCTGCTTCGGTTTTTCTTCAGCGGCTGCTTCAGCATTATCTGCCTTGCGCTCTTCCTTTGCTTCCTTCTCTTCGACTTCCTTGATGGCCTTGGCGCTGCGCTTGCCAGCCTTGGCTGTTGCCTTTTCTTCAGTTTTTTCGGTTGTAGCTTCAGCGGCTACGGTTACTTCTTCTTCGATTGGCTTCTTGGCTTCTTCTGCCATAGTGTTACTCCTTTGTGGTGCAATCGGCTTTATCGGCCTCCCACGTATACTTCTTTATAAGTGTGCTTAGCTTTCGATTTCGACGCCCATACTGCGAGCAGTACCGGCAACCATCTTTTTGACGGCAGGAATGTCATCGGTGTTCATGTCATTTGCTTTTTCTTCGGCAATCTTCGTCAACATCGCGTCAGTCAGTTTTTTGCTGACTTTTTCTGTGTTGGGACGGCCTGAGCCTTTTTTAATGCCCAGGGCATTACGGATGTGGTCATCAGTAGGTAGACCGACAACGCGCCAGTTCATGGTGCGGTCGTCGTAAACGGTGATGTGCACGGTAAGGGTTTGGCCGTTCATTTCCTTCGTCTGGTCGTTGAAGGGATTGATGAAGTCCATCATGTTCACGCCATGTTGACCAAGGCTGCTACCAACGGGAGGCGCTGCACTTGCGCGACCAGCTGGAATTTTCATCTTTAGGTTTGCTTTAATGGCTTTTGCCATAAGGTTGATCTCCTTTCGAGCGCCATGAGTTAAAAGTCTCGGGCTGCTCTCCTTCCATTAAGAAGTGTTTAACAGATTGATTATACGTTTTTTTCGTGTAATTGTCCAGAAGGCTCTAGCATATAAAAATACTTGGCAGTCTGATACTTAGTTGGGTTGTTCAGCAGCCTCCTGCTGGCGCGCTAGTCGCATAGGCTACAGCATCAACTTGCGGTATGTGATCAAGCTTCATGGTTGCGACCGTAGGCGCGCCACCGAAGTTGCCGACCCAGGCCCATTCTTCCGTTCCTCCTGGTGTTTCTTGCACGCCAACCCATACATTATTGCCTCCCCCGTCGTTGCAGGCAGTCTGCCCGAGGGCATACTGTTTTACTTCGACTACGGTTCCATCAGGGATATGCGTGCTTCCATCAGAACGATGCAAGACAGGGCTCCTGTAGCTGGCGCCTGTATAGGTGCCTACTCCTATGTCGGTTTCAGGATTACAGTCTGGCGGGACACTTCTTCGACCATCCGTCACAGTAAAAAGCTTATGACTTTTTTCGATTGCTGGCTGTGGATTTTTGACGCTGTAGGTAAAACAGGTGTCGCTAGGGATTTTGACTCGTCCGGGATACGGTATTTTGGCGATGGGCGTGCCAGGCCATGGCAGTAGCTCTTGCGGCCCCTGTGAGACTGAAGCTACTACTGTAGGCTCTGTATCCTTTGCCCTACAGGCAGAGCTCGCGGCAACAACGAGTAACGTTGCTCCTGCAGCGTGTGCAAGCCTCCTTGAGGTATTGCGGCGTGGTCCCGTAATAGAATCGCCCGCTAAGGCTGGTGGTTTGTTGTGTGAAGCTAGCATTGACCCTCCCTTTTTTACTCATAAAAAGAATGCTACCTGAAAAAGTAGCATTCTTTAGAGTATCTATTGTAATACTAAACGCGTTTTACTTGTAGGCTATCGAGCTCAACAGGTGTTTCGCGGCCAAACATGTTGACTAGTACCTTGAGCTTGCCCTTGGCGGCGTCAATTTCGTTGATTGAACCGTCAAAGCCCTTGAATGGACCATCGGTAATACTGACGACTTCCCCGAGGCGATAGTCGATCTTGTGCTTCGGCTGTTCAAGGCCCATGCGCTTCTGGATTTTCTCAATCTCTTCTTCGCTTACGGGTGTTGGCTCGCTACCTGAACCTACGAAGCCGGTGACCGAAGGAGTGTTTCGTACGATGTACCACGCATCTTCGCTCATCTTCATTTGTACGAGGACGTAGCCTTGGAAAATGCGCTTTTCCACGACACGGCGCTTGCCGTTCTTGATCTCAATCATTTTTTCCTTAGGCACCAGCACCTGAAAGATTTTGTCTTTCATGTCTAGTGAGTCAGCGCGTTGGCGAATGCTCTCAGCTACTTTTTCTTCGTAGCCGCTGTATGTGTGAATGGCGTACCATTGTTTGGTTGTGTCGTAGCGTTTGCTCATAGCTTTTACTTTAGTAATACCTGCTTAAATAATTTATCTAATCCAAAGTCTACAATAGCGATCATGATGCCGAATAGGGCTGCAAAAACGATGACAGCGCTGGTCAGTTGCCACGATTCGCGGCGATTTGGCCAAGTGACTTGTCGCAGTTCTATCCAACTATTGCGAAAGTATGGGGGCCATAATATATGACCAATGAATTTAAAGGGCTGTTTGTGCCCTACTTTTGCAATCCCCTTGCCGACCACACGAAATGGTTTAGCAATATAGCGCAGCGTAAGACGAATAACGCCCGGCTGTTTTTGCGCCAAATCTTTGGTGCTTTTTTCTGTTTGCTCACGTACCGTTTCGGCTTTTTTGACTAAGCGACGTTTCGGCTTGGCTGATTCTTCGGCCACAACGCTCTCCCCTTCATCTAAAAAGAACTTACCACTATGGTAAGCTCCAACAAGTCAAGCATAGCGGCTTGGGCTATGTATGTCAACCACCGTACACATCGGCAGTCATGAAGTAGCGCGGTTGATTGTCCGATAGTCCACGCAGATGTACCGTGTTTTCGGTGAAGACTCTAAGCTCACCGTCGCTAGTAGTATGTACGGCTATGGGGTCTATCTGGCTGGTGTAGTGAGTTTCATCTGTTGTTATCATTTCTGAAGAAATGTCGACTTGAGGAAAAATAGTCGCAGCGCCGAATAATTTAGTGGTATAGCGTAGGATGGGGTCTACTCTTCGAGCTTTGCCATCAATATGCGCAGACTGTGCGTCTACTGCTTCTTTGGTAGGGTCAGTAATACCAGCCTGCACGAGAATTTGTGTGGTAAATGGTTCCTTGACCCCCCGCGTAGCCGCATCTAGAAGAACGGCCCTCTCAAATATTGTTTTAAGGGCATTATGTGTTCCGAGCTGATCTCCCAATAATTGGTACGTGTCCATCCTGCCATCGAGTAAATCTCTATATGAAAAGGTTGAAACACGAGCAACAAGGGCTCCAAGTCGCTTTTTGGCTATGAGGATTGATCCAGCATTGTGAGATAGTGACGGCACCACCTCACCGTCGAGATACTTATTTCGATTTTTGGTGACCTCTGCATAACTGGGGCCGCCAGAAAGCGATAGCCTCGCGCGGACACGAGGTATTCTTTCGCTGTCTATCTTTTCGTATACTCTTTTCAAAATAACCTCACAATACACACCAGGGGATGGCTACGTCCTTCGGAGATCTCGACATAATTCGAACTACCCTTATGTTCCACCTTCGTATATATGCCAGATACACATTCACCATCAATTTCTTGGAGCAGCCCTTTCACTAGCACGTAACCCCCGGATATCTATATTTATTATAGCATTTTTAATATAAATAAGCAAACTTAGAATGTTCTTCGCTGTTTGCTGGACTTACATCGTATTCAGGGGTGCGCTATAGTATGGTCATGATGATTATGTTTTGGGTGTTCGACATAGCAATTCTGTTCGAGCTGCTCCTGCTTTGTACACCTCTCGGATGGCATTTGCGGAAATTCCTGGCTCCCCTGGCATTGCTCCTAACAGCCTTTGCCTCGGGTGGTATTGCACTTTGGCGACCAAGTATCTTTAGTGTTCTTTTTTTGGTGATTGGATTGTACCGCGTCTTCAACATGGTTCGCATAGTTGAAAATCGTATGCATACATTGTATCTGCGTCATGCGACAAGGCGGACTGGCTTGCTGTTAATGGCGTTACAAATACTGCTAGTAACTTTATGGGCGGCATGGGAATACTGGCATACGTCCAATGTACATATGTATTGGGCGGTGTTCGCTGGTATGCAGACCTGGGTGGCTTTCATATTTTTGGCATCAACCCTACGTCGACTACGACGGACGGCCTGGTCGAGTACTCTTGCGGCTATGAGTGACAGCGAGTTGCCTACGGTCTCCGTGGCCATTCCAGCCCGTAATGAAACAGAGGATTTAGAGGAATGTCTGCGCAGTATTATAGCTTCGGATTACCCAAAGCTAGAAGTATTAGTATTGGATGACTGCTCGCAAACAAAACGTACATCGGATATTATTCGTAATTTTGCACACGACGGAGTGCGTTTTATTCAAGGAGAAGAGCCGGGAGACACTTGGCTGCCTAAGAACCAGGCATATGATCGTTTGGCGAAGGAAGCGAGTGGTGAATATATTCTTTTTTGTGGCGTCGACGTGCGTTTCGATGCAGTGAGTATCCGAGAGCTGCTGACGCTGATGGCATCTAAGAAAAAGGAAATGGTGAGCATTTTGCCTTGGCGCTCTGAATCGGCTGGCGTAGCACTGACACAATCAATGCGGTATTGGTGGGAGTTGGTGCCTCCCCGCCGCCTTTTCCAAAGACCACCGGTGCTGAGTACCTGCTGGATTATTAGTCGTCACATACTCGAACAAAGCGGCGGCTTTGCAGCTGTTGCCCGTTCTATTACGCCGGAAGCATTTTTTGCACGTCATGCTGCATCGCATGATGCCTATAGCTTTATGCGAGCAAGTGTCACCAGTGGTATTGTGAGCGTAAAGGCTACTCGTGAGCAACGAGAGACGGCGGTACGCACCCGCTATCCTCAATTGCACCGTCGTCCTGAAAATGTCTGTATTGTTAGCCTCGCTGAACTGCTGTTTCTCGTTATGCCGTTTGGTCTCGCCATTGCTGGTTTTTGGTTTTCTGTAGGATGGGTGGCACAGACGCTGGCCATGATCGCCGTAGTGCTGCTTACCCTGACGTATGAGCTCTTAACTCGTACGACGCGTACCGGCGGTGCGCTCTTTGGACTTATAGGCTTACCTGTAGGCATCTTATATGACATATGCCTACTACATTACTCCATGTGGCAGTATGAATTCTCTACTGTCGACTGGAAAGGTCGTAACATTTGCATCCCAGCGATGCACGTCACGCCACACTTGCCCCGATTGGAGTAGTTTACTCACCTAAATGAGGTATGAAGATGGAAAACTTTGAACCTTTATTGAGTTTGCTCACTACATCAATATCGGCATGGATTAGGCGCGCTAATTTTAGTGTTACATAGAGCCCGAGACCAGTGCCATTTGTTTTGCGCGTACGATAGTCTTCGCTACGAAAGAACTTATCGAATAGTTTTCCCTGATCTAGTTTGCTGATGCCAATACCGGTGTCCGTGATACTAAAACGAATGCCTCGCTCAACGGATTCTGCACTAATAGTGATACTGCCTTTTTCGGTATATTTTAGGGCATTGGTAATGAAGTTTTGTAGAATTTCACGTACGTATAGCTTGCTGGATTCTAGTATTTTTGCGTTTGGTGCCACGCTTATCTTGAGCTGTAGTTTTTTTGCCGTAGCTTCAGGCATATAGCTGGCTAAAAGTTCTTTGACGAGATCAGGGACGTTAATTTTTTCTACATCTAAGTCTAATTTGCCTCGTTCGGCACGTGATAGGGTTGCTAGGTCATTAATAAGATCGGCTAAGAAGAGGATTTGCTCATGCGCTTGTTTCAATGCCTTTTTGACAATACGAATATCTCCAGATTTGGTTACCATGAACTGAGCATTGCTTACATTGCCTTCGGCAATAGCGATGGGTGTGCGCAATTCATGGCTTACGACGCTAATAAATTCGTCTCGTTCATCCTCTAGGGACTTCTCTCGTGTGATGTCCCGTAGGAGAAGGACGTATCCTTGCTGGCCCTGCTTGCCGTAGCCTAGGTGTACTGGGGCTATGCTGAGGTATACATTCATGGAGCTATCGTCCCCATACTTGAGCAACAGGTCACGCCTACTCGTAGGCGTTGTAGCCTTGGTGATCAGCGTTTCGACGGCTACCGGCTGCTTATTGTTGTCTATGAGCGACATGACGTTTTCTAGGCGTTTGCCGCGTAGTGAATTGTTTACGTCTAGGATGTTCAATGCGGCACCGTTGCTCATGACAATGTGCATGGTCTTATCTACTGCGAGTACGCCATCGGCCATACTATTCACTAGACTGGTCAGCCGTTCATGGTCTAGCTTGGCCTGCTCGTACTTGGCACGATGGCCAAGAATACCTTTTACCATACTTACATTATGCCACACCAGGCCCGCATTTAGTTTATGCGCTATCGGGCTGTCAGTATTGGATGGTACTCACCTATTTCTTTCCGGAGTTGTTTGGCGTTTGGTACGTGTCGTTCCATTTCGGCCCAGAACGGTGGCCCGTGTTGCATGACCTTTGTATGTGTTAGCTCATGAAGCAATACATAATCGATAAGCTGCCATGGTAGTTGCATGAGAAAAAGATTTAGGATGATTTCTTGTTGCGTGCTGCAGCTGCCCCAGCGGCTTTTTAACTGTTTGACTGCGACACTACGAAAGCTAAAGCCATTTGTCTGTGCCAGCTGACGCAGGCGGATGGGGAGTAACTGCTCGGCTTCCTTTCGCAGTGCGCGGATGGCTGCGTTATGGGCTGCCTTTTGTACGCCAGGATCTTGTACGTCTGCGGTCATAGGGTGATTGATTTCGATTTGGTTCTGATTCAGCCGCGTAGTAATTCTGGCCGATTGCGTAGAGGGGGCGAAGTATAGTCGATGTGCCTTACCTATCGCTTGCCCGTGCTTGAGGTCGGCAGGTTTTGGCAGACGATGCGCAGCAATCCAGGCTGCTTTGCTTATGGCAAATTGCTCACCGGCCTTGTAGGGCAGCCAGTAAGGCATGGATATACGAATTTCTCCCGCACTGCCAATGCTGAGGCGCAGACTACGATTACCTCGACGCTTATAGAGCATTACAGTGCCGAGGTTTGGGAGTTCGATTTGTTTGGTCGCCACGAGCGGCGCTCCTTTGCTATCTGATCACGATATTGCGACGGGAAAGATCAAAACGACCGCCAGTGGAATTGGGTATAAGGTTGACGAGACCTGGTTTCACGACCTTGCTGCTCACTTCGCCTACATCAGGAACAAGGCCTAGCTCACGAAGGCGTTTGATGAAAGCACTTAATTGGGTATCAAAGGTGTGTTTACCACTGACGACAATATAGTCTTCGTTTTGTGGGTTCTGCATATTACTTGCTGCACGTTCAAATGTGGCACGATCATTTGGCCCAGAAAATTTATCATCTGCACGTCGGCGATCGCGAACTTGGGTACGCGCGAATGCACTTTCGGTATCTATCTGTAGCCATACGAGTACGGGCTGAGCGTGATGTTTGCGTGCCATCTCGCGTAGCATGCGACGCTGACCGGTACGTAATGAGCTGCCGTCATAAATGACGCTCAGTCCTGCGCCAAGGAATTCACCGGCCATGTAATCCATCAGCTGTCCAATGACGTCATTTTCTTCCTTATCATAGTGTGGATGCTCAAAAAGTTCACCGCGGACTCGCTCGCCATGAATATGTGCGGCTTGAAATTGTTCACTGAGCTGTCGAGCAAAAAACGTCTTGCCCGCGCCGGGATATCCATAGAGGAGAATAAGTAATGGTTTTGTTGGTGCTACCTTTAACATCGTAGTAATAGGTATACCAGATTAGAGAGGATTAGTGAACCCTGTAGACCCCGAATGAGTGCTGGTTGCAGAGTCGCAGTATCCGTACTATCTGCTATCTACCAATTTTTGGTCAATTTTGCTATCCTCTTTGATATAGGGGTATAGCTCAGTTGGTAGAGCACCGGTCTCCAAAACCGGGTGTCGTAG
>CAZKGK010000013.1:0-21801 GCA_964552555.1 uncultured Candidatus Saccharibacteria bacterium
GGTCGAGTTATTGTCGACCACCAAAATTGCGAGCGTATATCCATGACGACGAAGCTCAACACGAGGAAAACTTCGAATAACTGCAGCTATACCGTTCTCTTCGTTGTAACAGGGAATGACAACCGTAATTTTTTTCATGTTCGTTCCCGAAAACCACCTATATTTTCTCGATACTAAAACAGCGAGGCGGGCCCTCGCGTGTTATGCATATTTATACCACAACTACATATTATTATCAAATATATTACTTCGTAATCATATATAGTAGAGTATCCCTATGACCCACAGAACTCTACGCCAGCAATTCACTGGGCTTGGGCTGCTGCTCATTATGCTCTGCCTGCTCGGCATAGGGTATATACACCTGCGCAATACAGGCAGCGCGCGAGAACCCACCACCGTTCCTTCGCTTACGGCAATACGATTCAGTACTGAGTCAACCCACCTGGAAGCTTTGCTCAAACAACAGGGAATCAAAGCCGCCTTTAGCTACGCCAGCGACAATATTGCAAAAGATCCTTCGTTCGCCAAAAGTTGTCATCCACTCCTACATGAGCTGGGCAATGTCGCATACACCTACTTCGGAGATTATGCTACAGCCATACAATATCAAAATGAGCTATGCAATTCTGGTTATACACACGGTGTTGTAGAGGCCTACTTCCTAAAAGCACCGGACGTAGCACAGGCTATGACTCAAGCGTGCGGCGCGAAAGAAGAACAAAGCTTCGCAAAATGGCAATGCTTTCACGGCATCGGTCACGGGGTGATGCTCACGAACAACAAACAGCTTGCACCTTCCATACGCCTATGTGAAACATTAACTTCAAACTTTAGTACTGAGGCGTGCGTGAATGGCATCTTCATGGAACATTTCATCGTACAAAGCCACGGAGGCGATCTGCCGACCACCAACCCGACGAGTCTTCGGGACTGCATGGATCAAAAGACCACCTATCGAAAAACATGCTACCTATACGCATCTACAGCATATCTAGCATTTCATTCCGGGCGGTATGGCGATGCCATACAGTGGTGTGGGGGAGCGGATAAAAACGATGTTACAACGTGCGTTTTGGGTGTCGGCTCAGCTGCGATGAAAGATAACATAACGAATCCATCGAACGTTCAACAGATATGCCTACAGGCGCCTAAGGCGTACCAAGCTTACTGTGCGAGCGGTGCCGTAAGCATGTACACGCACTATACAGCCTCCGCCTCGGCAGCTACATCGCTTTGCAAGAAGGAGTTCTCTCGATATCGTGCAATATGCGAAGCAACCGTCACAGACAGAATGAAAGAGCTACATATACAGTAGTCCAAGGCTTGATTGACGCACCGCCTTTTATATACTTATACTATGTCCAAAGAATTAAAATTCGCACCAAGAGAAACCTTTGAACAGATTTTAGAGTGGTCAGTCATCCCAACTTTCGATCTCATTATCGAAATTGAACTCGGCAAGATCATTCTCGTACGACGTAAAATTGAACCCTACGCCGATACATGGGCGCTACCAGGACTACGCATGTTTAAACCTGAGTCCATTGAGGATACTCTCAGTCGGATAGCCCAAAACGAAGTAGGGCTACGAATTGACGCCAAGCAGGCCAGTCTACTTGACCAATATGTAGGACGCTTTAAGACAGAGCATCAGCGTCAAGATCTCTCGACCGCCTACATAGTTCGAGCGTTGCCGGGAGAAATAACGCTCAATATGGAACATTTTACGAGTCATCAGATTATCAGCAAGCTGAGTGATGTTCCCGCGAAGACTGGGGCGATGTATAAATACTATCTGCGACGCTATTTCGAAAGCGTATAACTCAATCTGAGTCGAACAGCCACAGCTGCATGTTTTTCTGGTGGACTTGATCGGCAAACGACTTAAAGACAGCCTGGCTTGGAGCTTGGGCAGCGGTTTGGCCAGTATGCCAGTAAGACCAATCCGTGGCCTCACCCGTTGCTGAGCCATCGAGACTGAATAGATTCACGGCCACTTGGAACCCAGCCGTCTGGGCCATATTCAGCTGTGTCAGTACGCCCTGTAAAATTGCCTGACGCTGTGCAGCAGAGAAAATAACCTGTCGTTTACTGTCATTGGCGTATATTCGACCAAACGTACCGGTATTGAACCACACCTGGTTGACACCCAGGATACGAGCTGCATCTATTGCAAGATTAGCGTTCAAGAACTGAGATGGATTCAACAAGGCAGAGTGTGCCTCATTCGCTGCGCTTACCCAAGGAAAACCTTGCAAGCCAAAACTGTTAAACAGGTCTTTAGGCAAACCCTGTACGTAAGGGTTAAGGCTTGCGAATGTGCCATAGTCACGGTTCACATCGTTACTTTGAAAGGTTTGAGCGTTTAACAGAATCGACACAGAGCTCTTGGGAAAGACCGCTTTCTGCGCTTTTGCAGCCTTGACTACATTTGTTTGGAATAATTTGGGGTCCGTGTTACCCCAGTCAGGGATATTGTCTTCAGGAAAATGTACCCAAACGCCCATCATATCATCGGTAATTCCTTGGGCTTTCAGGTTGTTGAAGTACTCAGTAAGAGGACCGTCATATTTACCAGCAGCAAAATCAGTCAGCACAATAGAGTCACCATGTACTGTTGGTTCCATAATGACTAGAGGCTGCACTTTACGCTTCGCAAATTCCTTTAACTTCGTAGCCATGTCAGTCGCATCGCCAGATGCATCCGCACTTGTGGCCGGTAACCCAGCAAACACCATAACTCGATCAGCAACCTCACCACCGTACACTTGTTCGTACTCAGCAAGCTTCCTCAATGAAGGTTCAGTGCTCTGACTAATCCCAACATGACCCGCAGTCTTCTTGGCCGTTCTTGCCGTAGTCTTCGCGCCGATAACTGCCTGACTTTTAGCACTTGCTTGTTCGCCAGACTTAGAGAAGGAGAAATGCGAACCGAATACGGCTAATACGGCCAGCACCAAACCGATCAGAACGCCCACCGCAACAAAGGTCGGTTTATGAAAAGAAGGGCGACGCCCTGACACATATCTTTTAGCCATACCCTTTATTTTAGCAAACATAACCGAAACTCTGTTACTCGACATTCGAACCTTGCGGTAAAGCGTTCTTACCGTAGCGCTGCAGCTTATTCCAGCTCGGACCACGACCACGCATATAGTTAACACCTGCCTTGACGGTGACATAGCTGATCACAAAACTGTAAAACAGGCCATACACGAAGGCGAGAAGGGCAAGCCACTTCGTTTGCTTGTCGATAACAAGCGCATACATCATGAGTGCAATCTGTAGGGTAGTGAGTGCAGCATAGAACTCGAGCAGACCGATGGGGTTACCACCCAGTATTACCGCCGCATATCCGTATAGCAAGATAACCGAAATAATAACATCCACCCAAGGAAAAATCATGAAGTAAGGCATACCAACGGTTCCCATACGGCGGTTGTGACGCTTCATAAACAGGTCACGGTGCTTGGCAGAGACTTGGAAGCCTCCATATACCCAGCGGTAACGCTGTCGCATAAAGGTGCGGAGCGTCTCCGGGGCCTCAGTGTAAGCAATGGCGTGACGGTTATACGCCACACGGTAGCCACGACGAGCAAGCGTGATAGTTATATCCATATCTTCTACAATTGTGTCCTCAGAGTATCCGCCGACCTCTCTCAAGGCGTCAGCACGAAAGGCGCCAATAGCACCAGATATAACCTGCATACAACCCATATGCGCAAAGGCGCCACGCTGGATAGCTAGCCCTGTGATATATTCAATGGCTTGGTGCATGCCCATAAATTGGCCACGATTAGCAACGCGCACATTACCGCCCACGGCAGCTACAGCCGGGTCATGGAAGGAGAGTACAAGTTGTTCAATGGCATTATTCAGGAATACTGAATCAGCATCCATGCTGATAATAATTTCGCCCTTTGCTTTTTCAAGCCCCAGGTTGAGGGCAAGCGCCTTGCCGCTGTTTGGCTGGGAATACACGCGGATGGTCGAGTTATACGTTGCGCACAACTTCTGGGCCACCTCTTCGGTGTTATCGGTACTACCGTCATTAACAATAACTATTTCAAAATTCGTGTACGTTTGTTTAAATAGACTCAGGACACAATTTTCTAGTGTTGGCCCTTCGTTATATGCTGGGATAAGGATGGATACAAGCGGGGTTTGAGACAGTTTCTTCGGATGGCGATGATTGTGACGGCGATGATGAAGGGTTGAAAAACCAATAAATATACCCGTTCTAACGAGCACCATGATTAACAACACAACTGACACAATATACAGGAACACGGTAGTTAGACCCCACAAAAATAAGTTCTTACAACACGATATCGTGAACAGAAACATATTGCAAGCAAAAAACGAAATTCTTTACGTTTTTTGTCTTGTTTTTCAGGTAAAGAAAAAGTCACCGACATACTGCCGGTGACTTTTTTTGTAGCGTCGAAAAGTTACTTCTTCTTTTTTGACTTCGCGTCAAGAGGCGACTCAAGAAGTGCTTCGCCTGGAGCGAAAAGCAGTGCGTAGAGATTAAACCCTATAATTGCACCCAAAACTGGTCCAAGTACGTAGGTACCCCACACCCAAGCGCGTAAGCCAAGCGCAACAGCTGGGTTCAATAGGCCGCCAGAACCAGCAGAGGCTACGAGTGCACCAACTGCCAGTGAGCCACCGACGACGAAGGCTGCCTTGCCGCCATCAAGCTTACGATATACAGTTGCGGCCCAGCCGAGAGCAAAGATAAATGCGCCGGTTGATTCAGCTACGAGCACACGACTTTCAAACTTACCACCGTTCGCCCAGTGAGTTTTGACGAAATATGTGTAGAGGAGATACGCACAGATACCACCGAGCAATTGTGCGGCAACATATGCAATGGCTGGCAAGGTCTTGATACGACGAGCACTCCATAGACCAATAGTAATCGATGGGTTCAGGTGCGCGCCCGAAATCGAGCCAAATACTAATGCAAGCGCCGCCAAGGTCAGACCAATAGCCATGCTTACAAAATAGGGGATGCCTATATTCGACTTACTGACCGATAGTACGACCGCAGTCAATACGCCGGTACCCAAAAACTCTGCCACCAGCATGGCTATTTTATTTCTTCCAAACATGTTTCCCTCCGTAGAAAATTTATCTATTGACTAAAGCGTAACCTAAACCTACTTTTTTGTAAACCTCAAGCTACGGTGATGAGGTAGGTAGGCAAATTAAGATGGACACACAATGTCCGCCGCTCTCATTTGTTCGCGAACCAGCACCTTTGCTCCGTCCAACAGTCGTACAGGTCATGCGTCCATTCCTACAGCAAAAATATGTGACCTAGTCTCCATATGTAGCCTCTATGTCAGGGTGCAGCGACAACAAGAGGCCGCGCGCCGCATTGACGGCACCGCATTCAGCCTCGGCTTGCATGACGCCTTCGCCCCAGACCAAATCGGCGGCTATGCGCTTGGCCACGAAGCCGCCGTGCGCCACTATCTGCGCAAGAGAGATATCCGGTTTAACAACGCCTTTTTGCATATATACATTATTCCTTTTATACGAGAGATGGCTTCGTTGAGTTGGCATCGTGATGCTGCTCTCAATACTTTACAAGAGGCACACTATATATCGTGTGATAAAAAACACATAGACCCCAGCCCTAGATTGCTACACTAAAACCAGGAGGAAAAACGCTATGAAACTCGATCCAACAGCAGCAACAGTAAGCTTGTGGCTCAAGAACCTCGATGCTCAGCAGTTACACGAGCAGGGCTGGATTGAAATTAATAAGCGCTACCATGGAATCGCCCGTGCCATCCGACCGTTCCTGCGTCAACAATTCCCCGACGAGCAAGATCAGAAGGCCGCGTTTGACGGTTTCACCCTAGCGCTCATGGCCATGGGACATTTCGAAGATATCGAACAGCTCAGCACATTATTTACAGAGCAAACTTCCCAAACAACCCCTAGCACATCGCCGCTCATACTACCTGAAGTAGCCTCAGATTAGAGGAACATAGACCTCCATTTCAGTAAAACCACTTAACGCCTGCGGGAATGACGGCGACGTAGCTCGGTGACCTCTAAACGAACGCTGTGACGATCCACCAAAGATTGCGCCTTATCAAGCTCTACCTGATTCTTCGCATCTTTACGAAGAGCAAGTGCAACTTCGTGAGCTTTCTTAGATTCAGCTTCATTTATCTCATCACCGTGCGTAGCCTCATCTACGAGAATGCGTACGCCTTGACTACTAATCTCTAGTACACCGCCATATGTTGCAAAATGTTCCAAGTGGTAATCGGCCTCGCTGCGACTACGACGAATGATAATAACCCCGGGCACCAACAAACTCAGTAGAGGCTCATGGCCGGGTAGTACGGTAATTTCGCCACTTGCAGTAGGCAAGATAACAGAGTAGGCATCAGCCTTAAATTTCACTCCGTCTAGTGTCACAAGTTCTAGGTTCATACGTAATATGCTCCTGAGTATTTTGTTATTGCATCCGTACCAGAAATGGCCAGAGAAAAACCAGTGAATACAGCTTCGCCTCGGACGGGGACAACTGGCATGCTCACTCTATTTAACCTCGCTAATATCACCCTTCATATAGAAGGCGCTTTCCGGCTTATCGTCATGTTTACCATCAAGAATCTCACGAAAACCCTTAATAGTATCTTTCAGGCTTACGTATTTACCAGGGTTATTAGTAAAGATCTCTGCTACGTAGAAAGGCTGGGTCAAGAAACGCTGGATGCGACGGGCGCGGCCGACAACTTGTTTGTCTTCATCGGAGAGCTCATCCATACCAAGAATCGCAATAATGTCTTGCAAGTCTTTGTAACGCTGCAAAATACGCTGCACTTCACGAGCTACGTCATAGTGTTCCTGGCCGACGATCTCTGAGTCAAGAATAGTCGAACTAGAATCGAGTGGATCAACGGCTGGATATAAACCGAGGTCGGTCAATGCACGGTTCAATACGATAGTAGAGTCCAAGTGGGCAAAAGTTGTAGCAGGAGCTGGGTCAGTAAGGTCGTCTGCCGGTACGAAAATGGCCTGTACTGAGGTAATCGAACCCTCCTTGGTTGAAGTAATTCGCTCTTGCAGTGCACCCATTTCCTGCTGCAAGGTTGGCTGGTAGCCTACTGCAGAGGGGAGACGACCGAGCAGGGCGGAAACTTCGCTACCGGCCTGGGTAAAGCGGAAAATATTATCAATGAACAGTAGAATATCCTTACCTTGATCACGGAAGCCTTCGGCGATAGCCAAACCAGTCAAGCCCACGCGTAAACGTGCGCCTGGTGGCTCGTTCATCTGACCAAAAACGAGGGCAGTGTTCTTAATAACGCCCGACTCTTCCATTTCATGGTAGAGATCATTGCCTTCACGAGTACGCTCACCCACACCAGCGAATACTGAATAACCGCTGTGGAACTTGGCTAGGTTGTTGATAAACTCCTGAATAAGCACGGTCTTACCCACACCAGCACCACCGATTAAGCCGACTTTACCACCTTTTAGCACTGGGCTAATAAGGTCAATTACCTTGATACCCGTTTCCAACACCTCTACAGAACCAGATTGGTCGTCAAACTTAGGGGCTTGTTTGTGGATAGGGGCGAACTGCTTGAAGTCATTGCCTTCAGTCTTACCATCAATAGGCTGACCAAGTACGTTAAACATACGGCCTAAGGTTGCGTCCCCAACTGGCACAGAGATAGGTGCATCAGTGTCTACGACATCATCTCCACGCTTCAGACCATCGGTACTGGCTAGAGCGACCGTACGAACGACACTCTCACTCAAATGCTGAGCGACCTCAAGAATGAGTTCGTTGCCATTCAATTTTGCCTTAAGGGCATAGTTAATTGCAGGCAGATGACTACTATCGAATTCGACATCCACCACCACGCCAACGACCTGCACAACCTTGCCGGTCGTTGTTTTGGTTTGTTCTTTTGTTCCTGTTGCCATTATCGTATCTCCATTTTCGTAAATCTTATCTTGCCAGTCACTATCCGTATCATTTCATAGCCTCCGCACCACCCGTAATCTCAGCAAGTTCTTGGGTAATTGCCGCTTGACGAGCATTGTTATATACCAACGTCAAATCGTCAATCAAATCAGAGGCATTATCGGTTGCGTTCTTCATGGCGAGCATGCGCATAGATTGCTCACTGGCGATGGCCTCTAAAAATCCCTGGTATAGTTGAGCTTCTAGGAGTCGCAAAGATGCGGCACGCAGCAAACTACCGGCATCAGGTTCGATATCGGCATGCGCCAACTCATCATTCAATGCAACTTCCTCGAAACCAGCAGGCAACAATCGCTGCAGCTGGACTTGTTGGCTAACACTTGAGATAAACTTCGTAAAAATAATATCTACTTGGTCAATTTGACCGTTAGCAAACAGGCCGACGACGCTACTGAGGATAGGACGAAGCTCGTCTGCGGTCGGTTTATCCGGCATCTTGGTATAAACTGCTTCGACATCCAAGCCGGCAATATGGCTTGCGGACTGGGCAGCCTTGCGCCCGATTGCCACGACCCTTGTCTTAACGCCCTTGGCACGATCGGCTTGCGCTTCGCGAATAAGCATACGGATAACGTTGCCATCGTAGGCGCCAGCTAACCCTAGGTCACTGGTTATGGCGATGACCAGACGGGTCTTCACCGGACGTGCAGTAAATAGCTTGAATTCGTTTTCATCAGCGGCGAATTGGCGCAAACGAGTCAGGATTTCGCGGGCCAGTTGCGCATACTCACGCGGACGCACAACAGCTTCCTGCGCATGGCGTAGCTTGCTGGCGGCAACTAGCTGCATAGCTTTGGTAATCTGACGCGTATTGCGTACCGATCCAATCCGTCTCTTAATTTGCTGCCGAGAGGCCATCTAGATTACTCCTTGACCTTTTTTGACTTAACGACATAGCTCTTGGCTACTTTTTCTGCAGCTTCGAGAATAGTCTTCTCGATTTCTTCAGTGGGCTTGTCGCCTTTGTTCAGAGCCTTGATAACCGCACCATGCTTGTCTTCCATAAAGCTAATCAACTCGGCCTGCGCGTCCTTGATTTTCTCGGTTGGGACAACATCGAATGCACCTTTCGTAGCAGCCATCAGACTCACTACTTGTTCGGCGATGGAGAGCGGGTGGTATTGTTTCTGCTTCAGTAGTTCGGTCAAACGCTGGCCGCGCTCAATAGACTGCTTCGTTTCAGGGTCAAGGTCACTACTAAACTGCGCGAAAGAGGCAAGTTCACGGAATTGGGCAAGGGATAGTTTCAAACCACCAGAAACACTCCTCACGGCCTTAGTCTGTGCGGCACCACCCACACGAGACACACTCAAACCGACCGAAATAGCCGGACGGATACCCTGGTAGAACAAGCTTGTTTCCAAGAAGATTTGACCATCGGTAATCGAAATAACATTCGTAGGGATATAGGCAGAAATGTCGCCCGCTTGGGTTTCAATAATTGGGAGAGCGGTCAAGGAACCACCGCCCAAGTCATCATTGAGCTTGGCGGCACGCTCCAGTAAGCGAGAGTGCAAGTAGAAAACATCGCCCGGGTAGGCTTCACGACCTGGTGGACGACGAAGCAGCAAGGACATCTGACGATACGCTACGGCATGTTTCGTAAGGTCATCATGAATGATCAAAGCATGCTGACCATTGTCACGGAAATACTCGCCCATGGCGGTGCCGGCGTATGGCGCCAAGTAAAGGAGCGGAGCGGGGTCGGCAGGGCTCGTAGCCACAACAATCGTCTGCTCCATAACGCCTTCGCGCTTCAAGCGCTCTACAAGAGCTGCGACCTTAGAGAGTTTCTGACCAATAGCAACGTAGACGTTAATAACGCCTGTCTTTTGCTTAGCCTGGTTGATCATCGTATCGATAGCAATAGCGGTTTTACCGGTTTGACGGTCACCAATAATAAGCTCACGCTGACCACGGCCAATCGGCGTTAACGCATCAATTGCAATGAGACCCGTCATAATCGGCTCATGAACACTCTTACGAGCCATCACCCCAGGAGCTGAGCGCTCAAGCAGACCGCGTTCTTTGGCCTTAATGGGGCCTTTACCATCTAGTGGCTCACCCAACGGGTTCACTACGCGACCGATCAGTTCGGGGCCCACAGGGACATCGAGTACGTGACCAGTCATGGTTACTTTAGCCCCGGCAACGACTTCAGCGTCATCACCCAAAATAACAGCGCCGATTTCGTCTTCCAATAGATTGAGGGCAAAAGCCGTCAGCTTACCACCCTTACGGGTTTCAATTTCGATAACTTCATTGTAGCCAGCTTTACGCAAGCCATAGATCCAGGCCACACCATCACCCACGCGGGTTACAATGCCTGCTTCTTCAAGACCCTTGCTGGTACGCAAGCTTTGAATGGCATCCCGTAGCTCAGCTGATAATTCTTGGATTGCTAATTCGCTCATAATACTTCTCTTAATCTCCTGGTTATAGGCTCGCTAATTGCTTGATTTGGGTGCGCACACTGGCGTCGAGCTGAGCGTCCGGGGTACGGGCGATCAAACCGCCAAGTAAATTCGGGTCAATGTGTTCAGCTAGTTCAATACGACGGGCGCTCGTAGCTTCTTGCAGTGTGTGCTTCAGTGCGCTACGGACTGAATCGGTCAAAGTTCGGGCACTTGTTACGTCCACCAGTAAGTGGCCGGATTGCTCATGCATCTCATGGGCTAGATCATTAATAAATAGGTCTAAGTCATCCACCATATGTTGATCCATGAGATAGGCGGCAGTCACTTTCAGCCAGTGTTTCTGGCGCGCGGGCTCATGCAAAAGCTTTTCGGCAATTGTACGGGCTATAACTCGTCTCGAAACCTTGTTGTTCACCGTGCGCTTTCCCCTTGGGCCAATGCCTTCTTAACCAGGTCCGCATCCTTGCGGTCGTCTAGCTTCTCGCCGATGATACGCTCGGTTGCGAGGCCCACTAGCTCTACGGTGTCTTTCTTGAGTTGTTCGCGTGCCTTCGCAATATCGACGGACAATTGTTGACGAGCATCAGCGACAATTTGCTCGGCGCGTGTTTTGGCTTTTTCTTCAGCGTCAGCGACCACGCTTGCGGCTTCTTGGTGCGTACGCGCCAAGATCTCATCAGCGTCTTTGCGAGCTCCTTCGAGTAGCTCGGCAACTTTCGTCTCAGCCTTTTCAAGAACTTCTTGAGATTCTTTGGCCTCTTTGAGCCCAGCTTCGATCTGCTCACGGCGGTCATCGATAGATTTCATAAGAGCCGGGTAAACAAACTTACCCAAGATGCCAACCAAAATCAGAAAAGCGATCGCCTGTTCAACGAGCAATTTCCAGTTAATACCGAGGGCCTCAAAAAGTCCTGGCGAGTTAGTTGTAGCAATCAATGCGTTATGCATAGAGGGGTTCCCTTAACTCGTAGCTTACTTCAAGAACTTAATGATCAAGGCGACTACCAAACCGATAATAGCCAGTGCGTCGATGAATGACATGGCCAAGATCATCAAGGTACGGATTTTACCGATTGCCTCAGGGTTGCGACCTGCAGCCTGCATGGCACCAAGACCAACCAAACCTAAACCAACACCACAAAAACCAGCGCCAATCGCGTAGGTCAAACCAAATGCTAGTGCTTCCATTGTATTAATACTCCTTCAATTTAATCTATTACTCTACCATACCTTATAAAACGCCAGGGCGGCTTTGGACTATCAAGCCTGTCCTTCCGCCGGTGAAGGCGACTCGGCCATAACCTCGTCCGACTCCGCGCCATGCGCGTCGTCGGCCGAAGGTAGCCCAAGCGAAATAAAAGCAATGGTCAACATGAAGAATACGTAGGCCTGCACGGCGCCTACAAACAGTTCCAGTATATAGAACACCGGCAAGGCAAGTGGAGCAGCATAACTGGTTAGGTACGCAATAACGCTCAGCAGCACTTCGCCACCAAAAACGTTACCAAAAATACGCAAGCCAAGGGCTGCAGTACGGGAAAATTCAGCAATAAATTCTAGGATTCCTTCAAATGTGTGCAAAGGATCCTTCAACGGGCTAGCAAAGTAGCGATTCAGATTGCCGAAAAAGCCGCGCCGCTTAATGGCCCATAACTGAGCTGCGGTCATGGAAATAATCGCTAGAGCAAATGTCGTATTTAAATCTGCCGCCTGGCCACGCAGCAAGGGGTGTCCATGATATGTAACGGAACCAACAACAGGCAACAATCCCAGCCAGTTGTTAATAAGGAAGAACAGCATAAGGGTAACCGCCAGGGGTAACACTTTCTTGGCGGTCTTCTTGTCGCCAATAACTTCAACTGTAGTATCGTAGAGACTTTCAAAAATCCACATAACGGTATGCATAAAACGACCGCGAGAACCGCGGTGCAACGCACGAACCGTACCAAATAAGACGGCGAGAAGAATAGTCATACCAATCGCGCCCAATACCTGAGCATTTGTAATCACCAGCGGCCCTACATGAAATAGGGTTTCAGGAGCGATACTAATCTCTGGACTTGCCGAAGCAAACAGGGCGGTCATGAATTTTCCTTTCGCAATACATCAGCGAGTAAACGTTTTATCAGCCAAATGGCAACAGTAAAACCGAGAGCAGCCCCTAGCAATGTCAACCAAGGCTTCGTGCCAAAGGTGCGATCTCCAATGAGTCCCAGCATGGATAGTGTCACCACTGGCACGCCCATGCGCCAAGTTGTATCCAAAAATTGCAAAGCAATATCACCGGCAGTGAAGCCGGTACTTCCGCTAAGAGGTTTCGTCGTCGGGTGGGCGGCGGCTTTCTTCATTTCTTGTCTACTATATCAGATCGACCACTGTAGATGCAACATCTTTGTAGTAGGCACGCTGCCCCGTACCGGACCAACACAGCGACTAACACCAACAGAGCTGCACTCATTAGGGCGAGTTTCTTTCAAACCACACAAATGTTAGAATACTAGTATGAGTGATTCAAACATTATCATCTATGGAGCAGAGTGGTGTGCATTTTGCCATCAAGCAATGCGCTATCTCGATGACCTAAAAGTAGGTTACACCTACAAGAACGTAGATCTAAGCATGGACGATGCTAAGGCGGCTGTCGAAAAATCAAAGCAAACCGGCATTCCAGTCATCGACCTAGACGGTACAATTATTATTGGCTTTGATCGTCCAAAAATTGATGCAGCCCTCAAAGAGAAAAAACTCGTTTAAAAACGAAAACAGCTTTGTTGCGACAAATGATCCTTTTGAAGACTTCCAAACAAAAGAATCAGTCGTCGTGGTGTATACCGGTGAAGGCAAGGGCAAAACGAGCGCCAGTCTTGGTTTACTTGTTCGTGCACTCGGCAACCGTTGGAATGTTGCCTTTATTCAGTTCATCAAATATTGGGGAGTTGGTGAGCATGTATTTATTCGAGACATCACGCCCTTATATAAAGACCAACTTCACTTCTACAAAGGCGGCAAAGGTTTCTATAACGCCGGCGATTTGAGCGCTGAATTCGTAACACCAGAGCAGCACAAACAGGCAGCACAAGAGACCTATGATGAAGCGCTCAAAAATGCACAGAGCGGTGCCTATGATCTCGTTATCTGCGATGAGATCAATAACGCCGTACACGACGGATTACTCACACAAGCTCAATTAAAAAAACTTATTACCAGCCGCGCACCAAACACGAGCCTCTGCCTGACGGGGAGAAATTTTCCAGAAGCTTTACTCAATCTTACCGATATCGCCACGGACATGCACAAAATAAGGCACCATTTCGATGACAAATTCCTAGCAAACAAGGGGATAGACTTTTAGTTCACAAGGAGCGCGAAGCATGTCGCAATATTTGACTCCTTAATATTAAGATGTTAAAATATATAAATGTTGTTGGCTTACGAGTACGTACTGACGGTTAATGCTGCGCAGCCGAACACGGTAAGGTTGCCTATGCTCGACCTGCTTGCCGCCCAGCCTGGCGAACCTCTTTTTAGCTTCTTTCAAGACACTGTTAGTAAATTGATGGATGGACAGTCTGACCCATTTACGGCAGGCCCTATCCAGGATGAGTCCGTAGCAACTTTAGGGCACACGGCGCGAAGGGTGACCCGACTATTGAACGAATTTCACGCCCGCCCCGAGGATGACGGTACGCCAACATATGGCGCCCTGCAAAACAGCAAGGTTGAGGCCTGCCTTGAAGCCGAGCCCAAGTTTGCCAGCACGCTTGCTCAGATAGCAACTAGAGAAACAGTTGGGTGCCGAGTTTTCGTTACCGACAGCGGAAATCCATTCGCCATCCAGAAAAGCGATGGCGAATCTTCTGCTATGGCGCTAACGGAAATACGAGCCAGCGTTATAGGCCACGACGGAAAATCGCGCGGATATTCCATGGAGCCAGGCGATATTTTTGACCTCTCCCTCAACGGCATTCGCCACAAGAAACCACAATATGGAATAGTGAGCACGCATAGCATGGATGCCATTGCGGCCATTCGCCCCATCCGACTGTCAGATCTGGGCGGACCAATAGCTGAGCGTAGAAAGCATTCCTATGCGAATCTCTCCGAAGGAGCAATAGCCCTATCCAAAACCGTAAAAGCTACTGACCTGCAAGGATATGTCCAAGGTGCGATTGCCAAGCGCGAGAAGCTAGGAGAAAAAGTATGGAGTCACGTCTAGCGACTTGACGCACGAGACCTCCCGGTTTTACATTTTATATGGTGGCGAACATAAAAAACGACCACCGAAAAGGAGGGAACTATGGCAATTGTAAAATGGAATGACCCCTTTGTGGGAATGATGCACAGTCCATTCGACGATCTATTTAGCGGCGTGTGGGGGACCGAAACTCATGCACGTGGCACCGGCGCGCCTGCCATGGACATATACACCGATGACGACAAGTCTCTTGTCGCCGAGATACAAGCCCCAGGCTTTGCAAAAGACGAGATACAAGTCAATGTGCATGACAGCGTCCTAGAGATTAAGGGCGAGAAGCAAGAGAAGAGCGAAGACAACAAGGGCAAGCGTAGCTATATGGTTCGTGAAAGCCACGAAAGCTTCTACCGAAGCATCCAGCTACCCCGAGTGGCCGACGGTGATCACGTCGAAGCACACTTTGATAACGGCGTCCTGAAGGTCGTCGTGCCATTTAAGGAACTGCCGAAGCCCAAACAAGTAACCATATCTGACGGTAAGAAAAAAACGTAACCCCACATAGCTCGGACTTGCCGACCCGGCGTTTTCATCGTAGGCTTGATATATGATTCACCCTACGCTTTTTCTTATGGTCGGATACCCTGGTGCTGGCAAAACAACTACCGCCAAACTCATTCATGAATTAACGGGGGCGATCCATTTGTGGGCCGATCATGAGCGCAATCATCGATTCCCTAACCCCACACACAATCACGACGAAAACTTAGAGCTATATGCTGCGCTTAATACCGAAGCCCGTGATTTGTTGCGATCAGGTAAAAGCGTTATCTATGATACGAACTTCAACTTCTATAAAGACCGTAAAAAACTGCGCATACTAGCGGCAAAGGAAGGTGTCCAGACAATTGTCATCTGGATCACTACGCCCAAAGATCTCGCACGTGAGCGAGCGACAGTACATGGTGAAGGACATACTCGCATCTGGGGCAACATGCCCGTGGAACGTTTTGAGCGTATTAGCGGCAATTTGCAGCTACCAGAATCCGGCGAACACGTCATCGAGTTAGATGGCACTGATCTGACTCGTGAAACCGTAGCGCAAGCCCTCGCTGCACTTGAATAATGTGATCAAAAAACTAAAACCGATTAGCACACCAAGCGGTCGCATACACTACGCAACAACCAGGGGACTCCCGAACACATCAGCTAACTAGATAAGCTCCGAAACCGGGCTTACTCGAGCACGGACATCAGAACGAAAAATATGAGCCAGCGAAAATCGCTGTGTCATAGGATTATAGCCAGCATATAGCAGACGGATAGGCAGATAGCAGGCAATAACAAAGACAACCATTGCGTACATATACCGTTGGCTGACCATACCGTGCTTGATATAGGTATGCGGACATGACCATACATATCTAAAGAATTCTCGAGGGCCAGATGCCGCTTGGCGTGGCGCAATTGTTGCACGCATCATCGGAGTAAAACTAGCCTGAAAGTTCAAATGAGACAAATGTGCGGCTAGATCCAAATCCTCAGCGAATTCTCGCTCATGACATAACTCACCACGCACCGACTCCCAGGCACTTCTCCGGATGCCCATAGTGACACCGTATAAAAATAATTCGCCAACTTTTTCCATACGATTTGCCAAATAATGCCGAAAACGCGTATCTATCACGTCAAAGGCAGCTTTAAAGCCAATGTCCCGGTAATCAACAGTGCCACTAGTGGCGTCTACCGTGGGCTCAGCGAAAGCCTGCTGCAACTGGGCAACCCAATCAGGAGAAAGTATGGTGTCCCCATCGGTTCGCCCAATAATATCTCCACGTGCCGCATTAAACCCACAATCGCGGGCATATACCACACCTTGACGTGGCTCGTGTAGTACGGTCACAAAGGGAAAACGTTGAGCAACGGCTACCGTGCTGTCGGTAGAGTTATTGTCTACGACAATCACCTCAAATGGTCGTACTGTTTGCGCCGCAATAGACTCCAAACAAAGTGCCAAATAGCTTTCTTCGTTGTAGACTGGTATAACTAAACTAACGCGAAATTTTGAATTCGTCATGATGAAGTATCTCAAATTATACACTGCCAAACTGCTAGGAAGCGTAAGAAACACCCCTCGCTCCCTGGGACGCTTTTGGCGTAAAAGCTGGTGGCAGAAGGCCATAGTACTACTCGCAACACTACTCATTGTCTGCGTAGGGAGTATGTACGGTATTGCCCGGTGGTACATCCATACCGAGAGCAGTAAACCCTTGCTACTGGGCACTTCCTTTATCCCCGCCTATGCCGAAAGCCTCGGTTTAAATGCGCAAGACACCATGGACGCTCTTATCAACCAGGTCGGTGTACGGCATTTTCGCCTAGTGAGCTATTGGGATCAACTGGAGCCACAACAAGGACAATACGATTTCAGCTCGCTTGACTGGCAGTTTCAAATGGTAGAGGCCGCCCATGGTACCGTTACCCTGAGTCTAGGGTTGCGCCAACCACGTTGGCCAGAGTGTCATGCGCCAACATGGACCGCAAGCGAGCCGCAAAGTCAGTGGCAACCACAATTAGAGCAATTCATGACCGCAGTAGTAAACCGTTACAAAAACTCGCCAGCGCTTAAGAGTTACCAGGTAGAGAACGAATTTTTCTTGCAGGGCTTCGGTGGTTGCACGAACTTTGACCGCGCACGCTTGATCTCCGAATATAGTCTTGTCAAAAAGCTCGATCCAAAGCACACCGCCATTATTGCGCGCAGCGATAATGCCCTAGGCGTTCCGCTCAACAAACCACAACCAGACGAATTTGGTATCTCTATCTACAAGCGCGTCTGGAGTCCGCCTATTGGCCGTTACTACGAATACCCGTTCCCAGCTTGGTACTACGGATTCTTAGCGGGCACACAGAAACTACTGACCGGCAAGGACATGATTGTGCATGAACTGCAGGCCGAGGCCTGGCCACCGAGCTACCAAAGCATCAATGGAACCAGCTTGGCTGAGCAAAAAAAATCGCTAGATGCCAAACGGTTCGAAAATCGTATTAAGTACGGTGAGGGCACCGGCATGCGCGAAATCTACTTATGGGGATCCGAATACTGGTACTATCGCCTCATAATTCTGCATGACTCAAGTCTCTGGAATGTGGCCAAGCAAATATATCACGGGCAAAACTAGGTCACATGCTCGTACATACGCTGCGCAATCATGAATCTACACGCAAATTCATCTACCAACAAGGCGAAGCGCGAGCCAAAGACACCGTTAATCACTTCATCTCCTACCTAAAGCCAAAAGAGACACTCTTAGACGTAGGCAGCGGCATGGGGAATATAGCCTTACTTTTACGGCGCAAAGGCTACCCGGTCACCGCTCTTGATGTCGACAATTTGAGCTTTACACCAAAAATAAAGCCGATTATCTACAATGGTCATACTATGCCGTTCAAAGATAGGCAATTCGATACGGCGCTCATTCTAACAACGCTACATCACATACATGATCCGGAGGAAGTGTTGCAAGAATCAGTACGCGTAGCCAAGCGAGTTATTATTATTGAAGACATATACTCTTCCAGAGCGCGTAAATATGCCACATTCTTCATGGATAGTCTGCTTAATCTAGAATTCAAAGGTCACCCCCATAGTAATAAAACCGATGCGGCATGGCATAAGCTTTTCAAACAAATGGAACTCAAAGTGGTGGGCACGAAGTCTATGAAATCATTTTTGGTAATGCGCCATCGCATGTATATTCTCGAGTCGAACGCTAGCTGAATAGTTGGCAAGACCGACCCCTTGCCGCATACTAGTACGCATGAAGAAAAAGCAAGCGCAAACAAAGCACATCGTGAACCGCCGTGCCCGCCACGATTACGAGCTCGGCGATTCTTTGGTGGTTGGTATTGCGCTGACTGGCGGTGAGACAAAAGCACTGCGTATGGGTCACGGGCAGCTACGTGGTGCCTACGTAACCGTGAAGGACGGGGAATTGCTACTCGTAAACACCACCATCAATGGGACGAGCGGCGTAGAGATCAGCGAAGCCGATCAAACACGCAACCGCATACTGCTTGCCAAGCGCCGTGAGATCGAGCAGCTCATAGAAGCGAAGCAACAAGGCCGTACGATAGTACCGCTAGAGATCCTCACGGCTGGCCGCTACATCAAACTCCGCATTGCGATCGGAAAAGGCAAGAAGGCCTACGACAAACGTCAGACTCTCAAAAAAAGAGAAGAAGACCGCCATATGGCAGCGGCAATGAAGCCCCACAGGAACTAGTGTTGCCTAGGGACGCTACTTCGGATATAATCAGCCTATTCGTGCGCCCCTAGTGGGAAACGCAAGAGGTACTTTTTATCGTATGGTGAGTAAAACCGCAAGGTTTTATCTCATCTATATTCCGGGGTAGCTCAGCGGTAGAGCGGGTGGCTGTTAACCACTAGGTCGCTGGTTCGAATCCAGTCCCCGGAGCCAAAGCATACTAGACGAAGTCAGAACTGTTAATTCAGTTCTGACTTTTTATATACGCAGAATAGAAGTGAAACTAGGATCACAACCTTGCTTCCTGCCAGTTTGATATACTGATCCAATGAAGCATGAAGATATTATGAGACTAGCACTTAAAGAAGCCGAGTTAGCAGTGCGCGAAGGTAATGCTCCATTTGCATGCATCGTTATCGATAAAGAAGGTAACATTGCCACAAAAGATCATGATCGTGTGAAGGAGCTCATGGACCCAACCGCACACGGCGAAGTGAATGCAATCCGCTCGTTATGCAGACAGCTGAATTCTCTATCACTCAGGGATTACACTTTTTATACAACATCCGAGCCTTGCCCGACATGTATGACAGCAATGATTAAAGCTAAAATATCGACCGTATACTACGGTGCAAAAACGGAAGAAACAGCGTCATTACCTATTCCAGCAGAGTTTATTGCATCTAAATCTCTAAAGTCTCCAATATCTGTGATAGGTGGCATTTTAGCGGAAGAAGCACTAGAACAAAGAAATCGTTTGTTAGCAATGGCTGCATAGAGTCTATGCTTATTACTTCCTATACCGTATTGAGTTAATAAAGACCTTCACGGAGAAGGTTCTTATCTATGCTAAAATTGTTAGTATGAGTTTAACTCGAGAAGATTTGCAACAAATTGAAGCTATTTTTGATAAGAAATTAAACCCTGTCGTAGGCGAGCTCACTGCACTTCGTGAAGACATCAAAGAAATCTACGGTATGATCGCAAACTTGCAGTCAAACGCAATTAGCGACACTGGGTTTAGCAAGAAGTCACTTGAGGAGAAACTATTAACGCTCAATACTGAACTTCTTGCGGCAGCTAAGCAAGCGGGTATTATTCTTCCTCGCGGCTAGATCAGGGCACGCTTATCTTTGGAACCTCAGTGCACCCCAGTTAGATCCTGCTTTATTACGGTTATAACCTCCTCTATCGTGGTGAGCCAAACATAAGCACTTTATAAGAAGTGTTTATTTGTTTTCCAAGGCTTCCGACAACACCACATGATTAGTGGATAAGTGGTATAATACCTATATGAAAAAACAATCCGCGCTCAACCCGATGGTGTTTGTAAGAGACGAGAAATCGCCCGAGTTTCGCACCTACATTATTCGCCGCGCCAAAGAAGCTGCCGAGCCCAAAAACCGTTTGCCAATCAGCGATCTGAAGAAACGCCTCGCTCGGTATAACGGAAATGCGACAAATGCGTAAATAATCCGTTCGCATCACACCATCGGCTATACAAGACATTGAAGAAATTGCTAATTTTTATTTGGAGATGGTAGATGAAGTATCGGCAGCTCGATTTAGTGCGGATGTTATAGCTACCCTCGAAAGCCTTGATGCATTTCCTGAAGGCAATGCCTATTTTGACGAAGCACTCGATTTACGCCGGGTGCACGTACGAAACCACAAAGTGAGTATCGTATACACTATAGACAATGGGGTATACGAGGTGGTAGCGTTCGGGGCGTTTCATGCCGCTAGTAAACCCGGCATATATACACAAGCTCCGTTAGAGCGCCTCAAAGAGCTAGAGTAACAAGTTCTAGCTTGCTTACTGTGTCGTAGCCATTAGCTCCTTGACTATTCCAAGTTTGTGCCCATCATAATCTACACTGGCGGTTCGCAACTCGTCTGCTAGCGTGAGCCATGGTTAGAGCTAAGATTAACAAGGATAATCTACCTCTGTTTTTACTTTGGGGTACTTTCTATAGTACTTTTAAGTGTGCTCAACCAAATTGTAGCGTATTAGCTATAGGCACAACTGCACTTTGCAAATTATCCATAACTACTACCATCATAGTTAGGGCGAGTGTGACGACTACAATGCCACCAAGAAGTAATGTAGCCTCTATAAATGTCCACTTTGTTTCGCTAGTATTGCGTCGTGTTACCAATACTCCCCAAAGATGGACACTCAGCATAGTAAAGCCAACGAGAAGTATGCCACTGACTATTGCTCTGGTTGTATGGAATACACGCCTGTAGTGAATACGCTGCTGCACAAGGGTAGGTGACGTACTGCTACCAGACGTTATCCAGTCGTTAAAGCATCGTGTAGCCGTGCGTTATAGCTTGATGTAGCCATCGATGATATGCCACCCGAGAAACCAGGTAGTGGTTTAGCAGCTGTGCTGACATTTGCTACCACTATGAGCGCAAGAAATAATGCAACAGTAGCGAATACAATACCAAACCCGAAATATACCTTCCTTTCAAATGACCATTTGAACCTGCTGATTTTTGGTATGTGCTTAAACTTGAGCCAAAACTTTAGAGTTAACCATAGCAAAACTGACAAAAATAAACCACCGACTACTGCTAGCACAGCATGATACCGTCCATAGCCATGGATAATCTGTTGCATTGCCGGGTTAGATTGCCAGCCCGAAGTAATTTGCTCGTGTAAGGTTTGTTGTAGTTGGTCGTTCACATGTATCATCTTAGCATCCGTCTCGAAGTAGACAGGGTCACCAACACCAGCAGCGACCAACGCGTAAGCCTAATTAGACTGATTCAGTGTGCAATTTGAGTATGGCTGCCCGGTTTGGTAAAAGTACTACATACAGGGGTCATTACCGTCCTGAGCTCAACACCTTTGCAACATCTCAAGCGGTGTTCTGCACTGTATAC
>CAZKGK010000014.1:0-12886 GCA_964552555.1 uncultured Candidatus Saccharibacteria bacterium
CTTCTGCACGAACAGAATCATTAGATGGAGTTATTGGTTCAAGAACAAGTACTGACGGAATCTCTGAAGACATAATTTAAAATAATATAACATATTGAATAATTAAAGTCAATCTCATTATTCTCGATATGCCCTTCCTGGTTCAAAATAAATACCCTAGATTAACAGGTGTGGTGATGCTATATCTCACCTTAGTGGACGATTTGCGCGACTATGAAGATATCTTCTCCACCTCTTGAACCACACTCCATATCCATTCCGCTCGCAACTTCCCTTCGTCATGTAATTTACGGATGTCATCGTAAGTAAGCCATTTTGCGTCTGATATCTCGTTTGCCGGTAAATCCATCTCTCCTCCAATTACACGCGCACGGAAGATATGCTTGACAGGTCTACCCACAGACTCATGAAAAAGTCCTATTTCTTTATCAAGCTCAACGATATAACCCGACTCCTCTTTTGTCTCACGTATTGCAGCTTGCTCGATTGTCTCACCACGGTCAACATGACCCGCTGGTAAATTCCATAATCCAAATGCTTTTTTCTGATTCTCTTGTACGAGCAGATACTTGCCGTCTTGCTTCAAAAGACATCCAGCAACAATACCAACCCACTCAACACTTTTACGCCATTCTTCGTCTGTCATATCCTCATAATACCAGACTAGTCACGTACGCTACGACCAAGTAAAACACCTTCCCGAAGAAAGGTGCTTTATTTGGCTCCCCACACAGGTCACGAACTCCTTTAATAGATCAAGACAAGACAAACGAGATACACTATTGTGAAGCTTGGAAAGCATTTCCCTTTATATCGAAATAAGCCAGCACCTGCGAGTTCTCACCATCGACATCCTTAACCAGACACACCCTATTAATGTGACGCGTTTCTTTCTGAGGAGGTTTTGGTAAATAGCCGGCTGGATCAATAACCTGTCTACCTTGCCATGTGATTGTCATATGCGGATAATAATTGACACCTTCTCGTTCTGGATATTTCGATTCGATACTATCGCCAAAGTATTTAATAAAATCGTTATGAAATGTCATGAGAGATTTTACAGGAGATACTTCAATAACACTTTCGGGCATTCGTTCTGGTTTAGCGACCTGTGTGAATGTTATGCCAAACGGAAAATGGCCTTCACAGAATTTATTAATCTTAGACAGCAGCTCAGCCTCGTCCATGTTTTCAATGCCAAACCTACATTTTATCGCAACGTTAGGAATCCATCCCATTGGACCACTATATATCGGCGTGTTTACCGGTAGCTCTGGATAAACATCAATAAAAGTAACGAGTTGGTAAATATAGTTCATGGTATTCTATTATAAGCAGGTTTTCTGGCGAGATGGGATGGTTTCTAACGTATCAGAAGTCTATAAGGGCTTAGCCCCTATCTCCGGCACTAGTACACTGTCATCACAAGACAACACAAACTCAATAGCCTTAACTGCCTGTTCAATAGTAAGCGCCTTGCCGTTGAGGGGTAGACCCGCTTTAGCGAACAAGTTGGTGCGAATGGTGCCAGGGTAGAATCCGGTGACACGCACATTGTATTCGGCTGCTTCTTCTTGCAGAGCTTTAGTGAAACCAGTGATCGCCCATTTGGATGCATTGTAAATTGAACGGGTGGCCTTGGCGGTGATACCGGCAGTGGAGATAACGTTAATGATCAAACCTTCCTTTTGCTCTTTCATACGTGTCAGTGCGGCTTTCGCTGCATAGATCGTACCAAGTGTGTTGGTGGTTATAACATTTTCAATAGTTTCGTCCGGAATATCTACCAGTTCAGCATTAACGATAACGCCAGCGCTATTGATAAGCACATCAATTTTGCCATACTCCTTAGAGATTGTGCCGAACGCACTTGCTATTTGCTTTGCGTCGCGTACATCACAGATGTAGTAGCTACAGCCTGTTTCTGTTGCAATTTTATGCATAGCTGCTTCGTTGCGGGCTAGAATGATAACTTTGTTGTCAGAGGCTAATTTTTCAGCTAATGCCCTACCAAGCCCGTCGCTGCCACCAGTTATAACAATCGTTTTATTCATAATCTCTCCAGTTTCACCATCTCATTGCTAGTAAGTATCAGACCAGCGGCTTTTATATTTTCGTCAATGTGCATCTTTTGAGTCGCCTTCGGAATTGGCAGTGCACCGACTTGAATGAGCCAAGCAAGTGCCACTTGCGCAGGTGTTGCGTCGTGTGCCGCTGCAATTGCCTTAACTGTTTCATTTTCTAACACTTCCTGACGCTTAATAGGCTGATAGGCGACGATTTGTATATCATGCTGCTTACAAAAGTCACGGAATGCTTGCGGCACCTCTTCTTTGTGGAGCAAGTTGAAATTCATCTGGTTCGCAACAAGTGGATGTTTGGCTATTTGCATCGCTTCCTGCATTTGTTCGACAGTAAAGTTGCTGACGCCGAAATAGCGAATAATATCTTCATCAATCAATTCGTCTATCTGTGGAATTGCTTCTCTCCAATTTACTTCTGGCCACGGGGCGTGGATATACAGTAGGTCGATATAGTCAGTACCGAGCTTCTTAAGCATTTGCTCAACGGTTGGGCGAACTTGACCCTTGCCAACACTGGACTTCCAAAGCTTGTCTGCAATAAACAAATCTTCGCGGCCGTAATCGCTGATCGCCCGTCCGACCACTTCGTCGGTATAGAATCCACCGTATAGTTCGGCGCAGTCGATATGGTTTTGACCTTTACCGAGTGAGTAATGTAGTGCTTCAATCTCCGCATCTTCATTGCCGTATACAGGTCTAGCCTTATACCTTGCAACTGGGTCAAGATCGAGTTCGCTGCTGATGTTCCATGTGCCGATACCGATTGGAAACAGCTGTTTGCCGGATTTGGTTTGTAGGGTCATGCTTGGGCCTCCTTACGCACATCGATAAAATGACCATCTACCTTATCATCATCGTTCATCCAGATTTTATCTGGCACGAATTTATAGATGCGGCGCGGATAGTCTCCAAGGTATTGCTTGCCATCGGAAGGATTGTAGGGATCATCGCCAAACACAAGTGCAGTTTGCATAGCTTCCTGCTCGTCGGTTATCTCAAAGGCTTTGCCAGCCATATATACTCCAGCGCTCGGTTTGCCGTCCGCTGGAGTAGAGTCATATACTACAACAAAAGCTTTGCCGTTGGCGCGGATGTTTTGGGAGTGGTGGTTGCCATGCCATGAAGCCCAGTACAAGGTGCGGCGGTCACCATCAAAATGATACGTTGCAAGAGGCGTATTCCATGGATCGCCATGTGTATCAACGGTTGCAAGTGTAGCGTAGCTGATGGCATCAAGGACCTCTCGAGCTTCGAGTTTAGATTTCATGCTTGGCTCCGATTATCTTACGCAACTCGGTGATAACATCATCCGCCATCGGCCCCATTTTCAGATTCGATAACTCATCAATGCTGTACCATTCTTGTTTGATCACGTCTTCTGTGAGCGCTATCTCTTCTTGCGGCACGGTAGCACGATAAAAAAGATTGCATCGTGGTACACCGTTGGCTATAGCACCAATAGAGATGAAGGCTGGTGCATCCTCGACGGTAATATGCTCCGGCTCGACGCCCAGCTCTTCAACGACTTCACGGAGTAAAGCTTCGCGAATTGTTTCACCGTAATCAACGCCACCACCGGGGAAACTCCACCAATCATCATCTTTCTCACGAACAAGCAGTACTTTGTCACCTTTGATAACAAGAACTCTTGTTGCGATGCGATAAAGGGCATTGTCTATTTCGGTGAGGCGTGGGTCAATATTATTCATGTTCTAATAATACCGCATGACTAGAGAATAAACTCTCGCCCTTCGTTATCTTTCATAACCCTATTACCTTTTTCAGGGACGGTTTCATCACCCGCTTGCCTATTCATCAGCTTCTTACTCTTCATAACCAGATTCTTCAGATCTTCCTCACGTTCATAAGCTCGCAGTCTCCCACTCAAATAGCCCAGACGGTAATGAATCCCGTCGCTCATTAGTCGCCAGTTGGTATCTTCCAGCGTGTTCTGGATGGTTTTCTTTAGAGTCTTTTCACTGTCATAGTCACTGCGGTCACTTTTGTCGTTTAGATAGCTGAAGCCTACCGTGACGTCTTTGCCGATATCGGGCTTAACTGCAAAGAAAAATACATTGACGAAACAAACCTACGCGTCATACTCCAAGACTTCATTGAGCAAAACTATAAAGATATACGTTTAACAGACGGGCTGCAGGCAAAGATTGAGCGTCATTACAATACAATCCAGAATTTGCTTGCTCATTACAAGGTTGATTAACCTCTCGATCGGCCACTGATCGAATACTCTCGTTACGTCTTACGTAAGGATAGCGAGGCAGAACGAACAACCTATGCAAATGGAATCCAAACAAAATTACTAATTACAAAGGGTGTTCTAGAAATAGCCGAGTAAATACCGTCAATTTGCGGGAGCTTCAGCTACTAGCTTTTCCGCACGACCCAATACATAGTCAAAGGTTAAAATCAATATGTCATGCAGACTTGAGTTCAAGATGTGTAGCTGCTCCTTCTGTTCATCACTCCAATCATTAGATCGACCATATATGAGCGTAATTCTCGGTTTGATAATTTCGACACCAAGTTCTTTCATCTTGTCGTAATCATTTGCTTTCTTCTCAGCAGCACGTAAATAACGAGCACACTGCATGATCGCTTTTGATAATTCAGCATTCGGCCCACCGTCTTCATTCCATAACTTAGCACTCGGAAGTTTTAGCTCAATAATATCAAGATAGCCATCAATACCTTTGAAAGGAAGGTCGGTGATATCACGTTCACTAAGTGCACGAGTATCAAATAGCTCAATGACATCGGAGCCAAGAATCCAGTCGTTCTTCTGAAAGAAGCGTTGCCAGACTTTCATAGAACCTGGTCATCTATTTTAGCTGCTTGCTCTGGCTCCCGCTAGTGAACACTATTCACAACTTCGAGAATCAAGAGATCATTACCGAAATGAAGTATGCTTTAACACGTTACAGAGGTAGAAGCCTCCAGCACTTGCTCGGTCTCTACACGTGCGCATTCCTACCCCCCTCTATCTTTTATCCAGAGTGACCTACCCTCTCTTTTACTTTTTCATTCTCCGTACTTAGTGTTCGCACAAAAAATCTTAGAAAATATTCATTGAGAATTTTTTATTCTGCCCTTTGCTTTTCCGTCTTCGAAAAGTTTAGCAAAAACTCTATCTGCAAATAATAAAAACACTGTAATCTCATTTGTACTTAAAGTAGTTGAGCCAATTGTAATTAGGTCAGGTTCGAATGAAATAGCGACTAGTAATTTTTCGTTAATTCCGAGCTTCTTGGCACGTTTCTTTCTGCCTTCATTAGATTCATGCGTTAGATTGTCCCGCATATCGTGGCGAATATGATTTCTCATATGATTTCTCATGTTGAGAATTTTTTCATGAAGTTCATGTTTCCGACCACACATAATCACGTATCGGTCAGCTGTGTCCAGATCTTCCAAAAGACATGATGCTTCATGAAGACACTTATAGACATACTCGATGTTCTTTTCTTTTTTAGAGGCTTCACTAAAACGCTGCAAACTTGTAGCCGCACCTCTCAGGTAAGGAATTGCGATACCACTCACCATGTAACTCAGTGTTTCATCACTATAATTAGATTGCTCGGATGCATTGTCTTTACTAATAGATTTACTCGATTCAGATATTTTTACACCGTGAAGCATGTAACTCCAACCTTAATTATTATATTTGTAATTTTCGTAATAACATTATCTAATGCAATCAGTGGTATGGGTTATCGAATAATAGCTTTGGATCATTGCCTTGAATTACATGACGAATCTCAAATCTATGAACACGATCAAATACCGTAGCTTTGTTATTCACAAATATCACATTTAGATATTCCGGCAACTTATAGGATAAGGGTTCGATACCCACCATCTCGATTGTCCTTGTTACTGCTATAAATATCCGCTTTGCGCTTTCTTTGTCGTTAAAGTCGGGAATATCCTTCTTGGTTCTAAAATCCCCGTCATGCTCATTTCCGTTGCGGTTGTCTCGCAGGTTATCCTGCCAACTTTTCTTCTGAATATCAATAAATGCTTTCAGGTCACTAGCTTCGGGGTGCCACTTAATAAATCCACTCATTTGCTGCTCGTAGTCATCGCCTGAAAATATACATCCAGTGTTATAACCAAATGACTCAGTGAACTTTGTGAATCTATCCTTATAGGCGCTCCATAAGCAGCTATATAGTGAATTATAAACCACAGCTCTTTCATAACTGGGTCGCGAATCAAAATCATCGCCTGTTATTACCATGTAGTGATTCCGTGCTTCACGAAGCTTTTCGTAGATACGATCTGCACGAAAATCAGCCTCATCATTGATCTTCTCGTCTTCTATTTTCTTTACAGCATCTTTAAATAGAACCCAGATGCTCTCTACTTCCGGATCATTAGGCCCCCACTCTGCGCTTAGTGAAAAAGGAAATGGTGCTTTATTAGCTGTCATATAATTAATTATCCTATTCCCAAATGTCCAACCATTGATCTGTATGAAAATGCATAGTTATAAGCCTGTCTTCTGAAGACTTCTTGGAATTTTCATGTGTGTTGATAAAGTTATGTAAATAAATGATAGCGCATTTAATTTGCCCCATGAGGTCTACGGTCTTACTTACAAAATCTTCATAGTCGTACTCGTCCTCAACTGCCATACTACGGAAGAGGCGAACATATCTATGAGTTAAGGCGTTTCTTATCTCATCAAATTCTGATGAACGAATATCTTGAAGCAATGAATACAGTCCAAACAAATTAGCGTCATGCACATCAAAGCGTGCATTTACATCATTGTTTCTATCAAGATTCTTATACCAGACCGAATGATAGGACAACCGTCTGTTATTTTCATCATATCCAAGCTCTAGATAATGATTCAAGAATATAGCTATCTTATCCAACACTGAAAACGCTTCTTTGAATGCCATTTTCAGGTAACTGGTATATATGTTACTAACCGAGTAGTCGAGCGGATTAATGATTAGTGTCTGTTTACTAATATTAGAGAAATCATTATTGATATATTGCGATTGAACCAGACTTAGACGGGCTCCAATGTAGGCTTCTTTGATTTCATTAAGCCTAAATGCCAAGTCATTTAAATCGTCGGCTACATCCAGGGGCTTCTTATCAACGAAGTTTACACCTAAGGTATCGCCCACTGATGCACTTGTAATATTAGAAAAGAAATGAAGATTGATATACAAATCATTGGAAAGGCAAAAATCTGTATAGTGTTTAACAAACTTGCTAGCTTTTTGTTTTAATGCCGGGTGAGTCAGATCAACCTCAAGCCTTTTAGGGTCATCCTTAAAAAGGCTCTCAATGTAGGCCATCTCTTTTTTAAAAGTATCTATAACCCCATCATCCGCATACATTCTTATGGAATCTTCGTTTTCCAAAGCCTTTTTGTAATGCTGGTAAGCATAGATCAAATATGCACCTTGATATTGAGAAATGACGGCAAGCTTCCTAATGGCCAGCGCTTTATTTCCCAATGCCATTCCAAAATTACCATCCATTTTAAGAGCATTGTCATAGCTTTTAATTGCCTCGATCGGTCTACCAATCTCATCTAAGGCGTTTGCGTAATTAGTAAGTACATTCGGCTCAATTTGACCGGCTCGTCTGAATAGCTCAATGGCTTTCAATGCATATTTTCCACTTTCAAAATAGCCGGTGCCCTCCTCGAGTGCCATGTGAAATAGTGAAAGATAACCATTGGCAGCATTGTAATAAAGATAGCCGGGCAGGTTGCTATTCGGGTGGCGCTTGTAAATGCTAATAGCTTCTTCGATTAATGATCTTTGGTGTGTAATAGATCCTATGTCTATGAGGCAGCCTATGATCGAGAGTTGGTAGGCAGGATACGAATTCTTAAAATGACGGACCTTACCAAGGGCAGCATCGAAATCACGAGCCATATAGTCTTGTTCTATTTCAACGAGAGATTTTGTAACCTGAATTTCATGCTCATCCCTTTCCGTTGCACTCATCGTAGCTCAAGCAATCTTTCCACAAGCATAAAAACGGTAGTAGAGGGGTCAGCATTAGCAGGGTCATTCTTATCACTTAGTTCATGTAACTTTTTAGCGTTTCGGATCGCAACATCCATCTTATCTTCGAGCTTGTCATACATTAGTGGATCATTCTTTTTGTAGGTGCCTAGAATTTCTCTCAACTTAGTAATGTAATCAGAGCGCAGTATTTGAGTGTCGCAGTAATTAAAATGTAGCAAATACCAGAGCTCGAACGCATCATTAGAATACGCGACATGTATCACATTCTTCTCGGTCTTCTCAATTGCAGAATTAAATAAGGCAACATCATCAGGATTTGCTATATGCTTATCTCTATCAAATACACACCAGACCTCTTCGTAGTCCCCATCTTCTGCCATTAGAGCTACCGCCCTATCAACTACGCTCGTATGAACCGCCCCTACCGGTTCAATCACTACATCCATGGTCCGGACTTTGAAACCCATAAAATAGTTAGGTTCCGTTTTCTTTCCTTCACAGACAATAAGGATTCGCGGCTTAACCTCACGAGTTGCTGACTTCCTAGAGAGTCGTCCTCTACCCCTAGAGCGCTCCCATGCCTTTACCCTCCTACTCATTGCATTTAACCTATCAGACTATTGAAGTCCCCAATGTAAGGTATTGCACCATACCTACCATTTATATAGTCCTTCTGGAATGAAGCGTCTTTTCGGGGTTTGTACTCCAATAGTGAATACAGGTGAGAGGAACCAAATTTATCCTTTTCAGTGAACCAGATCTGATCCCTTCTAAAATGGTTTCCTTGCAGAAGGTTTGTATCGTGAGTTGTAAAGATCAACTGTGCGTTCTTCTTGTTGCTAACTTTCGAATTGAAAAGTTTTACAATCTCTTTTGTTACTAATGGGTGCAGTTTTGATTCAAGCTCATCTACAACGATCGTTTGTCCAGTTTCAAGCGACTGAGCCAGGCTACCCGCTAAAGCAAATAGCTTTTTGGTACCATCAGATTCATATCGCTGAAGATCAAACTCTTCAAGGCCTGACTCCTTGCCATTTTCGTATGTCTTACGATGAGTGATCACCTGAGGTGGTATCTTCCCGCCGCCTTCTTTTTCCATGAGGGTATTCAGGCTCTCAATAACCACTTTCATTTGATCGGACATATCCGAGTCAGAAGGTGATACAAGGGGTACGAAATCTCGCTCCTTAATAGTGATGTCTTCAATTTGGATATCGAACCTATGAAGAATATCAAGAACCTGCTTCTTTCTCTTTTCACCGCTCTCGCCTTTTTCTGAAAGGATATTAACAGTATCACTCACGTCAGAGTCTAACCCACTCATAACGGACATATCGTTGAACCACTCTATGATAGATTGAGCAATCTTTGCACCATCAAGCTGAGCTACAAACGACAAGAATAACTTATCACTTTTGACGCTATCGCTTAATACTTTTCCTTCTTTAAAGGAGCGACCAATGGTTATGTTTTGCTTTTCTCGAGTAAAAAGAGTCGTCTCCCTAGTTGTCGGAACATAGAACAACCATTCTGATAAAACATTTTTTCTACTAAGCTCAAATCCGTACCTATATCTCTTATCATCCTTTATGAAAATTATTTCAAAGAAGCTCGGCTCATCTTTCATAGTTTTATCGAGCCTGTAGGCATAACTACGTACTGGAGAAATTCCTAGTACAAGATCACGCATGAAATCGATTGCTTGAACAAAGTTTGTTTTACCACTACCGTTAGCGCCGTAGATAGCAGCACTCTTGAGAAAGCGACTGCCGTTGAAGAGAAACGTATTGCTATCTTCGTTTGTTTTATCTTTCGAAGCAAGCATACTAAATTCAGCCATTTCCTTAAATGACAGACAGTTTGCAGTTCTAAATTCTATAAGCATAAGATTCTCCTTACTTAGAAGTATACCAAAATATACAATTAAATGCAACAATTTGAGATTATTTCACAAAATATGCTATTTTGATTCAGCTTTTATAAGTTTTAGCAAGAAGATTTGTATTAAAACACTAGAAAGATTGTCACCTTTTGTTGATATTTATCAATCACTATCAGAAATCACTAAATCTCAAAATCGCATCGATAGAGTTTACGATGATTACTTAGACGACAAAATTACAGAAGAACTATATCAACGTAAGTCCGAAGAATACCGAGCAAATCAGAAGAAACTTCAAAGACAGAGAGATAATATCGAACTGATAGACGATGAACACTTTGGTACGGTATTTCGTCTGTTAAACCTAGCTAAGAGTGCTCCTAAATTGTTCCAAAAAGCAAATATTGAACAAAAGCGGTCGCTTCTTCAAATTGTACTTTCGAACTTTTCATTAGACGGAGATCAACTGAGGTGGAAACTAAAAGAACCATTCGAAACGATGGTTCTTTGTAGTGAAAATTCATCTTTGCTCATCCTAGTGGACGAGTTGCGCAACTACTAATCTTGAAGTACCAAACCTTTAAGTGCGTCAACGAGCGCATCCTCATCAGCCTTAGCTTGCTCATTCGTTGGACATGTCGACTTTGGAGTTAAGCCAGAAGTTTCTACCGTACCAATGTGGTAATAGTATCCATCAACTTTTTCTGATGTATATACCTGATATTCGTTTGACCTTGCTTGATTGTCACGGGATAACGTAACGAGATCACCAAATGGATAGCCCCTAGAGCAATCTCCGCCCAAATTAACTGCTCGTTGGGTCGTAAACGCCAAGAAGGATGCCTCACCGATCTGGCGAGATTCATACTTTATTGTAGTGTCCTTTAAAGCCGATGGAATTATGAATTGAACACCATATTCTTTAATAGAAAAAGGTTGCGCCTGTGTCTCTTCTTTTTTTGTAACAACTACAGGATTAATCTTAGCAGCAGGAGCCTTATATATAAAATTTCGCCAGAATACAAAACCGAGCACCCCAAGGATAACGAGGACGATAGTGGCGATGATGGTGAGGTGCGCGCTACCTGATTGTTTAGAAGAGTCTTTAATCATAAGCTTATTGTATAACAAAAATAACCTCAAAGAATGAGGTTATTTAAGTATAATTTCTTTGGCTCACAACAATAGAGGAAGTTATAACTACAATCAAGTTAGATTGTGTGGCTATCGCTTAGATAGTTCTTCTAACACAGCTTCATCATCCGCGAGATAGTGTCGCCACTCGCTCGAGCCATCCTGAGCTTTAATGGATTGGAGTTTGAATTTAATAGCTTCGCCCAGGCTCACACCTAGGTATTCAGGTATGCGATTTGTTTGTTCGCCGTAAACACTGGCAAGCAGGGCAAATTCTCCGGCAAGTTCACCCAGAGCGGCAACTTCATCATAGCGCTCTGCTCGTAGAAGAGCATCACAGAGTGTCGTACCAAGACTAACAATTACTTGCTCCAGCAGTTCACTTTGTTGAAACGTAACACTCTCTATATCTATCGGTTCTTTTTGTGATTTCATAAGATAACTATACTCTAATTCAAGAAAAGCAGGCGTAGTTTACATCCACGCCCAAGATAGAACAGTTTTCCGTCATATTCAGGACTGCGGCTCAGTGGCCAGGGCCGGTGTAGTGGCCTCGGTCGTCGTCCACGCGGCCGTCACCCTCACGGCGGCCGCCATAGTGGTTGTGGCTGGCGTCGAACTCACGAGCCGAGAGGTGGCCATCGGCGATGAGGGTGTGCCCCTCGTTGTCGCCGAGTCCCTCGCGGAAGGTCACCTCGGTGCCGTCCTCCGTCGTGCCCTGGGCGCGAGGAGTCCAGCCACCGTTGTTCCGGCGACGCCTTCCACGGCGCGACTGCGCGACCGCTCGGTCGAGACCCCGGGTCGACACCCAGACCCCGCCCTCGTCGTAATAACCTGGTCCACGTCCCATTTCAGGAACCCTTCGTCGTGCAAGCAATGCCTGCAATACAAGTTGCCTCGGCTGAGACTTTTTTATTATGAGTTATTTATGACATATCGTCAATTTCATTGGTATATATTTAATAAGAAGTTAACTTTGATGATTTTAATATAGTACAAAGAGTATTCTGTAGATTGCATCTTAGGCACCTAGCGGGCGTAATATGGGTGCTATGATAGTTGTATGTGTATCGAGCCTACAATTAGTTTGACGGATCTCATCACAGCAATCGCCGCTGTAGGTGGTCTTATCATTGCGACTATCGGTCTTAGTACCTGGCGGAAGCAGTTGCGCGGCACATCCGAGTACGAATTAGCAAAGAGATTGATGCTTGAAGTCTATCAACTGCGAGATGCCCTTAGGTCAGTTCGTAATCCTTTTCTTTCTAGCTCAGAAGGTAATCAAGATGACACAGAAGATACATGGGAAATCACCGCTTACGGTAAAAGATGGGAATTAGTCCGTGAAGTTTTGGCTCGTTTTCAAGTCTCATCACTTGAAGCCGAGGTTGTATGGGATGACGCGACGAAGCAGCCCAGCAAGGACATCAACAAACTCATACGTGAGCTGAACATAACCCTAAATGCATTCGTTAGACAGAAAAGGAATAAGTTGCATAGAGAGGATTTTTACAAGAATCATGATGACACTCTCTATGATAAAGGTGACGATGATAAATATAACACAGCACTCAATGAAGCAGTTAAAAAATATGAGAAAGTTCTAAAGCCATATTTAAAAAAATAAGCTAAAAGTCTCGAACTTAGAGTTAGACGGTAGTTTACTGAGGTGGAAATACAAAAAGCCATTCGAGATGATGGCTTATTGTAGTGAAATAAATTCTTGGCTCCGGCAGCTGGGCTCGAACCAGCGACCTAATCGTTAA
>CAZKGK010000015.1:0-10757 GCA_964552555.1 uncultured Candidatus Saccharibacteria bacterium
AATCTGGCCAGTTCTTTTCGACCCGCCAGGGTCGGGGGTTAGAGTCCCCTCACCCACATCATTGACCATTATCCAGTATGGTTGTATAATAGTTTTAAATGTCTGCCTTATTGATAGAAGAATTTAAAGCTGTAGCCGCATCTTTGCCGGCGATTGAACATCCTTGGTTTCAGGGAGTTATTAACGGTGAATTTACTAAACAACAGCTAGTTGCTGGCGAAGAACAACATTATTTGCGTGGACGCCTCAATCACAAGATTTTTGGAGCTATCTTAGCAAAAGCAACTGAAGAAGGTGATCCAGATGTAATTGCTGTGGCTAGAGACAACCACGACGAAGAGGTTGGTGGACCCGTAACTCACGGCGACCTGATGTATCAGTTCTTAGAGGCTCACGGTATTAGTAGGCAGCAAGCAGACAATGTTGAGCCCATGCCAGGTACTGCGGCCGCTATAGCCATGCTGACGGAGAATATCGGCAATATGACGGCTCTTGAAGCAATAGCCATGATGTCGCTCCCCGAGCTACAAAACGGACCAATATCGGCTGAAATATACAAAGCGTTGAGAGACGTTTATCATTACGCCGACTATGCCATTGAAACGTATAGCGTTCACTCTGAAGCAGATGTTGGTCATGGTGAGGTTCAATTAGGATTACTAGCCGCCAAGGTAGAAGAAAAACCCGAACTAAAGCCGTCTATATTACGAGCAATGAGGTATGGGGTTAACGCCTTCAACTTTGAATGGGACGGCCATTACCAAGCAGTTACTGGTCAAGAACACTACCACTGGCCAGGTATTGTCAGCACGTAGAGTCCCCTCACCCGCACCAATTATCAGCTAAGGATTTGTAATTGAGCAGGATCAAATCCTGGGTAGCGCATGGGTAGGCTACGCACCGACTCTGCGATGAGTCCGAACTTACCCTCAAAAGCACCTCTACTCTGAAACCAGTCCCACTGAAAATCTGCCCAATGCATGGCCATTAACGAACAGTCGCTGAGATGTCCAACATGAGCTACGGCTGCGAGGGTTTGGGTCCCAAAGCCAAGATTACGATAAGGAATGCGAACGCCAAATTGTGTAAGGTGTAGAGCTTGCTTGCCTAAAAAACCCATATATTGGTCATCTCTACCGACACGCTCCCATGTTTCAATTCTGCCCATGGCAGCACTCACAGGTTCACCGTCAAACCTGCCCACTACGGCTACAGAGTTATCTGCTGGCAGACCACCAAAGTAGAGCTCTCTTGCCTCTGGAGATTTGATAATAGTTTCTTCGTTTGAGTTGCTCCAACCAGATCTGACGAGAACTTGTACTGCATCTTCAAGCAAAACGGCATCAATAGCCGGCCCAACTGCGGCAACTAAATCAAGCGTCTCTGACATTTTGCATATAATACCATCAAGTGTGTGATTGGTAAAATTTTATGGGTCGCTTTTCTTGATTGAAAGAACGAACGCTACCTAATTAAGCTTAGCTTGTAATTTATTAACAAGCTTGACGAGTGCCTTGCTCCCTAGGCTATCGGTTGTTATATATGTGTCGCCACTACGCTCAACCTTTGTAATTGATTGGAATTCAACCACGTAAAGTTTTTTGCCATGGCTTAAGCTTTGGCGCAGCCTGTCGGTCATGTCACTGAAAGCTGCAAATTTATGTAATGGCGTGTAAGAGAACCCTGATTTTTTATCTTGTTTTGTAACGGCTCTCTGGCTTGATAAAAATGTCTTTTCTACCTCGCTGGGCTTATAGACTATATAAACGTATTTTGAAGGTTTTACCTCAGCACTAAGTGCTGTCTCCATTATGTGTTCCATCTCGCCTGCAAGCATGTTCACATCGTGATTTCGCATCAAAACCACTCCGTGCGATTGTATGCTGCGTGTACTCAACCAATAATCAAGCTTCTGTTTTACCTCCGCTGTGCTCATCTTTTGGCCGTCACCACCAACGAGTCCAAATTTTTCAGCGATAACACTCGGCTTACTAACCTTATAGGTATTATTTATTGTGTTTTTTAGACGCTTTTTATCTTCGGCGGTTATTAGCTTTGCTTGGTCTATAAGATTTTGTATTTCTTCACGCTTTTTCACAGTATCTAATACCATAGGGGGATCGCTGGCATAAAGTCTCTCTACCGCACCCCATAGCTGCCCAATTCTTTCGCCGTCATTTTCCTCATTTGCTGCTAATCGATTAAGCCGAAGTGCGTCAAGAAGGTTCTCATTATAGTCCTGAATAGTGGTGTCATATCGAGTCTGAATATCCGCATGATCCCTAAGGTTGACGGCATGGGTTTGATTGAGCCTATTCGAAGTTATACTGGTTGACCGCATTTCTCGGGTTCCTCGTACTATCCTAAGTCCAATTCCACTTGTCTGAAAGCAAATTAAGTCTAAGAGAGTTTGGAGGTTCTCCTCGGCCTTTATATATTCTTCTGTCCATGTACTGTGACCAGTAGATGTGACACCATCGTCATCAACGCGTGTAACTTCGTCTCGGTAGGTAAAAGTTACTCGGACCCTCGTATCAGAAACTTTCTGGAATTGATAAATACCAATAGTGAAGTCCCAGCCATCACCGAATATGTCTTCAGGGTCGGTTGGCTGGATGTCAAAGTTGCAAGTTACATTATCCATAGTATTTACGTATTTCCTATACCCAGAAGCATGTGCTTGTATTCCGCTGACGGGTAAACTATCACCAAAAGCATTGTTCTCCACTCCATGTAAACCGCATATAGAAGAGCAGGAAATAGAGTGTCCTTAATCGTATTTGTCATGTCTGTAATTTCTTGAAAAGTGTATTCCGCTAAAATCTTTCTTTTACCAGACCTGCTTTCGGTAATAAGAACTTTTCGGTTCGATTTATCGATCTCGGTACTAAGATGTGACTCAGAATTTCTTATGTTCGGGTCGAAACAGTCGAGTAGAGACCCTAATTCTGCCTGAAGGATTAGCTTGTTTTCGCCTGCACGTTTCTTTTGATCGGGCGACTGGTTTCCATCTTTTAGCTCCTTGCCAATCCGCAGAAGATTAAGGGGCTTTATGCAGCCTTCGACATAACGTCTGTATGTGTCCAGTACAAACATTATGCCTTTTTCACCAGGTACGCCTTCTACTGGGAATATCTCTTTTAATGCACCTATGTGATCGGCTATTGAGGACACCTGTTTGATAAAGTCTTCCAAATTAAAAGAACTTTTACTCTGGCGCGTTAGGTAGTTTTTGACAAAATTAGGATCGTTCCTAAAAGCCCTCATAAAAATGTTATCAACTCTGTTATAAGCATGCTCAAATCCAGGTTTTTCTCTCTTGGCCTTTTCGAACTGAGCAAGAGCGATCTGGCATTGTATCAAGTGGTGCGCAACTATGTAATAATGCTCTGTCTTTAATGGCGCAAACTTGTTTGATTTACGCGTTTTTGCAACTAAGAATTTTTCTAGCATATTGTCTGCATCAAAGGTAAATTTATACTTTCCTGCTTTTATGTGGGCGACGGCAGCATTTAACTTTGACTGGTCGCGATCGACTAGAAACTGTACTTCCTCCCAGTACTTATTTAAGTCCTTGTAGGCCGTGAATTTTATATTGCCTTCAGCATCGACACTTTTTTGTAAGTTAGTGACATAGTTAGATACATCAGGTTCCGTAGAGTGGAAAACGCTGCTATCAGTAAACGTTAAAGTTGAGTCATCAGTCGTAGAACCAAGTCGTAAATGGATTTTCTCTATAATCTTCTTCTCTGTGAAGAGAATTCTCATTAGTTCTACATAATCCCTGCTTGCCATATGGGAATTATAACTCGCTTAATAGGTGTTACCGCCGGTAATTATTTTGAGCCGTGACCTAGTTCAAACTTTTGATCACTCCCAATAACTACTTCACCTGCGGCAAGAAGATTTACGAGCGTTCCAGGAGGCCCTAAGCGGCCTAACTCACGCTTGGATTTGTCCTCGCAAGCTGCCACAAGCAAGGCAAGGAATATTTTTAACAAGTTCGCGCCTTTTATACCTGCACGAGTTTCTTCTGGTATACCCAGAGATCTATAATATTTACCGCCTCGCGCAAATTTTCCGTCAGTACTTTGATGTAGTAAGACATTTCTCTTAGAAATATAAATAACTTCGGGTGCATTTTCTGGTTTGACATCTTTCAGATCATCCTGCTTGAACCAATCACCCAATCTATCAGGTGTTGGCGTTGGACTATCGTAAGAGAACACTAGTCCTCTTATCTGTGCTGGGTACTCAGCGAGAGCTTTTACGCTCTGAATGTTCTTGATTGCGCCTGCAAAATCTTTTGCACTGAACTTGGTTTTCACTTCTATCACTGCTGTTACGCATTCGGGTGTCACAACTGCGAAGTCACCACTCTTAAAGATATAGGCGGCAGGTGAATTCTCGTCAATGATCATTAAGTCGACTTGCGCACTTACCTCACTGTCGTTTTTGTAGACAAAACCAGTCTTCACAGACCATCTGTCTGATAGAAAGTTTTGAATAACAGTTCTAACAACTTCTTCATGATATGTACCTATTGACGGGCTGTGTTTTATTAGCTTGTTTAGTCGAGCAAATTTACCCAACATTTCCGTTGCAAAACTCTCTATAAACTCATCACTAGCATTTTTTACATTTCCCATACCTATCATTCTAGGTCAAATAACCTAATTAGACATCAGTTTAACTCCTAGCTGCCATCAATAGAATGAGGCTCTGTGACGTATAACTGATAGGGCACATCCAATATTGATCACCAGCGAACCAGTTCAGCCACTATTGAGTGAAGATATTTATCTGCCTGCTGCACCAAATATAGGTATTTTGACCTCTCAAAAGCGGAGGTCTTTTTTATTTAGGGTTGTTACAATATATGTATGAGGAAAATAGTTGTTTTATCATTTATTAGTTTAGACGGGGTTATGCAGGCGCCGGGCGGGTCGGAAGAGGATAAGGCCGAGGGCTTTAAATACGGTGGCTGGACCTTCCCATATTTTGACGATGCGGCAGGAGAAGAAATGGGTAAGCAGATAAGCGGGTCGTTCGACCTGCTCCTAGGCCGCAAGACCTATGATATCTTTGCGCCGTACTGGCCAGAGCAGGACGCAAAGACTAATCCGGTTGCAGGCCCATTTAACAGGGCTAGGAAGTATGTCGTGTCTCACGGTTCGCCGAAACTTAGCTGGGAGAATAGCGAACTTATTAGCGGCGATGTAGTTGCCAAACTCAAGGTGCTCAAAAAGAAAGATGGGCCGGTGCTGCAGGTACACGGCAGCAGTAAGCTTGTTCAAACACTACTGCAGAACGACCTGATAGATGAGTTATGGCTAAAGACGTTTCCTGTTATCTTGGGCAAGGGTAAACGCTTATTTGACGATGCGGCTGTTCCTCATACGTGGGAATTGACGTACTCCAACATTACCCCCAGCGGTGTCATCTTTGCCAACTACAAAAGAGCTGGCGACGTTAAGACCGGTTCTTTTGTTTGATACGAAGTTTGAATAATTAGTTGTTTTATATTATAGTATTTTAATCGTGACCTCGTTGGAGTTACCTGCATCTGTTTTGCCAACCCCGCTTCCAGACGGTGGTTTTAAACCCCCTGAGAAAGTATTTTCCGTTACTAAACTTAACGACGATGAATTACTTACCCTCCGCCGTATCGTTAAGTCACTTATAGCTCAATCCAGTGAAGATCCCAGCCGTGCGACCTGGGATATTCAGACTAACCACATGATTAAACTCCTGCCTTGGCTAAAACCGTGGGCACAGCGGGCTGACGAATTTTTGCTGCAACATGGCGACGCGCTGACACCATCGATTCACCCGGACGAAGGTTTTTCGCTCAAAGTATTTTTGTCCAGGCATTCTGAAGACCATATGGACATCCCCCGTCTTTGGCCAGCCGCCTTAACGATTGGTTTAGTTGGTACCCGCGAGCTAGTTGGAATTGTCCAGCCCTCACCAGAAGCAACCATAGAGCTAGCCCGCAAGCTACTGCTTGATGAGACACCACTTAGAACACTTGATGAGATTGACGGCGTACCCGTTGAACGGTATGTTCAACAGCCTGGCGACGTGGTGACAATTGGTAATTTTGCCGCGCTGCATTCTGGCTTTCTATTGTCAGATAGGAGTGCTGCCTTGGCGGTTGCCAGCCGCAACCGGCAAGACGGAGGTGACCCCCAATACATTATCGACCACTACCGCCGATTTTATCCGGAAGTTATGTGACACAAGCCATCGCCACGGTAGTAAGTGTTTCTCTCTAACAGCTCTAGACAGACTGCTGTATTAGTGGTATTGTATAGTTTATGACTGATGAGACGAGCGCAGGTAGGATCTTAGCTGTTGACGACGACGCTAATTTTAGAAGCGCTCTTAATCGTTTACTAGAAGATAGTGGTGTTGATTACGACATTGCAGAGGACGCCGATACCGCAGCTGAAATGCTTAGAAGCGGCATCTTCACGGGAGTGCTCACAGACGGCCTCGAAGGACGTTGGAAACTTGTGACTGATACAGCTCATGAGATCGGAGCTGCTGCCGTACTACTCAGTGGTGACGACCGGCAAATAGAGTTAGCCGAGCAAGATGGCGTAACCGGGTTTAATAAGGCAAAGGTAGAGCCTAACACACTGCGCGATATTATTAAGCGACTGAGCTCTAAGCCGAACGCCGAAGAAAATGACATACTTGCTACGGTATTCCCAGACAGTGGCGAAATATCCGACGAGGTAGAACGCCTTACTCTTGGTTATGAAGACTTTTCTGACGATCAGCTTGCGACCAAGTTATTTGAAGCAATGACCGAAAGACAACGAGACGCTGTGCATAGATTTGCTTTAAACGGGCCAAAGCTGATGCTCCAGCACCTAAAACTAATAAATGATCTTGTTGATGGATACCATAAACGGGATCCTAATCGCACAGCCGTCTCTGCGATGGAAGAGGTTTTGGCAGAAATCGATTCCAGTCGGGCCTATTTTGAAACAGTTGACGCGAACGACTTCGTGCCGGCTATTGTGTATGTACGACCAAAAGACATGCCTGATAGCGACACCGAACGAGCAGTTTGGGTTGTTCGTAGTTCTGCTGGCGAAGACGGCGCAACAGCCAAACAATTTTTACCTGATTTCGATATAGTCGAGAATTTTGTTCGAAATCCGGTCGAGGGCTATGATGCCTGGAGACAAAGTTACTTCAATTTAATTGGAAGCAGCTTTGCCATCATAGACCGTTCATCTTTGATCAGAGGTTCTGAGACAGAAAGCTAATATCAAAAGGCTGCAGAATTTGTATGGTGGCGCCTCTCGGACTCGAACCGAGGACACAAGGCTCTTCAAGCCTCTGCTCTACCGACTGAGCTAAAGCGCCAATTTCGAACTGTTACAGCATACGATATCAGAGGTAATTTTTCAATTTTTGGACGGTTAGGCTTTTTCTTTGGCCAGGAAATCTTTGACGCTTTTGACGGTGTCCATAAACTGAGCCGGAAAGATGATAGTGCTGTTTTTCTCGACGGCAATTTCACTGAGCACCTGCAGGTTGCGCAGCTGCAAAGCGATCGGGTGGGCCGAAATGATGTCGGCCGCCTCGCCGAGTTTCACAGCGCTTAGTTGTTCGCCCTCGGCGGCAATAATTTTAGCTCGTTTTTCGCGCTCGGCTTCGGCTTGCTTGGCCATGGCCCGCTGCATACTATCCGGCAGTTTAATATCTTTGAGCTCAACGGTATTGACGTAAATGCCCCACTTTTCAGTGGCAGTGTCCAGGATTAACTTGATGGCATCATTAATTTTGGCGGTTTCACTGAGTACTTCATCGAGCGTGTTCTGGCCAACGACATTGCGTACAGTGGTTTGGGCAATTTGGTAGGTCGCGGCCACCACGTTTTCAATCTCTACGACCGCCTTAATGGGGTCGACTACCTGATAGTACGCCACGGCGGCAACATCAATGGAGACATTGTCCTTCGTGATAATCTGTTGCGAATCAACCGGCAGCGTGATAATGCGCATGGCAACTTTCCGCATTTGGTCGACAATCGGAATGATTAAACGCAGACCGGGTGCTTTGGGCGCACCGCGCACCTTGCCCAAGCGAAAGACGACACCGCGTTCATACTGATTGATAATCCGCACGCCACTTGCCAACACAAACAAACCGATGATAATCAGCGTTACTATAAAACCAGCCATAGGAAACTCCCTTTATGGGCTTATTGTATGAAGCGCCATCGCTTTACGCAAGCATAGGCGCCGTTGAAGTTAGGTGCGACGTGGTGGGCGCTGAGGGGCTCGAACCCCCGACCCCCTCGGTGTAAACGAGGTGCTCTAGCCAACTGAGCTAAGCGCCCTAATCTGGTGCGCGAGAGAGGACTTGAACCTCCACGCCTTACGGCACTTGCCCCTCAGACAAGCGTGTCTACCATTCCACCACTCGCGCGTAAGACCCTGCTATCTTAGCATTTCACCCTTAAAACTCAAGCGTGCGGCTTTGCAAGAGAGCCTGGTTTTATTATCGTTTCGAGATATTCGGCGACCCTGATGATAGCGGCAGCCAGACCCCGTAACCATCTATCTTTGGATCATCCCAGGTGTGCAGATTGACGGCTACTTTATCACCGGCTGCAACATACGAGGCTGCACCGGGTGTGCCACCTATATTACCCTCCACCGTCTTGATGCCGGTGCTTGAGGTTTCTACCACAATGCCAGCGTGATCGGCGCCGTTACGCGTGAACAATACGACGTCGCCGGGTGTGGCGTGGTAACCACTCTCTTTCGTCCTATAAGCGTGCAGGTAGTTAAAATAGTCGCGCAAGTTTAATACCCCGTCGACTTTCTGATAGACCAGCGGGATGCGCCAGTCATTGATACCACCCTTAAATGGGTGCCCGGCTTTCAGAAACACCCAGCTAATAAAGTCGGTGCACCAGGCTTCTTTGTTGCCATCGGTAAACTGCAATACCTGTGGGCTAAATTCCGTAGTGCCAACTTGACTGGAGGCGATCCAGATAACCACAGAACGATCATACGAAAGCGCATGCGATTTATGTAGTTGACGGTAGCCGATGGTTGCAAACAGCGAAGCAAAAATCAGCAATGCCAGCAATTGCGCCTTCTTGGAGCCTTTGAGCCAGCTGAAGCGGCTGAGTTTTTTATTTTTGCGTTTGGTGGCCATTTTTCTTTGTAACTTCTACCTCAGATGATACAAGCCTGCGTAGAGAAGTCAAGCTAGCGCGAGAGGTGCTGTTCGCGATAGCGCTCGGCAAAGGAAATAATGCCGCGGAAAGCGACCATGGTCCAGATGATGTTCAGCACGACGCTGATGTAGGCGTGTAAGTGCATCTGGTAGACGATTAAGAAGACGGCCCCAACCAGATTGTCGGCTTCGTACCAGAAAGATTTGTTTTTCCATTTGCCGATGCTGATACGGTAAAAGCCAAACAGCAAACAACTGGCGCCGGCTACGCCAACCGCATTATAGAAAAGATTGCTCGTCATGTGCTAGCTCCGTGGCAGATGATCATAGCCGTGTTTGAGCGAATATTCATTACGTAGTAGTGGTTTGATATCCTCCAGGGTGACGTCGATTTTGACACCAGGGTTGAGAATACCGTATGGGTCAAAGATATGTTTGATTTTGCGGAATAGTTCATAGGTATCCGGACCGTACAACTTGGCTAAGAAGGGCCCTCGCAAACGACCGTCATTGTGCTCACCGCTGGTGGTACCACCCAAACCGATGACCAGGTTGTAGTATTCCTCCATTAGACGAAAGACCTTTTGGCGATCGCCTACCTGGGACAAATCCAGAAACGGCTGGACATGCAGATTGCCGTTGCCGGCGTGCCCCCAGACGGCCGCTTGCAGGTGATACTTGGCAAACATAGCATAAATAGCCGTGATGTATTCACGGAATTTATCGACTGGCACCACACCATCTTCAATCAAAGGTACGGCCTTGCTATTGCCTTCACTGTGCGTCGTAAAGACGCCGGCCGTGTGGCGGATTTTCCAGAGCTGGTCTTTGAGATGCTCCTCTGTCTCGAGCTGATAGGTGACATTGTACTGCTCTAATATTTTGGTGGCTTTTTTGCTAAGTTTTTTTCGCAAGCGTTCATTGCCATCATCAAACTCAATCAGCATGACAAGCTTACTGAAGGGCTTGGGGGCGACGCCTTTGAGCAAATTGGGATTCTGCTGGTCGACAAAATTGAGCAATTGCTCGTCTACGACTTCCATAGCGCTGGGCATAGAAGGCAGATTGCGGAGCTCGGTAATGACCTCTTCGGCTACCTGGATATCATCAAAGAAAGCCGCGATAAGCTCAGTACTGGGATTATACGGTTCAGTGGCGAGCGTCGCTTCACTGATAATACCGAGGGTGCCTTGGGAACCGACCAACAGCGGTGTCAAGTCAAACGAGCCATCTTTGCGGCGGATATCCCAGATATCATAGCCGGCCGTGTTTTTGGTGACACCACCCAGCTGGGTGTTCTGCAGCACTTCGGCGTGCTCTTCCAGCAGCTTATCAAGCGCCCGATAGACTTCGCCCTCGAAAGTTGCCATACCCATCTTCTTATCTAATTCACGCTTATTGATGCGCCCGGTTTCAATTACCTCACCATTGGCCAGGACGGCGCGCAAACTCTTTACATAGTTGCGGGTACTGCCGTATTTCAAGGCTTTGTCGCCGGCGGCGTTGTTGGCGACGGCCCCGCCGACCGTACTATATTCCAGTGACGC
>CAZKGK010000016.1:0-10052 GCA_964552555.1 uncultured Candidatus Saccharibacteria bacterium
GGCAATATCTAATAAATCAGTCAGATCAGATTTCGCAAATGTTCGGTATTGTTGCAGGCGATGATGGTATCTTTGAAAGCTATCCGCAGGAGCAACATGCCACCAAAAGGGCTCAGTTCAAGCAATCATATTATGCTTGGAGATCTTGGCAAGAAAATTAGCATAAGGGCTAACTGGCTTGCATAGAAAATTACGACCCCGAATATGTCCATTGGTTGTTATAAGAAAAAGAGCTCAGGTGAGCTCTTTTTATATAATTTCAATGGTGCCAGGTTATAGACATATTTCAAACCTTAAACGCAGATGATATAGATAAATACAAACTCAAGGAGCTGGCCGGACGACTTAATCTCGATGACCAGCTCTTTTGAGGCTCGTTTGATTTTATGCGACGTGTTCTTGTAGCCAATCTGCTAGAACGTCGACATTATGCCAAGTGCATTCAATTGTATATGTAGGATTCATGCTATCTTGGCGCATCTCTTCAAGGCTATACATCGTCTCGATGAGCTTGTTACTATCGAAAAGCTCAGAAATCACTTTACGGTACTTTGGCTTAATATACGTATCTGAGATTTCTCCGTCAGTATAGGCGAGACAGTACTCCATTGGAGAAATAGACTCATCATCAAATGTATTTGGGATGCCTTCGAATTCCATTTCAAGAAGATCGTCGACGATCATATCGCATCGCACAAGAGCACAAAATGATACTGCAATATGAGACGAGGCTAGCTTTCCGTTTTCAGGTGATTCGTGCCACCACATGGATTCAAGCTTATTCATTGCCAGCCTCTTCCTCGGGGTGCATTACGCGCACTTCAACACCCCGTTCTTCAACATACTTTATTTTTTTCTTCTGTGAATCGTAGAACTTCACGCCTTGCTTCATATTATAAGTAATCGCCACAGATCCATCTGGCCAGATACCCATAGCTAGTGGTGACAAAACTCCATATGGCGTCCATAGGCCGTAGAAGATTTGAGACTGCTGTGCATAATACTGTCCGTCGTTGTTGGGTCGTAGAAATTTGTTACTTATATCTGCCATATACTTATCTTATCCTAAGTGGAGCAACTTATTTACCTGAGAGCGGTATTCTCTCAACGTAAGTAGGTACTCCGTACTGCTCTAGGATGGCCTGATCCTTCGCTGCTTGGGTGCCACCGTAGCGCGCAGCTCCTGATTTTACTTCAATATTGAAAGCTGGTTCTCCGCCCTTAAAGGCAGTTATGTCCGCAAATCGCCCCCGTTCAAAACCATCCACTTTGTAGTACTGCTGAGTCCTTAGCTCATACTCTTTTGCGTACTGAGCTTGGGCTCGCTGCAAAGCTATTCTTTCAGCCTCTTTGCCTGCCGCTTTATTTGCGGCTAACTGGGCAGCCTTTTGCGAGGCAGAGGCCGCTGTCGATGCAGCACGCACTGCGCCGCTTGCTGCCCTACCTGCTACGACACTAGAGCCCGCAGTAAAGACAGATGCGGCTGCGGCGGCAGTATCTACTACGGCAATTGTTATGTTTGTAGGTGTAGGCTTCTTTACAGCTTTCTTAATTGACTGCACTGCCATCACTATCGATATGATCGCGATGACGGCTAGAATTACCGGGATCCACTGCCCATTTACATCCTTTTGATTGACTGGGTCAAGTGCATATGCGTACGCATTCGCCGTGCCGCCTTCGACAGGATCAACTTGCAGGAATCTTCCAAGCTCTGGAATGTATACCCGCGCACCCATCTGGATTGGCTGAATGAGATAGTCGCTTTCCGTTGCCTTACGATGCAGACCCATGAAGTCATTACTCGTTCCGGTTGCAGCATTGGCAGGTGCATTGTGTCCGCTCAGTTTCTCACCGAATGGCCCGTTAGGGGCAATGATCGTTGGCACACCGTTCGCATCAACTGTAGCCATCGTATTACCCTGTATGTTTGATATATTGTAGACTGCCGCGTCAGCACCTGTAGCTTGTGGCTTAACGGTAACTTTCATACCACCTGCAAGGTTTAGGTATTTCTGAACAACATTCCCGTTTGCATCTACTAAGAAGCTTGCGTCATCACCCGCGCCAGTAAAGCCGTAGAAAGAATCGTCCATTGCCGCGCTATTAACTGTATAGACTCGATGGTAAATACGGTTGTTTACGTCTCGTTGATAGGTCGTCTCCCGTGTGCCGCTACTTGTCGTTTCTTTCATGCCGACATTGCGGTCGGTTGCATCGTATGAAAACTCTGTTTTATGCGTAGCATCACCAAGACTCGTAGTGTTTCCATGCGTGTCATACGCAGCTTGATCAAACCTTGCATCAGAACTTGCTATAAGCTGGTCACCCATGTTGTAGCAGTATGTAATTGTCTGACCATTAAGCGTGTACGAGGTTCTGTTGCCTTCTTTTGCCGCATTTACATTGTTACCCGCAAGGTTATTGCAACTAGCATCAGGGGATCCATACCCGTATGTGAATGTATTAGACCCTATCGTGGCGTTTGTCAGCCTATCCGCTTTATCATATGTATACGCTTTACTTACACCATTCTCTATGTCTGACACCACCAAACCTGATGTCGAGCGCGTAACATCATCAGTAATGTCAACACCGCCAGCATTGTACGTAATTTTTTTCGTCCTACCAAGCGTGTCATAGACTGTTGGACGCAGGCTCATGCCTCCAGGGTAGTCGACTGTATCAATACGGCTGAATTCGTCATAATTGATAGACGCATACGTTGTACCGTCAAGTTTCTGCTTAGACAAACGATCGAATGTATCATATTCGTATGCTTCTGTTCCGACTGGACTTGTGCGCGTGACGAGTTTACCGAAGTTATCATATGTATTGTTAGTGACATTTCCTCGAGCATCGGTGTATTTAATGACATGCCCTAGGAGATCAGTTTCTGTCGTTACGGTGCCCGTTATATCTCCAATGCTTGAGATAAGTGGGTTACCGCCTACTGCATAGCTTGTCGTGATATTCCGACCTTCTTTGAGACCAAGCGCAGGAACGATAGTACTTGTAACTCGTCCACGTGCATCGTAGGTGAGACATGTCCAAGGGTCACCATTGTATCGTGTTGCTACCGTGTCGCCTGATTCGTTGTAAACCGTCTCTGAAACGCGTCCCGTTGGATCCGTACCACTCTTTAGCCTTCCAGCCTGGTGGTACGCTTCAACGTCTGGCGTACATGGATTATCTCGCGTATCACTACCGCTATAGTATTGATATGCGCTCGTGGCGCCACCAGGCAATACACTGCTTATTTGACGTAAGTAGCCAGCTCCAGGTGTTTCATATGTCGCCTGACTCACATAGTTAAGTCCAGTTGGGTCTAACGTTTTACCGCTTACCGTTCCATAGGCAGGATCGCTATACTGTGTTGTAGTTTTCGTATTGCCAAGTTGACTGTCGTAAACGGTTGAGCTTGTAGCAAGATCATAGCCTGGCTTAAGGTATGCCGACCAGTCGTTAGCACCAAGGCCGTTTCCTCCTGACATATCTGGAATTCCAGCACCAGCAAGCCAGACTTCAAACGCACCAGGGGTGCCGACATGGCCATACTCGACCTGAACGCGGTAAGTCTTGCCTGCAGTAGCTGCGAATGTAGCAGTATATGCATTTTGCGCGACACCTTCTGTCTTTGTGCCCCAGTTGTTTGTAAGGATCTGGTCATCAATACTTAGGCGAATGCTATCATCAGCCCAAGTCTTAAATGTGTAAGTACCCGTAGCTGGGAATGTGATCTTACCCGTAGCACGAAGTCCGTATCCATCAACTCCACTAATTGAAGTGTCTGGTGTCATTGGTAATGCATAGCTTCGGTAATCGAAAGCTGTCCTTGCTGGGTTCATTGCAGTCGCACCATTCGCGTATCCAAGATGATTAATTTTTGGTGCCCCGACCATCGTCATATTTGCACTCTTGAGGTTGTACCAACTGACTGCAAAACCTTTCGTATCTTCGTCGTAGCCAGTGCTCGTATGAGGAACCTGGTTAATGTAACTTGCGGTTGGCTTACGATCCGTACCATACCATGCTGCAGGAGCTGGGCCATAGCTGTCCGTTGCGCGATCATCTTGGTCGTATATTGTAGTACTCTTCAATCCCGTAGGGTCAGTTGTAGAGAGTGTCAAATCTTTCGCTGGATCCCATTCAGTTTGCGTTACTTTACCAGTGAGATCCGTGTCTGACGTCGTACGCAACAGTGAGTCATATTGGAGTCGTTTGCTGAAGCCATTAGGCTCAGAAGCGCCTGTCGTGTGTAGGTCTGTTGAGCCTGGAGTATATGCAAGTGTATGCTCAATCCTTGCATCCCCAGATTTGGCCGCTGGTTCCTTCACTGCAGTCACGCGACCGAGACTATCGTAAGAAAGTTGTGTCGTTACATTCTCGTCGTTAGTTCGCACACCTGCAGCAATTGCGTCAGCAGCAAGGCTGTCACGAGTTGTTATGATACGTCCAAATTCATCATATGCGTAGTCAGTAACTTGTCCGCCTGGCTTCACAATGCGAGCAAGATTACCATTACCATCGTAGTAAAGATTGGTTATATCGCCGTCACTTGTCTTGAACGCACATAGTTTGCCATTTGGTGCATCAGCAAAGCTTGAAACTAAGCCAAAGAGTGTTGATGGGTTATTCGTACCGTTTTTGTCACAGATGCTATTTGTATCGTTCACGCCTTTGTAATAAACAGTCGCGTAACGCGCGCTTGTCGTGCCGTCTTCAACTTTCGTCAGTCGCGATGGGCTACCTTCGTATGTGTACTTGAGTGCTGCTGGCTTGCGATCATCTGCAGGTGAGGTTAGTGATGTAAGCTGCCCATTTGTATCGAATACGTAGACTCGGCCATCAAGGTCAGTGAATGTATATGTATTGTCTGAGTTCTTTGAAAGTGTGCCGTCCTCATTCACCGGAGGCTTGTAACCACCGTTTGTATAAGTGTACTCATGCGTGCTTCCTGTAGAATCTTCAAGAATTACTGAACTGTTTGAAACACGAAGTCGCTCATAGCTCACATTTCCACCCGCATCAATACCGAGCTTCCATTGATCAGGAAGTACATTCGCATCCGGTGTTAACCAGGTTACAGGCATCTCCTGCAGTGCAACACCTGCATCGTCACTTTGAACAAGGAGGTTAATTGACGCTCCACCGCCTCGCTCATACCAGTCTACCTGAATAGGGATTGGCGTATTTGCTGGTAGGCTTACCGCACTGCCCATGAACCTTCCTGCCTGGTCAGTCCACGAGTTAAGTGGAGTTTGCCAACTACCAGTATTAACCTTGATACGGATACCGTCATCGGAGTCTGCGCCAAGCTTGTATTGACCAGCCGTTGGGACTGTAATATACCCCGTCCAGCGAGCCATGAAGTTGTCTGTCTGCATGCCCGCAGCAGGGCCGCCTAGACCAAAGTTTAGCGACATCTTTGTATCTCGTCGTACGAGCATTAGTCGACTTGGGTCTTGTTGAGCCGCATCGATGTCCGCGAACCCAGGGTTTGTGTAGTAGCGACCCGTAAGCCCATAGCTCTGTGACTGGCTAGTAATATTCGTGCTTAACCAATCTTGTGGCACTACTTGCTCTGCAACCGCGCCCTTCACAAAGAGTCGTGCTGTTGCAGCTCCTGTCGCCTCCATGTACTCGACGCGGAGTGGGACGACCTGGCCTGCCTGCAGTGTGACTGCAGTTCCGTATTGTGGAGCTCCAACTGAATAGGAGTTGTTGTAGACCTGCGTATTGCCTACCCAGACGCTCATACCATCATCGTTATTGCCGCCAAAGTAGTAGCTTCCTGTTGTCGGTGCAGTGAACTGACCTGTCCAGCGAGTATAGAACCAGTCGGCGTTAATGCCGCTTGCATTGGTTGGGGCTCCCGATCCCCAGCTATTATCGATCTTACTATCGCGAACTGTCGATGTTGGGGTGCTTGTAGGTGCGCCGCTTGCGAAATTGTAGCCTGATGATAAGTTCCAATATTCACCCTTCAGGCCCTTCTTTGCGCGGTTCGGCGTGTTGTACGTGAGCGAAAGACCCATTGATCCACCCAATGTGCTGATGTCGTGAGTGCTCGTGTCGACTGAAGCATTTCCTGTTGCGAGGTCTACACCCACAGGGCCTACTGTTTCATAGCTCTGTGTACTATCTTTACCGGTACGTAAGTCAACTTTGAATTGACGAACATAATTTGGATTGGTCTGTGTCGCGCCAAGTGTATATACATGCCAATAATAGGTTGTGCCGTCTTGCAGAATGCCGTCTGGAATTGACCATTGTGGCGTGTCGATCCAGCCAGAGTTAATAACCGCACCTGTCTCAGCATCTCCACTTGTACTGACACGGAAGTAGTACTTCACTGCGTCACCGTCGCCATCACTTACAGGGTCAACCTTGAGAGTAGGCTGCGTGTCTACAACAACCTGCTTGTCTGCTGGCGTTACTGGAGTCGCAATTGGAGTCGGTGTGTCATAGGTAATATATGCCGCAATGTCCATGTACGGCTTATACGTCTTGTATCCCCCTTCTTCACCCCATAAGCTCCATACTGTACCCCAGTCGTGATTGTCTACTGCTTGCTGTAGACCACCTGTGAAGTTGAAATCAAAGTCCGTTGCAGCTGTGGTGTATGCTACCGCTGAACCGATACATCCATAACCTATGCAGCTTGCGTGACCAAGACCAAGCGAACGACTAGCCGTGTCGCCATTGATGCCGCCTTTGTAGTAGCCATGTAGTGTAGCATTAAGGATCTTCTTGCCTGATAGGTCACTGAATGGGAACTGAATGTATGAGCGCCAGAACTTCCAGCTACCATCGTTGATTGAACCAATGTTTGCATAACAGTTACTACTACCACAGCTATAGCCATCTGATTTGAACATCCAGTAGCTCGTTGAGTCTTTGGCAAGACTTGGGTCGATGCGCATTGGGAATGAGCTTGCTGGCTGCGCTTTCATCCAGCTCTTGTCCAATGTTACTGCGATACCGTCTGCTGTCTTATTTGGGGCTTGTGATACATGACTCTCGCTAATTACTCCGCGGTCTTGAAGGCTGAGTGTAAGAGCACTGAAGCTATACTCTTCTGGAAGCCCTTCAATTGTTAGCTCACCTTGGCGTGTTGGATGGTTAATAACCTTACCACCAGTAACTGAGAAATTGAAGTCCGTTTGAGCATTCTTATTTTTAACGATGATGATTTCTTTAATTGATTCACCACGTAGTTCGTATTCAAGATCAACGTTTGGCCACGCATCTTTATAGATAACACTGTTATCGTCTTGCTTGGTCGGCTTTACACCACGTGCGCCAACTGGCTTCATGACAATCGTTTTGCCCGCTACGTTCATCGTTACACCATCAGCGAGTGGCTGGATGTCTGCACTCATTGTTCCTGCTTTACCCTTGAACTGTTCGGGCTCCGGAGCTTTTGGCTGCGTACCCGTAATAGTCTGCCAAAGCGTTGGGTCTGGTGCTTTTTCCGTGACAGCATCAAGACTGTTGTCTATCTGCTTCCAGCTTGAACCATCCTTGTAGTTTCGCTGGTTAACGGAATACTCCATGGTTTTCGTACCGTCATTGTTCACATAGGTTGAAGTGAACGCTGTACGTTTGCTTGTATCCTCGTATTTATGCCCTTTTGGATCTTTGACAGTCGGCAGCGTCAACGGGCCACCCGTTCCCTGCGTCAGGCTTGTCGTATCCTGAACGTCTTTTGATTTCAGTGGATCAAGTTTAAATTTGGTATCGAATTTCCTAGACTTTGCCGACTCAGCCAATGCCAAATTCGCACCTGGCTGCACGAGGCTGAACGCTATCGTGAACGCCAGAAAGAAAAGCAGCACGCGACTAGCACGTACTTTCGTTTTTTTGATTTTACTAATTACACCTAACACACTCCGCGCCATAGAACCCCCTCCACAACTTTGATGCTTTCAGCATAAACGACGCAAAATATATTAGCAATAGGATTTTTACTAGAATTTAAGAATACGCTAATTATTTACTTTAAGTTAACAATTAGACCATGGAATCTAAGAAAAAGGATGTGCAAATTAAAAAGATAATTTCATGTTAGCGGGACGTAGGGACGAGAAGAGTGTCAGGGGAATTGTTCATCCCTGATTCTCTCCCCGCCCCACGCAGGCGAAGCGTTGGCGCCGTTGTTACGACGCGTTGCTTGCCTTACCCCTTAGTAGCCCTGGCCTGTCGTTCGATCAGGCCATGAGGTGGAACCCTTCCCAGCCCGCACCCGTGAACTGGATGGTCGGGTCGGTTGTCGGGAAGCTGCCCCAGTGCTCGTTGTGCCACTCGAACATCTTGATCGAGGTGTCCGGGTACTCGTAGAACGCGGTGACGTCGGATTGACCGTTGTGGTCGTAGTCACCGACGCCAGCGGAGATGACATGCGTACCCTCCCACCCGCTGGACGTGTACCAGGGCAGCTCCGGAGACCCGAACGTTCCGTCACCGTTGCCGTACCAGACGAACAGTCCGACTGCGTTGCCGCGCTCGGGGTAGCGGTAGAAGGCGGCCACGTCGAGCTTGCCGTTGCCATCGAAGTCACCGACGCCAACCGGGATGAGGTGGTACCCCTCCCAGCTTGTACCGGTGAAGGCGATGGTCGGACCACTGAACGTGCCCGCCGAGTTCCCGAACCACTCGAACATCTTGATCGAGGTGTCCGGGTACTCGTAGAACGCGACGACGTCCGCGTAGCCGTCCTGGTTGAAGTCGCCCGCACCAGCAGAGATGACGTGAAGCCCCTCCCAGCCAGTTGCGTTGTACCAGTTCAGGGCCGCGTCGTTGAACGTACCGTCACCGTTGCCGGAGAACATGAACAACGACAGAGCGTTGCCACGCTCCGGATAGCGGTAGAAGGCCTCGACGTCCAGCTTGCCGTCACCGTTGAAGTCGCCGACGCCAACGGGTGTGAGGTTCGCACCTTCGAACGCCGACTGGACGTTGCCCACGACGGGATCGGCGAACGTACCGCTTGTCTGGCTGATCCAGGTGAAGAGTCGGACGGTGGTGTTGTCGTAGCGGTAGAAGGCGGCCACGTCGGCCTTGCCGTCACCGTTGAAGTCACCCGCGCCCGCCACGATGACATGGGTTCCGTCCCAGCCAGTACTGGTGTACCAGCCCAGCTGCGGACCTCCGAACGTTCCGTCACCGTTGCCGTACCAGACGAACAGTCCGACTGCGTTGCCGCGCTCGGGGTAGCGGTAGAAGGCGGCCACGTCGAGCTTGCCGTCACCGTTGAAGTCCCCGTTGAGCTTGGCGTGCTGTTGTACACACCCGTTCAGGTAGTCCATGCCAGGCTGGTCTTTGCAGACGTCAGCGCCGTCGGGCACACCGTCTACGTCGGTGTCCGGAGGTGGCGACACAGTCGTACCACCCCCAGAGGACATGTCCTTGAAGTGGATGAAGTGGTTCGGCCAGTTCGCCTGACCGACGTAGAACCGCTTCCGCATGGTCGTGCCGCCGTAGTTGTCCTCGCTGATGTCGATGTACGTGCTCGTGACCGCTTCGACATATGCGACGTGCCCGGCCGTTCCAGCGTATGTGCTCACCTCCCAGACCGCAATCGAGCCCACCGCGGGAGTGTTGTTCACGAGGAAGCCGTACCTGGACGCGTTGTCGTCCCAGTCCTTGGCATTGCCGAGGTTCCCGGGGTTCGCAACCCCGTTCTGCCACAACCGGTAGGACGCGTAGTTGGTGCAGTTGTGTCCGTTGGCGTCCACCGGGTAGCCCCAGGGCTGCTGCCCAGTGTAGCTGGTGGACGACACGCAGGCGAAGCTGGGCGTCTGACCGTAGGCACCACACGTGATGTCGTAGGCCTGGGCCGTCCCCGCCACGCCCACGACACCGACAGCCGCGAGGGCCATGGTGACGAGGAACATGAGGAGACGTCGGAGCGGTGTGGTTCTGTTGGGAGGTCGCAAGGATCTCACCCTTTCAGGGTTCGCGTTTGGGTACTAAAGGTACGAGTGGCCACGTGTCTTTGACGTGGTCTTTGTTTTAAAAACCACCTCTCGCAAGAGGGGTGCACTCGA
>CAZKGK010000017.1:0-9759 GCA_964552555.1 uncultured Candidatus Saccharibacteria bacterium
GCTGGAAGCACAAGATTGACCTCAAGGACGGCCTAAAGGCAACTATTGATTGGTATCAGGCAAGCAAATAATGCAGAGGGCCTCCGAGCTAACAATCAGCGCTAATCAGAGTAACAGCATAAATCTGAAAGAGCTTTGGGCATACAGAGAACTCTTCTTTTTCTTTGCTTGGCGAGACATAAAGGTACGCTATAAACAAACCGCTATCGGCGCCGGCTGGGCCATATTGCAACCCGTATTAGCTACGGGCGTGTTCACGCTGTTTTTCAATAAGGTAGCAGGGATTTCTTCCGGCAACGCCCACATACCCTACCCCGTGTTCGCTTTTTTAGGGTTAATGTATTGGAATAGTTTCTCGGGTACCGTCAATACGGTTGCTAACTCGCTCCTAAGTAATTCTGGAGTACTAACAAAGGTGTACTTTCCTCGTCTTTTACCGCCACTGTCTGCAACCGCATTAAGCATAATAGATTTTTGTTTTGCAAGCTTATTCTTCTTTGTTTTACTTCTCTTTTATGGGGTTACCCCTCATATCCTTGGTTTCCTTTTATTGATACCCGCATTATTCCTTATACAGTATGGCGGGCTGGCAATAGGCATTTTTTTCGCGGCCTTGAACGTTAAGTACAGAGACGTTCGAACGGCACTGCCTTTTATCACGCAGCTAATGCTGTTTGTAACTCCAGTTATTTATCCTATCAGCCTTGTTCCGCAAAGATTCAGAATATTTATTGACCTCAACCCGGCTGCCGGTGCAATAAATATGATACGTGCAGGTTTTTTTGGGACTGCAATTAATTGGGCGGGCGTATTGCTGTCATTTATTACCGCCACCATTATGATGTTTATTGCGTTAACTTATTTTAAAAAGGTTGAAAGGGGCTTTGTAGATATAATATGAAGCCTGCTATTGAAGTCAAAGGTATTAGCAAGTGTTATACCATCAATCACAAGAACAAGGCCAGCTACAGTACACTCAAGGATGATCTGTCAAACCTTTTCAAGCGTCCCTTAGGGCTTGCCAACCAAGTGGAAGGAAAGGAAGAGAAATTCTGGGCGTTACAAGATATTTCGTTCGAAGTGCCACAAGGAGAAGTTTTCGGAGTTATAGGCAAAAACGGTTCAGGAAAATCAACTCTTCTAAAAATACTTTCTCGTATAGTTGAGCCAACGCAGGGATCCATTACTTTGCGGGGTAGGACTGCTAGCCTACTAGAAGTAGGAACCGGCTTCCACCCTGAGCTTACAGGCCGAGAAAACATTTATTTCAACGGCTCCATGCTTGGTATGAGTCGCCAGGAAATCGGCAAGAAGTTTGATGAAATAGTCGCCTTTTCTGAAGTGGAAAAATTCCTCGATACGCCCGTAAAGTTTTATTCATCGGGCATGTATGTACGTTTAGCATTTTCAGTAGCGGCGCATCTTGAACCCGATATCCTAATTCTGGACGAAGTTTTGGCAGTCGGAGATGCGGGCTTTCAAAAAAAATCGCTGCGGAAGATTACTGAAACCATGGAGCAGGGTCGCACAGTCTTGTTCGTTAGCCATAGCATGGGCGCCATACAGCAATTATGTACAAAGGGCATCTTGCTCAACAATGGCCATATTGACTTTATGGGCACGACCGATGAGCTGACTTCTCGTTACATGGATATTGTACGGGCCGAAGCCCAGCCAAGTGAGATTAAACCAAGCTGGAAAAACGATGGCTCTACAAAGAATGATGATTTCATACCTCGAGCCATATATCTAACGGATGATGAGGGCAAGAAAATTACTGTCGCAGCACCAAACAACATTGACCGGTGGGTTACAATCGAGGGTGATATTCTGCGGCCATCTCCTCTTTTAACAATCGGCATCGCTGTTTACAATCAGACTCGCACATTAGTATTCATGTCCTACCCTTCAGACACCTTTGCAGAGCTAAAACAAACCGCTGGCAAGGGACCAGTTCAGCTAAGAGTTAAGATACCTCAGCATTTTCTGAACGCAGGCAAATACAAGGTATCCTTAATCGGCGGCATTCATAACAAGTTTTGGCTTTTTGAGCCAGGCTCTAACACCCCTTCTATCGAATTTATCATAGATGATGAGGACATAAGTCAGTCTGCGTACTGGCTGAGCCCCCGGGAGGGCTTGGTAGCACCGGTCCTGGAATGGGAGGTGAAGTCGTAGATGGATTCAAAAAACCGAAGTTATAGCCAGTGTGGTGAGGATAAAATTGTCGATTTTTTGTTTGAGAACGTGCTCAAAATTAATCCTGTGGTGTACCTCGATCTAGGATGCAATCATCCTATAGATTTCAACAATACTTATCTGTTTTACGAAAAAGGGTTCAGAGGTGTCAGTATTGATGCCAACCCTTATTTTAAAGACCCTTTTAAAAAGTTTCGGGCGCGTGATGTTTTTGTCAGTGCCGGCGTTGGCACTAGGGACGAGAAGGCTAATTTTTATATAATCGATCCTCATACACTTAGCACATTCTCAAAAGAAGAAGCCCAAAGATATACTGAAAACGGACTTCATAAACTTGTTGCAGTAGAAAAGAAGCCTATCCTTTCGCCACAAACAATACTTAAAAAGTACTTTAAAAAACAGCTGCCAAATTTCTTAACTATTGACGTGGAAGGCTATGACTTGCAGATCTTACAGAGCATCGATTTTAATGCTTGGCGTCCGGCAGTTATTTGTGCAGAAACTCTTACCTACACAATAGACTCTAACGAGAGGAAAATTGATGAAATTTTTGACTTCCTGAAAACGAAAGATTATGTAGTGTATGCAGACACGTATATAAATACTATTTTTGTAGATAATGCATTGTGGAGTAACCGCGTATGAGATTGTGGCCAAACCGCATAAAAAAGACTTTTGATAGGGGCACACCATGTTAGTGGAGGTAGGCTTTGATAATTTTGTTAATCTTCCCCTGCCGCATCAGAGCTTACTGTTGAAGATTTTTAAAAGAACTAGGGATTTAGTAATTTTTGATATTGGAGCCTGTGAGGGTGAAGATTCAATACGTTATTCGAAATTATTTCCAAGGGCAAAAATCCATTCATTTGAACCGGTACCCTCTAATTACAAGATTGCTTCCCAAAATATTAAACGCTACGGTTTGGAAAAATCAATCACTCTTAACGAAATCGCGCTGAGCGATACTTCGGGAACAGCAATGCTTCATTTGAGCAGCGGCACTCCGAAAGATATAGAAGTTCAGCCGAATTGGGATTACGGTAATAAATCCAGCTCTCTGTTACAACCCGGCAAGACCCTTAAAGTTGTTCCTTGGCTCAAATTTAATGAGACAGTAGAGGTCAGGACCCAGACACTGGATGATTATTGCAATGCTCTATCGATTACTAAAATTGATGTTGTGCATATGGACGTACAAGGTGCTGAGCTGATGGTACTCCGCGGTGCAGAAAAAATGATTAAAAATATTGCTGCCATATGGATGGAAGTGGAAGCCGTAGAACTTTACAAGGGTCAACCGCTCAAAAATGAAGTTGAACAATTTATGAAGCAAGCTGGTTTCATCAAGTCTGTTGATACCGTCGATGCCGTAGCAGGTGATCAGTTTTATGTGAGGGGAACTTTAATAAACAAGTTCAGGCTGCAAATCAAGGCCCGTGCCCTAAGTCGTAAATCAAGGAAATAATTACATGTATAGGAGATTGAAAGAACGTTCCCTAGTAAAAAAACTTAAGCTTATCGAAGTTGCGCCGACCGGTCGGAATTTCAATTTATTTGTCCCGTCAAATCAAAAATGGACTTTTTCTGAAAATGACTACTATGAGGAGAATGTGGTTTACTGGTTCGAGACTGTCCTGAGCAATCTAAAAAAGACCGGCAAAAAGGTCATCTTTTACGATATAGGAGCAAACTGTGGTTACTACTCCTTGCTAGCAAGCAAGCTAGTGGCTAACATACAGGCTTTCGAGCCCTCTAGAGAATCATTTCAAATCTTTTCCCTTAACTTAGCTCGTAATCACTTCACAAATATAGCGGCCAACCAGGTTGCACTTACAAATATTTCAGGTGAGTTAACTTTCCACACCTATAGTTCAAGCGGTAATGATTCGCTAATCAAACGGGATATCCCTGCTGGGCATGAACTTCAATATAATCAAAACTATAAAGTTCGTGCAGAGAAGCTAGATGTCTTTGTTGAATCGCATGGCTTGCCTCTGCCAAGTATCATAAAAATGGATATAGAGGGTGCTGAGTTATTTGCTCTAAAGGGTGGTGAACAAGTTATAAAAAAAGCTAATAATCCGCCAATAATTGTAGAATATTCAGCTGCCACGAGTATCGATGCCGGTTATGAAAGAGGGGCAATACGCGATTATCTTATTGACTTAGGTTACACGGTATATGGAATAGCCGACGACAATAAAACAAAAAAACTGACTCTTTTAAGCAAAAAGGGGGCTCACGAAAACAAGATTAGCAACCTCCTGGCAATAGACACTAATAACAAAAGTGGCGGGTTGAATTTGCTGGAGACATCTTGAAAACCATAAGCGTAATCATCCCGACCTACAACAGAGAGAGATATGTAAAAGCGGCTATTGACAGTGTTCTGAATCAGAAACTACCAAAGGACTGGAGCCTGGAAGTAATTGTGGCCGACGATGGCTCAACTGACAAAACGGCAGAGATTATAAAAGCTTATGGCAATAGGATTACTTTCTTGTCTATCCCCCACTCTGGCAAGCCGGCCGTAGTGCGCAATGCGGCTTTGCGCAAGGCTAAAGGCGAGCTTATAGCATTTCAAGACTCTGATGACTTGTGGGCATCTGGGAAGCTCGTGGAGCAAATGCCTGTATTTGATAATCCTAGCGTTGTTATGTCATTTGGTAACGCTGAAATCATGAAGTCAGATGGCACATTAACGGGCAAGCCAGTGGTTGATAACCCAGAGCTACACGATGGTGAAAAATTCGAGACACTTCTAAAACACAATGTCGTCTCAACACTGACTGTTGTTGTAAGGCTTTCGGCGCTAAAAGCAGTCGGATTCTTCAACGAAAGTGACGCCCTCCTTGCCGTTGAGGATTATGAACTTTGGCTGAGGATAGCAGCTAGATTTACGAAGGGGCTTAAACCTGTTCCTAGAATACTGGCCCATTATCGGGTTCACGACCAAAACATTAGCACTACTGACGACTTACAAGCTGTAAGTCGCATCCTGAATGTATACAACTCAGTGTGGCAGACCAAACTATCTTTATCTCAACGCAATCATCTCGAGGCTGAATTACAAACAATGCACGAAATTTGGGGCAAGCTACATGACGAACTCTACCCGGAGCAAAAGCCTGTACTTTCCGTAGTTATGAGCGTCTATAATGCGGGGATTTACTTGAAGCCCTCCGTAGAAAGCATCCTGAGTCAAACCTTCAAAAATTTTGAATTTATCGTTATTGACGATGGCTCGTCCGACAGCTCGGTCGAAACCATAAAATCATTTGGCGACCCACGCATAAGATTAGTGCGACAGGCTAATCATGGCTTAGTTTATTCTTTAAACAAGGGAGTTAGTCTCTCTAGGGGTAAGTACATTGCCCGTCAGGATGCTGATGACGTGTCCCTGCCAGGTCGACTTGAAAAAGAGCTAAAGTTAATAACGACTAACGAAAAAATCGGCATGGTTGGCAGTTTTTTTACGTATATAGACTTAGGCGGCAACCCTTCCAAAACCATGGTGTCCCCGACTTTACACGATGATTTACGTTTAATGCTTCTGAATGTTAACCCTTTCGGGCACGGTACGGTATTGTTTCGTAAAGAAGCCCTGGAATCTGTTGGTTCGTATAATGATGACTACCATGCTGCCGAAGATTACAATTTGTGGAGGCACTTAGCTACAGATTGGGAATTTGCCATCATACCGGAAAGCCTTTATTGGTATCGCATAAACCCTGAGAGTATTTCGCACTCAAAGCAGTCTCATCAACATAGCTCACGAGACAAGGTCGTTGAAGAGTTGTGGCAAGCCGCCATACCTGCGTTGTCGCCCTCTGTCATTCGCAAACATTACCACTATTACAAGGCCTTGGGCTCACCATTTTCCGGGCAAATCTCACAGAATTATTTGGACAACCTATTCGGGATAGCTTTGGGAGCACTCACCAGAAGAAAGCCTCGTACTTTCCTTCGTACTGCGCTCGGGGTATTCCTGGTGTCCCCCCGCCGCGGTTATCGCTTGTTTTATCTGCTCTGCGTTAAAATAATTAAGCATGTTCTTATAGCAATTAAGCTTCGTCACCCATGAAAAAACTGAATATATTACATACCGTAGAGTTTTACTATCCGTCAATTGGCGGCGCCCAAGAAGTCGTGCGTCATTTGAGCGAGCGGATGGTCAAGGCCGGCCACACCGTTACCGTTGCCACCACCAAGCTGGATAATCGCGAAAGTCTCACCCATAATGGGGTTAAAATTGTCGAGTTCGAAATAAGCGGCAATACGGTAAATGGAATAAAAGGCGAGAAGCAAAAATACCAAGATTACTTAAGAAAAGAAGAGTTCGACATTGTCATGAACTATGCTGCCCAGCAATGGACAGCCGACGCCTTTTTTGAGGTTATCGACGAAGTAGAAGCTGCGAAAGTCTTTGTACCTTGTGGTTACTCTGCTCTATACGACCCTGCTTATACTGATTATTTTTCTAAGCTGCCCGCGATACTTAAGAAATATGATGCCACGGTTTATTTATCAAATGACTACCGTGACATTAACTTTGCACGCCAGCACAAACTCGAAAACATAACTGTTATACCAAATGGGGCTAACGAGGATGAGTTCACCGAACCCCTGTCACCTGAGCGCAAACGCTTTCTGCGCACTAAATACGGTATCGGTGGTTTAGTCATAATGACAATCGGGCTATATGGCGAAAAGGGTCATATGGATGTACTAAAAGTTTTCAAAAAGTTGCCCGTGTCGAAAGCAACGTTTGTATCAGCTGGTAGCGTGAGACCACTCGAGGCTCACTATAGCCAGTTCGAGGCGGAAGCTGAACGCCTAAACCTAAGCCGGAAATTTATGGGTAAGCGAGTGGTTATGGTGGATGGTGCTGACCGTGAAGATGTACGTGATTTACTCAAGCTAAGCGATATATATGTTTTCCTTTCAAACATAGAATGCAGCCCGCTGGTACTGTTTGAGGCAGCTGCAGCCGGAGTCCCTTTTGTGGCTACGGCGGCTGGCAATAGTGCGGAGATTGCTGAGTGGACAAAAGGGGGCATAATCGTTAAAAGCCACCAGGTAGATAATGGAAGAGTACGGGCAGACCTAAAAGACACCCTATGGCAATTGACGAAGCTCGCACACAATAGGCCCCAAAGGCATAAACTAGGCGTGCAAGGGCATGATATTTGGCAAAAAAAGTATACTTGGACTCGCTTAACAGACGAATATCTTACGCTTTACGAAGACATTCTTACAAAAAAGGGACAAAAATGATAGGCGTGAGGCTGATGGGTGGTTTGGGCAACCAGATGTTCCAATATGCCACTGCTTTCAGCCTAGCCAGGCAGCATGGCACTGACGTGAGCATGGACCTGCAATTTTTTGAAAATATTGCCGCGGTTGATACACCTCGCGAATACGAATTAGATTGCTTCCAACTAAAGTCCCGTTTTCTCGAACAAACAAAGCGCCCGGCAGAAGATGATGAAGCCATTTACCTTGGTAGGCGTGGTCGCTTGCGACAGCTTAAGCACCGGCTTGGTGGTCATGCCTGGAAAATTTACCGGGAGCCGCACCATAATTTTGATTCGGAAGTATTAAATTTGCCTGACTGGTCTTATTTAATCGGCTATTGGCAAACTGAAAAGTATTTTACCAACATCAGGAAGGGATTGCTTAAAGAGTTCGCTTTCAAGGATGAGCCGACTGGGAAGAACAAGGAATTGCTTGAGCATATAAAATCAACCGAGTCGGTATCTATACATGTACGTCGGGGTGATTATGTCAGCAACGAGCATGCCAGTAAATTCCACGGGGCCAAGGGCCTAGATTACTACGAGGCAGCTTTGAAGCCAATACTTAAGCAAGTGAAAGAGCCTCAATTATTCGTTTTTTCAGATGACCCCGAGTGGTGCAAACAAAACCTGAAGTTTAGGCAAGATACCGTATATGCGGAGGGAAACAAAAAAGGCCACGAAGACATGCGTCTGATGATGCGCTGTAAGCATAACGTCATCGCAAACAGCTCGTTCAGTTGGTGGGGTGCCTGGCTTAATGAAAACCCCAGCAAAATAGTCATCGCACCCAAAAAATGGTTCAACGACCCGTCTATCAATACAAATGATGTCATACCAGAATCTTGGATTCGTGTATGAAGCAGCAGTTCCGGGTCCTGTATGTTTCCAGTGCTCGTTCCATAGGTGGTGGCGAAGTATATTTATACGACCTCGCGCGAGCACTCGGCCAAGAATATGAACAGTTTATATTCTGCAGAAAAGAATTGCGAAGCTATTTTAAGACAGCTGGGCTAAAGCCACTGCCGTATTGGCCGAATTTACCGTCGCCGGACCAAAAATGGCGGCGCCGATTTTATCATCGCTGGCAAAAATTATCTCTTGCTCTTTTTTTATATTGGCGCAGACCGCATTTGGTAAGCGTGCAGTCATTTACTGAGAATATCTCAAAGCTGCAATCCATCTGCAAGCAACTGAATATACCAGCTATTTTAACCGCGCACACTCTGTTTGACCCTTCTCTACGTCCACTATATGAAGGAAACATCCCATTTTTTAACCAGTTCGACTCAATTTTATGCGTATGTGAGGCAAGCAAAACGAACCTACAAAAGCTAGGTATAAATAGGCCGAGGTTGATAGTGCTACACAACGGGGTAAATACTGACCTATTTAAGCCAATGTCAAATGAACGTCAGTGGGTCATATGGGTAGGCCGGGTAGATGACACTGATAAAAATGCCGGCTGTTTCGTTGATATCGCAGAGCTAGCTCAAAAAGAAGGCCTTACTTACAAATTTAAAATGGTAGGCGAGGGCCCTTTATTGCCCGCACTTAAAGAACGGGCTAAAGCATTACAGCTCAAAAACTTATCATTCTCCGGATTTTTAGAACATGGGCCTGATTTATATAAAGATGCTGCTGCGCTTTGCCTCACCTCCACCTCCGAAGCAATGCCCTTGTCTGTCCTTGAGGCCATGGCTTGTGGTGTGCCTGTAGTGTCCACTGCCGTTGGTGGTGTTCCGGAGGTCATTAACTCCCACAAGGTTGGTAAACTAGTAGATCAGGCTAAGCCCTCGCTTTTTGTAGAAGTGCTGAAACGAGATATTTTTGCAGACCAGCGTGCGTGGCAAAAGTTGTCAGAAGCGTCACGAAAAAGAATAGCCGAACATTTCGAGGCAGCCAAGCAGTATGCCAAAATAAAAACTGTCTATGAGGGGATTGTGGATGAGAATCGGCATTGACGCACGACCACTACAGGGTGAAACACAGTTTCGTGGCATCGGAAAAGCCTTTGAGTTTTTCCTTAAAGCTGTCCTTACCAGTCACACGAAAGGCAATAGTTTTGTTTTCTATATAGATACCGCTCAGCCAGTTCCCGATTTGCTACAATACTTCCCTGAAAGTAAGTTCGTAAGTATTCCGGCCACTAAGCTCGGGCGAAAACGTTTTTTCCGCTCATTTATACCGCCCTATAAAATAGCCAATCCTTCACCAAAAGATGTAGATGTCTTTTTACAGTACGATGCTTATTTAGGGGTGC
>CAZKGK010000018.1:0-7990 GCA_964552555.1 uncultured Candidatus Saccharibacteria bacterium
ACAATACCAGTATTTGGCTCGATAGTTGCAAACGGGTAGTTTGCCGCCAAGATATCGTTGTGGGTAAGTGCGTTAAAGAGAGTAGACTTGCCAACATTCGGGAGGCCTACGATGCCGATAGATAGACTCATAAGCTGCCTTTTCTTCTTTCGTCGGTGTTAATGGTATATTTCCGCATATTGTTACTTCTTCCTTTGTGGCTATTACTTTATCTATTAGTTTGCGAGTAATGGAGAGTTTGTCTCTAAATTCCAGGTTATCAACGAGTTGAGTAAATTTCTTAGCTAACTCATCGGCATTTATTTCTGGGATAACCTTATCGGATATAGCTACAGCTTCTGCTTTTTGGTTCAAGAGCGCCTGTTTCTTTACTCGAACAGTATTCATACTTGAATCAAATAATGCTTCATCCAGAATACCGCGACCGTAAGCGGCGATGTAACGCTGCTCTTCATCCTTTAGCTTTGATAACTCTTTTTCGATTGAAGATATGTCAGTATCTATAACTTTTGAGTTAGTGGATTCTCTGCGGTATCTTTTATACTGTTCGTCGATTAGTTTCGGCTCTGTTAACAGTATAACAATTTTCTCCCAAGTAACCGCATCTAAGTGTCGAACATTAATACCTTTTTCTGTACATTTAGGTGGGTTAGGGAACTGGTGCAGCCTGTCCGTGCAACGGTAATAGTAATGACCTCGTGCGGTGTCTGATGAGCGGTGTGAGCCACATGTACAGTAAATGAGTCCGCCTAAGAGATATTCGTGCTTGGTATTGCGAGACGCATACTTAGCATTAAGCGCAATTTGCTTTTGCACCTTTTCGAATAGCTTTTCAGAAATAATAGGAGGTACTTCTACCATAAGCCATTCTGACTTATCGCGCTTTTTACGGCTTGTTTTGTCAGTATGCTGGATATATTCACGTTCTTTTTTAGGATTCTTCGGTAGACACGATTCACTTTTATTGTAGTAATGTCGACCTACGTAAGTTTCGTTCGTAAGTAAACGATATACGGGCCCTTTCGTCCAAGTTTCACGCTTGCCTTTACGGGGAGCTATATTCTGTTGCTGAAGTCGCCTTATAACTTCACGCAGAGAGATTTTTTCTTCGCCAACCCATTTGTATATCTTACGAACTACATCAGCTTCAATAGGGTCTACCTCAAAGTGGCCGTTTACTTTATCTAAACCTTTCCCAGTAACAGGGATATATTGATATCCGTAAGGCGGGTTATAGCCTAAGAGCTTTCCATTTCGTACTTTATTGAGCTTGCCGATTCTGAATCTTTCAGCGATTTTGACGCGTTCGTATTCATGGAAAATACCCATCACACTTCCCATAACTCGTTCTTCGTCCGTTTCGCCATTAATGTCTTTTAGGCTTTTAAAGCTAATACGATTTCGTCGTAACTCATCAATGACGACTTCTTGATAAACGTATTTCCTAGCGATGCGTCCCTTGTCGTATGCGTAAACTACAGAGAATTTATTTTGCCGTGCATCCTGACGTAGGGCATCAAGTCCTGGGCGTTCTAGATAACCACCAGACCATCCATCATCTGAATAAACGTTTGCTTCATCAATAGTGTGACCATCTTCTTCTATGGTACGTTTAATCTCGGCTATTTGAGCTTCGATAGTCTTTTCATCTTTTTGTCTTTCCGTGCTAACACGCGCATATAACGCTGCTTTCATTTCTTATCTCCAGAATCATTCCGAGTGGAATTCTTATCGGTAAAAGCTTGAAGGGCGGAGGAGGCAATCCTGTAGCCTCTGCCAATCTTTACTGCTTCAAGCTCACCGCGTTTAATGTAGTTGAGAACGCTTTGCCAATGAATTTGTAATAGTTCGGCAACTTGCGTAACGGTGTAGTATTTCTCATCATTCATATAAGTAAATATAAATGATTATAAATAAAATACAATATCTATTTCCTTCCGCTTTATCCTAGTTCGATAACATCTCAAACAAATAGTCGAAAATTTCTGCTAGTACATTTCCACTTTCTACATCTGTTTGAACGTATTGAACCTGCTCTGACACTTGTTGTGTCATAATGCAGCAGCTATACTTATAGATAGCCTTAGTTTATCTTTCAGTAACTCCAGTAATAGAAGAACGAACAAGGCAATCTATAAGGACAAGCAATCTTAGAACGGCAGCGCATCAAGCTGCTTTTTTAGTTCTTCGTCGGTCATCAAATTATCAATAACAACATCAGAACTCTCGCCAGGTGCGACAAGCCCACTGTCTACTTCCTGGTCTACAGCTTTGATACAAGCTTTCGTTATTAAAGTTTTTAATTCGCTTTCTGGTCGAAATTCGATAATGTTTGACCATTTACCGTTTTTCTCAAAGCTAGGCATCTGTACCCACCATTGACCATCAAAGTTCTTTAGGGACCTCTGAACTCGTATGTTGGATATGTACATTCCGAATAGCTCAATCTTCACATAGTGTACATTCGAGGGACTAGTGTAATAGACCTGAGCTGATATATCGTCCTCAGTAATCATAGTTCTACTCGTTTATAGTTATTTAGTGGTAGCGGTGACGGCGGTGGTTAGATAGACTAACGCAAATTAACACATAGAACGCGGTCGTGCTTTATATACTTACGATACTATACGTTCTCATTTACGACATCAGACTCAAAAGAGGGGTGTTTTAATTCCATAAGTGGACGATAGGTTTTTGCGTATGCCTGTATGTCGGTTGATGGTATGGCGTAGTTGATAGCGAGGTTCTCATAGAAGCGTTGTTTACTGCCACCCGTGTAGGTATATACCTTATCCGCTATTTCTAGCCAATCATTGAGTCTTTCTATCTTCACAGTTCTACGTTTACGCTTGGGAAAGTTTTCATTTAACTTCTGTCGCGCTTCTTGCCATCGTGTTTCAATGAAATTAGAGACATCTTCTTTAGTAGCATCGGGCATCAAGCTCAAATAGACAGCTTTTTTATCTGGATATACTGCCGCATAAATATCTTCCGCAGTTACCACGCTGACTTTGGGGAAGTACAGAGAAGAGTCGTATCTGCCATTAAATAGGTAGAGTTGAACGAGCCCCACTTCGTGCATGGGCACTTTTAGGATATGACCAACGAACAGGGATAGCTGGTGATATTCCTGTGGCTCATGCTTCTCGCGTATTGCATCAAGTAAGTCTACAAACTCTGGGCACTCGGCAAAGTAAAAATCTAAAACGCCTTGCTGCTTCATATTTCAATTATACGGTCACTCGCAACTAATCGAGTTGGATATTTCGTGTTCTAGGATAAAAAACCTATATGCACCCATCTCAATATTTCAGACACAGTTTTGTGCATCTGGATTAGTTCTTAAAAGCCAAAGTATGCATAAATGAACACGCAGCCTTCTTGTATATTCTCCCTATGGCATATACATATTTATTACTCATAACCGCGTACTTACTAAACACCATTTTTCTATGGCTATACCGAGCTTGCTAGCCAGAATAACAGACTAGTGTGTCGCAATATGGCTTGCTAGCTAACGCTGTACTCACTAAAAGGTATAAATTTTTTTGGTAGTACACACGAGATTGAATATTAATCTTCATACCGATCTCAAACGATTTTACATAATCGGGTGTGGTGGGGTGGCTTTAGGATATAATGAAGAAGTCTAAGGTTAACAATTGTAAAATGCATGTATTTGCACGTGACTATGTCTGTCAATCAGCTACTCACGTAAAAACACAGTTGGACATAGTTCAATTGTTAGCCTTAGACAGCACGTGGGTAGCTGTTTTTTATTGGAAAGGATAATAGCAAATGAAAAGCGTAACTAGCAAACATAGTGGTCGAGTATCAACACCGATAAAAATTCTTGGGCTATCAATAGTAGCGCTCTTCGCTATTCTCGTCATTGTTGATGTGGTAGCCTCAAGCCGAGAAGCTGCCAAGCCTAAGGCATCAGCTCCATATGCGTTTACTCAGCTTGGCCAGGCGTGTACAACTGCTATGAATAACTATGATGCACATATAAATGATCTTAAAAAAGCTAACGACCAAGTAAACGCAAGCCTGGAGAAAGCAACACAAGCGGTAGCGGGCAACACAGACCCATCTATTGCGGCATCCTACAATAGCATTGCAACAAATGCCTCTAATGATATAGCCCAAAACAACACAAAGATTAGCCAACTCTCAGATAGACGCGCCCAGGTAAGTGTTTGCGTTGATAAAGCTAACGCGCAAGAAGACTTTAGTGATAGCGATGTGTCAAACTTTAGAATGTTGGTAGCTGAGTCTGCAAATTAGAGTTGTCTTAAATAATTCAGCTTATCGCATATAATGAGGTTATGACAGACTACTCTTCAGATCGCCCCCTAGGCTCATCAAAAGATGATCTCTTTTCACGCAAAGGATTTGCTTTAAAGATTGCAGAACAACTAAAGAGCCACTCTATAGATGAGAGCTATGTAATTGGCCTCTACTCTGCTTGGGGTAGCGGCAAAACCTCAGTAATTAATATGATCGTTGAAAAGCTTGATGAAGACGCCATTGTCGTTGAATTTAATCCGTGGCTATATTCAACACAAAAAGCTATGGTAAAGGGTCTTTTAGCGGAGATAGCGGCAAAAATAGACGACGCAGTACCTACAGATAGCAAGGTCGTTAAATACACCAGGAATATCCCGAAGGTCGGTGATTGGGTTCAGAAGCGCACCGCACACGGCACTATTAGCGTCAGAGATTCGCTGAAGGAGATATTGTCCGACTACGCAGAGGTTACTGGGATTGTAAATGAGACTGCAGGTAAGGGGGCGGTTGCTTTAAGCAACCTGTTAACAAAAACTTCACAGGAAAAAATACGCCATGAAGTAGAGGCGAGGATTAAAGAGTCTGGCAAGCGAGTGATTGTCATAATCGATGATGTTGACAGGCTAGAAGAGGCTGAAGTATTCGAGTTATTTAAGCTAATAAAGGTCGTTACGGATTTTAAGGGTGTTACATATCTCGTTTCGTTTGATGATGTTCAAGTTAGTAAGGCGCTCAACGCACGCTTTGCTGGAGGCGAAGACCCAAATTCAGGACGGCGTTATATTGAGAAAATAATCCAAGTTCCCCTTAATCTGCCCGCTATAGACAGATATACATTGAATCAACTGTTTATTCAACAAGTGGAAGAAGTATTGGCGGAGAATGATATTTCTGTACCTAATGATGAGGCTGAGATATTTGCGAGTATCTATACAGAGTCGATCTCTAACACAATAAAGACGCCTCGTAATATGAACAGGTATATAAACTCGATAAAGTTCACATTACCTATGGTAAAGAATGAAGTCAATGCAGTTGACCATTTGATCCTGGAGAGTATAAGGATTTTCTATCCAGAAGTTTACGAGAGAATGATAGGTGAGAAAGCGTTATTGACGGGCAGTACAGGGAATTACTTCGTTGATAGAGAGGCGTGGAAAAAAGAAGCAATTACTAGGTACGAAGCAATTACGGGAGAAAACAAGGAACTACATCCTATAATGAAGTCCTTGTTTCCTGCGATTAAGAAACTATACGAACAAAGTACAGACTTTCAAACAGAGGAAGACTATCGAAGAAAGAAGTTCATTGCATCACCAGATTATTTTGACCGATACTTCTCTTTGGGAGTAGGTTCAATCGACGTGGCGGATAGTGAAATAATAGAGATTCTTGAGCTCGATAGTGCTAAAGACATAGCATCAAGGTTAGCGACACTCTTCCAGTCAAAAAACCAGGAGCTAATTCTAACGAAGATAGATACCTATAAAGAGCGCGCTAGCTCATCAGAAGAGCTATCGGCTGCACTTTTGTCGGTGAGCGACGATATTTCTAGTAGTAAGCCAGGTATATTCAGAGAAACGCCATTATCTACTACTATTAATTTGATAGTTAGAATAATTAAAGATTCAGATAGCAAAGTAAAAATTGCTACACGCCTATTGGGAGAGTGTAATAACCTGGAAGCGCTCGCATATCTGGTACGCGATATTACACTTTATTCAAACCCTCAAGAGGGCAAGGATATTGTAATGAATGAGGATGAGTTGAGCCAGTTTAAAGCCGCAGTCATAAAAAGGATAAAAGCCATTACAAAGAAGAGGATACTTCACGAGAAGCCTGATGGAGTAGGGCATATTCTCTACCAGTATTGGGCAGAATTTAGCTCAAGAGAGGAAGTTAATCAATATCTTTTAGGTAAATTAACTAATACGGATAAGATTTTAGATTTCCTGACGCCATATCTTGCCACCTGGACAGGAGGTAATGGTAGTCATAGGGGTGATTTAAATAAAAGTACCTATGATTATGTTATGCAAGTAGTTGATTTACCGAAGCTGTACGCAATAGCTAAAGCTGAGAACCCTGATACGGTAGTGGAAGAAATGCCTCCTTTGGAGAGGGATAGTGGTGATGTGTCGCGGGCAGGAAATGAAGGAACGCAGCAGTTTAGAGATATCTTGCTTCGCCAGTTTATATACTATTCTGAGCATCTAGATATATCAGCATAGTACTTGTTGATTATCTCTAGCACTTTGCGTCTATAATAACTTTATGAGTAAAGTGACAAAAGAAAATGGCGACCTGGGTCTATCTCTTAAAGAGGCGATAGGGCTTATGCCTCTATTAGAGCAGATAGACCTTACAAAGGTGCTCAATGACCAGATAAGCGGAACGCTTCGCACTGTAAGACAGATGGGACTTAAAGAGTTCAAGCCAAAAAAAGCGCTAACGTTTGTCATCCCTCTCGATGCGTATATGGCCTTTCCTGACACGTACCATTCAGTCATTGTAAATTCTGACGATACGGGCACAAGCTGCAATGGCTTTGATGCTGTTAGTATTGTCTCTTTCACTCTCAATATGCGTTCAGGTACTGTAGACGTACCCATAAAGTTGAGCGCTGCTATCTCTACAATCGCAGATGAAGGTATCCAGGGTGATGCGCTACAGGATATAGAGAAACTACACCTTTACTATGAAGCCGCATCTAACAATACAAATGCAGTGATTGACGCTTATAAGCTTGTACCTGGTAGGCATAATCACAACTTGCAGGGTGTAACTTTATTAAGCAACCCAGGGCACATCAATTCAATTCTATATGATATTGAGTCTAAGAACATTTTAGATAAACAGTTAATCATGTTTCATGAACATCCAATAGTTGATGCATGGAACGCTCAACCTATGGATGAGAAGCAAATGAAGAACTTTGCTAATATCCATACGACGCTTAGGGCGGGCAACTCAATGCCTGTATGGCTCGCTAGTAAGGTAAATGATGCCGTGGATGCGCGCTGCTTGGGCAAGAATGACGAAGGTGTAGTGCTTGCAGATAGTTACACAGAGCGAACGATGCGCTTCTTATTATTCCAACTTCTGGTTTCAAATGGAACTAAGATATCCGATGCTCGTAAGCGAGTACAAAACCATACAAAGATTGACGACCTTGTTAATGACCTTGCCTCGGCACTCGGGATGGCTAGTAATGAACTTAGAAATAGAGTTAAATACAGCGCATGGAAAACGAGTTGCAGGAATCGGCGTAATAATCTGAATCATGAGCTTATGCCAACGACTATATCACCAACTCAGTCATTCCATGCACTAGACAAGAGCTTGCAAATGATAAAGAAAATATGTGAGGAAATTAATCGTAAGTATCCAAATGCAGTAAGGGATACGCAGTGGCTAATTTATGTGTGCGATTTTACGGACAGTATAAAGGAAGGTGAGAAATTACGAAAGAAGCAGGAAGGTCCAATAAATAAAGGCGATAGCCCATTTAACCCGCAGATAGACTACGAAGAGCTTTCAAATAGTACGGGTGAATAGGTTAGGTGATTATTTTGGGTAGCCACGCTTTGTGGGTGGTTTTGGAATAGAGAACGTTATTGTAAAAGGCAGCTTTGTATCTCCACTATGCCAATAGATAAACTCATAGAAATATTGTACCACAACAGGGGTGCTTACAGCG
>CAZKGK010000019.1:0-6997 GCA_964552555.1 uncultured Candidatus Saccharibacteria bacterium
GCAGTTGTAATACAATCGGAAATTCCGGTGATTGAACAGCTCAAGCAAGTTTTAGTACAACAGCCCTGAACTGTTCGCCACGGTCCTTATAGTCTTTGAACAGGCCAAAACTGGCGCAACCGGTGGACAAGAGCACTGTATCACCTGCTTGCGCCTGGGCGCGCGCCGCCTGGACGATTGAGGTCATGGTAGTACCACCGTCAACAATCTGTTCATAACCGGTCTTACGCAAGGCTTCAGCGATAGTCGGCCCGGTATTGCCTATCGTCACGACACAGCGTACATTGTTTTCTTTCACGGCTTTGGCCAGCTCTTCATACTGAGCACCTTTGTCTGAACCACCCAATATCACCACCTTGGGTTCTTCAAAGGCCTCCATGGCCACCACGGCTGTTTCGGGGGTGGTGCCGAACGAATCATCATAGTATTTCACGCTGTCGAACTGGCGCACCAGCTCGAGACGGTGGGGCAGACCAGTAAAGCTTGTGAGAACCGAACGCATCGGGTCGGGGTTTCTATCGACCTGCCAGACGGCTGTGATAGCAGCGCAGACATTTTGCCAGTTATGTTTGCCAAGTAATTTCAGTTCTTGCACGGCACAGATAGAATTGCCTTCAATTGTCACCACGTCCTCGATGACATCAGCTCCCGGGTACTTCATGTAGGGGATTTTGTGTCCCGGGCTGACACCGGCAATGTGTTCGCTGTTCGGGTTTAAGCCATAGTAAATTGCTACGTCGTCGGGCGTCTGGTGGGCGAACAGCTGCTGTTTGGCGGCGATGTACTCATTCACATCATCATGCCAATCCAGGTGCTCCGGCACCACCATCAGGCAGACTGCTATGTGTGGTGACTGCTTTAGGTCGATGAGCTGAAAGTTGGCCAGTTCCAGCACCACATAATCTTCAGGTTTTATACCTCCGCCAGCTGGCGGATTCAACATCTCCAACGGTGGTGTGCCGATGTTGCCGCCCAAGTGCACTGTCTCGCCGCCCGCTTCCAGCATTTTGGCTATCAAGGTGCTGGTGGTGCCTTTGCCCTTGGTGCCGGTGACACCGATGATATTACGGCTGGGACAGACTTTTATAAATTCGTTCGTCACGGTTGTGACGCGGTCCAGAATATCCGGTGTTTCCGGGTTGGCGACCGCGATGTCGCGGGGGTGCAGTATTGGCGTACGTACCAGGAGGTCAAACTCACCGAGGTTTTTCAGATGGTCCGGGCCTAGGCGGGTCTGGGCGCCGGCGGGTGCCTCCAACGCTTCATTGCTGTCGCAAATCACGACCTCATTGTCCGGCTTGTGCCAGTAGTCATAAGCGGCTTGACCCTGCGAACCGTAGCCCAAAATCGCAATTTTCATTCCCTACATTTTAACAGCTTGTTATGGTTGCGCTTATCCACAGACTTTCCCACAGGTGTTAAGCATAGGCAATTTTCAAATTTTGCCCAGGCCAATATAGTAGGGCCTGTGAAAAGAATCGTGGGAATCATCGTTCTTGTAGCCATACTCGCCACCGGCAGCTTTGCGGCCTGGCAACGCTGGCGCCAGCCAAAAAATAACTATACTCCCACAGATCAGCTGCCAGCACAGCAAACAGCCGGCTATTTGACAATAGATACTTATCACGTGCGTATACCTCTCAACGATCAAACCAAAAATCTCAAACTCGGTGAGATTGTGTCTAGTAGCTACAATGCTGACGATAAGTCCGTATCAATTCTGTCACCTGAACTCGATGCTGATTGGACCTGTTCGCCAAATCCAACCAACAGTTCCAAGGGAACAATTGGCAATATATCGATTACTACTCAGGCCAAACGCTCTGGTCCCTACGAACCACTAGTTGCTAAGAGGCTAAACGCAGTGAACTACGGTTTCGAGGGAACAGATACAACGAACTGCACCAAAAATCCCCGTTATCAAGAATTGGTGAGAGCATTTAAGGCACAATTCCAACAACTCGAAACGTATTAACAAAAGGAGGAAGCCGAACAGGAAAACTTATCGTGGTGGGCACAACTAACAACTTGAGACTCTAGGAGGGTAAATATGAGCACTCAAGAGGTAGCGCCCAGTACGTTTGCCGAGGCGCATACTACGGCTTTGGTTATCAACAGATTCAAGCAGGGATTTGGACGTGTAGGACTAGCTATTTCGCTAAGTCTGACCGGAGGAGCGAGTTTGGCAACCGGTTCAGAAATCTTACAAGCACAAGAACATGCGGCAGTGGCTCAAACGCCAGAAAACGGGCCATACAACTTTAATAACTCTGCAGTCGTAGATGAAGCAATGCAAGAGGTGGGTAATACCTACCCTACCGGTTGGGGGCAACCGGGAGAATGCATGGTCGCTGCCCAACGATGGGCCATTGAGGCCAATAATGGTAATGACTTTTTCAACTACAACAGTGGTGTCGTTACCGTCTGGACCAGTTCAGGTGGAGTTGAGGTGGGTCTAGGTAGTCTACAGCCCGGAGATATTTTGCAAAGAGCCAGTAAAGGTAGCGATTATGATACGAATTGGGACAAGGTTCATACATTAGTTTTCAGAGGCTACAACAGCGACGGAACCATAAAAATGGTTGATTCAAATAGAAAGCTTGACGGCACCGTAAGAATAAGTGATTCCTACAGTCTAGCAACGTACGACGGTTGGGAATGGAGAGCATTCCGCTTTGGGAAAATCGGGAACGGTGGAAGTGGTGGTAGCGGTGGCACACCGACACAGAGTGGCGAGGTGGCATATGCGGCTGTAGCGGATGGTCAAGAGTTTTATTCCGATGAAGGCTGGGTGTACACCAAAGAGGGTGGAGCAGCGTGGCCCATAAAGCACAAAAACGACTGGAACGGTGGTGATACCTCACTGTGGGGCAATGCTCCCGTTGGACCGGTCCCGACCAGAGAAACACATGACCACGAGGTGGGCTATTCAATAGATGGTAACCGGTCATACGGCGACCACCCACCGCGTGATGGTACGGCCGTCTTTCTGCAGGGTGGCGACGGCCAACAATTCTACTTTGTCCGTGGCGAGGCTTTTCCCATCAACAACGGTGAACTTGATGACTTAGGGGCTCGCAATAGAGCTGTACCGATTCCGCAAACTGATAGTCGACTTAGTGACTTCACCGGCCGCGCGTTTCCAGTGGTGCATGGCGAAGTATTCCGCCCAGCCGGTCAGAGCCGTGTTGATCAATTCATCCAGGGTCCAAGTGGAGATTACATTTACTACGTCAATAACGACACGGTGCTGGAATGTCAGCGGCTGGTCTATGGCCATCAGGCGTTCATTATTCCGCAAGCGGCCGTTGATAGCATTTTTGCTGAACGGCTTGATACCCCGGCCAGCTGCGCTTTCCCACCGGGCATGGTGTTGCGTGGTCCAGGCGGCCAGGAACAGTGGCGGATCGAGGGTGACAATGTGAGCCAACCATACACTCGTCGTTACTTTTCAGATTCACTCAAAGTCTACTTACACACCAGTGGCAATCCTAACATTCAGGAATTACAGTACACTAGCGCAATCAACGGTGTAACGCAGGGGGCGGATATGCCGTACCCGGAGGGCCAGTTTTTTGTAAACGATGCCAACGGCGATGAATTCAATGTAGAAGACGGCGTATTTCGAAGAGTGCCGTGGCCAGACATGAACGCTTGTCTGGGCAACCCATCAATTATCCACGTACCCGGTAATGCCGTTGGTGCCTTGCCACAAGGTCCAATGATGGGGTGTGAGTATGACAATCGGATTCTGGTCCGTCCCGATGGCAGGGCCTACTATGTGGAAGGTGGACGCAAGCATCCCATTGGTACACCTGCAGTGCGTGATTGTGTGGCAGTGCGACGCGGCACTGGCCAGCCGGTTGCAGCATCAGATGCTGCCGTGGATGGCTTTGTGGATAGCAGCCAGGCCTATTGTCCATATGAGACCGAAACCGGTCTCTACTTTGTGCAAGAACAGGGTGATTCAACAGTGTGGTTCATTGAGCCAAATGGCACTAAAAGGCATGCTGGTAGCCTGTGCGTGAGTGATCCGTATTCTACCCAATGGAAGCAATTCCATGTGTGGACGGTGCCGCAGGGCGAAACCGCCGGGCAAACACAAGGCGAAGACTGGTGGGCCGACGGTACTAAGTGCGACGCCCTCACCAAAGTTTGGATGGGCTAACGCTTCAGAGTTGTCTTGACCAGTTCGGCGACCTGACGGGGGGTCATGTCGGCTTTCAAGATAACCGCAGATACGCCAAGTTTCTTCACATCGTCCGGGATTTCTTGCTCACCCATGTTGGTCAGGATAATGACCTTAGTCTTCTTGCCCCAGTCAGTCTTCCGCAGGGCGGCCAGCATTTCATCGCCGCGCATTTCCGGCATCATCAGATCCAGCAGGATGATATCCGGCTTCATAGTTTCAGATAGGGCTAAACCTAATTTCCCATTCTCGGCCGTCTCAACTTCGAAGCCCTCCGCTTCAAACTTGATGCGGTACATCTGGCTGATAGCCTGGTCGTCCTCAATAATCGCAATTTTCGTCATACGTACTCTATGCTACGACAATAGAACACCTATGACAAATAGCGGATTAGCATACAAGAAGGGGTTTCTATATGCTTTCTACAAGACTGGATACCTGCGACACTAAGTTTAATTATCGTCTACCTTAGCTTTTCTTTGTATTCTTCTCTGCTCAGCTTTCTTATTATGCCGCTTTAACATTGGATCAACTATGCCGTAGTAAACGTTATCGGCTGCAAATTTACCTGCGCCGGCAGCTACAATGGAACCGAGCCCAAACGGCAAAAATTCAGTAACTCGCTGAGGGGCATGCATTAAGTAGGAGCGGGCGGGAGTATCAACCACTTCTGCGACCGCAAAACCACCGATTAAGTAACGTAATGTTCCCCAAGCAGCCTCCCTTCGATTATGTGGATCGTTTTCAAGACTACGCAGTGCTCTAAATTTTTTTGTTACGTTTGTTCCATGAAACCCAACATTTTCCCCTAATGATCCAGCCCAAGCAGTAGCCCATGGACTGAAACCAAGTCTATTAGCCGTATAAGCCGAACCTAGTGCGGTGACAGTTCCATTTACCTCAGCCCAGCCGTATGTCTTCACAGTTCTTTTAACCCAGCCAGCATATGATTTGGCGGCAGTAACTGGATTCGCGTATTTTTTCAATGCTCTAAGAGAAAATTCAGCGGGATCCGGCTCGTAAGAGGCAACCTCAGAGACACGTTCTGCTTCTGGACCAAATGGAAGGATTCCGCTTGGCTGATCGGAATTCGAAAAATCAGATGGCGCTACAGGGGTTTCAACTTCTGGCAAAGCCGTTATTGGCTCAGGTTCACGACCCGCAGCGTAGAGAGGTCTCGCCAATCGTATTGGATTTATAGAGGTAGATGGTTGGTCAGGGAAATATTCTGACATGTGAATATTATAACATGAACAATACGAATAAGCAATAGCACATTAAATTTTACTTTCTGTTATTAGTTGAAGTGGCACTGTTTACTGGGCGGTTAGCCCCTATGTCTACAATATCTAGTAGCTCGTGGATCTTATCTTCTTCTAATTCCCACAAAAACTCAGCAAGCCTGGGACCATCATTTCTACCGAATAGTAACTGATAAATGCTGTGAAAGAAATTTCTTTGGAGAGTTCTATTTCGATTATTGTCCGCGTCTTTTTCCTTTGCTATAGCGTAGAGTTTAGACTCGAACTCATCAAAGGTGATATTAGACCTCTCTTGAAAAAGTTTTATCAGTTCTTCGAAATGTTTCATTTGGTTGTTTTCTATTGTAGCTATGTAAATCACATTAGGTTTTTCTAATAATGGATAAAGCCGATTTGCGCTAACTTTTGCGTACCGGGAGATACTATTCTTAAATTGTTCTAAATCGATGTACACCTCATCTCCCAGGGAGAAGTTTTCTTCTTTAGTTAAGGTAGGAGGTGGCAATTTTAGCTTCAGCAACTTGCTTACATTGCGATGAATTGTTTGAGTGTAGCTCGATGGATCGAATTGTTTCAATGTCCCTGCTTTCAGCAAAGGTTTTACGAACCATTCGTACATATCACGCTGAGGTAGGGTAGGCATTGCAATGAGCTTTCCATTGATGCTTATGCTTGAAGCCCCGAAACCATACCCGCCGTAGGGCTTGGTTCCTCTCTCAACGCCGGGAGCGTGCAGGTGTGTATTGTGAATAAGTGTTGATTCGTCGTGTAGTACTTTTCCATTCAAAGACTTTCCTACAAAGCCATCAACATAGTTACTTGTTCCATATAATGTTATGTACATCGCGTTTTGCGCATAACGTCTGTCCTCAAAGTATTTTTTTAGTTCATCGTCATGCTTATATACCTGAACGAAGATTATCGGCGCGAAGATTTCGTTAAAATTTCCACCATCTGACAATGGTTTAAAAATAATTGTTGGATATAACGTTGAACTTCGCGAATTTATGATTCCCGGAGTTGATGGATCTATGAATTCCATGTTTTCAATGAAGAATTCTTGTATCCTAACGAGGTCTTCTGGGTCGCTAATAGGACCTATGCGACACGTTCTATCCTGATACTCCCCAACTTTTGTATCATGGACCTTCTCTCTCAACTTTTTCATAAATTCATCAGCGATACTTTCGTGTACTAGTATCGAATTTGGCGCTGCACAATCTTGACCCTGGTTGTAAAATTGAAGGGTCGTAACAGCCTCAACGGCTTTGTCTAAGTCTGCGTCTTTACTAACGATGACCGGATTATGTCCGGCGTCGTTTGCTATAAACAGTGTTCGTTTATCAAAAACTAGACGGAGCTTTTCTGCATTTGCGAACGTTCCGGTAAAAATAACTATATCGGTAACAGGCCTTGTTTGCCCGGTGCGTGGATTCTCGGTGACTGCGCTTCTTTCCTCTAAAAACTCAAGACGCTCCAAGGGGGATACGCGAATGTTAGGAAAAAGATCATGAATTTTTAATAGTTCTAAAACTTCAGGAAAAAA
>CAZKGK010000020.1:0-4862 GCA_964552555.1 uncultured Candidatus Saccharibacteria bacterium
TTATTGCGGTATATGAGATTATTCTGGGATTGCTGCTGGCGAGCGGTAGATTCCGCAAGGTTGCTGCGGTGCTGAGTGCACTGACACTCGTTGGGATTATTGTTTCGAGCCTGAATCAGTTTGTGATTACGTTTCGGGATGTAGGATTGCTACTGATGGCGATTGCGCTGTTTTTTATGCCTGAAGAGTAGAAATTAGCGCATGCTTGTGGCGCTTTTGAAGCCTAGGTGGCTATTATGCCCATGCTTCAATATAATGAAGTGCGGTGGCCTAGGAAGGCTGGCCGGCCTATTATTTTAAATATGACTGGGATACTTCTCTGAAGAATAAATTTATTAGCATTGTTACTGCGCTGCACCCTGCTCGTATATCGGCGCTTGCTCTTGGCAAGGTGCTTGGTATTGCTGGTGTATTATGGCTTATGATACGATTTGGCATTTCTCGGCTACCTAGTAACTCGCGTTGGGGGCATATTGTCGGTGTAGGATTGCTCGCAGGAATCGGATTTACCGTATCGATTTTTGTGACAGATATTGTGTTTGATCAAACAGAGCTTATGTCGATATCGAAAATAAGCATACCGGTGGCGTCGATTATTAGCGGGCTTGTGGGTATGGCGGTGCTGTGGTTCATGCCGAAGGGGGATGCGTGACGCAAGCGGTAAGTATTTACGGCGTACACTTTAATGCCCGTGGCGAAGTATTGCTTGTGAAAGATGTTTACTCGTATCTTTGGGGATTTCCGGGCGGCGGCGTTGAAGGTGCCGAAACATACGAAGAGACGCTGCGTCGTGAGTTTTTGGAAGAAACGGGACTGCGTATAGCTGGTGATTTCCGTTATGTTGCACAACAAACAGATAGTCTTAAGCAGCGGTTGTTTTATAGAGTTGAAGTTGCGGTGGGCACATTGCTCGAAAGCGGGAATGGTTCGGATATAGAGAAGGCGGCATATTTTAGTGTGGAGCACCTCCCTTTGGCTGAATCGGTACCCGGGCTAGAAGCAATTGTTTTGATGGTGCGATAAGGCGCTGTTTTTTATGCTTTGTTAGTTTTTAGTTAACTGTGTTCAGTTGTGTGTGGTGAACAATACCACTTCTAATCCCTGCGCCTATATACTGCGTAAAGGTATTAAATATAACCAGAAAGGCGGTTCATGGTCTCGAGAAGAGGAAACGAACAACGTACTACAAAATTTGAATTGGGCAGCGCTGAGTTAGACCCAAAAAGAAAAAAAGAAATTATTTCGAGGCTTGGGCTTCGTGCGATAACGAGCGAGGATCTATTTACTGGCCCTGATCGTGATGCGCCATCAGGCGAGTATGAGACTCATCGAGTGTTGATGGATCTCTCCGATCTAACCGATGAGCAGGTTAATAGTCTTGTCCGCGAGAGAGTGCCTGCAATAACTATACGCCCTCGGCTTGTTTTACCCGAAGAGGTGCAGGCGCCAGAGGTGTACGCAAGACTCGGAGATCAGGAGCGCAAAAATGCGTACCGTGATAGCCTTAGAGATGGATTGCTCGTCGCATGGGCTGAAGAGTATGGCGACGAAAAGGCTCAGGAAGTGCTTGCTCAATTTAATCAGCTGTCGTCTGTTATTCAAGAAGATGGAGCGGCAGTTTTTGGCGACTTGATTGACCGCGAGAGTTTCGCGAATCTAGTAAGCGACTATGATGACCTTATGGAAAAAGATGGCAGTACAAGCCTTCTCCATAGTTACGCTAATTTACGTAACCAGCCAGAATTTCTCTCAAACGATGAGTATAATGGAGCGTTCTTACATCCTCTTGCTATGGCGCTTATCTCTGAAAGAGTTGGCGGTGCAATCCGCATCGTTGATGCCCGCGCAAAAGACGCGGGGCCAATTAGTGTCCGTGCGCAAGATAATATGCTGCATATCGACAACACTCCGTATAGAGATGAGTATAAAGTTCTCGTCACGTGGGAAAAAGGTAAAGTAAGCGGACCGAAAGGCCAGAACTTCGTATTCTTGCCGGGAACGCATAAAGGAGTTAGGGATAGTCTTGTCGCTGATGATGGCAGCGTTTACTCAACCGAAAACGCATCTATTTTCATTCACCCTGAAGATGTGGAGCAAGTATTCGAGCTGCAGCAGCGTGTTCGCCCTGGAGGTAATGAGGTTGTAGAGATTCATGATAAGGACCGGCCGCTTACTACGGTATTCCCTTCTGGATCCCTTGTTCATCACCGCCTTCGTACTGAGGAGGGCCACTCTCGTAGCGGTTTAATTATTGCGTTCCACCGTACGACTGATACGCCTGGTGAGTTTATCGGTAGTTATGTGCAAGATGATAATCATTCGCTTGAAGCATCCCTATTTGGGTTCCAGGATGCAGGGTCGGATGCTGCATTTAGCGAAGTGCTTGCTGCGCATGCAAGTGAAATTGGAGATAAAGTTCAAGAGATTTTCGATTCACGTAAGCCTGCGACGCTTATTGATGCCCAGGCTAAAACCTTGGTGCCGCAAGAGATGCAGGAATGGTATCGAATTGCCACAGGAGCACCGACTGTTGAGACTATTAAGCAGCAGGAAGGCTACTTCCCTCTTGGTAATGAGCTTGACCAGTCGCAGTTTATGCGGCTTCTTAGTGAAGAGATGATGCGGCATGACAAACATGGTCCTATTGACATGATCTTGTATGCAGATGGCCATGAAGAGCCGCGAAAGTGGGCGCGCAATAGGATTCGTGAAATGCGCGAGGATACACTAAGAGAACGACTGGGTGAATGGGTGGGCGAAATTCGGCAGCCATCATCTGACGATCTTCTTACACTTGATCAGCTGCAAGAAACTACTCAGTACTTGACGAGTGTTGCCGAGGCGGTGTCGCCTGTAGAGCGCGCAAACGGGCACCTCGATGCTATTGAAAGGATTTCTCCGCAGGAAGCATATCGATCAGTTGAGCAGTTGATTATCGACTTGGGTGAAAATCTCACTCGTGCGGATGATAGGCAGACATATCTTTCGGCAGCACTCTTTCAGTTTTGGGCTTGTGATGAGCTTAACAGGCTGCAAGGTAATAACAATCCTGACCTAAAGATGATTGGTGGCTATTTGTTACGCAATTACGTAGCAACGGCCGTACTCATAGAAAAGCAGATAACGAGCGAACAAGCGGCTTAACTAGCAGAATATTATAGAAGAATACCTATGTAGAGCATAGGTATTCTTTTTTGGAGTTATCGGACATTACAACCTGATAAACTTTAACCTGTTTCGGGGTTGCTGATGGCGAGTAATAAACTCCATAAGTTGCGGCAGTGCTAAGTGCTTTAATTCTTGCTGGGATTATTGTTTCGAGCCTTAATCAGTTTGTGATTACGTTTCGGGATGTTGGACTGCTATTGGCGGCGATTGCACTGTTTTTACTACCCGATGGAGAGCAGATCACCGATAGTAAGCGGGTTATTTACTAAATAGTGTTAGCACCACAGAGTTTCTTAAGACGTGCTCCGGCTGTGGAAGTGCTAATAGGCTTAATATCCTCGAGTGTTCTTTTTGCATCGTTTAAATATTTCGCTGGCGTAAAGATAAAGTCACTCTTTTTCTCTTCATACAGACTGGAGAAGTAGCCGAGTTTTTCATTTAATGACTTAAGATTCTCCTCTAAGTTTGATGCGTTCATATTTACTACCGTTACTTCAATTAGATCTGCTACCACTCGTTGCATGTTTGTTCTTATTGCTGCGGCATTGTCATTGAAAACCGTATTACTTTGCTTCAATGTCTCATCAAGGAGAAGCGCGTTATTATAGAAGTTATTTATACATTTCCATTCATCTCTATCAAAATCGCTAGCGAACAGGTGTTTGTAGGTGGTCCAAGTATTCTGCTGAATAATTTGGATGCTAATATCTGATTTATCAGTGTCGCGAATATAATCCTTAACTCTTTCAAGAGCATTTTCTGCATATTGAATCTCTGATAGGATTGAATTTGCTATATCGCGCTTTGCATCCATTCGCTGTTTCCGATAAATGCCATATGCTATCGAACCGGTAAGTAGTGTTATCAGTGCAATGAAAAACTGAGAATTAAGAAAGCTCCATATGCTAGCCATTACTATTCATCTTCCCAAGCCGATTGAGTCGATTGATTGATTTCTCGTCGAGCTTTCCTATTAGATCGAGCATGGCCGACATTGACTCAACGTCATCCTTGGAAGGCATTTTGTTTGACTCTAGTTCAGTAATTTTTGTTCTTTGAGCTTCGATAAGTTGCATGGCTTTCTCGAATCGTTCGGCAAGTCTCTCGTATTGCTCTTTACTAATGCTCGAAGACCCTTTTGTTAGTTCGATAATCTCGCTCGTTGACTTTAACCCACCGTAGATTTCATCTAGTTGCCCACTACTCTTTAAATTATCATAATCACCCATAGTCGCTCCCTTATGACTCATTATACGTTTTTACGGAATTTTCTTAAAGAGAGGCGCCTAGGAAAGACTTGAATCTCTACTTGGCGAATTTTCAGTACATTGCTGCAAGGGGCTTATCAATTTAGTATATAGCCGTCCCGAGGGCGCATTTCGGTGGCTGTGTATATACGGTGTATACTAAAAGTAGTAGCATCGTTAAGCGAAAGGAGGCATATATGCCATACGGATCAATTAGCGAACTCCCCGAGAGTGTGAGGAACGTATTGCCCGAGCACGCGTTAAATGTATATAAAGAGGCATTTAATAGTGCATATGATGAGTACGCAAAGCCGAGTGAACGCCAGGGCGATGCGGACCGAGAGGAAACCGCACATAAGGTTGCGTGGGCGGCCGTGAAAAAGGCAGGATACGAGAAATCTGAAGGTGGTGGATGGTTGAAAAAGTGATAGAAAGAGCCGGCAATCC
>CAZKGK010000021.1:0-4255 GCA_964552555.1 uncultured Candidatus Saccharibacteria bacterium
CTCAGTACAGTCTTTTTCCAGAACCTTTCAAAGGCCTTTTCAGACTTAGAGTTAATAATCTCTTTCTCAACCACTTTGCCACCGAGAAAGAGCTTGCGGGGGATACCCCATACCATAGGTTCAACAACACGTTTGCCCTTTTCGTCTTCAACGATTACAGGCATCACCTGAGACGGCGAAACATTGAAGTTTTCGTGCAAGTCTTTAGGCTTGCTAGCTAAATTGAAACGTTTAGCAATATCGTCGGCTTTCTTGTTGAGGGTGTAGCGTCCGCACATCAATCTAATTGTACTAGGAGTTCGAAATGAAAGAGAAAATAAACGAAGAAGTAAACGTAGTAATGTACTACAGCTCGAAGCATAAACGGGCAGTGCCGTACTTACTAAATTGGCGTAATAAAGATTACTCATTAGGTAAGGTCGATTACTATCACAACTTCATGGAGGGCCGAGAACGCCAGCATATATTTGAGCTGGTCGATAAAGACAGTACGCTTTGGTTTCGGCTTCGACTGGATAGCAGTAACTTGCATTGGCATTTGGAGGCAATACACGATGGACTTGCGAATTAACGACGAAGAACCTCTCACAATGCATATTGACCTCAACTCTTGCTATGCCATCATCGAACAGCAGGCAAATCGGCTCATTCGTAATAAACCAGTCGGCGTGGCTGCATACGATACGCCAGGTGGTTTCATTATTGCTTCATCCTACGAGGCCAAACGCGAAGGCATAAAACTCATGAGAGTTCGGGATGCCCGAGAGATAGATAAAGACATCATAATCATGATGCCCGACCCCGAGAAATACTATGATGCCCACAGACGATTTAGAGCAGTTCTAGAGAGATATACTAACGAAGTTACACCGAAGTCGGTTGATGAGTTTGTGGTTGATTTCAAGGGCTCTAGAGCCGTTCAGGATGGACGAAGCCTAGTAGATGTCGGTTACGAGATAAAACGTGATATCAAACAGTCGTTAGGAGAGTATGTAACCGTGAACATTGGTCTCGCACCGAACCGGTTCCTGGCTAAAGTTGCTGCTGGTTTGGATAAGCCTGATGGCCTAAACGTGGTTAGAGGCGAAGATGTATGGAACATATATGGGCAATTAGACCTGCTTGATTTGCCGGGCATTAATTACCGTTACCAAGCACGTTTAAATCTGGCTGGCATATATACGCCTTTAGATTTTCTTGAGGCACCGGTCTTCAAACTGAAAAACGAAGTATTCAGAAGCATAGTTGGTTACTATTGGTTTTTGAGGCTGAGAGGTTATGAGATTGATGCCGTAAAGTTTGGAGTGAAGAGTTTCGGGAACGACTATGCAGTTGGACAAAAAACCAAAGACCCAGACGAGGTTGCTAGACTCATAATGAAGCTTTGCGAGAAGACTGGCCGCCGGCTACGCAAACACGACTACCAAGCACAGGGCTTAGGTTTGTGGCTGAGTTTTGATACAGGTCAGTGGTGGGGAAAAAGTAAGCGGTCTAAGACTTTGCTGTACTCCACTCAGGATATCTATCTTCATGCTGTGCGGCTATTACGCGGTGTTGCTTTTCCTGGCAAGGTAACACATATACATATTGCCGTGTTTGATGTGGTTCCGGCTTCTCCTATACAAACAGGCTTGTTTGATGGCACACGTCTTGATACCAGGTCTCTTGCCAGAGCAGCCGACAAGCTCAATGACCGCTACGGTGAATACACTGTTATACCGGCCACAATGGCTAACATGGAGCAAATCATCATAAAACGAGTTCCATTTGGAAGCGTTAGAGACATATAAATTGCTTTGTAATATATACTTTCAACTGGATAGCCTAGCAACTAAAATCTAGGCATAACACCTTATGAACAACCTCAGTGAAGAGAAACTAGTAAAGACAGTTATCAAACGTAGGATAGAGACTCTCTATTTAGTTAATGAAAGAGACTTAGATAACCTTAAGACAAATAGCATTGCTGCGGACATTTTAATATTGCTAGCCTCCGTTTCGCTAGGTATGTATTTTAGTGGCAACTCCCCTATTTACTTAGCAGTTGGATTATTAGCCATATTAATCGCCCTATTTTTCTATTACTTAAAGGTCGACTTTATACGCGATACAAAAAAGTCTGGTGAAGTAGAGGAAATCAAGAAAGCAACAATAACGGATTTTATAATAAAGCGGGCGACATATGGAACAACGGATGATAAAACAGTTGATGTAACTTCAAGACTAGTCAGTCAGGTTAAGAACAATAGATTAAATGTAGCAGCGACCAATGAAATAGCAGGAAATGACCCCGACCCGGGCACTGTAAAATATCTTGAAATAGAATACGAATATGGAGGCTCAACCGTAGTTAAAAAATATAGAGAAATGATAATATTGACCTCCCTTAGAATGTAACATGAAGCTCTAGGACTAATTTTTAAAATGCTACCGCGTAAAAATATACTCCAAAGAATAATAGACTTCTTTTCAGAATCAATTGAGGTTGAAAATAAATCAAGAAAAACGAAAAGTAGTTTAATAAAAACGGAGGTAATAGAATATTTTACTCCAATAGAAAAGTTGATTGATAAACTTGAAGACGAATATTTCGATGGAAAGTTGAGCGCAGTGAGTCTTCGGTCTTACCAGAAACAACAAGAGACGTTACGCAGAATTTCTAAAGACAAAGAACTGCCGCGATACTTAGAGCTTGAAGCAATAATATGTAAATTACAAAACCAAATTAGTTACGCGGATGAGTACATTTCGCAAGCATATTTTATGCTGGGAAATAATCAGGAATTCGTATCGAGTACCGCTAAAGAATGGATGCAAAGAAAAGAAGTTAACGATTCTGATGTCAAACTTTCTATAGGACCCCTTTTTGATAATCCGGTTGTTGAAGTTCCCAATCCAAAACCCGAATTAAATTTACAAAATAAAAGTATCCCTGAAGTCAAATCTGCGACGGAAGAATTTAATGTTCAACCTGATTTTACTCCAACTATTAAGTTTATAAATTCTTGGAATTTGCAATTTAACGGAAAAAGGCTGACACCAGGAAGCTATTGGTGGAATTTAAGACAAAAAGCTTTTGAAAGAGATGGATATAAATGTGTAAGATGTGGCTCGAATAACCATCTTACACTTGACCATATAGTTGAGCTTAGTATAGGTGGTACAAGTGAACTAGATAATCTACAGACACTGTGCGGCGAATGTCACGAGAAAAAACAAGGGAGAAAGTTTCTTAACAGAAACTTTGATGCTAATGATAATTATGGCAAGCAAACTAAAGTTAGCTCAAAAGCGAAGACAATAAACGAAGCGATAAACAAACATTCACGCGTACAGATAAAATATTCTGACGTTCATGGTGTTCGCTCATTCAGGGTAATACACCCTCTTCAAATAAGAAGATTAAACAGAAGTACTTATACGCAGGCCTTTTGCGACCTAGATAATGATGTTCGAATCTTTCGATTATCACGGATGCAAATTATTAAAGACGCCCAAAAGAATTACTACATAGATAAACCCATCACTCCAGTAAATTATGAACACGCTGACAGGTTTAATCAGTTGTTTTCAAAATAGTGGTTCTAGTCTGCTGCGGTAGAGTAACTTACAACTGATACACCTCTAGATAACTGTATCCAACGAGATAACTCCTCAAGGAGCAGGTTCCAATTCGAATGTACTTGGGCTACCAAGAAAAACGACTCATCGAATGATGGGTCTTTTTTAATGGTTGGCTTTTGAGAGTAAAATAAGATTAGGAGTAAGCATGAAAAAGACGTTTACGGCTGATGAAGCTCAAAAGATTGGCAATGAGATTGGCATCGATTTTACCATAGTCGACCTAGAACAATTTCGTATGGGTTTATCTGTTGAGATGGAACATGGTTCACATTTTGGCGACGAAACCAACGTGACCAAAGACGACCCGCATTTTACAGGACGCATCGCTTGGGCGCATCTTAAGGAAATTCCCGATTACTACACGCGTCTAGCAAAGATGGAGTCTGAGGCAGGGAGTTAAACCACAACTGGTAACCCTGTCGAGTGCAGTAATATGCTAATGTAAAGTGTATTAATAATGAAAAATCGGAGGATATATGTTAGACAGAATAATTGAGGAAGCCACCAACGCAGTATCAGCCGCCGTAAAAGGCGTGGATGATATTTTGGATGCCATTACCGGTAGCGTAAAAGACCAAGTGGTCAATGTGCTGCAAGGAGCTGGCGAGGTAGCCGGTTCGGGAGTTGAGGC
>CAZKGK010000022.1:0-3690 GCA_964552555.1 uncultured Candidatus Saccharibacteria bacterium
CGTTCGAAGACGGAGGTTTAGAAATGTATGAGGTTAGCAGGGACGTAAACAGCCCTCGCAATAACGACGCTTCGCTACTCAAGCCGGTTGCTGCTTAGTGAGTGTGCCACCTTGTTAAATAAGCCTGCTAGTTGAAAGGCTAAACCAGTACCAGCATTGCTGATTGTGATTATACACCCCGTGGGAGGGTGGCAGGGGTAGGATGCAAGCAAAGGGTCCCATCGAGGATAAATAATCAGCTAATTGATATATACACTGTAATCATTGAGAGTCCCGATATAGCTTATGTCTATACCTGGGCTACAAACCGAAATTAAATGTGCCGATATTACTAGGGGTAAATTGTTGCCAGGTGGTGTTGATTCGATAAGAGATGTATCAATACATTTCTCGTTAGGGTAAACCCCATCTGCAGGCCAATGTAGAACGAAATACGCTTTTTCTTGCGGGCTGATTGTTATAAGGCTCCCTTCGCTGTTGCCTAGCTTGGCAGTTGAGATTGGACCATCAGGTATGACGTAACCTTTTGAGTCCAATGACAAAAAGCCTGGTGCGCCTTGAAGAGTACAAGTTGTCTTAGCGTTATTTTGATAACTGAATGCCTGGTATCTATTTCCTGCAGCACCTACTGCATGCCCTTCAAGTGACAATATAAGCTGTTGTGTTTGACAAGGTTTACCAGAAACAAATGTTGATGTTTGAGTGAGAGTATTGATACTCTGGTTTGCGTGATTAAGCTGCTGAGTTAGAGCTGATTTTTCATTTGTAAGTTTTGTATTGTCTTTACTTAGCGTATTTTGCTGATTAATTTGCTTCACAACTTGTTCATGTTGAGAGTAATAAGTAACCGTAATTGCTGTAATGGCTACAATCACAATGACCACAAAAGGCAAAGACTTTCTAATGTTAACTCGTTTCATGGTTATAGTTTTACTATACACTTGAAATTAACAGACACTTGAAATACATAGCTAGGGTCCAGTACTATTAGAGTAGAAGGATGCCTCTGAAGGAGGCTATTTTTATGGCTAAAAATATTAATGAACTAAAAAAGAATTTCCTTGCGTATTATCAAGATGTACCTGTACAACGATATGCTGCTGAATTTATTGGAAGAGACGAAGATACAATTATCCGCTGGAAAAATGAAGATACCCAATTCGCGGATGCAGTTAAGAAGTCTCGCGCAAATTGGGTCCGCAAAAAGTTTATTGATACAAAAGCTGAGTTTGCACTTGAAAGACTCGAAAAAGAAATATTTAGCATTAATAAAAACATCGAAATTACGCGGGTTACTGAAATTATTCCTGACCCTAAATTGGCTGAAAGATATACTGAATTTATAAAATTTCAAACAAAACAAACTTGATTTAATTACAGTTAATAGCGCATAATTCCAGGTAGAAGGAAACCCCTGCGGGCTTCCTTTTTTTTGTGTTAAAAACTATGCAGTTACCCCTGTTAATCACCATTAAAGAAGCAAGAAAAATGCTTGGCCGAGAAGCTAAGTACTTATCAGACGACCAAATTCAAGAAATAGTTGCAATCCTTTCTCTGTTATCAAAGAATTACATACGTAATAATGGTTCCAAAAATTAGCTTGGGGTATATAGTTAAATTATGAAAACACAGAATTTGAAAGTAGTCGCTTACGTTCGTATTTCATCAATGAGGCAAATTGATAATGAGAGCCTCACCACCCAGAAAGATTCCATACAAAAATACGCTGATGAAAATGGAATTGAGATTGTTCATTGGTTCGAAGATGTTGCTAAGTCTGCAAAGAGCGCAGACCGCGAGGGACTTCAGGAACTTCTTACTTACTGCTTAAAACACAAAGGCAAGATTAACTTTTGGATTGTATATAATATGCGCCGCGCCTCGCGCGACATTGATACTTATTCATCCGAAGTACGTCTAATTTTGAAAGCTCGTGGTGTTTCCATCCGTTCAGCAACAGAGCCTTCTGTAACTGATACAAAAGAAGGGCGATTTATGGAAAACCTTTTGGTGTCGTTGGGTCAATTAGATAACGAAGGTAAGGCTGAAGTTACAGTAGACAACATGCGTTCATTAGCACTTCAGGGTTATTGGCAGCACCCTCCCATTGTTGGGTATGACACTTATAAAGTACCCAATGAACAGGGCAAGCCGAGGCCGACATTGAGGCCAAATTTAATGGCACCTAAAGTTAAAGAAACGCTCGTGCGGTTTAGTAAAGGTGACCTTTCAAAGGCAGAATTATCGCGCTTTGCTGAGCAAATTGGTTTAAGGAGCAGATACGGTAAGAAATTATCAAAAGACCGAATTCACGCACTGCTTAAGCACCCTGTTTATGCTGGTTTCGTAAGTGACAACTTCACAAAATATGAACTCGTAGAAGGTAAGCATGAACCACTTATCAGTACGCATATTTACGAGCGTAACCTATCTTTACTGTTTCCGAAAAATTCTCGTGCAGGCGAGAACCACCTAAAGTTTAATAAGGACTATCCCTTAAAAGGTGTCCTATTGTGCGTAAATTGCCGGAAGCCTTTATATGCTTCCGCCCCTAAAACTGGCAATGGTGGATATTCGCCTCGCTATCACTGTTCACGCAAGTTATGTAGAGGTTTAGTAATATCTATAAAAGCTAGAAAAGTTCATGATGACTTCGAAGAACTACTTTCTAGAGTTAAGCCATCCCCAGGAGTGCTCAAACTCTACAAACAAATACTAATTCGCCAAGCCAATAAGGAACTCGGAAGTTTGAATGGACATATCAAAACGCTAAGAGAAGAGCTATCTTCGTTGAGTAGTTCACGTATAAAAGCTGTCCAAAAATTTACGGAGGGCCTATTAACAATAGATGAGAAGCGTGAACTTGTTGATTTACTGGATGTTCAAAAACTTGAGAAGGCTGAGAATCTAAAGGCACTTGAGCAACAACAAAGCATTAGAGAAGCGGATATTGAAGCGGCAATTAATCTAATGGAGAGCGTAGACCGACAATGGGCAGAGTCGGATATTTCAGTGCAAGTAAGGTTCCAAAAAATGTTATTTCCAGATGGGCTTTATTATGATTCAGTGAACGGTAGATTTGGAACCTCGAACATAAGCCCACTTTACAGATGTCTACCCAATAAAAAAGACTCTCAAGAGCCTTCAGAGTCTTTCTTGGTAGCGGGGGCAGGACTCGAACCTGCGACCTCGTGGTTATGAGCCACGCGAGCTGCCACTGCTCCACCCCGCGCCGGAATTTAGAGCGTGGTAATAGTACCAAAACAGATTAGAAGTGTCAACGAGGCCCTGCTCTATGTGTTTGGTATGATTAAGCCATGGATAAAATTGAGCTGGAGAAGTTTTTATTGCAGGCCAGAACTAAGACGTATGCTGCGGCAACCGGGCAGGCGAAGCCCTTATTGCCCGATTCTGTGCAGTACGAATTTGCTGATGGTAAATTTTCTTACAGAGACATCTACTACATTGGCAACGGTATATTCCCCGGCTTGGAAACCGTTTTTTACGAAGGTAAGCCAGTCTGGTCGATGTCCTATTTTGGCGACTTTTCCAAAATGACTGAGGAGCAAGCCGATAAGATGCTACGCAAAGCCCTCATGGATCTATGGGAAACGACGCGGCTCTACACGCCTGTCGAAAAAGACTACGGCGACTTTAGTTATATTTGCGAAGGCTCAGGCACTATTGATG
>CAZKGK010000023.1:0-3256 GCA_964552555.1 uncultured Candidatus Saccharibacteria bacterium
ATTAATATCAAGATCGTCAAGGTAAGCAAAGGATTTGAGGCCTCTCTATGGCAGGACCTCGGGGATCGGAATATAACTTTTGCGGAGGAATTAGACTTTGAACTTGCGGAGCTCGATTTCATTTACAAGATATTCGATAAGCGCAGCTCTTAGGTGTAAAATTGACATAGGGATATAAATATGACAATAATCGGAGTGAATGATGACGACTGCAGAGGTGAACAAAGCAATTGAAGATCAATGTAAAGATTTTATAGGCGTTTGCCCACATTGCGGCACTAAAGCGCATCTGGAGATGATTCACAACGACTTCCACCTTGCTCGAAATGGCGACCAATACAATTACATAACCTTTCGATGTAAGCCTTGTACTAGGCTATCTGTTCGTGTATTCCGCTCGAAAGAAAACCCATATAGCACCGACAGGCAATTACTAACACCCGACGAGTGGATTGCTGAATTTCCAGCCACGGACACTATGCCAAGTGAAGTGTTTACTGAATCAGCGCCTGAGGACGTCGTGGCCGACTACACTGAGGGCTTAATTTGTCTTGCTAACAACGCCGACAAAGCTGCCGTAGCGATGTTTCGCCGCGCGATTCAGAATGCAATGATCAATCTTGGCGCTGATACGAAAAAGGACTTAATTGACCAAATAAAGGGCGTCGGCTCACTTACGAAAGACATTAAAGATTGGGCGCAGAATATCCGCATTTTTGGCAACTGGGGCGCCCATCCTCAAGATGATAAATTAAAGGAAATTAACCACGAACTTGCACTCGAGGTTAAAGATTTTGTGGATCAATTTATAAATTACGTGTACGTGATGCCAAGGAGGGTTGCGACAGCACGTAGTAAGCATGCTCAGAAAGCACAGGCTGAAGGCAATGAACGAGAAGCAAGTGCCGAGGCGGACAATTGATCATGACGACAAGGAATAGACGTGTAGGTTCAGTAAAGCAGGAGCTTGTTAATAAATCTCGGGAAGCCGCACTGGCGGCTGTACAAGTTTTTAATAACCCCCTTATTACTTTTAAATCTGAGATGTTTATAGTGAATATGCATATTGCTTGGACATATTTGCTGCACGCATATTATCGCTCACAGAAAATAGAATACCGCTATTTTCAAGAGCTACCATCCGGACGTAAAAAGTTCGATAGAACTAAGCACGGCGCATACAAATATTGGGAGCTGGAAAGATGCCTGGGTGATGATACTTCACCTGTAGATAAGAATGCGGCAAACAACCTGAGATTCTTAATCGGCCTTCGCCACGAAATAGAGCATCAGATGACATCACGTATTGATGATGCGCTTAGCGCTCGCTTTCAAGCATGCTGCCTAAACTTCAATGATTGCATTAAAACGCTATTTGGAACTGAACTTGGAATAGATAAACATCTGTCATTCAGTCTTCAATTTACATCCCTATCAGATAGTCAAACGAGTACTCTGCAGGAATACAAGGATATATTGCCCGCCCATGTTTCACGCTTCGTCGAGGGGTACGATGGCAATTTAAGCGAAGAAGAGTTCAATAGCCCAAAGTATGCATACCGTGTCTTATTCGCACAGAAAACCGCGAACCGACCCGGGCAAGCCGATAAGGTTATTGAGTTTATTGCACCTGACTCAGAAATAGCAAAAGGCATGAATATCACGTATGCAGTTACTAAAGAAAAAGAAAAGGATAAGTCTGTGCCGAGCAAGATTGTGAAAATGATGAACGATGAAGGCTATCCAAATTTTAAACTCCAGAACCATACTGTACTATGGCAACAGTATGACGCCAAAAAGCCGACAAAGGGTTACGGCGTAGAGCTGGAAGGCCGATGGTATTGGTATGACAACTGGATTAACATTGTACGTCAGCATTGTCAAAGCAATAAAAGGAAATATCAATGAACCCAACACGACTACTCTACGACAGCATAGCTGCACTAAAAGATATCCAGAGTCAAATGGCGAATACGGCCGATGGCGAATCGACCATTTTTGAGTTCAAAGAAATTGTGTCCGCTATCGGCAGCGATGACAAGAAGATAAAATCACTTATTGCTAAGGAAATCTGCGCGTTTCTTAATTCTAATGACGGGATATTGTGTATCGGTATCAAAAATGATGGCGGCGTACTCAAAATTAGCAATGCCTATAGTAGCTCACTTGAAGACTTGGTAGACAAGAGCATATCAAGTTTATTTGAGCCAAGCCCCTCCGGCATCCTCACGAAGACCATTAAATCTGGCGCACATAGCTTCGTAGTGGTTTATGTACCGTTCAGTAATGTGGCTCCGCATAGGGTGGCTGCTAATAAGAATCTAGAAAGCGATGTTCAGAAGAATTACTACACCCGAATGATGAGCAATAGTGTGCCAATGCCAGAGCACTTAGTAAAGGCTATGTATTTGTCGAATGGCCGGCTACCCAGTCTTGAAGCTTACCCTGTGATTACAAAGTTGTCGCCAGGTTATATCGAGATTCAGCACTTCATCAAACCGGACAAATATAAGTTCATCAAAAAAGACGAATACTACACTGAAATGAATGCTGTACTATTTGACGGTAACTTCAATATCATGCGCATGGAAGACGGTAATTTCATAAATATTGAAAACTCGTTCGGCTCGGCGTTGCATCCAAGTAGCGAGGACTATTTGTTAAATACGCATACACTTTATAGAATCCAGGACGAAAATTTGCCAGAAGAAGATGCGTCAAACACCTTCTTCCCTATGCCGCGCATACAACTGCCGACATATGAACTTCCCGATATGGATAACGATCAAACAAAACTGAATGAAAACGGTTTCAACGCTATCTATGCGGTATACATTCAAACCTCAATTGCTTGCGAAGGTATGCCACTTAAAACAAATCACACCCTGTTTTACTTGACCGATGCGTGGCATCAAAGGCTTGAGGCTCTAGGGGATAAAGTAGGGTTCCATAACCTCGGTAATTTCAAAGGTGTACAAGTCTTTATACCAAGCGATGTTGATCAGACAAAGATGCCGCTAAACGGAATCGATGAATGTATTAATAATATAGATTTGAGCTTTGAATAAAATTTATATTATTAACGAAGGTAACAGGAATCGAACTTTTACAATAGAGGTAGATTTGGCTATGTTTAAAAAGATTACGTTTTTAAAGAAAAATATAACCGACTCCCATCTGAGAGTCGGTCGAATTTCTACTTGGCAGGGGTAGCAGGACTCGAACCTACGACACCCGGTTTTGGAGACCGGTGCTC
>CAZKGK010000024.1:0-3253 GCA_964552555.1 uncultured Candidatus Saccharibacteria bacterium
CCCCACCCAAGAGTCGGGCGGGGCTCTACAACTCAGTTGCAAATGTAATTGTATAGGCAATTATATACTTGACATTACCAGGGTTGAAAGCGAATTTATTTGTCAGCGTTTTTTGGCGGCGACGTTTGTGCCATCTTCTTCACGGCGGACTCGAAACTTTCATTAATCTTAACCCGCTTTTCAGCCGGGCTGGCTTTAGCTTGATCTCGGCTAATTTGTTTAGCTAAATCTTTGAGCTGTTCCTTGGGGGGATTGTTGTCTGTCATAATAATTCTCCTCGCTAAATTCACCCTAACTGTCACCGTATGCCTGATTTTGACTTCTATTAGTTAGTCATGATTTCTGCCTCCGGGTCATATCGGATACTAGAACCATGCTAAAAAATTAAAACCCTTCCATCCTCGATGGCCTCATACTTTATGCCGTGCTGTTTGCAATATTCGATGCCGCGCTCGATAGCCTTGCTTTCTGGGTGGTCGGAGCGCCAATGAGGCATAAAAGCAAAATCCACCAACCCCAGGCCCTCCCATATAGTATGGGCTAACTGCTCGTAAGGCATTATTGTCGGGTCACCTACTACACTGTAAGGTTTGAGCGACGGAGCCAAAACACACCCTGCTGCACTATAGCCCGAATATAGAAAGTCTGGGTTCATCACCTGGCTAATGATGATGTCATCCAAGCCGCTCAGAAACATTGCCTGTCTCAGCACAAACACATTGCCGCCTAGAACAAATACCGCACCCTTCGACTCTATTGCCGTTTTCAGACTAGCTTTGTCGTCAAAGTAATCACGCAGGTCAATTACTTCCGCATTGAGACCAAGGTCATCCAAACGGTCGACTTTATTTTTGAGACTTCTAATTGTGGTTTCGTCATCTCTAGGACGGAAATCTAAGGCGTTGGGTATTATTGCGATCTCAGTTCCGGGCGCCAATTGCGCAAGCTCATCACTCTTATCGCCAAACTTGAAGGAAGATAAGTAAAACTTCATGCTCTAATAATACCTTATCCGTTAGACTCAAAACTTATTTTCCTTCGGTAAATAAGTTCAACTTCCATTTGAGTACAAATGAAAGTGCGTATTTGGGCTACATCAGTCCTCATCGTCGTCTTCCTCGTCTTGATCATCATCTTCGGGCGCTCTGACCTCCTCCCAAATTTTCCCCGTCATCCCATGTGCCTTGAGCTTTTCGGCCGTCGTAAACCACATTGTAATGTCTTCGTCCCACTTTTCTTCAAGCAACCGTTTGGTTGCCCGCTTGCAGTAGATCAAATCGTTGAGGGTCGGGCAGACAAACATGACAATTGGGTTTGACTCGTACTCATTCGTCTCGTCCTGCCAATACCCATCTTCCAGGTACCCGATGTAGTTCTTGAGCCGCTTCCTTACCCTGTGACGAGGCATGGTGGTTTCGATGATTTCAATGAAACGAGTGTTACTCGTGACTTCATCCTTGGTCTCAACCGTCTTTTCGAGCACTAGCTGGGGCCGGATGAGATCGGACTCGCTCAGGAAATGGTAGTCATTTTCTGGGTCGAGGTAGTCGGCTTGGGTAGCATACAAGTAGTGGACACTGCTTTTGCCGGAGTTAGCAGCACTCTTAGCGTTCATGGCAGTGCAGCAGTCGGCCACAAGTACACACTGATCTACGAATCCTTGGCTCCGCGATGGCTCACGGTAGCGTTTGCGAAACTCCTCAATCGGGTGATCCTGGTGCTCCTTGAGCCAGCGGATACCGTTAAGGCCAAGGTAGTAGATTCCAGGCTTTGATTTCTCGAGAAAGTCGGTTGAGTATATCCACTCGACATAGTGGTTCTCGCGGAGATCTGCGAGCCATGCGTTTATTCGTCTGTAATCTTTATGACCCATGAGCGTTTGTATCTGAATACGATTTAAGAATCTGTATCTATATAGCAGTATGAGTATGGTTTGTTGTCTTGGAGTTAGCTTAGGTAGTTTCATTTAATGTAGTAGGTAGTGAGTTTTATTGGGTAGGTTTTGTCTTGATGTTTTTGTTATTTGTCTGACGACAGTGATAGTATATTGCCAACCCCACCTACACCGTATATTTATAGGGCAGGTGACACGATTATTCAAACGTTACTGCCTATGAAATACAGTTTATTGTCCTAATCCGCTAGGACAATTATTACGCAGAGAAAACGCCCTAATATCGGCGTCGGGACGGCCGAATTGCCGTGTGTTAAGCCTTACTGATGAGTGATTTGTACATCAAGCGCTTGCTGTTGATGTTGCTAAACCAATCCTTGAATCGTTCGCCATCTGTCATATCTTTGGTGTTCCAACGATAGCTATATTCATCACAATATTTTTGCAAGTGCTTTGCGCTGACATGGTGGTAAATGCCGTCGACGCCACGCTTGAGGTGCGACCAAAATGACTCGGCGGTGTTTGTGCTGGCCATACCGTTTACGAATTCTTTGCTGCCGTGGTTAACGCTTTCGTGTTTATAGCCAATCGTTGAGAGGGATCGGTATGGCATATGTTCGTCGGTGTAAACGGTGGCGTCCAAATCAACATGCTTGCTGATTAAGCCCATGAGCGTAGTGCTGCCTGTGTCGCCGGTAACGACGGCATGGAGTTTCCCACCGCGCTGCACCATGCCGACTACGGGGGTTTTGACTTTCTTGCTCCCAAAGCCTTGGGCGCCCCTGGTTTTCTTATTGGCACGTTTGTTCTTTTCGCTACCACCGATATAGGCTTCGTCTACTTCAACGGCATTCTTGAGCTTTTCAAAGGTACCATTCTCGAAAACGTACCGGATACGCTGCAACATAAACCAGGCGGTCTTTTGCGTCACGCCGAGGTACTTGCTAAGTTGGATTGATGACACGCCTTTTTTAAGACTCGTGCATAGGTAGATAGCGAAGAACCACTTTTGCAGGGGAAGCTTACTATCTTCAAAGACGCTGCCCATGCGGACGGTGAAGGGACCGCGGCATTCGGCACACTTCAGGCGGCCGCTGGCGAGCTTATAGGCTTTGACGCCAATTGTGCCGCACTTCGGGCAGACAATCTCATCGCCCCAACGCTGCCTAGCCAAAAAGTCTTGGCACTTTTCTTCGGTGGCAAATTCGTTGTAGAACTCGATGAGATTTGTTGCTTCCATACCTAAATATTATCGAATTACTTTGGTAACGTCAAGTATATAAATACCATTGTATATATCCTTATCTCGTGGTGAAACGGTTAGATTATCGTTTTGCATTTTTAAAAAGTGCTATAATA
>CAZKGK010000025.1:0-3155 GCA_964552555.1 uncultured Candidatus Saccharibacteria bacterium
TGGGTGGTGAACAAATCCAGGAAGTTATGTACGAAGGCTACGGCCCAGGCGGCGTGGCTATATTAGTGGAGTGCGCGACTGATAATATTAACCGCACCTATCCGGAGGTCCGGCTGGCTTTCTCCAAGCACGGAGGTAATATGGCCGAAAAAGGTGCCGTGGCGTTTCAGTTTGCCCGCAAAGGCATGATTCGTGTCAAACAAACCGGTGATGAAGTATTTGAAGCAGCCATTGACGCCGGGGCTGATGACGTCCAGGAAGAAGACAGCGAATCTATTATCTATACCGATACCAAGGAACTCGCCAAAGTACGCGATGATTTGCGTGGCACCGGGCTGGAGGTGACCGAAGCCGAGTTGACCTTTGTGCCCAATAATACAGTTGAGGTGCAGGATAAGGAAACGGCCGGCAAAATTGTCCGCCTGATGGAAGCACTCGAAGAGCTGGATGACGTTACCACCACTCACACCAACTTTGACATTCCTGAAGACCTACTGCAATAAATAGCGTGATAATATTAGGCCATGTTTAAGAATACAAAAAACAAGGTACTTATTGTCGTACTTGTTTTTGTGTCATCCATGTTTTTACTGTTTTTTCCACACAAAACGCAGCACTTCTCATACACAGATCTATCACAATGTGTATCTTGCGGAGGTACTTATAATATTTCAACACGAAGTTATGGATTACCTTATGCATGGTTAAGTACCGAAGAGTCGCTAGGTGGAGATTCTGCATTTGGTGCGAAAGCAACAAGTTCGCTTAAACCTGATTACCAGAAACTAATATTTAATCTTGGCCTGTACTCAATAGTTGTTCTTATGATTTTGGCTGCAAATACAACTGTAAAGTTGACAAAAAATGCGCATTCTCGGCATTGACCCCGGCACCGGTATTCTCGGCTTTGGCATTATTGAAGTTGATTCCAAAAACAAAGCTCATTTAGTTGATGCTGGCGTGATTCGCACACCAGTCAAGGAAGATGACGCGGTGCGGCTGCAGACTATCTTTGATGAACTGACGGATATTATTATGAGCACCAAACCACAGGTCATGTCGGTTGAAAAATTATTTTTCGCTCAAAATATCACCACCGCCATGACGGTATCACAAGCTCGTGGTGTGGTGCTGCTCTGTGCGAAACAAGCTGGTTTGGATATTTTTGAGTACACGCCGCTACAGATTAAAATGGCCCTGACCGGCTACGGCCGGGCTGACAAAAAGCAGATGCAGGAAATGGTGCGGGTGATTCTGGAGCTCAAAACCGTGCCCAAACCAGACGACTGTGCCGACGCGTTAGCTGCTGCCATCTGTTACAGTATGACCACGAAGCATTGACAATTAGCACTAGATATTTAATAATTTAGGCTGTGAGGAGCTTCATGGCCGAACCAATTGATGAAGATAGCCACCTATTTGTGGCTTCTGACACAGACCCCAGCCAACCGCCGTTACCCATAGACGACGAGCAGCGCATTGATATGTTGCGCGTTATTATGAAGGGAGTGGAGGTTTCGCGGTTTTTTGGCGCTATGGTTTTTGACACTGCACCGGCGGACGATCAGGTCCAACTAACCGATGCCCAGCTGATTGAATTCTCTTTTATTGCCCGCGAGCTGTTACGTGAAGCCGAAGGCACGATAGCCTAACCGCTTAATTTAGCTTCATCTTTATTCTCGCTGACTGCTCGAATATATTGCTTCAGGCCAGGCAAGCCCACTTATTAGAGAATGGCTTGCTTGGCTTCTTCATATATTCTCGCTGATCGCTCGAATATGAGATAATAATGCGTAATGATTGCAACTATTCGAGGGGAAGTCAGTGAGAAGCTTGGTGGCCTGGTTATCGTAGAAGCCGGCGGCGTAGGGTATGGCTTTTATGTCACGCCCGAAGACCATGGCGGTCTGAAAATTGGCGCCAAAGCAAAACTCTATGTACATGAACACATCCGCGAAAACGCCTACGACCTATATGGTTTTCGTGAAATTGCCACCAAGGAATTATTTGAGCAATTGTTGGAAGTCAATGGCGTCGGGCCTAAAATGGCCTTGGCTATTTTGAGTGTCGGCAGTGGTGATGAAGTACGCAGCAGCATTGCCGGTGGTGATGTCCGCTTTTTGCAGACCGCGCCGGGTGTCGGTAAGCGCGTCGCCGAGCGTGTTATCGTAGACCTCAAGGATAAAGTCGGTCTGACCAGTGAAGACACCATGGATACCATTCTTAAAAGCAGGGTGAACAAGTCGGATGAAGCAGCCCAGGCATTGATAGCGCTTGGCTACACAACCACCGATGCCGCTCAGGCACTGGCTGAAATTGATAGCGCCCTGCCGGTTGCAGAGCGCGTTAAACAGGCACTGAAAACCAAATGATTGAAAGAATTGTGAACCCCGCTGATGAACCGGTTGACGAAGTCGAGCAGGAGCTTGAACAAACCCTCCGGCCGCACGATTTTAGCGGCTATATCGGCCAGGATCGCATCAAACAGAATCTGGTGCTGGCGATTAAGGCGACCAAAAAACGCGCCGAGCCGCTGGAGCACATTTTGCTACACGGTCCACCTGGCCTCGGCAAAACGACGCTGGCCAACGTCATTGCCCGAGAAATGAACACCAACATCCGCGTCAGCAGCGGGCCGGCCATTGCCCGGGCGGCTGACCTGGCCAGTATGCTGACTAACTTGCAAGACGGCGACGTGTTGTTTATTGACGAGATCCATCGTCTTGGCCGACAAGTTGAAGAAGTTCTATATAGCGCCATGGAAGATTACGCCATTGATATTATGCTGGGCAAAGGTCCCAGTGCGCGTTCCTTGCGGCTGGATATCCCCAAATTCACTCTGATTGGCGCCACCACCCGGGCCGGCGCGCTGGCGGCACCGTTGCGCGACCGCTTCGGCCACATTTACCGGCTGGATTTTTATGCGCCTGAGGAGATTGAAGCTATTATCAAGCGCTCCGCCAAAATTCTAAAGACCAGAATCAACCCCAAAGCGGTCGGGCTGATTGCCCAGCGTTCGCGGCTGACGCCGCGCATCGCCAACCGCATGCTCAAACGGGTGCGTGACTACGCTGACGTTAACGGTGATGGTGTGGTTGACGAAAAAACGGCCATCAGCGCCATGGACATGCTGCAAATTGACGAACTTGGGTTGG
>CAZKGK010000026.1:0-3074 GCA_964552555.1 uncultured Candidatus Saccharibacteria bacterium
TTACGCTTTGTATGCGCGTGCTTGAAATAGGCAGCGTCAACATACTTGGCGATATCGCACTTGCCGATGTTCGAGAGCAAGAATAGATCCTTAGCTCCCCTCGGCCGTGGTTAGTAGCTACCATATCTCGGATACGAGATCTTTGAGAGTGTAGATTTGGGTGGTTTGTGGCATGTTCTAGTAATGCTCCATCTGTTGGGCATGGTGCTTATTTCCTCTGGTGAGTTTTTAGCCCCAAAAGCAAACGGAATCTAGGGCTAATTAATTCGGTTGGGAAACCTGCCTTCGCTAGCGCTAAGTATATTATCTATCCATTTCACCATCGAATTATGCATCGTGCTATCAGTTGCCCAGGCATATGCAGGAGCCGCCCAAATATTCCCTTCGTAACTGCTAAAGGTGGCTGGCTCTGCCTCTAGTCCATATCCATATAGTTTGCCGTTTTTCACCATATCAATAACATGCTGTTGGCTAAATAGGCCATGCGCCGTTTGAATAACCATTGCCGTATCTTTCATTGATTTTAGCAATTCGTCGTCGAGTAGCGTCTTAGTTTCATCGTTCAATTCCATAGTTGGAAAGATGACATCGGCGTCCGCGAAAAGCTGTGATAACTCGACTTTTTCGTACTCTACTTGTTTGGGGCTGCGTGACCAATAGATAACATCCATGCCGAGACCTGCGCAACGAGCGGCGATAGCTGAGCCAATGTGTCCTAATCCGACTATACCGGCTTTCTTACCATGGAGTTCGATACCCCTGTACCTCATATAATCTTTATCAAAGTCGAGAGGAAAATCATCTTTAATAAGCCCCGGTACCTGCCGAGCCACGTTGAACATCATTGTAATAGCCCATTCAGCGACAGCCTCTGTTGAAAAGTTCTTGATATCACACACGGGTATACCATGCTCGTTTGCGTAGCTTTTTTCTATCCAAGTAGTTGAGGTAGCCGCACCGAATATACCCTTTAGGTTTGGTATATTCCTGTAATCCTCAGATGTAAGCCGCCAGTTTACATAGTCCGGGTTTAAGCAAAGAAGACGGTCTTCGTCACCCTCGTACAACTCTTTATGGTCCATTAATGGTGCAACGTCGGTGGCAATTATTACCTCGAGACCACTTGCATCTAGTTTTGACTTTAGATCGTTTGTTATAAGATCATTCCAGAGAGGGTCGAATATAAATGCTTTCATATATTAATAATAGCAGACTAGAAGAGAAGCAAACTGCCGCTACTATCCCGGGCCTGCGAGGTCATCGACCGACAAGGACTGTTTCCATAGCATCTCGAAAAACCTGCGTTGCGTGTCAGCGATCATCTGGTTATGGATTTCTATGCCAAATACTTCGCCACCATGCCAATCTTGGTAGGCAACAACATCATTATACATAATCATTTGATGATTAATCGGAAATAGCTCTTCTGATATATATCGGGATTCCCAATCCTTCAACCGCTCATTATTACGTTTGTTATACCATTTTTGTTGTGATGTGACAAATTGATCGTTAATGATTCCACGTGTTGTGATGTTGTTTTCATTCATTTTGTGCACCCAGCGCTCAAAAAACGCGCTCTTTGTATGAAGTTGCATATTCTCGTTCATTATTGCTAGCACCTCAGTCTTTGCTTTTGTCTGATTCCAGTAGAGCTGTTTAAGACCATCGATGCCCCTATAAAACTGTACCCTTGTACCGCTTGTGCTTGAATCGTTATTTAGCAATAATTTTTCGATTGTTTCGAACGATGCTCGAGCAGAACGGAGCTGTTGTTCTTTGTTGCTTAAATATACCTCTATATTATCTATAGGGGCGGCTCTGAGAATCTCACGTTTGTACTGCGTCTCAACTTCTACAAGTCCCGTTGCTTTTAACTCATCGAGTATCCTATATATCTTCGTACGCTCTACTCCTGACTTCCGGGCAAGCTCGGATAATGTCTGTGCACCATATTGATGCAGGGTGGCATAAATATCGGCGATGTCATTATTGAGACCAAGTGCCATAAAGTACTGGCGGATATATTCATTCATATGTAGATAGTATCACAATTTTGTGCATCTTTTGCACAACTAATATTTAAATTCCTATAAAACATTTACTATCTCGAGCAGGCGGATATTAATACAAGGAGAACATTATGTCGGAACGAGCACTTAGTACAATTGAATGGACGCCACGATACGAGCATGCCACCCACGCTATAGGTATTTTAGCACTAGAGCTCATGGGGCATCGCTATGGTGACGGTCAACCCAATGGCGTCGGGGGCCACGATCAACGTCTTGCCTTTCATCATTTACCGCATGCCCAAATGGTTGGACAGCAAGCGCTGCGACTATGCAAATATATGAATTTGTCGTCTACCGAACAAAAGACTGCTGAACTTGCAGGATACGCGCATGATGTTTTGCAGCTTAACGGTATTGGCATAAATGAATCACAAAGTGCTAGTTGGCTGGTCGAGCAGCTTAAAACATTCGGAATACCAGAACTCAGTGGTGGTGTCATGAGAGCCATACTTGGTACAGAACCAAAATTCACGAATGGTATCTTAACCCACCAGGTTGCGCATGAATATGTAGGCGAAGATCTGGATAATGCAATGATTAGGGCTGTAGCATCGGCTGACCTGAGCGGACTTTATACACCAAGTGGACCCCATGAAAGCCATGCGCTGTATGCTGAAATCCAAGGGAAAGCACTAGGTCAGGAAGTTTCCCTTGAGAGTATACTGCCATTCCAACGCGATCAGCTAGAGTTATTGGAAGGTTACAAATATCCTCTCCGTGAAGCTGAAGAACTATTCGCAACGCACCGTTCCGAAGTTATGGAGCATCACACGCGTATACTGCGAATATTAGAAGATGGTAATTTTGACTCGTTCGAAGAGGTCCTTGCAATGGATGACGCTTTTCGCCTTAAGCATAGTTAGTTCAAAGTAAAAGATAAGTTGAAAAATAGGGGCGGGGCGCTGTGTTAGCGCCCCGCCCGCGTGACTAGCGCCCGACCGTGCGACCGAGCACTTGCTCGCTCACCTCACGCGCAAGGTCCATCCATGCTGGCCTGAC
>CAZKGK010000027.1:0-1258 GCA_964552555.1 uncultured Candidatus Saccharibacteria bacterium
GAATATCGGCAGACTTAGCCGACCATAATTAATCTGTACCATCAGATTGACTATTTATAAAGATTATGCTATTTTATTATTAGTTGTAATATAATATAAATATGCTTACTCAAGAACGCCAACCACAACTACGAACTCCGATTGATGTTATACGCGAGAGTCTTCCGACAGATCCGGGCGTCGCCACTACTATGCTACAAGAAGGTAGAAGGCAACGTATTGAGGGGCAAGAAAGCTTGGCCGTATATCAAGCTACGGAGAGCCCGTACACCCAGTCACTAGAAGCGATAGTGGCAGCTGGCGATGAGATGTTTGGCATTGTTAAAACAACCGTGCAAGACAAGAAAGAACCGGTCTTTTTCATTACGAGACTTGCTCATGACGGGGAACACCCCGTCGAACCGATTTCTGTCATTCGTGAAGCAAAATATGTGAATGTAGGCAGGAACGATGGTAACGGTTTTAGCCCGACCACCTCACGGGATCACTTCGAGGTCGAACGCCGTTTCGATAGAATAAACATTCAAGATCATAAATCAAAAAACGGGACAGAAGTATTCACTGCCCAAAAGGTTCGTGAGATGCCGACTAAAACTCACCAGGAGAGCCGCTTCAGTTTCAAGTCACTCAAGGGTGTGTTAAGTAGTCGCAAGAAGGCACAGACTGGTCCAGTGCAGCCAGACTGGCGTGATTCAGCTGTATGGGCACTTGACGAAGCGGCTTTAGGAATTATTGTTCCGGAAGAACTGCACCCCGCATACATAGAGAGAATCAAAGCAAAAGTAATGGCTTCCGATCAAGCGGAAGTGACGGTTGATATAACTAGCAATGATAAGGAGATGGAACGTGATAATGAATTGAAGTACGCCCGTCGTTATCAAAGTGATAGCGGTGTGGTAGCTGAACAGATGGTGAAACAAGGCATCATGCTCTCATCTAGCCTGCGAGCGAACCTGTTAGGTGAGGGGAATTTCGGCGACGTTGATACGAACGGCTTTGCCCGCACCTCGCGTGAAGTCGGTGAAGTAATAAATGGTCGCAAAGAGCTTGCCTCGTTGTTTGAGGGGGGTGTCGTACCTGATGCCGGCCTCGTCAGGTCGTTGGCCGATAGTGAGCTGGTGGGAGAGATAGGCAGACAATTTATAGAGCTGTTGGCAGATACAATCGATCCTGTAAAAACGGTACCAGAAGGCACTATTGTACTGACGGCGCGAGAATCCGAAAACGCCTACAAAACAGCACGCTACACATCAGCCGG
>CAZKGK010000027.1:1358-2890 GCA_964552555.1 uncultured Candidatus Saccharibacteria bacterium
GCCAGCCCGGTGGCCGACATGCGTGTTCAACTATACGAACGTTATGGAGCGACGGCCGTTAAGGAAGTCGAAGACCTCATAATTACCAGAAATGAAATGATTCAGATCGCCAAAGGCGAACTGAAAAGACTTGAACACACAGACTAAAGATTTACGATATATTATTCGACCGCAACTTCGGTGCGTAGCATTGTAAAACTCATACGTTTATGTTAAAATAAGCATATAATGACTCAATTTCCTGAGACAGGACCAGAAAAACCAGAGCTACAATTTAGATGTGGAATAAAACGCCACACACTGACGCGACAACAGAGTGGTCCAGTTATGATTGACGCTGCTGCTACACCGCTTGCCAACGTTAATGGGTATGCTGTCTATGCCGAAATTGAGCAAACAGATGCTGAGCCATTGTATGTTGTCAGCGATACCCAATTACGTCCTACGCAAAATGGTTCAGTGCTTCATTTTGGGGTAGCTACGGCCGCTGCGCTGGTAGCTGAGAAGGCACCCGCTAGTCCGGTTCCTCTAAAATCTACACCTGCTTATCGCTTCGGTGACTTACCACCAGGGAACTACGGTCCGGGTCGACATAGTACTCCTTATAGAGAATACGCTTACCAATCACAAGACGTGCAAATTTCGCTGCTATCAAGAGCAACACGTATGCGAGATGACCCTGATGCCATTAATGCCGAGCGAAAAATTGAAATTTTTTATGCCGGTGAAGGCGGAGAGATAAAAGTTATCACCAAGCTCGATGAACGTGACCCGGCTAATTTCATACAGTCACACCGCGAACGGAAGGAGGCTGGTCAAACCGATGAATTGGCTGACCGCTCAGCTCTGCAGGAACGCTTAGTGAGCAGAATAGTGGCTACCAAAAAGGGCGATATATCATTCTGGCGGGATAAGGAGGTTGAAGCTCTTGTCGCACAATTAGCGATGAACGATGTCAAAAATATTGATGACACAGTTGGTCTCAAACCCGAGCACTCTGCGGAAGTAGGCGAGGCAATTGCGCGGCTGGAAGATAATGAAGACGAACAAATTATTGCAGACGTTAAAGAAGGACTGAAAAGACCACGTCGTTATCGAAAGCTCCTTGGGGCGCTTGCCGTCGTACCCACTGTGGGTCTCGGCTACCTTGATTACAAAAATGGTAGTCATGTTTTGTTTAACGTGAGAAACCTGACGCTGCATGACCCGATGCGCTACGGAGAAAACGCACTTTTCTGGGGATCTGCACTCCTCCAAGTCGACAATGGTACAACCATACTGCTGGAAGGCAATAAGTTGCACAGGATACATGATTATGAGGAGGCTCGTCCGCGCGATATAACTGATCTTACAGAGTTTGTGAAGAATCGGCAGTTCGGTGAGCATGAATTTATTTGGCGTCTCTATAATAATCGCAAAGAAGCAATCAATACGATTGCCCAAAATCTATTCAGTGCCTTAGCCCGCTAAAAATTATTCTACGGTGACTTCGGTTCGAGAGACGGATTTACCTGAGAATAAGCGGACTCTTC
>CAZKGK010000028.1:0-2862 GCA_964552555.1 uncultured Candidatus Saccharibacteria bacterium
CTTAAGCTTCGACGTCAGCTTCAGGAGTAGGTACTGCTGCAACTACTTCTTCTACTTCGTCTTCACCATCACCTTCGTCAAGTGCATTGCTAGCACCGTAACCGGTACCAACAGGGATCTTGCGACCAAGGATCACGTTTTCCTTAAGACCGTACAGGCGGTCAATCTTACCGCTAGTAGCGGCACCGATCAGAACGCGAGTTGTGTCCTGGAAGGATGCAGCACTCAAGAATGAGTCGGTGCTTAGAGATGCTTTGGTAATACCAAGGAGCAACTGGGTGTACTGTGCAAGTTCTTTGCCGTCAGCAGCTAATTGTTCGTTAGCTTCTACTACGGCTAGCTTACTTACAACGTCACCTGTTACGAACTCGGTGTCACCTGCATCTTCAACCTGAACACGGCTGAACATCTGGCGTACGATGATTTCCAAGTGCTTACCAGCAACATCCTGACCCTGTCCGGCAAAGATGCCAAGGATTTCGTTCATGATGTAACGCTGAGTAGATTCAACACCCTGCAAGCGCATCAGCTCGTGCAAGTTGATAGAACCGTTTGTCAGCTGCTGACCAGCAACTACTACGTCACCGTCGTTGACAAGCAATTGCTTGAAGCCTGGGATTTCATAGCGTACAACGCTTTGACCTGCAGGAGTTACGACAATTTGCTTGTCAGTAATTTCAACAGTACCAGCCATAGGTGAAACTAATGGTTCAGCACCACCGTCGTTGCTTGCAAGGACATCGCCGATTGCGATCTCTGTACCTGACTTAATAGAAGGCTTGCGGCCGTCAAGATCCAAGAACAAGTTGTCCTTGTCCTGAGCGGTTACTTGAACAACGTAGTGATCGCCTTCTTCCCAAGCGTTTGCAACACCTGAGATGTCAGTCAAGTAAGCTTGACCCTTTGGCGTACGACATTCGAACAACTCTTCAATACGGCTTAGACCCTGAGCGGTGTCGTCGGCAACAGCCGCACCAGAACGGTGCTTAGAGTCAAGTGACAGCTGTGTACCAGGCTCACCGATAGACTGAGCAGCGATAACACCAATTGGGCTATGTGCTGCAACCAGTTGACCAGTCGCTGGATCGATACCGTAGCTCTTCTGTGGAACACCACGGACAGATGAAGCGCTTAGAACACTCATGATCTTAAGACCATCGATTGATTCGTCTGCGTCAATTGCTTCAGCGATTTGCTTGGTGAACAATTCACCAGCTTTCAAGTGGCCCTTAACGTCAGCAGCTGCATAGCGACCTTCTAGGCGAGCAGCGTATGATACGCCGATTGCTTTCGCGTCAGCGCGGAGCATTGAGAAACCGAGGTCGGTACCGTCATCTTCGTCACCGAAGGTAAAGACGTCTTGTGAAACGTCAACCAAACGACGAGTCAAGTAACCAGCGTCAGCAGTCTTCAACGCGATGTCGATGACGGCCTTACGAGTACCACGGGTACCGGTAAAGTATTCAAGTGGGTTCAAACCATGGAGGTAACCAGACTTGACTGGCAATTCGATGATGTTACCACCAGCATCCTGGAAGACACCAAGCATACCGACGGACATCTTCATCTGTGAGACGTTACCACGAGCACCAGAGGTGATCGCGATAGCCATTGAACCATCCTGGTCTTTCATCTGCTCTGCGAGCATGTTCTGTACGTGACTGTCGATCTTGGTCCAGTTGTCGATGATCAAGCGGTGACGCTCGTCGTCGGTAATGAAACCTTGTTCGTACTGGTCACTAATACCAGCACTGCGGGTTTCACCGCCGGTGATGACTTCAGCAAGACCCTTGATTGGTTCAAAGTCGTCCATACCCATTGAAAGGCCTGAAAGAGTTGCATAGTGGAAACCGATGTCCTTCAAGGTGTCAGCGATTTCAGCAGTGCTAGCCTGACCGTATTTCTGGTAGACAGCAGCCATGACCTTCTGCAAGCGTTTCTTAGTCATAGGCTCGTCCTGGTATTCAAAGTCCTCTGGGAAGATTTCGTTGAAAAGTAGGCGACCAAGGGTAGTTTCACGCATTTCACCACGGAATGGCAGTTTTACGCGACTCTGAAGGGTTACCTTACCAGCGTCAAATGCCATACTAGCTTCGTTCAAGCTACTGTACAGCTTAACTGCATCAGTTGCTTTAGGGCGCTCGTAGGTCAAGTAGTAACAACCAAGAACGATATCCTGCTCAATGTGCAAGATTGGTGAACCATCTGCTGGCTTCAGCAAGTTCTTACTTGCGGCCATGATGTTCTTAGCTTCTGCCTGAGCTGCGTCGCTTAGTGGCAAGTGAACAGCCATCTGGTCACCATCGAAGTCGGCGTTGAAGCCCTTACATACGAGTGGGTGCAACTGAATAGCGCGGCCTTCGATCAATACCGGCTGGAAAGCCTGGATTGAAAGACGGTGCAAAGATGGAGCACGGTTCAGAAGAACGTACTTGCCCTTGATCACTGTATCAAGTGCATCCCAAACGGCAGTTTCACCAGTTTCGATCATGCGTGTAGCAGAACGAATGTTGTGAGCTTCTTCGCGGGCAATCAATTCACCAATTACAAATGGTTTGAATAGTTCAAGTGCCATCATCTTTGGTAGACCACATTCAGTGATCTTAAGTTCTGGACCAGCAACAATTACTGAACGACCAGAGTAGTCAACACGCTTACCAAGCAAGTTCTGGCGGAAACGACCCTGCTTACCCTTGAGCATGTCGCTCAAAGACTTCAGGCGGCGGCGTTGGCCGGTTGCGGCAACGGCACGACCACTGCGTGCATTACTATTGTCAATTAAGGCGTCAACAGCTTCTTGCAACATACGTTGTTCGTTACGGCGGATAACTTCCGGCGCGTTTAGGTCAATCAGCTTCTTCA
>CAZKGK010000029.1:0-2729 GCA_964552555.1 uncultured Candidatus Saccharibacteria bacterium
ATACTCGTACTCTTGAGCCCCGTAGCATCGGTCGTAGACAGCTGCAGGTCTTTTACAGCGTCCCACTCGGTTTGAGTTGTTTTGCCTGTAAGGTCACTTTCGTTTGTGGTGCGCAAAAGCGAGTCATATTGTACGCGTTTGCTGTAGCCATTTGGTTCAGAGGCGCCCGTAATGTGCATATCGGTCGAACCTGGTACATACGCCACTGTATGCTCAAGCCGAGCATCGTTAGTTTTTGCTGCAGGCGCTCTAGCGGTAGTAATACGTCCAAGACTATCATACGAGAGTTCCGAAGTAACTGTTGCATCATTAGCCCGTACGCCCGCAGCAATAGCATCAGCTGCCGTGCTGTCACGCACTGCCGTAATGCGTCCTACAGCATCGTAAGCATAGTCTGTTACTTGGCCGCCAGGAATTACAACCCGTGCAAGGTTACCGTTGCCGTCGTAGTAAAGATTGGTAATATCACCGTCGCTTGTTTTGAATGCACACAGCTTACCCGCTGGCGCGTCGGCGAAACTTGAAATTAATCCGAATAAACTTGATGGATTATTGGTGCCATTCTTATCACAGATATTGTTAGTATCGTTAATGCCCTTGTAATAGACGGTTGCGTATCGCGTGTTCGTTGTGCCATCTTCAATCTTAAGTAGACGTGATGGACTTCCTCCGTATGTATACTTGAGCGCTGCTGGCTGGCGATCATCCGTTGGCGATGTTAATGAAGTAAGTTGACCGTTTGCATCGAAGATATACGTACGCCCATCGGTATCAATAAATGTATAGGTATTATCCGCGTTCTTTGAAAGTGTTCCGTCCTCATTCACTGGTGGTTTATACCCACCGTTCGTGTAGGTGTATTCGTGTGTGCTTCCCGTTGAGTCTTCAAGGATAACTGAGTTATTTGAGGCGCGTAAACGCTCATAGCCGACATTACCGTCAACATCAACACCTAGTTTCCATTGGTCAGGGAGCACGTTTGCATCCGGAGTAAGCCACGTTGCTGGGATTTCCTGTGCACTATAGCCATTACCCTGCATCATAAGGTCAAGGGTTGCTCCGCCGCCGTGCTCGAACCAGTCTACCTGGATTGGTATTGGCGTATTTGCAGGCAGTGCTACACCATTACCCCAGAACGTGCCTGCTTGATCTTGCCATTTATCGAGGGGGGTTTGCCATGAACCTGTGTTTACTTTAATGCGAACACCGTCGTCTGAGACAGCACCGAGGGTGTAGGTGCCTGCGGTTGGCACTGTGATGTAGCCCGTCCAGCGGCCCATGAAGTTATCTGCTTGCAAGCCCTGTGCTGGGCCACCGAGACCGAAACTGAGGTTCATAGATGAGTCGCGGCGCGTCATCATGAGCCTAAATGGATCCGTAGCTGCTGCATCGAGATCGTGCGCATTGGAGTTATCTGTGTAGTAACGTCCGGTAAGTCCATACGCCTGGGACTGGTTAGTAACATCTGTGTAGAGCCAGTCCTGTGGAATAACTTGCTCAGCCACAGCTCCCTTTACGTATACACGTGCCGTAGCACCACCGACACCTTCGAGATACTCCGCACGGATTGGAACAACTTGCCCAGCTTGCAGCGTGATACTGCTGCCGTATTGAATGCCTCCTGCGGTGTATGCATTGCTATACACATCGCTATTATTGACCCAGATATGCATGTTGTCATCATTATTACCTCCAAACTGATAGGCACCGGTGACTGGAGCAACAAACTGCCCCGTCCATCGAGTATAGAACCAGTCAGATTGGATATTACTTGCTGGTGAGCCTGCGACCCAACTGAAATCGATATTTTGGTCACGACGCGTGAGAGTCGGAGTGGATGTCGGTGCGCCATTTGCAAAATTATAGCTCGAACTTACGTTCCAGTACTCACCTTTAAGACCTTTTTTTGCTTTGTTTGGCGTGTTGTAGTCGAGACTAAGCCCTATACTACCGCCTAATGCTTTAATACTATGAGTACTCGTTGAGAGTGATGCATTACCCGTGGCGAGATCAACACCAACCGGACCTACAGTATCGTAGCTCTGCGTACTGTCTTTACCCGTGCGTAAATCGACCTTGAACGAGCTCTTCCATGTCGGGTTGGTTTGTGTCGCACCAAGTGTATATACATGCCAATAATACGTCGTACCATCTTGCAAGATTCCATCTGGGACTGTCCACTGCGGTGAGTCAATCCAACCAGAGTTAATGACTGCACCGGTTTCTGCGTCGCTGTTTGTACTTACGCGGAAGTAGTACTTTACCGTATCCCCATCTGCGTCGCTTACGGGATTAACTTTCAGGGTTGGCATGGTGTCAACCATAACCTGCTTATCTGCCGGGGTTACTGGGGTTGCGACAGGTGTTGGCGTATCGTACGTAATGTACGCAACAATATCCCAGTATGGCTTGTACGTTTTATATCCACCTTCTTCACCCCATAGACTCCAGACCGCGCCCCAGTCATTGTTGTCTACGGTTTGCTGCAGGTTACTTGTAAAGTCTATATCGAAGTCTGTTGCAGCAGTCGTTAATCCAACTTGTGAGCCGAGACAACCGTATGCAATACAGTTTGCGTGTCCCATCGCTATGTAGCGAGATGCCGTGTCGCCACCGATGCCACCTTTAAAGTATCCGTGCAGATTAGCACCGAGGACTTTCTTTCCTGCTAACTCACCATATGGGAATTGAATGTATGAACGCCAGAACTTCCAGCTGCCATCGTTGAT